>NC_019427.1:0-1312500 GCF_000312705.1 Anabaena sp. 90
ATGTATCTTTAGAGTAGTTCAGATTCCCGACTTCTTTTTTGGCTTGTAAATAAATTATGAATTGAAATCAGAAGTTGGGGATCTTATTGTATGTGATTACAAATTAGGAATTAGGAATTACGGATAAAGGTGGCGTTAATGGAAATTCCCATAGATGGTTTGTGGAATCATGTATTAGAGCGTTTACAGTTAGAGTTAGCTCCTCCTACCTTTGAAACTTGGATTAAGACAGCTAAAGCACAGCAGCTAGAAAACAACTGTTTGGTAATATATGCTCCTAATCCTTTTGCTCGCAATTGGCTGCAAAAATATTACATTCATACTATTGCTAATGTAGTCCAAGATATTGTGGGTTATCCCATCGAAATTTATATTACTGTAGTTGAAGATGAGGAAGTTTCTCATTTGGGTAAACAGGAACTAGGGGGGAAATTACCAGCAATAAATCATATTTTGGCAAATGCTCCGATAAATACGCAAAAGACTTCAGATTTAAATTCTAAATATGTTTTTCCGCGGTTTGTGGTCGGCGCTAACAATCGCATGGCTCATGCTGCTTCTTTAGCTGTAGCCGAATATCCGGGGAGGGAATTTAATCCGTTATTTTTATGTGGTGGTGTGGGTTTGGGGAAAACTCACTTAATGCAAGCTATTGGTAATTATCGCTGGGAAATCTGTCCTAATTCTAAGATATTTTATGTGTCTACGGAGCAGTTTACAAATGATTTAATTACTGCTATTCGTCAAGATAGTATGCAAACTTTCCGCGAACATTATCGGGCTGCTGATATGTTGTTAGTTGATGATATTCAATTTTTGGAGGGGAAGGAATATACTCAAGAGGAATTTTTTCATACTTTTAATACTTTACATGAGGCAGGTAAGCAAGTTGTAATTGCTTCAGATCGTCCTCCTAATCAAATTCCCAGTTTACAAGAACGGTTGTGTTCCCGGTTTTCTATGGGGCTAATTGCGGATATTCAAACCCCTGATTTAGAAACCAGAATGGCGATTTTGCAGAAAAAAGCTGAATATGAAAATATTCGTTTACCACGGGAGGTAGTTGAATATATTGCTTCTAATTGTACTTCTAATATCCGTGAGTTGGAAGGGGCATTAATTCGGGCTTTGGCTTATATTTCTATTTGGGGTTTACCTATGACTGTGGAAAATCTTGCTCCCATTCTCGGAACTCCTAGCCAGAAAATAGCCACAACTCCAGAGATAATCTTAAATATAGTCGCTGATGCTTTAAATGTTTCTATTGAGGACTTAAAAAGTAATTCCCGTCGTCGGGAAATTAGTTGGGCTAGACAAATCGGAATGTATTTAATGCGACAACTTACAAATTTGAGTTTACCCAAAATAGGGGAGGAGTTTGGTGGTAAAGATCATACGACGGTGATGTATAGTTGTGAAAAGATTACCCAGTTACAAGAAAGTGATCAGAGTTTAGTTCAAACTTTACACCAATTGAGCGATCGCATTCAAATGGCGACTCGTTCCCTAAAATAGAATTAATTTTCTGGATGTTTTCCACAACCAAGAAACTAATTTATCAAATTCAAATCTCTCTTATTCAGTCCGAATTTTAAGAAAAATATAATAAATGATTAATTTTTATTTAAAATTGCGGTAAAAATCCAATTTTTTACCGAAAAGCTGTGGAAAACTTTAATTTATTATTTATGAGTTTCATGGAGGATCATTATTTTGTAAAAATTGAGGATGGGTTTTCCACAGTTTTTCCACAGGGAAGCATCAATAATACTTATCTTTTTAGATCAGGAGCATTGACAAATGGACGAATTTATGGATGCGGCAATTTTGGAAGCTCAACAAGGTAGACAAGAAGGGGGAATTCCCATTGGTTCTGTGCTGGTTAAGGATGGTAAAATTGTCGGCCGCGGACACAATAAGCGCGTGCAAGACGGTGATCCTGTGACTCATGCGGAAATTGATTGCCTCCGCAATGCAGGGAGAATTGGTAACTACAGAGGTACAATACTTTACTCTACATTAATGCCTTGTTATTTGTGTGCTGGTGCTGTGGTGCAATTTGGCATTAAAAAAGTTATTGCTGGAGAATCAAAGACTTTTTCGGGTGCGAAGGAGTTTATGGTATCTCATGGTGTGGAAGTAGTGGATTTAAATTTAGATGAATGTGAACAAATGATGAGTGATTTTATTACGACTAACCCGGAACTTTGGGATGAAGATATTGGTTGCGATTCGTTGTTGGTTGAATAACGGTAATCAGTCTGTACATACAAGCATAATTCAAGTTAAAATAATAAATAGAGTTCAAGTTAAAAATATGACTCACATCACATCAAAAAAAGTGGTAAGAAGAGGAAGAATTTTTCCGGAATTGATTATAGCACCAGAAGAATTAGCTAGACGAGAAGCGGAAGATGAAATATTTTATCAACGTTGTCGGGCAATTTTTGAGCGTGTCCGTTCTGAATATATCGAAAGTCACTATGGTTGGTATATTGCCATAGAACCAAATAGTGGAGAATACTTTCTTGATCAGGATAGAATGCAATCTCATAAAAGAATGTTGGAAAAATATCCTCAAGCTAGACACTTCGTTTTTTGTTTGAATGAAACGGGGACAACTGGCACAATATGATAGAGGGTTACTTTGGAGAAAATGGGCAATTATTTTTTGAGATTGAATTAGTTACTAATGATGGCTTGAATCTTGCTGTAGATGCCCTATTCGATAGTGGTTTTGCAGGTTTTATGGCTATTAATACACAAGATTTAGATGGTTTAGAATGGTTGTATAGTGGGGAGGAAATGTTACGGACTGCTAAAGGTGAATCAAAATTTCAGATTTATTTAGGTCAAGTGATATTAGATGGAAAGCAGTATCAAATTCCTGTGAATGTGGGCAAAGGCATTAATGAGATTTTATTGGGTTCTGAGTGGTTAAAGTTGTTGCGTTTGGTGGTGGATTTTCCAGAGAATATTTTAACTTTGGGTTGAATATTTTTATTTCGCGCAAAGTCGCAAAGGAGCAGAGACGCAAAGAAAGAGAAGTGTTATAAAATATATATAGGTCAAATACCAGGATAAATTATGCCTACTCAAATTAATGCTCCTCCTGCTATTGATTATGCACCTCTGGAATTACAAGGGGAATTAATTGCTATGCAAGAATTAACAATTGAGGAATTATTAACTATTGCTCAAAGTCAAATTCCAGAAAGTCAGCAAGAATTACATTTTCAACTGTTAGAAAAAAATCAAAATAATCAATTAAGTGAATCTGATAGGTTATTGTTGAAATCGTTGCGGGTGAGTGCTGATTATTTAATGTTAAAAAAAGCTTATGCCTATGCACTTTTAAAGTGGCAAGGGTTTTCTCTTCCAGATTTTGAGCAATTAGTATAATACCAGTGTCATCTATTTCTAAATCTCTTCGTCAACAAGTTATTAATGAGGCTGGTTATAGATGTGAATATTGTCGCACTTCTAGCCGGTTAACAGGTATGCCTTTAGTTATGGATCATATTTTGCCTAGTTCATTGGGGGGAAATGATGAGCGAGAAAATTTAGCTGCTTGTTGTTATCGTTGTAATGAGTTTAAAGGAGCGAAAATAACAGCTAATGATCCTGTAAAGAATGAATCTATATCTTTGTTTAATCCTCGTCTACAAAGATGGTTAGATCATTTTCAATGGGCAAATGGTGGTACTCATATTATTGGGATAACTGCTATTGGCAGAGCGACAGTTTTAGCTTTACGATTAAATAATGAAGATGTTGTCCAAGCTAGGGCTATTTGGATTAGTTTAAGTTGGCATCCTCCTAATGATTAATGATGGGGATTTTTGGGGTTTTTGTGTCATGCAAAGACGCAAAGTTTTAATCTTGTGCAAAATCAGTAAATTGTCTGATATGAGGCGCTCTAAAAGCTAAAACTATATCGCTTTTTGGTACTCCTAATTCTACCAATTCATTAGCTACCCCTTCCTCAGTTAAATCTCTCTGAATCCAGATTTTTCCATCTTTAATATCTACATGAATCATTGTACCATAGGTTCTATTTTCACCTTCCCAACCTATATGAATTACTCAATAGCGATTTCTTTGAATATCAAATATTAACTCGATTTCTGTTCCTTCAGAGCAATGACCGTCTGTATGTGTTGCTAACACTTGTTGTACTAATTCAGGGTAATCTAATTTTTCCATAATATTGGGAACTGGTTTAATTTCTGCGATCGCTTTACCTGCTTCAATGATAATAATGCTTTCTCCTGCTGCTACTTGGTGAAGATAGCTAGTGAAGTTTTTCTGGATTTCATCAATGGTTACGGTTAGCATGAGATGATGATTTAGGAATGCTTCTAGTATAGCAATGATCAAGATTTTTTATTTTATGTAAAGACGCAAAAAATCTAAACCGATGCAAAACCTGTAAACTGTCTGACATAAGGTGATCTAAAACCTAAAACAATATCTGTTTTCGGAACACCTAACTCTACTAATTGATGAGGAATTCCTTCTTCCGTAAAATCCCTTTCAATCCAGATTTTACCATTTTTAATACTAATATGAATGGGAAACCAATAAATTCTTTTTTCATCCTTCCATCCTGTAACCAATAATAAATAAACATCCCTTTCTGTATCAAAAACAATTTCGAGATTTTCTGAATCTTCTACACATTCTTCCTGTGCATATTTTTGGATGAAATTTTTAACTATTTCTCGATAATTTAATGTTTCCATAAGACTATAAAGTTATGAAGCTATTTGATAAATTACAGGTTTATATCTTGGTTCGGGAATGGGTTTACCTTCTATTTCCGCAGCTTCTAACCAAGCAGTTTTAGCTTTGAGAACTTCTTGTAGTGCTTCTTCTTCAGTTAAACCAAATCCTGAACAATATTTTAAATCAGGAATATCAGCAATATAACCTTCATCTTCTTGACTGTAGAAAATATTAATGTGATAGTGTTTCATTATTCATTCTCCATAGTTAAGGAATATTTTTCAATCAAAATCAAAAATTGCCGAATTTGATAAGGAATAGCTTTACCATTGCGATTTTGTAAGTTAATAAGTTCAGGGATAGTTGGATGAGTAAAAATGTGATGACTACCGTTGATACGTGATAAGGAAAAACCAAAGGCTTCAACTAATGTCACCAAATCATCGAATTGAAGATTTTTAGATCCTGAAAGAACTTTCTCCAGTAATTTACGTTTTTTCGACATTACTTTATTTTATCATTGTTTTATATTAACTTCTATCCTACTTTCATTATTCTTTACCCAGTAATAATTCGTAGGTTGGTTTAAGCAAAGCGCAACCAAACGCAATAATCTTATAAAGATGTTGGTTTTTGTCATGTCAACCTACATCTACTCTTTATCCACTTTTTTCGGATGCTATGTGTCTGTGTAGATGTGAATTATATTCGCCTAGTTATAAAGACTTTTTGTTAAATTTTATTAACAACCGATAATTTAAGGACTTATGTTATAATCTATTTTGTATAAAATCATCCGTGTCTTTCAATAAAACATAATCTTGATTACATAAATAATGAAATCTATTGTTAAACAATTAAGTCTATTTGAATTAGAATTGACAAAAACAAATCCTGAAACAATAGTATTACCAAAAGGCTATAAAGGATTAGCTGCTTTTCATAAATATTGGGGTAAAAAACCAATTGAATGTTTAGCATTTTTAATTGAAAACTTAACAGAAAAAGGTGATATTGTTTTAGATCCATTTTTAGGATCAGGTTTAGTTGCTCGTGAAGCAGTAATTAGGGAAAGACGATTCATAGGTATTGACATTAATCCTGTAGCTGTAGAATTATCGAATTTATTAGTAAATTTACCAAATCCAGATATTTTAAAAAAAGCCCTTGATGAATTAGAAATAAGTGTTAAATCAGAAATATATAAAACTTACTTACTAGAAGATGGAAAATTTGCAACTCACTATTTATGGCATGAAAATGAACTAAATTCAGTTTGGCATTTATCGCCAAGAAGAAATGAAAGTGATAAAAGGATACCAACTAATTATGACTATCAAGCATTTAAACAATTTGAGGGATACGAACCTAAAATACCTCGACCAATTAAGTTATTTCAAAATAGCCGTATAAATACAAATGATACTTTAACACTAAAAGATTTATTTACTGGTCGTGCATTACATAATATAGATTTGTTACTTAATGCAATTCACAAACAACCAGATTCTATCAAATCTGCATTATTGCTATCATTAACTGCTGCTTCTGGTCAAATGTCTAAGATGGTTTTTGCAATTACAGGAAGAGGTAAAACAAAATCTGAACCAACAAATAAAATAGAAGTTGGTAGTTGGGTGATAGGATATTGGCGACCAACACTACATTTTGAAATTAATGTGTGGAATTGTTTTATTAAACGTGCCAATAGTTTACTAAAATCTATTCAAGAAGATGAATTTAAAAAAGGTTATTGTGTATCTAAAAAATTAACAGATGTTATTAACAATAAAGCAGATGTAGCAATTTTTCAAGGTGATAATCGAAAAGTTCTTAATAATTGCCCTGATGAAACTATTTCTTTGATATTAACTGATCCGCCACATAGTGATAGGATTCCATACTTAGAATTGAGTGAAATGTGGAATTGTTTAATAGATAAAGAGCCGGATTTTTCTCAAGAAATTGTAGTTTCTAATGCTCGTAGTCGAGGGAAGAATAAAAACAATTATGTGAATGAAATGACGGAATTTATGCAAACTGCTACTCGTATCCTGAAACCTGGTGGAATATTAGCTCTATTTTTCAATGCGAGAGATGCTGATAGTTGGCAGTTTTTAAAAGAGGTAATACCATCTGATAATCAATTACAATTTCGTGGATTATTTCCTATGAATTATTCAGCTAATTCAGTAATTCAAGATAGCAGAAAGGGAGGTTTAAAAAATGATTTCGTTTTAATCTATCAAAAACCTGGAAATGAAGATAATATAAAATTGATGTTGTTAGAAAAATTACCTAACTGGTCTAAAGAAATACCTGATATTCACTCAAAATAATCTGAAATCTGAAAAAAAAAATGAGTTATACGTTTTCTCAACTTTCTCGGCTTTATGATGAAAATAAATTTTTTGAATTAACATCATCTCCTGAAGGATTATATTTTTTAAAATTACGTTCTTTGGCTCGAAAAGATTATTACTTGCATTTATTTCAAAAAGCACAAATATCTTCAGATAATTTAGGAGTAAAGCAGTACCTTGAAACACTTTTTAAGTCTAATATTTCTTTAGAAACTATTCATGATTCTATTAATCAAATATATGAAATACAAAGAGAAGAACGTCGCATACATGAGCAAGATTTACTAGCAGAATTATATAAACTAAGAGTTTTTGACTGGGGTGGTATCCATCAAAATGATATTAATAAGTATCTAGTTGATAACTACATAAAAAAGATTACTAATTATGATAATTTAATAGAAAAAGTAAAAAATGAAATTTTACATAGTTTAAAAGGTTTTGTTCTGTGTTCTTGGTATAATAATTGGACATCAATTATTATTGAGGATATTTTTAAAGACCATGAGCGTGTTTTACCAACTGTGGGGCTAATTAAACAAGTTGATTTTTTTATTGATGATATACCTTTTGATCTCAAGGTAACTTATTTTCCAAAAGGTTTTATGGAAAATGAGAGAAGGAACAGAAAACTAACAATTAAGGAATTATCAGAGTTAAAGAAGACAGCCAAAATATTTAATCTTCCTTTTGATCAAAATCGTCCTGATGATGAACTATTGATTGATTTGATTACAGCTTTTGCTGAAAGTTCCCAGCAGGATGTAAAAGATTTTTATGATAATTTTGTGAAAATTAGAAGAGATATTATCAATAACACATTAAAACAACCACGTGAACTTTTGCGCTGGTTGTATGAAAATCAAGGTTCTCAAAGATTTGATGCAAGTAATAGGTTATTTTTGGTTCTTGTGGATACTAATTCTTTAGAAGATAGTTGGAAGCTAAAAAGAGATTATACTTTGTTAAAAAATAAAATTGATGAATATCTAAATACACGCTCTTTTAATAAGGATAAACTGTTATTAAATTGGTCTTTCAATAACAATCAATACCAAAGCTATGCTGATGTTTTATTTGTACTAAAGTAACACCAATAAATTATAAAAAAAGGGATAAGCAAAACGCCTATCCCCAAAAAATCAACTAATTAATGACTTACGTTCCAGACTGCCAAGAATTGGTATAGTCAATTTGCTCGGCTGTCAAACTATCAATGAAAATGCCCATAGCTTGCAACTTCAAACGAGCAATTTCTTCATCCACATCTCTAGGAATAGAATGCAAACCAGCAGCTAAACTACCCTTATTCTTCACCAGGTATTCAACAGCCAAAGCTTGGTTAGCAAAACTCATATCCATAACTGCGCTGGGGTGTCCTTCAGCCGCAGCCAAATTAATCAAACGTCCTTGTCCGAGGACAACTACGGATTTACCATTTGTCAATTTATACTCTTCTGTGAAAGGACGGACATCCTTGATTTCCTTAGCATTAGCGGCTAAGTATTTCAAATCAAGTTCCAAATCAAAGTGACCAGAGTTACAAACGATCGCACCGTCTTTCATCACATCGAAGTGTTCACCGCGAACGACGTGCTTGTTACCAGTCACAGTAATGAAGATATCACCGTGAGGTGCTGCTTCCGCCATTGGTAGCACACGGAAACCGTCCATAACGGCTTCAATTGCCTTGATGTGGTCAATTTCGGTGACGATGACGTTTGCACCCATGCCACGGGCGCGGAGGGCTGTACCCTTACCACACCAGCCATAACCGACAACGACAACAGTTTTACCAGCTAACAAAATATTTGTAGCGCGGATAATCCCATCTAAGGTAGATTGACCAGTACCATAGCGGTTATCAAAGAAGTGCTTGGTGTCTGCGTCGTTGACGTTCATCGCAGGGAATGTAAGAACGCCTTCGTTAAACATGGCGCGTAACCGCACGATACCTGTAGTGGTTTCTTCGGTGCTACCAATTAAATCAGCGATTTGGTTTTGACGATGTTGAACCAATTCTGCTACCACGTCGCTACCGTCATCAACAATGATGTTGGGGCGGTGATCTAAAGCTATTTGGACGTGACGGCTATAGGTAGCGGCATCTTCGCCTTTTTGAGCAAATACGGAAATTTCATGATCAGCTACAAGACTTGCAGCTACGTCATCTTGAGTTGATAAGGGGTTACTCGCAATTAAAACTGCATCAGCACCACCGGCTTTAAGAGCGATCGCTAAATGTGCTGTTTCTGTGGTAACGTGGGCGCAAGCTGAAATACGCAATCCAGCAAAGGGCTTTTCTTTCTCGAAGCGATCGCGGATTTGCTTCAATACGGGCATTTCTCTGCCAGCCCATTCAATGCGTTGTCTTCCCAAGGGAGCTAGGCCGAGGTCTTTAACCTCGTGCTTTAATCTGGGAGTGGTTGCAATCATGAAAATTATCCTTTAAAAAAATGAAACAGGTTTATAAGCCTTTACGTACTTTAACAAGGTTTTCTCATTACTAGCCATATTTTCTGAGAATTAGTAATCAGCTATTCAAAAAGTCCTGTGAACTAGCTTCACCTCTGATATGAGCCGTGTTAACACTAGATCGGGCTTTTTCTTTTTTCATCATTCTCTGGTAAGAATATAGCAACGACTTAGGACATAGGCGACAGGATATTAATTATTCCCCTATTCCCATTGGTGTCAACTTCAGGTAAAACCGATAACCCAACTGGGAATTAATTCCCAGTCTGATAGCAAAAGTCATCTCAAGATGACTAAAGAAACCAAAAATTACTTAGTAAACTTTAGTTTACTTTAGCTATTAGCCCGGAACTTAAGTTCCGGACGGGTGTGGAAGCCTTCAATCACACAAGGAGGTGTTTTAGTGATACTTCGATTTTTAGCGGTAGCAGGGACAATGGTAATTACCATCGGTTCTGTCACCAAAGCCACAGCCCAGTTTTCTCCTTTACCTTTTCTGCCCACTCCCAGTAGTTCAAGCAATAAGGTAGATGATAAGATGGTATCTGGCTGGATTAATTTAGATGGTCGTCCTTTATTTAGCATCACTGCCTCAAAAACCAAATTTCCCGAACGTTTTCAAAACATTCAACAGAATTTACAGGATATCACCCATAATTATTTACAGGCATCTGCAACAGAAGTTAAAGTGCAGAATCGCACAGTTAAAGGATTACCGACGATTTTTGTTAATGACCAATACCTGATGACCATTACCTACGAAGATGTTGGACAGGCAAACCCGTTAACATTAGCAAATCAAATTAGTGATGACTTAAAACAACACCTGCAACAAGCCAAGCAAGAACGACAAACTCGGTTTTTAATTCAGCAAGGTGAAATTGCTGCTGTGGGGACACTGGCAATGATCATCATCAGTTGGGGTGTCAGGCGTTGGCAAAAGCGTTTAAGCAAGAATGCAGCCGATTCTATCCCGGCTATTTCCAAAGATACTGCACCAATTACCAAACTATTAAATCAACAACAACAGCAGCATCTTCAAGAAGTCAAAACTAGACTTTTTCAAATAGCACAAGCAGGGATTTGGGGCAGTGGTAGTTTAATTATTTTAGGACTATTTCCCTACACACGCGCCTTCCAAATTGGGATTCTCACCATTGCCCAAATTCCCATTAAATTAACTATTGTCGCGGTGGGAACTTATGTAGCTGTGCGGTTTACCTATGCCTTAATAGATCATTTTACCTCAACCATAGTGAGTGGTGGGGCTTTATTAACTCCAGAAACATCCGAACGTTTGCAGTTGAGAATATCCACATTTTCCGGCGTAACTAAAAGTATCACTACGATTATTTTTGTGGGTGCAGGTAGCTTACTAGCTTTGATATCTTTGGGGATAGATATCGTTCCGCTGTTAGCTGGTGCTGGTTTAGTCGGTGTGGCTATATCCCTCGCTTCCCAAAACTTAATCAAAGACGCAATTAACGGCTTTCTGATTATTTTTGAAGACCAATATGCCCTGGGTGATATGATTACTGTGGGTACTGTGGGCGGTTTGGTGGAAAAGTTGAATCTGCGAATGACTCAAGTTCGAGATTCGGAAGGACGCTTAATTACTATCCCCAATAGTGAGGTGAAGATTGTGGCTAATCTTTCTAGTCGTTGGTCACGGGCTGATTTAAGTATTCCGGTTTCTTATCAAGCGGATGTAGATGAGGCTTTGAAGTTAATTAAAGATGTGGGTTTGGAGATGAGTCAAGATCCCGCATGGAAACATCAAATTCTGGAAAAGCCAAATGTTTTGGGTGTTGAGCATTTTAGCGATCGCGGTGTGATGATTCGTGTCTGGATCAAAACCCAACCGCTTAAACAATGGAATGTAGCGCGAGAATATCGTCGTCGCCTAAAAATCACCTTAGACGCAGCCGGAATTTATATTCCCGTACCGCAACAAGCAAATTGGATTAATGAGGTGCAGTTATTGAGTTCTCAGGACTGAGTTTTCATTAAGTTCTTTTAGTCACATTACCTTCTTTCATCTCCATCAAGAAAATCGTAGAGGCGTTTTATGGAACGTCTTTGCGTTTTTGTATATTTCTATGTAAAGTAGCTTTTCTTATTAAAGGCAATTTTTGATGATTCTCTTGCCATATTAGTAAATTTGTACTATACTATGGAAATAGTCTTCAAACCTGGAAAGACTTATGGAATAAGGATTTTAAGGACTACACCTATGATGAAGCATTATATTCTCAATCTTAACCCAACTGCCAAACATGAATGGGATCGTTGTATTATCCGTGATCCTTTAACCGCAAAACGTCCAGATATAGCTAAAATAATTTCTGAAGCCGTAGGTGCAGATACAGGTAGTTATTTAGTCAGTGTAAATATTGAAGTCACGGTATTACAGGAAGCGCCAATACCATCACCAGAACAGCTTTCTCTACCGTTTCCAGAAGTGTCTGTACCCACCCCATTGAGAGAAGCAGCGTAGATATCTCCGACTTCTTCGAGAAGTCGGGGATCTGGAATTCAATCATAAGTTACAATAAAACTATCAAATTTGACTGTAAAGCCATGTCTGAATCAGTTCAATATATCACTAACGCACAGGGAGAAAAGGTTGGAGTGCTGTTAAATTTAGAAACCTATCAACAACTAACTAACTTATCTGTAGATTCTGAATTATTGATTGGTTTAAGTATAGATGAGTTACAAGCTTTAGCAGAAAGTTCTTTATTTCCTAAAACTCAGACGCAATTACAGGAGTTATTAATTAAAAATTCTCAAAATCAATTATCAAAGGTTGAAACTGAAACTTTAGATAAATTATTAGCACAAGTTGACCAATTAAATATTATTAAAACTAGAGCTAGATACACATTAAATATTTTATAAAATCAGCAGCAAGTAGCATGAGTGTTTATATTTCTGCTTTTAGATCCCCGACTTCTTAAAGAAGTCGGGGATCTGGGATTTGTGGTATTTACCCTTCTATAATTTTAATCTCTTCTGCTGTTAGTTCGTAAAGTTGATAAACTAGCTGATCTATTTCTGTTTCAATATTTTTAACATCTTTACCTTTAGCAGCAAGACATTTTTGTATAAGGTTTTCTATAGCTTTACGCTGTGATTCCGTAGCAGGGGGAATAGGGAAATCTTTCATGAATATCGAGCTTGGTTCATAGAAATCACCCTGTAATTTTGAGAGTAGATGATGAAATAAGAACGTCACTACACTAGAGTTAAGAATTGCTAGTAAAACTTTATCATTTGTAGGAATAATAAATGCTTTTTGATTGGCGTAATAGCCTGATTCATCCCATGCAAATTCATTACGCTTACAGATATTTGGATAAATAATCTTAGGTTGCTCAAATTCTTGCCAGTAAGCAATATTATCCTGGATTTCATACCATTTATAAGTACCTGCTTTTCTACCAGTACCAGGTGTAAGCTGTTTTTTGTATTGGCTTAAATAATTCTCAATTGCTGGATATTTTTGAATATCAATTCCTCTTCTGGTGAAAATTAGCCATAAATCTTGATACTCAACACACCATCTTTTAACATCACGGCCACGCAACAAAGGCTTGATAACTTCAGCAGAAGAAGGATGTTCAACAATTAGTCTATCTCGTGTTTCTCTATCTACAACGAAAGCCTCATTAAAACCTGTCAAAATACCACGATAAAATTTACCATTAACATACTCTCCTAATGCTGTCCCAGAATTTTGCAATTTCGTTAATAAGTTTAAGATTTGAGAAGATTCTAACCGCCAACCATCAGATTTTAAATTTCCCTGCAAAATTATCAAACTATCCTCTTTTAATACAGTCACAAATTCGGCAATATTTTGTTTTTTTATTGCATTCCATGACAAAGCCTGTATTTGGTTTACGTCTGATTTAACCTTGCTTAATATGATAATACTAGGATAAGCAATCGCTTCTTCAAAAACTGGGAAATCACCAAAATCAATTAGATTGTAAATGGTTGTTGAATTTGTTAAAAAGTGACGTAATTTTTCACCATAACCTGCTCGAAAATATTTATTAGAAGAGATATAAGTTAAATGACCTTTCGATTTTAATAACTTTAAACCTATTTCATAGAAATAAACAAATATATCAGCAGTTCCTGTATAGCATTGATAATTCTGCTGCAAAATTGGCTTCAATTCCTTAATTTCTTCTTGTCTGATATAAGGAGGATTACCAATTACGACATCAAAACCGACAAAAACACCCTCATTATTCAAAACTTCAGGAAACTCAAAACGCCATTCTAGAGCATTTTCATATATTTTACCACCTTCTATATCCTCAATCTCAACCCGTAACTTATCAATCTCATTATTTAACTTAGCGATTTTTTTCTCCCGCGTCTTTTTCTCAGCTTTCGTCTCCTCAAATAACAAAATTTGATTCTCTAAATTAAAAAGTTCACCCTCTAACTTTCTGAACTTAGTTTTATTTGGATCACTTGCTTGTAATGTTGTTTTAAAATTACCTTTAATATCATTAATCAATCTTTCCATTTCCCGCTTTTGCTCTTTATTTTCAGCATTGCGGTAAGTTTGAACAGCATTTCTATAAGTTTCCATACTGCATTTATTTCTATTTAAAGCAGTTCGCAAATCAGCATCTAAAGAAAACCGACTAATTAAAGAATTACCACATTTAATATTAATATCAATATTGGGTAAAGTCTCCAATTCTCCTATATTCCCCTCTCCTCCCAGGAGAGGGGTTAGGGGTGAGGTCTTATAATAAGCATTTTTTAAAAGTTCAATCCATAACCGCAACCGACATATTTTCACAGAGTTGGGATTTATATCCACACCAAATAAACAGTTTTCAATAATCGTTTGTTTTTCATGAAATAGAGTTTCTTGAACTCGTTGACTTTCCTTGCTTTTAGGATTGTAATCAAATAATAACTTTTCATCATCAATCACAATCAATTCATCATTGACAACTTCAATATCATACTCTTTTAATCTTTTACCTTCCCTATCAAGTAAAATCTTCAATTCGCTTTTAATCGCAATAATTTCATTCAAAGCCGAAACTAAAAAATGTCCTGAACCCACAGCAGGATCACATATTTTCAAACTATTGATAATTCTATTAGCTTCTTTTTTATCTTCTATCTTTTCATATAAATCATCAATATTTTCACAATTCCAACCTTTAACTTCATTAAACTTCTGTATAACTGCTTTTCTAATTGTTTCCCGACACATATACATAGTAATAAAACCGGGAGTAAAGAAAGAACCATCTTTATAACCGTTAATTTTCTCAAAAATCAAACCCAGTACAGACGCATTAATTAACCTTTTATTCTCTTCTTGAATTTCTTCCCCGCTTTCACTACTAAAATCATAAGCATTGAGAAATTCAAAGAGATATTCTAAAGCATTAATTTCACCAATGCGTTTTTTTCCGTTGTTGTCTTTTAAGACAGTCGCGGGAAAAATTTCTAGTTTCTCATTTCTAAGATTCTGAATAAAAATACTTGGACTTGATTGTTCAATATCTGTATGTTCAAATAAAGAACTATTTAAATAAGGAACATGAGAAAATATCTTTTTTACAGTTTCGTTTCTTTCGTTTTGTTTGCGAGCTAATACGCTGAAGAAAAGACTGTTAAGATCATGATAATTTTGGACTTTCTCTAAATTCAAGAATCCGAAAGACAGATCATTTTTATGATATTTGATTAATTGCGCTTCTAATAGTTTCAGAAACAGGATTCTATTTACCCAAGTAATTGCTAATGCTAAACCAACGTTGAAAAGTTGTTCTTGATAAGTTTCTCCAAATCGTTCTGGCTTTTCTATGCGAGAAATTTTATCTAAACTATCAAGTTGGACAATTGCATTTTCAATTAGTGAACCTGGATTTCTCTCATTTTCCTTTTTGCGTTGAATGAGTTTTTTACCACCTTCCTTAGTTTCAGTTAACCCGATAATATGTAATAATTCGCTGTAAAATCCTTTATCAAGAGTATTACTATCATTAGCAAAAGGTAATTTTAATAAATGTGATGGTGAAAACAACTTAAACAGTGGGATTAATTTATGATCATCGGGATTTTCACCAGGTTGTAAATATTCCTGACATTCTCGAATATCAAAATATGTAAAAGGAATTTGTTCTTGAATTTCTGCAATAGCAGGTTGAGCAATTTCCTTATAAAAGAAATCCGTTTTTTTACTTGTTAATCTTCCCTCTGCAAAATCTGTAAATTGCTTAACCAAGGTTTTATTTTCAATAAATGCTTTATCAAAACTATTTGCATCAAAAATAAACCATTCATAAATATTAGTAACTATTAAATATTTAACTTCTATATTTTTCTCTATCAGACGTTCCCGCAGAAAATATAAAACCAATTCTTGAAAAGCTTTAGTATTCAAATTATCAACTTTCAGCATTTCACCTTTATTGGTAGGTTTTTTAGCTTCCAGAATTACACCAACACTACTTTTAGCATCTTTACCATTATGAATAACAAAATCATTGCGTCCCTTAGTATTAATGAAATGATTTGTGCTATAATATGTGTTCTTTAAAAAATCACCAATCAGATTTTTATGAAACTCTTCAGATTCAACTTCATTAATTTCCTCAATGAGACTTTGCAGATTCTTTTTAAAATGCTCAATATCATTTCTATTGGGTTTAACCTTGAGAAAGGCTTTATTTAATGATTCTCTGGGTTGCATTTTATGTAAATTCATTTTTCTTAAATGTTTATATTGTAGGTTGGGTTGACGCAAGGAAACTGTCTGATAGCGAAGCGTGGCGCAAGCCATATCAGGATGTCCACCGATTAAAGGATGAGCAGGATAAAAATAGGAATTTTAAGTAATTATTTTTCAAACAACCTCTAATGTACCAATATTTCTTCTCTCCGTGTCCTCCGTGCCTCTGTGGTTCGTTTCAAAAAAGGTACTTGGCACTACTGTCTGGGCTGTAGACAAGATATCGAAATCTCTAAATGACTAAGAGAACTCCACATAATATTTGATAGTTTTGATCATGTTGGGTTGACGCAAGGATACCCAACCCCATACAGGCTTTTAGTTAAGCCCAAAAATTAAACATAGCATTAGCCGATTCTATCTATAATAGTAGCACAAAAAGTCAAGGGGTATTAATCAATCCTGTAAAAACCTATTTCCGTTAACTTATTGACAACATTCTCAATAATCTTGAGAATAGAGAGAGATATTCTCAATAAACATCAACTTTACCAATTTTCCAAAAATGTTCATTTAAAAAACTTATACTTCTCAAATAACGGTTGGTTGCTTTGGTTGAGACAAGGAAGCACAAAATTTAAATTCAAAATCAAGTCAGGGTAAAGCGCAATGCTAAACCCCTACTTTGCTATCATTATGCCAAGTGCATAAAAATCATTTTTAGCAATTCAGCGCGAGTAAAAGGTTTAGTTAAATATCCCGAAGCACCGACAAATCTCGCTTTTACCTTATCTATAATTCCCTTATTGCTAGTCACAAAAATAATGGGAATATTTTTAAACAGGGAATTATTGCGGATAATGCGACATAGTTCATAACCATCAATTCCTGCCATATTTAAATCCAGTAAAATCAGATCCGGCTTATGTCGAATAATTGACATAACTGCTTTTACTGGTTCATTAATAGTCACCAAAGTAAAATTCTCATCTTCTAAATAACGGCTAATTTCCTTGAGAATTGTGGGACTATCATCTACAGAGATAATTTTGTAAGTCTTTTGTGTAGTTCTCGGATTGACTTTTACTTTTTGGGAATCAGCATCTATGTTACTATCAACAGTTTCGGGTTGTAAATCATCTGGAGGTAAATCAGCAATGTCTGTTACTAGCTGTTCAACCGCAACATTATTTTCAGAAATAATTAAAGTTTCTGGAGGAGGATCTTTGCTTAGTGCTACATCGGAAATAAATAATTTTTCCTTCACCGATTCTGTGCTATCTTCAGAAAATGGTAATAGACTGCCATTTGTTTTTGGTAATTTATCAAATGGAGGATCTGGTTCATGTAATACTATCGAACCCTTGACAATATAGGGGTATAAACTTAAAGCTAGTTGCAATTCATCCTGATTCATGATAATCGCTAGATGACGTAAGCTAAAACCCTTCATCCAATTAGTGATATTCTCTTTTAGTGGTGGTAATCTTTTATCCTGAAATTTGCTACTAACTAACAAATATGGACGCTGATAGGGAGAAGAGATATATCTACCAAGATATCGCCAATTTTGTAACTGATTTTGACATTCTTCGATGATAGTATTGATATCTAACTGACAAATTTTTGTCAAATCATGGATTGGTTCTGCTAATTCATAAGTGCCTGTTTTAATGAGGATAAACCATTCAATTACCTCTTTGACTAATTCTTGAATAAGTAATGTTGCTTGAGTAGGCAGAAGATGTTGTTCAGTGACAAGCCAGTTAATCGCTTCGTATTCTGGAGGTTGGTTTGGGAAATGATCATGATCTTCAGCTTCAAACACCAAGCGCATTTGTACACGCACTTCATTATCTACGAGCGGGATTTGTTGATGGAGACGACGCATTTGTCGTTCTAATCTATCAAAAGGTTCTACGGAATGAGTCGCATAGATAATTTTTCCTTGTTCTATATATATCAACCAAGATACAGAGTTACTAAATGCTTGTAAACAGGTAGTTTCATAACAATTGCTTAATTGTCTTAATAAACCCGCGGGAGGTAGTTTGGTAAATGTGCCAGTATTTTTCATATTTTTACAATTTTTTGGGCGGATACATCAATATAGTATGGGAAAAGATTAAATATCAGGCTGTAATATGATATCACTGGAAAATATAGTCATGATCACAAGTTATTAAATTATGAATATCAACGAAAAACATTTTCTAAAAATTCTCCTACCTAGCGATCTTGAATGTAACAAGTTTTGTGGTTTTTTGTGCTAATTCTTGAGCATTTGCTTAGATATAAATCTCCTGCTTGTCAGATCTTTCAGCTATTTGATTTTGATAAATCACATAGTAATCCGAGGGAGAATGCTGAGATATTTCGGATAATTTAAATTCATCAACCGTCAGAATGATATTCGTCCTGTTTGGGGATTTAAAAATAATGAATTTATTTACCTGAAGACAGACGAAATCTCACATAGAATCTTTAAAAATTTATGGAGGTAAATGTATATGTTGATTATAGCACTCAGCTATCGGACAAGAGCAAGAATAGCAAAGAAGAGAAAGTATTCATTTCCTGGAAATTACACCCAGGAAATTAGTTGTAATTCCCTCTGAGTGAGGTTATTCATACTTGAATTATGCAACACCTAGTTATGAGGAGTTGGAGAGATATTTGGCAAATTTACCGCAAATCAATATCTTTACTGAAAAACTCAAGTATTTTCGACAAAATACCATAATTTTAGTCATGCTAGCGCTAGAAACTATATACTTTGAGTAAAAGGAAAATAAGACTTTGGATTATAACATAACACAAAAAGTTATGATTGATACGTTTAATCTTGACGAAGTTGTAGAATTTGCGGAAAATCCCGAACCCCGTTGCCCATGCGTGCTATTGCTAGATACCTCCGGCTCAATGCAGGGGGAACGAATCGAAGCTTTAAATCAAGGTTTGTTGAGTTTAAAGGATGAACTGGTAAAAAATTCTCTAGCATCCAGAAGAGTGGAAGTGGCAATTATCACCTTTGATAGTAGTGTAAATGTCGTGCAGGACTTTGTAACTGCTGATCAATTTAATCCGCCAATTCTCACAGCCCAGGGTTTAACCATCATGGGTTCAGCAATTCATAAAGCATTAGATATTATTCAAGAGCGTAAATCCCAATATCGAACTAATGGTATTGCTTACTACCGTCCCTGGGTGTTTATGATTACCGATGGTGAACCCCAAGGTGAACTAGATCATGTTGTCGAACAAGCATCCCAAAGACTGCAAGGAGATGAATCTAATAAGCGGGTGGCCTTCTTTACTGTGGGCGTAGACAATGCGAACATGAGCAGATTAAGTCAAATCGCTGTGCGGAGTCCACTCAAGCTGAAAGGATTAAATTTTATTGAGATGTTTGTATGGTTGTCCGCAAGTATGTCAGCGGTATCCCATTCTCAAGTAGATGAACAGGTAGCACTACCACCAATTGGGTGGGGATCTGTTTAGATGAAAATTACAGCTTGTTGTTTAAACTGAACTAGCTGTGGAAAACAAATTATATGAATACATCAAAACAGATTTCTCAATGGCGCATAGTAGCTGCATCTGTATGTGGAACTAGTCACTCAAAAAACCAGCAACTTTGTCAGGATGCTCACCATTGGCAACTATTAGCCAATAATGTGTTGGTAATAGCAGCAGCCGATGGTGCGGGTTCTGCTAAACTAGGAAAGGTGGGATCAATGATTGCTGTAGAAACGGCAATAGAGCATCTTTCTCGCCAAGAGATTACCAGTAATACCCTGGCTAATAATGATTTTTTGGGTTATTTGCTAACTGATGCTATGTTAGCAGCCCGCAAAGCCATAGAAATTGAGGCGGATATTTGTCACAATCAACCTCATGATTTAGCAACTACCTTAATTGTCATGATTGCTACACCAGAAATTGTGGCTGTGGGGCAGGTTGGTGATGGTTTAGCTGTAGCTAAAAATAGTATGGGTAATCTGATAGCCTTAACCATCCCCAGCAACGGTGAATATATCAATCAAACGACCTTTTTAACATCTCCCGATGCCTTAGAGACAGCACAACTGAAAATATGGCGGGAAGAGATAGTTAATGTTGGTGTGCTTACCGATGGGTTACAGATGTTAGCTTTAAATATGATTGTTGGTGAACCTCATAAACCTTTCTTTTTACCTTTATTCGAGTTTGTAGCTAACGCTGAAGATAGAATATTAGCAAAAGAACATTTAATGAGATTTTTAAGCTCTGATAAGATTACTCAGCGGACTGATGATGATTTGACTTTAGTTCTAGCTGCATTTATTAACTCATGAGTTATGGTAATCAGGAATTATTTGCAGGTTGGTGGATAACTCCTGCGTCCTCACACCAGCTAAAGCCATCCTCTTGAGTTGCTGAACTTTTGACTGATTCCAATTACTTCACATAACCTTAATTCTGCCATGCAGGTACTACGTCGTTTTCCCAACCCGGAAATTCTCAACCTCTCTGTCAGTGTGGGACATGGTGGTGAAGCTTGTATCTATGCAGTGCCATTGGATGACAATCTAGTGGCGAAAATCTATCACAAACCAACTATCTCCTATGCCCAAAAACTGCGGGCAATGCTGGCTAATCCTCCTGTTAATCCGACAGACAATTTAGGGCATATTGCCATTGCTTGGCCACAGGAGTTGTTGCAAGCAGCAGATAGTAGCGGTAAGATTGTGGGCTTTATTATGCCCCGGATTCGGGGAATGCGGCCAATTATGGATTTTTATAATCCGGGGATTCGCCGACAACATTGCCCATTGTTTAATTATCAGTATTTATTACGGACTGCCCGTAACCTAGCCTCGGCTTTTGCGGCTTTGCACGCCAGCGGATACTGTATTGGTGATGTGAATGAGTCAAATATTCTGGTTAGTGATACGGCATTGGTGACATTGGTAGATACAGATTCGTTCCAAGTGACCGAACCATTAGAAAATCTGGTCTATCGTTGTTCTGTGGGTAAGGCTGAGTATACTCCGCCAGAATTACAGAATAAAACTTTTGCTGATTATGACCGCGAAAATTATCATGATTTATTTGGGTTGGCTGTACTGATTTTTCAATTGTTAATGGAAGGAACTCACCCATTTTCTGGGATATTTCAAGGTGGGATAGAACCTCCAACCTACCAGGGGAGGATACTTTCTGGGCATTTTACCTATAGTCAAAAGAAACAAGTCCCCTATTTGCCCACTCCGATTTCCCCTGGTTGGGATCTGCTTCATCCCAGCTTACAGGATTTATTTGTGCGTTGTTTTGAAGATGGTCATGACAATCCCCGGTTACGTCCTAATGCTCAAACTTGGTTATTGGCATTAGCGGCAGTGGAGGAAAGTTTGCTGACTTGTGCGGCTAATCCTCAGCATCTTTATCATAATCATTTAGATAAATGTCCTTGGTGTGAGAGGACTAGACGATTAGGTGGAAGAGATCCGTTTCCGTCACTCGTAGCGATCGCTTCTAAACAACATCTGCAACCACGCCAAAAACCTCAGTCTAAACGTCGCTATGTTCCGACTCCACGGATTACTCAGCCATTAAAATCAAATTATCCGGTCTATCATTGGCAACCCATAAACCAGCAGTTTTATCATGTTCCGTCTCGGAAAAAGTTAAACCCCAAGATATACGGTTTCATTGTTGGGGTGATGGGATTGGGTCTTTTGGGTTATTTGGACGTAATGATTAAATTTACCCGTCCTTTTGTTTCCCAAAATCCTTATACTCAACAAAGTTTGATGTCTCGTGCTGCTAATCAAACTCCTGATTTAACAAAGCTTTCTTTTACGGATTATTATCAGCGTGGTCATACTGCTTATCAACGGCAAGACTATGAACAGGCAGTGGTCAACTTTACCCAAGCTATTGAAAAGAATCCCCAGTCTGCTAAAAGCTATATAGATTTGGCTAATTCCCAGTACAATTTAAATAATTATGAAGCTGCATTGGCTAATTATAACCAAGCTTTGAAGTTAGATCCTCAAGAAGTTAAAGCTTATGTAAATCGCGGTAATGCTTATTATATGCTTGCCAACTATAGTAGTGACCCTAACAGAGAATATAAACAAGCAATCGCGGATTTTAATGCTGCCATCAATATAAATAAAAATGATGCTGAGGCTTATATCAGAAGGGGTGTTGTGCGATTTGAAATCAATAAATACATTAATAATTCTTTTCAGGAATACGAAAAATCAATTGCCGATTTTACTGAAGCCATTAAACTCAATTCATCAAAAGTAGATGCTTACTTTCAACGGGGTTCGGTTCGCTATCAAATGGCTCAATATAGCACTGATTATGCAGCAGAATATAAACAAGCGATCGCCGATTTTACTGAAGCAATTAAACTCAATTCCCGGTTGGCTAAAATTTATCTAAAACGTGGTATGGCCTACTATGAACTAGCACAATATGGAGAAGGTATAGCTGATAAAAATCATGTTCAAGCAGTTGCGGATTTAGAAGCAGCCGCTAAAGTTTCTTTAGAAGAAAATGATATGGATAATTATCAACAGTCCCTCAGTAGCATTTGTATTGTTGTCGCTAATAAATGTGACGGTTTATTATCTAACTCAACCCTACTTGGACAAAGTAATTGATATAGAAGGAGTCAGGAGTCAGGAGTCAGGAGTCAGGAGTCAGGAGTCAGGAGAAGAAAAAATAAGAAGGAAGAATAAGGAAGAATAAGGAAGAATAAGGAAGAAGAAAAAATAAGAAGGAAGAATAAGGAAGAAATTAAAATCATCTAAAATGTCAATAATCGGTAAAAATAACAGTTAAAATGCTACCTCTGACTTCATCAAGAAATCGGGGGTTTTTGTTTTTGTGATTAAAATTACTATCGCAGTATGTGGATTGAATTAGGTACAAAATTTACGAAAAAAGACCACCACCAAAGGACTTTTATTTCTTCTTCTTCCTGCTTATTTTTTCTTCTTTCTTCTTCTTTCTTTCTTTCTTTCTTCTTCTTTCTTATTCTGACTCCTGACTCCTGACTCCTGACTCCTGAACTCCTGAACTCCTGAACTCCTGACTCCTGACTCGGTGACTCCTCCTACAAATATTTTACAGATAAAATATCTTAATTTACTTATTCTTTATAATTTTCTAGAAAATAATAGTTAAATTATGTTTATCTACCCAATAAAGAGAAAGAAAAAAGCATTCAAGTTCTCTGCCATCATTGTGCATTCTCTTCATTTCCATTAGTTGAAATTATCACCCACCTGCAAATTTTTGAGGTAACTACATGAAAGCAGTGATTTTAGCAGGAGGTCTGGGTACAAGGTTAAGTGAAGAAACCAGTATCAGACCCAAACCCATGGTTGAAGTTGGTGGTAAGCCAATTCTCTGGCACATAATGAAGACTTACTCAGCTCACGGTATTAATGATTTCATTATTTGTTGCGGTTACAAAGGGTACGTTATTAAAGAATACTTTGCTAACTATTTTTTACATATGTCAGATGTGACATTTGATATGCGATTTAATCAAATGAATGTCCATTCTGGATATGCTGAACCTTGGCGCGTCACCTTAGTAAATACAGGTGATAATACAATGACCGGTGGGCGGTTAAAGCAAGTTCGTGAACATATTGGGAATGAAACCTTTTGCTTTACCTATGGTGATGGTGTCAGTAATATCAATATTACAGAATTAATTAAATTCCATCAAGAACAAAAGACATTAGCAACACTCAGCGCAGTGCAACCAGCAGGAAGATTTGGCGCAATTTCTTTAGGACAAGAACAAACTAAAATTACCAGTTTTCAAGAAAAACCTGAAGGTGATGGTGCTTGGATTAATGGGGGCTATTTTGTTCTAGAACCACAAGTAATTGATTTTATTGCTGATACTTCAACTGTGTGGGAGAAAGAACCATTAGAAAAGTTAGCTAATTTAGAACAGTTAGCGGCTTACAAACATGATGGTTTTTGGCAACCCATGGACACATTAAGAGATAAAAACTATCTTGAAGACCTTTGGAAAAGTGGTAAAGCTCCTTGGCAAGTTTGGGAATAGAAATTTTGGATTTAGGAAAAATTACTAATGTATGATTTTGCGATTATTGGTGGGGGAATAGTTGGACTTTCCACAGCCATGGCCTTAGGAGAACGTTATGCAAATGCCAAAATACTAGTCTTAGAAAAAGAGAGTGAATGGGCATTTCATCAAACTGGTAATAATAGCGGTGTAATTCATTCGGGGATTTACTATAAACCAGGAAGTTTTAAGGCGAAATTCTCCCGTGATGGCAGCCGTTCCATGGTAGAATTTTGCCAAAAGTATGATATTGATCATGATGTTTGTGGCAAGGTAATTGTTGCCACTAATGAACAAGAATTACCCCGCTTAGAAAATCTCTACACCCGCGGTTTAGAAAACGGTATTCCTGTTAAAAGAATTAGTCCTCAAGAAGTCAAAGAAGTTGAACCTCATGTTAGTTGTGTAGGTGGAATTCGGGTATTTAATACAGGGATTGTTAATTACAAACAAGTTTGTTTAAAATACGCCGAATTAATTCGCAATCAAGGGGGAGATTTACGTCTCAATACCCAAGTTGTGAAAATTACCCGCAGTGGCAAAAATCAGGTATTAGAAACTAACAAGGGCAGTTTTGAAACTCGATTTGTGATCAATTGTGCCGGATTACATAGCGATCGCATTGCAAAATTAGGTAAGGCAAACCCCCAAGCCAAAATAGTTCCCTTTCGCGGTGAATATTACGAACTTACCCCCGCAAAACGCTATCTGGTCAAAACTCTCATTTATCCAGTTCCTAACCCAGATTTCCCCTTTCTCGGCGTGCATTTCACCCGGATGATTGATAACACAGTTCACGCAGGACCAAATGCAGTTCTCAGTCTCAAACGTGAAGGTTACAAAAAAACCGACTTTGATTTTAGAGATTTTGCCGAAGTTATCACTTATCCCGGCTTTTGGAAATTAGCAGCAAAACACGCTGACGAAGGGATTCAAGAAATCATTCGTTCCTTTAGTAAAGCAGCATTTGTCAAAAGTCTGCAAACACTAATTCCCGAAGTTCAAGCAGAAGATGTAATTCCTACTCATGCAGGAGTTCGCGCTCAAGCATTAATGAATAATGGTGCGCTTGTTGATGACTTTTTAATCATTGCAGGTGAGAACTCTATTCATGTTTGCAATGCACCTTCACCCGCTGCAACTTCTTCTTTGGAAATTGGTAAAGCTATAGTTAAGCAAATACCAGAACCTACTCATTTGCACAGTTTAGCATCTTTGTAGAATGAACTACATTTTTTTATCGGGCTTCGCTAACACGCAGAGGCGCAGAGGCACTCAAGAGGAAGACAAGAGAATTTTATTTGCGGACTTTTCAACAAACAACTTAATTTTACACATCAAAAGTTTTAACAATCATGAAGATTTTAGTAACTGGAACAGAAGGTTATCTTGGTTCTTTATTGCCTTCTTTATTAATGAAAAGAGGACATGAAGTTCTTGGTGTTGATACTGGATTTTATAAAGTTGGTTGGCTATATAACGGCACTCACTTAACAGCTAAAACTCTCAATAAAGATATTCGTGATATCAGTCCTGAAGATTTAGAAGGGGTGGAAGCTATTGTTCATATGGCGGAATTATCTAATGATCCGACTGGACAATTATCTCCTACTATTACTTATGATATTAATCATTTAGGTTCAGTTCGTCTTGCTAATTTGGCAAAAGCAGTAGGTGTCCGTCGCTTTGTTTATATGTCTTCTTGTAGTGTTTATGGTGTGGCTAGTGAAGGTGATATTACAGAATCATCACCAGTTAATCCCCAAACAGCTTACGCCGAATGTAAAACATTAGTAGAAAGAGATGTTCAACCATTAGCTGATGATGATTTCTCTCCTACTTTCATGCGGAATGCTACTGCTTTTGGTGCTTCTCCCAGAATGCGATTTGATATTGTTTTAAACAACTTGGCTGGCTTGGCTTGGACTACCAAAGAAATTAAAATGACCAGTGACGGTACACCGTGGCGGCCATTAGTTCACGCTTTAGATATTTGTAAAGCCATTGTTTGTGCTTTGGAAGCACCCAGAGATATTATTCACAATCAAATCTTTAACGTTGGTGATACAGCGAATAATTATCGAGTTAAAGAAATAGCAGAAATCGTTGCTGATGTCTTTCCCGGTTGTCAATTATCTTTTGGTACTAACGGTTCAGATAATCGCAGCTATCGAGTATCTTTTGAAAAGATTAACACTATTCTTCCCGGATTCAAGTGTGATTGGAATGCTCAACTTGGGGCTGGACAATTATTTAGTTTGTTCAAGCAAATTGATATGAATGAAGATACTTTCTTGTCTAGAGGTTTCACCCGCCTCAAACAATTAGAGTATCTAATTCGCACAGAACAAATTGACAAAGATTTCTTCTGGAATAAGCAAGAGAATTATTAATTTATTCCGAAAATATCGTAGGTTGGTTTGAGTGACAGCAAAACCCAACATGATTAATAATTTTGTTGGGTTTTGGGTAACATACGTCAACCCAACCTACATTTTCTTAACCGAACATTATTGCATCAAAGTGGATTAAATCGAATTTTCTCAATTTAAGATATTCGATTTAAACACTTCTCTTAGATTTATACCAAGTAATATCCTCATACCAGGATTACCAGATAATGCAAAAGTTACTAACTATTGCTATTCCTACATACAATCGTGCTGCATTGCTAGATAAACAACTGGCTTGGTTAGCAATAGCAATTAAAGGTTTTGAGTCGGAATGTGAAATTATTATTTCTGATAATTGCTCAACAGATAATACACCAGGCGTTGTCAAAAAATGGCAATCTGTTTTTAGTAATACTGTATTTATAGCGAATAGAAATCGGGAAAATATAGGGTTAATGCCTAATATTGCTTTTTGTCTTCAAGCTGCTGGTAGTAAATATGTTTGGACTGTGGGTGATGATGATCCAATTCAGGAAAGAACCCTAGCTCATGTCGTAACTACAATTAAAAGAAATCCCAGTTTATCACTGATGTTTCTTAACTGTTGTGGACGTGATCACAAAACAAATCAAGTTTTGGTAAAACACTGGTTTCCTAGTGATAGTGATGAAATAATTACTAATAGTAAACCTGTATTTGAACAGTATTTACAGAATAGTTTTGGTGGGGTACTGTTCATGACGGCTACCATTTATAAAACTGAACTAGTTCAGCAAGCTTTACAACAGTGGACTACTTCTTGTAAAAATTTGGCATCCCAAGCATATTGGACTGGATTTTGTGCGGCTCATGGAAATGTAATTGTCACTCAAGATAATTATTTGGAATGCACAATGCACGCTAGTTCCTTAGAAGAAAATCCTCGCTGGTCATTAATGATGCGATATGTCTACATCCCAGAAATTTATCTGAAATTATTAAGTTTAGGATATTCTGCTAAATTTTGTCAACGCATGATTCTAGAAAATATTTTCAAATTAAGTGATTGGAAAATATTATTTGGTGCTTTAAGAAGATGGCCAGTTCTAGCCACAAATATTATAATTACTTACTTGCAATTGGTAGGTAAATTTATATATCAATTGAATTTTAATCAGCAAAAATCATCAATCAATATTTCACATCTCAGTAATTAAATAGAAGATAAAATCCTTCTCTATTAACCATCAAAAACCATGAACAAACTCCTAACTATTGCTATTCCTACTTACAATCGAGCCGATTTACTAGATAAACAATTAACTTGGTTATCTCAGGCTATTAAAGGATTTGAAACAGAATGTGAAATTTTAGTTTCTGATAATTGTTCTACGGATCATACTCAATCTATTATTAGTAAATGGCAGAATATCCTCAAAAACATCACATTTAAATCAAATAGAAATCATGAAAACATAGGCGTAATGCGAAATATTTTTTATTGCCTAAGTGCTGCCACAACAAAATATGTGTGGACAATTGGTGATGATGATCCAATTCAGGAAAGAGCAGTTACTTATGTGATGGAGAAAATTAAAAATATTGATAATTTATCATTATTGTTTTTGAATTTTTCCGGTCGAAATCAAATCACTGGTGAAGCAGTACATCCACCAAAAATAGTTGGTAATCGCTGGTTTGATGCCGATACAGAAGATGGTAAAGGTGATGGCAAAGCAATATTTGAACATTGTTTTAGTAAAAGTGTAGGAGCAGTAATTTTTCTAACTGCTACAGTATATCGGGCTGATTTAATTAAACGCGCTCTAGAAATTTGGCCAACTGCTAGTAATAATTGGATATCTCTAGCATATTTAGCCGGTTATTGTGCTGCTAATGGCAAAGTCATTGTGACTAAAGATATCTATTTAGAATGTATTGTGGGTGTTAGTTATTGGCAAAAAGAACCAAAGTCTGCACTCTTAATGCAATACCAACATATACCTGAAGTTATTTTAAAACTTCAAGAAATTGGCTATTCTAAAGCATATTGTTGTCGGATGCTTTTACAAAACTACCATGAAGTAGATTTGAAAGTCTTTTTAGGAGCGATGAGAAGATGGCCTGTATCAGCTATTAAGACAGTAATTCCTTTTTTAGGTTTAGCTAGTGTGGCCGTATTGGAATTAATACCAATGAGAGAATTTAAAGTAGCGGAAGCCGAATTGGAGAGAACAAAGACTTTAGAGGTGAGAAACTATAAGGGATAAATCAGCAATTGTTTGGACAAAATAAGTTTTGATTGGGAGGTATTTGGATTGTGATTAATAAAGTTGCAGAAAAAATCTCAGTCTTAAAAGATGAGTTAGCTTATCGAGTATCACTTTGGCATCATGGTAAAAATTTACCTGCTATTAGTGCAAAAGATCAATTGATTGTTGATACCCTAAAAACATCAGGTGTTTATATCACATCTTTGGAAAATTTAGGTTTTTTATCTACAGCTACAATGTTAGCTACTGCTAATACTTGTGCAGATAGTATGGTAAATCCCAGAGATATCCATGCAGGATATAAGTTACCGCAAATTTATACGGTTACAGATTTACCAGAATTCTTTAATTGGGGAATTGAAACCCGATTACAAAACATCATTGAACATTATATAGGTTTACCTATCGCTTTTCATGGTGTTCATGTGCGGAAAGACTTTCCTAATAAAAAACAACTGGAAACTTTACTATGGCATAAAGATTCTGAAGATAGACGCATGATTAAAGTCATTATCTATCTAAATGATGTGACTGAAGAACATGGACCATTTGAATACATTCCCCTACCGACTAATGCTTTAGATCAGGTTAAAAATTATCAAGTTGATTATGAATTATGGCGTGTTAATTTTTTGGGAATTAACGATGATAAAATGATGAAAGTTATTCCTAAATCAGCTTGGAAATCATGTCCTGGTAAAGCTGGAACTGTGATTTTTGCAGATGTGAGAAATATTTTCCATCATGGGACTGTGAGAAACCAAGAGCGGTCAACACTATTTTTTACATACACAGCTAACTCTCCTAAACGACCTGAACTTTGTACACAATATCATGATGATACCTTTCCCAAAATAAATCCCCAATTAGGATTAAAGGTATAAACCTAAAATGCAAGAATTGAAATCTTGTAAGGGCGAAGCATTCGGGTGATAATCTATCGCCAAAACCATTAGTAAGGGCGAAGCATTCGGGTGATAATCTATCGCCAAAACCATTAATTTTATGTCCGAATGCTGATGCCTACGGCACGCTACGCGAACGCCCCTACGATTCTGTTATGCTCAATAAAACTTTCCTAAATAACCATGATTTTTACCTCTACTAAACTTGCTGGTGCTTTCATTATTGACTTAGAAGAAAAGCCTGATTCTCGTGGTTTTTTTGCTCGGACTTTTTGCGCTGATGAATTTATTGCTCATGGATTAAAACCAACAGTTGCCCAATGTAATCTTTCTTTTAATCATAAAAAAGGCACATTGCGAGGAATGCACTATCAAACTCTTCCCGCAGCGGAAACCAAATTAATTCGCTGCACTCAAGGAGCTATTTATGATGTGATTGTGGATATGCGTCCTGAATCTCCCACTTATCTAGCGCATATTGGTGTAGAACTGAGTGCAGAAAATCGTCGCGCTCTTTATGTTCCAGAAATGTTTGCTCATGGTTATCAAGCTTTAACCGATGGTGCAGAAGTTGTCTATCAAGTAGGTGAATTTTACACTCCTGGATATGAAAGAGGTTTACGTTATGACGATCCAATTTTAGAAATTTCTTGGCCATTGAGTGCTACAGAAATGTCTGATAAAGATCGCAATTGGCCTTTACTAGAATCTATTTTAATAGGAGTTTAATCATGATTATTGTTGATAAAGCTTTACAAGCCCGGGCTGCATTAGGTAAACCAGTCAAAGTGGCCATGATTGGCGCTGGTTTTATGGGTCGAGGCATTGCTAATCAAATTATCAATTCTGTGCCAGGAATGGAGTTGGTGGCTATTTCTAATCGGCATATTGATAACGCTAAACGAGCTTATTTAGAAGCAGGAATTGAGGATATCAAGATTGTTGCTAATTTAGCTGATTTAGAAGATGCCATAGCTCAAAATAAATATGCAATCACAGAAGATGCTATGCTCTTGTGTGAAGCAGATGGCATAGATGCAATCATTGAAGTGACGGGAACAATTGAATATGCGGCTCATTTGGTGATGTGTGCGATCGCTCATGGCAAGCATATCATCCTCATGAATGCCGAACTAGATGGCACAATTGGTCCCATTCTCAAGGTCCATGCAGACCGGGCTGGAGTCGTCCTGAGTGCCTGTGACGGCGACCAACCAGGGGTAGAAATGAACCTGTATCGCTTTGTCAAAAGCATCGGTTTAAAACCCCTCCTGTGCGGTAATATCAAAGGTTTACAAGACCCCTACCGCAACCCCACCACCCAAGCCGGTTTTGCCCAACGCTGGGGACAAAATCCCGCCATGGTAACAAGCTTTGCCGATGGTACAAAAATCTCCTTTGAGCAAGCCATAGTCGCCAACGGCACAGGCATGAAAGTAGCCAAGCGGGGGATGTTGGGATATGACTACACCGGTCATGTGGATGAAATGACCAAAATGTATGATATTGACCAACTGCAAGAATTAGGCGGTATCGTTGATTACGTAGTTGGCACTAAACCCGGTCCAGGAGTATTCGTATTTGCTACCCACGAAGACCCCAAACAACGCCATTACCTCAACCTTTATAAACTCGGTGAAGGCCCCCTCTACAGTTTCTACACCCCCTATCACCTATGCCATTTTGAAGTTCCCCTCTCTGTAGCTCGGGCTGTCCTCTTCCATGATGCTGTGCTTGCACCAATAGCGGGTCCCGTTGTTGATGTCGTCACCACTGCCAAAATTGATCTCACAGCCGGAGAAACCCTTGATGGTATTGGTTATTACATGACCTATGGACAATGTGAAAATTCCCCCATTGTGCAACAAGAAAACCTACTCCCCATGGGTCTAGCTGAAGGATGTCGCTTAAAGCGCGATATTCCTAAAGATCAAGTCCTCACTTATGATGACGTGGAACTACCTGAAGGCAGACTTTGCGATCAATTACGCGCTGAACAAACCGTTTACTTTGCTCCTGCGAAAACTTTAGCACTCACAAAATAATTTTCAAATCAGCAACAAGATAATTCAGAGGTTTCCTGATATTTTCATTTAACCTCTGAATTCACATATATACAATAGATAACAGAGATTATTTTCATAATCTTGTGAGGTTTTGCATGATTCAAGCTCATATTAAACTAGATAAATTAATTGATACAAAATAAGTGATAAAACCTAGTAATGCAACATGAAAAATTAAATTCCTAGAGAATAAATATTAAAACCAATTGTCAATTACCAAATCGTAGGGAATCCGGTATGAAAATAGCTCTCGTCCATGATTACTTAACTCAACGCGGTGGAGCAGAGCGCGTATTTGAATTACTGTGTAAACGCTATCCCGATGCTGACATTTTCACCTCATTATACGACCCGCAGAAAAGTATTGATTTAGGTGAACGAATTATTAATACCACATTTTTGCAAAAAATTCCTGGTGCAACCAAATATTTTCGGATGTTAGCTCCTTTGTATTTTCCTGCATTTCGTTCCTTGGATCTCCAAGATTATGACCTAATTATCAGCAGTAGCACCAGTTTTGCCAAAGCAGTACGGAAAAAACCTGAAGCTAGACATATTTGTTTTTGTCATAATGTTACCCGCTTTTTATGGGACACAGAAACATATTTACGGGAATACGGAGATTATAGATACTTTGCTCCTCTCATCGAAAGAGTTTTTCAAATGATGAGAAATGTAGACCTGAAATATGCTCAAGAACCCGATCTCTACATTGCTAACTCTAGCATTGTTGCCCAGCGAATTCAAAAGATTTATCACAAACAAGCCATTGCTATTAACTATCCAATTGATACTAGCAACTTTGTTTTTTCCGATACCAAAGAAGAATATTACTTGGCATCGGCGCGGATGATAAGTTATAAACGTCTTGATATAATAGTCGAAGCTTTTAATTGGTTAGGCTGGAACTTATTAATATCAGGTGATGGACCAGAACAAGAAAGATTAAAAGCCCACGCATTACCCAACATCCAATTTCTTGGTCATGTTAGTGATAGAGAACGTAAAGACTTATTTTCTAAAGCTACGTCAATTATTGTTGCAGCTTTAGAAGATTATGGATTAGTTCCAGTCGAGGCAAACGCTAGTGGTACACCAGTTATTGCCTATGGAGCAGGTGGAGTCTTAGATACTCAAATACCAGGAAAAACTGGGGTGTTTTTCAAAAGACAAACACCATGCTCTTTACAAGCAGCAATACTCGAAGCTGGAGGAATAGCTTGGGATTACGAAACTATCCGTAATCATGCTGTTAGCAATTTCTCAGAACAGTCATTCTTTAGTAAAGTTGAGCAAGTTATTGGTAAAACTAGTAGTTCGTCAAATTTATTTTGACGGGTAATGATCGGAAAAAACTCCTGTTTTTCCCTCCCCTACCTCCCCTACCCCCCCGCTCCCCCCGCTCCCCTTCACCCGTCATTTTTGGATTGACAGACTACTAGTGCAGCATGGCAAAAATAACTAATCATTAAAAATTCCTAGAAAGCTTATATAATTTGCTTTTTTAATTTTTAATTCTGCCCTGCGGTATTAGAGGTGTGCATCGCTAATTCATTTAATTTTTAGGTGTTTGCGTAGTGTATCGCAGATAAGGATAATAAAAGTGGTTCAAACTAGTCTAAATCCCAATATAAATCCAGCATCAGAAACAGAACCAGGTTATGGACAAATGTTTGCAGTAATTCTGCGAAGATTTCCCTGGTTATTATTAGTATTGCTGAGTTCTACTGCTATTGCTGGCATCATCACCTTGAAAACAGAACCCAGCTTCAAAAGCACCATGCAATTGTTAGTAGAACCTAACTATCAAGGCAAGAAAGAAACTGATAACACAGAAAGTCAATTCACTGATACTAATGTGGAGGTAGATACTGCTACTCAATTAAACTTGATGCAGAGTTCTGGACTGATTAAAAAAGCAGTTGATAAACTCAAAGCTGAATATCCAGACTTAACCGTAATGGATTTAAAAAAATCCTTAGTCTTAACTCAAATTAAGAGTCCAGAGGATAAGGTTGTCACTAAAATATTCCAAGTTGATTATACCAGTAACGATCCAGGAAAAACCCAAAAAGTCCTGCAAACAATACAGCAAGTTTATTTAGAATACAACAAACAACAGCAAAATTCGCGGTTACAAAAAGGTCTCCAAGTCATTAGAGAGCAATTAAGAAAAGCGACAGATGAAGTAACTGTTTCCGAAGCAAATCTACAAAGGTTTCGCAGAAATCAAAATCTAATTGATCCAGATGCTCAGGCTAAAACCGTAGAGACAACTTTAAATACTGTCCAACAGGAACGACAAGCAACTCGTTCTTTGTATGAAGAAGCTTTAGCAAAGCAAAAATCTTTGCAAGTACAACTGAATCGTTCTCCACAAAACGCCTTAGTTTCTTCTCGTTTGAGTCAGTCTACCCGCTACCAAGGCTTACTCAACGAAATCCAAAAAACCGAACTGGCTTTAGCACAAGAACGCTTACGTTTTACTGATGATACTCCCGGCGTTCAAAAATTGAACGAACAACTACAAAGTCAAAAACAACTTTTACAAAAAGAAGTCAGCAGAACTTTAGGAGAAAGCACTAATCCTGTCTTTAGTTCTGGAGATAATCTTTTAGCACAAGGACAACTTGGACAAATTGATCTGAATCTCACAGGTCAATTGGTAGAAACGCAAACTACTATAGTTGCATTAACCGCCCGCGATCAAACTTTAGCCGCAAAAGAGAAAGAATTACAAGCAGACCTCAAGCGTTTTCCCTCTCTATTAGCTTATTACAATCGCATCCTTCCCCAACTACAATTTAGCAGAGAAAGATTAGAACAATTATTAAGAGCCGAACAAAAATTACGCCAGGAACTTTCTAAGGGTGGATTCAATTGGGAAGTAGTAGAAGAACCACAAGAAGGTTCTCAAACTGGGCCTAACATGAGACAAAATCTCTTATTAGGGGGAGTCATTGGCTTAATGTTAGGAGGGGCTGCTGCCTTCATTCGTGAAGCCGCTGATGACGCTGTACATACTACTGCGGAATTAGAAAAACAGGCTGCTCTCCCCTTATTAGGAACAACTCCTAAATTGCCACCTGCCAGACCCAGAGAATCAATGATCAAATTGCCATTTGGCAAACCAGAAGTTCTGGCTCCTTGGACAATTCAAGTATTACAATCTTCTCCCCGCTGGGAATCACTTGATCTCATTTACAAAAATATCGAACTGCTGAATAAAGTCTCAGATTTAAGATCATTAATGGTAACATCAGCATTACCAGATGATGGTAAATCGGCTTTGGCATTAGGTCTAGCCATGAGTGCGGCTCGTCTACATAAAAAAGTCTTACTAATTGATGCTAATTTACGCGATCCTAATCTGCACAAACAATTAAATCTTCCTAATGAACAGGGACTTTCCAGTTTATTAGAAAGTGAAGTTAATCTGCCTAATCATATTAGTGTTCCTTACTCTGGATCATCTTACATTGATATTTTGACAGCCGGACCAATCCCGACAGATCCTGCCCATCTTTTGAGTTCTCCCCGCATGATCCAATTGATGGCTGCATTTGAAGAAAATTATGATTTGGTAATCATAGATGCCCCCTCAGTGCTTGGTTTAGTGGATGCTATGCTCACAGCATCCTCTTGTCGAAGTGTGGTAATGATGGCCAGCATTGGTAAAGTAACGCGTACCCAACTTAATCAAGCCACAAGGATGTTGAGTAAGTTAAATTTGATTGGTGTTGTGGCTAATGGTGCATCTCCATCTGATAGCACCTATGTACCTTATGTCAAGCCAAAACAATTGGTTTTACAACCGGCAATGGAAGAATAAACCAGAATATTTGCTCAATATTTAACCAGCTACGATAGATTTACCCCTGCACTTGACAGGGGTTTTTGCATTTGAACAACAAGATTAAAGATCCCCAGCTTCTTTAAGAAGTGGGGGATCTAAGTTGAGGAACTAATCCGCTCTAGAGTTATTTTTATTTACCTGATAAGCAAACTATAAGATGTTTTATAAACACAAAATGTTGGTTAATTTTATTTAGTTACCATTAATTCATTTTACCATATCTTAATATTGTGAAGAAAAAAGTAATATTTATTTAAAGAGTGAATAAAGAAGTTGTTTCTTGATGATTTATTTATCAAGAGTCTTATATTGTAGAGATTGAAACCCATCATCTAACTTTCAAAGACAAGAGCAAATAAATTCAGAAATCAAAGCGGATTCCTATATGTATTTTAATATAAACAAATTTTACAAGGAGGAACGCTGGTTAGTCATAAAAGTTAAATCTGCTTATCTTTAATGTATTTTTTACGATTGAGAAAATTTTAATTTCCTGATCGTACAGATCAAGTCAATCTTTTACTACTTTATCACTTTTAATCTATGCCAATTTCAGTCATTTCTAGTCTAAATAATAACTCTATTATACCTCAGTCATCTGAAAATTTTAACTTCCTATCATGTACCTTGCAATGGCGGAGAGGAAAGTTATTGGTGAAAGCTTCTGAAAAATTGCCACAGCCCCATTTAGCTGCACTAGAAAATGAAGCATCGTTAATAGAATGCTTAAAACATTCTCCAGTTAGTTTAGTGAGCATAGATCCAAAAATTGGTGATTCTTTATTAAAAGTTTGGGCAAATGCTTGTCAAAAAGCTAATAAGCCGATATTTATAAACATTTCTGTTTATCGAAAATCGTCAAAAAAAGGTAATCAAATTTTCAGGAATTTACGAATCATCATTGATTGGACTTGGGCTTTATTTCTGCTGCTGTTTATGAGTCCAGTCATACTAGGAGGATTGATAACTATTCAAATATATTCTCCCAAATTGTTGTTTGATTATGAGTGGTATGTGGGAGAAAATAAACAACTTTTTCGAGCTATTAAATTTAGCCCAACAGCTAAACATGAAATGACTAATTTAATTGTTGTATTAGGTACATTTTTTCTAAATAATTTATCTAATGGATTGAATCTATTTCAAGGAAAATTTTGCCTACTTAATAATCGTTGTTTGTCTTTAGAAGATGCGGTTAAATTAAGCTTAGAAGCCCAGAGCAAAAAGTTAAATCAAAAACATAACTTCAGCGGTGCATGGCAAATAGAGAATAAGGTTAATTTGCCTATAGTTTAGAATAAATATATTCACTCTGTGTTTTTAAGCGCTTTTATCTAATTGATGAATACTTCCTGTTCTCATATTGATAACTATGAATTATGTACCTAAGTAAAAAATAAAAACTACCATGCAAACAGCGATTTGTACCGTATTTGAAAAAGACTATCATTATGGTGTGGGGGCTTTAGTAAATTCCTTATATCACCACGGGTTTCGAGGCATAATTTGGGCTGGTTATCGGGGAAATGTGCCACCTTGGGCTAAGTCTTTGAAAACAGAAAATGGTTATCAAGAGTTTTCTTTAGGTGAAGGTTGTGCAATCCGATTTGTCAAGCTAACAACTCCAAAACATCTAGGTTTTTATAAACCTGATTTTATGTCCCAATTATGGGAAAATTACTGTCCAGATATTGATGCCTTATTTTACTTTGATCCTGATATTGTCAATAAATGTGAGTGGGATTTTTATGAAAATTGGGTAAGTCGGGGAATTGCTCTTTGTGGTGATTCTTGGTATTTTGTTCCGGCAAATCATCCTAAACGGTTAGCATGGAAAGAATTTGCTCAAAACAATGGTTTTACTTGTGACCGTGAGTTAGATTATCACTACAATAGTGGCTTCATTGGAGTTCATAAAAATTACAAATCTATCTTGAAACTTTGGCAGCAATTAGAAGAATTGGGTGAGATGGCAGGATATGCCAATTTAGACGATCTTTATAACGATAATACCTTTCATCATTACCCATATCTTTATGGAGACCAGACTTATTTAAACTTAGCATTGATGTTGACTAATTATCCTTTAAGTACAGTTGGACCAGACGGTATGGATTTTGTTCCTGGTGGTACTATCATGTCTCACGCCACAATTCCAAATATTAAACCTTGGCGGAAAAAACTGCTGCTTAGTGCTTTAGAAGGTAGCTCTCCCACCATAACTGATAAATTATATTGGCAACATAGTCAAACACCTATTCGACTTTATTCAATGGCAAAAATACTATGGCAGAAATTTGAAATTCTCTGTGGTTCTGCTCTTGGTCGTTTTATTCGTCGCGCTCCTATGTAAGCATATTTATTTTCTTGAGATTGATGCTTCTGTGCTTAATTATCAAAATTATTGGTCAAAATTTTTATGGATTCCAAATTTCTACCGTCAACAGTGAAAATCTTTCAAGCTACAAGTTTGTGGCAAAATAATCGGGTAATATTACGAGAATTTAAACACTTTCGAGTTGTGGCTATTTTAGCTATCGTATTTTCGGCTTTAGCTGCCAGTTTTGAAGGGTTTGGTTTAGGATTTTTGCTGGTGTTTCTGCAAAGCTTAACTACTCCTGGGGCTGAACCTGTGAAAACAGGAATAGGCTGGTTTGATATTTTGATTTTAGGAATTAATGCTTCCGCAACAGAGCGATTATATCGAATATCAGCTTTAATTGTTGTTACAACCTGTATGCGAGCATCCTTCAATTATATAGGACAGATTTGCATTCAGTTTAGTGAAATAAGTTTAGTAGATAATCTCCGTAAACGAATTTTTCAACAGTTAGAGGCTCAAACTCTTAATTATTTTAGTCATAAAAAATCTGGAGAATTAGTTAATACACTCACCAGTGAAATGGAGAGAATTAGGCAGATTTTTGGTGGACTAGCTTTTTTAATCACTAGAAGTTTTACACTGATTGTCTATTCTATTTCCTTGTTTATTCTTTCCTGGAAACTGACTATAGTTTCTATTTTGCTATTTAGTCTTTTAGCGGTGGCATTATCCACTCTAAATAAACAAATTAGAGAACGTAGTTTTACTATTACTACTGCTAATGATAACTTTACGGCTAGGGTGCTAGAGTTTATCGAAGGTATTCGCACAATTCATGCTTTTTCTACTCAAGAATTTGAGCGAAAACGGTATTATCAAGCCAGTGAAAAAATTGTTAATACGTGGAAAAGTGTTTATTGGATTTCTTTGATAGTTAAGCCTTTGGCTGAAAGTATATCTACGCTAATTCTAATTAGTATGATTATTGTGGCTTTAACCACAGGATTAATGAAAGTTTCAGCTTTGTTAACTTTCTTTTTTGTCCTGTTCCGCATTATCCCTATGACTCAAGATTTGAATGGAGTCGTGGCTTTTTTAAGTACCCAAGCGGGAGCAGTGGAAAATATCAAGGAGTTGTTAAAAACTGATGATAAAATCTACTTTCAAAATGGCGCACTCAGATTTCCTAGTTTTAAAAGATCAATTGATTTAGTATCGGTAGATTTTGATTATAGTCCTGATCAACGAGTTTTACATAATATAACTCTCTCCATTAAGCAAGGGGAAATGACGGCTTTAATTGGTTCATCTGGGGCTGGAAAAACCACACTTGCAGATTTAATTCCTCGTTTTCATGATGCGACTGATGGCTATATTTATATAGATGAAGTTGATATTCGCAAATTTGACATTAACTCTCTGCGTTCTCAGATAGCAGTTGTTAGTCAGAATACATTTATTTTCAATACTTCTGTTTGGAATAATATTGCTTATGGGACACCAACAGCTACAGCAACAGAGATTAAAGAAGCTGCACGATTGGCAAATGCTTTAGAATTTATTCTAGAAATGCCGGAAGGTTTCGATACGCAATTAGGAGATAGAGGTGTGCGGTTATCAGGTGGACAAAGACAAAGAATTGCGATCGCTCGCGCATTGCTGAAAAACCCCGAAATTCTGATTTTAGATGAAGCTACAAGTGCTTTAGACTCTGTGTCTGAGCGGTTAATTCAAGAATCTTTAGAAAAGCTATCTGTTGGCCGCACAGTAATTGCGATCGCCCACCGTCTTTCTACTATTGCTAAAGCGAATAAAGTTGTAGTTTTAGAACAGGGAAGAATTGTCGAACAAGGTAAATATCAAGAACTCCTAGAACTTCAAGGTAAACTTTGGGAATATCATCAAATGCAGTATGAAATGACTTCTAAACAGGATACTTAATATCAACTAATAAACTGCTTTGATATTTATATTCAGAGATTGGTAGACTTCAAAAATAACACCATCACTGATTTTAAATATCAAAAATAAAACCTTTAATATTTACTCAATCATCAGGCTAAATATATGACAAATAATCGTTCCCTCAAGTTTCCTCTTAAAATTTATTTTTATTGTGATCCTGTAGAAAATATTTCTATAGGAGAGAAATTTCAACATTTAATAATTTGTTTGGCTGAAGGTTTTCAAGAGTTGGGAATCCCATTTTTTTCTAATGTCAATTATTGGCAAAATTCCTTAGAAACATCAGAATATCTTTTTAAACATCATGCAGATGTGACACCTGATGATTGTTCTATAGTTATATTCACAACCAATTCATATCATATTCAAGAACCATTACCAAAGAACTTATTTCATCCTCAGCGTCAATATATTACTGTTTATTTGGATTGTGAGGATAATAATAAAACCTACAATAAAATACCAGAATTTAGACAATTTGATTTGATTTTAAGAACTCATTTTAATAGCAAACTAAACTATGGTAATAACTTTCAGCCTTGGGTTTTTGGACTGAGTAATCGCATTTTACAAGAACTGAATACCATACCAGATTTTACTGCTAGAAAAAAACAGATTCTTGTCAATTTTCGCCATTGGAAGTCTGGACATCCTGTCAGAAATATTAGCTGTAGTAAGCTAATTCCTCAAATTGAAAACATTCTCTCTATTAATAACTTTGTTGATGATCCAAATCATCATCCGCAAGCAGGATATCATTATCTACAATGGTTACAAACTGGTGGTAGACACTATCCCAATTATTATAAACGTCTGCAAGAATCTGTTGCTTGTACTTGCTTTGGTGGCTTCTTTGTACCTACTTGGCCTAATGATCCTAGTAGTTTAATTAATCGTGGAATTAAACAACTTTTAGCTAAGTTAAAATTACAGTCAAATACAATTCTACAATGGGATAGTTGGCGATTTTGGGAATCTTTAGCCGCAGGATGTGTGACATTTCATGTTGATTTTGAAAAATATGGGATTACTTTACCTGTAATGCCTGAAAATTGGCGACATTATATTGGTGTAGATTTAGATAATGTTCAAGCCACAATAGATAGAATTACAGAAAATCCCGAAATTCTGGAATATATTGCTCAAGAAGGAAGAAGTTGGGCAATTAAAAATTATAGTCCTGTCCCTACAGCTTTGCGTTTTTTAGAGATAGTTTCCCAAAAACAAACAACAACTAAAAGTAAGTAGGTTAGCATTGAAAATCGTCGTTATGGCACTAGGCTTGAGGCAATACTTCGACTTCGCTCAGTAACCAGAGGCAAGAGGCAAGAGTGAAGAGAGTTTCGGCGATTTTACTTTTGGTTACATATTACTCTTCGAGAAGCCGCTCCGCGTCTACGGTTTTTTTCCGTTCACCTACTTAGTTTATCTTCTCATCCTAAAATCAATGTTAAATATTAACTCCTCCGAACCTTTGGTAAGTGTCATTATTCCTACCTATAATCGTCCAGAATATCTAAAACAAGCAATTAATAGTGCCGTTCAACAAACTTATCAAAATCTAGAAATTATCGTTTCTGATAATTGCAGTTCTGAAAATCCCCAAGCACTAGTTGAATCATTTCCAGATTCACGAATTAAATTTTGGCGACATAAAGAAAATATTGGGATGTTAGCTAACCAGTTTTATGGTTTTAAAATTGCCACAGGTAAATATGTGGCTAGTCTCCATGATGATGATATGTGGAATGAGGATTTTTTATCCAAACTTGTTCCCAACTTAGAAGCAAATCCCAATTTAATTTTGGCATTTTGTGACCAATATATTATAGATGGTGATAGTAAAATTAATATTGCTGCCACTGAAAACAATACCCGCAGTTATAAACGTGACCAAATCACTCCTGGAGTTCATGAAAATTTTACTCAAATTGGCTTAATTGATAAAAGTATTCCCACTGCGGCTGCTTGTGTAATCAGAAATGGTGTGCTTAATTGGGATAATATTCCTTCAGAGGTTGACGGAATGTGGGATTTATATTTAACATATCTTTGCTGTATTTCTGGCTATGGAGTTTACTATGTTCCCGAAAAATTAACTAAATATCGAGAGCATGAACAAACTGATACTATGCTTAGTGGTAGTCGCAATGTTCAAGCAAAAATCCGTAAAGGTAAAAGTGAGCTATTCTGTTATCAAACCTTTATGAAAGATCAACAGTTACAAGAATTTAATTCCTACTTTAAAACCAAATGGTTAGAAGCTAATACAACTTTAGGAATTGGCTTATTACGAGATCAAAAAATTACAGATGCTCGCCGTTATTTTTGGCAAACTTTAAGTGAGCAAAAATTTAACTTACGCACTTTAGTCGCTTTAATTATTAGTTTTATTCCTACCAATTTAACGAATAAAATTTGGAAAGTTTCCTAACTTAGTCAATTACAAGAGGTTATGAGTGAAAATTTGTATTGTTACCCACAAAATCAGAAAAGGTGATGGTCAAGGTAGAGTTAATTATGAAGTCGCTCAAGAAGCCATTCGTCGTGGTCATGATCTGACATTATTAGCTAGTGAAATTGCCCCAGAGTTATCTGAAAATAATGCTGTTAATTGTATTTATATTCCAGTAGCAAGGTATCCTACGGAATTTATTCGCAATTTCATCTTTGCTAAAAAAAGTGCCGATTGGTTGCGTAAAAATCGAGCTAATTTGGATTTAATTAAAGTCAATGGCGCGATTACTATGGGGGCAACTGATGTGAATGCTGTACATTTTGTGCATGGTTCATGGTTAAAATCGCCTGTGCATATTTCCCATAACCGTAAAGATTTGTACGGGTTATATCAATGGTTATTTACTGCGGCTAATGCTTATTGGGAAAAACAAGCTTTTTGCCAATCTAAAATTATTATTGCTGTCTCAGAAAAAGTTGCCCAAGAATTAGTAAATATTGGTGTACCTCGTTTACAAATTCGGGTGGTTGCTAATGGTGTAGACTTACAAGAATTTGCTCCTGGTGTCAGTTCGCGGACGGCATTAGGATTACCTGAAAATGTCAATTTGGCATTATTTGCAGGTGATATTCGGATTTCCCGGAAGAACTTAGATACTGTACTTCATGCTTTGGTAAAAGTTCCTAAATTACATTTAGCAGTTGTCGGTGGTACTCAAGATAGCCCTTATCCGGCAATGGCAAAAGCATTAAATATTAGTGAACGAGTGCATTTTTTAGGTTATCGCCATGATATGCCCCAAATTCAACGGGCATCAGATTTATTTGTGTTTCCGTCCCGTTATGAACCCTTTGGACTTGTAGTGATTGAAGCGATGGCTTCAGGTTTGCCCGTGATTACCGCCACTACTACTGGTGCGGCTGATTTAGTTAATCCCGACTGTGGCATCGTTTTAGACGATTGTGATGATGCTAATGCTTTAGCAGAGGCGCTGGAGTTGTTAAATAGCGATCGCTCACTGCGTCAACAAATGGGTAAAATTGCCCGGACTATTGCCGAGCAACATAGCTGGTCAACAATGGCACAAACCTATCTAAATATATTTGAGGAGTTAATCACCCATGAGAAACACAGTTCTCATCCCCACCTATCGCCGTCCTCAAGACCTAGCCCGGTGTCTGAAAGCACTGCAACAGCAAACTAAATCAGTTGATCAGGCGATCGTTGTTGTCAGAGATACAGACACAGAAACCCAGCAATTCCTCCACCAATTTCCGCCCCACCTCCTCCCCTTACAGATTGTCACCGTCACCCAGCCGGGAGTCGTCGCCGCCCTCAACGCCGGACTAGCACAAGTACAGGGAGACATTCTTTCCATCACCGATGATGATGCCGCCCCCCACCCGGATTGGTTAGCCAAAATTAATACTCACTTCAGCGTTAATTATACCATTGGTGGCGTAGGTGGTCGTGATTGGGTGTATCAAGGAGACAAATTAGAAAATGGTTCCCGTCCCATAGTTGGTAAATTGCAATGGTGGGGGCGCGTCATTGGCAACCATCACTTAGGAGTAGGCGCACCCCGTGAAGTTGATGTTCTCAAAGGTGTGAATATGAGCTTTCGCACCCAGGCGATCGGCAAATTGCGATTTGATGACAGAATGCAAGGAACGGGCGCACAGGTACATTTTGAAATGTCCTTTGCCCTCACCCTCAAACGCGCTGGATGGAAAATGATTTATGATCCCAGCATTGCAGTAGATCACTATCCCGCCCAAAGATTTGATGAAGATCAACGCCACAATTTTAACGACACCGCATTAATTAACCTAGTCCACAACGAAACCTTAATTTTATTAGAACATCTTTCACCCCTGCGTCAAATTGTATTTTTATCCTGGTCAATTTTAGTTGGGACAAGAGAAAGTTTAGGAATATGTCAATGGTTAAGATTATTTCCCCAACAAAAAGAAATTGCCAGTAAAAAATTGCGAGCATCCTTACAAGGAAGATGGTTAGGATATCAAAAATATAGAAAGATAGGAAATCACCATCTTGTAGGAGTCAGGAGTTAAGAATCTTTATCCGCGTTCATCTGCGTTCATCTGCGTTCAATACCTCTTTAAATACTCCTTCCTAATACAAAATAGGCAAACATAGAGAATGATTTCCAAACCAATACTTTTCAATACAGTTTTAAAAGAACAATTTTCTCCCCAAGATCGATCTGCCCAAAGTTGGATGATCATTCTTGCTTTTATCCTCCTGATCACAGCTTGCTACTTTACCAGTACAGGTAGTTTACGCCTCGTTTTTCCCGCCACTGCTTTTCTAGTAGCGGCGTTTTTATACTTGCGGCATCCCATTCACTATATCGGCTTCACCTGGTGGATATGGTTTCTCACCCCCTTAATCACTCGTTTAGTTGACTATAAAATTGGCTGGGACCCCACCAGACAAATGTTAATTGCACCTTATTTAGTCGTATTCCTGACAATATTCACCTTTTTAAAACATCTACCTAGCAGTCTTCGTCAAGGGGGACTGCCATTTCTTTTAGCTGCTATAGGAGTTTCTTATGGATGTTTAATAGGTTTAATTTACAATCAACCACTCCCTGTAGTTCGGAGTTTTTTAGATTGGTTAAGTCCGATAATTTTTGCTTTTCACCTATTTTCTAATTGGCGAGATTATCCCAGTTATCGTCAACATCTGCAAAGAACATTTATTTGGTGTGTACTCATCCTGGGAGCTTACGGTGTCTATCAATTTGTTGTCGCTCCTGAATGGGACAGATATTGGCTAATCGAATCTAAAATGTTTACCAGTGCTGGACAACCAATTCCTTTTGGAATGCGCGTCTGGAGTACATTACACTCACCTGGACCATTTGGAACTGTTATGCAGACTGGATTACTATTATTATTTACCAGCACCGGTCCGTTAATTTTCCCCGCTTCTGCTGTAGGTTATTTATCATTTTTACTTTCCCAAGTGCGAACAAGTTGGGGCGGTTGGTTATTAGGAATTATTATGATTTTTGGTTCAGTAAAACCCCAGATTCAAATGCGATTAATTACTATAATTTTAGTGATGACAATCTGTGTTATTCCCTTGGTAACTATTGAACCGCTTTCTAAAGTCATTACCACTCGATTTGAAAGTTTTTCTAATCTGGAAGAAGATGGTAGTTTTAGAGATAGATCCGCAACTTATGACAGAAACCTGAATTTAGCTCTTTCTAATGTTGTCGGTAACGGCTTTGGAAATATCTGGAAAGTAAATGAAAAAACTGGACAAATAGAAGTGATTGTTATTGATAGCGGCATTTTAGATATGTTTTTTACCTTGGGTTGGATTGGTGCTATACCCTATATTAGTGGGTTAGTATTGCTGCTAGTTACGGTTAGTAATTATACAGAAGGTCGCTTTGATAGTTTTCTCAGTGCTGCCCGCGCTATTGGTATCAGTTCTTGCGCTCAGTTAATTATCTATAGCGGGATGCTGAGTATTGCGGGGATGATTATGTGGGGATTTTTGGCAATGGCTATGGCCGGACATAAATACTACAGCAGACCGCAGAGTTGAATTAAAACCCCTCCTGAAGGTGGGAAAATAAAAGAAATTAGCTTATTTGCTCCTTTGTGCGATGACACCACAGAGGAGTTATAATTATTATGATCACATTTTATTGATAACTTGTGATAGAATTTAGTATAAATATTTCCTGTATGAAAAGTAGTTAAACTATTAAACAAGAGGTTAAATACCATGTTAAAAATACAACCTCCAACTATAATTGATTTTCAACCAGCAATTGCTGCTAAAGATAAAGATGATAAATATATTTTGATCATAGATGTGAGATTTTCCGCTATGTATTCTTCCCCGGATCTTAATATCTTAAAAATGGAAGAATACCAGCATATTCCTTTTTTAATGTTTGTTAATTCTAATGTCATGAGAATCTTTAAGAGTCCGACTTTTACAGAAGTAGCAAGATTGGACACAAAAAATGTTTTAAAACATTATGATGTAGGCAGTATTGAAGGTATCATCTATCAATCTACTTTAATAACTTTAACTCAATCATGGTTAAGAGATTTAGCTTATCATTGGAAAAGTGAAACCCCTCCTTACATTGAGGAAATGAAGGAAATTGGCTTATTTACTCTTTTGTTTGATGGTACAACAGAGGAGTTAGACTTATTATGATTATTTATTTAGAAACTAATTCAATTATGGCAATTGCCAAAGGAAGAAACAAAGAATTAGAAGATTTTGTCTATCATTCTTCAGGAAACTTAAAATTTGTTATTCCTAGTATTTGTTTAATGGAAACCCTGGTAGCGATAGAAAGAGAAGAAAAACGTAGTCAATCTTTTTCTCAAACTATTCAAATAGAAATGAATGAAGGTAAGAGAAATAAAGGATTAACTAATTCTCAATCTTTTGCCAATTATTTAGAACTTTGTTTGATTGATTATGGAAAAGTATTACGAGATTTTAGAAAGCGTTTTTTGAATATTCTCGAATATTTAAAAAATCATTGTGAATTGATTGAACCAAGCATTAAAATGTTAGAAGCTACTTTAACTAATCCTTTGCTACCTGGGAAAAATCAAAAAAGAGATGATTTTATTTTACAGGTTATTTTAGCTCATGCTGAAAATAATTTATCAATTAACAAAGCTTTTTTTAGTGAGAATACTAAGGAATTTGGTAATACTAATATTCAACAGATATTAGCTAATTTGGGAATTAATTATTTTAGTAAGATACCTAATTTAGAAGGATGGTTAAATAAACAATAAAAAATGCTAACTTACATGATTAATCTGCAAATTCTTCTAATGGGGCATCAAAATTATCAGCAATAGAAATAATATCTTTATCTGTACCAAATAAAGGAGGACGTTGAGATTTAGATTTGAGTGCAGTTAGTTTTAACAATGGTTGGTGATTTTCGGTAATAATAATTTCTTCTCCGTTTAACGCTAGATGGAATAATTCTGATATTTGGTTAATTGCTTGTGTGACTTCTATAGAAGACATAGTGAGTGATTTTCATGCAATTTTGTAATTTTGAGATGATTATAGCATTTTTTATAAAAAAATAACGTAGGGGTTTAGCATTGCTCATTGGTGTCAACTTAGGCTAAAAATGCCTGATCTGTTGGCTTCCACACCCGCCCAGAAATGAATTTCCGGGCTAATAACCAAAGTCTACTAAAGTAGACTAAAGATTTTCAGGATATTCAGTCATCTTCAGATGACTTTTGCTATTAGACTGGGAATTCATTCCCAGGCGGGCTATGGATTTTACGTTAAGTTGACACCAATGAGCATTGCTGAACCCCTACCCATATATAAAAATTTGAAAACGAATTTATATCTAATCTGAATAATCCTAACATTTGAAATTAGTTATCCAAAAAAGCTATCATCACCGTTTATTGTATCTTGTCTTTCTCCTATATATTTACTTCCGACAATTTCCCTTTCTGAATGTAAATTAGCAATACATAGCAAAAACTTAGGAAAGTTGTATTGCCTTAAGGCGTTAAAAACAGTCTGTTCATCACCCCCACTAGGTCGTGCTAATCCCATCTGATGATGAGAGTGCCATTCTCCAATATGCTGAAGGCCATGTTTCTGTCTGAGAATTTCTCCTGCTTTAATTAAATGTTCTCTATCTTGATAAAAACTAGTTTGATTATGTCTGCTAGTTTTTCCAGGACCTAGAACAAACTGAACAACAGGAAAACCTGAATGAGTCCAAAAGCCAAATAAATCTCCACCTGTTTCTAAGTTGGGATATTCTTGAACCCATCCTGCAATGTGTTCTAACTCTTGTTCATAAATAAGGGTTTTAAACTGATTCACTTGTCCTCTTCTGGTAATTTCTATCAGTATATAAGTTTGGTAATTGTCACTTGCCTTGTCTTTGCATAATTATTGCACAAGCACAGTAAGCTTAATACTGCTAAAATACTTCATTTCCTACCCAATTTTGTAAAAAAATATTAATCCAAACCCTTGAAAACCCTTGATAATTCAACCCCAGACTAGGCTAAAATAGCTGTAATCCTAACTATACGGGCATTTATGACTGTTACAGAAGTGTTACAAATAGTTGATGAATTAGTCTTTAAACACACCGGAAACCACCTGAACGACTTACAACGAAGTGCTGTTCAAGGCATTTGGCACGGTAAAATCTATAGTGACATTGCCGATGAATTTGGCTATGAAAGCGAAAATCATATTGGAAATGTTAGTCGTGAGTTATATAAAATTCTGGGAAAAGAATTAGGTGAAGATGTTACTAAATCTAATTTTCGTTGGTCTATCGAAAGATTAGCAAATTCATTTAATCAGCAAATTCTTGGGATAGGAATCAAAAATCATGTGAATTGGTGTCCAAATAACCCAGATCATCAAAAACAAGCAATTAATTATGAAGATAAAATCAAACAAAAAACATCTTATATTAACCTCAAACAATCACTAAAAATAACCCATTTTCACGGACGAACCAATGAACTAACAACCCTATCTAAATGGGTAGAAAACTCCAATACTCGCTTAATCTCAATCTTGGGAATTTCCGGTATTGGTAAAAGCACATTAGTGAAACACTTTCTTGATACTCACATAATACCATTTGATGTAATTATCTGGAAAAATCTTAAATTATCTAATTCTTTAAATTCTATCCTTACAGAAATACTCACCGAATTAAATGTAAATAGCAAAGATATCAATACCAATAACTTCTTAAATCAATCCTTAGAATTATTTAATCAAAAACGCTGCTTAATTATTCTCGATAACCTAGAAGAAATATTTACCCCTCAACAATATTCAGGACAATATAAACCTGAATATCAAGATTACAAAACCTTTTTACAAATGATTACAGAAATTGAACATGAAAGTTGTTTAATTCTCATCAGTCAGGAAAAATGCCAACAAATGATTTCTTTAGATAGTGAACTTTATCCAATTCATTCCTTAGAATTATCAGGTTTAGATAGTGCAGCTACAGAGATATTAAAAAATCAAGGATTAAAAAATGAGGAAACTTGGTTAAACTTAATTAACTTATATGAAAGTCATCCTAAATATTTACAGTATATCAGTATTTTAATTAAAGATGTCTTTGAGGGTGAAGTTGCCGAATTTATCAAAGAAAATAGTTTAATTTTAACAGAAGATTTTAAAACTCTGTTTGATTTAATATGGATGAGATTATCTGAAGTTGAAAAAGAGATATTATTAAAAATCAGTCAAAATGATCAACCTATATCTAGAGATGAGATAAAACAACTTTTATCATTATCATCAATGGATATAATTAACGGGTTACAATCATTAACAAGAAGATTTTTAGTATCCAAATTAGAAAATGATCAAAAACTATATACTCTTTCCCCCATTTTTAAAGAATATCTCAGAATTTATCATCATTAATTATACTCCCTTCCTCTTGCTATTGGCATCTGGACTGTGAGAAAATTATTTATGCAGCATCTCAGCACAAAAGGCTATGGACTGATAGAATGTGTTCACTTTCATAGCTAAGTTGCTTATAAATGAGGTATTTATGAATCAAATTCATCGGGTGGCGATTGTTGGGGGAAATCACGGTAATGAGTTAACGGGAGTTTACTTGGTTAAAAAGTTTCAGCAATATCCCCATTTAATTCATCGAGGTAGTTTTGAAACTTTATCATTACTTGGTAATCCTAAAGCTATTGCTGCACGGACAAGATATATTGATACGGATCTGAATCGTTGCTTTAATCAAGATAAATTATCAAGTTCAAAAATCTCAAGTTACGAAGAATTAAGGGCGCGAGAAATTCAGCAAATATTACAACCAGAAAATCAAGAATCTGTAGATACAATTGTTGATGTACATACGACTACTGCCAATATGGGATTATGTATTATTCTGGGAAATTGGCACCCTTTCCTGCTCAAATTAGCTGCGGATTTGAGTGCAGTTAATCCTTTGGTGAAGGTTTATATTCATGAACAACCTCAAGGTAGTGGTTTTCTACGTTCTTTGTGTGATTTGGGTTTTGCAATTGAAGTTGGTGCTGTACCCCAGGGGATTTTAAATGCGGAATTATTTCAACAGACTGAACAACTTATTTATAGTGTTTTAGATTATTTTGAAGACTATAATCAAGGAAAAGATTTGCCAAAAAATAACACACTAACAGTCTATAAATCAATTGGTGTGATTGATTATCCGAGAAATGAAGTAGGGGAAATTCAGGCGATGATTCACCCCCAACTTCAATTTCAAGATTATGAACCTTTGCATCCTGGTGATCCTATTTTTCTGACTTTCACAGGAGAAGAAATTTTCTATCAAGGAAATTCTACTGTTTATCCAATCTTTATTAATGAAGCTGCCTATTATGAGAAAGGAATTGCGATGCACATTAGCGAAAAAGAATTAATTAAGATTGGCTAATTCTCTGGTTTCCATGACTCTGATGATATTGTCTTTTCTCATTAATTCACGATATATATTTAGTGTTTCTTCATTCACTCTTGCGGCACTAAATCTTTCTAAATTTTGTTGGGCGCGGAATTTCCACTGATCTAAAAGTTGGCGATCGCTCAATAATTGTGTCAAAGTATTAGCTAAGGCTGGAATATCCTTGGGTGGCACTAAAATCCCCGCTTGACTATAATCTAAAGTCTCAGGAATACCATCTACATCACTGGCTATAATCGCACAACCAGCTTCCCGCGCTTCCGTTAGCACTAAGCCAAAAGATTCGCAATGTGAAGCCAGAACAAAGATATCCGTTGCTAACATATAGCGTTGCGGTTCTGCCTGAAATCCTTCAAAATGAATGCGATTACTAACATCTGTATTCTGCACTATTGCCTCAAATATCGAACGATCTGGACCATCTCCTACTAAATATAAATGTGCTTGCGGAAAGTCTGAGGAAACTATTTTAAAGGCCTCAATTAACTCATAAATACCTTTGCGGGTATACATCCCAGCCACAGTAGTTATAGATGGATGTGGCATTTCTACTGGTTGATAATCTGCCAGTTTTTTATGTCGAGGACTTCCTAACGTCCCATTACTAACCACGCGCAACTTTCGAGGTGGAATACCCCGTTTAATCATTGAATTAGCTACTGCTTTACTAACTGTAATTACCTGATCAGCCAGGGGAAACGCATCTAAATTATCTTGACAAAATACTATATTAGTGCATCAATATGGGAAAATATCTAACTTCATTCAAAATCTGATAAATTCCTTTATTAAAATTATAAAAATTTCATAAATTTAGAGTAATTATTTATTTTTAATGATGGATTTATTTTGTTCAGTTCTATATATTAATATCTATATTTTTTGGCATCAAAAATATAGATTCTATTGTAGAATCAACAGAAAAATAAATTGGTTATATTTATATTTGTCTATATTTTCTGATTTTTATCAGATACATTCTAAAATCTTCTCTAAATATTCATCATCCCATCCTGCACAAAACTGCTTACTTTTAGTTCCTAGTTTTTGGCTTTTTTCTTTTCCTAAAAGATTAACTGCTATATGACGAATAACTGCAAAGTTTTGTGGTGCATTATCCTTTCTTATCCGACAATCATCTTCTCTAAAAGCTACATCTAAAACCCAGTGTAATGAATTCTCTATACCCCAATGAGTGCGGACTGATTCTCCTAGTAATTTCGCATTATTTGTCAAACTACTTATATAATAGCCTGTCTCAACCTTCGTTTTTCCATTAACTTTTCGTATATATTCTACCATTCCTACACTTTGAAGATTTACCCATTTCTTATCAGTATCTATTCTTTCTTCTATGTCTGATAACATGAGATAATGACGAATCTCTTCTCTTCCATGTTTGTCTTCTTTTGTATGAAATTCACTATATTTGAATCCCTCAAACCCTTTAGATATAGCTTCTTTGAAGATTTCTTCTACATTCTTATATAAATTACCTTGATTCTTTTTGAGTGCGATAATATATTCGCCTGATTTTTCTGCAATTGATTTTACTATCTCTTTTTGACACCCCATCGCATCAATCGTTACTAAACATCCGGCTATATCTAATACTTTAATTAATTCCGGTATGGCTGTTATTTCATTTGACTTTTCTTCTACTTTACATTGTCCTAATACTAATTTATTACTAGTTGCCCATGCACTTACCATCTGAATCGCACCTTTATCCTTTCCTTTATCATATGAATGCCTTAATGTTTTCCCATCTATTGCTATGACTTCTCCTTCTGTAATTTTATTGATAGATTTTATCCAACTCAAAAAACAATTCTGAAATTGTTGCGGATCTATTCTCGCAAATACTCTTGCGAATGTATCATGAGATGGAATCCCGTTTGGAAGTTCTAAAAATTGTTTTAGCCATTTTTCTTTCTTTTTTCCATAAGCCTCCATCAATACCCAACTATCTACTCCACAGATCACTGCACAAATCGCAATGGTTACTATATCTATTAATTTATGCCTTTTTGTTCTCTCAACTCTTTTATCTTCTAAATCTTTAAAGTGATCTACTATTGTGATTTTTGGTGGTAGCTTCATTTTGTGAATTTTGTCTCTTTAGTTTTATTGAGAATACCACTTCAACTCATTTTATTGATTCTTATAGAAACGAATTTACCATCAAATTTTCTTCATACTCATTTATTGGCTTGATATTAACATGGTAATACTGCCCTTTTTATCTATTCATAGAAGTTACATTTTGTCAAAAAAAATTAGATGCGTTTCCCCTGCCTGATCAGCTAACCCCATGAGGATAGCACTATGTTGAAATTCATTATGGACAGTAGAAACTAAATGATATTCTCGATTCTTGCGAAAAATACCGGCTAAAATTGCCCCTGTCATCATGTGTACATGAACAATATCCGGTTGAAACTCTTTAATGATTTGGCGATAATGCCAAGCAGCTTTAATGAGATTTAATGGTGTCCGACACTGATTGAGATGAAAATGTTCAACACCGTGATCTGCTAATAATTTTTCATATTCTCCACCAGCAGAAGCTACAGCAATATCCAGACCACTTTTTGCTTGTAAACAAGCTAAATCTACAGCAACATTAACAATTCCATTACCGATTTTTTGGACATGATTAGTAATATGTAGAATCCGCATTTAAATTTTCTCCACTGTAATTATTGATAGTAAATCTTCAGATGCTTACCACTCACAACTTCACTCGGATTTAAAAAATATTTCTTCCGAATATAAAAATCTGTTAATAAATCCCCGAGGTAACATCTCAAGCTGGGAAGGATAGGCAGCAATAGCTTTTTGTTTTTTCTCTTTTACTGATGTTACTGATAAGCGATAAGCCGCTGCAATATCTTGTAACTTCAACAGAATAAATAATGGCGATCGCCAAAATACCCAAATAGGATACTGAAGTATTTCTGTAGTGATTTTAGATTGAATAATTGCCTCTTTCACTAAATTATAGGTGGCTTCATGATCTTGATGACAATCTTTGCGGTGAGGTACATAAACCTCTCCAGGTTGATACAAATTTAGTAATTCTGAAATCTCAGTAATTATCTGTTGCCTTTTCTCTATATTCAAAGAAGCCAAACTGCCATCTTGATAATTTAAAAAATGAATCTCTGAAGTGTTCACACCCAAAATATCTAAAGCTATCAAAGATTCTTGTTGACGAATCTGGATAACTTGATTTTGCATAAGTGGATCTAAACCATGAGAACCTCTACCGTCAGTTAAAAAAGTTATCCCTACTTGTATTCCTTGTTCTCTTTTGCGGGCAATCATGCCTCCACAACCAAAGGTTTCATCATCTTGATGCGGAGAAAAAACCATTGCTGATTTTTCAGAAAAATTTAAAGGCTGACTTCCCCAATGCAAAATCCACCAGGAAACTAGACTACAATGAATATATTGTATCTGATTTAGCAATTTATTAGGAATTATTTTTTCTAATGAGGTGAGTGTTTTTTTAGGATTCATAATTTTAAAATTGATTCAAGACAAAATTAAAGTTTTCTAGATAACAAATATTGATGCTTACCATAAATTAGAACAACTATTTTTATGATAGTCTTGATTCCAGATAAACTTAAAGTTTTGTAGATGACACATATTGATGCTTCTCGTAAATCAAAACAACTATTTTTATGATAGTTAAGCCCTAGATCATATTATTTATTGTTTTAATAAAGTTATCCTGAAAATCTCAATAAGAGGATGTTTGAAAATCGGACAGGGTGTAAAAAATCTTTCAGTAGTATTCAGGAGTCAGCTAAAAGCAGGAATAGTCAAGAAGAGGAAGTTTTAATTACCCGTGTTTTACGCAAAGCTGTATTAGCTGACGACTGACGAGTGAATGCTTACTATTTTTCTACTCAGAAGTGTTTCTCTAGAAACAGTAAATTGTTAGTTAGGTTAGTTAGAATTTAGGGAAATCATCGAAATCTCTATAACCTACTATATAAAATTAAGCAGTGCTTAATCACCGTAGGGGTTGATGTTTACCATTAAATTCAGCTAGTTTTTGTATTCTATTAGACTGTGATGATTACTGAATTTTGGCTGAAGTTATAAATTGAGTAATTATTCCATTAGTATAAGTTATCTTGGGTATGCAATGGTGTGCCACTATCATGCAGATGAATTGGATTAGTTTACTAAAAGCGCAACAAACTGACTTCTTAAACCGGGTGAAAAAACCGAAAACGGCGGATCTTTCTCTTTTAGAAAGTCGAGTTAAAGGTTATCACAGTGAGGTAATGGCATTTGCGGGGGATTCATTCACAAAAATTCTCGAATGTTCCCGTCAGCAAGCTGAAATTCTCGCCAAAAATCCCCCACCGATACCACCAGAATATCCTGAATATCCTGATTGGATCATTCCCTTTCCTACTTATTTTCAACGTCAAGCAGAAGATTATCTTGTCCGTGAACAAATTGTTGATTGGATGATTACAGAACGCTTAGGAAAATTGGTGAGAAAAGTGCCACAAGACACTTTAGACAATATGGTTTTGGATGATGAGGGAAATTTACGTAGTGAAAGTAAGTTTACTTATTTGTTAGCTAATAACCCAAAAGTGAGTATTCAAATTCACGTAGCAGATGGAGAAAGTTTTAACGGTATTAAAAAAGATAAAATTCGTTGGTCTGTTAGTCAAGAAGATATCATTAACCACCAAGTATTAATTTTCTTGTGTTTGTTTTATCCTGGAAATAACAAATTAGGATACCACAAACAAACTGTAATTACTGGTTTTTTACCCACAAATCAACTAGATTTTTCCAACGCCAAAACTTATCTAACTCCCAGTAGTCTATTATATGCGGGAGGATTAAATTGGTATTTACAATCTCTGGGTGGTAAGCCAGATGATGTGCCAATAACTGATGAGAAAATGATGGTAGAAACCATTCAAACCTTACCATCAGATCATCCTAAAAAGAAGATTATTGGTGATTGGGAATGCTGGCAAACATTGATTGGACATACCAGAGGTATTAACTGTTTAGCCTATGCTATCAAAACCTTAGTAGTTGAAGATGCTGGATCTAAAAATGTGAAAACAATCCCGATGTTAGCTAGTGGTAGCAGGGGAGAAACAAAATTATGGGACTTAGCCAAAGGTGAATTAATCGAGACATTATCAGAATATCCTTGGGTGATTTCTGATCATGTTAATGAAGTTAATTCTCTGGCTTTTAGCACCGACGGACAAACATTAGTGAGTGTAGGTGCAGATTCCACCGTTAAAATTTGGCATACTGGGGCGTTGGATCTAATTGATATTCTCCATAAACATCATGGAGATGTCCGTTGTGTGGCGTTTACTCCTGATGGTAAGATGTTAGCGACTGGTGGCCATGATCGCCAGATTTTATTTTGGAATTTGCGCGATCGCCAAGTTGAAAATACTCTATCCTTAGATGATACCGCAGCCCATTCAATGGTATTAAGTCAAGATGGGAAAATTTTAATTACAGGTAGTTATCGCAAAATCAAAGTTTGGGAAACATCCTCAACACTCAATCAGAAAAAATTGCCAGATATACAACCAATATACACCCTGATGGGTCATTCTCATATTGTTAGTTCCCTAGCCATAAGTGCTGATGCTAAATTTTTAGTTAGTGGTAGTCAAGATCAAACTATTCGAGTTTGGAATTTAGCCACTGGGGAATTAGTTCACACTCTCAAAGGACATCGAGATAGTGTGAATACAGTTGCTTTAAGTCCTGACGAACAAATTATTGCCAGTGGTAGTGCTGATAAAACTATCAAATTGTGGCATTTACAATCTGGGGAATTATTAGGGACATTTACAGGTCATGCTAACACAGTTACAGCTTTATCATTTACTGCTTCTGGAGAAATGTTAGTTAGTGGAAGTTTGGATAAAACCATTAAAATTTGGCAGCGGAGTTAGATCAAAACTGCGATTGTCTCTACAAGTTAAAGTCCCCCAATCACCAACAAGATCCCCGACTTCTTTAAGAAGTCGGGGATCTGACTTTAGCAATGTATACCTACGGCACGCTACGCTATCACAAATCAAATAGGATTGCTATATTTCCCGAAAACTAATTTTCAACATTATCGTTGATAATATAATTATGCTTTCTAGTTACCAATTATGACTATAGCCACTGAACGCCAGATTACACTAGAAAATTTTCTCAAGTTACCAGAAACTAAACCAGCATCAGAATTTATTAACGGGGAAATCCTACAAAAACCTATGCCACAAGGTGAACACAGTCGTCTACAGATTAAATTTTGTACCAATATTAATCAAGTAGCGGAAACGCCAAAGATTGCTTATGCCTTCCCAGAACTACGTTGTACCTTTGGTGGTAGTACCATTGTGCCTGATATTGCGGTGTTCCGGTGGGAAAGAATCCCCAAAACTGAATCTGGGAGAATTGCTAATCGGTTTGAAATTCATCCTGATTGGGTAATAGAAATTCTTTCTCCTGAACAACCACAGAAAAAAGTATTAACGAAATTATTGCATTGTTCCCGTCACGGAACTGAATTAGGTTGGTTATTAAATCCAGAGGAAGAAAGTGTATTAGCTGTATTTCCTGGACAAAAAATAGAAATATATGAAGGTGATGATAAATTACCAATTTTGGAAAATATCAATTTAGAATTAACAGTTAAAGAAATTTTTGGTTGGTTAAGTTTTGGTTCATGATTATTAAGGGCGGGGAAACCCCGCCGCTGCATTAAAATTGTTGTAAAAAGCGCAAATCGCTATTATACAAACGACGAATATCATCAATTTGGTGTAATACCATGGCAAAACGTTCTACACCAAAACCGGCAGCAAACCCGCTATAAACTTCTGGATCATAACCCACAGATTTTAATACGTTGGGGTCAACCATTCCGCAACCCATAACTTCTAACCAACGTCCTTTCCACTGTAAATCTACTTCGGCTGAAGGTTCGGTGAAAGGAAAATAACTGGCACGAAACCGAATTGGTAAATCGCCAAATATTGATTGTAAAAATATTTTCACAGTTCCTTTGAGGTCTGTAAAAGTTAGTCCTTCATCTATGGCTAAAAGTTCAATTTGATGGAAAACCGCTGAATGGGTCGCATCTACATCATCTCTGCGATATACTCGACCTGGGGCAACAACTCGAATGGGTGGTTCTTCCTTTTCCATGTAGCGAATTTGCACTGAGGAAGTATGAGTCCGCAGCAAATTACCATCTGGTAAATAGAAGGTATCCTGCATATCACGGGCTGGATGATCTGGGGGAGTATTCAAAGCCTCAAAATTGTAGTAATCTGTTTCCATTTCTGATCCTTGGGCAACGGTGTAACCCATGCCGACAAAGATATCTAGGGTTTGGTCAATAATGCCATTGAGGGGATGAATCCGACCTTGGGGACGGTAAATACCGGGCATGGTGACATCTATTGTTTCCGCCTCTAGTTGTACCAGAATTTGAGCAGATTCCAGGGTTGTGCGTTGCTGGTCAAGGCTGTTTTGAATGGCTTCTTTGACAGTGTTAGCGATCGCCCCAATCTGAGGACGTTCTTCCGCGCTCATTTGCCCCATACTTCGTAACAGCAGCCCCAATTGCCCTTTTTTGCCCAAATAGTTAACTCTGAGTTCTTCTAGGCGTTCTAGGCTATCAGCAGCAGCGATCGCTGTTTCTCCTTCTTGTCGTAATGCTAAAAGTTGGTCTTCTAAATTGCTAGTCATTAGTTATTAGTCATTGGTGATTAGTCATTAGTCTATAGTAGGGAACGGGGAACAGGGAAGCAGGGAACAGACAAGAGGCAGGGGATGTAGGGGATGTAGGGGATGTAGGGGATGTAGGGGATGTAGGGGATGTAGGGGATGTAGGGGATGTAGGGGATGTAGGGGATGTAGGGGAGAGGATTTTTCCTACTGACAACTGACAACTGTACGGGCGAAGCATTTGGAGAACTATTTTTGGCAATGACCGATAATTTATCTTCCAAATGCTTCGCCCCTACTAACAACTGACAACTGACAAATGAAATTACTAATTAGCAACGATGATGGAATTTCTGCTTTGGGTATTCGTACCCTAGCCAACACCTTAGCAGCAGCGGGTCATGAAGTGACAGTAGTTTGTCCAGATCGAGAGAGATCCGCAACAGGGCATGGATTAACCTTACTGCAACCCATTCGCGCGGAAATAGTGGAATCTGTGTTTCATCCTGATATTAAAGCTTGGGCTTGTGATGGTACGCCTTCAGATTGTGTAAAATTGGCACTATGGGCTTTATTGGATTCTCCACCCGACTTAGTGCTATCTGGAATTAACCAAGGTGCAAATTTAGGGACAGAAATCCTCTACTCTGGGACTGTTTCCGCAGCAATGGAAGGAGTTATTGAAGGTATTCCTAGTATTGCTTTTAGTTTAACCAGTCATACCCATAAAGATTTTCAACCAGCAGCTAAATTTGCTGAAGTCCTGGTTGCTAAAATTGCCGCCCAACCACTGCCAGAATTGATGTTACTCAATGTCAACGTCCCCCCGTTATCTTGGGAAGAAATAGCTGGAGTTACTTTCACTAGACAAGGAGTACGACGTTATGTGGATGTTTTTGACAAGCGAACTGATCCTAGAGGTAAAACTTACTACTGGTTAACTGGAGAGGTAATCGAAGATGTAGAACCACCTATAGAATTAAACTTACCAACCCACATTCCCCTTGATGTTCATGCCATTCAAAAAAAATATATCAGTATTACTCCATTGCAATATAATTTGACTTATGGGCATGGACTTAATCAGCTATCTACATGGGAATTTAAACTTCCGTAGATTTAGGCAACTTTGACAAAACTAGAAAAGGTTATTTTCAGTAAAGTTACTGAATCTTTACTAGCTATTAATTAAATAAGTGTAGTAAACTATATAGAATAGGACTTGTGTATCCATGCAAGTAGGCGGTACTCGGCTAATTTTTGATGCTGGTACAGGATGTTACAGATTATGCAGTCCAATTTGACCTTTCACAACGTGCAAATCGGACAGCCTATCCATAATAGTTAATGTCGTTGAAATCGCTTGTCTAGCTAGTTCAATACTTTGAGTTGGTTTGCGAGCAATGTAGAAAATGTCAGTTAGTGTGGTAGCAGTAACATATCCAATTATTTGCCCAGAATCAATCGCTTGAAATAGCATTTCTGCATCTTCTAAAAACGGTTCTCGTTCTAACAAGTAATCTAAAATAATGTTGGTATCAATGAGAATTTTCACTAAATATACTTCTCTACTCGATGTTCTTCTAACATTCCATTTACTTGTTCATCGGTTGGTGCTGGTTGATTGGTTTTTAATAAACCTTTCATTTGTTTGATTATGCGAGTCCGTTCAGATTTTTGACTGGGTTGATTTTGCAATGACTCGATGATTGCGCGGACGAGTTCTAAGCGATCGCTCTCAGGTAGTTGAAAGGCTTGTTCTTTCAGTTCTTGTAAGGACATAGAGGTTATTTTAGGCTATATTTACCTTTATTTTATTTTATTTTATCTGAAAGCGATCGCACTCCCAAAATCTTACTTCAAGCGATCGCTATTGAGCAGAAGTTAATCACCAAAAGCCTGAAACGACGGATTTCCGTTCATGCACATCATCGTGAATTTGTACAGTGCGTAAGTCCTAATCTCTTACTCATAAAGATGATTTAACTGTCTAGCTACCTGTTAATCTTGAGGATCTTGACACTTTCCCAATTTATGTGATATGGTTCAATCAATACCTCTATATTCTTCTGGAAAAAAACTTTTTCCGCCAAAGGCAGAGGGATTAAGAAGGGAAAAGAGAAAGAAGAGCAGAGGGTAAAAGAATAAGAGTATAAAGGGCTACAAAGTCCTGAACGAAGACACAACCCGAAAACCGTAGTTGGAGTGACGAGTGGCGCACAAATAAGTATAGCGAGACGCAGACCGACAGCGCCTAGCAGGCTCATTCCAAGAACCGCCACGAAGCAGTCGATAATTTCTACCCCTTAGACTGTTATAAGCAGTGCCATCTGTAGGCGCGTTTATATAGTCGCAATACCAGTCATCTTCGCACCATTCCCAGACATTACCGTGCATATCATACAAGCCAAAAGCATTAGGGGGAAATTTGCCTACATCTGTGGTTTGTTGGTACTTATAATCATGATTAACTAAATCTGGGGTGATGTTGTCACCAAAGGAAAATGGCGTTTTTGTACCGGCTCTACAAGCATACTCCCATTCTGATTCACTGGGCAATCTGTAGCTTTTTCCTGTCTTTTGAGTTAGCTTTTGACAGAATGCAAGTGCATCATCCCAACTGACACATTCAACTGGGCGGTTTTTGCCTTTGAAATGAGCAGGATTAAGACCCAAGATAGCCTGATATTGTGCCTGTGTCAATTGATATTTTCCCATAAAGAAGCTGGGAACTGTCACTTGATGTTGAGGACTTTCATCACTATCTCTTTCTACTTCATTGTCCGGTGAACCCATGAGAAAAGTTCCTCCGGGTATGGCTATCATTTCTAATTTAATACCCTTTCCTAAGTCTTCGGTAAATGATGATTGAGGATTGATATTTAAGCTGGTATTTGTTGGTGGTTTGGGTGGGTTTGTTGGTGGAGAAATAAACTGAAAAATTTGTTGAAAGGGATTTTGAGAAGTTTGTGGTGGTGGGGTGGGAATAACTATTGTTTTTTGATTTGATAATGCAGCTAAAACTTCTGTAGCTGATTGATAACGATTAACAGGAATATCTTGTAACATTGTTTCTAATACAGTTGTTAATTCCTGACTTAAAGAAACATATTTCCGCCATTGCCACTCCATTCTGTTAGTATCAAACAATTGATCTGAACCATCGGATTTTGGAAAATGTCCCGTTAATAATCTCACACAAGTAACAGCTAAACTATAGAGATCACTATTATGGTAAGCCGTACCCCGCAACTGTTCTGGAGGTGCATATCCAGGAGTACCTACTGTAGTTCCAATTCTAGTTAAAATACTGCCGCTTGTTTCTTTGGAAACGCCAAAATCAATCAGGAATAATTGACCGTTTTTGCTTCTAATAATATTTTCTGGTTTGATGTCTCGATGAATGACTTTGTTATCATGGATAAATTGTAAAACAGGTAATAATTCTATTAAGATATTTCTGATTTGCGGTTCGTTTAATGTGCCTTGATTTTGAAATTCTTGTAATAAGTTTTGACCATCAATAAAGTCTTGGACTAAATAAAGTCTACCATCTTGGGGAAAGAAGGCTTCTAAGTCTGGAATTTGGGGATGTTTTCCTAGTTCTTGCAGTCTTTTGGCTTCTTGTTGAAATAGTTCAGTGGCTTTTTGTAATGCGCCGCTTCCTGCTTGTTGAGGTAAGAATTGTTTAATGACGCAGGGTGTATTTAATCTTTTTTCATCTACTGCTTGAAATGTTCTGCCGAAACCACCTTCTCCGAGAAATTTAATGGGACGATAACGATCATCTAAGAGGATTTTACCGCCGCATTTTTGACAATAGGTAGTACCCTGGGGATTTTGATAAATACAGGCGGGGTTAAGGCATTGGCTCATGGTAGATGGTGGGTATTTCTAGGGATGCTTATACTATACTAAGATAGTTCTACCAGAGCTAGGTTTAAGACACCCGCCAGCCAGACAACCGCCAGGGAATAAATTCCCTGTCTAATAGCTGAAGTCCGTTAAAACGGACTAGGAACTTTTTTAAGTGTTTAGTCATCTTTAGATGACTTGCGCTATTAGCAAGGAACTTGAGTTCCTTGCGGGATAGAGGTTTTAGATTAAAGTTTTCATCAAAGACAGTTCAATGTAGTCCTCTCTGGGCTGTTTAATGTTGACTTCTACACCTGGACCAAAATACTTGGTCATTTTTTCATGCTTTTGTTGCCAGGTATCAAAGGTGATGAGTGGTGAATCGAATTCTAGGATTAGGGTATAAGCGCCGTTGATTTCGGTTTCTCGCAAACCGGTGACGACTGGTCTGACTTCGTCAGTGGGACTTAAACCTAGATAAGCCAGGGCTAAATCTAGATGGGATTTTTGCCCATAACAGAAGCGGGTGATGTCCTTGCGGATTTTAGTTTGTGTGACAGTTGCCTGTTGCTTTCTGAGTTCGAGGATTGATGGTGTGGTAGTTTGGCTGAAGGGGATGGGTTTAAGTTCATTAGCTTTTAGGGCTAAACCTCCCAGTAATAGCGGAAAACCATAGAAAAATCCTACTAGATTGAGGGTAGCGTTATCCATGAAGTAGGCAACAAAACCTGTGATGGTGAGTATACTACCTACTGTTAAACCAAGTGTTCCCAAAGAAATTCCGCCGAGCATAATTTAAGCTTAGTATAATTTATTTTCATCTTTTATTATCATCGCTGATTGGTGGCAGATTGGGAAAGGGATATGGAGATTTTTCCTTTTTGCGTTAACTTTAGATTTGAAGTGTTTCAAAACTGGACGCAAAAAAATGGATATTCAGACAGTTAAAGACCGAATTAGCACTGTTCAAGGTAAACGTGAGCGGTTGCTGAGTTTATTAGAACAACCCAATTTGGGAACTTTAAGGGTTGATGTCAATCAAGCTTTGGAAGAATTAGATGATTTAATTGATGAATTTAAACGGACTATTCCCCAAGCAGGAAATAATTAACCTAAGTTGTTAGTTATCTAAAACTTAGACAGGAGAAAAGGTAATTGATAATTGTCAATTGCCTTTTGCCTGATCTAATTTGTACTTTTTTAATTATTAATGATGTTGGGTTTCCCAGGGTCAACCCAACCTACATAAATTTATGATTAGGCAGAGTTCAATATTTCTTCTGGAAATGAAGAATACCTATGTCTGTTCCCTAACTCTCTGACTAAGGCAATGAGTTCCTTTGTCGGAATATCTTTTTTGCAAACTTTATCAAAGTTATGCCTAGTTTTGTTTTTTCCAAAAGATACTTCATCTACAGAGGAATAAGCCAGAATTTGAGTATTTGGAGATATAGCTTTAATGTAATGAGATGCTGACCAACCATCCATAATTGGCATTTGTAAATCGAGAATGATCACATCAGGTTGATAGCATTGAACTATTTCTATAGCTTCTTGACCATTACTAGCTAAACCAACAACCTGGATATTTTCTTGAACAGAAAAAACTAATTGTAGGCTTAAACGAGTGAGTTCATGATCATCAACTATGAGAACGCGCAAATTAGAAGACTCACGGGACAACATTAACATTCCAGAAAAGAATAAATATGAATTCTTATAGTTTATGAGTACAAGTGAAATACTTCACTCTATCTTATGGATGAATTTTAGCCACTAAAAGTTAATTTTTATGCAAATTTTCCATAAAAAACTGTTTTTTTTGCATAATACTGGGGGCGACAGATTCAGCACTTATGAAACTGGCATATTATCATAGTGCATCATCTCCAAAATATGTTATTCATCACCGAATATCAAGTCTAATGTCCTCAACAATATACATTTAGTCTGATAGTTGTATAAGTCTGAAGACTATTTAAAATATATATATCTATTGACTGAATAAGAATTTACAGCAGGGTACGTCAATTAAGCTATGGTTGAGATCCCCGACTTCTCTGATTAATTATTTTCATGAGAAAATTGATCAAAGAAGTCGGTGATATTGGCAGAGGTTATTATTCACTTTTGCTGCAACTAATGAGAGTTTAATTTATGCCTACAGATCGTAATGTCATAGACATAATAGTTTTTTGAGAATTAGCTTCTGGACAGTTATCACAAGGACATCTTTGAATATAACTACCATCAGGTTGTAATTCCCAAGCATGACGATTATCTGCCAACATAATTCCTAAAATCTCTTGCAAGTCCTTAGCAATATCTTGGTCTTTAATGGGGGTAATGACTTCCACTCGACGATCTAAATTGCGACGCATCCAGTCCGCACTACCAATATATATTTCTTCTTGACTATTGTTGTAGAAGTAAAATATGCGGGAGTGTTCCAAAAAGCGACCAATAATGCTGATGACGCGAATATTTTCGCTCAGGTTTGGCACTCCGGGACGCAAACAACAAATACCGCGAATAATGAGGTCAATTTGTACACCTGCACGAGAAGCTTCGTATAGTGTAGAAATGATTTGTGGATCAACCAGGGCATTCATTTTAGCAACGATGCGACCAGAAAATCCATTGTGGACATTTTCAATTTCGCGCTTAATTAATTCCAGAAAGCGATCGCGCATATTCACAGGTGCTACCATAATTTCTCGATAGGATTTTTGGCGAGAGTAACCTGTTAAGAAATTAAACACATCTGTTAAATCTGCACCTAATTCTTCCCGACAACTAAATAAGCCTAAATCTGTATAGAGTCGTGCAGTTTTTGGGTTGTAATTCCCTGTACCAATGTGTACATAACGGCGCATTCTATCTTTTTCCCGGCGCACTACCAGAACAATTTTGCTATGGGTTTTTAAACCAACTAAACCATAGACAACATGAACACCAACACTTTCTAAACGCCTTGCCCAGTAAATGTTATTCTCTTCATCAAACCGGGCTTTTAATTCGACTAATACAGAAACTTGCTTGCCATTTTCTGCCGCAGCAATTAAAGCATTAACGATGGGTGAGTCCCCAGAAGTCCGGTAAAGAGTCATTTTAATGGCAAGAACATGAGGATCATGGGCAGCGCTAGTAATAAACCGGACTACTGTACCAGAAAAGGATTGATAGGGATGGTGGACGAGTAAATCTTTTTCACGAATGATGGAAAAAAAGTCTCTTCCTTCTTCTAGTTCGGGAACGTCAGCATCAATACAGGGTTCTCTGAGCCGTTGCAAGCGGGAAGGAACAACAGATTGACGGGGGGGATCTTTAAGTTCTGGTAATGGTAATGCCAGAAAATACATTAAATCCCGCAGTGCTAAAAGACCATCAATTTCATAAATATCGCTTTCGGTTAATCCCAAATCTTGTAAGAGCCGGGAACGAATTGATGCGGGGGTTTGGGAGCGAATTTCTAACCTGACGGTATTTCCACCCATGCGGCGTTTGCGAAGTTCCTGTTCAATAGCTAATAACAGGTCATCTGCTTCGTCTTCTTCTAGTTCCAGATCAGCATCACGGGTAATGCGGAAGGGGTGATATTCTTGGATACTCATCCCTGGAAAGAGGGATTCTAAGTTATGAGCGATCGCTTGTTCTAAGGGAACTCCGATCCAATGAGCAGTTTTACCATCTTCCTGAATTCCCAACTCTGGTGGTAAGGGTAAAAATTGTGGCAAGACTTTCGGAACTTTAACTATGGCAAAGGACTCCTCCTCAGTATCGGGATTTTTGACCACCACTGCCAGGTTTAAACTGAGATTAGAAATGTGGGGAAAGGGATGACCAGGATTAACAGCGAGGGGAGTTAGCACCGGAAAAACCTGTTCTTCAAAATAGTTATTTAAGTAATTTCGCTGTCTTTGATTCAGTTGTATGTAATCGAGAATATAGATTCCCTGTTTTACTAACTGTGGTCGCAGAACTTCCTCAAATTCTGCGTTATGTTTTTTGAGTTGGGGAGTCAAATGCAGACGAATATCATCTAGCTGTTTTGCTGGTGTGCGTCCATCTGGCGTTAATAGATTAATACTGGCTTCTACCTGTTGCTTTAAACCTGCTACTCGTACCATAAAGAACTCATCCAGATTGGAACTAAAAATGGCCAAAAATTTCAGCCTTTCCAACAGAGGAGTTCTGGGATCACAAGCCTCATGTAAGACCCGATGATTAAATTCTAGCCAACTTAATTCACGGTTAATATAGTATTGTGGATCACTCAGATTTATGGAATCAGAATTCTTTTTTGGTTTTGCCATGATCACCTAGATTAAGGCAGATATTGCCCATAGAGCATGAATATCAATATCTTAATGGCTGGGGCATAGATTTTAACAATTCTTGGTATAGAAACCTGATTAAGTTGGCGATTTGATATTTTTATGTATAAAAAATATTTTATTCAGATACGAGAGCAAATTTAATTAAGTCTCAACAAATTTGATTGACAATGCGATGGATACTGTGGATGAGTAAGCTGTCGCGCACTTAAATTGTATAATTTGAAGGTGGAAACCCGCCTATAGCCTAGATTGGGTTCAAAAACTAGATGCGTGACAGCTTATAATGATTGCCTCATCTCCAGCAATGCTTATTTGCAAGTTAATATACTTATGGTGGTTAGAAAGTAAGTTCTGAAATCATGATAATTTTTAGAGAAATTCTAGTCATCTACCCTAAATTAAGTAGATATCAAGAAAATTTCTTGCTATTCTTAACGTGATCTTTGTTAGTTAGTACGGAAAAATAACTGTAATGCAACGCATAGCCATTCCATCTAAAATCAAACGTGCAGTTCTTGTAGAAGCAGGACATCGGTGTGCAATCCCCACTTGCCGATCAACAACAACTGAGATAGCCCACATAGTTCCATGGGCGAAAACAAAGGACAATTCGTTTGAGAACTTGATAGCCCTTTGTCCAAACTGCCATACTAGGTATGACCAAAAAAAAGAAATTGATCAAACATCTGTGCAGATGTACAAGCAGAATCTGGGAATCTTGAACAATCGTTACGGTGAAGTTGAACGTCGCCTGTTTGAGGCTCTTGCAAAGTCAGAAGATCGGGTATTTGTATTGGGTGCTGCGGGTGATTTGATGGTCGCAAATGCTGTAAGAGATGGTTTTTTCTTAGATAAACAAATTGATGGGATGTCATATTTGGCTGACAGTCCTTCTGGGATTAGGAAAATGTTTCCACTGACATTTACTTATTGGGTAACAGATAAAGGTGTTGAGTTTATTAAACGCTACGCCAGTGGATTTGATATTTCATAAATTTAGTGGGATAACCTTATAGGTTCAGTTAACACAAGAAGACCTAACATGATTTGTTGGATTGCACTGTCGATCATATAGCGCACATTAAGCAGAGTTACGATATCAAATGAGTAAGATAGGAATAATATTTGATTTGTGAATATTTTCTAGGAGAGAGATCCCTGACTTCTTTTAGAAGTCAGGGATCTAGTAGTCTGTCAAATTATAAATGACTGGTTATTAATTTTATGTCTATTTATCTGTTTCAAGCTACTCGTCGGCGGTTAGCGATTTGGTACACTACTATAACTGCGATTTTACTATTATTATTTGCCAGTGGAGTATATTTGTATGTTCGCAGTACATTAATTGAAAGAATTGACGATACATTGTATCATGTCGTGGAAGTTGTCGAGCGCTCTTTGGTAATTGAACCGATAAACTTTCAACCAAATCAAGTGCGAGTAAATGTAGAAGCTAGTTTTCCTAATAATGCTGAAAATGCCGAAGATGATCGGATTGATTTAGAGTGGTTTAGTCCTAATGGTGAATTATTATGGTCAACTTTTTCACAAATATTAGATATTCCTATTCATACTCATCATACAGGTGAAACTGTACGAATAGAGGGAATGGGAGGATGGGGAGAATCTGCACAGTTATTTAGACAAGTTACAAAAAGGATAGAAAAAGGAAGACAGGTTTTAGGATATTTACGAGTAAGTCATCCTTGGTTTGAGGTAACGAAACCTAGCAGAGAATTAATTTTTGATTTGGCTTTAGGTATCACTCTAATGATCTTGTCAGTAGCCGCTAGTGGTTGGTTTTTATCTGGCAAAGCTATGGAACCAGTTGGAGAATCTTACCAACGCTTAAAACAATTTACTGCTGATGCTTCCCATGAATTAAGAAGTCCGATTGCTTTGATTCAAACTAATGTGCAAATTGCTTTGGCTGATTTGGATGCACGGGAAGAAGAAAAAAATACAGTTCAATATAAACAACAATTAAAAGTAGTTGAACGACTTACTCAACGATTGGGAAAGTTAGTTAATGATTTGCTATTTTTGGCTAGACAAGATAGTGGGATTAATACAGATTTATTTTCATCTTGTCCTCTTGATGCTTTGTTAATGGAAGTTGTAGAAGAACAACAATTTGTAGCTAGAGAAAAACAAATTAATCTGGGTTTGAACTTAGTTGATTCTCCGTTGACGGAAGTTAATCCCGAATTATTAGAAAACTGGTTTACTCTCACGGGAAATTGGGAGCAATTAGTCAGATTATTTACAAATTTGATTGGTAATGCCTTGCAATATACTCCACCCCAGGGAGTAATAAAAGTAGAGTTAGCAAGAATAGAGGGGATAAATCGAGTTACAGGAATGCGTTACACTAATTCTCATTTACAAGTAAAAGTTAGTGATACTGGCTCTGGTATTCCTGCGGACGCGCTGCCAAAATTATTTGACCGCTTTTATCGAGTTGATCCGGCACGAAGTCATAAAGGTGGGAAAACGGCTACAGCCACAACTACTGGTTCAGGATTAGGATTAGCGATCGCTCAAGCCATTATCGAGCATCATCAAGGACAAATTCAAGTAGCCAGCAATCTGGGTGAAGGTACTACTTTCACTGTGATTCTACCCATTTTTGATAAGAGGAGTCAGGAGTCAGGAGTCAGGAGTCAGGAGGAGGAAGAAGAAGAAGAAGAAGAAGAAGGAAGAAGGAAGAAGGAAGAAGGAAGAATAAAATTACTCATTGACAACTGACAACTGACAACTGACAACTGACAACTGACAACTGACAACTGACAACTGACAATTGACCAATCTATCTGATAGCGTGGCGTTAGCGATAAGATTCCAATATTCGGACTAGTAGGTGGTAGTGTGCCAAAATATATTCGGTTGATTTCTCTTTTAGTTGCCTGTAGTGTATGGAGTTTGCCAAAAGCTGCTCATGCTCAAGCATTTATTCCGCATACAGTGCAAGTTGATAATGCTCAATTAGAGAAACAGGGCTTGAATTTAGCCCAGCAAGCGGCTCAATTAGCTCAGTTTCAGCAGGTTGAACCAGCTTTGCTCAGAGCGCAGTTGGCTACGAAATTAGCCCCGCAGAATGACAAAGTATGGTGGCTACTGGGGAGTTTGCATTTACAAAATAAAGAATTTGATCAGGCTGTTACCTCCTTGAGTAAAGCCCAAACCCTCAATCCTAAAAATCCTGAAGTGCAGTTTGCGTTGGGTTCAGCTAAGTTTCAAAAAAAAGATTACCAAGGAGCTATTACCAATTATCAAGCTGGTTTGAAATTAAAACCCAATTATTCTGGAGGGTTGTTTGATTTGGGCAATGCTTACTTTATGTTACAGAAATTCCCAGATGCGATCGCTCAATTCAATTTAGCAGTCAACCAAGATAAAAAGTTTTGGCCAGCAATTAACAATATTGGTTTAATCAAATACGAACAAGGTGATGTCACCGGAGCGATCCAGCAATGGCAAACAGCAGTTAGCATTGATAAAAAAGCCGCAGAACCTTTATTAGCTTTAGCCGTAGCTTCCTATAATCAGGGCGATAAACAAAAAAGTTTACAAATGGGAGTATCCGCGCTCCGCATAGATTCCCGTTATGCTGACTTAGATTTTCTCAAAGAAAACCTGTGGGGCGATCGCTTACTTACAGACACCAAAAAATTCTTAGAATTACCACAAATTAAATCAGCCTCACAGCCCCAGGAGGAAGCACCCTAATAGGGAGTAGGGGGAGTAGAGGGAGTAGGGGGAGTAGGGGGAAAGAATTTGCCAACGGACAACGGACAACGGACAACTGACTATTCTGGTGGTAAAAGAGCCATAATTTTGTCAATAAACAGTTGGTGATCAACCACAGGCTTAGAAATATAAGCATCAGCACCGCTTTGGTTCAAAAAATTCTCCCGATCTCCTTCCATCGCGTGTGCCGTCACTAAAATCACTGGTAAGTTGGCTGTTTGCGGGTTAGACTTTAACATTTGTGTAATTTTGATCCCATCAACAGACTTACCTTGGTATACACTACGTGATAGGGACACATCCATTAAAATCAGGTCAATTTCACGAGCTTGGGCAATTTCCATGACCTCTTCTACATTTTCCGTATGTTTTACCCCCAATCCCCCGCGTTTACTCAGAATTTTAGAAAAAACGCGAGCATTAATTAAATCATCTTCCACAATTAGAACAGTTTTCATGAGACTTTATACTAAATAGGGTTAACACCTGAGCAATCTGTATTGTATTTTTAATAATCTATAAGCTTAGATCACATCAAGGATAATACTACTGCTTTTTATCTTCATGAGTATCAAGATTGTGTGAGTATTTCTATTTAATCCGTTATGCTGTGATTGCGGAGCGTGTCAACTTCTAGCGGCTGTTGTGTAGTCAAAATTCAGGGAAAAACCTCATGGCAAAACAGTTAAACCTTCTCTCCAAGGGACAGGTCATCACCACCGCCCTACACACCGAAATGCAACGGTCATACCTAGAATATGCCATGAGTGTGATTGTGGGGCGAGCCTTACCAGATGTTCGAGATGGGTTAAAACCAGTACATAGGCGGATTCTATATGCCATGCACGAACTCGGTTTAACACCAGATCGACCTTACCGAAAATGCGCTCGTGTAGTGGGAGACGTTCTCGGTAAATATCATCCTCACGGTGATCAATCAGTTTATGATGCCTTAGTTCGGCTAGTCCAAGACTTTTCCAGCCGTTATCCCTTACTGGGAGGACATGGTAACTTTGGTAGCGTTGATAATGACCCACCGGCAGCCATGCGTTACACGGAAACCCGTCTTGCACCGGTGGGACATGAGGGAATGTTGGCGGAAATTGCCGACGAAACTGTGGATTTTACTGGTAATTTCGACAATTCCCAACAAGAACCAACCGTACTCCCGGCTCAATTACCATTTTTGTTACTGAATGGTTGTGCAGGAATCGCCGTAGGGATGGCTACAAATGTCCCCCCCCACAATTTGGGAGAAATCGTTGATGGCTTAATTGCCTTAATTGACAACCCAGAGTTAAGCGATGAAAAATTATTTCAATTAATTCCTGGTCCCGACTTTCCTACTGGTGGGGAAATTGTTGATCATGGCGGCATTAGAGAAGCCTATACCACTGGTAAAGGTAGTATTATCATGCGCGGCATCGTCACAATGGAAGAAATTCCTGCCACCAGGGGAACTAAACGCCGGACAGCATTAATAGTCACTGAACTGCCCTTTCAAGTTAATAAGGCTGGTTGGATTGAAAAAATCGCCGATTTAGTCAACCAAGGTCGTTTACTAGGAATTTCTGACATTCGAGATGAGAGTGACAGAGACGGAATGCGTGTAGTTATTGAACTCAAACGCGATACAAATCCCCAGGAATTGCTCCAGCATTTATATCACCAAACTGCTTTACAAACTAACTTTGGCGCGATTCTGTTAGCTATAGTTGATGGACAACCTCGCCAATTAACCTTACGACAACTATTAGACGAATTTCTCAAGTTCCGAGAACATACTCTCAACCGTCGCTACAGTTACGAATTAGGAAAAGCGGAAAATCGGGTAAATATCCTGGCAGGATTACTGAAAGCTTTAGCAAATTTGGATGATGTTATTGCTATATTACGGCAAGCGCCCGATGGCAGTACCGCCAAGATGACACTTTGTAATCGCCTAGATTTAAGTGATGTCCAAGCAGATGCCATTTTGTCTATGCCCTTACGTCGTCTCACTGGGTTAGAACAGCAAAATTTACAACAGGAATTTGACCAACTTAACCAGGAAATTAGTATATTGCGGACATTACTGGACGATAGACGGGAATTACTCAAAGCCCTGAAAAAAGATTTGCGAACTCTCAAACGGAAGTACAATGATCCGCGACGGACGAAAATAATTCACACTACAGAAAAACCAGTTTCCGAAGAGAAAGGTAAGGCTAAACCAGCAGCAGTAGCCGCAGCAGATAATTCTCCAGCGAAAATTCCCACTCCTAAACCGGAAGCACCGCTAGAGGAAACTATTGTCGAAGTTACTCAACGGGGTTATATACGGCGGATTTCCCCCAACAGTAAAAAAACAAAAGGGGAAAATGGCTTGCTAGATCATGATTTCCTGATCCAAACGGCATTAACTAATACTCACAAAGACCTGTTAATCCTCACTAGCGGTGGTAAAGTCTATCCCATTACGGTGGGAGATATTCCTCTAACTACTGGACGTAGTTCGACTTCGCTCACTACAAGTTCAGCGCGAGGAACGCCATTGATTACGATGCTTACCAGTACCGCTCAAGGTAACACGGAAGGTATCATTACTCGGTTCTTGTTGCCAGAAAAACCCGAAACGTTGGAAATGGTTCTGTTAACGAAGGAAGGACGGATTAAACGCCTATCTTTGTCGGAATTTGTGAATTTCTCACGGCGAGGAATTACAATTTTGAAGCTTAAAGATAAGGACGAATTAGCGTTTACCCAATTCCTCAGCAGCGGAGAACATCTAATTTTGGCGAGTTCTAGCGGTCGTCTATTAAGGTTTCCCGTCAATGATGAACAACTACCGATTATGGGTCGGGCTGCAATGGGGTTACAAGCTTTCCGCCTTTTGAAAAATCAGCAAATGGTTGGTTGTGTCAATGTCAGTAAAAATCACCAATTATTGCTGGTGACGGAAGAAGGATATGGCAAAATTATGCCAGCAAATCAGTTAAGGGCGGCTAGTCGGGGGGATTTAGGGGTACAACTTGTGAAATTTAATAATAAAACGGACAATTTAGCGGCTATGGTAGCAGCAAAACCAGGTTCGGAGGTTGCATTATTGACAAATAAGGAGCGAGTTATCCGCGTATCGGTAGATGCAGTTCCTAATCTCAACAAAGATAGTAAGGGTGAAAGTATTTGTCAACTTAATCGGGATGAGAGGATTATTAGTGTGGTGGAGGTAGAGTAGGGTTTTGACAGTCCCCGGTCTCTAGATATGGGGATTTTTAAGACCAAATCAATCATTTTAACGGCAATGTCAGTAATAATTTTTATTTACTCTCTTCTTCCTTGTTCTTTTAATAATATATCCATCCATTCTCGATCTTCCGCTAACAAGTCTGGTACAGGAGGAATATGATAATCTAAAGTTAAATCAAATGCAGCTTGTTCATATATTTCTAAGAACAAATTCTGTAAATTTAACTCTATTTCCTCCTCTCCTTTTTGTAGAGGTATGGGAAAATTAGGTATAGTTTGTTTGACGGAAAATGCAAATAATTGAGCCGATGGAAACCGATAGGATCTCACAATTAAAATGCGATAATCTGTATCAGAAATCCTGGTAACAATGGGCATTTTTTCCCCAGTTCTAATTAAGTCAATTTCTACTAAGTTAGTATCACTTTGCAATATTTTCTCCCGTTTATCTAAATAGGATTTTCTACCTTCTTTAGTTTTTTTATTAGTGGGAGAAAGTATCTCAATTATAGTTACTACCTTACCTGTAGAAACTTCTCTAATTTCTAAATATCCTTCTTTAATTTCTAAAGGTAATGGTAAGGTTACAGTAATCGCCTTATTTTCTGTTTCTGTGGATAAAGTTGCTATTGCAGTTTTATGAATATTTGGTTTTTGTGCTTGTTTAACTGATAAAATTGCTACATCAGGAATACCAATTAATAAAGAGTCTTCAGTATCAAGTCTATAGGTACGTTTTTCAATAGCTACTCGATATTGAGGACGCAAAGTAGGAGAGATAGCAATAGCGATCGCTGTAATTAATCTATGATGTACTTCTGACCATAAATCAGGATTTTCTAAGTAGGGATTCATCCCTGGGAATGGTGAACTCATAAATTTATCACTACAATATTCTAGGAGTTACCATTTTAGTATAGCATTTATCTGGATTGTGCTTAAGGAGTTCTGGGCATTTGAAAATTATTCAGTTGACAAATAGTATCTGGATTGACTCTATTTTTTACCGCCTCTGTTCTGGCATTAATACAAGCAGTAATGATGTTAGCATTTGCTCTGACTACTTCTCTTTTATTTTCATTGTTTTGTCTAATATTTTCTAAATCACTTTGATTTGTACAGGGATTAGTATTAAATGTAGTTAATAGTTGATAACTATTTTGATCACCATTATTGATATAACCACCTGAAATAGATAAACCACATTGACTACCATAGGAACTATAACCACTAAAGCTAGAACTAAAGGCGGAAACTCCTTGGTTAATAGTATTTGTGTTTAAGTTAGTATTTAAATTAGATGCAGTTCCAGTATTGGGGGTTGATGTAGTGTTTGTGTCAGCAGTAGTTCCTGTTGTATTTTCTCCTCCGGCTGCTAATGATTCTGATGTATTTATGGTAAAAAAAATTATAGAAATGAGGACAAGATACCATTTAAGCACTGTTATCTCCTTAAAAAATTAGGGTCGTATAGACCCTACATTAAATAGATTTAATCAATTTGATTCACAGCATTATTCAGATTGATAATGATGATTATTTTTAATCACTTAATAATTGTCCATTTTTGCAATGAATAATTATCTCTGCAACGTTTCAAACTAATCGGACTAAAATTCCCTCCTGTAGCATCAGCTTCTATACAAAACCCTTTTCCTGACATTTGAAGACGTTGAATTGATCTTTCGTAATCAATCATTTGTCCAGAGTCACCCCATGTACAAACGTATAAAAATGGTTTTGCTCCATCTGTAGTTCCATTAATTGTGTTCCAACAAAGTGATTTATTTTTACCAAAACGGAGAAGCCTATAAGGGTCACGTTCTGGATCAGAATTAAAAGTTTGTTCAGGGTCGTTGCTAATGCAATTGTACTGTGAAATCTGTCTATTTAAATAGTTACCGTATCTATCTGGTCCTGGTACATTCATACATTTTCCTGTACCTACGTTTCGATATATATCTGCTTGAGCAGATTGTGGTAAAATAAACGAAAACACCAAAATCAATAAATACACAAATTTTGATGAATCCAATTTATTAAGCATTGCCGAAATCCGGGTATCGAGTTTTTTGACTCCAAGTTGTGGCATAATAATCACCAGAAATGTTTTTAAGAATCGTCCTAACCCCTTGAAGGTTAGGACTTTTTGTTTCCTTTTTCTATGTATATAGCTTAATGCCTTGTCTTTAATGTGAAGTGGGTTAAAGTGTTGTGTTGGATTAATCTAATAAGTGATATTAGGTAACTTCGAGTGATATTAAGTGACTTTGGGACTCAAAAATGAGATAAACTACATATTAGATTACCCAGTGTGAAATCAGACATGAATGTAGAAGACGCTATGAATTTTGCAAATACGTTAGTTCATCAGCAAACAGGACAATATTTAAACGCGATTCAAACTATTATTATTCGTCAATTATGGTCAGATCCTAGATTGAATTACATCAAGATTGCATCAGATAATGAATATAGTCATGAATATATCAAACAGGTAGGAAAAGAATTATGGCACACTCTGACCACTTCATTAAGAGAACCAGTCAGCAAAGCGAATTTTAAGGTAGTTTTCGAGAGCAGATGGAATTTACAATCACCCCCACCTATCATTGACAATCCTGAATATGATCCTAATTTCGTAGGTCGGAAAATTTCAATTTCCCACATTGACAGCCTCATCAATGAAGGTGCAAAAATCATCCAAATTATTGCACCTGGAGGAACTGGAAAAACTATTTTAGCCCAGAAATATTTCCAAAATAAGTTTAAAATAGTCATAGAATTTACTATTGCCAAAGAAACAAAAGATATTGCCTCTGTACAGAGTTTATTAGCAGGAAAACTGCGTGAATTAGATTTAGAACCCGGACCGGAGCTTATGGTATCTTTAGACCGATTAAAGCAGAAACTCCAAACAGAGGAAATAGGGATTTTCATAGATAACCTCGAACCTGCTTTAGATGCTTCTGGACAGTTTATTGAACAGCATCGTAGTTATGTGGAGTTATTGCGAGTTTTAACCGATTCCAGCGTTAAATCATTTACTTTAATTACCAGTCGTGAAAAATTGCATGAAGCAAGTATTGAAATTGAAACTTATAGGCTACCTGGTTTAACTTTAGAAGCATGGAAAAAATATTTTAATAATCAGAAAATAATAATAAATACTGATGCTGACAAGAAATCTCTGCAAGAAATTCGTGATGCTTTTGGTGGTAATGCTAAAGCAATGGATGTTATTAGTAAAGTAATCATACAAGATTATGATGTTAATTTAGAAAAATATTGGCTCAAAAATAAGGAATATTTGCTCATTGAACCTACATTAGAAAATTTAATTAAAGAACAGTTTAAGCGACTTCAATCAATTGATCTTAATGATGCTTATAATTTACTCTGTCGCATGGGATGTTATCGTTATCAAGATGTGCCAACTGTACCAGAGAAAGGTTTATTTTGTTTACTTTGGGATGTAGGATACAATAAGCATCAAAGAATTATTAGAGTTTTAAAAGAACGCGGTTTAGTTGAATTTAAGCATAATCAATATTGGTTACATCCAGTTATTCGGGAAGAAGCAATAGATAAATTGAGAAATAGTCAAGATTGGGAAAAAGCAAATATACAAACCGCAGAGTTTTGGACTGAAAGTGTTAAAAGTGTTGAAACTGTTAAAGATGCTTTAACTGCTTTTGAAAGTTATTACCATTATTTGAATATTGAAAATTATGATAAAGCTGGTTATGTTATTGCGAAAAAACTAAGTAATAGAATAGAACAGAATGTTCCTCTTGGAGTTGAATTTTATAGATTTGGATTATTAGAAGAAATGAAGGCTGCAATTAATATTATTATAGATAAAGTAAAAACTAGTTATACATTATCTCGTCTACATAATATAGTGGGTGATTTATATTGGATGACGGGAGAATTATCTAAAGCAATTAAACATCACCAAAAATGTCAAGAAATAGCAATACAATTGATTTTAGATAAAAAGGACAATAATCATATTAATTATATCCATAATTTGAATGTTGCTTCTTCATTTAATATGGGTCTTTGCTACATAGATTTATGGGATTTTACAAAAGCAGCAAATTGTGTTAACAAAAGTATTTGTCTTTATGAGGAATTAAAATCTGAACAGCGTTATCTTGAAAACTCTATTTTTATTTTGGCTTATATTCATTCTCAAATAAATTCTCAAGAAGAATCATTAAATTTATTGAATCAATGCAACTTTGAATTTGATTCGTATCAACGATCTGTATGGGGTGTAGGTTATTCATATATTTTTTATGCTCTTACTTGTAAAAATCTCAAAAAAATCAATGATAGTTTTGAAAGTTATCAACAAGCGATCAACTTTGCAGAAGAAGTTAATTATCCTCAAGTAAAAGGAAAAGCATTAACAGGATTAGCTGAACTTTACCGCATCCAAAATGATTTTAAAACAGCCCTTACCCATCATCAAGAATCAATTGAAATCTTAAATAAAATCAGTGCAAAATGTGATCTAGCAGAAGCCTACTTTCAACAAGCATTAACCCATCAAAAAATAGGAGATAACGTCAACAGTGAAGAATATTTTCACAAAGCCATGTATCTTTGGAGTCCCCAACAAATAGACGCACCCAAGCAAATCGAAAGAGTATTAAAAGCCATGAATAGTGAACCTTGAAATAAATTTCTGGCTAGTAACTATAATTGAGATATTATTAAGTTATAATTCAAAGCAGATACAAAGGGTACTATGATTATGGATAGACTAGAGTTTCCAGTAGAATATAGCTTTGATAGTGATAGCAATATGGTAATTGCTACCATACCCCAACTCAATTATATTTCTTCCTTTGGTCAAGATTTTTCTGAAGCAGAAAAAAATGTTACTGAAGCAGTATTAGCTTATTTAGAAACATTAGAAAAACGGGGTTTACCTATTCCCAGAATTGAGAAAAATTCGGGAACATTTCTAATTATCGAGTTAGTTTCATGAGCGATAAATTATCTGCTATTACTCCTAAAAAAGCATTACGCAAATTAAAAAAAGCAGGATTTATAGAAAATCATCAAAAAGGTAGTCATTTAGTTTTAGAACATTCCGATGGTAGAATGGTTGTATTACCAATGCACAGTAAAGATATTCCGATTGGCACATTATACGCTATTGTAATTCATCAAGCTAAATTAAGTTTAGAAGAATGGAAAAATCTCTAAAAATGAGAGATAAAGCAATGTATCTTTATTATTTCTTACTCATAACTTGCTAATAAGTGAAAATAATCCGTTCTTTACTCCCAACTCATCACTATGACACAGGACCACGACCACCATCATCACCACGAACATGGACACCATCACAGTCACGCCCCAGCCACATTTAGCCGGGCTTTTGCCATTGGAACAGCGCTGAATGTAGGATTTGTGATTATTGAAGCCACTTATGGCTACTTAGCACACTCCTTGGCTTTGTTTGCTGACGCGGGTCATAACCTAAGTGATGTCTTGGGACTCCTCCTAGCGTGGGGTGCAAGTTCCCTCTCCCGTCGTCCTCCCAGCCACCGCTATACCTATGGATTGCGTGCTTCTTCGATTTTAGCTGCTTTAATCAATGCTGTGGTCTTGCTTTTGTCTATGGGTGCGATCGCTTGGGAAGCCATTCGCCGCTTTAATGATTCTGGTCCAGTATCGGGAGAAACTATTATTGGTGTTGCCCTGGTCGGCATTATCATTAATACTGCTACTGCACTCATGTTTATGTCAGGACGCAAAAGCGATTTAAACATTCGGGGAGCATTTTTACACATGGCTGCTGATGCCTTGGTATCCTTGGGAGTTGTGGTAGCTGGAATTGCGATTTTATTTACCCATTGGCTGTGGCTTGACCCCTTAGTTAGCTTAGTGCTGGTGGCTGTTGTCGTGGTTGGGACGTGGCATTTACTTAGAGACTCCGTAAATTTGGCACTTGATGGCGTACCAGCAGGAATTGAACTCCGTGCCGTGAAAAATTACTTAATTGAATGTCCTGGGGTGTTGAAAATTCATGATCTTCACATTTGGGCTATGAGTACGACAGAAACCGCACTCACAGTTCATTTAGTCATGCCAGAAGGCTATCCTGGTGATGCTTTTTTATGGGAAGTTTCTCAGGAACTGGAACACCATTTCGGGATTCAACACTCTACTATTCAGGTAGAAACGGGGGATTCGGCGTATCCCTGTGCTTTAGAACCAGACCACGTGGTTTAAGCATAAGATCCTGATCTACACATAGTTGCAAAAAAAAATATAAATAAATGTTATTTTTTTCAGAAAAATGTTATATTTATTTACATAAGACAACAAAGCTTAGTAAATCCTAATTGGAGTGCTGATCATGACTAATGCAACAAAAACAGCTAAAGCACCTGTAGCTACAGATCGCAACGCTTGGCAATGGGGTTTTACACCGGGAGCAGAAATCTGGAACGGTCGTTTAGCAATGATTGGTTTTTCAGCAGCAGCTTTGATTGAACTATTTTCTGGTCAAGGCTTTCTCCACTTCTGGGGTATTCTGTAATTTCTCCATAACATAATTTTTGAGTAATCAAAAGCCTGGTAGTTGATAATAACTGCCAGGTTATTTATTTGTGAATATTAAGATGCCTAACTTGTGTATCGGCTCAAGTTCATCTTGTTACTTTTCAAGAAAAAAGAGAATTTTATAATTTAACATCAGAAATGAAATACATTCTTCTATTCCTCCCGGAAGCTTGCCGTAATTACTACAGATATATAAGTTGATTTATCAATATTATCAATATTTTAATTAGACCATTTGGTTCATTAATAAAATTAATGTTCTGAAATTTTCATGGCCTTTTTAACTTTATTTTTAGATAAACATAAGTTACAATTATGTATTGATATTATCAGCATATAATTATATTATTAAAATTCTCTACCAAACCACTCTTGTATTTATTGCTCCTTATTGAGAATATATCTAATAAATTTTTCTATCCAAAATCTATTTTTTTAAGTTAAAGGTAATTTTTTACTCCTTTTTTATTAATTAATTTCCGTAATAAACGATTGTGACAGTTAAGGGTGCGGAATGTGGGTTACAACTAAGTAAATTTGAAAACCCTATTTCCAGAGAAAAATTAAGACAAAGTTTAAATTTACCCTCAGTTGATTTTAATAATGGTTTACAATCCTTAAAACAACGGTATTTAGTAACCAAAATCAAAGAATATAAAATTCTGTTTAAATTATCTCCAGTTTTTCAAGAATATGTGAGAACTTGTTGTTAATATAAAAAGCATTACAAAATCTATTAATTTATCCGCGTTTATCCGCGTTCATCTGCGGTCAATTATTCTTAGAATCTTATTCTATGCACCTTCATTATAACTGTTGGGTTTTGTTACCTCAACCCAACCTACAACTAAATTTCTCTTCACCAATCACTCATTATCGAATAAGCTGCATTGCTGAATTAAAAAACTGCCGACATAAACCTTTGGTAATTAAAATAGTTGTTAATAAGTTTGTGACAGCTACCATAAAAATAATTAAAATCTCATAGGACACAGCTTCCAGCGGTGTGATACCGGCTAATAATTGTCCATTGGTAAAGGTTGGTATTGTTACCATACCAATCAACATCATTTGATTCAAAGTCGGCATAAGTGCGGCGCGAATCGCCTCTTTGCGGTAGGGCTTAATCGCCTGTTCAGCAGTTGCACCTAAACTTAAATGAGTTTCTATTTCCGTGGGAAATTGGTTGATACTACTAACTAGACGTTCTCCGGCTATTGCGGCTGCATTCATGGCATTACCCAGCAAGATGCCAGCTAAGGGAATGATATAACGTGGTTCATACCATCTTTCTGGTTGAATAATTAAAAAATTGGTATAAAGCAATGTTAAGGACGTGCTGACAAAAATCGCACTTCCAGCTAAAGGTAAAACTTGCGGAATTTTTTGACTGATGCGGTTGCGAGTAATAATTACAGTAATTGTCAAAATTATTGCTAAAATTCCCAGTACCGCCCAAACATTGTTAACGGCAAAAATGAAGTCAAAAGTGTATCCTAATACAAGTAGTTGGAGGATAGTTCTACCAGTAGCTACGCTTAAATTTAATTCTAGTCCTAATTGCTCCCACGCCGATATCCCAATGGCGATCGCCATTAACCCTATAGCTAACGCCAAATCTACCATATCCAGTTTGATTAGCTCTGGCATAGTTTCTCTACCTCTTAACAATTAAAAACTTTACGTATTACAGGGAATAGGGAACAGGGAAATCTTTTTAATTCTTCCTTCTTTATCCTGACAACTGACAACTGTACGGGCGAAGCATTTGGAGAACTATTTTTGGCAATGACCGATAATTTATCTTCCAAATGCTTCGCCCCTACTGACAACTGTACGGGCGAAGCATTTGGAGAACTATTTTTGGCAATGACCGATAATTTATCTTCCAAATGCTTCGCCCCTACTGACAACTGTACGGGCGAAGCATTTGGAGAACTATTTTTGGCAATGACCGATAATTTATCTTCCAAATGCTTCGCCCCTACTGACAACTGTACGGGCGAAGCATTTGGAGAGCTATTTTTGGCAATGACCGATAATTTATCTTCCAAATGCTTCGCCCCTACTGACAACTGTACGGGCGAAGCATTTGGAGAACTATTTTTGGCAATGACCGATAATTTACCTTCCAAATGCTTCGCCCCTACTGACAACTGACAACTGACAACTGACAAATAAAACCTCATGATTAAAAGTGTAAATTCGATTCCGGCCTTTGATATTAAACAACAATATGCCACCATTGAAACTGAGGTAAGTGCTGCTGTCTTGGCGGTTCTGGCTTCTGGGCGTTATATTGGTGGTCCAGCAATTACAGATTTTGAACAACAGTTTGCAGCTTATCATGGCGTAAGCGAATGCGTAGCTTGTAACTCTGGTACTGATGCCCTATTTTTAGCATTACGCGCTTTAAGAATTGGGGCAGGTGATGAAGTTATTACTACACCCTTTACTTTTTTTGCGACAACAGAAGTTATCAGTGCCGTTGGAGCAATACCAGTATTTGTAGATATTGATGCGACTACGTTTAATTTAGATGTAGAAAAAGTAGCAGCAGCGATTACAGCAAAAACCAAGGCAATTATGCCAGTGCATTTATTTGGACTCCCTGTGGATATGACAGGATTAATGGAGATTGCCAAAGCTCATAATTTAGCAGTAATTGAAGATTGCGCTCAAGCTACCGGTGCAAGTTGGGAAAATCAAAAAGTTGGGAGTATTGGACATATTGGTTGCTTTAGTTTCTACCCTACCAAAAATCTCGGTGGTTGCGGTGATGGTGGGGCAATTACCACAAATGATCCAGCGATCGCTACACAATTACGAGTTTTGCGAGAACATGGTAGTAAAGTAAGATATATTCATGAAGAAATCGGTGTCAATAGTCGTTTAGATGCTATTCAAGCCGTAATTCTGCAAATTAAACTCCGCTATCTCGATCTTTGGAATAACAGACGCAAGCAAATCGCTGATTATTATTACCAACACCTCAGTCAACTTTCTGATATCATTGTCCCCCAGGAATTTACCTCCGGAGTTGGTGTTTGGAATCAATACACCATTCGCATCTCTGGAGAAAGACGTAATGGTGCAAGTGGTAAATATCGAGATTCCGTAAAAAACCAAATGCAGGAACAGGGTGTTAATTCCATGATTTACTATCCCTTACCTTTGCATTTGCAACCAGTATATAAAAATTTAGGTTATCAACCAGGACAATTGCCAGTATCAGAACAAGCAAGTCAAGAAGTTTTATCTTTACCCATGTTCCCAGAATTGGAGCAAGAACAACAAGATAAAGTCATTGATACTTTGAAAAATTGTTTATCTTGAATTGTTCAGAGATCAGGGGTGCAGGGGTCAAGGGGCAGGGAGAATGTTGATCTTACCTCTTACCTCTTACCTGTGCCCTGTTCCCTGTTCCCTGTTCCCTCTTACGCAAATGTGCGAGTATTTGCAGTCGCTAAAGCTTCTACTAAACTCCGCACGGCAGCAATCATAGCGATTTCGCTGTTGAGTTGGTTGATAGCCGAACCGACACCAACACCAGATGCACCAGCAGCGATCGCTAAAGGTGCAGTAACATTAGAAATACCAGAAGCACACAGTACAGGCACAGAAACCGCACGGGCAATTTCATAAGCTGCGGCTAAAGTAGGAGCAGCCTTTTCAATTAAACCCAAAGTACCAGGGTGAATAGGATTGCTGCTAGTACCACCTTCAGTTTGAATAATATCAGCACCCGCTTTCACCAAATCTTCAGCCAGTTGTACCTGTTGGTCTAAGGTGAGAATATGGGGAACAGTCACAGATAGGGTAATTTCTGGCAGCAAGGCACGGGTTTGGCGAGTTAGTTCCAAAACCTCAGCAGCTTCAAATCTGCGTCCTTGGGCGTAGAAAGAATCGAAATTACCAATTTCAATCAAATCCGCACCAGCAGCCACAGCAGTGACAAACTTCTCTGGTTCAACCGCAGATACACAAATAGGTAACTTAGTCAAGGTTTTCGCCAATCTTACCAAATCCACATCAGCAGCAATATCCACAAAAGTCGCACCACCCAAATCAGCCGCTTTTACAGTTGCAGCCACACTAGCAGCATTGAAATTATTCAAACCGCTAATTACCTTTAGTACAGGATGAGCAAATGCCCGGTTGAGGTTAGGATACATAGTCATAATTTTTTTTTGCAGCTTATTTCAGTAGGAATATTTTTACACTAAATATAGCAATATTTAATTTTGAAAAAAATTCAGTCCACTTCACTCCAGTAATTTCCTCAATTAAATAGTAGTGAAGTGTCTGTAATTATGGATACTACTGGTAGATGTGTTTTTAATGACCTGACACCAATAACTTATATTTTGCTTGTACTTAGAATTAAATAAAACTGCGATATTTACTTATCTTAACCAGCAACTTTTTCCTCAAGGGGCTTAAAAGTCTTTTTCGTCGCACCGCAAATAGGACAATTCCAATCATCAGGAATATCTGCAAACGCTGTACCTGGTGCAATTCCCGAATCAGGATCACCAGTAACCGGATCGTAAATCATACTGCATTGTCTACAAATCCATTTTTGCGTTTGCGGATCTTCACTGACAACTCTGGTGACAGCTTCTCCACCGTTTAATACTTCTAAGGCTTCAGTGTAGCGATCTGCGTGATGATTTTCAATGAATTTAAGTAATCCAAAACGATGGGCTGCGGTGCGAAATGTGTTAGCATGATCACTAGATTCTTGAGCTTGTTGGAGAAATTCTGCCGCTGCGGGATGATCTCGATCAGTTTGGGCAGCAGCAGCGAATTCAGGATACATTGTTGTATATTCATAGGTTTCACCTGCGATCGCTAAAGACAAACAACGAGAGATAATTTCCCGTTTTTGTGCATCAGTTAAAACCGCTGCGTCTTTAACTACAAGTTCTGGATGTAATAATTCAAAATGTGCAAAAGCGTGTTCAGTTTCTTGATCTGCTGTTTCTTTAAAAAGTTTCGCTAAATCAGAAAAACCCAGTTTACGTGCTACTGCTGCAAAAAATAGGTATTTACGATTTGCCATTGATTCCCCACCAAAGGCTGATTCTAAATTTTGTAGTGTAGTAAAATTGGACAAATCCATAATTGGTGAATCTCTATGAGAGGTTATTGCATTATATTAAAACATATACTTTAAAATTTGGTTAAAATGATTACTAACGAATTACCAAAATGCGTCGAGATTATTGCCAAACAACGGCAGTTTTTCCAAACTGGTAAAACGAAAAATGTTACTTTTCGGATTGGACAACTCAAAATCCTCAAACAATTAGTAATTGAGAATAAAACAGCAATTATTCAAGCATTAAAAGCCGATTTACGTAAACCAGAATTTGAGAGTTACGCTACAGAAATCGGTGTGAATAAAGAAATTGATTATGCTCTCAAACATATTAATACTTGGACAAAACCCAAAAAAGCAGCCGTTCCTTTAGACTTATTTCCATACTCGGCTAAAATATATCCAGAACCGTTAGGAGTAATTTTAATTATTAGTCCTTGGAATTATCCCTTTCAGTTAATTATCTCACCTTTGGTTGGGGCGATTGCTTCGGGAAATTGTACCATCATTAAACCTTCAGAACTTGCGCCTCATACTTCCAATTTAATCACAGAACTTATTCATAAATACTTTGATCCAGAATATATTACAGTTGTCCCTGGAGCAGTCGAAACTAGTCAACAGTTACTAGCAGAAAAATTTGATCACATCTTATTTACGGGTGGGACAGCCATTGGTAAAATTGTCATGGAAGCTGCTGCAAAACATCTCACTCCAGTGACTTTGGAATTGGGGGGAAAAAGTCCTTGTATCATTGATACAGATATCAATCTAGAACATACCGCCAAACGCATTATTTGGGGTAAATTTATTAATGCTGGACAAACTTGTATTGCCCCGGATTATTTGTTGGTAGATGCTAAAATTAAACCAAATTTAGTTAATGCTTTGCAAAAATGTCTCAAAGAATTTTATGGTGAAAATCCTGCTAAAAGTCCTGATTATGCCAGAATTATTCATCAAAAACATTTTGACAGATTAGCTAATTTACTCAAATGTGGTAAAGTGATTATTGGTGGTGAAACTAACCGTGAAGAACTTTATATTGCTCCTACTTTATTAGAAAATGTTTCTTTAGAAGATGCAGTTATGCAAGAGGAGATTTTCGGGCCAATTTTACCAATCATTGAATATACAGATATCAATGAAGCTATTACCTTAATTAACTCTAGACCAAAACCCCTGGCTTTATATTTATTTTCCCAAAACAAAAACCTGCAAAACCGCATTTTACAGGAAACATCATCTGGGGGAGTATGTATTAATGACACAGTAATGCAGGTTGCTGTTTCTTCTTTACCATTTGGGGGTGTGGGTGATAGTGGGATGGGTAGCTATCACGGTAAAGCTGGTTTCGACACTTTTTCTCATGACAAAAGTGTCTTGCAAAACTCATTTCGTTTAGATATAAATTGGCGATACGCACCCTATCAAGGTAAATTATCGCTATTGAAAAAAATTATTGGCATTTAAAATTCCAGGAATCACAGAGTCAGAATTTAACTTGAGGATTTTCTAGGAATCCCAATCTATACTTCAATACCTTAGCCAAATTGAAAAAAGCCTTGATTCGTAGGTATTGATACAAAAAATGGCTTAATTGTTTGATTCTCCAGGTAGGGGTAAAGCGCAGTGCTAAACCCTTACACATTTAGGTTTTTAGTAATCTTGTAAAAATTCAAATCTCAGCCGTCACGAGTATAAATTTATTCTAACTCCTGAATTGGAGACTACTGAATTCTTCTTTAAGATTCTTCTGTTTCTTCTTCCTCAGTCGTTGGATAGACGAATTTAGAACGGCCACTCAAAATGGATTTACCAAGGGAAAGAGCTTTTTGCGCTTCAACAACAGCCTTGTGTCTCCAGGTAGCGCGACGTTTATCTCGTTTAGATTTTGATGTTTTCTTCTTAGGAACAGCCATGACAGCGGTATATCGTGATTCTTGACAACCTTCCTATTGTAAGCGATCAATTGACATTATGGGACTATTAAAAGAACTGTTATCCAAATCATCGCTAAAGATTAAGGATTGGAATGCTTGTCATCTATTGATCAAATAACAGTAACAAGCGGGCTGTTTTGAAGTAAATTGCCCGCTTGTTGGGGATCAGGAAGTTTTTTCCATTGAGGACGAATGACTTTTAATGATAAGATTGGTGCGATCGCTTCCGTCGTTAACCATAAAGGAACTGCTAAGAACAGCCAAACTCCACTGTCAGTAACCCAGCCCTAAAGGGACTGGGCTTGCAAGAGTAATCAAGCAAGCCGTACTGACCAGACCACCCTGAGCGTAGTCGAAGGGTAGCCGTTATTTGAGTCACGACACCCTGGAATGCGTAGCCCCTTCGGGGTTCAGCAGTCGCTCATGGGGGAAACCCCCAAGACCGCGCTGCTTCACTAGTTCCCTGCTCTGTCGCTGGCAATTAAACAGTTTTAAGGTCACTGAAACAGTGTTGCAAGTCTAACAAGCTCTTATAACTGGTCGTTCGCGCCAGCGTGCCGGAGGCATCTAGCTAACATTACCCCAGAAATGGGAGTTGGTTTCCAGGTTCCAATCAAAAATCTGGTTTCAATTTTAAGATTCACAGCGGTTAAAACCGCTCGTGCCGTTTCCCTCTCAGGGCTAAAGCCACTGAGTTTCCCACTTACCGGGTATTCTTATGAATAATTCGGATTTTTTTGCCAACTTGGCTAATAATTGAAACGAGGATCACTGAAAATGGTTGTTCTGTATAAATCCTGAACATAAACTTGTAGCTCCTGAGTGATCGATCATGGAAATCGAGTGCAAGTATTTTACGATTATTTATGTTGTATAAACTACAACTAATTTCATCGAGAGGTGAAGATTAACTAAACTATAAGATGTAAGTTAGCTTTGTGGTTAAAGCCCCGTGCTAACAGCAATTTCAGGCAAACAACAAACAACCGACAAAGAGCGGGATGGTAAATTACTGGGCGATCGCCATCGGCATTAATCAATATCAATCCTTTCAACCTCTCAGTTGCGCTCAAGCCGATGCTGAGGCAATTAAGGATTTTTTGGTGACACAAGCAGGTTTTCTTCCCGAAAAATGCCTGTTAATGACAAATACTTCACCCCCCATAGGAGAGCAATCCTCCTATCCGACAAAGGAAAACATCCTCTCGTTGCTAGAAGAATTAGCAGCCACATTCTGGCAGCCAGAGGACTGTCTATGGTTATTTTTTAGCGGCTACGGGGTTAACCACAAAGAACAAGATTATTTAATGCCAGTCGCAGGGAATCCTGATCAAGTTCCCGAAACCGGGATAGAAGTGCGATCGCTCTTACAGAGTCTACAAGTTACCGGACTCAATATCTTACTCATCTTTGATATTAACCGCGCTTTTGGAACTCAAGCCGATGCACCCGTAGGACAAGAAATCATCGAACTAGCCCAAGAACTGCAAATGGGGGCAATTATTTCCTGTCAACCTGAAGAATTTTCCCATGAAAGCACAGAATTAGGTCATGGTTTCTTCACAGCAGCATTATTAGAAGCCTTGGGTTCTGCAAAAGGCTACAACTTTGCCGATTTAGCCGCTTATCTGACTTATCTTACCCCCAAACTTTGTCAACACCACTGGCGACCAGTCCAAAATCCCATGACTGTGATTCCCACGACCCAGCCAGCTATTTTACCCACGTTGACATTAGATGAAAACTCAGAAGCACTAATTTTCCCAGCAGAAAGTTTTGCTATCACCCGGACTGCACCTCCTCTAGAAAATAGTCCCTCTAGCGCCACAGATAAGGCTTGGTGGACAGAGAATGCCTCAGTAGAGACTACTTTAAGCCAAATAAAGACCGGGGGAAATTTAGCACCTCCACCAGCCTCAGAGTCACTTATTAGCAGCAATTACACCTTAGCAACTTCCCCAGAATCCAAACCGGGGGGCAGATTTATTCCCGCTCTCCCCACAGCTAACACCTATCCTTCATCCCAGTCTGAGCTACCAATTTGGCAACAGTTTATTATTTGGGGTGGCGGTACTATGGTGGTAGTAGGTTTAATTGCTACATTTTTACTCCGTAATCATGAGAGTTTCCGGTTTAAAAATTTCTCAAAAACAGTATCTAATAATCGGACTGGCAAACTTCCACTTCCCCAAATATTTCCCACTCCTCAAAATCCTAGTACAGCCCAAATCAATTCAAATACAGACTCTCATAAACGTAATCAAGCTATTTCCGACCTAGAAAAAATGTCTCTTGTCCCTACTAAACCGAGTAATTTAAGTATTGCGATCTCTAAAGCCCAAAGAACTCCAGCGGACGCACCACTATACGCCAAAGCTCAGGAGAATATTCAGGTTTGGTGTCAAATGATTTTAGAGTTGGCACAAGCACAAGCCAAACAAGGAAAATATGAAAATGCGATAGCAACTGCCCAGTTAATTACCAAAAAAGAGCCGCTTCATACCCAAGCCCAAACTGTCATTCAAAAATGGCAACTAGAAGCCAAGCAATATGTAAGTAATAAAACTCTCTTAGATGCAGCTACAGCTTTGATCATTCCCGAACAAGCATCTACATATAATCGCGCTATCGAAGTAGCCAAAAAAATCCAAAAAGGACAACCTGGGTTTGAAATTGCCCAAACGTCAATTAATCAGTGGAGTGAAAAAATTTTAGATTTAGCCAAAATCCGCGCCACTCAAGGAGATTTTAATGCCGCTGTCGCCACTGCTATATTAGTCCCAAAAGTGACGATTGCTTATGAAGATGCTCAGGATGCTATCCAAAAATGGCAACAGCAAAAGAATTAGTCAGTTGTTAGTTGTCAGTTGTTAGTTGTCAGTTGTTAGTTGTCAGTTGTCAGTTGTAAAACTACTACCTATTACCCATTACCTATTACCCATTACCTATTACCCATTACCCATTACCCATTAGCAATATTGGGAAATATCTTCGCCACAGGTATCAGCTAGATAGCACATCGCTTTAAATCGCAAACCTACTACTTCTTCGTATAAAGGATTAAGTTTACACATTGGCGGAATGTGAAACAGTGTTTTCCCAAATACTTTGACATCACGCTCAAATGGACACTGAGCCGGAATGTATTTACACAAACGATGAGCTAATAGGCGATCGCTTACTTGGATGTTATCTAGCCAATTACGCACAGGACGCAAAAAGTCCCAAATAGAATTAGCTGCAACATGGTGCAATGGATTAACATTAGCTGCACTAGCCTCTACTGGATTTATAGAAATCCAACTTGCTAAAAAAATATTTTTGCTGGTATTTTTAGATACTTTCACAGTAATTCCTCTTTTCTTATGAGGGTATTCACTTGACTAATGAATATAGAGTATGACAAGAACCTGAAGCACAGAACAGGAAGGAAATTCTGTAAGAGGTGTAATTAACTGCTTCCTCTGATTGAATCTATATGTTAATACGTCAATCTGACCATAATTTCCCAAAAAGCAATACTGTACTTGTTCAATCTTATTAGTAACTTGGCACAGTTAAAATTCTAATAAAGACATCTGCCTTTAGTTGTGATTTCTTTTAACTGCAACAAAACTTATTATAGCAATAATTATCAATAATTAAGATTAAGAAAAATATTCTTACATAGCTAAATCTAGTCCGTGATTTTTACTAAATTCGTCATTTATAGTACCTTTTCCTTAACCTATCTAAGTATTGGTGTTGCTATTGAGCTTTACTTGTAGTCCTCTGAGCTTATTGATAGTCCTTACTTTTGGCTGTGGCATCCTCTCTGCCTACTTTCTCAATGACACCATAGCCCTAATTTTTACACCCCTCGCTTTAAGTCTAACTCTATCTTTAGGCTTAAATCCCATTCCCTACTTATTAGCTATAACCGGTGCGACTAACATTGGTTCTGTTACTACACTCAGCGGTAATCCTCAAAATAACTCTCAAACAAAAACGCAAAGATGCCAAAAAACACCTTTGCGCCTTTGCTCCTTAGCGTCTCTGCGCGAAATAATCCTTTAAGAAGCAACCGCAGTAGAACGAGTGCGTCGTCTTCTACCATCAGAAACCTTAGCAGCAGGTTCTTCAGGGACTTGCATCAACAACGTCAGAGAAGGTTGACATTGCAACTCTCTCCGCATAGAACGAGCCAGTTCACGCTCTAATGTTTCCTGCAAACCACCCCAATCTGTATCAGCGGGTTGTCCTTCAACAGGTGAAAACTCTGACCAACGGACGCTGAGAATTTCTTCAATGCGTTGTTGTACCCATTTTTGCAACAGCGATCGCTCGATACTTGTCACCACACCCTGCATGAGAAGTTCTGGTTTAGCCATCAGCTTACCACTCCAATCAATAGCAGCAGCAATGGTCACAGTCCCTTCAGAAGCCATGCGTTGGCGTTCTTGCAACACTTTAGAACTAACCATACCAGAACTCGAAGTATCCACCAATTCAATCCCTGCTGGCACTTTCCCAGCAACGCGGATAGAATGTTCTGTCAACTCAATGACATCCCCATTTTCGATAATGATCATATTTTCTGCCGGAATGCCCATACTTTGAGCAGTTTCCGAATGCTTGACTAACATCCGATGTTCACCGTGAAATGGCACAAAGAACTTGGGACGAGTTAAAGCAATCATCAGCTTTTGTTCTTCCTGACAACCGTGGCCAGAAACGTGAATCCCCTTATCCCGTCCATAGACCACTTTTGCCCCCTGAATCATCAATTTATCAATGGTATTAACCACCGCAATTGTATTACCAGGAATGGGGTTAGCAGAGAATAAAACCGTATCTCCTTGGCGAATTTTGATATGGGGGTGTTCTTTATTAGCAATTCTTGTCATTGCTGCCATTCTTTCACCCTGAGAGCCAGTAGTTAAAATCAGCACTCTTTCATCTGGCATTCCCCGCACAGTATGCAACGGTTGGAACAGGCTATCTTCACATTTGATATAACCTAAATTGCGGGCATGGGCGATTAAATTCAGCATGGAACGCCCAACAATCGTCACTACACGATTATGTTTTCTTGCTAGTTGCAAAATCATGTTAATGCGATGGACGCTAGAAGAAAAAGTCGTGATAAATAAGCGCCCAGTTGCGTGGGAAAATTCTCGGTCAAGGTTAGGAAAAACAGCCCGTTCAGAAGGTGTAAATCCTGGCAATTCTGCGTTAGTGGAATCACTCAATAAGCAAAGTACGCCTTTTTCACCATGTTCTGCCAGACGTTGTAAGTCGAACTTCTCACCATCTACGGGAGTATGATCAATTTTAAAATCTCCGGTGTGGATAACTACGCCTATTGGTGTATGAATAGCAACAGTGAAGCTATCAGCAATGGAGTGGGTGTTACGGATATATTCAACTAAGAAATGCTTGCCAATTCGCACCATGTCACGGGGCATAACTGTTCTTAATTCTGTGCGATCTTTTACCCCAGCTTCTTCCAATTTACCCTCTAGCATTGCCATTGCTAGTCTTGGTCCATGAATCACTGGAATATCAAATTGCTTCAAGTGAAAAGCAATTCCCCCAATATGGTCTTCATGACCATGAGTGACGATCATCCCTTTAATTTTGTGGCGATTTTCTCGGAGATAAGTTGTGTCAGGTAATACAATATTTACCCCGTGCATGGCTTCTGTGGGAAATGCCAATCCTGCGTCTAAAAGGACAATTTCGTCTTCATACTCGAAAACGCAGGTATTTTTACCTATTTCGTGTAAACCGCCCAAAGGAATAATTTTGAGAGCGGAATTAGCTTCGTTTTTAACCATTTTGTCCCGGATATTTTTGTTAGTTGTGAATCAGTTGATAGTTCGGTTTCTGGGATGAAAGAAAAGACCAAATTTCTGTTTAAATTCAGTTTTTGATGGAGTCCTATTCAATTTTGTTTACCGAAAACGGACTTAAAACTGAATGATTTTTATATGATTCAGTTGTAGCACAGGTGTTTAAATTGCAATAAAGTAACAATTTGTACACATTATTTATAAATCACTCACCTATTGTGGTTGGGATTAAATTCAGTTTTTGCATGACTGACTCTAATTTTTTAGATACATCCGTATCAGCGTCACACAGGGGTGGACGAGTTGAACCTACTTCCCAACCTTGCAGTTTTAGTGCTTCTTTGACAGGAATGGGATTGGTAGTTAAAAATAAAGCTTTAAACAATGGAAACAGTTGCAGATGAATGTCGGTAGCAATTTGAGTTTTTCCCACTTTCCATGCTTGAATCATTTCTTGGATTTGATTACCCACTAAATGAGAAGCTACACTGACTATACCTTGAGAGCCGATCGCTAACATGGGCAGGGTTAAAGAATCATCTCCAGCGTAAATCTCAAATTCTTTTGGTGTCAAGCGACGGATTTCACTCACTTGATCTAAGTTACCACTGGCTTCTTTAATGGCAACAATGTTATTAATTTCTGCTAACTTGACCACTGTTTCTGAACTGAGGTTTTGACCTGTGCGCCCAGGAACGTTATATAACATCATTGGCAGGTCGGGACAGCATTGTGCTATTGCCTGGAAATGTCGATATAATCCAGCTTGTGGCGGTTTGTTGTAGTAGGGAACTACTTGTAAAGAACCATGTACTCCTATCTTAGCGGCTTTTTGGGTGGCAGCGATCGCTTCTTTGGTGTCATTAGAACCACATCCAGCCATTACTTTAGCTTTACCTGCTACAGTTTGCAATACCTCAGCAAATAATTGGTATTCTTCCTCCCAAGTCAGGGTTGGGGATTCCCCTGTTGTTCCACACACCACCAATGTATCTGTACCGTTGTTAACTAGATAATCTGCTAGTTTGGCAACTACATCATAACTAATACTACCGTCTGCTTTAAACGGCGTAATCATAGCGGTTACAACTGTTCCAAAATCTCCCACACTCTTTTCTCTCCTAATTTGTTAGTTGTCAGTAGGGGCGAAGCATTGGGAAGATAAATTATCGGTCATTGCCAAAAATAGTTCTCCAAATGCTTCGCCCGTACAGTTGTCGGTTGTTAGTAGGGGCGAAGCATTGGGAAGATAAATTATCGGTCATTGCCAAAAATAGTTCTCCAAATGCTTCGCCCGTACAGTTGTCGGTTGTCAGTTATTAATTAATGGTGACAAATGACTGAATTTAAACTTATACTGTAGTCAATTTTAGTAAATTTTTTTCTACTAATAATTCGGCAATTTGCACTGCATTTAAAGCTGCACCTTTACGAATTTGATCGCCACATAGCCACAATTCTAAACCGCAAGCATGAGAAATATCCTGACGAATTCTGCCTACTAAAACTTCATCTTTGCCACTGGCATCTATGGGCATAGGGAAATAATTTGCTTGCCAATCTTCCACTAATTTAACACCAGGTGATTTTCTTAAAATTTCTCTGGCCTCATCTGGATCAAAAGGTGTTTCAAACTCTAGATTAATCGCCTCAGAATGGGCGCGGAGGACGGGAACCCGTACACAAGTCGCGGTAATTCTGATTTCTTGACTACCAAAGATTTTGCGGGTTTCGTTCACCATTTTCATTTCTTCCTCACAATATCCCCAAGCTGTCATCGGAGAATTATGGGTAAATAAATTAAATGCCAATGGGTAAGGTAAAACTTCCGCTACAGGTTGTTTTCCTTGTAGTATAGCGTCACTTTGGATTTTTACTTCCTCCATGGACTGAGCACCAGCACCACTAGCAGATTGATAGGTAGCAGCTACAATCCTTTTAACTGGTTTGACTTGATGTAAAGGCCACACTGCCAAGGACATAAGAATCGTTGTACAGTTGGGATTGGCAATAATTCCTTTGTGAGTAAATGCGGCTTGGGGATTTACTTCTGGAACTACCAAGGGGACATCCGGGTTCATCCGAAAGGCACTGGAATTATCAATTACCACTGCTCCTTTTTGCACAGCTATCCCAGCCCATGTTTTGGAGATGCTACCTCCAGCACTAGCTAAGACTATATCTATATTTTCTAAACTGCGATCGCTCACAGCTTCAACTGGGATATCTTCCCCTTTGAATCTGAGTGTTTTTCCCGCACTGCGTTCTGATGCCAACAATTTTAAATCAGCTAGGGGAAAATTTCGACTTTCTAGTAATTCCAGCAACTCCGTACCTACAGCACCAGTTGCACCCAAAATAGCTACACGATAGGACTTAGACAAACTCGACTCCTCCTCTAAGAGGTAATTAGCACTTTTTTTTCGGACAACTTAAAAATTAAATGTTTCTGTCGTTCCGCTCAACAGCAGATTTTAAATAGTAAAATTTGCATATTTTTGTGATTATATCTCAGTTTTTGATGGTTATTAAGGAATTTGAGACTTTGTTATTCATATGGCAAAATTAACTGATACCATGGTTTACAGCAATTTAAGTTATAGCGATCAAATATAGTTATATACTATCGTATAACATTCTATTATACGGCAAACTGCAAAAAAAAAGAAGCGCGATTAATATTTTAGGTATTTTTAAGAAGCCCGATCTGTAAAGTTATGTTACCGGAGTTAAGGCTACCATTGAAGAATACCATAAAGTGTTTTGTCCCTGACTTTTGGCAGTATACTGGATATCTCCCTAAGGAGATTCATAAGCATTTTTAGCTGAATGATAGCTAGTCAGTAGATAATCACGTCTTGAAGACAGCGTGTAAGCTGAAGTCGGGATAACTGAATCCCCATTGGTGTCAACTTAACGCAAAACCCCATCCGGCAAGGAACTCAAGCTCCTTGCTGATAATAAAAGTTATCTTTTGATGACTAAACACTAGGCAAATTTATTAGTCCGTTAAAACGGACTTGAGCCATGAGACAGGGAATTTATTCCCTGACGGTTGTGGAAGGCAACAGATAAGCCATTTTTAGTTTAAGTTGACACCAATGCCCAATCCCATACCCCCGTTGAAGTAAGAAGTAAATGTCTAGACTTGTCTAGTATTTAGATAGCAGATTAAAATACCAGAAAACAAGAAATAAAGCATGAAAGTTACCCAGGAAAAACTCCCCGCTAGTCAAATTGGTTTAGAAATAGAAATTACATCGGAAATTACCACACAAAAATACGAGCAAGTCCTGAGAAATTTAACTAAAACCGTAAATATTCCTGGGTTTCGTAAAGGCAAAGTACCCCGGCAAATATTAATACAACGTATCGGTACTACTCGCGTTAAGGCAACTGCCCTAGAAGAAATCATTCAAGAAGGGATTGAGCAAGCAATTAAACAAGAAGCAATTACCGCTCTTGGTCAGCCCCAATTACGCTCTTCCTTTGATGATTTGATTAATAGTTATGAACCAGGAAAACCCCTGACTTTTGCGGTGGCTGTGGATGTAATTCCAGAAATCAAGTTAAACCAATACACTGGTTTAGAAGCCAAAGCGGAGGAAATTAAATATGATCCTACCCAGGTAGATACCGTTATTGAAGCCCAAAGAGAAAAGTTAGGAACTTTAGTCCCTGTAGAAGGACGGGCTACGGAAATCGGTGATATGGCAGTAATTGACTTTAAGGGTGTAATTGCTAAAACTCAAGGTGATGATCCTGACAGTGAACCCAAACCAATTCCTGGTGGAGAAGGAACTGATTTTCAAGTTGAGTTACAAGAAGATAAGTTTATTCCCGGTTTTGTGTTGGGGATAGTGGGTATGAACCCTGGGGAAACAAAAGAGGTATCTGCTCAATTCCCAGATCCTTATGGTAACGAAGAATTATCTGGTAAAGCGGCTCTGTTTACCATCACGCTTAAAGAAATTAAAGTTAAAGAATTGCCAGAGTTGGATGACGATTTTGCTCAAGAAGTCAGTGACTTTGAGACATTAGAGGAATTGCGGGCATCATTGACCCAGCGGTATGAAAAAGAAGCCGCAGATAAAACCAGAAATAATCAGCAAGAAGCTTTATTAACAGAATTGCTTAATCATGTCGAAATAGACTTGCCAACAACATTAATTGATCAAGAAGTTGATGCTATGCTGTCACAAACAGCAATGAAGTTGTCTGAGCAGGGAATAGATGTGAAAAAGCTATTTACCCAGGAAATTATTCCCCAATTACGGGATAGATCCAAACCTGAAGCTATAGAACGTCTTAAACGGACTCTATCTTTGCAAGAAATTGGTAAACGCGAATCTATTGAAGTTGCAGCCGCAGAAGTGGAAGCTAGAGTCACAGAATTGCTGACAGAGTATGCTGATCAAGATTTGGATGAAAAGAGATTACGTGGAGTTGTTCAAGAAGAACTTCTCACCACAAAGATTGTTGATTGGTTACTAGAACGTTCTTCTGTGGAACTAGTAGCAGAAGGGTCTTTAACTCCTCCAGAAGAACCAGATTCAGAAGCAGAAGCCGCTGAAGCAGTTCAGGAAGAAGAAACCAGTAATCCTGAGTAATGGGTCATGGGTCATGGGTAAAAGTTCTTTCTTTTACTCTTGCCCCTGCCTCCCGCCTCCTGCCTCCTGCGCCCTGAATTTTGCCATATAAGGCATAATGGTTAACAGTTCACAATTTCATTTCATTTATTGTTAAATATTCTAGATTATGCTTGTATCGCAGTCAGGAAATTACCCCATCAACAGCTTGAGTCCTATCGGGGCTAGTGGCAATTTAAGCACCTCTAGCAACATTGTACCGATGGTTGTAGAACAGTCGGGGATGGGAGAAAGGGCATTTGACATCTACTCCCGCTTACTGCGCGAGCGGATTATTTTTTTGGGAACACCGATAGATGATGTTGTCGCTAATTCTATTGTTGCCCAATTACTTTTCCTCGATTCTGAAGACGCGGAAAAGGATATTCAATTGTACATTAATTCTCCTGGTGGCTCTGTCTACGCGGGTATGGCAATCTATGATACAATTCAACAAATACGTCCCGATGTTGTAACTATCTGTTTTGGACTAGCCGCAAGCATGGGGGCTTTTTTATTAACATCTGGAACTGCCGGAAAGCGGATGTCCTTACCTGACTCCCGGATTATGATTCACCAACCCCTGGGTGGCGCTCAAGGGCAGGCTATTGACATTGAAATTCAAGCGCGAGAAATCCTTTACATCAAGGGTGAATTAAATCAATTAATGTCTAAACATACTGGTCAACCCTTGGAAAGAATTGAAACTGATACCGAGCGCGACTTTTTCATGTCAGCAGAAGAGGCGAAGAATTATGGTTTGATTGATCAGGTCATTTCTCGACAAAATCTGCCCACAGCAGGGTAAATCGTCATCATTCTGAAATAAGAGGCTGATATGTCTAAGTACGACTCCCATTTAAAATGTTCATTTTGTGGTAAGTCTCAAGAGCAAGTCCGTAAATTAATCGCAGGTCCGGGAGTCTACATCTGCGATGAATGCGTTGACTTGTGTAATGAAATCCTTGATGAGGAGTTGCTGGATACTAATACTGCGGCAGCATCACAACCAACTCAAAAGTCAGAACCAGCGGAAAAACGGCGGACACGTTCGTCTAATCTCTCATTTAATCAAATTCCTAAACCGAGGGAGATTAAAAATTATTTAGACGAACACGTGATCGGCCAAGATGAAGCTAAAAAAGTGCTATCTGTCGCTGTTTACAATCACTACAAACGGTTGGCTATTCTTCAGGCTAAAGGCAGTGCCAAAGTTGAGGCTGATGATGCTATAGAACTACAAAAGTCCAATATTTTACTTATTGGTCCGACTGGTTGCGGTAAGACTTTATTGGCACAAACTCTCGCTAAAATTCTGGATGTCCCCTTTGCTGTGGCTGATGCTACAACCCTAACTGAAGCGGGGTATGTGGGGGAAGATGTGGAAAATATCTTGTTGCGTTTGTTGCAGGTGGCGGATTTGGATGTGGAAGAGGCTCAACGGGGTATTATCTACATTGATGAAATTGATAAAATCGCCCGCAAGAGTGAAAATCCCTCGATTACCAGGGATGTTTCTGGAGAAGGGGTACAACAGGCTTTACTGAAAATGTTGGAGGGGACTGTTGCTAATGTTCCCCCTCAAGGCGGACGTAAGCACCCGTATCAAGATTGTATCCAAATTGATACGAGTAATATTTTGTTTGTCTGTGGTGGGGCTTTTGTCGGTTTGGAAAAGGTTGTAGATCAGAGAGTTGGTAAAAAGTCAATCGGCTTTGTCCAACCAGGAGATGTGCAAACTAAGGAAAAACGCGCTGCTGATACATTGCGTCATTTGCAACCGGATGATTTGGTGAAATTTGGCATGATTCCTGAGTTTATTGGGCGGATTCCCATGGTGGCTGTGGTAGATCCTCTGGATGAGGACGCGCTGATGGCAATTCTGACTGAACCACGCAGCGCTTTGGTGAAGCAGTACCAAAAACTGCTGAATATGGACAATGTCCAGTTAGATTTTAAACCAGATGCGTTGCGAGCGATCGCTCAAGAGGCTTATCGGCGAAAAACTGGAGCGCGGGCTTTACGCGGTATTGTGGAAGAGTTGATGCTGGATGTAATGTATGAGTTACCTTCTCGTAAGGATGTGACTCGCTGTACTATTACTAAGGAAATGGTGGAAAAACGTTCTACTGCGGAACTGATAGTACATCCTTCTTCTTTACCTAAACCAGAGTCGGCTTAATTGTCAGTTGTCAATTGTCAGTTGTCAGTAGGGGCGAAGCATTTGGAAGATAAATTATCGGTCATTGCCAAAAATAGTTCTCCAAATGCTTCGCCCGTACAGTTGTCAGCAGCATTTGGAAGATAAATTATCGGTCATTGCCAAAAATAGTTCTCCAAATGCTTCGCCCGTACAGTTGTCAGCAGCATTTGGAAGATAAATTATCGGTCATTGCCAAAAATAGTTCTCCAAATGCTTCGCCCGTACAGTTGTCAGCAGCATTTGGAAGATAAATTATCGGTCATTGCCAAAAATAGTTCTCCAAATGCTTCGCCCGTACAGTTGTCAGCAGCATTTGGAAGATAAATTATCGGTCATTGCCAAAAATAGTTCTCCAAATGCTTCGCCCGTACAATTGTCAGTTGTCAGTTGTCAATTGACAATTGTTAGTTTTTAATTCTTAATTCTTAATTGTGACAATGAGTTATATAAATGTTCGGGGTGTTGATCATTATTACGAGTGGATGAAAAAATCATCAGATGTTATGAAACCGGTGATGGTTTTTTTGCATGGTTGGGCTGGTTCAGCAAGATATTGGCAAAGTACGGCTGAGGCTTTATTAGATAATTTTGATTGTTTATTATATGATTTACGGGGTTTTGGCCGTTCTCAATGTCAGCCTCATTTAAGTTATGAATTAACAGAATATGCGGAAGATTTGGCGGTTTTATTAAATGAGTTAAATCTTGATCGTGTTTATATTAATGCCCATTCTATGGGTGCTTCTATTGCTACTTTATTTTTTAATCGTTATCCCCAAAAAGTTGAAAAGGGAATTTTAACTTGTAGTGGAATTTTTGAATATGATGAAAAGGCTTTTTCTGCTTTTCATCAATTCGGTGGTTATGTAGTTAAATTCCGTCCCCAATGGTTAAGTAAAATTCCCTTGGCTGATAGAATGTTTATGGCTAGGTTTTTACATCGTTCTATTCCTAAAGCTGAACGACAGGCTTTTTTAGAAGATTTTATTAATGCTAATTATGATGCGGCTTTAGGGACTATTTATACTTCTGTTAGTCAAGAACAAGCGGAAACAATGCCGGGAGAATTTGCGAAATTAACTATCCCAACTTTGCTAATTGCTGGGGAATATGACATTATTATTCCGGCTAAATTAGGAAAAACAGCCGCGGCTTTAAGTGATAAGGTTGAATTAAATATTATTCCTAATACGGGACATTTTCCGATGTTGGAAGACGCAGAAACTTATTTGGCAAAAGTCAAAGAGTTTTTAAGTTGTTCGTAATTGGGTTTGAGCCTAAAATTATCTAAAAATAACCACAAATACTATATTAGTAGGTGAACGGAAAAAAACCGTAGACGCGGAGCGGCTTCTCGAAGAGTAATATGTAACGAAAAGTAAAATCGCCCAAACCCTCTTCACTCTTGCCTCTTGCCTCTTGCCTCTTGCCTAGTGCCATAACGACGATTTTCAATGCTAACCTACTTTCTTGTCAATAAATGTTCTCCCACCCGCAAAGCATTAGCAATAATAGTTAATGATGGATTTACCGCAGCGCTAGAAGGAAAAAAACTACCATCAACAACATAAAGATTATCAACATCATGAGTCCGACAATTGATATCCAAAACCGAAGTATTTGCATCTTCACCAAAACGACAAGTACCACATTGATGAGTAACTTCTCTTAAACCCATTTTTTGAGGAATATGTAAAGTTCCAGGTGATTGAAATACAGAAATTGATTGTAAAACCTGAATCCATTGCTGAATTAATTTATTAAAAGCCCTTTGATTATTATGAGTATATTCCAGGAAAACCTGCCCATTTTTACTCAAAACCCTATTATTAAAATCTGGTAAATCCTCTGTGATTACTAACCAAGATAGGGAATGATTCGCTATAGCCTCAGCTATAAAATTAGGCATCAAAGGCGGACCATAAGCAAGTATTTTATCCTTATTTGCCCCACCCAGTAATTGCACACTCCCCATAGGATAAGCAAAATCTTGATTTCCCCAATAAAAATCAGTAAAAGCCAAAGTTTTCGGAAAAATTGTATTATTCAACTTGGTATTTAAAGTCATGACCACAGCAAAATTATGTGTCATGTAATTGCGTCCCACAAGATGAGAACTATTAGCTAATCCATTGGGGTGATGATCATTGGCAGATTTCAATAACAATAATGCTGAATTAACAGCACCACCTGCTACTACCACAATATCCCCAGAAAATATCTGCCGTTGATTTCCTATTTCTACTTCCACTCCAGTCACTTCTCGACCCGATGGGCTAGTATGTAAACGAATGACTTTTGCTTCAGTTATTAATGTGATATTTTCATAAGTCATTGCTGGACGAACACAAGTAATATCCGCGTCAGCTTTACCATCAATTAAACACGGAAAACCATCGCAAGTATGACAACGAATACAGGCACTTAAACTCCGATTTACTTCATTGAGTTTGATAGCAAGTGGTTGATAAAAAGGATGAAAACCTTGAGCTTTTAAAGAATCATTAACTTCTTGAACATAAGGTTCATGACTCAATGGTGGAAAAGGATATTCTTGATTAATTTGCGGTTCTGTAGGGTCAAGACCTCGCTTCCCATGTACATCATAAAGTTTTTCTGCTTCGTCATAGTAGGGAGCAAAATCTTGATATTTTAATGGCCATTCTGGAGAAATCCCATCTTCATGAATAACCTTTTCAAAATCTTGTTCACGCAATCTAAACAAAGTCCCACCATAAAATTTAGTATTACCACCCACATAATAATGTGTGAGCGGTTTGATAGCTTTTCCGTGTTTGTCATACCATACTTCACTAGTCCGATAGCGTTCTTTGCGAGAAACTTCTTGAGTATCCCAATTAGCTTTTTCTTTAGGTAAAAAATTACCTTGTTCTAAAACTAAAATTTTCTTGCCACTGGATGCTAATTTGTAGGCTAAAGTTCCACCTCCAGCACCAGTACCAATGATGATAAAGTCGTAATAATTGACAGTCATTGTTTACTATTTTTTCCTCTAGAACCGGAGGCAAATACAGCTATTCTACTTCTACCTATTAAGTTTGTTAAAATAGATGAATTATGTTGTTTAAAATTAGAGATTAGTCATTAATTTAGCCTGTCTTAATTGTTAATTCTGTATTTTAAATCCTATCAGCAACAGAGCAGAATCGTCCAAGGAGTACATTTTGCAGTAAAATTAGGGCTTTGCATAGAGGAAAGAAAAAAAATGACCCGTGTGATCATCGTGCGTCATGGTCAAAGTACCTACAATATAGAAAAACGTATTCAAGGGCGAACTGATGCCTCATCATTAACTGCAAAAGGTCAAAATGATGCTAGTCAAGCAGGTAAAGCCCTCAGTAGTATTTCCTTTCAAGCTATTTATAGTAGTCCCCTCCAGCGAGCAAAATCCACAGCGGAAATTATCCGTAGTCAATTAGCTACACAATCTCCTGTGATTCAAATTGATGAAAACTTAGTAGAAGTTGATTTACCTCTGTGGGTAGGAATGACTACAAGTGAAGTCAAAGAAAACTTTACTGAAGATTACCGCACCTGGAAAGAACTTCCCCACGAGTTTCGCATGGTTGTGAATGAAGATTCCGGGACTAGAGAACATTTCCCAGTGCTGGCTTTATACGCCCAAGCCAAACAGTTTTGGCAAGAGATTCTCCCCCAACATCAAGGCGAAACTATCCTGATTGTGGGTCATAATGGCATCAATCGCGCCTTAATTAGCACAGCTTTGGGAATTTCCCCCAGTCGCTATCATTGCTTACAACAATCTAACTGTGGCATTAGTATCTTAAATTTTACTGGTGGTTTAGGTGAACCAGTGCAGTTAGAATCCATGAATCAAACCCAACATTTGGGTGAAACTTTCCCTTCCTTGCGTCCTGGTCACGAAGGCGTAAGATTATTATTAGTGCGTCACGGGGAAACAGAATGGAATCGTCAAGGCAAATTTCAAGGACAAATTGATATTCCCCTCAATGATAATGGTAGAAACCAAGCTGCAAAAGCCGCAGAATTTCTCAAAGACGTAAATATTGATTTTGCTGTTAGCAGTACCATGTCCCGTCCCAAGGAAACAGCGGAAATTATCTTAAAATATCATGCTAGTTTGAAATTAGAACTATTTGCTGGTTTAAGAGAAATTAGTCATGGACTTTGGGAAGGCAAATTTGAATCGGAAATTGAGCAAGAATTTCCTGGTGAATTAGAAAGTTGGCGCACAATTCCCGCCAATGTGCAAATGCCAGAAGGGGAAAATTTAGAACAAGTAAAAAAACGGAGTGTTGCCGATTGGAATACTATAGTTGAAAATGCCCAATCGCAGCAATTACAACTAGGATTGGTCGTCGCCCATGATGCCACTAATAAAACCTTGTTATGCCATATTCTCGGTTTATCTAACGAGAATTTCTGGAACTTCCGTCAAGGTAATGGTGCTGTGAGTGTCATTGATTATCCTGATGGGATTCAAGGTTATCCAGTTCTGCAAGCGATGAATATTACTGGGCATTTAAGTAATGGTGTTCTTGATAAAACTGCGGCTGGTGCATTGTAGTTGAGATAAGTTGTTAGGGTAATTGATGAATTGCCCTAATATCAAATAGAGTAGGAGATTAAGAATAATTTAACGCAGATAAACGCAGATAAACGCAGATAATAAGGGATGAATTAATGGATTTAAACGGAAATTGTTACAATCTAATTCACAAAGTGCCTGATACCGGAGATAGATGGTACAAAATATGGTACAAACGATAGACTTATTAAATTAAACACACTGATATTCTAAAATCATGAAAGCATCTGCAAAATTCGACTTTGAAGACGAAAAATTTAATGCCCCACCGTCCCAAGTGATTCCCTGGGGTTTAATGATCAATCCTCGCTATGGTACAGATGGTTTACAAAGCTATGGTTTAGCGATTAGCCGTGATAATGCTCAGTCTGTTGGGTTTGAAGCAGATGATAATTGGCAACAGGTAGAACATGAATTTAGTTCTGGAGAAGTAGAAACAATATTTATTACTACTACTCCTAAACTGGTGATTGTGCGTCGTGGCCCGTTATCTGTGCAAGATCGGGAAACTAAGATTAGATTAGGTACATACAAAGATTACAAAGAAGAGTTTTTAGCTGATAAACTTAAATTCAAAATTTATACTCGCCATTTGATTTTTTTAGTCGGTGAAGATAAAAAGTTTTTGCATCAATCACCTCTACAATTAACTCTGAGTGGTTCACCCGGCGCTAGTTTTGGTAAAAATTACGCTGAATATCAACAAGGGAGAATTACTGGCGGTTTTGCTGGGGAATTGGAAAAAGCTTATGCTGGTTTTCAAAAGAAACCACTCACTCCCAAGGGTCCTTTATTTCATGCTCATGGGATTTTTTGCCCTATAATTGAACCGGAAGAAAGAGGAATAGAACCGAATATTGCTTTGGTAGCTTCAACTGTAGATTATAAACATCCCACAATTTCAACTTTAATAGATTATATGATTGCCTCAGATTCCCCTGAGTCAGCAATTATTTGTAAGACTTTTGAAGAATACAAAGAATTTGGTAAGGAAGTAATTAAACCAGAAGCTCCTAAAGTAGAAACATCTGGTGTTACTAGTTCTTATGTCTATGCAGATGATGATGAATTTAGTTATCCACCGTATTAGGTAGTAGGGGAGCAGGGGAGAAATTTTCTTCTTTCTTTCTCCTGACTCCTGACTCCTGACTCCTATTCTTTCAGTAGTAAATAGAATAGTAAACCGTTACCGCCGGAAATACCAGCGCGATCGCCTGCTAATTGACCAGAACCCATGAAATAATCAACTCTTCCTGGTCCTTTAATTGCACTACCTGTGTCTTGATCTAAGACAAAACGGTTAACTAGACGAGATTCCAGTTTGCCACCATTAGTAGGATAAGGAAATGAATTGATAATTAGGGCTAATGCACCTGGTGGCATGAGAGATTTATCTGTAGCAATGGAACGTTCCGCAGTGACAGGAACAAGAATACTACCCGTCGCTGGTGTACCGTTAGTTTCTGCAAAGAAAACAAATCTTTCCCAACGGGGTAAATAATTACTTAACTCCTTGGGATGTTGGCGAAAATAAGTAATTAATTTAGGCATAGTTAAACCACTAAGTGGTAGTTTGCCATCTTTTGCCAGTTCTTTACCAATGGAAGTCCAAGCATAATCAGTTCCTCCAGCATAACCAACGGATGTTCTGCGTCCATTGGTTAATTTAATTTGGGCTGAACCTTGGATATGAACCATGTATGGATCTAGACGATTGCTAAACCACAGAAGTTCTAACCCTCGCAACCTGCTTTTATCCCCCAGCAACCCATTCTTGCCTTCCAAATCAATCCTTTTAGGATGAGGTTTTGGCCATTTCTGGAAATCCGGTGGCAGACGATAAAGAGGATACTTGTATACAGAAGTCCTGACACGGCTGGCAGTATACACAGGCTCATAATAAGCAGTGAACTTAACAGTTCCCTTACCATCGTTGCCTACAGACTGGTAAAAGACAAATTCCCGGCGCACAGCAGCTTGTAATTCTGCCGCTGACTGAGAACTAACAACCAGTTGTCGAAAGCGTAGCAAACTCCGCTGCACCCGATTTAGGGTAATTTCCTTGATTGGGTAAGTTTGATAGATAGCGATCGCTCTATTGGTTGCCAAATAGCGCAAACTGTTATCTATAGAACTTAGCAATGCTTGTTTATCACCTTGTTTACCCCAAAGTTGTTCGTCCAAACCCAGGCAATTTTGGGGCGTACAAACAGTTTCTAAATTAATAGGTTCGAGGGCTGGTAATACTGCTGGTGGTACTTCAGGCGTGACTGGGATTGTAACTGGCTGCGAATTAGGAGCTTGAGCGACAACTGACGAAAGTGGATTTATCAAGGCAATTCCCAGACTTAAAGCAAGCAAAGTAAGGTTTTTTCTCATTTTTATCTTTCAATACTGGAATTAAAAATTGGTTCTACTCGAATCCCTGCAATCTTAGACGGACGTACCACCATATATTCTCCCTGAATATTTTTAATCGGTACGCTAATAAAATCATGAGAAGCTGACTTTGGCACAAGCTCACCGCTATACCACTTTTGAAATTCTTGAATAGTAGGAAAGCGCACTTCTTCCCGATGTCCATTGTCTAAGAGCAGGAAGACAGCATATTCACTCGGAGTTCTGGGCATAAATTTACATGACTAAAGATACAGCTACGCCATTGTTCACCACGTTACACCACTTTGCCAGTCTCAGGGCTAAATTTGCGTTCCTAAGTTTTAAGTTTCCGGCATTTCACATATTCCTATTAGGCAATGGTAGGAAAATAATTTTCGGTGAATCAGCAAGATGGAATGTTTTGATCCTGTTCCTAGGTTATGTTTATATTTGAGGTTTTTGACCTCTTGGTTACAAGTCACAGTAAAAATGTCTAATCAAGTTTGGTTATCACAGTTAAAAATACACCGAGCGATCGCGGTGATTCGCGCCCCAAAAATGGTATGGGGTGAGCAAATGGCCATAGCTGTAGCATCTGGGGGAATGCAGTTAATTGAAATTACCTGGAATAGCGATCATGCACCCGAATTAATTTCCCAACTCCGCGCCAAATTACCTAACTGTATGATTGGGACAGGAACGTTATTTAATGTCCAACAGTTAGAAGATGCGATCGCTTGTGGGGCGCAATTTCTCTTCAGTCCCCACACTGATCCCGAAATGATTCAAGCCGCAGTAGCCAAAAATATTCCGATTATTCCCGGTGCATTGACACCGACAGAAATTATTACCGCTTGGAATTATGGAGCAAGTTGTGTCAAGGTGTTTCCTGTGCAATCAGTGGGAGGAACTAGCTATATCAAAAGTTTACAAGGACCTCTTGGGCATATTCCCTTAATACCTACTGGTGGGGTGACATTAGAAAATGCCAAAGATTTTTTGCAAGTTGGTGCGGTAGCCGTAGGGTTGAGTAGCGAATTATTTCCGCAAGCATCAGTGTTACAGAAAAATTGGCAAGCAATCAGTCAACAAGCAAAAACCCTCATGCAGAGGTTACAATAGTAGTTACAGCACTTTCCGGTGTGATGAGGTACTTATGTAGCGGGCAGGACTTGTACTGAACTTGCGATGCCCTGAGCCTGTCGAAGGGTCGAAGTATGCCCGCAATACAAGAGTTTCATAATTCAAGTTTGTATCTCATTAGAGCGAGATCTGCTGTAAGTAAGGTGGTTATTCAGAAATAAGATATTTCGATCCTATTACCAAGTCTCATCATTTTCCCCGCTTCCGAAATGGGAACTCTGGTATTCACACTCAATCTATAAAAATGATTAAATTGCCCTGTAATTACAGAAGCGGGCATAGTTGCTTGGCGTTTTTGCCCAAATATTTTCTGAAAGTTTGGGTAAACTGCCCCTGAGTAAGAATCGCGTGTGGGAACTACACAACGTTGACAAGGGTTAATTGCCAAAAACTGGATATCTCCCAGTTTAAAGGGTACTGTTTCCCCACTAGCAGCAAATAACCCATCTTCCCAAAATGCTGGGACACCATCAATTTCAATATTGGCACGCATTCGCCGCCGCATTTCATCAACATTGATACCAGAAAACCAGGACGCAACCTCCGTTAAAGTTGCTGTACTAATTACCGTTGCTCCTGGTGAAACTGTATCATCAGGAAAACCCATGGCGGTATTTTGCTGTAGTTGCACAGGAAAACCCAAAAAATCGCTGACAACTGCGGCTAATGCTGGACGTTGTTGATCTAAATGAAAAACCTGTTCTGAGTTTTCACCAGGAAACTTCAACTTTACCAGTCTTTGTTCTAGGGAAAACTCTGAACGCAACAAAAGGATTTTTGGATAACGTTTACCATTGACAAACTTATTTTCTGCGTCAAAAAATGCAAATTCCCGGTCATACTCAAGTGCGCCACGGTCGAGAATAGTCGCCTTTTCTACTTCTATACCATCTAGCGACTTAATTGGATATAGCAAAATCTTGGCTAGATATGGCATCATTTCATGGTTTTGGAGATGAATAAGCAGGAGCTTTATCAATTGCACCCATTCTATCAAGTGGCCAAAAACGAGCTACAGCCCGACCAATCATATTTTTTCGGGGAACAACACCCCAACAACGCCCATCATAACTATTAGGACGATTATCACCGAGCATTAAGTAAGAATTTGCGGGAATAATTTCCGGTTTAGCCAAAAAAGGAGGTTGGAGTCCGCTACTATTGCAAGCTTCAACAAAAGTCCGCACAGAAGAGGATAGGTAAACATTTTCCGGTAGAGGCTGGCTATTTATATATACTTTCCCTTCTCTGAGTTCTACTTTTTCCCCAGGTAAACCAATTACTCTTTTAATAAATGCTTCCCGTTCAGGATTATTCTGTATTTCTTGTGGCGGTAAAAATACGACTATATCTCCCCGTTCGGGGTTAGCAAATTTATATTTCACTTTATCAACAATAATCTTGTCTGCCAGCCACTGGTCTTTGACACCATGGAGGGTTGGTTCCATAGAACCAGTAGGAATCCAACGGGCTTCGGCAACAAAGGTACGAATTCCTAGAGCCAGAAAGATACTCAAGATCATCGTTTTACCTAGCTCTACTATCCAGGAATTATCGGGTTCTTGACTAGAGTTTTTATCAGACGCTTGATTTTGCATGAAATTGTTGAAGTATGTTAGGAGACTAGTATTGAACTCAGACAGATAGACTTGATATTATTAATCTTAACCAGATGGAGCAGATGACAGTTAAATAAGGTAAAAAATCTAGTGTTTTTCTGTTGTCAGCTACAAACATTCAGGTTTTTAGCTTACTTGATGATAAACATTTTTTAACACAAAACCAAAATTAAAGGTTCTTCGTGCCAATTAAGTTTACCTTAAAGAAAAAGTTATCTATCATCCATAAATAGTTCCTTTATCCCGAAAAATCTTAAATCCATGTCAAATCCACAAAGTTTACTGATTCGTCACGCTGAAATTATTTTACCCAATGGTGAGTCAATGATTGGGGATGTGTTGATAGAAGGAAGGCACATAACCCAAGTAGGACAAGAAATTGCTAATGCTACACCCACTCATGAGATTGACGCAAAAGGATTAACTTTGTTGCCTGGTGTGATTGACCCCCAGGTGCATTTCCGTGAACCAGGACTAGAATACAAAGAAGACTTGTTTACTGCCAGTTGTGCTTGCGCTAAGGGGGGTGTGACTTCCTTTCTGGAAATGCCGAATACAAGACCTTTGACAATTAACCAATCAGCTTTAGATGACAAGTTACAACGGGCTGCCCAGAAGTGCTTGGTTAATTATGGCTTTTTTATTGGGGCTACGGCTGATAATTTACCAGATTTACTTTCTGCCCAGCCAACACCGGGAATTAAGATTTTTATGGGGTCAATGCACGGAGATTTGTTGGTGAGTCAGGAAGACTCTCTAGAGGCGATTTTTGCCCAAGGAAGCCGTTTAATTGCTGTTCATGCGGAAGATCAAGCCAGAATTAAGCAACGAAAACAGGAGTTTGCGGGGATTACAGATTTGGCTGTTCATTCCCAAATTCAAGATAATCAAGCTGCATTATTAGCCACCCAATTGGCATTAAAACTTTCTAAGAAATACCAACGCCGGTTACATATTCTGCATATGTCAACAGCCGAGGAAGCGGAGTTGCTGCGTGAGGATAAACCAAGTTGGGTGACGGCAGAGGTAACACCACAACATTTACTTTTGAATACTAATGCTTATAACACTATTGGTAGTTTAGCGCAAATGAATCCACCTTTGCGATCGCCCCATGATAATGAAGTTCTCTGGCAAGCTTTACGGGATGGTATCATTGACTTCATTGCTACTGACCACGCCCCCCACACTCTAGAGGAAAAAGCCCAAACCTACCCCAACACCCCTTCAGGAATGCCCGGTGTAGAAACTTCTTTACCTTTAATGTTAACCGCTGCAATGGATGGAAAATGTACTGTTGCCCAGGTTGTGCAATGGATGTCTAAAGCGGTCGCGGTAGCTTATGGTATTGCCAATAAGGGAGAAATCACCCCTGGTTATGATGCTGATTTAGTGTTGGTAGATTTAAAAAATTACCATGAAGTTAAACGGGAAGAAGTTGTCAGCAAGTGTGGTTGGAGTTCTTTTGAAGGTTGGAATTTAACAGGTTGGCCTGTAACAACAATTGTCGGCGGGGAAATTGTTTATGATTCCTACGGAGCGCTTCGCTATCATGGTCAGCTAAATACACAAGTTCGTGGACAAGCTTTAACTTTTAGCGGGTGACAAGGTAGCTAAAAATTTTTGTAGATTGCGTTTGGAACAGAAAAATCAATTGTGTAATTATACTCAACACGGCTTAATTATTCGATTCCATCGGTAGGGGTAAAGCAAGAGCTTCATTGGTGTTAACTTAACGAGAAAACCCATAATCTCCAAAAACCTAACCCCCCTGCCCCCTTCCCTACCAGGGAATGGGGTTTTCAAAGCCTCTCCCCGCGTCGGGGAGAGGTTTGGAGAGGGGTCAATTTATACATTCAAAACTTTTCAAACATCCTCTAAACACTAGGAAAATTTATGAGTCCGTTTTAACGGACTTGAGCTATGAGACAGGGAATTTATTCCCTGGCGGTTGTGGAAGCCAACAGATAAGCTATTTTTAACTTGAGTTGACATCATTGAAACCCCCACACATACTGGTTTTTGTAATCTTACAAAGTCTATTTCCTAACCTTGTTTAGTATAATTCTGTTCCATTATTGTGGTTATTATGATAATATTGCGTATATCCTGCGTAAATTCTCTGTTTTAAATTAAGATTAAAGCATCAAATTCTGGCAAATATCTAAGATGATTATGCGAAATCGGATATTTAGTATTTTATTGCTCACCTTATCTCTAACTACCACACCCCAGCTTGTATTTGCTCAAAATACTGTCCAACAGCTATTTAAGCAAGGTGAAACAGCCGAATCTGTGGGTGACAACTCCCAAGCGGAGACGATTTGGCGTAAGGTTTTGCAGGTTGAACCTAATAATGGCAAAGCTTATAACAATTTGGGTAATGCTTTACGACGACAGGGAAAACTACCAGAGGCATTAACAGCACACCAAAAAGCCCTACAACTCAATCCTAATGATGCAGAAGCCTATGTTGGTATAGGTAATGTATTAAATGCCCAAGGTAAACCAGATGAGGCTGTTGCTGCTTACCGAAAAGCTATTGAATTTGACCCTAAATATGCTAAAGCTTACAACAGTCTTGGCAATGCCCTGTATGACCAGGAGAAATTAAAAGAGGCTGTTGCTGCTTACCGAAAAGCTATTGAATTTGACCATAAATATGCTGCTGCTTACTACAATCTTGGTAATGTCCTGTATGAGCAGAAGGAATTAGATGAGGCTGTTGCTGCTTACCGAAAAGCTATTGAACTTAACCCTAAATATGCTACTGCTTACAACAATCTTGGCAATGCCCTGAGTGACCAGAAGAAATTAGATGAGGCTGTTGCTGCTTACCAAGAAGCTATTAAACTTAACCCGAAAGATGCTACTGCTTACAACAATCTTGGCATTGCCCTGAGTGACCAGAAGAAATTAGATGAGGCTGTTGCTGCTTACCAAAAAGCTATTGAACTTGACCCTAAATATGCTACTGCTTACTACAATCTTGGCAATGCCCTGAGTGACCAGAAGAAATTAGATGAGGCTGTTGCTGCTTACCAAAAAGCTATTGAACTTGACCCTAAATATGCTACTGCTTACTACAATCTTGGCAATGCCCTGAGTGACCAGAAGAAATTAGATGAGGCTGTTGCTGCTTACCAAAAAGCTATTGAACTTGACCCTAAATATGCTACTGCTTACTACAATCTTGGCAATGCCCTGAGAGGCCAGAAGAAATTAGATGAGGCTGTTGCTGCTTACCAAAAAGCTATTGAACTTAACCCTAAATATGCTACTGCTTACAACAATCTTGGCATTGCCCTGAGTGACCAGAAGAAATTAGATGAGGCTGTTGCTGCTTACCAAAAAGCTATTGAACTTAACCCGAAAGATGCTACTGCTTACTACAATCTTGGCATTGCCCTGAGTGACCAGAAGAAATTAGATGAGGCTGTTGCTGCTTACCAAAAAGCTATTGAACTTGACCCTAAAGATGCTGCTGTTTACAACAATCTTGGCAATGCCCTGAGTGACCAGAAGAAATTAAAAGAGGCGATATCCAACTATAAAACAGCCCTATCATTACCAGAAGATACTTCTACAACTCCAACAACTGCCCATACTTTAGCTAATAATAATTTAGGTTTAGCATTGCAAGACCAAGAAAAGTTTGCAGAAGCTATAAAATATTTCGACAAAGCCGAAGAACTTGACCCTAATTTTATATATGCCAGTAACAATAATATAGAAGCACGAAAATTATGGACTGAAAAACAGAATAAACTAGCCAGTGTAGACAGCGATATCGAATTTTTGCCCAAAAATGACCCCAATTTACCTGTTAAACGTTCTGTCGTCCTCATTACTGCCAAGTTTTCTAACAGCCAACGTCAAGGAATTGAGGTTGGTACTGGTGTAGTTATCCAGCGAGATGCCAACCGGACATTAATCCTCACCAATCGTCATGTAATTTTTGATGGCAATGAACAGGGTGAAAATATTCAAGTGGAGTTTTTCAGTTCCCCACCACTAGGTAAAGTCCGCATGAGACGAAATGCCAAACTACTCCAAAAGACTCCTACAGATGAACTCGATTTAGCTGTTTTGGAAATTACCGATAAACTGCCAGCAGATATCCAACCTTTATCAATGTCTACCACCATCAACCCCGCAATGTCTATTCAAATTATCGGTCATGATGCCAAACGAGGTGAAGATAAATCATGGTCTGTAAAATCAGGAAAAATCATTATTGTTCAAAACCGAAAATTAGAAATATCTGAAACTGAACTTAAACCTGGTTATTCTGGCAGTCCTGTGATAGACTCAAAAAATAGGCTCATAGGCATAGTTTATGCCCGAAAACCGGGTGAAACCAAAAATTTTGCCTATCCTATATCTGTAGTTAAAAAACAATTGTCCACCTGGAAAATTACTTTAACGCAACCATGAGTTATAAAGTTCTACTGGCCAGCTTATTAATCCTCAGCATTAATCCTCTCTCTGCTGTTGCCTCTTGTCCTCAAGGAAATGCCCGTTCTATAGATTATATCCGTCGGCAACCACCCAACCGTTGTGAAGGCATCAAACTCGAACCATTAAGCGGCAATAGCTTGAGTTTAATTTCCATTGCTACTCGAAACATTGCCAATTATGGTGAGAACATAACCTTACAAGTTCCCCGCATCAAGAATGGTAAAAATCCTCAAGTCATAGTCAAATCATTGAATGATAATTATCACTATCAATTAGATGATTTGCTATTATCTAACAATGGTGCAAATTTCGGCTTTAGCTGGAATACTTATGTTCTTAAAACAGCAAACATCCCTGCAAATAAACTCCGCGCTGTAGCATCCTATAGCCTGGGTTCTCAAAATGTTTATGTTCCCGTTACATTGGGAAAAACTTCTGGTAAATACGAGTTTGTTTTTTATTCTCAAGATCGAGTCAAATTTACCAGTGTAAAAATCGTCCCTCTCACAGATCAAAAAGATCAACAGCCAGTATATAGGACATCTCGCACTACCCCCAATAGTGGTGAAATTAGTTTTACATGGGATGGAAGTAAGTCTCCAAAGGGACGTTATGAACTTCACTATATCGCTAATATTGAACGCAGTAATGAACCAAGTGATAGAATTGAACGGCGCATTATATTTGAACATAACCCAACTTGGTTAAAATAAATCATGGGATATCGGCAAAAAGGCAGACAGAAATCTTCTCACAATTCCAGGTTTAGTAAGATTAATAACTTTATTATTACTAAGTCTGGCTTAATTCAGACAAAATTTAATAATATTAATCATAATTTTCTCCAGCGATTGCCAAATCTAAAACAATATCTAATCCAGCAAAAATCATCTATTTTAGTGATAATATTGCTTGTGGTTTTGTGTATTATTACTATTGGTGCTATTGTCCCTGGAACTCATACATTTGAAGGTAATCTTATTTTTAAAGAAATGAGTTTTACTTATGATGATAATCAACCTAAACTGTTTCTCGGCAATATTAAAAACATTAAAGAACTAGAAACTGAAGGTAAGCAAACATTAACTTTTACTGGCAGTTTTCAAAGTCAATCTTTACCAGAAATTAATAAATTAAATTCCTTGGAAATCCAACTTACAGACAGAGAAAGTAAAATAATTATTACTCCAGCCAATTCTAGTACAGAAAGCGAAATTAATCTGAAAGAATTACGACTACAACCCCAAACAAGAATAGCTAGACTAAATTATGATTTTTATCGTCAGCAACTAGCTTTTTCTCTACTTCCCAATTCTCAAAATAATCCCAATCCCTTAGAAATCTATTTAGGTGAACAGCCTATCAAAGTTATTATAGAAGGTTATAAAATACCCAGTTTAAATTTACCGAAGTCACAGGATGATCAAGCACAATTAGAGTTTATTGTCAACCCCAATAATAAAGAATTTACTTTTAACATTCAAGAAAATACTAATATTTATCTCACTTTATCAAAACCACCAAAATATGAATCAGAACAATGGTTTAGAGGCAAAATAAAAACTAAAGATGTCACATTTACTCACGTAGATAAAAATGGTGGCAACCTGAGAGATGATTTAGAAATATCTACCATTGTCGAAGGTAAAATTCGCATGGCAGAACAGGATCGAGAAATTGAAGAAAATCAGTTTCTGATGGGAGAAGACACTAATAAACCGTTAAATATTCAACTTATCCGCAATCTGCAAATAATATCTGATAAAAAAGGTATAGAAGCCCGGTTTTCTGGTAAAACCAAACAAATTCAAATTGGACTAGATCAAGATTTTCCTGTTTCTAGTATCCAAGGTAGTTGGTTAGATGGGGTGCTACCTCGTGATGCCATTATTGCCCTATTTTCCTTTGGCGCTGCTACAGTTGCCAATCTTCTTTCTTGGTTATTTAGTAATACTAATTCCCGCAAACCATAATATTTGTTTAACAGGAGAATGTTTAATTATATCAAGTCCGTTGTTCGTACCTCAAAATTAAATTAATTTACAGCAATAATTTCGGCTTGACGGCTGCCATTTTCACCATAGTTTAAACATACCTTTAAATAACTATCTGGTAGATATGGCATTCGTTCAGCCCATTCAATGGCGACAATTCCCGGTGTTACTTCTATGCCTTCCCAGTAACTTTCTAGATTCAAGCCTGTCACTTCTTGAGGTTCTAAGCGGTATAAATCTAAGTGATAAAGAGGAATACGTCCTTCTGTGTACTCATTAATCAGAGTAAAAGTAGGACTAACAATAGAGTCAATTATCCCCAATCCTTTACCAATACCTTGCACCAAAGTAGTTTTACCAGCACCCAAATCACCTTCTAGCAAAATCACACTTCCAGCAGTCAAAGTTTCTCCAAGGGTAATACCTAATTGCTGTGTTGCTTCTATATCTGGAAGGAAAATTTTAGTCATTGGTAATTGGTAATTGGTAATTGGTAATGTCTAAGAGGGTGTTTGAAAAGTTTTGAGTGTATAGACTGACCCCTCTCCAAACCTCTCCCCTTGCAGGGGAGAGGCTTTAAAACCCCCATTCCCTTGCAGGGAAGGGGGGTAGGGGGGTTAGGTTTTTGGAGATTACTGGTTTGATATAATACTTTTTAAACAACCTCTAAGCATTATCCAGTGTATCGGGATTAACGCCTAAATCACGCAACAGTTGTCCTAGTTGTTCAACTTTTCTTTTTGCTTCTATTGTTTCTTGTTCAGCAAGAATAACTCTTTCATTAGCCGCAGCCGCTTCTTCTGTTGGTTCAGGAATTAATTCTCCTGTTAGTGTGAACCACCTTAACCATAACTTGGGAATATCTCGAAATGTCCCTTGCCATAGTCCTAAACTTAAACCTAATTCTGGCATTAGTAAGCGTCCTTCAATCATATTCATAGGTTCATAATGACCACCTACTAACTGAAATGCGCGGACTTCATTGGTGTAGCGACTAAAAACAATGTAGTAGGGAATCCTTAAAATACGTTCATAAACTTCCCATTTTGTGGGAGGTTTACCTATCTTACTTTCCCTATTACCTAAATCTTCATCTTCTGTACCAGGAGATAATAATTCTACAACTACAAAAGGGTTTGCTGGTTCTTGCCAAGTGACATAACTTAAACGTAAATCTTGACCATTATATAATTTGGGGACTCCAACCACACCAAACCAATCTGGGCGTTTATACCATAAAGGATTTTGCAGATCATAATAAAGATTCAGATCAGCAGCACTATAAACAATTTCTGGATTCCAGTTTATGGGTTGAAATGTTAAATATAAAAGTAAAGGTTGTAAAAAATGAAAGTCGTCTGGCAAGCCTTTTTCCTCTGGGTTTTCGCTAGGTAAATCATACATTGTCGGTAAAGTTTCCCAAGGGGGAAGGGGTGGTTCAGTTTGAGAAATGATGAAAGAAGTCATAAATATTTTAGGTTGGTAATTGGTAATGGGGAAATATATTTCCCCATTACCAGTTTTTACTTCCCGTGATGCGCTCCACTGTACCATTTTAATAAGACTTTGGCTAGTTTTTGGGGGTCATGGCGAACAGCACCATATTCATCTTCAAATAAAATATTAGCAGGAACTATTCGCCGTCCTAATTGGGTGACAGATTCTCGGTCTAAAAAGACTGGATGGGCATTTTGTTGGGCATAACGGATAAGCGCTTGGGCTGAGGGTGTTTTTTTATGAACTAATACAGCATCGAATAACCTTCTATTGCCACAAGCATCATCTATGGCTTGAATATGTTCAGCAACGCTATATCCATCAGTTTCTCCTGGTTGGGTCATGATATTGCAGATATAAATGCGGGGTACATTGGTAGCGGCGATCGCATCGGCAATTTCTCCAACTAACAAATTAGGAATTAAGCTTGTATAAAGACTACCCGGACCAATAATAATGTAATCAGCTTCTTGAATGGCTTTAATTGCGGCGGGAACTGCCGGTGGATTTTCAGGAATACAACCAATTTTGACAATTTTTCCCGCAGCTTTGGGAATATTCGACTCACCCTCAATGCGGCGGCCATCTGTCAATTCTGCCCAGAGACGGACATCACTGAGGGTAGCAGGTAAAACTTGTCCTCTCACCGCCAATACTTTAGAACTGGCAGCGATCGCTTGCACCAAATCCCCAGTAATATCAGTCATGGCTGTTAAAAACAAATTACCAAAACTGTGACCTGTTAAGCCATCTCCAGCCCGAAAGCGATATTGAAATAATTCCGTCAGTAATTTTTCTTCATCAGCTAGTGCTGCTAAACAATTGCGGATATCTCCAGGTGGTAAAACGCCAAATTCTTCACGCAGTCTACCAGAAGACCCGCCATCATCTGCTACGGTGACAATAGCAGTAATATTAGCACTATAAGTTTTTAAGCCTCTGAGTAACGTTGAAAGTCCAGTTCCACCACCAACAACCACAATTTTTGGACCCCGGTATAAGCGACGGTGGGCTAAGAGGACATCTATCAATTCCTCTTCATTCACTCCAGGTCTGAGGACTTCTGTAATTGAACCGACAGTGCGGGATTGTCCCCACAACACCAACAGGACACCACATATAAGGAGTAATGGACCACTGATATAGTTGGGTAAAATATCCGCGAGGAGTCCCAAAAGACCTTTTAGCAACTCTAGTATCCAAAAAATGGGGGTTAATTTTACCCAAATAGCCAACCCCAAACTGGCTAAGACAACACCCCCAACAGTGATAAGTAACCAGCGTTTCACCGCTAATCCAGGGGATAACCATTTGAACCATTGGTTAACCCGGTGGGAAGTGCGACTGTGAGACTCTAGTTGTAGCGAATTAATGGCTTGTTTCAAAAAACCGATGAACATACTTAATAGGGAAAGTTGGTAAAAACAATATTTAACAGAAACTTAACATCACCTGCTTTCAATACTGAAAAAACCATAAGTTTGATTTAATCCTTTATATTTCAGGGAGGATAGGGAATCAACAGTTGAGGAAAATACCTATCTTACTTTTGCGGCGTTGTGTTTTACCAATTTAATAAAAGTGAATTTGATGAAAAAGCGAATTTTAGGAATAGATCCAGGACTGGCAACTGTGGGATTTGGGGCAATTAATTGGCAACAAAGTCAAAATAAAGGACAAGAGACAACGGTAGAGATGGTAGATTTTGGCGTAATTCGCACAAATGCTGATGTGGAAATGACTCAGCGACTATGTATTTTATTTGATGATTTACACAGCGTGATGGAGGACTTACAGCCAGATTTGGTGGCAATTGAAAAGTTATTTTTTTATCGGATGGCAAATACCATTGTTGTAGCACAAGCCAGGGGTGTACTGATGTTAGTTTTAGGACAGCGTAAGCTTCCTTATGTAGAATTTGCACCTCCCCAAATTAAGCAAGCTTTAACGAATTATGGTAAGGCAGATAAAGCAGAAGTGCAAGAGGCTGTGATGCGGGAGTTGGATTTAGATGAAATTCCTCGGCCGGATGATGCGGCAGATGCTTTAGCGGTGGCGTTAACAGCTTCGTTCCAGTTGTAAGATTGTATAAAGAGAATAAAGTTAGAAACTGAATAATAAAGTGGGAAACTATCCCTCTCCTGTCACTCTCCAAAAACATTTGCCATTCCTGGATTTTAGAGCTTTTGTATAGCAAGCGAACTGCTTGCAGCAGCGCTTCGCTATCGCACGATTTTTTGCTAATAAACATCCAATATCTCCATCTTCTATAATTCGTGAAGTGAAGCGACACGCAATTGTGGATCTTAGAATGAAGCTAGTAGTTCGTCAAAATAAATTTGACGGGTAATGATCGGAAAAAACTTCTGTTCTTCCCTCCCTTGCCCCCCTGCCTCTCTTCTCCCCCTGCTTGCCTTCACCCGTCATTTTCGGGTTGACAGACTACTAGTCCAGTTAAAGAGAACACCCACAGAATTAGTTATTATTTTTTACATTACGAGTGTTGGCTAACGCTAAAAAGCATACTATACTGTTGCTGTATAGCTAAAATATAAGCACAGTAATACTCTGCAAAGCAGAATGTACTAAAGGATGCTGTAATGTCAGCGAATGAAGCCAACACTAGGACACAATTAATTGATCCTGCTTTAATCTTAGCAGGATGGAACATCAAAGACCCCCACCAAGTGGGGTTAGAAATTCCTGTGGATGGCTATCATGCCGAACCTTGGAACGGTGTTACTGATTATTGCTTGTACCAACCCAATGGGGAAGTTATAGCAGTGGTGGAAGCAAAACGCCAAAGCAGTGATCCTCAAATTGCCCAAACGCAAGTAGAATACTACGTTAAAGAAATAGAAAAGCATCAAAGTTTCCGCCCTTTTGCATTTATGACGAATGGGGAGGAAATTTATTTTTGGGATGTGGGAAATTCTGCAAAACGGCAGGTAGCTGGCTTTTTTTCGCCAGCAGATTTAGAAAATTTACTGTATATTCGTCAAAATAAAATTGCGTTAAGTTCATTACCAATTAATACCCAAATTGCTGGGAGAGATTATCAACAGGAAGCTATTCGTCGGGTTTGTGAAACATTTGATGAAGGAAAACGCCGCACTTTATTGGTAATGGCTACGGGAACAGGGAAAACACGCACCGCAATGGCTATTATTGACTTATTTTTAAAGGCTAATCAAAGTCGTAAAATCTTATTTGTTGCTGATAGGGATAATTTAGTCAAGCAAGCTTTAGAAGATGGTTTTATGGAACATATACCCCATGAACCATGCGATCGCATTTTCAGCTACAACATAGATAAAACTAAACGGCTGTATGTTGTTGTGGAAAAGACTTTGAGAAATTCCTATAAAAAATTTAGTCCAGCTTTTTTTGATTTAATTATTTTTGATGAGGCACATCGTTCTATTTTCAATCTCTTTCAAGAGGTAATGGACTATTTTGATGGGCGGATGATTGGCTTAACAGCTACTCCCGCAGATTTTATTGATAGGAATACATTTATTACTTTTCACTGTTTTGATGGTATTCCTAGTTTTCTCTACACCTATAAACAAGCAGTTGAAGAGAAAAATTTAGTTGATTTTAGTCTTTATCAAGCACAAACTAAATTTCAAAGTGAAGGTATTAAAGGCGCGAAACTTTCAGAAGAAGAACGGAATGTATTGATAGCACAAGGAACTGACCCAGATGATATTGATTTTTCCGGTACAGATTTAGAAAAAAAGGTTAGTAATAAAGACACTCTCCGCAAGCAGTGGGAAGAAATTATGGAAGTTTGCCATAAAGATGAATCAGGGCAACTACCAGCGAAAACCATTGTATTTGCATTAACTCAAGAACACGCTTTTAGGCTATGTGAAACTTTTGAAGAAATGTATCCACAATATTCTGATTTGGTGCGAGTAATTACCCACAAAACAGAATATAAAGGCAAGCTAACAGGGAATTTTAAAAAAAATGATATGCCTCGCATTGCTATTTCTGTGGATATGCTGGATACTGGGGTAGATGTACCGGAATTGATGAATTTGGTGTTTATGAAACCTGTTCAATCACAGATTAAACTTTGGCAAATGATTGGACGAGGAACACGCAATCAAAAGGCTTGTAAAAAGTTGGAATGGTTGCCAAATCGGACAAAGCAGGAATTTTTAATTATTGATTTTTGGGAAAATGAATTTGAATCTAAAGTACAAACAGAAGTAGCCCAAACTATTCCTGTACTTCAACGCATTTTTAACACTCGTTTGGATTTGCTGGAGTTATATTTACATGACCAAGAATCACCAGAATGTCAAGCGGTAATTGCAAGTTTACGGGAACAAATAACCCAAATTCCGACAGATTCATTTACTGTCAAAAAGAAGATGTTGGATATGGATATTGCAGAAGCTTGGACAGATTTATTTTGGAATTACATTACTAAAGATAAATTGAAGTCATTACGGTTTAAAGTTGCTCCTCTTTTGCGATTTGTGCCAGGTGTGGAGATAGCAGCAGCAACTTTTACAAGTAAAGTTGAACGATTAAAATTAGAAATTCAAACGGAAGGAGCAAAACCGGATACTGTACAATCTATTGTTGAAGATGTGAGTCGTTTACCTGATTTTGTTCATCAAGATAAACGAAAACAAGATGCAATTAAGTTATGTTTATCTTCACGGTTGAATAATGCAACGGTGAAAGAATTAAATCAGATAATCAATGATTTAGCTGAAGAAATGAAAAATCGGCGACAACGCCCTAGTATTTTTTTAGAGTTAGATTTAGCTGATTTTGTGGCTACTCGCGGTTTTATTACTGTGGGTGAGGGTGGTGAACAAGTTTATGTGGAGGAATATAAAAAACGAGTTGAGGAGAAAATAAATGAAATTGTAGATGTTCATCCTACTATTAAGGCTATTCAGGAAGGTAAAGCGGTTACAGATTGGCAATTGATTGAGTTAGAAAGAACTTTACGCCAAGGTTTAGGAGGTGGTAATATTCAGCTTTCTGAGTCGAATATTCGCAAGGCTTACGGGTTAAAGGCTAATAGTTTATTGGCGTTTTTGCGGCATTTATTAGATTTGGATGCCATACCAGATTATGATGAGGTGGTAAAGCGTCAATTTGAGGATTTTATTGCCAAACACCAGTATAATGCTAATCAGATTAATTTTTTAAGGGCTGTGCAAAGTGTGTTTTTACAAAAGCAGAGGTTAGAGGTGGCTGATTTGTATGAGGGGGCTTTGGCTAGGTTTGGGAAAAATGCCGTTGATAGGTTTTTTTCTGATGATGAGGTGGATGATTTGTTAGCGTTTACGGAATTGTTGGCGGCTTAAAATTTATTTGTTCATTTATTTATTCATTGAGTTAGATTTAATAGCCAGGGAATAAATTCCCTGTCTAATAGCTAAAGTCGGTTAAAACCGACTAAGTTGGGTTTTTATGTGATTCTTTGTTTGATTTTTGAGTAATAATAGAAATTTTATTTTTAATTTAATTCATTTTTTTGGTAATATAATGTGAGACAGAGACAACAGAGCCAGGGAATTTATTCCCTGTCTAATAGCTAAAGTCGGTTAAAACCGACTAAGTTGGGTTTTTATGTGATTCTTTTTTAATTTTTGAGTAATAATAGAAATTTTATTTTTAATTTAATTCATTTTTTTGGTAATATAATGTGAGACAGAGACAACAGAGCCAGGGAATTTATTCCCTGTCTAATAGCTAAAGTCGGTTAAAACCGACTAAGTTGGGTTTTTATGTGATTCTTTTTTTGATTTTTGGGTAATAATGGAAATTTTATTTTTAATTTAATTCAATTTTTTGGTAATATAATGTGAGACAGAGACAACAGAGCCAGGGAATTTATTCCCTGTCTAATAGCTAAAGTCGGTTAAAACCGACTAAGTTGGGTTTTTATGTGATTCTTTTTTTGATTTTTGGGTAATAATGGAAATTTTATTTTTAATTTAATTCATTTTTTTGGTAATATAATGTGAGTCCGTTGAAACGGACTTGAGCTTTGAGACAGGGAATTTATTCCCTGGCTGAATTGGCTGGAATGGCTGGATAATTACACATTTATTGTTATTCTTTTAAAATTCATTATGGCTTTGTGGCGCTTGTATTATCATGTTGTCTGGGCTACGAAAAAACGTGAGCCTTTAATTACCAATGATGTAGAGGAAAAATTTTATGGTTATTTAATTGGGAAGGCGGATCATTTAGGGTGTATAATTCATGCTATTGGTGGAATTGAAGACCATATTCATTTTGTGGTTTCTATCCCTCCTAAATTGTCTATTGCTGAATTTGTGAAAACTTTAAAAGGTAGTAGTGCTTACCATTATAATCATACTTTTGGTAAAACACAACAATTTGCTTGGCAGGAGGGATATGGTGTATTTTCTTTAGGAGGTAAACAATTACAAGAAGCTATTGATTATGTAGATAATCAAAAAATACATCATCAAAATAAAACCACAATTCCATTATTAGAACAAGAAACAGATTTAGATAAACCACCAGAAAATAAAACAAAACCTAAAATCCCAGAAATACCAGGAAATAAATTTCCTGACTAAAAGCTAAAATCCCTTAAAACGGATTAAACTCAAAAATAATTAGTCGGTTTTAACCGACTTTAGCTATAAGACGGGGAATTTATTCCCCGGCTAAATCAATGACTAAATAAATAGATAGCTACATTAAATCAAAAACCCTAATTAAAAATGCTAACCGACCCCAATTTAAAATCAAAAGTAGACCTCCTGTGGGATAAACTCTGGACAGGAGGCTTATCCAACCCAATGGATGCTATCGAACAATTCTCATTTCTCCTCTTCCTCAAACGCTTAGACGAAACTGAAGATTTAAACGAACGCCAAGCCAAACGCCGCAAAGAAGATTATCAGCCCAAAATACCCCTAGAAATGCGTTGGCGAAATTGGACACAGAAGAAAGCCGAGGATGCTTTAAATCATGTCAAAAATAAAGTTTTCCCCTGGTTGAAAGAAATGGGTAATTCTGACAACGAGGAAGAAAATGAGGAAGGAAATGAGCAAGAAACTAATGAAGATAAAAGTTCCTTTAGTGAGTATATGCAAACTGCGGAATTTAAAATTAATAAACCCAGTTTGTTAATTGAGGCTTGTAAATCAATTGATGAGATGAAAATCTCTGAACAAAATCAAGATGTTCAGGGTGATTTGTATGAGTATTTATTAAATAAATTAAGTATTGCTGGACGCAATGGCCAGTTTAGAACTCCCCGCCATATTATCCGCATGATGGTGGAAATGGTAGAACCTAAACCTACTGATAGAATTGGTGATTTAGCGGCGGGTACTTGTGGTTTTCCGGTGAATGCTTATCAGTATATTTTAGAAAAAAACACCAGTCCAGAAATATTATTTGATGAAAAAGGTAATAAACATTTAGTTGGTGATTTACTCACACTAGAACAACAGGAATTTCTGCAAACAGAGGCGTTTACAGCTTATGATAATGATTCGGGAATGACGATGTTACGCATCGGTTCTATGAATTTCATGCTGCATGGTATTGAACAGCCTCGGTTTTTTGCTAAAGATACTCTTTCTAAAAGGTTTGATGATGAAAATACCCTCGATTTAGTATTAATGAATCCACCTTTTAAGGGTGCGGTTGATGCAGCAGATGTACATCCAAAATTGGCAGGTTTAAGCAAAAAATCCGAGTTGTTATTTCTGCACTTGATTTTGCGGGTTTTAGATATGGGTGGGAGATGTGCGGTTATTGTCCCTGATGGGGTGCTGTTTGGTTCTAGTAAGGCGCACGTCGAGATTCGCAAAAAGATTATAGAAGAAAATCGCTTGGATGGGGTGGTTTCTATGCCTAGCGGGGTGTTTAAACCTTATGCGGGGGTGTCTACGGCGGTGCTGCTGTTTACTCGTGGGGGAACGACTGACCGCGTTTGGTTCTATGATATGGAGCATGATGGCTTTTCTCTGGATGATAAGCGTCAAGCTGTGACAGAAAACGATATTCCTGATATTTTGGATTGTTGGAAAAATCGGTTTAATGCTGATGTTACTAAACAAAATGAGGAACGTTTGGCGGAGTTGAAAATGCAAATTGCACCTTTAAAAGCGGAACGTTTGTTATTACATAAGGAAATTAATCGTTTAACTTTTGAAAATGCTGTTGCACCGGCTGATGATGAAGCAACTCGTCAGGCTTTGGAAACGGATAAACAAAAGTTGGCGTTATTACATGAAAAAATCTCACCGGTGCAAAATGAAATTAATCGCCTGAATCGTCAATTTTGGGTGACTAAGGCGCAGGTAAAGGGGAATAAATATGATTTATCTGCAAGTCGTTATCGTCAGGTGGAACAGGATGAGGTTTTTTATGATGTTCCCCAGGTGACTTTAGAAAGGTTGTTAAAATTGGAGGATGTTATGGGCGCTGAGGTGCGAGAATTGGAGAGGTTGTTATAGATTTATCGGTTTATTCATTTTATCGGTTTTGTTGGGGAATAAATGCCAATCAATTCTAATAAATGTCAATAAATGCCAGGGAATCAATGTCAATCAATGCTAATCAATGCCAATAAATGCCAGGGAATAAATTCCCTGTCTTATAGCTGAAGTCGGTTGAAACCGACTGAATATAATTTGGATGTTGATTTGATTGTTTTGTTTTGGGGAATAATGGTAATTTTATTTGGCAATTAAACCCGATTTTTTGGTAATCTCATTTTAGTCCGTTTTAACGGACTTGAGCTTTTAGACAGGGAATTTATTCCCTGGCTTTATTGATGACAGATACTAACTCATGTGAGATTAGAGATTTAGATATTGTGTTAAATTTGAAAGATGAAATAATGGAATATTTCAACAAAAAAACAGATTATAAACAACCAAATTGGATTAAAACAACACTTGGTAAATGTTTCAGATTAATCAATGGTAGGGCATATTCTCAAGTTGAAATGCTCAATTCTGGTACTCCTATCATCAGAATTCAAAATCTTCATGGAAGTGAAAAATGGTACTACTCTGATCTTCAACTTCCTGAAGATCAATATTGTGATAAAGGAGATTTACTATTTGCTTGGTCAGCTACATTTGGTCCTTTTATATGGAATGGAACAAAATCTATATATCATTACCATATATGGAAAGTTGAACCAACACCAGCGATAGATAAAAAATTTGCTTACTATTTACTGACAAACATTACAACTTCAATTAAAGCAGCATCTCACGGTATCTCAATGCTGCATATGACAAAGGAGGGTATGGAAAAATGGGAAGTAGATATACCACCATTACCAGAACAAAAGCGAATTGCAGCAATATTGGAAAAATGCGATCGCCTACGTCGAACCCGTCGCTACTCCCTACAACTCAGCGAAACCTTTCTACAATCCGTCTTTCTGGAAATGTTCGGCGATCCTGTTACTAATCCGATGGGTTGGTTTATTAAAAATTTAGATGATGTTGCTGATATTGCTTCAGGAGTAACCAAAGGACAAAAGTTTAATGGTAAACAAACTGTTCAAGTTCCATATATGCGTGTTGCCAACGTACAGGATGGTTATCTTGATTTAACAGATATAAAATTAATTGAAGCTTTACCACAAGAAGTAGAACAATTAAAACTTCAAAAAGGTGATATTTTAATGACTGAAGGCGGTGATTATGATAAATTAGGTCGTGGTGCAATTTGGCATGGTCAAATTGAAAATTGCATACATCAAAATCATATATTTAGAGTAAGAACAAATAGGAAAATCATATTACCTGAGTTTTTTGCAAAATTACTTTTAACTCAATACACTAAATTATATTTTTTGCAATGTTCAAAGCAAACAACTAATTTAGCAACTATTAATATGACACAATTAAAAGCTTTACCTGTTCCACTCCCCCCTCTCCCACTCCAAGAAAAATTTGCCCAAATAGTCCAAAAACATGAACGCTTTCGCACCCAACAACGAGAAGCCGAACGCCAAGCAGAACATTTATTTCAAACGCTGCTATATCGCGCCTTTCGTGGAGAACTTACATCCTCAGACAGCAACGAACTAGACATATCCGCATTATCCGCAGAAAATCACCCACAACAGCCAAAACCAAAATCTACAGATAAACCGGAAAACCTTCCTATCCCAGCCACCCAGCCACAAATAAACGCACTACAACTAACCCTACCAGGCTTAGAATAGCCAGATTAGTTACCGTTCAAGTACATGAATCGTAATAGATATTGATGCAAAATTCATCTTTAAATATTAAACACTAAAATCATTACCATCTTGATTTACAACTAATCTTAAAATTGATAACCCTAAAATAATTAAAAATAGCACCAAACCAATGGTACAAGCATAGCTAATCTCTAAATTACCAAATGCTTGTTCATACAAATAATAAACAATAGTCTTAGAACTATTCAGCGGTCCGCCTTGGGTCATAATATAAACTTCTTCAAAAACTTTAGTTGCGGAAATTGCCGAAATTACAGCCACTAAAGCTAAATAGGGTTGCATCAATGGTAAGGTAATATCCCAATGTTTACGAACACTATCTGAACCATCAATAGCCGCAGCTTCATAAATATCAGCGGGAATGGCTTGTAATCCAGCTAAATAAATTACCATATAATAGCCTAAGCCCTTCCAAATCGTTACAGCCATAATACTAGCTAGGGAAATGGGGACAATTCCCAATATCTTATCAGGACTTGTTAACCAGGGAATTCCGTCGGTAAAAATCCCTAAAGTTTTGAGAATTTGATTCAGCAATCCGTTTTCTGCATATAACCATTTCCAAGCTATCCCAGCTACTACCATGGAAATGACAACTGGAGTATAATAAGCTGTTCTAAACCAATTCATTCCCCGCAGTTTTTGATTGACTAAAATTGCTAAAGCCAAGGGTAAAAATACTAAAATTGGCACAACACCAATTAGATAAATAAATGTATTTTGTAATGTTTGCCAAAAAACTGGATCTTTCGATAAACGCAGGAAATTTTTCCAGCCAATCCATTGAGGAGGATCTCCTATATTTTCATAGTTGGTAAAACTGAGATAAAAGGCTTGAACTGCTGGATAAAAAACAGTTAATGCTAAAATAATTAAGGCTGGTAATAAAAATAAATAAGGTGTTATTCTCTGTTGCATTAAAATCCATTGTTTTGATGTTAATTGAGACATATATTTGAGGATCAAGTTTTAGCAACTATAGTATCTTATTTCGGAGTCTAGATAAAGTTATTTTGATTAATACTTACGCCAAATTGAGAAAAGCCTTGATTTGGAGGTTGGATTGTTTACCTCAGTGTTACGTAGCAATGGCAAAGGTATTATTTTATCAGTATGATTTCAGAGTCGCACAAAAACTATTTAGCAAATATACTCAAAAATTAAATAGGGAATTAGTAAAATAATCCTTTTCCCTATTCTTCAATAAAATTACAATTCTGGTTTTGTATCTACTGTTTCATGCTGATTAATTTTCACCTGTTCTAATAAACGAGGCATCCAAGGTAAAGCCAGGAAAATTCCTGATAAAATTAGTAGAAATACAGAAAGTCCAAAAAGTTGGTCGCGGGAAATTTCTAATACACCACGTAAAATTACCTCTCGTAAAGCCGAAACAATCGTAATTTCTACCGCTGCACCTACAGAAATACTCCGTTCTTGCAGGTAATCAACTAACAACCGAAACAGTTCTACTAATATCAAAATAAACAAAATATCAGATGTTACTTGCCGTAGATCTAATGGACTTAAAAATGATAAAAACATATCTCCTAAGCGAATGAGCATTACACAAAACAAACTCACGCAAAGGGAGATAACAATAATATCCTGAAAAAGTTCTAAGTTACGAACAATTCTATCCCGTTTAAACAAATTATTGACTTCTATAATTATCCGCTGTGGCATAGTATTTTCTAGAACAGAAAGATAAATCTATTTTAATAATTAACCATTAAACTACTTTGAATAAAGTGAACAGAGAACAATAAGTAATTATCAATTCAAATCAAGGAGGAGATTAACTGTTTCTACCCCCCACTTTCAAACTTTAATTAATTCCTGGTTCTATTTTTTTACTGATGCTTCAGTAGCTGATTAACTTTAAGTTAGCCCCGCTGACCTAAGTAGATAGGATTTATCCATTATTAAGTATAAGATTTTATCTATGAATAATGCCCAATGGAAACGGGAATTGCCCACAATTAGGACTATGGAAAGATGCTGTTGGTCTTTTGACTGACGATGATTGTTGACAGTTTTAATTTTCTTAACTGAGGTATATGTTTTTTAATAAAAATTAATATTCAAGCTGTGCCACAATAAGAGAAAGGCATAAATACTCAATTTATTCAAGAGGGGCGTTATGGTATTGCTTACCGAGAAACTAGAAAAGCGTCTGACTATAAATACTGTAGAGATTAGTGAAGATACTACCGCAATTCGGTCTTTGGATTGGGACCGCGATCGCTTTGATATTGAATTTGGCTTACAAAATGGTACAACCTACAACTCTTTTCTGATTCGGGGGGAAAAAATCGCCCTGGTTGATACTTCCCATGAAAAGTTTCGCAAACTTTATTTTGATACTCTCACCGGTTTAATTAATCCCCAAGATATTGATTATTTAATTGTTAGTCACACTGAACCAGATCACAGCGGTTTAGTAAAAGACTTACTACAACTCGCTCCTCATCTAACTGTAGTTGCGTCAAAGGTGGCAATTCAGTTTTTGGAGGACATGGTACATCAACCATTTAACCGCAAAATTGTCAAAAATGGCGATCGCTTAGATTTAGGCAATGGCCATGAATTTGAATTTGTCATTGCTCCTAATTTACATTGGCCGGATACCATTTTCAGCTTTGACCACAAAACCCAAATTCTCTACACCTGCGATGCTTTCGGGTTACATTATTGCTCAGAAAGTACCTTTGATGACGATTTAGCAGCAATAGAAGCTGATTTTCAATATTACTACGAATGTTTGATGGGACCAAATGCCCGTTCCGTCCTGTCCGCTATGAAGCGCATGGCAGAATTGAAAACAATTCGCATGATTGCCACCGGACATGGACCCCTATTATATCACAATGTGGAAGAATTGACAGGCCGTTATCGCAGTTGGAGTCAAGGCCAAACCAAAGCCGAAACCCCAGTAGGAATATTTTACGTTTCCGAGTACGGTTTTGGCGATCGCATCGCCCAATCTATTGCTAACGGGATGACAAAAACTGGTGTCGCTGTAGAAATAGTAGATTTAGCCAGCGTCAACGAATTACAAGAACTGCGGGAACTGGTAGGACGTTGTACAGGCTTAGTTGTGGGAATGCCCCCAACTTCAGGCAATTCTAACATTCAAGCCGCCCTCAGCACCGTTTTAGGTTCTGCCAAAGAAAAACAAGCCATTGGCATTTTTGAAACTGGTGGAGGAGATGATGAACCCACCTATCCCCTATTAAATAAATTCCGGGCTTTAGGGTTACACTTATCTTTTCCCGTAATTGAAATTCGGGAAACACCCACAGCTAACACTTATAAAAAGTGTGAAGAAGCTGGTACAGACTTAGGACAATGGGTAACAAGAGACAAAAGCATCAAAGCCATGAAATCCCTGGCTGCTGACTTAGATAAAGCCTTGGGCAGAATTAGCGGTGGTTTATATATCATCACAGCCAAAAAAGCCGACGTATCCAGCGCCATGTTAGCTTCCTGGGTAAGTCAAGCCAGCTTCAAACCCTTGGGCTTTTCCATTGCCGTCGCCAAAGATCGAGCCATAGAATCACTCATGCAAGTAGGCGATCGCTTCGTTCTCAATATACTCGAAGAAGGCAACTATCAACCATTAATGAAACACTTCTTAAAAAGATTTGCTCCCGGTGCAGATCGTTTTCAAGGAGTGAAAACCCAACCTGCGGAAAATGGCGCACCTATACTTACAGATGCCCTAGCTTACGTAGAATGTGAAGTAGTCAGCCGCATGGATTGTGGTGATCATTGGGCAGTATACAGCACAGCTTACGCTGGTAGAGTATCAAATCCCGATGCCATGACAGCAGTACACCACCGCAAAGTCGGGAATCATTATTAAAAATAGGGAACAGGGAACAGGGAACAGGGAACAGGGAAAGAAAATTCCGTACAACGAACAACTGACAACTGACAAATGACCACTAAACCCCGTGACGTGCAAATATTGCCCATTGGTACAGATACTATCGTATTGCGATCGCGCAGTTGGTCCAGATTAAGATTTGAAATTGAATATGCTTTAGCTAGATTTCCAGGCACAATGAAAAAATAGCAAAGAGAAAGGTATATATGGAAATTGCACCGCATATTAGCGTAGATAGTGGTATCCACCACGGTACACCTGTTATTACCGAAACCCGCGTTCCTATTTCTATTATTATTGGCTCTCTTGCTGGTGGTATGAGCAAGGAAGAAGTCATGCAAGAATACGAACTCAGTAAAAATCAAGTTGAAGCTGCTCTCAGTTACGCTGCTGATCTAGTTAAATACACCCAAGTCACTGCATTGGGAGCGTAAATTTTGAACTTCCTCGTTGATGAAAATATGCCCCGTTCCCTCTAAAATTGGAAAATTAAAAATCTTAACCTTTGCGCCTTTGCTCCTTTGTGCCTTTGCGCGAAACATAATTCATACCAATCACCAATCACCAATGACCACTAAACCCCGTGACGTACAAATATTGCCCATTGGGACAGATACAATCGTATTGCGATCGCGCAGTTGGGCAAGACTAAGATTTGAAATTGAATATGCTTTAGCTAAGGGAACAACAGCTAATTCTTATCTCATCCAAGGCGATAAAAATGCCCTGCTTGACCCCCCTGGCGAAACTTTTACCGAAATTTACCTCCAAGCCTTACAACAGCGGTTCGATGTCAAAAAACTCGACTATGTAATTTTAGGTCACATTAACCCCAACCGCGCTGCAACGTTAAAAGCATTACTGGAAATCGCCCCCCAAATTACCTTTGTTTGTTCTAACCCAGGGGCGATAAATTTACGCGCGGCTTTGGAAAAAGACGATTTACAAATTTTGGTCATGCGGGGAGAAGATACCCTAGATTTAGGAAAAGGACATCATTTACAATTTATTCCCACACCTAACCCCCGTTACGCTGACGAACTTTGTACATGGGACCGGCAAACAGAAATCTTGTTTTCTGATAAACTATTTGGAGCGCATATTTGCTCAGATCAAGTTTTTGATGAAGGTTGGGAAGTATTTAACGAAGACAGACGCTATTATTTTGACTGTTTAATGGCACCTCACGCCAGACAAATCGAAACAGCTTTAGAAAAATTAGCAGATTTGCCGGTGCGAATGTATGCTACTGGTCATGGTCCAATTGTCCGCTATGGTTTAATTGATATTACCAAAGGCTATCGGGAATGGACTAAACAGCAAACTTCCGCTGATATGACAGTGGCTTTGATTTATGCCTCAGCCTATGGCAATACTGCAACTTTAGCACAGGCGATCGCTCGCGGCATCACCAAAGCCGGTGTCAATGTCGAAGCCATTAACTGCGAATTTACCGAACCTGAAGAAATCAAAGCCGCAATTGAAAAATCCGCCGGTTTCGTCATAGGTTCTCCCACCTTAGGAGGACACGCACCCACACCCGTGCAAACAGCATTAGGAATTGTCCTTTCTACCGCAACTAACAATAAATTAGCCGGCGTATTTGGTTCTTTTGGCTGGAGTGGAGAAGCCGTTGATTTAATTGAAAGCAAACTCAAAGACGCAGGATACAGATTTGGATTTGACACCATTCGCGTTAAATTCAAACCCAATGAAGTTACCTTGCAAACCTGCGAAGAAGCGGGAACTGATTTCGCCCAAGCATTGAAACGCGCCGCGAAAAAATCAGTTGTCGCTAAACAACCTGCAAGTAATGTCGAACAAGCTGTAGGGCGGATTGTTGGTTCTATATGTGTGGTTACAGCAAGCCAAGGTGATGTTAAAACGGGAATGTTAGCATCTTGGGTAACACAAGCCAGTTTTAATCCTCCTGGTTTAACCATTGCGGTAGCTAAAGAACGAGCTATGGAATCCTTATCCTATACAAATAACAAATTTGTAGTCAATATTTTGGCGGAAGGGAAAGAAATTCGTAAGCAATTTATGAAAGTTTACGCCCCTGGACAAGATAGATTTGCCGGTTTGGACACTCAAGAAGCCAATAATGGCGGGATTATTCTCAATGGTGCTTTAGCGTATTTGGAATGTTCTGTCCAAAGTCGGATGGAATCTGGTGATCATTGGTTAGTTTATGCCACTGTTGATGATGGTAAAGTCTTAAATCAAGATGGTGTCACAGCGGTACATTATCGCAAATCGGCGAGTTATTATTAAACAGTAGGGTGGGCAATGCCCACCTAAATATTTTTTGATTTTCTTGTTTAGTTAAAATATAAGTCTGCCAGGCTTCGCCCCGCTTCGCTAACACGCAAAGGCGCAAAGGTAAGAGTTTTCCCTTGTCGCAGGCATCGCACTCTTGGAGTTTACCATTTACAAGCGATCGCATCCCTCTCCCCAAGCATCACATTTTTGGAGTTTGGACAAAGGTGACGTAAATGCGATATTTAAGAAAATAAAAAATATATCCCTCGTTCCCAGACTCCGGCTGGGAATGCCTACCAGGAGGCTCTGCCTCCAATCCCAGAATACAAGCCATTTTACCCCATTTTGTGCTGGTACTTGAGGCAGAGCCTCATCAACTGCATTCCTAGTCAGAGACTAGGAACGAGAACAATATTTTATATTTTGCGCTTGACAGATTATTATATTCTTGTTATATTGGTTTACATGATGCGTCAAATGTTTAAATAAAAAAAAGGGCAGACCCCCTATATAAGAGAAGTGCGCCCTTAGTAAGGTTAACTTTGATACAGAAGAACATACAATAGTAGTATCACCTACTTAAACGTACCTATTACTTATTGCGATTAATCCATCGCTCTAAGATATGCTCAATTGAACGGAACATTAAAACGCCTGAATTTGCAATTTCGGCAGTCTTGCTGGAGATAAAAGCCAGAGAAAGCAAAGCCAAAATAAGCAAAGCCAGAACAACACATAAAACGTAAGACATCTGATGTTGCTCCTTTTTATATTTAATTTCACCTCATTCAACATTATAGTTGTTTGGGGTGTTCAGTGTAAATATAGATATGAATTTACACTACTGAATAGTATAGCTTAAATTAATCAAAATTGAACAGGTAATTTTTTTATTCGATGTGCCAAATTATGATGCACTAAAATTTTTTCTAAACAAGATTTGTAGGTTGGGTTGAAGCATGAAACCCAACGCATTTGTTGGGTTGCGCTGTCGCTTAACCTAACCTACAGAAAATGGACAAGGTATTGATAGTGAAATTGACATTTCTTTTTTGCAGCCGTTATGTATCAAACAGACCCACCGCGTTCTGCTCAGGAATTCCTACCGACAATGTATGATTTACCTAGCGAAGATCCAGAGGAAGCCGGTTTGCCAGACGAATTTCATCTTTTACAACCGCAGTTATTACGGGAAACTTTTTGTCCTTCAAAGTTCCCGGAAAATCAGGTATTTATCGCCACAGACTTAAATCTTTACTACGATGTTCATCATCCATTATGGTATAAACGCCCTGACTGGTTTGCGGTAGTTGATGTCCCTAGGTTGTATGCACAAAAAGAACTACGGCTTAGTTATGTGGTTTGGCAAGAAGGCGTTAATCCTTTTGTAGTGGTAGAATTTATTTCACCAGGAACAGAAAAAGAAGATTTAGGGAGAACCTTACGAGATGCTAGTCAACCTCCAACTAAATGGGAAGTTTACGAACGAGTTTTAAGAGTACCCTATTATCTAGTTTTTGACCGTTACACTGACCAGTTAAGAGCATTTCAGTTACAGGGAAGTAGTTATGCTGAATTGGAAATCAATCAACTGCGTGTATGGCTAAATGATATTGAACTAGGTTTGGGACTGTGGCAAGGTGTCTATCAAGGCATTGAACGGCAGTGGTTACGCTGGTATGATGCTTCAGGTAACTGGGTTCTCACACCGGCAGAACGGGAAAGAAAACAAGGGGAGCGAGAAAGAAGACGTGCAGAAAGATTAGCAGCACAATTACGCGCTCTTGGTGTTGAACCTGATTTTGGTGATGATGAAGAAGGCTAATTGATAGATAATGGTTTGCGTTTGGGTTGGTTAATTAACCCCCAAAATCAACAAGTGGAAATCTACCGACTAGGAAAACCTGTAGAAATTGTCCAACTTCCGGCTGTACTTTCTGGAGAAGAGGTTTTACGATCAAAAAAATTACCCACCCCGCGAAGGGAATAGGTAATTTTTTCAGCATTGAATAACTAAAAGATCTTAGCTAAATTCAGCTTAATAGCGACCGCCGCCGCCGCCACGGTTACCACCGCCGCCGCCGTAGCCACCGCGACTACCACCACCACCAGGACCTCTATCTTCCTTGGGTTTGGCCTTGTTCACTTTCAGAAGACGACCCATCCATTCAGCACCATCAAGGGCATCAATAGCGGCCTGTTCTTCAGCTTCAGTACCCATTTCCACAAAACCGAAGCCGCGCAAGCGGCCTGTCTCACGGTCAGTAGGAAGTTGAACACGTTTTACAGCACCATAGTCTGCAAAAACAGCACTGAGAGCCTCTTGTGTAACTTCGTAAGAGAGGTTACCCACGTAAATTGACATAGAATATTTCCAAAATCATAAGAATGTAGAGATTTAGATTTCGGAGAAAAGTCTGTAAATACCAAAAGGGAAAGCCTGTCAATACTAACCACAAACATTACCGCCGAATTAATTCCCACTTTCTAATGATTACACAAAAAATGATAATTGTGGAAAGAAGTTAAAAAAATGTTGTAAAAAGTCATATTTGTTGTTTATGAGCAGTCAATATTGGAAATTTCCCCCTATTTCTCGCACTTCAGCCGCAATAATTCAATTTATATCCACTTTTGGAAGCATTAACTAATTCTTAGTTGTTCATTGACAGAAAAAATAATGCTTTGCCGGGTAATACATTTACTACCAATTAGTTTAAGTTTGATTCGGTTAAGCTAAATATCCATCTTGTGGCTGAGGATAATCAGCATTTTCTGAGTTAGCATTCATTAACGGTAGTCTAAAGGTGAAAGTAGCTCCCTGTCCCAGACCAGAACTATCAGCTTGAATAGTGCCACCATGCAGTTCTGCTAAATTACGGGCAATTGCCAACCCCAACCCCAAGCCACCGAATTCTCTAGTAGTTGAGCTATCTTCTTGACGAAAGTAATCAAATATGTATGGTAAAAATTCTGGGCTGATTCCTTTACCTGTGTCACTGACTGTAATTTGAGCATCAAAGCCAACGCACTCTAGCCTCACTTCTATTTGCCCACCATGAGGTGTAAATTTGACAGCGTTGGACAACAAATTCCACACGATTTGTTGCAATCGGACTGGATCACCAGCAACTAGACCAATATTTGCTGCAATAATAGTTTGAATCTGAATTTTTTTAGTTTTGGGTGCTAAAAACAGTGTTTCTGAAACTGCTGAAATTATAGTAGCAAGATTAACTGAAGAGACTTTCATTGTCCCTTTACCCTGAAAAATCCGGGACATATCGAGCAAATCATTAATTAAGTAAACCTGTAATTTGGCATTACGCTCAATAATACTTAGAGCTTCATCCGTTTCTTCTGGCTTTAATTTACCTTTTTTGAGTAAACTAGCCCAACCGAGTATAGAGTTCAGTGGTGTCCGCAATTCGTGGGATACAACCGCCAAAAATTCATCTTTGATCTGGTTAGCAGCTTCTACTTGTTTGCGAGCAGCTTGTTCTTGTTTTAATATATCATTCCGCTCTTTAATTGCAGCTTGCTGTTTAGTGATGTCATGGGAGCAGCCAACTATATGAGTAATGTTGCCATGGTTGTCCCGGATGACCGAAAGCCGCAAGTTGATATAAACAATATCTCCTGATTTCGCACGACAGGCAGCCACCTCTACCTCATGACGACCCTTTGCCAATAGGGTTGACATTATGTTTGTTTGGAGTTCAACTGGATCTAGGTAGAGAATGCTCACACTCTGCCCAATCATTTCCGCTGCTGTATACCCATAATAGTTCTCTGCACCGAGATTCCAACTTTGAATAATGCCATTGATATCAGTAGTAATGACAGCATCGTGAATTTCTTCGAGGATCTGGGCTTGAAATTTTAAAGTGGCTTCTGCTTGCTTGCATTTAGCTTCATTAAGCTTTGCTTCAGTAATATCCCGTCCCTCTGAAATCAGCATAACTACTTCACCGGCATTATTTCTTAGGGGTCCGATGGAGAAATCTATGGTGAGGATTTGATTATCTATTCCCTGTACTTCTACTTGGGAGGAAATAAAGTCACCTTGGGCAGCACGAGCGATCGCGTGCTTTAACTGATCCTGAGTTGCCTGGGAAATTTGCCAACCATAAACTTCCCAAATGGGACGGTTGATCAAATCTGCCATTTGCAACCCAGTAAATTCCAAAGATGCTTGGTTGAGTTCCAATACCATCCCTTCTAGGTCAAGTAGCCCTGTAAATTGAAATCTTTGGTTGAAGATAGCGCGATATTTACTTTCACTAACTGCTAGTTCCTCAGTCAGTTTCTGTACCTTTTTCTCTAAAGAGGCATTGAGTTTTTGCAAATCTTGATATAATTCTGCTTGCTGGAGGGGAATATAAAGGGCTTGCATATTCTTCATCATGCGGGTTTTCTCTAATACCTCATGAATGGCGCGGCACAACCCTTGGGGAGTGATTTTATCCTTAACAATGTAGTCCTGAACACCGTTCTTCATTGCTTGCACAGCAATCTTTTCGTCTCCTGTTCCTGTTAAAATAATCACTGGAATATGTGGACTACTGAGTTGTAGCTGCAACTGGTTGAGAAATTCCAACCCATTCATATCTTGCAGTTGATGGTCTAGAAGAATTAAATCTGGCTGGCTTTCCGCTAGTTTGGTTAATCCTTCTAATCCTGATTTAGCCTCAGTTATCTCATATGTAGCCAACGTATCCTGACTTAAAAAGCGGCTATATAATACCCTATCTACTGGGGAATCTTCTAAAAACAGGATTTGGTAATGGGCTTGAGCCATAGTTTTTCTTTTCAGTGCTTTTTTGATTCATTTTGCAGTCACGAAGTAAGAGTAGCATTGAACCCAAAATTCGCGCTAGGTAAAATTTTACCAAAATATTAACTCATACTATGCACTCATATATATATATATATATATATATGAGTGAAAGCATTAAAGACGCAGGTTTAAACAAGTATTGTGTGTGCAGTAACTGAAAATTATCGGAAATTTATCTACCAATAAGTTAAACATCAATCGCCAAAACGCGTACCAAAAAACCCCACTTATCTGCTGCTTCTTCAATAATTTTTGCTGTCGGTTTACCTGCACCATGTCCTGCTTTTATTTCAATTCTAATTAATACGGGTGCATTACCATTATGGGCTGCTTGTAAAGCCGCAGCAAATTTAAAACTATGGGCAGGAACTACACGATCATCATGATCTGCGGTAATAATTAAAGTTGGCGGATAAGCTGTTCCCATCTTCAAATTATGCAAAGGTGAATAAGCATACAAATTTGTAAATTCTGCCGCATTTTCTGAAGAACCATATTCAGCTACCCAAGCCCAACCAATAGTAAATTTATGGAAACGCAACATATCCATAACACCCACTGCGGGTAAGGCTGCACCAAACAAATCAGGGCGTTGAGTCATACAAGCACCCACCAATAAACCGCCGTTACTACCTCCACCAATTGCTAGTTTTGCAGGTTTAGTGTAATTATTAGCAATTAACCATTCAGCAGCAGTAATAAAATCATCAAAAACGTTTTGCTTTTGCAGTTTCATTCCTGCTTGATGCCATTCTTCCCCATATTCACCACCACCCCGCAAATTAGGAACAGCATACACTCCCCCCATTTCTAGCCATATTAATAAACTCACAGAAAAACTTGGTGTTAATGAGATATTAAAACCACCATATCCATAGAGATAAGTGGGATTATTGCCATCTAATTTAATTCCTTTTTTCTGGGTAATAAACATTGGCACTTTTGTACCATCTTTACTTTCATAAAAAACCTGTTTTGTCTCATATTCATCAGCATTGAAATCTACTTTTGGCTGCCGGAAAATTTCACTTTTACCCGTTTTCATGTCGTAACGGTAAATAGTTCCGGGAGTAGTAAAGCTGGTGAAACTATAAAATGTTTCTGGATCATGGCGTTTACCACCAAATCCACTTGCTGAACCAATTCCGGGTAATTCTACTTCTCGAATAAAATTCCCTTTGAGATCAAATATCTTGATTTGGCTATGGGCATCTTGCAGATAATCAGCGACAAATTGATTATTCAGAATACCAACACTTTCTAATGTTTCTACAGCTTGAGGAATAATTTCCTGACAATTTTCTGAAGTTGGTTTTTTAGTATCAATGGCAATAACTCTGCCTTTTGGGGCATTTAAATCTGTGCGAAAGTAGAAAATATGATCATCATTATTAATAAAGCTATAATCGGCTGCAAATTGGTTAATTAGTTCGATAATTTCAGAATTTAGATTTGTTAAATCTTGATAAAAAACTAAGTTTTTGGAGTCAGTTCCTAGCCAGATTGAAATTATCAAATATTTGCCATCTTCGGTGACGTTACCACCAAAACCCCATTCTTTTTCATCAGAACGATGATAAATTAAAATATCTTCTGATTGCTGTGTACCAAGTTTGTGATAATATAATTTTTGGTAATAATTTACATCTTCTAATTTGGTTTTTTCATTTGGTTCATCATAACGACTGTAGAAAAAACCTTGATGATCATGAGTCCAAGCAGCACCAGAAAATTTAATCCATTGTAAATGATCTTGTAGATCTTCACCTGTGGCAATATCTCTCACTTTCCATTCTTGCCAATCTGAACCAGAACTAGATAAACCATAAGCTAAAAGTTGACCATTTTCACTGATAGCAATTCCTGAAAGGGCAACTGTACCATCTTCTGAAAGTTGATTAGGGTCAAGTAATACTCTTGGTTCTGATTCTAAGGTTGGGAGAGTGTAGAGAACACTTTGATTTTGCAGTCCATCATTTTTGAAATAAAAGTAACTTTCACCTTCTTTAAAGGGAGTTCCATATTTTTCATAATCCCAAAGTTTGGTGAGACGCTGTTTTATTTTTTCCCTAGCAGGAATTTCATTTAAGTAGCTAAAAGTAACTTGATTTTGGGCTTCTACCCAAGCCTTTGTTTCTTCCGTATCCGGGTCTTCTAAGGCGCGGTAAGGGTCTGCAACCACAGTTCCGTGATAATTATCTATTTGATCACTTTTGCTAATGGTGGGATAGGTCAGGGGTTGTTTAGAGTTAGACATAGATTCAGGATAGATGGACTGTTATCTCTATCCTATAGCAATCAATTACCAGATTCAGATCCCCGACTTCTTAGAGAAGTCGGGGATCTTTAAAGATTAAGTAACGTTTTCCTTTATTCCATTTCATTAAACGTATCTTTAAGTACAGAACGCGCTGCTAAATGATTACGAGTAGAAGTGAGAATTTCCGCTTCTCGTTCTAAACGAGCAACTGTATCCTGTATTTCTAATAATGCTTGCTGTTCGGGAGCGACACCATAGAGATTACTAGCTATCCAATAAGATAGTTCTGTGGGTAAATCTGGTAAATCATTTGGTAGTTCAATCTCTTGTTCTGTTAACTTGGCTGAAAGACGCACAACATCCCGCAACAGTTGTTCTACCTCAGATGCTAAAGGACGTAAATCTTTAGCTGGGGGTTGATCTTCAATCCATTCTACCAAACCGACGCGATAGGGCTTTTCGCGGACATATTCTAAAACCCGAAATCTTTGCTGTCCTAAAGCTAATAGCTTGATTCTGTCATCAGGTAGCCGTTGATAATGGAGAATTTCCGCACAACAACCCACATTAGCAATTGTCCCCTTTGTGGGATCAATCATCAATACCCCAAATCGGCGATCGCTCTCCAAAATCGTATTCATCATGATTCTGTAGCGAAATTCAAAGATATGTAGAGGTAATGGTCTGGTCGGAAATAGAACCACTTCGGGTAATGGGAATAGAGGTAGTTCACGCACTGCAATTTTAGAAGAAGATGTCATTGTTAGTATTGTTAGTTAAGTATAAATTGTAGTCTTAAAATATTATATTCTTCCCGACTTTCTCTGTACTTTATTCATATTTTATCATGATGTTTTATAGCTAATAAAAAGCCCTGAGATAAATTGTCTCAGAGCTAATTGTCAGTTGTTCGTTGTTTTTCCTTCACTACTGACAACTGTACGGGCGAAGCATTTGGAGAACTATTTTTGGCAATGACCGATAATTTATCTTCCTAATGCTTCGCCCCTACTGACCACTGACAACTGTACGGGCGAAGCATTTGGAGAACTATTTTTGGCAATGACCGATAATTTATCTTCCAAATGCTTCGCCCCTACTGACCACTGACAACTGTACGGGCGAAGCATTTGGAGAACTATTTTTGGCAATAACCGATAATTTATCTTCCAAATGCTTCGCCCCTACTAACAACTAACAACTGTACGGGCGAAGCATTTGGAGAACTATTTTTGGCAATGACCGATAATTTATCTTCCAAATGCTTCGCCCCTACTGACCACTGACAAATGACAAATTTACAATTTGACTTCAATATCTACACCAGAAGGTAAATCTAGCTTCATGAGTGCATCAATGGTTTTAGAAGAAGGCTGGTAAATGTCAATAATCCGGCGATGGGTGCGGGTTTCAAAGTGTTCGCGGGAATCTTTATCTACGTGAGGCGATCGCAGTACGCAATATATCTTGCGTTTGGTGGGTAAAGGAATTGGTCCGATAGCTGTAGCGTTGGTACGGTTAGCTGTTTCAACAATCTTCTCGCAAGATGTATCTAATAAACGGCGGTCAAATGCCTTTAAACGAATTCTAATCTTCTGCTGCTGTAGAGTTGCCATTTTTAGTTTTCCAGGTTCGGTAAATTTTAGACTTTAGATTTTAGATTTTTAGATGTTAAATTTCATCGCAAATCTGAAATTTAAAATTGTTTATGGGAATAGAAAGGAGCAGAGATTATATAATTCATCTCTACTCCTTTTGAATAAGAGCAAAAAGGTGAGTGTTATTTCAAGATTTTAGCGACAACGCCAGCACCGATAGTCCGGCCACCTTCACGAATAGCGAAGCGCATACCTTCTTCAATAGCGATCGCGTTAATCAATTCTACTGTTACCTTGATGCGATCGCCAGGCATAACCATTTCCACATCTGCACCTTCATCAGAAGTAAAGGCTTTGATTGTACCAGTTACATCAGTTGTCCGCACATAGAACTGAGGACGATAACCGGAGAAAAATGGTGTTTTCCGTCCACCTTCTTTCTCAGTTAAAACGTAAACTTCGCCTTCAAAATCAGTGTGAGGTTTAATTGTACCAGGTTTGGCAATTACCATACCCCGCTCAATGTCTTCTTTTTTGAGACCACGCAGTAGTACACCTGCATTATCCCCAGCCATACCTTGATCAAGGCTCTTCTTGAACATTTCAATCCCAGTGACTGCGGTAGTCTTGGTATCTCTGATGCCAATTAGCTCAACTGTATCGCCAACCTTAACGATACCGCGTTCGATCCGTCCAGTAGCCACAGTCCCACGACCTGTGATGGTGAACACATCTTCCACAGCCATCAAGAATGGTTTATCCACATCCCTTTCAGGAGTAGGAATAGAAGCATCTACAGCATCCATCAACTCATAGATTTTGTCTACCCACTCATTTTCACCGCGCTGAGTTTTGGGATTAGCAATCATTGCTTCCAGAGCTTTCAGACCCGAACCCTTGATAATGGGAATATCATCACCGGGGAAATCATAAGTGGTCAGCAATTCCCGCAGTTCCATTTCTACCAATTCCATCAACTCTTCATCGTCCATCATGTCTTGTTTGTTCAAGAACACGACCAGACTAGGAACACCGACTTGTTTTGCCAAGAGGATGTGTTCACGGGTTTGGGGCATGGGACCATCCGTAGCCGCAACTACGAGGATGCCTCCATCCATTTGCGCTGCACCTGTGATCATGTTTTTCACATAGTCAGCGTGTCCAGGGCAATCTACGTGAGCATAGTGACGAGCAGTGGTTTCATACTCAACGTGAGCGGTATTGATTGTAATACCCCGAGCTTTTTCTTCTGGTGCATTATCAATTTGGTCGTAACCTTTACCCACCGCTTGACCATTAGCGGCCAAGGTCATGGTAATAGCTGCTGTTAAAGTAGTTTTGCCGTGGTCAACGTGACCAACAGTACCGATATTAACGTGAGGTTTAGTTCTTTCAAACTTTGCGCGTGCCATGAATAATCGTTTCCTTTTTTAATTAAGCGTTCCCTTTACTTTTTGAGATGATTCCCTCAGCTACGCTGCGAGGCACCTCTTCGTAGGTACTAAATTCCATCGTAAAGATACCCCGACCTTGGGTTTTCGACCGGATATCAGTAGCATAACCAAACATGGTTGCCAGTGGAACTTTCGATACCACCTTCGCCAGCCCATTATCAGTGCTTTGGCTTTCAATCTGTCCTCTGCGGGAGATTAAGTCACCAATCACGTTGCCGATATAGTCTTCAGGTACTTCAACTTCAACTTTCATCATCGGCTCTAAAATGACAGGAGAGGCTTTTGATGCCGCTTCTTTCATTGCCATAGAACCGGCAATTTTGAAAGCCATTTCTGAAGAGTCTACGTCGTGATAAGAACCATGTATCAAGGTAGCTTTGACATCAATGAGTGGATATCCGGCTAAAATACCAGATTCACAACATTCTTTCATGCCCTGTTCCGCAGGTCCTACGTACTCTTTGGGAACAATCCCACCGACAATTTTAGAAACAAATACAAAACCTGTGCCTGGTTCACCTGGTTCTAAGTTGATCACTACGTGACCGTACTGACCCTTACCACCACTTTGGCGAATAAATTTACCATCAATTTTTTCGACGGCTTTGCGGATGGTTTCGCGGTAAGCCACTTGGGGCGCACCAACGTTTGCTTCTACTTTAAATTCCCGTAACATCCGATCTACAAGAATTTCTAGGTGCAATTCTCCCATGCCCGCAATCACGGTTTGGTTGGTTTCTGGATCAACACGCACACGGAAGGTGGGGTCTTCTTCACTCAAAGATTGCAGCGCTTTGGAAAGCTTATCCATGTCGTTCTTGGTTTTGGGTTCAACCGCTACCGAGATCACAGGTTCAGGAATAAATAGGGATTCCAGAATTACTGGGAAACCTTCATCACAAAGGGTATCACCTGTCAAAGTATCTTTCAATCCCAAAGCAGCACCCAAGTCACCCGCCCGTAGTTCATCTACGTCTTGTCGGTCATCTGCTTTCATCAGCACTAACCGAGAGATCCGTTCTTTTTTATTCTTGCTGACGTTAAGAACGTAACTACCTTTCTTCAGCACACCAGAATAAACACGAACGAAGGTGAGGCGACCGTAAGGATCAGCCATAATCTTAAATGCCAACGCTGATAATGGTTCGTTATCATCAGCATGACGTTCTACGGGATCACCGTTGAGCAGTGTGCCTTGAATTGGTGGCACTTCCAGTGGTGATGGTAGATAATCTATCACCGCATCCAACATCAATTGCACGCCTTTGTTCTTAAAGGCTGAACCGCAAAGCACTGGGACTATTGTTCCAGCAATTGTTCCTTTGCGGAGGGCAGTACAGATTTCTGCTTCTGTCAGTTCTTCGCCCTCGAAGTACTTATTCATCAGCACATCACTAGTTTCTGATACTGCTTCTACCAACTTGATGCGGTATTCGGCGGCTTTTTCGGCTAGTCCAGCGGGAATTTCTACTGTTTGGATATCAGTTCCTTGGTCGTTTGTGTACATATATGCACACATTTTCACCAAGTCAATAATCCCCTTAAATTCAGTTTCACTACCGATAGGCAGTTGAATAGCGATCGCATTAGCTCGCAAGCGATCGACCATTTGGTCATGCACTCTATAGAAGTTCGCACCGGTGCGATCCATCTTGTTAATAAAGGCAATGCGAGGGACTTTATAGCGGTCTGCTTGTCGCCATACTGTTTCTGATTGGGGTTGAACACCACCTACGGAACAAAATACAGCGATTACACCATCTAATACTCGCATGGAACGCTCAACTTCAATGGTGAAGTCCACGTGACCGGGAGTATCAATAATGTTAATTTGATGATCATTCCAACTGGTACTAATGGCAGCAGCAGTGATGGTAATTCCCCGCTCCCGTTCTTGTTCCATCCAGTCTGTAACGGCTGTTCCTTCGTGAACTTCGCCAATTTTATGAATGATCCCAGAGTAAAATAATATTCTCTCTGTTGTCGTTGTTTTGCCCGCATCTATATGCGCCGCAATACCGATATTGCGTACTTTCTCTAGCGGGTTCGTGCGTGCCACAGTTACCTCCTAAGGTTGTCGCCTCATGATATCTTGTATATTACTCTTTGTTAAGATTCTATACTTTTACGGAAAACCGTCTTTTTTTGTTAGCCTAGCTAGGCAGTTGCCTTTTTGGGCATTAGCTATAAATTCTACGATATACCGCACACGAGAAGACGATATATCGTTTTTCTAGTTAGTAACGATAATGTGCAAACGCTTTGTTCGCTTCCGCCATCCGATGTGTTTCTTCGCGCTTACGAATAGCACTACCAGTTTCATTCGCTGCATCCATTAATTCATTAGCCAATCTTCCGGCCATGGTTCTACCTGGACGTTGGCGAGAATACTGAACTAACCACCGCAATGCTAGAGTAGTACCGCGATCTGTACGCACTTCCATTGGTACTTGGTAAGTTGCTCCACCAACGCGGCGAGCTTTAACTTCTACCAATGGTGTCGCATTACGCACCGCTTTTTCAAAAGTTTCTAATGGACTTCCACCAGTACGTTCTTCAATAGTTTTCAAAGCGTCATAAACTATTCTTGCGGCAATTGATTTTTTGCCATGACGCATGATCCGGCGCATCATCATGCTGATAAGGCGACTATTATACACTGAGTCAGGCGGGACTGTGCGCCTTTGACTAACACCACGACGAGACATACTTCATCCTTGAATACGGAATTTGACCACGAAATTATATGCTATCAGAACACAGGAGACTAAAAGCGGTTTAATTAGCCGCTGATTTTTCCTGTGTTTTCCTTTATGGCTTGAGCCATGCTATCGCTATCAGTTGAGAGGAGGCTGAATTAATTCACTTATTATCTGCTACCAGACACAGAAGACGACAACGTAATCAGCTTTAAAATTTAGATTAAAGTGCTGTTATCGTTTACAAGATTATCTTCTCCAAACTCATACAACTTGTTTTTATGCCAGATCCAGTTTGATTTTCTGAAAAAAAATTCGTTACTGCTGGTTTATTACGCAGTTTGCAGGTAGGACGATTAACCGTATTTAACGCGATTAACCGCCGCTTACCTATTTTTTACCTGCTTTTGGGAGCTTAGTTCCATATTTGGAACGGCCTTGTTTGCGGTCTTTAACTCCGGCTGTATCTAATGTGCCACGAATAATGTGGTATCTAACTCCGGGCAAGTCTTTGACCCGACCACCACGAATCATAACTACGGAGTGTTCTTGTAAGTTATGACCGATACCTGGGATGTAAGCTGTTACTTCAAATCCAGAGGTAAGTCTTACCCTGGCTACCTTGCGGAGTGCTGAGTTAGGCTTTTTAGGTGTAGTTGTGTATACTCTGGTGCAAACGCCTCGCCGTTGCGGGCATTGCTTCAGAGCAGGGGACTTGGTTTTTTGACGCGCTAGTTCGCGCTCACTACGTATTAGCTGCTGTATTGTTGGCATGAGTTACAGCGCGTGAAGCTGCTTTATGATCTAAGTTTTAACAAATCCTGATTATATCTTTTTTTTTGATTTTCTGTCAATCATTTTTGGGAGGGAACAGGGAAGTTGGGGGAGTAGAGGAAGTTGGGGGAGTAGAGGAAGTTGGGGAAGTTGGGGAAGTTGGGGAAGTTGGGGGAGTAGAGGAAGTTGGGGAAGTTGGGGGGGAGAAAGAATTTTCCCAATGACCAATGACCAATGACCAATGACCAATGACCAATGACCAATGACCAATGACCAATGACCAATGACCAATGACCAATGACCAATGACTACTGACTAATAGAGAAAGAATTGCCACAGTTACAGGTGGATGTTGCTTGGGGATTATGAAAGCGAAAACCGCCACCTGTCAAATCTTCTGAATAATCTAGTGATAACCCAGTGATGTAATTTAGGCTTTCTGGGTCTATAACTACGCGAATATCATCCAACGCTAAAACCCGATCTTGAAATTGGACTGTGGTATCAAAAGCCAGATCGTAAAACAAATCAGCACAACCTCCAGATTTGACTCGCAAGCGAAATAAGGTATCTGATGGTTGTTTAGATTTTAAGCGCCCGATTTCATTAATGGCTGCTGGACTGAAATGAATCATGGAATTTTCTTATTAGTCAGTTGTTAGTAGGGGCGAAGCATTTGGAAAATAAATTATCGGTCATTGCCAAAAATAGTTCTCCAAATGCTTCGCCCGTACAGTGGTCAGTTGTCAAAGAATATTTCTCTCCCCCTGCTCCCTTGCCTATTTGTCCGAACGGGCATAATCATCTTGATAGCGAATAATATCATCTTCTCCGAGATATTCGCCATTTTGGACTTCAATCAAAATTAAGGGAATTACACCGGGATTTTCTAACCGATGAGTTGTACATTGGGGAACATAAGTAGATTGATTATTGCTTAGTAAAATTTCTTGATCACCACAAACTACCTTAGCTGTACCGGAAACAACAATCCAGTGTTCACTGCGGTGGTGGTGCATTTGTAAACTGAGGCGATGTCCGGGCTTGACTTCAATTCGCTTAATTTTGTATCCACGCCCTTCTTCCAAGACTGTGAACGAACCCCACGGACGTAATTCACCAGCAGCAATACTTCTAGAATTAATTGTTGGTTGCAGAGTGAGAGTATTTGGGGCAGTTTCTGATAATTTAGCCATAGTTACCTCAATTGGAGACATAACAAACCTGTTTTTAGTGGGAACAGTTGATGGAAAAGGGGGCCAGATTTAGCCACTTTGATCAAGATAGCAAAACTCACCCTTGACTGGTAAAGTCCCTGGCGGAAACTAATCTGTCCACACAAAGTCTTCATCAAAAAATAATCTCTTTTGTTGGTGGTCAGTTGTCAGTTGTCAGTGGTTAGTGGTCAGTTGTTAAAAATTCTCTATTGCCTCTTTGGTGATATAAAAAGCCCAATCCCATTGTGAACACGGGCTGCTGTATTGGGGGAACGGTCAAGTAACTGACCGCCTAAATAAAGACTGGTAGAACTACCACCATCTAAATTTAAAGCATTGATACAACCCATTGTTTGCATTAATTTTGCCTGTTCCTCCAAGGTTGGACCACCACCACCAGCCCGATTATGTACAGCAGCAATCATCAGATTACCTCTGGAGGTAGTACAAATACTGCTACGAACTGCTTGACCTTTCATAAAAGCAGGGCTGAATGTTTCTCCTGGTCCGTCCAGGACTATTTGCCGATTTTGGACTAATAGGGGACCTGCACCAATAATGTGGGGGTAGCGACTAAATTCAGGTGTGGTGGTGTTGCTGGTCAGGGAAACTTTTGTCCCCATGGGTAATTGTGGTGTCTGATTGCGGAAGATGAGGAGATAACCATTTTGGGGAATGGGAATAGCAGTTATACCACTTTTATCACCTGCTAACTGATTAATTACTTGATTGTTTTCCACAACTACGATAATTTCATTATCAGCTAAAGGTGTATAAGTATTTCCCCATACTGGAGTATAACGAGCAATACCGCGTTGGACATAGCCAGTATTAAGTAAGGAAATGGGTAACCGTTGATTATTGTTGGTAATTAAGGTTTCTGTGAGGGTCAGCCGACCAAAATAAAATTGTCCGTTATTATTCCAAGCGATCGCTCCCCGGTTGAGAATTGGACCGGATATCCATTGATTATCTCGCCGAATTGCCCCTAAAGGTAATTTATTATTGCGGTTAAAATAACCACCATTAATTGCGGCTACTGCTAAGTAATTTTGAGCAGTTAGCAACAAAGGGGCAGTCCCAGTTAATGTTTGCGGATTAGTTAATATAGGCTTAATGCTTAATCCTATAGCACGAGGGTTAATATCTAGCCAAACCACAGGAAAGCGATCTGTTCCTAAAGCTACCAACTGCTGTCGCCATTGTAATCCCTGCGCCCAAGCAATAGTTTTTTCTACCATGGCATCAGGTTGAATATCAATAACTAAGCGATTTGGTTGGGGAATAGTGCTAACTTGTAGAGACTGACCAAAGGGAACGCTCAAACGCACAATTGTTTGATTATTCACCATTTCCACTTTTTGAATTATTGATGCGGGAATAGGCGGTGTAGTGGGTTGAGAGTTATAGCGTTGTATTAAAGCCGGATCAGCAGTACCATCTAGGGTGAGAGTCCATTCTCGATTGGGTGGTGTGGTAGATTTAGGGATAATCTCATCAGGATCTACTACTTTTTTAACTGGTAATTCTTGTCGAATTTGCCAAGGGGTCGCTATATCTAAATCGAGGACAACTCTATCTCCTTGTGGTTGTTTACCAAGACGGATATTTTTCAGTTGAGAAGGGGGAGTAGAAATTACTAAAGTGCTACCATTAGCTTGGATTTGCCATTTAGCTGTTTGGGCTAATTGAGTAATATCTAAATAGCGATATCCTTCGCTGAGATTAGTATTGAGAATAGGGGGATTTGTCAAGCCAGAAAACCACTGTACTGGTTGTTTGCCAGGATTACTACTATTGAGTAAATCTATCCCCATTAATTGCTTAACTGCGCCATCACTCAGATAAGTTTGTCCTTTAACGGTGGTTGCTGTTGGTTGTAACCATGCTCCTGGTAAGGTGCGTCCATTGAGAATAATTTGATTACCAGCACTAACGGCACTGGGAACGGGAGTTGGTAAACTAGGAGTATTTTCAGCAAATACCCTATAAGTAGCAGTCAAACACAGCGCTGTTGACAGTAGCGGTAACACAGAATTGAGTATTTTCAGAATCATAAAACCTCGCGGTAAGCGGGAAACTCAGTGGCTTGGCTCCCTGAGAGGGAAGGGACACGAGCGGTTTTAACCGCAGTGGTATTTTATGCTAAAATGAGATTGTGAGTAGGAATAACTATCTACGTGTTGAAACATCCTAGTATCGGAGAAATCCCGGCTCCCGTGAAACAACGGTTAGGTTTAAGTCCTAACGGCAGTAGGACGAGAAAGAGCGATTAATGGCAGGTTGTGGAGCGTACCGGATCTTGGCTGAGTGATGGCCTCTGAAAGCACCAAAATGATAAAAGTAGCTAGAAACCTAAGCTGGACTTAGAGTAACTAAGTAGGCGTTGTTTGACGAACGCAGCGAGAATTAGACTTTGGGTACTCCCTAATCTCAATCTGTCAGCAGAATCTCAGCAGCTAAAGCCTCTGAGAGTGTCAATGACTCGGTATTTGGGAACGTGATTATGCAAAACCCAGCGATTAGAAATCGCGGCTACGCAGGCAAAACCCACCTTCGTGGGTTAAAAACCTTGATTTTTCATTAGTCCACGTATCCCTTAGGAGACCGCAGGAATAGGTGGACTTCGTTTGTGTAGTAGCGAATTATATTCGCCATAAACTTTTCAAACATCCTCTAACGAAAATTTATCAGAAAATTTAAAAAATAATTATCTTTTTTAGAAATAACCGTGATAATATTTATTTTGGGTCTTTGTCTCTTGTTCAGAGTAGCAAACAATTATCGTGCTAAAAATACTAGCTAAAATTGTTTTAAATAATACAAATCACTTAGAGACTGCTATGATACTGTTAGGGGTTAAAGGTGAAATTCGCACACCCTATCCTCATATCTAAAATTTTGGATTTTGGGGTTTGAATCTAAAATCTAAAGTTCCTGTGGTTGCCAATGAATAAACAGCCAAAATACAGGAAAAAACAGATATATTTTAGGAATTGTCAAATGGGCATATAGTGAAAATAGACTAATTTTGGTGAACTATCAGTATCAGCCAAGAATAGGAATAAGCAAGTATGGTGTAAGCCATCAGCAAAAAAACTGCAAACTTCAAAACGATTGAATTTACAGGTTCTTCTGGATTAAGGTAGTTTTTTAACAGTGCATAAACAAATAAAAAATAAATAGGCATTGGTAGCACAGCTTCGACTAAATGTCAAGCTAAAATTGTTATCCCTAAACTTTGGTAATTATGTATTTTTTATCCAGTGCCAAAACTGAGAAAATTTCCCTCTAAGCAGTAATAACAACATCTGTACCTCAACATTTCAGGAATAGAGTATGAATCATCAACCATCAAATCAGGGTCAGCAAATTACAGTGTCAGATACTAATTTTCCAGATACATATCCAGGACCAAAGTGGCTAGTAGAAGAAAGGGATGCTTGTGGAGTCGGGTTTATTACCCATCGTCAAAATATTGCCAGTCATGAAATTCTGGCTAAAGCCTTAACTGCTTTAACTTGCTTAGAACATAGAGGTGGTTGTAGTGCTGACCAAGATTCTGGTGATGGTGCGGGGATATTAACAGCGATTCCTTGGGAATTATTAGCACAGGAAAATAGTAATGCAATTGATTTTTCTCATCTAAGTAATATGGCTGTGGGGATGATATTTTTTCCCCAAGACGCAACAGCCGCCAAAGCTGCTAAAACTGCATTTGAGCAAATCGCAGCAGAAGAAAAATTAAATATACTGGGCTGGCGAGTAGTTCCAGTGTGTCCAGAAGTATTAGGGGTGCAAGCTAAAGAAAATCAACCCCAAATAGAACAGGTGATAATTGATTGTGCTGATAAAAGCGGTGATGAACTAGAAAGAGAATTGTATATTGCCAGTAAACGCATTATGCAAGCGGGAAGAAGAATTTCTGAGGATTTCTACATCTGTTCCTTGTCTAGCCGGACAATTGTTTATAAAGGCATGGTGCGTTCCGCTGTCTTGGGGGATTTTTACGAAGATCTCAAAAATCCGGCTTTTAAAGTGGCATTTGCGGTATATCATCGCCGATTTAGTACCAATACCATGCCTAAATGGCCTTTAGCCCAACCCATGCGGCTATTAGGTCACAATGGAGAAATTAATACCCTATTGGGGAATATTAATTGGATGATGGCACGGGAAGCTACCCTTAGTCATCCGATTTGGGAAGACAGGTTTGACGAACTCAAGCCATTGGTAAACGTTAATAATAGCGATTCCGCTACTTTAGACAATGTACTAGAGTTATTGGTGCGTTCGGGACGCAGCCCCTTAGAAGGGTTAATGATGATGGTTCCTGAAGCTTATAAAAATCAACCTTCCTTGGCTGAATATCCCGAAATTGTGGATTTTTATGAATATTACAGCGGGTTGCAAGAATCATGGGATGGACCTGCACTGTTAGTATTTAGCGATGGTAAAAAAGTTGGGGCGACATTAGATCGTAATGGTTTAAGACCTGCACGTTATGTCATTACCAAAGATGATTATATCGTTGTTGCGTCCGAAGCTGGAGTTGTAGATTTCCCGGAAGAGAATATTCTCGAAAAAGGTAGACTTGGCCCTGGACAAATGATTGCGGTGGATTTAAATACCCAGGAAATTCTCAAGAACTGGGAAATTAAACAACGCATTGCTAAACAGCATCCCTATGGGGAATGGTTGCAACAGCATCGCCAAGAATTGAGTAAATTAGTGAAGGGTCAGTCTGTAGTTAATGGCAATGGTAACGGTAATGGTAATGGGCATTTGTCAACGAACAACGAACAACTGACCACTGACAAAATTGATCCCCAAGTTTTATTACAACAGCAAATTGCCTTTGGCTACACCATAGAAGATGTGGAAATGGTGATTCACCCCATGGCCAGCACTGGTGCAGAAGCAACTTTCTGTATGGGAGATGATATTCCTTTAGCGGTATTGTCAGAAAAATCCCATTTGCTGTATGACTATTTTAAACAGCGATTTGCTCAAGTTACCAATCCAGCAATTGACCCTTTACGGGAAAAGTTGGTGATGTCTCTGACGGTGGAATTGGGTGAAAAGGGGAATTTATTAGAACCCAAGCCAGAATACGCCCGCAGACTCAAGTTGGAGTCTCCTGTACTGACTCAAACAGAGTTGGAAACTATTAAGTTGTCAGGATTTGCAACGGCTGAATTGTCAACTTTATTCCCCATAGCCACAGGCCCAAATGGTTTAAAAACGGCTGTGGAATCTTTGCAAAAACAAGCTGCGGAATCGGTGCGGGCTGGTGCGAAGATTCTCATATTAAGTGACAGAACAGGTACAGGGATTGCGGCAGAATATACCTATATTCCTCCTTTATTAGCTATTGGTGCGGTTCACCATCACTTAATCCGTGAAGGGTTACGGATGAAAACATCCTTAATTGTGGATACAGCCCAATGTTGGAGTACCCATCATTTTGCTTGTTTGTTGGGTTATGGTGCGGGTGCAGTTTGTCCCTATATGGCTTTAGATACTGTAACTGCTTGGTGGCATGAACCTAAAACTCAGCAGTTTATGACTAGGGGCAAAATTGCCACTTTGACTTTAAACCAAGCCAGAGAAAATTATCGCAAAGCTATAGAATCGGGTTTGCTGAAAATCCTTTCTAAGATGGGAATTTCCCTACTTTCCAGTTATCAAGCAGCGCAAATATTTGAAGCTATTGGGATTGGTGGTGATTTGTTGGCTTTGGGTTTCCGAGGAACAACTTCCCGCATTGGTGGTTTAAGTGTGAGTGAGTTAGCGCAAGAGGTACTATCTTTCCACAGTAAGGCTTTCCCAGAATTGACGGCGAAGAAGTTGGAAAACTTAGGTTTTGTGCAATACCGTCCCGGTGGTGAATACCACATGAATAGCCCAGAATTAGCGAAGTCGCTGCATAAGGCTGTCAATGGTAAGCAGTATGACCATTATGAGGTTTATAAACAACATCTGCATAATCGTCCGGTGACGGCGTTGCGTGATTTGCTAGACTTCCACAGCGAGCGCTCATCAATTCCAATAGAAGAGGTAGAATCAGTTAGTAATATTGTTAAACGTTTCTGTACCGGGGGAATGTCTTTAGGGGCGTTATCACGAGAAGCACATGAAACTTTAGCGATCGCTATGAATCGTATTGGTGGTAAATCTAATTCTGGTGAAGGTGGAGAAGATCCGGTTCGTTACAATGTTTTAAATGATGTGGATACGGCTGGTAAATCTGCGACGCTTCCTCATCTCAATGGGTTGAAAAATGGTGATACGGCTGCAAGTGCCATTAGACAAATTGCATCGGGACGGTTCGGCGTTACTCCCCAATACTTAGCTACAGCCCAACAATTAGAAATCAAAATTGCCCAAGGTGCAAAACCAGGAGAAGGTGGACAGTTACCCGGACCCAAGGTAAGCCCCTATATTGCGATGTTGCGCCGTTCTAAGCCCGGTGTAACTTTGATTTCTCCACCACCACACCATGATATTTATTCCATTGAAGACTTAGCCCAGTTGATTTTTGACTTGCACCAAATTAACCCGAAAGCCCAAGTTTCGGTGAAATTGGTCGCAGAAATTGGAATTGGCACAATTGCGGCGGGTGTAGCTAAAGCTAACGCCGATATTATCCAAATTTCGGGTCATGATGGTGGTACTGGTGCATCACCGCTTTCTTCGATTAAACACGCAGGTAGTCCCTGGGAACTGGGTTTAACAGAAGTACATCGGGTCTTGATGGAAAATAGGTTGCGCGATCGCGTCATCTTGCGTGTAGATGGTGGTCTGAAAAGCGGCTGGGATGTCCTGATTGGGGCGTTAATGGGGGCGGAGGAGTTTGGGTTTGGTTCGATAGCCATGATTGCGGAAGGCTGCATTATGGCGCGGATTTGCCACACTAATAATTGTCCTGTGGGGATAGCTTCTCAGAAGGAAGAAATGCGGAAACGGTTTACCGGCATTCCTGAACACGTTGTCAACTTCTTCTACTTCATTGCGGAAGAAGTGCGGAGTCTGTTGGCTAAATTGGGATATCGTTCTTTATCAGAAGTAATTGGCCGCGCTGATTTATTAACGGTGCGTTCTGAAGTCAAACTGAATAAAACCCAAGCTTTGAATTTGGATTGTTTAACTAAACTACCAGACACAAAAACTAATCGTAGTTGGTTAGTACATGAAGAAGTTCACAGTAATGGACCAGTGTTGGATGATCAGTTACTAGCAGATGCAGATATTCAAACGGCAATTAAGAGAAATGGCACAGTTAGTAAAACCGTTACCGTCGTCAATACCGATAGAACCGTCGGTACAAGGTTGACTGGAGCGATCGCATCTCGACATGGTGACAACGGCTTTACAGGGCAAATAAACCTGAATTTCCAAGGAAGTGTGGGGCAAAGCTTCGGCGCATTTAACCTCGATGGTGTGATTCTCAACCTGGTAGGGGAAGCTAACGACTATGTAGGGAAGGGAATGAACGGTGGGGAAATTATTATTCAGCCCCCAGCAAATGCCACTTATGACCCAGCAGAAAACGTGATTGTGGGGAATACCTGCCTTTATGGGGCGACAGGTGGGGCGTTATTTGCCAATGGTTTAGCTGGAGAACGGTTTGCGGTGCGGAACTCTAAAGGTACAGCCGTGATTGAAGGGGCTGGTGATCATTGCTGCGAGTATATGACTGGTGGTGTGATTGTTGTTCTGGGTAAGGTTGGCCGCAACGTGGGTGCAGGAATGACCGGCGGATTAGCTTATTTCTTGGATGAAACTGGTAATTTCCCTGATTTAGTTAATCATGCCATTGTCAAGGTGCAACGAGTTGTAAGTGATGTGGGCAGACAACAATTGTATGATCTCATTAAAACTCACGAGCGTCGCACTGGTTCACCTAAAGCCCAGGAAATTATCGCCAATTGGGCAGAATATTTACCTAAGTTCTGGCAATTAGTACCACCTTCTGAAGCTGATAGTCCCGAGGCAAAAACTGAGGAAAAACAGTTAAGTTCTGTGTAATTTGTCTGAATCAGGATTTACAGGATTTACAGGATTTAAGGATTTACAGGATTTAATGAAATACTTTGTTTGTATTCATTCTGTTTATTCTTTAATTCTTTTTTGTCTGAATCAGGATTTACAGGATTTAAGGATTTACAGGATTTAATGAAATACTTTGTTTGTATTCATTCTGTTTATTCTTTAATTCTTTTTTGTCTGAATCAGGATTTACAGGATTTAAGGATTTACAGAATTTAATTAGAGGGTGTTTGAAAAGTTTTGAATGTATAGACTGACCCCTCTCCAAACCTCTCCCCTTGCAGGGGAGAGGCTTTAAAACCCCCATTCCCTTGCAGGGAAGGGGGGTAGGGGGGTTAGGTTTTTGGAGATTACTGGTTTGATATAATACTTTTCAAACAACCTCTTAAATACTTTGTTTGTATTCATTCTGTTTATTCTTTAATCGGTGGTTATCCTGAATCAGACCTTTTCTGTATTTATCCTCTTCATCCTTTAATCGGTGGGTATCCTGATTCAGACATTCTTTAAGGCTTCTTGGGTTTTTGAGGTTTTTGAGATTTTGTTTTATTCTGAGCAACTAACTGTGGATATTGATCTTGCATTTCTAACAGTTCGGGAACAGTGACAAATTCATAACCCTGTTTACGGAACTTGCTAATGATTTCTGGTAAGGCTTTGACAGTGTGAGAGCGATCGCCACCACCATCGTGCATTAACACAATACCCCCTGGTTTAGCTTCCCTAAATATGTTATTAATTAGTCTTGGCACACCCGGACGTGAATAGTCCATAGAATCAGACGACCACATAATAACAGCATATTTATTACTTTTAGCATAAGCCGCTACTCCATTCCTCATGTTTCCTCCTGGTGGACGAAACAGACTGGTTTTTATACCAGTAGTCTTATAAATTATGTCTGTTGTATTAGCAACTTCGTAAGCTGCTGTCTGTGCATTCATGTGATGATACCAATGATGCCAAGTATGGTTAGCAATAATATGACCATCTGTAACTACCCGCTTTGTTAAATCGGGATAATTCTTGACATTTTGGCCAACAACGAAAAATGTACCTTTGATATTATTTTTTTTGAGAATATCTAATACTTTTGCGGTACTACTAGGCCAAGGACCATCATCAAACGTTAAGGCAATAACTTTTTTTTCTGGAGGAAGTTTAGCTTCGCTAATTACAATCCCTTGAAATTTAGGTGGTACATCAGTAGAAAACCCTTTGGCTTGTGCTTCTTGTTGCCAACTGGTCAGCATTTCTGTTTTAAATTCCTCTAACCGCTGCTGAGTTTTCACATTAGCAGCAATATCTTTATTTTTAACAATGACGTTTTGGTTTTGAGCATCAGAGATTTTGGCTTTGAATAGAATCATCAAAGCAATGCTTAAAGTACCAGTTAGTCCAATTAATCCAATTAATATTCCCTGCGTTCCCAAAAATGACTTATTATTTTCCACAGTGTAACTCCTTCAAGGGGTGAGCAACCAATGATGGTAGTGATGGCTCTGACGGTAGGTTATAACACATTTTTCTAAAAATTGAGGATGTATTTAGGTATTCACGTATATTGTGTTGCTTGGACTCATGATTTACTATTAAAGAAAAAGTTATTTTTTCCTCAATGTCATGAGTAGTTAGATGATAATTAACTGAATATAGTTTCTCACTTGTGAATGATATTTGGTAGTTACGTTAGCTACTATTCTAGCCTTGAACAGATATATTCTATCACCGATTGATGACTTTTCAATGTTAGTTTATTTTGTCTTGAGTTTATTTTTTCCAAACTACTAATATCACCCCAGTGACAATCAAACCTAATCCAAAAACACGGGTTAGAGAAATAGGTTCTTTTAAAATAAAGTACCCCAGGAATACAGAAAATATATAACCAACTGATACGGCTGGTGCAGCAACACTCAGATTGACTCTGGTTAGTAGTAAGATATAGGCTACTGCACCAATACCATAACAGGTTAATCCTAATAAAAGTTCCGGGATGGTGATCATGTTGAGAATGAGACTAATAATATTCCCTCCATGCACTTTACCTAATTTGATTGCTCCCATTTTTAAAGAAAATTGTCCTGCTACACTGATGAGGACGGAGATTAACAGTAAAATAAATTCTGGTATTGACACTGAATATTACCTTAACTTTATTGATTGAATATTATGCTTTGCTGCCATACCTTTGCCTCAAAATCAAACCAGATTTTTATATTTCAGGTTTTTGTAAACCCTCCAGTTTCTTTTAATGTATAAAGAGGACGACCTTTTACTTCTTCGTATATTCGGCCAATGTATTCACCTAAAATCCCAATACAAATTAATTGAACTGAACCTAAGAAAAACATGGAAATTGTAATTAATGTATAACCAATTAAATGAGATACTGGGGCAAAGATTCGCCAATAAAGCACTAATATTATCATAATCATAGCGATCGCAGCGGAGATAATCCCTAAGTAGGTTGCTAGTCGTAAAGGAACTGTGGAAAAAGAGATAATACCATCAATTGCTAAAGATAAAGATTTACCAAAGGTATATTTTACATCTCCTGCAAAGCGAGGGTTTCTTTCAAAAAGTACAGAGGTTTGTCGAAAACCTACCCAAGCACGTAAACCGCGAATGTAGCGATTGCGTTCAGGCATAGAATTCAATATATCTACTACTTGTCTATCCATTAAGCAAAAATCTCCTGTATCCACAGGAATATCAACTTTAGCCAAGCGTCGAAGAATGCGATAAAAAAGATATGCTGTCAAGCGTTTTAGTCGGCTTTCTTGTTGACGAGATATTCTTTGAGCATATACTACTTGGTATTCTTGATGCCATTTTTCGATCATTGTTAAAATTAGTTCTGGTGGATCTTGGAGATCGGCATCCATAACAATGATACATTTGCCTTGGACAAAGTTCAAACCAGCGGTAACGGCGATTTGATGCCCAAAATTCCGGGCTAGACTGAGGTAATGGACTCGATTATCACGATGATGTAATTCGCGCATCATCTTTAAAGAGCGATCGCGGCTACCATCATCAATTAAAATTAGTTCTACATCACCGTCTAACTGCTCCATGACATGATGTAACCTACGATACATCTCAGTGATATTTTCTTCTTCGTTATAAATGGGGATAACTAGGGAGTAGATAGGCTGATTCATCATCATAATTAATAATTAAGTTTATTTAACATTTAATAATAATGCGTTCATTCTCACAAAAAGAATACTTTTTCGGCTTACTTTTGGCATCTTTAATTTTATGGTTGATAGGTTTGGGTAATTTACCTTTACGAGATTGGGATGAAGGCACTTATGCTATAGTCGCTAGAGAAATTTACCGCACGGGTAACTGGCTTTATCCTACTATACAAGGAGATCCTTTTTTATTAAAACCACCTTTAATGCAATGGTTAATTGCTATTTGCTATCACATAGGAGGAGTGCAGGAGTTTACGACCAGATTTCCGGGAGCATTTTTAACAGCTTTAGGAGTTCCTTTACTTTACTTAATTGGACGTTTAGCTTTTAGAGAAAATTTACCAGCTTTATTTTCAGCTTTGGTTTATTTAACATTATTGCCTGTGGTTCGTCATGGTAGATTGGCAATGTTAGATGGGATGACTATTTCCTTTTTCTTATTATTGTTATTTTGTGTTCTCAAAGCGCGTCATGATAAAAAATATGCTCTTGGTATCGGGTTTTGTTTGGGTTTAATTACTCTCACAAAGGGAATGTTAGTGGTAGTTTTGGCAGGAATAGCAGGTTTATTTATTCTTGCTAATAAACAATTAGCTATATTAAAAAATCCATTTCTATGGATAGGAATGCTGTTAGGGAATTTCCCTGCTATTGCTTGGTATTTTGCCCAATGGCAACATTATGGCAATATTTTCTTAGAAGTGCATTTTCAATCTCAAGCTTTTGATAGACTGGGAAAAGCTGTGGAAGGGAATACTGGTCCGGTTTGGTATTATTTACTTGAAGTCATAAAATATGGTTTTCCCTGGTTATTGTTTTTGCCAGGAGGTTTATATTTAAGTTGGAAAAACCGTGATACTGCTTGGGGTTGTTTAACTCTGATTGGCACAATTGTTTATTTTGCCATAGTTTCTTTAATGGGAACAAAATTACCCTGGTATATTATGCCCGTATATCCATTTTTAGCTTTAGCAATTGGGGCTAATTTAAGTTATATTTGGCAAGGTGGGAAGTTTAGAAGTAAGTTTTTGACGGGATTTTTCGGATTTTTAATTATTGTTGGTTTAGCGGGTTGTGTTTATTTCATTATGTTTGATAAACAGCCATTGTTAATTATTATGAGTATTATTTTAGCAATAACTATGGTAATAACATCATGGTTAATTAATCAGCATAATCGGCAATTTATTTCTGTTTTATTGACGGGAATGTATTTAGTTTTAGCACTATTGATGAGTTCTCAATCATGGATTTGGGAGTTAAATGAAAAATTTCCTGTTGTCCCAGTGGCAACATTAATTAAGGATAATGTGCCACCAGGAACACAGATTTATACTTCTTTTCCTGATAGTCGTCCTAGTTTAGACTTTTATAGTGATTGTAAAATTATTCCTGCATCTATTGCCGATTTACAGGATAAGTTTGTTCATAAATCTTATTTGTTGGTGGATAATGAGAATTTGCAGAAAATGAATTTAAAACAGAGTAAAATGATAGGAGAAGCTAAAGGATTTACATTAATTTCGTTTTTTTAAAATGATAATTTGTAGGGGTTTAGCATTGCTAAACCCCTACGCATCAATAATAGATAATCCTGATCATTTTGATGTTTCAATTAAAACTTTGCTGTCTTATATCGTTAATTTTTTGTAAATAAATAAACATCATCTTGTTGATATGTCAATTTAAATTCTGGGTTGCTTTTAAGTTGATTTCCTAATTCTGGATTAAAGTCAAGTTTATTATTATTATTTTTAGTTCGTAAATCAAGTAGTACATAATCAAATTTTTCACCACTTGTATTATCAGGTTTCCAATCTGGACTAATTAGCTTAATAATTTGGCGTTGACTTAAATGAGGAGCAATTCTAGATGTTGTTAAAACACTTCCTTGAGTTTTAACAAAACTAACTGCTGTATGCAGAGAGTTAAGATTGGAAAGACTAGATAGATATCGGTTGATGAAAAATTCATATTTGGCTAGTACCAAAAATGAAATAATAGCCCAAATAATTAAAAATTTTGGCTTTAGCCAAGGTCTTTTTTTATCTTTCTGGTACTGCCATATTGAACGTAATAACCAAACAATAATAAATGGGAAAATTGTTAAAGAATAATGGTGAACTAAGTCTCGTTGTGCTGAATAATCAGAAATGATATTGAGCAAAAACATTGGTAAAGCAGGAATTATTGTCATTGCTGCTCTCCAATGCAATCCAATGATGACTGGAAGTACAAGGAATAAATAATAAAATATTGTCTCAGGTAAAAAGAATTTTCCTAAAATCAAGCCAGGATTAGTAATGATATTCGATATAATTTCTTTAGGGGAATCACCCATAGAAGCATAAAATACAACCCCACCAGCTTGACCACCTCGCAGCATGGGAACAAGATAACCAACTGTTGCTAAATACCAAACTGCACCTGCTGCAATACAACCGATTCCATAATTACGCTGATTCTGGGTAAAGCATAACCACACCCCAAAAGCAACTACAGTTAAACTTAAACTATCTTTGCAAATTAAAACTAGCAGAATAGCTACTATCAACTGCCAAGTTTTACCACCAATTCCTGCCCATATTGCCCATAATATTGCTGGAATTGCGATCGCTTCAGGTCGGAAGTCAGTAAAAAAATTGCTATTAAATAAGCAAGGATAGAGTAAGTATGAAATGGCAATTGCTCGCGCATACTTAACTGATAAACCTATTTGTAAACCCAAGGCATATACAGGTAAACATCCCAATGCTAAGGCTATGGCTTGTACTGCAAATAGCCAGTGGACATCGGGATAAATTTTGTATAGTAAAGCGATTGGATACAAGATGAAAGCTGCATGATCTCCAATCAGATGAAATCCAAAAAATGATGAAATTGGCGGTAGTTCTTGACTTGCTAAATATACCCATTGGTCAAATACTGCTAAATCAAGGGCATTTGATTGAAATAAGAAGTGTCTTAAACTGCTACAAGCAAATAAAATGAAAGCACTTATCGCAATCATCCAACTGATAGTAGCAAGTCCGTTTTTAGCTAGTAATTTTTCCACACTAGAATTTGTTATTTATTGATATTTAAGGAAAAATCTGTTTTTGATTTGGTGTAAATCATATCACAATTTCGCACAACAAACCAAAGTGTAAAACCTAAAGGAATAGAAGATAATTGGATATATATAGGAGTTCCCAAATAACTAACAAATGATGCCAGTTGCACTGATATTGCTACCCAACGATATTGGGGAAAGTAAAAAGCAAAGATAGTAGATAAAATATCTGTAGGATAAAAATATCTTTCGTGCATTTTGGGTAATAAATACGGCATGAGAAATACTGATATTGTCGCTAAATATATCAATCTGTCCTGAGTAATTTCTAATTTACTTCTATAAACAAGATATGCTAACAAAAATATCGCAGTTACAGTTAACAGTAAACCTATTGGCACAACAATATTATAATAATCGTTAGGAATCCATTGATAAAAATTAGGGACATTTTTAGCTAGTTCTTTATATTTATGAGATTGTTCAAAATATACTAAAAGCAATTCTTTGATTGGTCTACCAGCAATCCAAGCTGGCAACATTGCCCCTATATATACTAAAGGAATTATTGGTAAATAAAACCAAAATATTCTTTTTTTAATCAATAAGATTAATAATAAAGGTGCTAAAAACATCGCTTGTAATTTAAACGAAAGTGCTACACCAAAACTAATTAATGCGGGAATTTGTTTGTGAATAGATAAAAAGTAAATACAGGCAATTAATCCTGTGGTATAGATAACGTCACATTGTCCCCAAAGCGAACTATTATAAATTACAGTGGGACTTAATATAACAGCTAAAAATGCCCAATTTGCCATTCTACCCACAGGATATTTCAGCTTGACAATTTTATAAGTTAAAAATGCACAAATAAAGTCAACAGTCATGGCAAAAAGTTTGATTGCTAGAATTTTCGGTAATCCAGAAAGCAGGGTAGAAGCAATCAAAAGCCAGTAAAGATAGGAAGGTGTATAATCAGCAAAACCATATTTTAATGCAATAAATCCGCCATGAGATGCAATAAAATCATACCAAGGATCTAAAAAATATTTATAATCTACTGATTTATTGGGAACACAAACTAATCTGATTGTCACTGCGAATATAATACCAATTAACAAATATCTGGGAATTGGTAATTGGCAAGAGTCTAATATATGATTAAACTTATCTTTTATTGAATTCAATAATGTTTTGTGTGAATTATTCATGATTATTAATTATGATACTTTTATCTTTGTAAATTGTATTTTAAGAGAAATAGTAAATGCCGTACCATTATTGATTATTTACAAGTTGGACTATTATTGACGTATTAAAACTTACCATACTTTGGTTGAATCTCTGATGCAACAGATGAAAAGTATTAGAAACTTAATAGATAAAAACTTAATCAATAATTATTACTGATATGTTAAACTAACAGACATCGCTTTCTGCTCAAAAACATGCAATTAATAGCAAAGCAATATTACACCCCAGAAGAATATCTGGAATTAGAAGCAACTGCTGACTACAAAAGCGAATACATTGACGGACAAATCATATTTCCTCATATAAAATCCGCAGTCGAAAATTCTACATCTTGATATTCTCCACTTTAAATATCTCCTCCTATCCTACCCAAATTTCTTGAGCAAAACCTATTGCCAATTTACCAAGTAAGGTGATAAACAAACCCATAACTAAATAAGCTTGACGCGGATAACGAGATAAGCAGATACCAATAGCTGCACTCAGAGGAACGATTCCATAAGCAAGACGACTTAAAGAAATTGTGCCACCAGAGGCTAAAAGTAAACCAATACCACAAAAACCATAAACTACCATAACTGGAGTTAGTTGCTGACGGAAATACCATAAAAGGTAGGTACTACCTAATATCATAGATACATTCAGTAAATTATTTATTAATCCCTGATCGGCAATTATTAATGATAATATGATTATCGCATAACCAGCATAGAATATCAATGGATTAAAATATTTTCGCCAATAGAATAAACAAGAAGAACTAATTACAATTAAACCAAAAAATAGCGGATACCAAAAGTCTTTAATCCCGCCTTCATCATTCTCAACCCAACCAAAATACCAATTGTTGCCAAAGGGAATTTGCATAAACATATTTAACCAGCCTTCCCAATCAAAACCTAAGGAAGGCCGCCATCCTTTTTGTGCAGCAATAAAGGCTAAAAAATCATTAAAATTCAATTTACAATAGACACTAAATATTAACAACCCTGTGGCAGATAATAAACCTGCAATATAGGCAGTTAATGGTTTATTTTGTTTCCAAGCAGTAATTAAAAATGCGGGAATTAATGCCATACCTGTGGGACGTGTTGCTGTGGCCATTGCCCCACAAATTGCTGTCCAAACATATTGTTTTTGATCAAAGGCACGTAAAGCCATTGTACTCAATAACAAATACAATCCTTCTGTATAAATTACCCCCGTAAATAGAGACATAGGACAGTAAGCCATGACAGAAATTGTCCAATGGGCTGCGCTGATACCACATTGTTTTTTCACCCAAGAATATAAAAAATAAAGTGTTCCTAGAAATGCTAAATTATTGATAATTAATCCAGCTAATTCAAAAGGAAACCCAAATTTCATGAAGATAAAAATGCTGACAGGAAATAGGGGGAAAAATGCCAAATTATGTTGCTTGCCATCATCAACAAATTCGTACCCTTCAGTGGAAATTGCTCGATAATGGACACTATCCCAAGCATCAAAAATTCCCCAGCCAAAATGAGGCGTAATCCCATCTTGTAATGCTGGTAAATTGGGGGCAATCAATAACATAGCAGTCCCAATAAATATGCGACTCACAAGCCACATAGACGCAGGAAATAAGAAATCATCTGTCCAGATAAATTTGGCGATGGCTGCGACGAGCGTAGATATCGCCATTTGCGCTTTAACCATAGGCTTATGCTTTTTTCTGACTTTGAGATAATGACAATGTTAGTTTTAACTGTTTTGCTTACATCCCCACCCTCAATGTACTGATATGGTGGGGATGTAAGCAAGTCAAAAACGAAACGTCTGGATAATTAATTTTCAACACGTTGAAAGAAATTATTTGGACAGTTGAGTTTTTGACAACTATATTTTATTTATGCCAAATTATCAATGTATTTCTCGACAAAGTCAGCAGATTCAGCAACCATTTGTCTGTATTGAGAATATCAGTGATGGAATTAGATAATAGCAGTATACTATAGATAAACCAAGGGGGTGATTGATGATGGCATTACGGAGAGCAACTTTCCGACTATATCCAAATAAACAAGTCAGTGAAATGTTGTCCTACCACCGCCAACTTCACAAAGATTTGGACAACGCTGCTGTATCCAACCGCATTACTTCATCTAAAAAGTTTGGTAAATCTGTTTCTTACTTTGAGCAACAGAACTAAATGGGTCAGAAACAGGTAAAACCATCTCAAACTTGTCCAAAATGTGGGCATCAAGAAAAGAAGAGTTTAGCCGCAAGAACCCATGTTTGCCCAGGACTATTTCATTCTTATTTAACCCGCCTCCGAATGAATTCTGATAGCTTGCGTGGCGAAGCCATGTCTAATAGCAAAAGTCGTCTCAAGACGACTAAAGGAAAGTTTATAGTGAATGTGGGCTATAATAGGATGTAAAATATAAAGTCTTTTCGCCCGAATCTCACAAAAAATAAAATAATATGTATAGGAATAATATTTGAGTCCTGAAATTATTTGCGTAGGTAGGTAAGATGCAAAAGGCATGAGGTAAAAGGATTCTAGGCGATTCAGGTGTACCGGGTGTTTTTCAAAAATCAAATATGAGTCCTATATAAGCATTATATGAAATATTGCAAACATAATATAAAACTGTTACCTTCTGTCCCAGAACCAAAATACGTTGTTTTTACAGATTTTGATGAAACTTATCTTGCTCATCAAAATAGAGAGGATTATAAAAATGATCTCAAAGAACTTGAGGAGTATTTATTAAATGAAACATATCAGAAACAAATCTTTTTTGGTTGGGTTACTGGTAGTAGTTTAACTTCAGTTTTTGATAAAATAAATAAATGTGGTTTGACATTATTACCTCATTTTATTGCTAGTAGTTTAGGGACTGAACTAATCTACTTCAATCAAAACCAATACGCTGAAAAAGATAAAATATGGGAAAACAATCTTATGAAAACTGGATTCTCTGAGAATTTAGTTAATAACTTAGTTAGTTTTCTAAAATTAGATAATATACATTTGACACCACAACCTCAAATAGCAGATTGTCCTTTTTTAAAAAATTACTATTACCATCAACAAAATGATCTAATTGATAATCAGGCAATTTTGAAGATAAAAGAGTTAGTGAAAAAAGCTGGTATTCAAGTAAATATTAGTCAAGCAAATCCTTTATCTGGAGATCCAAACAATTGCTATGATGTTGATTTTATCCCATCAGGGACAGGTAAAAAACATATAGTTAATTTTATTTTACAGCAGACAAATGTAAGCTATCAAAACTCCATAGCCTTTGGTGAAAGTGGTAATGATATTGAAATGCTGCAAACTGTTAGACATGGTTATTTAGTTGGAAATGCAACCAGCGAAGCTAGGAAATTACATTTTCAAATAGCAGAAAATGAATATGCTAAAGGAATATTATCTGTATTAAAAACACTTATTAAATAATCAAGAGTCATGAGTCAGAATGTTTGATATATTACATCCCACATTCCGCAATTATGAAACGCCATATTTTTGGTATTTTTTGTGTAATCCTGAAAAAGCTGAATTGTTTATAACTCAATCAGTCTTAACCATATTTACATAAGAGTAAAGCCACCGTTAATACATAAATATTGCCCTGTAACAAATCTGGACTCATGACTGGCGAAATAAAGCACTGCTTCAGTAATATCCTGTGGAGTACCCCATTGCTGCATGGGAATTCTGACTTGGTAAGCGTCTTTTTTTTCTTGAGGAACGTTTTCATGGCGTTCTACGGGTATCCAACCGGGAGCAACTGCATTAACTGTAATACCAAAAGGCGCTAATTCGGTGGCCATGCTGCGTGTAAATCCCAGTTGTCCATTTTTGGCAGTAACGTAAGCACTGAAGTTATTAACTGAGCGGAAACAAACGTCACTACTAATATTAATAATTCGTCCCCATTGTTTTTGTTTCATGGAGGGTAAACAAATACGAGTTAATAAGTAGGGACTTTTGATAAAAAAATCCAGCATGGTTTGGAAATCTTGCCAGGTGTATTCCTCAAAGGGGATCTGGGGTTGGTTTCCTGTGGCATTTAACACCAAAATATCTACTGCACCCAGTTGAGAGGCGATCGCTTCATAAATTGCTGCTACATCTTCTTCTTGGGTAACATCCCCACGAACCAAAATAGCTTGGCAACCTTGTTGTTCAAGTTCAGCTAAAGCCTGTTTAGCCCGTGATTCGTTATTGCTGTAATTGATTGCTACCTTAGCACCTGCTTGTCCCAATTTGAGAGCGATCGCTTTCCCTAAACCAGCGGAACTTCCTGTAACTAAGGCCACATGACCATCTAAAGAAAATGACATTTAATTGCTAACCCCTGATGAAAATAATGAAATAAACTTAGACAACGGCAAATTTTTGTAATACTTGAGACAAGTTATTTAAACTCTCTTTCGTTCCCTGCTCAACATCTGATGTTTCTTCATATTCAACCACCCAATATCCCTGATAACCTGCATTTAATAGTTCTTTAATAATCGGTTCCCAGACAATTTCTCCCTCTCCAAAAGCACAGAATTGAGGACTACCATTAACCCATTGCACATCTTTCCAATGACTATAATTTACCCAAGGAAGAATATAGCGGAGTGCCATCAAAGGATCAGTTCCCTGATTCAAAAAATTAGCGGGATCATAGTTAATACCAACAGCAGGACTTTTAATACCTTTCATCATTCTGGCCACTCTTTGTCCGGTTGCAGTTGGTCCACCATGATTTTCAATCGTTATTTGAATTCCTCGTTCTTCGGCGTAATCACCGATTTTATTAAAAGCATAATGCAACAGAGGAAAAACATCTGGGAGAATATAATCATTTCTGTGATCACCAGACAATAATCTGACAAATTTTGCCCCTAATTTTTCAGCACTATCAACAAAACGCTCTACTCTTTTAATTTCTGTTTCTAACTCATTTGCATCTGAGAGTGTAAAATTATTTCTTCCTGCTATACAAATAATATCTACTCCTGCTTCTTTAGCCCAATCAGCAATTTTAGATACTGCTTGATCATCACCATCATGTAAAAGATGTTTGGGTGCTTGGGGATGAGCATTCACTTCTACTGAACGAATGCCTTGGTTAGCTATCCAGTGGAAATATTCAGGTATTTCCACTTCTCTCCAGCCCCAAGCAGCACAGCCAATATTTAGTGAATTAATGTTAGACTTTAGCATATTTTTGATTTTGGATTTTAGAAATGATGTGTATAGCTTAGAGGGTAAGCTGTCGTGCATTCAAAATGCACAACAGCAAGTCAAAAGTGAAGAAAATTTGAGGCTTATTTATTGATAGAATAACTTAATGTTTTCACAAACTTGCTCAAGTTCCTGAACGGTTAGTCCTGGATAAATAGGTAAACTCAGGATGCGGCTTGCTTGCATTTCTGCGACAGGAAAACTCCCTGCTGGATAGCTTAATTCTTTACCTGCTGTAGATAGATGAATTGGCACTGGATAATGAATTGCTGTACCGATACCGCGATCGCTCAAAAATTGACGCAATTGATCACGCCGTTCAGCTTGAATCACAAAGGTGTGGTAAACGCATTTTTCCCACTCTCGTTCCCATGGCATTATGATTTGGGGAATACCCGCAAGTTGACTTTGGTAATAGTGAGCATTTTCTTGACGTTGCTGTGTCCATTCCTGGAGGTAACGCAATTTAACTAACAGAATAGCTGCCTGTAGAGTATCTAAGCGAGAATTATGAGACCACATCACACAGTCATCACGAGTTCGTAAACCAATATTCCGCATAATTTTTAACTGGTCATACAGTTCGGAATCATCCGTTACTATTACTCCTCCATCTCCACAAGCATTTAAGTTTTTCAGGGGGTGTAAACTGAAACAACCCACTATTCCCAAAGAACCTACTCGTTGACCTTGATACTCAGCCAGTACAGATTGGGCGGCATCCTCCACTACAGCTATTCCATTTTCCTGGGCAATATCTAAAATTGGTTTCATGTTACAAGGTCTTCCCGTCAGATGTACAGGGATAATTGCCTTTGTTTTGGGAGTAATAGCTGCGGCGATTTTAGTTGGATCAATATTGTAATCATCGCCCACATCAACGAATACAGGTTTAGCACCAAGTATGCGAATACAGGTAGCTGAAGCCACGAAAGAATTAGGGACAGTAATAACTTCATCACCAGAACGAATACCAAGTGCTTTGAGTGCAAAAATTAAGGCATCTGTCCCAGAATTAACACCAACTGCATAACGAACGCCACACAATTGAGCAAACTGACGCTCAAACTCTGCAACTTGCTCGCCTAAAATAAAGTTGCCATCATCAAGGACTTCACCCATTGCTGCTAGTAACTCAGACTTGATGGCAGCGTGTTGACTTTTAAGATTAACGAAGGGTATTTGATTAATGGTTAATAGTTGTGACATTTTTAATATCCCAATATATTGATAACGACTTCACGGATGTAACCAGATTGACGATGTTCCCAGATATAAATATCTTGTAAACGTCCTAGCTGCAAAAGACCTTGAGCAATCGGAACTTGTTCAGAGGTATGGGTAAGGGCAGAGCGAATATGTGCCGGCATATCATCTAAACCTTGTCCGGCTAAAAGATATTGACCATTTTCGGGAACTAACTTCGCAAAAAAGGTTTCCACGTCGGGTTTGGCATCTTCTTCTTGAATCAATAAACTGGCGGAAGTATGACGGATAAAAAGGTTACAAATTCCTGCTGTAATTCCTGATTCTGTAATGACTGCTTGGACTTGGGGCGTAATTTGACATAGAGATTTACCAGTAGTTTGTACCTTGATTGATTGTTGGTCAAGTCTTATAGATGAGTTGGTCATTTTTATTCCTTTCCTAAATGCTCAAACCACGATTTTGTCTCTTGCTGAATTGTTTCTGGTGTCCAAACTGGAGCATCTCGCCAAAGTTCAATATTGGCTAACATTTCACTTACACCTTGACTTAAAGGTACTTGAGGTTGCCATTTTAAAAGAGTCGTAGCTTTAGTAATATCAGCCCAAGTACAATCCGGTTCTCCTGGGCGTTTGGGAATGTGAGTAATTTCTCCTGCTAATAATTTCACCAGTGTTAAAACGCTTTCAGATTTACCAGAACCAATATTAATAATTTCCCCGGTAATATCCGATTCAGCAGCTTTGATAAAGGCTGCTACTACATCACTAACGAAGGTAAAATCTCTCGTTTGCATTCCATCTCCAACAACAGTAAAAGGGGTTTTCGCTAGTTTTTGAGCTAAAAATACGCCAAATACTGCACCATAAGCTCCTGTGGTTCTGGATCTTGGTCCATACACATTAAACAATCGTAAAGAAAGGGCTGGAAGTTGATAAACTTGCGCCCAGTGCATGACTAATTGTTCACCTAAATATTTTGTTAAGCCGTATGGATGTTTAGGATGACAAGGATAGGTTTCTGATGTGGGATATTGATTAGGAATACCATAGCAAGTGGAAGAAGCTGTGTAGATAAATTTTTGGATTTTAGCAGTACGACAAGCTTCTAAAAGGACGAATGTACTATGTAAATTGGCATGATAATATGCTCCTGGATTTTGGATTGAGGGAACTAAATCAGCTAATCCTGCTAAATGAAATACCCAGTCAATATCTGTTAATATGGATGGGGAAATATCAGCAACATCTTGCTCAATAAATGTAAATGTGGAATAGGTTTGAGCCACTTTTAAATTAGCCGTTCTTCCTGTCACCAGATTATCTAAACCAACGACACTATGACCTGATTTGAGGAGGAGATCACACAAGTGGCTACCAATAAAACCAGCAGCACCAGTGACTAAGCAATGTTTAGGAGAATTTAATTTACTGTTCATACAAAATTAATAATCTGTTAGTCAAAATTTAAATTTTCATCAAGCTTTATGATCATCTAATTTACATTATCAAATTCTATTTTTTGTCATTTTATCAACCATTCTACTTAATTCTTCACAATTGACAATGATATCTTCATTCTTTACCTCACAAAACATACAAGCATAATCGAATCCTAATCCTTTAGCAACTGTATAATAGAAATGGCTAATTTTCTGACCAAAAAGTTCAATTAAAGTTAAATTTTGGGAGAAAATAATATTTGTTACTCCACCACCATGAGGAGCAATAATAAATTTAGCTTGAGCAAACAATTTTACTTGGTCAGCAAAATCTAAATCTTCTATAACATAAGGTACAAAATCCATTTTATCGAGAGTATTGCTTACTTCTTCTTCATTCAAAATGCGGCGAGCATTTGCTTTTTTACGAGAAATAAAAATATTGGGACTCAAAACCAGATTTGGATTTGCATAAGTATCTACGTTACTAAGAATACGTTCTCTTACCCAATGACAAGCTTTGATAGAAATACGTCCTCCTTCACGTCTTTTAGAGCAAATAACTAATTCATTAACTTTAGCTCTATATCCATTCCATTGGATATAATTTTCTAGACCATAACCCATCAATTCTAAAGAGCGAATTTTCCAACTAGGAATATCTTTATCAATTATTAAGACTGGTTTTTTACCTGTTTTTTGAGAATAATATTCAAGGACTTCTAATCTAGTTAAAGCCTCATAAATCCAATGAGCGTATAAATGACTCCAATAATTAACAAATGAACAAGCTAAATCAAAATGTTCTATATTAGCTATAGGGGTAATATATTGAGAATTGAAACCAGCCTTCATTGTAGAAATAGTAGTGTGTTCTAAGACATCTACTCTATCTAAAACTGTTTCTAAAATAATATTCTTATCCTCAGTAAAACCAATCCCATAAATTCCCAATAACTCAACGTTTTTAACAACCACAGCAAAAGGATTAGTAAATTCAAAGCTACCTTCTTTTTCTCTAAATGCTGCGGGAATTTCTTGATAACTTATAGCTGGTTCAATTTGAATAATTTCATCATATTTTAACTGATAAAGATTATTCTCTGCTTGACATTGCTGGAGTAAATCTACTCTAGTAATTAAATTGCTGTGTAGATAGTTAAATAAAATTGAATAAATCAATTTGAGAATAGGTAATTGTTCATATTCCGCTTCTAACTTAGGAATATTATTCTCCATTTTATCTTTCTCCATCTCCTCAGTCATCGTGATGAGATTTTCGTCAATGTATCTCAATAAAATAGGATATATGAGTTTAAATATTAGCAATTCTTGAACATAACGCCAAACTTTATTCATCTGCTTGTAAATCTCTTTGTTTTGTATGGGACAGCAAAATAATTTGCTGGTTTTTTAGTAAAAGTTTAGTAAAATTTAATGAATATTTAATAAACATATTCTCAAATTCATTAAATAAAAAACTTTAGTGCTTCCAGGTTATCCAACCGAGCAGAAACTTGTAATTCTTTAGGAATAAAAATTTCTGGACTGAGTAAATAAAATTTACCGATTCCTGCGGCTTTAGCAGCTTGCATATCCGATATTCTATCACCAATTAGGATTGAGCTTTGCAAGTCTATAGGATATTTCTGACAAGCTTGTTCAATCATTCCTGGTAACGGTTTACGACATCGGCAGTTTTGACGGTAATTAGATATAGTTGATTGGGGATGATGTGGGCAGTAAAACACATCCAGTATTGTTATATCTTGGTTATTAAATTGCTCATACATCCAGACAGTAAGACTTAAAAAATCTTGTTCAGAATAGTAACCACGAGCAATACCTGATTGATTTGTGATCACAATTAGCTTATAACCTAAATCTTGTAGTAGACGACAAGTAGCAAAAATGCCATCATTAAATTCAAACTGCTCACATCTAAAAACATAGTGATGATCAATATTAATTACTCCATCTCGATCAAGAAAAGCCACTTTGATCACTGGTAATTATTCTCCTTTAGATTCAGATCCCCGACTTCTGATATCATCTGATAATTTATGGTGATGATCACAGAAGAATTCGGGGATTTTTTTCTTATTTTAACATTTCCTCAACTTTGTTCATGATGCCAATAGTATCAATACCTTGATGGGGGAGTTGTTCCCAAATTCCGCTACAACCTTCTTGATGAGTTCCCATATAGGCATATTTGGGAGAAAACCCTCTTTCTAGTAACCATGAACCAAAACGGATACCTAAACCTGTACGCCGATTTAAGGATTCAACTACTAAAACAAAGGGTGTTGAACCAATTTTTGCCATGATTTCTTCATCTACTAGATTCAATGTGGATTTATTGATTAAACCGACATTAATTCCCTGTTTTTTCAGGATTTCTACTACTTCTAAGGCGCGGTAAAGTACCTCTCCAAAGCTAACGATATAGCCGGCTGTTCCTTCTCGTATTACGTCATCTTTTCCAGGAATAAATGTATAACCATCTGCAAATAAAGGTTTACTATTTGTATCCAGAATATCGGGTACTGGGGAACGGCTAGAAAAGAGAAATCTTAACCCTGGTTGATCAAATACAGTTTCCACACAAGCTTTCATTTGATGTCCGTCGGCGGGATAATAGAGACGGGTTTGATAAGCGTCTTCTAAACCGTTATCGGCAAACATATTATTTAACCCAAAATGGCAGGTGTTATCTCCTAATTCATCTATCCCACTATGGGAAAATTGACAAAGAACGTTGGATTTATTAAGCCGTGCCATTGTAATTTCAGAAATACACATTTCCAAAAAGGCACTATAAGTGCTGAAAATGCCTTGTTTTCCTGCTTCCATGCCAAATCCTGCCGCCGCAGAGAAGTTTCCTCTTTCCATGATGCCGCCATGATAGAAAATCTCTGGATAGGCTTGACTAATTTTATTGATACCACAGGATTCTCCTAAATCACTGTCAATACACATTACCTTTTCTCGCCGTTCTGTGGGTGTCATTTGACTGAGAAGAGAGACAACGGTAGCATCAAAAATATGGCGTGTTTTGCTGCTAGAACCCGTAAAAGAGTAGGTATGTGTGAGGGGAATAACTTTTTTGAGGTAATTGACGGCTGATGTATGTCCGCGAGTTTCTAAATAGGCGATCGCTAACTCTGGTGATAGGGCATCATGTCCTAAAGGTGTGCCTTCTACTCCAACAATACCGGGAGTCATAGGACGTTTATTAATTACTGCTACTGGTCCATTAATAGTGACAGCTTGACAGAGACGAGTATATAAATCATCTAAATCTTCCCCTGCTCCAGTTAATACAGTTAATCCATGTCCAGCTAAAGTTTGACCGACGTTATAACCCTTGAGATAATCTGTTGGATATCCGCTACAGGTGGAATTGTTATCATCAATAATTAATTTGATATTGAGATTTTTAGCCACAGCTAAACGGGCGGCTTCGGCATTATTTCCTTCTTGCTGTGAACCATCTGAACCCAAACAGAATACTACTTGATGAGGATGTGCGATCGCTACTCCATTCACATAAGCCCAGAGGTGTCCTAATCTTCCCGAACTAAATTTTACGCCAGGAGTGCGTCCTCGTTCTGGATGTGCAAGTAGTAATGAATAGGCTTCTCGATAATGCAGCAGATTTTCTGCATCAAGATCACCCTGTAAAGTTGCCATTAAATATTGTGTAGCAACGCGGTGTCCTGCTTCATCAAAGAAAATTGGCACAAATTTATCTGCTACTCCCCGAAAGAAAGCATCTAAAATCATCACTTCGGGAACTGTATCATAAGCTCCTCCTGTATGACCGCCCACACCTTTGGCTGCTGCTACAGCGGTAAAAAAAACAATAGTATCTCGACAAAGTTGAATATTAGCTTTCAGAATTTCTCTTTGTTCATTAGTCAAAGTTGAATTAGTCGGGTCTAACTTCAAAGACTTGTAAACATCCAAATCAATAGGAAAGCGAAGAGTTGTTAAAGTCATTTTTTTGTTCCTTTTGATTGTTGAAATTATATCTAGGGTAGGCATTGTACAAACAATACCTTGTCCACATTGAAAAAAGCCTTGATTCGTAGATGGGTTGCGCTGTCGTTTAAGCCAACAAAGCATAAAATGGCTAAGGTATTGATATAGGAATCCGGTTTGATTCTTGAATTTTCCTGCGTAGGAGGGCAAGAGGATTCCAGAATATTAAGGTGTACCGAGTTTTGTATGGCTACGCCACGCAAGCCATCAAAAATCAAATAGGAGTCCTATATATTTGACATTTAATCCTTGCCGTAAAATTTCAAACCATCCCAAATACCCATCACACCAGGATAAGGACTATGGTAAACATTATCCATTGTCTGAATTTTATCAACTAAGTTGGGATGAGAATTTCCCACAGCAATTCCCTTTAATCCTGTTTCAAATAGGGATAAATCATTGAGAGTATCTCCACAAGCTATGGTTTCATCTGCATTAAACTTTATTTCCTCCAAAAATTTCAAGAGAGTTGGTCCTTTAGAAACTCCTTTGGGCATGACATCAAAATAAAAATAGATATTATTATAAGATGAGATAATGCAATCAAATCCGGCATTGATTACTTTTTGGATGGTGTTAGGTTGCAATTTTTCAGAATCATAATAGTAAGATACACGATACTTAGGATTGACTGCCTGTAGTTTTAATCCTGGTTCATTTGCTAATAGGGTTTTAATTTTTTCGTTAGCATTATTCCATTGTTTAATTATCCAATATTGTACAGGATAAATTGGCTCAAATGTTTCACCATGTACAATAGTTGTTCCCACATCACCAATGATATAGTCAGGTTTAGGAATATGAGGATTTTCTATTAATAAGTTGCTGATCCAGTCCAGTTCTCTGCCGGTGACATATACTAAAAGTAGGCGATCGCGTTGTTTTTCAATATATTGATAAAATTCAGATTGTTGTTGTTGAGAACCACCTAAAAAAGTGCCGTCTAAATCAGTTGCTAAAAGTAGTGATTGTTGATATTTCATGACTTAATTAACCAATAATTAATCCGCTACGGGGTGGAAGTTTAAAGTTAATAAATTCGGCTTCTTTAGTCCAGTTTTCTTGACTGGAATGATATGTAAATAATGTTTGTTTGAGTTGATTTTGCCATGATGGTTGAATACTCGCCATTGCTATTTCATTACCAGCATTTACCGCAATTAATAAAATTTCTGTTTCTAACCTTCTAGCGAAAATATAAACTTGTCCTTGAGCGGACAAGGTATGATATTCACCTATTCTTAATGCTGGATGAGAAAGACGGAGTTTAATTAATTGACGATGATATTCAAGAATATCTTGATCCCACTGTTTTTTATCAGGAAATCCTTTACGACATTCTGGATCATAACCACCGTTTAAACCGACTTCATCGCCGTAATATATGCAAGGTGCGCCAGGAAAAGTAAATAATAGTAACGTTGCTAAATATAAACTGGGGCGATCGCCTCCAGCTACATCAATTAACCTAGCTGTATCATGATTATTAATACCATTAAGTTGAGTTAATTGAATTTCCCAAGGATAAAGTTGCAGTAATTGATTAATTTCCTCCCCATATTTAGCCGCATCCGCAGGTGGTGGTGGTGCATATTCAGCAAAATGACCTTTTACCTGGCGATCGCCGACAATAAAGGCAGTGGTAGCATTAAGAAAGGGTAAACTTGACACGCCATCAAATTGTGTGCCATCTAACCACTCAGTTGCATTCATAGGAATTTCTCCCACAATATAGGCTTCAGGATTAATTGCTTTGATTCTTTCCCGAAATTCTTGCCAAAATCCAGGAGTTTTGATGTAATCTGCCGAATCTAAACGCCAACCATCTGCACCACGTTTAATCCAATATTCACCTATACGCATAATATATTCGCGCACTCCTAAATTATTAGTGTTAAATTCGGGTAAAGCACGAAGATCACACCATGAAGCATAATTAGCAGGACGAGAATTATCATAAGGTGAGATAGGCCAACCTGTAATTTTAAACCAATCTAACCAAGGAGAATTTTGTCCATTTTCGAGAATATCATTGAAAAAATAAAAGCCTCTACTAGCATGATTAAAAGTTCCATCTAAGATAAGTTTAATCTTACGATGATGAGCTTCTTTAAGGAGATTGGTAAATGCTTCTTCACCGCCTAATAAGGGATCAATTTGATAATAATCAAGAGTATGATAACGATGATTACTGGCAGATGTAAAAATAGGATTAAGGTAAATTGCATTAATACCTAAATCTTGTAAATAATCTAGTTTTTCAATTATTCCCCAAAGATTTCCGCCTTTATAACCATGAAATGTAGGAGTAGTATTCCAGTCTTCTAAGGGTATATTAAGTAACCACTTTTGTTCAGTGGGAATACTTCGAGAAAAGCGATCAGGAAATATTTGATAAAAAACGGCGTTTTTAACCCAATCAGGTGTATTAATCTTCGTATAGAAACTTGTCATGATCTCTGAAACATTAACCTCATCATTGTTGTTGATTATTCTTTACCGCGATACAACATCACCCAGATCTTCTGCCAACCTGAGCAGAACATTATAATACTTTTTAGAGTATGGTATGTGAATTATTGCAGGATATGTGCCAGTTAATTTGTTTAAGACAAATCCATTGTGTATGTCATACAGTTCTGGTAAAATTTCCCATTCCCCTGCTGTACACCAAAAAATATCACAGCAATAATCTAAGGTTACTGTTTCAGGATTTTCAAAACAGTATTTTCCATACAATCTTTGATCACTACCGTTTTCATGAAAATTCGGATAAGAAAGAATATTATCAATCATCTCACAGACATATTTTTTGTATCCCATGAAAGTCCCTGCGTTCAGATATTTATAATCATAGGGAACTTTAATGCTATCGTAAAAATCTTTGTATTCTTCGTACTGATGAGAGTACCATTTCTCTGCTGCAAATAATATCTTATAACCACCTTGAATAAATTTTTCATATATACTGTTAGCATTCTGTACATACAGAACATCAAAAGCATCAGTAACAAGAACTATTGTGTCATCTTTCACATCCTTTAGTTCCTTCAAAATCAAAGGAAGTCTTAGAGAATTGGCTGACCATTCGAGACCTTCACCTAGCACCTTAACGTCTATATTTTGTTTTTTAGCAGATCTCAAAAAGAGTTGTACCTTAGAAAAAGACACAGAGTTACAACAAGTATAAAATGCGATATTTGGGCTTTTCTTCATTTTGTGACAACCTTACCTCTTACAAAAAAATATTGTGGTTTGCTGATTATAGCTTAGAGGGTGTTTGAAAAGTCTTAATTCATACTAATCCTGGCGACTAGAAGTCGCGGTTCATCTTGCACACAGACAAAACCCACGGAGGTGGGTTTGAAACCCTCGATTTTTCATTAGTCCACGCAGGTGGACTTTGCTTGTGTAGTAGTGAATTATATTCGCCCAAAACTTTTCAAACATCCTCTTACATTCCTCGTGTTTTACCAATGAGGAATGAGAATTTAATTATGGAGAAGAATATCGGTTAATCATTTCTCCTTTATTTTGTAACAATTTATCAATCAATTGTTCAAATAGTTTATCTGTCACCATGATGCCTTTATGAGATTGATTTCTAAAAGATAAACACAAGTTAGCCGCATAAATAGGAGATTTCAAGGCTTTTGTATATAACTCGATAATCTCAGTTTTATCTTCTACAATTGCGTGCATTAGAATAGGACTAAAAAGCCCCATATTTGGAAAAAGAGGTAATTCCATAATCTCATAAAGTCTGCTTAAAAATTTCGTACTAACTGCTAATCTGGATAACCTTCCGGTCTGATTTTTCAAGATTGATTTAGTCGCATATATATAAAAGTCCAAAAAACTATTTTTTTGAGTAAAATAAACTAAGGAATTAGTGACTTTTTCAGTACAAAATAAAGTTCCCTCGCCCAAATTTTGATCATCTTCTGTATCCAACCAAACTTCACGACAAACTAAATATTCTTCTGTCGTTTCAATGTTTAAATTATCGGGATCAAAAACTACTACATCAGCATCCATCCAAATAGTTTGCTCATATCCCTGTTCTAAAAATTTTTTCGCTATTTCTAATCTAGCTAAATCAGCAATAACGTTAATTTTACCTTGAGATTTATCTATATACCAATCGGGAACATAGTCAAAAAAGTTGTCTACTCTTCGGTAGTCAAAGCCTTTTAATTCTGCCCAATCTTTGACTGTTTGCATACAAGTTTCCAGCCAATTTGGTGTTTCATTTCCCCGATAGGATTGATAAACAATGGTTTTCATATCAATTATTCTCTGTAAAATTCAAAATATTTTAATCCTTCTAAAATGCCATTTGCAAAGTGACTTTTTGCCAGATAGCGATTCCCTGGTGGGGAATTTTCATGCCAATCTAATATTTTTGGTTGGGCATTACCAACGATAATAGCGGGACAAAGCATATTTTCAAACATAGATAGATCATTACCTGAATCTCCGCAAATAAGAGTTTGTTCATTAGTAAAACCTAACCGTTGTTGCAGAAAAAGAGCAGATGCAGCTTTATTTGCTAATGCTGGTAAGATATCTAAAAATGCACCCCCAAAGTTATCTATCATTTGTACTGCTAAACCATGATTTTGCCAAATAGCTTTTAATCGCGGAAGTGTTACTGATAATCCTTTAGTATTAGTATAATAACTAACCTTAAAGTCCGTTTGTTCTAAGGGAGATTGGGGGACTAGGCAAGGAAATCGGCTGGTTATTTCTATTACTTGTTCTCTATCCCAACCCAGGGAGATTTTGTTTTTCCACTCAGAATCGGGGGTTTCACTGCCTGGGTAGTAAATTTCTGTACCCGTTGCCAGGACGAGTATATCAGGTTCTAAGAGTTCTTTTTGAGCGATCAGTTGTTGATAGAGCGGGAGAGATCGCCCTGTGGTGTAACAGATAACTGTACCGTCAATACGGCGCTGTTTACTTAACCACTGATTTAATTTCTCTAAAGCTAGATCATCACCAACTAAAGTCTGATCTAAATCAGTCACAAATAAAAATTTTGCCACCTTTATTATTGTTATTAATATTTTAAACTGTACATTTAAGTAGGTGAAGACAATAAAACCAAACTGTGTAAAGAAACGTAAAATCGCCCAAAATCTCTTTACTCTTGCCTTTTGCCTTGCTATAACGACAATTTTCAACGCCAATCTACTTATTTAAAATTTACTCGTTGATTATACAAAAATATTACTACTTTATTGCTTTCTTAATATTCTTTAAAGATTTTCTGAAAATAATGTTAATTGGCATTAATTGAGTAAGTCATAAAAATTTATTCTTTAGATATTCTTTATATTTTCTTTAGATTTCAAAAATAGAAAAAATAGTATACATAAACAATACCTTTTCCAAATTAGAAAAAGTCTTGATTCGTAGGTTGGGTTGTGGAGCGTTAGCATTGCGAAGCAATAGAATGAAACCCAACAAATCGGTTGCGCTGTCGCTTAACCCAACCTTGTATCTTAGAGATATGTGAGAAGAAGTGGTACACCGTCCCAACCTGGGTCAGAAAAGACCGCTTTGTAGCAAGGCTCAGGTATACATAAAACAATGACATTAATTACTTGATAGTGTTTATGAATAAAGTACAGCAGCGACTTCATCCATTTTCTAATGATTACTTCCAGCAACTATCTACCCTGGGTGAGAAATTTCAAGTCACAGATCATCAAGGTAAATCTTTTGCTAATTCAGCAGGAATTGATATGGCTGCGGCTTTAGTAGAAAAGCAAAATCAGCAGTGTCGAAAAGTGATATTTATCGGTAATGGAGGAAGTGCAGCCGTAGCTAGTCATCAGGCTATTGACTACTGGCGTAATGGTAATATTCCCGCGATTTGCTTTAACGATGGTGCTTTGGTGACCTGTATTAGTAATGACTTTGGCTACGAACAAGTTTTTAGCAAACCCATTTCTACATTTGCTCAGTCTGGAGATGTTTTGTTTGCAATTAGTAGTTCTGGACAATCACAAAATATTCTTGCTGGTGTTTACCAAGCACTAAAAATGAATTGTCATGTGATTACACTTTCAGCCTTTCAACCTAACAACCCCTTACGTCAACTTGGACATCTAAATTTTTATGTTCCCACGATGTCCTATGGTTTTGCAGAAATCATGCACTTATGTATTTGTCACTGCATTATTGATGGCTTGGTAGAAGGTGCTTTACCTAGTGCAAATGTGAATAACTATCTCAGTTTAAATGAACTAAAAGTATCCTAAAATATTCATCCCATTTATACATAGAAGAAATTCTATCTGTGGTAAACAACAAGATTTAATGATTGCATATTAAATATATGTGACAAGAACTAGAATTGTAGACCTCTTTCTTCAAAAATTGTCAGATATCTAAACCTAGAATCATCAAGTAAATAATGATGTTCTAGTTCTGAATTGTTCGATTTTTCTGTGAACTTTTGTACCAAGATTAGCAATGAAATAAAGATGCAATTAGAAATATATAGAGAAAAAATTATTGACTTTGAAACTTGTGCAGAAGTATTCACTGTCTACCATCAAAAAGGACGGAAAATCGTTCTCTGTAATGGGGTATTTGACTTACTACATCCCGGACACATTGCTCATTTACAAGCGGCTAAAGCAATGGGAGACTTATTAGTAATTTCCCTAACTGCTACTCCTTATATTAACCGAGGACCAGGAAGACCAATATTTTCTGATGAGTTGCGTGTTAATTCTATAGCTGCTTTAGCTTGTGTTGATTATGTAATTTTAACTCCCGCCGTCACAGCTTTGGAAGTAATTGAGAAAGTGCGTCCTCATATTTACTGCAAGGGAGATGAATATGCGGAAACAGAGAAAGATGTAACCCACAATATTGATAAAGAAATCGCTCAAGTAAGAGCTTACGGAGGTGACATTCGCTATACTCAAGAAATTACTTTTAGCTCTACACGACTGATTAATAATTATCTTGATGTTATCCCTCCAGAATTAAAACGTTATGCCAATGATTTTAGTCAACAATATGCTTTTGAGGATATTAGAAATGCGATAGAAGCAATGCAGGATCTCAATGTTTTGGTGTTGGGGGATATTATTATTGATGAGTTTGTTCACTGTACAGTTCAGGGATTAACCTCAAAAGGAAGAGCGCCATCAACCCGCTTTGTGAAAAAAGAACAACATTTGGGGGGAGTTTTTGCGATCGCTAACCATCTCAGTAGTTTTGCCAAATCTGTCACCCTAGCTAGTACCATTGGTGATGAACCAGATGTACATCATTTGATTGCTAATCATGTTGATGGTACGCTGCATCTTAATTTACATTGTGTAGAAAAATATTCTACAGTAACAAAGTGTCGTTATATTGAACAACAAGGGAAAACCAAGGGTTATACCCAATTATTTGCGATTAATTCCATAGACGAAGAAGGACTAGCACCCCAAGAACGAGAAAAACTTTTAGATGCTTGGGAAAAACTGTTAAAAAACTGCGATTTAGTGGTTTTGGCGGATTATGGTCATGGATTAATTGATGCTGAAGCAATTGAATTAATTCAATCACAAGCACCATTTTTAGCCTTAAACTGTCAAACTAATAGTGCTAATTACGGTTATAACCTAATTAGTAAATATAAGCGAGCCGATACATTTTGTGTAGATGAACAGGAAATTCGTCTGGCATTTTCTAATCGTTATGGTAATCGAGAAGAGTTACTAAAACGGTTGCAATATCATTTAGGGGCGCAACAAGGTTGGTTAACTTTAGGATCTGCTGGTTCTTTGGGAATTAATACTCATGGAGAGATGGAAATTACTCCGGCCATGACACAACAAGTCAAAGATACCACCGGGGCTGGAGATGCCTTTTTTGCCCTAGCCAGTTTGAGTGCTAAGTTAGATTTGCCTGTGCAGTTAGGATCATTTTTAGGAAATTTGGCCGGAGCGATCGCTGCCAATGTTTTAGGAAATGAAAAGCCTGTAGACAAGGGACGCTTATTAAAGTTTGCTAAAACAATTTCCACATTTTAAAAGATAATTAAGGAGTAAATCAATGAATCCAATTCAACAAGTTTTAGTGACCGGTGGTGCTGGTTATGTAGGAGCTATTTTAGTTCCTAAACTTCTGCAAGCTGGATATGGAGTTAAGGTAATAGACTTGTATCTTTATGGCAAAGATGTATTAAATGCCGTTAAAGATCATCCTCATTTAGAAGAGATTGAAGGCGATATCCGCGATCGCCAACTTCTAGAAAAAATCATGCCAGGATGTGATGCTGTCATTCATTTAGCTTGTATTTCCAACGATCCCAGCTTTGAATTAGATCCAGACTTAGGCCGTTCGATTAATTATGATGCCTTTTTTGACTTAGTAGACGTTGCCAAAGATGCCGGAGTGAAGCGGTTTATTTATGCTTCTTCCTCCAGTGTTTACGGCATCAAAGAAATAGAAAATGTCACAGAAGACTTACCCTTAATGCCTTTAACAGACTATTCTCGTTATAAGGCTTTATGCGAAGAAGTCTTATTGAGTAAACGAGAACCAGGTTTTGTTACCTTAGTTTTGCGTCCTGCTACAGTCTGCGGTTATTCCCCCCGTCAGCGACTAGATTTAGTGGTGAATATTCTCACTAACCACGCAATTAATAATGGTAAAATTACAGTTTTTGGTGGTCAGCAAAAACGTCCCAATATCCATATTGAAGATATGACCGATCTGTATCTAAAATCTCTACAATGGTCAGATGAAGCGATTGACGGTAAAATATTTAACGCTGGCTATGAAAATCATACCTTGATGGAAATTGCCGAGATGACCCGTCAAGTAGTGGGAGAATCTGTAGAAATTATGACTACACCCACCGACGATCTGCGTTCATACCATATTTCTTCAGAAAAAATTAAGCAAGAACTGGGATTTGTCCCTGCACATACTATAAAGGAAGCGATCGAAGATTTAGCTTCAGCATTTAAAGCTAATCAGATTCCCAATTCTCTCACAGATACTCGTTACTATAACGTGAAAGTAATGAAAGAAATTAATTTCCGGTAAAACTTACCCCAAACAATCATCTGTAGGGAGGGAACAGGCCGTTTAACCCTACAGATAATGTGTAACGTTAAGGTTGGGAAAAGACCTGTTTTTAAGTATAAATCCTTCTACAAGAGATCGTATGTTAGCGATCAATGTAGAACCCGGTGTTGTCGCTTTTTATGAAGGAGAAAATACCTTTGATGAAGTACATAGAGGATTAATTGAAGAAGGATTTTGGCTATTAAGTCTCAACTTACAGAACCATTCTCGAATTAAGCAAAGCACCCGAAAAGCACTCTCTGATAAATTTGATCAGCAGCAGATTCCACCCATTCAATTTGATCAATTACCAGGGAGTCCTATAGTAGTGTGTTAATTCTGAATCCCTTATCCCATAAGACTTCATGCACAAAATGTGTCGCATATTTTTATGAGAAAGTGCCTGGAACAGATGCTTTCGGTGTAAACTACGGTAACACCAATAATTTCCCAGGAAATCGCTCCAAAACACACAAAATTAACATACTAGCTATGAACCCTATTTTGCAACAAATTCAACACCATGCTGCCGCTCTACCGATATCATCGCAAGCGGAGTTACTGAATTATGCTGTTTACTTAGAACAAAAAGCACGAGAAAAAACGCCTATCACTTCAAACCAAGCAAGGCGCGAAGGTTTGGCGCAAGCATTGACGCAGGCGGTGGCGTTAAATCCTTTTGCAGAAATTGCTGATCCAGTTGTTTGGCAGCGTGAACAACGTCAAGATCGCAATTTATTCGGGAGAGACAATGCTGATTGATAGCAATTTAATTATTTACGCCACTCAGCCGCCATATACGCAGTTGCGTAGCTGGTTGGTGAATTATGCCACGCATTATTCTGCGATTAGGGAACACCAAAAAATAAATTACCCAATTTTGTGGGATGGTCATCCTGCCCGTCCTTGATGATTAGCGGGCAATTCGTCCCGCACCACAAGAAATTTTTGGGTATTTTTTTAATTGGAAGTCCCTTAATCAGCTTCAGTAAACATCGCAATCAAGCGATTCGCTGGTTTAGCCATTGCCACATACAAACTTTTTGGTAAAGACCATTGATTACCGGGCTTATTGGGGTCAAGATAAAACTTGCATAAACCTTCAATAAATTGTTTCATTTTGGAGATTTCATAACCCCATGCTTTTAATGATGGTAAAACTTCCGTTTCTACTATTGTTAATAATTCATCTCGTTTGCTAGTTACTCTCATGGCATTAAAAATAGTCCATGCCATTTCTAATGCTTCCAGAGTACCATCATTACCTCCTTGATAAAACCATTCAATATCAAAATCAATCATTCGCACATTTCCCTGGGTATCAATCATTTCATTCCCAGTCCAGCGATCAGCATAAATAATTCCCTGTCTGTGAGCTAAATTCATTTCTTGTAGAACCTTCGGCAAAAATTTGACTTCTCCAGTTTCTAGAAATTCCAACAAAGTTTTCCCTGTTACATATTCAATCAGCATCCAATCTTGATCTGCATGGATTAATTTAGGAACTGGTAAGCCGACAGCTAATGCCCGTTTGATAAAATCAACTTCATCTCCAATATTTCTGAGTTTAAAAGAACCGCCATTTTGGATAAAGCCAGTGGCTTCATACATATACTGCATATAAGCATCACCAGCTTCAGTGGAAATATCCCGTCTGGCACGAAAAACGCAGCGATCTGTGGCTGTTGTAATCAATAAGATATGATTAAATAATCCTTCTGATTGGGGTTTTTCTATTGTTGCTGTTTTACCTCCAGGTAAATAAGCTAAAGCACTTTCCAATCCCTGAGCGATATTTGTTGGTAGTGTATTCTTTAAATTTTCTGCAATTGAATTTTTCATTAGCTTTAACCAATACTTAATTTTAAACTAATTGCTAAGAAATCAAAAAACTCAGCCAGAATTTGATCATAGTGAGAGGCAAATTCAAGCTGATTAATTTCCTCTCGACTAAAATAGGCTAATTTTTGTCCTTCGTGTAGGGTTATTTGAGAAATATCTAAATCCAGCCGAGTCCAAAAAATGTGTTCATCACATTCTTGCCAAAAATAAGACTTAAAGAATTTAATTTCGCCTAATTCCAGTTCCATTTCTTCAACTAATTCTCGGCGAATAGCTGCTTCTGCAGATTCATTTTTCTCTATATATCCTCCCAGGAATGCCCAAGTGTTAGGAAAAGGAATAGAGCTTTTATTATCTCGAAGTACAAGTAAAACTTGCTGCTGACTGTTGAGAATAATTATGTCAGCCCCTGGCGCTTCTCTCATTTTAACTCTAATTTAATAAACTTTAATTATTATATGATCAAGAACTAAAATTAGAAAAATAATCTTTATTCTTTAATGTTTTCATCAAAGGTCAAAAAGAAGGACAGCAAGTGGTAATTAACTCACTAATACCAAATTAAGATGAAACTGCATAGAATAAGATTTCAAGAATAATTGACCGCAGATAAACGCAGATGTAACCGCGTTAGCGGCTTCCCGTAGCTTGCGTGGCGTTCGCGGTAGCGTGCCGGAGGCATCAGCCATAGGGTATGCAGATAAATACGGATGAATTAATGGATTTCATGATTCTGTGCAGCCTTACATAAAATTGGTATAACTCACTTCCCTCTTTAAGCCGATTTAATTTTCAACAGTTGTCAGAGAAACTGCATTAACTTCAGTATCACTACTCAAAGATTTTGGTAAATACACTAGCATTGTCACCATTTTGGCAAACATAAATAATATAATGGATAGCCACAAAAGATAGTTGTTGTGAAAATACCAAGCTGCTATAGCTGATGGGATAAATCCCAAAGTAGCAGAGATCAAACTGACATTACGAACAATTTTCCCTTCTGCTAATCCTAAGAAATATCCTTCCAGCATTGAGGCAACAGAATTGAATATAAGTATGAAGCATAAACACCAAATATAGGTATCAATATGTTCAGTAATTTCCGTATGGTTGGTTAATATGCCAAAGACAGCCTGGGGAAAGAAAACACAAATTGTAGCTACAGTGAGTCCTATCAATAAGCTGCTGGCAACTGAAACTTTCAGCAAGGGTAACAATTTCTCTTTTGAATCTTTACCTTTCAAGTTTCCGCTTAAGGTTTCGGTAGCAAATCCCATTCCGTTAGTTAAGTAAACATTTAGATGTGTTATCTGTCCTAATAAAGAATTTTGGGTAAAGAGTATCGTTCCCATCATGGCACTCAGATTACTAAAAATAGTAAAGACAGACATCTCACTTATAGTTCTAATCAAGATATCTCTATTGAGAGCCAACATAGTTTTCAACTCTGAAAAATCCATGATTTGTGGGCTAACTGCGCGGATTTCTTGCCACTGAACTTTCCGACTAGCTAAGAGGATGCCGATAAACAACATTAAGTATTGGCTAGATGCTTGAGATACTCCAGCCCCTACACTATTCCAACCCCATTGAATAATAAATAAGTAGTTTAAAATTATATTGGCTGCATTGCCAATAACTGAAAGTACCACAACCTTACTATTCTCCTCTCGTCCCAGTAACCAACCAATGAGAACGAAGTTCAGTAAAACAGCAGGCGCTCCCCAAATGCGAGCATTGAAATAGTCAATGCCGGCAGCTTTAACATCAATATCAGCACTCAAGAGCGAAAAACCTACCTCTCGCAAAGGATACTGCAAAATTAACAGTACGATACCTAATCCCAAGGCGATTAAGCCATTGCGTAGTCCCACTAGCAGTGCAGCCTCTTGATCATCTGCTCCCACAGCTTGAGCGGTTAACCCAGTGGTTCCCATACGTAAGAACTCAAGAATCAAATAGACGAGGTTAAACAAGATATTAGCTATGCAAACCCCTGCTAAGGCATCAATTTCTTGCAGATGACCCAAAAAAGCTACACTGATTAAACCCGCTAGAGGAATCATCAGGTTTGAAAGAATATTAGCGATCGCAAGACGGTAGAAACGAGGGAGAAAGTCATACTGTTCTGTTCGTGTTAAGTTCATGAGTTAATTCAGTATTTAGCTTACTGGTTGGATTTTAGACCGAGTTGAGTCGAGATATAGACGAATTTGTTACCCGCTTGAGTTCCTCGATTCTTAAGTCCTCATCAGCAGTAGAATTGTCAACAAAGGTATTTTCTTGCCCATAATTAACACTTAGGAGTGCAGGTTCTGGTATTTCAGTATCCGGTATTAAATTATCAACAGAGCCACTTATCTACCCATTATTACTACCTTGAAGCAGTGGTTCTCCTGAAACTGGATCTAGCTGTGTGCCATTCCCAACAAACGCGCTCTGTAACGCGTTGTTAACAACTTCCTCTGCTGGTTCTGGTGTTACCATAGCTGGTGTGCCATCCTCAACAGAATCTATTTGCCCCCCGTTATTGCCATTTGGGGTTGATGTTTCTGGTAAAACAGGGGATTGTTAATCGCCAAAAGCCTGAAACGACGGATTTTCGTTCATGCACATCATGGTTAATTTGTACAGTGCGTAAGTCCTAGTAACAATCTTTTTCCCCATAAATCTGGTTTTCCATAAATCTGGTTAGTTGGGTTTCTGGTTTCATATCTAGCATACTGGAAATTGGTGTAGGAAAATCTATTTGGTATAAAGCTAGTTCCCATTCAAACTAACTTTTTGAGCATTCAAACTAAATAGACTGTTGAGGAACTGTAAGATCCACCAATTTGATAGCCTCTACAATTTCCCTGACAGGAGGACAAGATAGCTAGAAGGTAGATAAGGCAAGCTCCATAGCTCTTTGCCCTTTGATGTAATCCTTCAAACGATAGCGGCTAAATCGCATTAGTTCTTCTATACTTTTTTGGAACATTTGATGTACCCCACGTCAAAAATCTCAACTTACTGATGGGGATGTAGAAACCCCATCTTCAACGAAGTAAGATGGGGTAGTTTATGTAATGTTACGCATTTATGGCCAAAATAGCAAAAGTTTTGATTGGAGTTAATTGATTGTCGGAATTGCTCTTATCAACGAGTCCCAAGCCATTTATAGTTGAAATTATCTGTTAATGCTTAAAAAATTGTGAAAGCTATTACTTTACTGGGTTCTACTGGCTCAATTGGGACGCAAACCTTAGATATCGTCTCTGAACACCCCGATAAATTCCGCATCGTTGGATTGTCCGCTGGACGGAATGTGGAGCTATTCGCGGCGCAAATTCGCCAGTTTCGTCCCCAAATTGCCGCCATTTCTGCTGCTGAAAAGTTACCGGAACTCAAAGAAGCCATTAAAGACTTAAATCCTCAGCCCATTTTACTGGCTGGGGAAGCGGGAGTCATAGAAGTTGCTCGTTATGGCGATTCTCAAACAGTAGTTACTGGTATTGTTGGTTGTGCTGGCTTATTACCGACCATTGCAGCTATTGAAGCGGGGAAAGATATTGCTTTAGCCAATAAAGAAACTATCATTGCTGGCGCTCCTGTGGTGTTACCTTTGGTGAAAAAACACGGGGTGAAACTATTACCAGCAGATTCCGAACATTCTGCTATTTTTCAATGTTTGCAAGGTGTTCCTAAAGATGGTTTACGGAAAATATTACTTACTGCTTCCGGTGGTGCTTTTCGAGATTGGCCTGTGGAAAAGTTACCAGAGGTAAAGGTTGCTGATGCTATTAAACATCCTAACTGGTCAATGGGGCGAAAAATCACGGTAGATTCGGCAACTTTGATGAATAAGGGTTTAGAAGTAATTGAAGCTCATTATTTATTTGGAGTAGATTACGATAACATCGAAATTGTCATTCATCCTCAAAGTATTATTCACTCGTTAATAGAATTACAAGATACGTCTGTTTTAGCTCAACTTGGTTGGCCAGATATGCGTTTACCTTTGCTTTATGCTTTATCTTGGCCGGAGCGAATTTACACTAATTGGGAAAGATTGAATTTAGTTAAATCTGGTGATTTAACTTTCCGTGAACCAGATCATCACAAATATCCTTGTATGGGTTTGGCTTATGCTGCGGGTAAGGCTGGTGGTTCTATGCCGGCGGTGTTGAATGCGGCTAATGAACAAGCTGTGGCGTTATTTTTAGAAGAGAAAATTCACTATTTGGATATTGCTCGCTGTATTGAATTTGTCTGCGATCGCCATCAAAATGATAACACACAAAATCCCTCTTTAGATGACATTTTAAATGCTGATAAATGGGCTAGACAAGAAGTTTTCACAGCTATGAAAAAGGTAGCAACTCAACCACAGATAATTTCTGTTGGTTAAAAGTTAGCATAATCCTACACTGTACCGAATAGGATTAGTGTAGGATTATATTTTATCTATTTTCTTGGGTTACTCTAGAGATACACCTTATTGTTTATCAAAAAAATGCCAATATAGTTTTGTAGTTGTAATTTTTAGCTTTTCGTCTACCGTTAATTAACCCTTGCACCTAATAAATGTTTGCTGCGTCAAATCAACTGCTATGGTCTATGATAGGCTTGCTCCTCACAATGGGTGGTACTTTTCTAGAAGCCTATGGTATTACCGCACCTTGGAACTGGAGTCAGCACGGAATTGGGACCTTTTCATTAGGTGTCAGCTATCAAATTGGTGCAGTGCTGTTAGTAGGCTGTTTAGGAGGTCAAAATGCTGGTGCGCTCTCGCAAATTGCCTATTTAGTCATGGGATTAACCTTACTGCCAGTATTTGCCGAAGGCGGCGGTATCGGTTATGTTAAGCTATCTCAGTTTGGCTATTTGTTGGGTTTTATTCCCGGAGCTTGGATTTGTGGTTATTTAGCCTTTAAAGCTAGACCTCGGCTAGAAACTCTGGCTTTTAGTTGTTTTTGTGGCTTATTCACTGTTCACATCTGCGGTATTGCTTATTTAATTATTAGTTATATTCTGCCTTGGAAAGGAACAGAAAATTTATCCCTAATTCAAGCTATCCTCAAATACTCCTGCTTTGCACTACCAGGGCAACTAGTAGTTGTTTGTGCTGTCACCATAGTAGCTTATCTGCTACGACATATAATGTTTTATTAGTCATTGGCCATTGGTCATTGGTCATTGGTTATTGGTCATTGGTCAGTAGCAAAGAAGAACAACTGACAACTAACAAAGAACAACTGACAAATTTATTATGCGGATAAAAAATCGCTTCTTCTGGATTGCTGCTTTGATAGCATTTTTATTAGACCAATTGACAAAATACTGGGTAGTGCAAACCTTTAACCCAGGACAAACACTGCCCTTACTCCGGGGGATATTTCATTTCACTTATGTTACTAATACAGGTGCAGCTTTTAGTTTATTAAGTGGCAAGGTAGAGTGGTTACGGTGGCTATCTTTAGGTGTAAGTTTAGTATTAATGACCATTGCATTATCGGGACCATTGTTAAGTTTTTGGGAGCAATTGGGTTATGGTTTGATTTTAGGAGGAGCAATGGGCAATGGTATTGATAGATTTGCCTTAGGGTACGTCGTTGATTTTCTCGATTTTCGATTAATTAATTTTGCCGTATTTAATTTGGCTGATTCTTTTATTAGTATTGGCATTGTCTGTCTGTTAATTGCTTCATGGCAACAAACACCAAGTAATTAAAATTTTTTATGAGTTCCCCCCAACCTCCTCAAAAACCAACAACTCTACTTGGTCAAGTGACTCAAGCAGTAAGTACTATTCAAGCTAGAGTAAGTTCTTCCATAAAGCTCAAACCCAACGCTAAAGTACCAAAACTGTTAGTACATGATGCCGGGGCAAATACAAGGGAAGAACATAATCTGTTAGGCGATCGCCATATTCTCGGACGTAGTTCTAAATCTTGTGATTTCGTCGTCCGTAACCAAGTTGTCAGCGCAATTCACCTCTCACTCTCGCGGGATTCCACCCAAAACACTCCCGCTTTCACGATCAAGGATGAAAACTCCACCAACGGTATTTATCTGGGGAAAAGGCGGATAAATGCTCTAGAACTGCGTCATGGTGATGTTATTACCTTGGGACCCCCTGAACTAGCTGCTTCTGTGAGTGTGCAATACATAGACCCACCAGATTGGTATGTGAAAGCTGCTACTTGGACAGCCTATGGGATCGGTGGTGTTACAGTTTTGATTGCCTTGTCCATAGGTGTAGAATGGATGAAATTTTCTGTCAGACCCTTACCTACAGCGACTAAAGCCCCTGTGGTTGTTTATGCCCGTGATGGCTCAACCCCACTGCGTGAGCCGCGAAATATCGCTCACACAGACCTGAAAAAAATATCTGACTTTGGACCATATTTGGCCTCTGCTGTTGTAGCTTCCGAGGACAGTCGTTATTATTGGCACTTTGGGGTAGATCCCTTGGGTGTGTTGCGAGCCGTACTGATTAACAGTCGTAGCGGCGATGTCCAACAGGGAGCAAGTACAGTTACCCAGCAAGTAGCTCGGAGTTTATTCCGTGAATATGTAGGTAGTCAAGACTCTTTAGGACGGAAAGTAAAAGAAGCTGTCGTCTCCCTCAAGTTAGAAACTTTTTACAGTAAAGATGATATTTTACTAACTTACTTAAATCGAGTCTTTTTAGGCGCAGATACTTCCGGTTTTGAAGATGCAGCTAAATATTATTTCAACAAATCAGCCAAAGAATTAACTCTGGCCGAAGCAGCAACCTTAGTAGGGATTTTACCTGCTCCCAATGCCTTTGATTTTTGTGGCAGTGGTCCGCGGAAACTCGGAGCAGCCGATTATCGGAATCGAGTCATTAAGCGACTGCTGGAAATGGGTAAAATCACCCAAGAAGAAGCCAACCGCGCCCGTCGTTCTACCGTCCAAATTAGCCCTAAAGTTTGTGAAAGACAAGCCAAAACCATTGCGCCCTATTTTTATGATTACGTCTTTCAAGAACTGACATTAAGACTAGGTCCGGCAGCAGCAAGAGAAGGTAACTATATCATTGAAACCCAACTTGATCCAGCTATCCAAGCCAAAGCGGAAACAGAGTTAAAAAATTCCATCACCAAAGACGGCTCGAATTTTGGTTTTTCCCAAGGGGGAATGGTGACTCTCAACGCGAAAACTGGGGGTATTGTCGCGATGGTAGGAGGGACTGATTACAGAAAAAGCCAGTTCAATCGCTCTGTGCAAGCCCAACGTCAGCCAGGTTCTACGTTTAAAATTTTTGCTTACACTGCGGCCATGGAAAAAGGGATTTCCCCATATAGAAGTTATTCTTGTAGTCCTTTAACTTGGCAAGGTTTTACTTATAGACCCTGCCGGTCTGGCGCTGGTGGTAGTTTAGATATAGCAACTGGCTTGGCACTTTCAGAAAACCCCATTGCTTTGCGGGTAGCAAAAGAAATTGGCTTGAATAAAGTAGTAGATATGGCGCAGCGGTTGGGTGTGAAATCTGATCTGGAGGCAGTTCCAGGCTTGATATTAGGTCAAAGTGTCGTTAATGTTTTAGAAATGACCGGGGCATTTGGAGCAATTAGCAATCGTGGAGTGTGGAATCCTCCTCATGCTATTAGTAAAATTCGAGACAGTAGTGATTGTAAGGATCTTAAAGATCTACAAACCTGTCGGGTAATTTACTCTTTCGATACCGATCCAAATGGTAACAAACGAGTTATCAAAAAAGAAGTTGCCAATCAAATGACTACTTTGATGCGGGGAGTAATTACTAATGGTACAGGTCGTAGCGCCGCTATTGGTTTAGGGGAAGCAGGTAAAACCGGGACAACGAATAATAATGTTGATCTCTGGTTCATTGGTTTTATTCCCAGTCGTCAACTTGTCACCGGCATTTGGCTAGGAAATGATAATAATTCCCCTACATCTGGCAGCAGCGCCCAAGCGGCACAACTTTGGGGTAATTATATGGGGAAAATTACTAAATAATTAAAAATTAATAATTAAAAACTAAAAAATTGGATTCTTATTTTTTAATTTTTAATTTTGCATTTTTAATTACTTATATCCCTTCCAAGGTTTGACTATATGGGGAAAATTACTAAATAATTAAAAATTAATAATTAAAAATTAAAAAATTGGATTCTTATTTTTTAATTTTTAATTTTGCATTTTTAATTACTTATATCCCTTCCAAGGTTTGACTTCTAATTCACCTTTAGGGGTAAAGACTACTCGAAAATGAGCTAGTGCTTCTTTATTGTCGGGTGCAGCTACATTTGAGCCATAAACTGATTGGAACATCTGGGGTAAAGGTGTCTCCCGGAAGTAGTCAAAAGCAACTTGGTTGAGTGGTTCATAGTCAGCAATCACACCTTCTTTATTCACCGCTACTCGATATTTCAAGTTGCTGGCAAAGGTGGGAGTCACACTCCAATTTTGACGAATTGTACTATACAGCTTTTGATTTAGATCTGTGATTTTACTGGTGTCAGTAATTTTTTTGCCAGTTACTTCTGGTGTTTTGGCGTATCCTAGCCAGGGACTAATTTCTAAAAACCTTTTTTGGGTAAATACGACTTTGAATTGAGCAATAGGTTCATTCGGGACGCGATTAGCAGGATTATGGAGCAGTTTAGGTAGTGGTGTTTTATCTATTGCGTCACTAGCTTTCTGATTGACTGCTTTATAACCAACGATACTACCATCGGCGGCGACACCTAAACGATAGACTAAATCCTCTGGCAATTCTGAGCGATTTACCCAAGCTGGATGAATTTGGTTATAAACTTGGCGATTTAATGCCCGTAATTGAGATGGATCTTTTATTTCTGGAACTGTCTTTAAAAGTGTTTCTAAATCTTGAACTGCGGTAGGGGTTGCTGATGTTGTGGGTGTAGTTGTGGGTGTAGTTGTAGGGGTTACTGCTACTGTGGGCGTGGGAATAGAAGTGCTGGACTCAACCTCTGGGTTGACTTGAGGTGGACTGACTTGAGGTGCAGGAATTAAGCTAAAAGCCAATGCAGCTACGGCTAGACTGGATACGCCCATGGTAGCCGGGATTGCCTGTTTGAGTAAGGTTTGATTTGAACCACTATAACTGCGATTAACTGGGTGTAGTTCTAGGGATAATTCTGGTAAAGTCTGGCTGTCAGCAAAAAACTGATCTACGGCTTCAACTAAATCAAATAATTGGACTGTGTTCAGGACAATTTGAATGGGTTGTCCTTCGCTGGTGTTTCCCCCCATGTCTCCTGTGATTTCAGTGTGAACAGTTAATCTGTGGCTGTTGCTGTTAATTTTTTGTAATTCAACTAACTCTGAATTATGATTCTGAACTTGAGGGTTGGGGATATTGCTTAAAACTTCTTGGGCGTAGGCGCTGACTGCTCTAACTAAGCTTTCAAAAAATTCCCTGCCACCAACAATGGGTTGAGTATAACTAGATATATAGCATTCTGCATTCACTAATATAGATAGTTGGGGACGCAGTTCTTGAAAGTTAGCAGTCTGTGTCATGTCACTTAACCCCTCTAGGAGCAGGGTACAATTAGGCAAACTATATTTACGTTGGATATTCATAAAACCTCGTGGGAAGTGGGAAACTCAGTCCCTTTAGGGACCAGAGGGATAGTATGGCTAACGCCACGCTACGCTATCGACATGGCTCACCAGCCGCGACTCAAGGGATTTTAATCCCCGTCAATCTTAAAATGCGTAATCATAGCCATCTTTGCGGTGAATGATTTTGCAGTATTTATAACTAATACCCTGAACTAATTTTGATGCAGAAATATTGAAAGAACCTGTTGCTCTAACTGCAACACGACCAATATATTTACCGATTTTCTTCCCAGTAGTAACAATTGCTTTCACAATATCACCGGTCTGAAAACCTTTGACAAATTTAATTCTCGGCACATATCGAGATGGAAAACCAAACTTGTCAGTCCGACACATTTGACGAGTTCCATGCCCTGTTGCTTTGATTAGCAAAGGCTTGTTCGTTAAAATTTCCAATTCTCCAATTTGTCCAACACAAGCAGCATCTAGCCAATGAGTTTTAGGAAAGTTTAATCTAGTTCGGTTGAACTTAGTTTGACCACCAGAACCAGTGAAAACGGGTAAACCAGTTTCTTGAAGTCGGCTAAACAATGCCCAACGGGTAGAGTTCACAGCCGCCGCATCTTTTAAAGGTCGTTTTGCTTGTGCCAGAATACATTTGAGAAGATCCGGTTTCTTAGCCAGGAAGTCTTTAATATCCTGAGTGCCTTTTTTGATATTGCACTTCTCGCAAGCAAGACAAAGATTAGAAATCCGATTAGTGCCACCTCTGGCTTGAGGATGAATATGCTCAACTTGCAAGGGAACATTCTCAATCCCACAGTAAGCACATTTTCTCTGCCATTTCTCAAGTAGATACTCACGGACTTCGTACCCGGACAAAGTGCCTTGCTGATATTCAATACCTGATATTTCTGGATTGTCTATTTGTTGCAAGTCAAACCTGACAAGCTCTTGAGATATCCTTGTGATGGGAATAAACTTAATGAGTTTGTTAACCCAAGTTAAGGTAGTCTCAACTCGATGCTGCAAACTTGGAGCTAACCAATTTTCTGTCCTGGTTCTATTCAAAAATCTGGCTTGACGATAGCGAGTATGGCGGTTTCGTCTCCCCCTGCGGAGTGAGCGACGGGATTCTAGGGACGCTTTAATTGCACTTCCTCGATGAGAAAGTTCTGCACCAAAAATGATTTTTTCTCCCTGAACCAATGCTATGCCCGTAGTTTTGGAACCAGGATCTATTTTGAGTTCTATTGCTTGGTTAACAATATCTGAGCATGACTTGTTTAAGATGATAGTAAAGGGGTACATCCTAAATAAAGCAGCTTTTCCAGAATCTAATAATTTCCTTGCTACCGAGGGATGACAAGGGCTTAAAGGTTGTTTGTTTGTGTCGAGAACTAATGCGTAATTTGACATTTCTGCCTCTCTGATTGCTCAGGTGATGTTCGCTTTGACCTTGTTATCTGAGCTTTTTAGGCTTGCAACACTGTTTCAGTGACTTTAAAACTGTTTAATTACAAACGACAGAGCGGAAAACTAGTGAAGCAGCGCGGTCTTGGGGGTTTCCCCCATGAGCGACTGCTGAACCCCGAAGGGGCGTCGCATTCTCCGGTGTCTTGACTCAAATAACGGCTACCCTACCCTACGGGACGCTTCGCGAACGACTACGCTCAGGGTGGTCTGGTCAGTACAGCTTGCTTGATTACTCTTACAAGCTCAGTGGCTTTAGCCCTGAGTTACTGACTTCTATTTATTCTACCTCACCGTCAAAAAGAGAAATCCAGTACCGTTGCATTCCCGCTGTACCTGTACAAAATAGTAATTTTCCTAATAAGTCTATAGCTAGTTCATCTAATTTTTCATTAGAAGTTAATGCTAGGACACCGGAACGACGGGAATTCATCCGACTTTTAAAATGCGCTCTAAACCTTTCTAGGTAATTAGCTAATCTTAAATTTTGTTCTGGGGGAATCTGCTTCTCAGCCAATTGTTGATATATGGTTAGTAGTTGGCGGATCACAACTGTTAAGCGTCGAGAAATGTAGCAGGCAATAACTACTAACGCTTTGGCTTCTAAAATATCTAAAGGCCGGCGACTATGCGCTCTCCGCATGGGGTTAGATGCTCGCATCCGCCATAAGTTTACCCGATTTTTGATGATCCCTTGGAGGTCTAATTCTTCAGCAAAGGACAAAATGGCTTCAGAACCGCCTATTTCTAAGGCTTCAATGGCTAGTAACATCAAATCTATTTGCAATCTAGTTCTGGCTGGACATACCTGACCAGCGATCGCTGGATCTGGTAAAGTATCCAAAATCATGGGCATTCCCTGAGCTTTTGGGATGTTTAAAGATGTGACACTAGCAGAGACGTTCATTCTATCAAATACCTTATACGTTTCCAATAAACTGATTTACTTATCCGTCCACCGCTAATTGCTGGCGCGATATGGCAGTTCAATTATATACATTACTTAGTTTTTCTACCCAAATATTTGCATATACATTAAATTTTCAAATTCTTGGTGATCGTCAATGACATTATAGGGTAGGATTTGGCAGAGATTAGGAAAATTTTCGCTTCTTGCCCTTTGTTTCTTCATTGACCACTAACTACTTACGTAAATAATATGGATTTAAAATCTCTGATTCGTGATATACCGGATTTTCCTAAGCCGGGAATTTTATTTCGAGATGTCACTACTCTATTAAGCGACCCGGACGGATTGCGTTATACTATTGATTTTTTAGCACAAAAATGTTCTGAAATTGAACTTCAAGTAGATTATATTATTGGTATGGAGTCAAGAGGGTTCATTTTTGGTGCGCCTGTTGCTTATAAATTAGGTGCTGGTTTTATTCCTGTTCGGAAAAAAGGGAAATTACCGGCAGCGGTTCACTCAATTGAATATCAACTAGAGTATGGTACAGATACATTAGAAGTACATCAGGATGCTTTAGTGCCAGGTAGCAAAGTTTTAATTGTGGATGATTTGATTGCTACTGGTGGCACTGCCAGTGCAACAGCTAAGTTGGTACAAAAGATTGACTGTGAACTGATAGGGTTTGGGTTTATCATCGAACTAATGGATTTGCAAGGACGGAAACATTTACCTGATGTCCCTATTATCTCACTGGTTCAATATTAGAAAACATAATTGACAACTGACTAATGACTAATGACTAATGACAAATACAAAAATTTCCTTGGATATAAGTCGAGACTGGCTAATTAGGCGAGTTACGGATGAAACTTTTATTTATGTGATAAAACGGCTTTTACAGGCGCTATTGACGATTTTTTTAGCGTCTGCTTTGTCATTTTTTATTATGAAGTTGTCTCCGGGAGATTATGTAGATACCCTGCGGCAAAATCCGAAAATTTCACCAGAACGGATTGAAGAAATTAGGCGACAATTTGGTTTAGATAAATCTTGGCCACAACAGTTTGGATTTTGGTTAAAGCAAATTTTGACAAGGGGTGATTTTGGTACAAGTTTTGTTTATCAACGTTCTGTATCATCGCTGCTATGGGAACGAGTTCCAGCCACGTTGTTATTAGCGATCGCTTCTTTAATTATCACATGGGCGATCGCCATTCCTTTAGGTATTCTCGCTGCTGTGAAACAAAATCGCCGAACTGACCAAGTTTTACAGATAGTCAGTTATGCTGGTCAAGGTATTCCCAGTTTTATTACTGTCTTATTTCTACTATTCTTTGCTCAACTGACTACTCCACTTTTTCCGGTGGGTAATATGACCAGTATTAATCATGCAGACCTGACATGGTTAGGTAAAATTCTCGATATCGCTTGGCATTCAGTTTTACCACTAATTGCTTTAAGTATTACCAGTTTTGCGGGTTTGCAACGAATTATGCGTGGTCAATTATTGGATGTTTTACGCCAAGATTATATTCAAACTGCTCGCGCTAAAGGACTTCCAGAAAATCGGGTGATTTATGTTCATGCTTTGCGAAATGCTATTAATCCGTTAATTACTTTATTGGGTTTTGAATTAGCAGGTTTGTTAGGTGGTGCATTTATTACGGAGAATTTCTTTAACTGGCCGGGTTTAGGAAAGTTAACTTTACAAGCTGTTTTAGCTAAAGACCAATATTTGGTAATGGCGAGTTTAGTAATGAGTGCAGTATTATTGATTATTGGTAATTTAATTGCTGACTTAATTTTAAAAGCAGCAGATCCTCGAATTAAGTTAGAAGATTTGAATTAGTTAGTTGTCAGTGGTCAGTTGTTAGTGGTCAGTGGTCAGTGGTCAGTTGTTAGTTGTCAGTTGTTAGTTGTCAAATGGTTTATTATATTATTCGTTCAAGAACAGATGGTAAATATCTCACAGCCCGTGTTGATGATGCTACATCAGGATATTTATTATTATTTAAAGAAGATTTCGAGGCTTTGAGTTATCTCAATACTCATGCTGCTGATTTAGCCAGCCGGTTGACTGTAGAATCTCTTGCTAGTTCCCAAATAGGTAGTTTGATCAAACGTTGGAGTTTTGCTGGTGTAGGCATTGTTAATGATCCTTTATTACCAGAAGTTGAGTTTTTACAGCATATTTAAAGCATAAAAGATTTGGATTTAATGTAGGGGTAGCGCCCCCGTGCCTACCCCGGTATTTGGGGCAACCACAGGGGGTTGGCCCCCTACAAAATTAATTGGTTTAGGGATTTTTAAAATGTTCAATTAATTTTGCCCGACTACTTACAGCGGTTTCCGCTCTTATGAGGTACAAAGTTGAATCATGAAACTCTTGTAGTGCGGGCATCTTGCCCGCTAGATATGTACCTCATAACACCGGGAAGTGCTGTATATCACTTTTCACTTACAGTCCACCAGGCCAAAGCATAAGGTTGAGTAGATTCATTTACCTGCTTCTTAAATTGCACCCGAATTTTATAATTCCCACTAGTAGGAACTGGACAAAAAATATGTTCCACACTATCAACCTCACTCACAGAATCACAAACCACAACTTCATTATTTTTCCCATTTTCCTTAACTAAATAAACATCAAGATTATTTAATCCTTTATCTATAAATGTTTCCCCTATATCATATTCCTGATTATTATTTTTATCATTTAACTCCACCAAACGATCCCAAATTAAAGTAATAGCCACAAAACTATTTTGTTTCAAACCTTTTTGTAGAGCATATTCCCTAGAAGAATTAGCATTAACAATACCATAATCCCAACCAATAGGCGGAACAGTTGCATTAGGTTTCCATTCACCACCATTCAATTGTTGATAAGCTCGAAAGGCATTTAAATGACCTGCTCCCATTTGAGCATCTAGGGGAATTTTAGGATTTTTATAAGCGTCCGTTGCTAACCAATCTTGATTTTGTTTATCAATTAAAGTCCTCGTCATTCCCAACCGTAAACCATCACCACTGTCCTTTATTTTGTCCGCCGAATTGAGTAATATTGCTTTCATGACTTGATGACGACGAGCATCAATAGTCCAATTTTGTTGTTTAGTTCGTAATTGTCTATCCACAAATTCCTGTAATAATGCCACCGTAGCCGTAACTTGTGGGGCGGCAAAACTCGTACCTGTAGATTTATTTAACTTACCATCAGGATTAATTAAAGGAATATTAGTCCCAGGAGCAACTATATTAATTGCACTTCTCCCCCCAATATTAAATTCTTTCCCAGCTAAACGATTTTCTATACCTTGATTAATACTAGCCAAATTAGAAACGTGAACTTTATTAAAAATTCCCTCGCGTTCTGAGGAAAAAGCCACATTAATTGCGTTAAAATTATCTGTAGGAATGGGAATCCCGCCTTTGCCTTGATTGCCAGCAATTGAATATACAACATCATGAACCCGGCTAGACCAGTCAATACATAATGTTAGTAAAGCATTACCATCTAACATAGCTTCTGGTCGGGGATCACGTTCCAGAGGTTCACCAAAACTAAAATTAATCGCCCGCACATCACCACCGTTTTGTAATGCAATGTGTTGTGCTGATAAACACTCCTCCGGTTGACCGATTTTTTTTGTAGATCCGACAGCAGAAGAATATAGTCGAGCGTTTGGTGCGACACCAGGAAAAGCCTTATCTTGACTTACCATCACACCAGAAACATTATAGGCATGAGGATCAACACCAACATTTGATTTAGCCGGGACATTGCGTGAAAACACTGCAAATGGAGATACAGCCCGATTTTTAGATACGGCTTTATCCCAGCCAAACATCCCCGGACGACCAATTTCCACTTGACCAATAGCAATTTTCCGCCCAGTCAAATTATAAGGAGCTTGATGTAGTTTCAGCGCATTAATACCGTTAGCACCTAAAAAATTGCCAACCTTGACACCTGCAAAGACTGGTAAAGTCAAGCCAGAAAAACCTAAACTCCAAAAAAGTATCCAATTTTTGTGCATATTTTGAGGGAAGAGGGGGAAGTTTTCTGAAAAATTTGAGTTTTGAATTAATTTTTAATAATTTCTCCATATTTTGTTACGATACTTACAGACGAAGACGCTTAAAACCCACTAGCCATGACCCAAAATTCATCTCAAAAGCCTATAGTTATCGCTCCTTCTATCCTATCAGCAGATTTTAGCCGTCTGGGTGACGATATTCGCGCCGTAGACAAAGCGGGAGCAGATTGGATTCACGTTGATGTAATGGACGGACGTTTTGTTCCTAATATTACAATAGGTCCTCTGATTGTGGAGGCGATTCGTCCAGTTACCACCAAACCGCTGGATGTCCACTTGATGATTGTGGAACCAGAAAAGTATGTAGAAGGTTTTGCTAAAGCTGGCGCTGACATTATTTCCGTACACGCAGAACATAACGCTTCCCCTCACTTACACCGTACTCTGGGACAAATCAGAGAACTCGGTAAAAAAGCTGGAGTTGTCCTTAATCCGGGTACACCTTTGGAGTTAATTGAATATGTCCTAGAATTGTGCGATTTGGTGCTAATTATGAGCGTTAACCCCGGTTTTGGTGGTCAAAGCTTTATTCCTAGCGTAGTTCCTAAAATCCGCAAGTTGCGTCAAATGTGCGATGAACGCGGTTTAGATCCTTGGATTGAAGTTGACGGGGGACTAAAGGCTAATAATACTTGGCAAGTTTTGGAAGCTGGAGCTAATGCTATTGTAGCGGGTTCGGCTGTATTCAATGCTCCTGATTATGCTGAGGCAATTACCAATATCCGTAACAGTAAGCGTCCGAGTCCAGAATTAGCTGCTGTTTAATTTAATACTTGTGATTAAGTAAGACTCAGATCCCCGACTTCTTTGAGAAGTCGGGGATCTATTTTATTACAGCAAGCCCTAAATAAACCTAATTCATCTCCTTTACCACATTTTACTCCCTGATAAAACTTCGACATCCCTGGCTTAAATCCCACATTCCGCACCCACAACTGTCACACCTCAAGGAAACGGATGTATTTAGTACATAAGAACTAACTGCTGAGAGAATTTGTTGAAGCTAAATAGGAATGATTACTATTAAGTTAGAGATACAGTTAAATATTTACGACTAAGTATGAAATTATTGGTTCTGAGGTTATTTTGATAGAAAACTTAGTTAAAAATCATTGAAAGGTTTATCCTCAATTACGATGAAAAAACTCAAAAAATGTGTTGACTCAACAGAAAAATGAGAAAATACAAAACAGATACTTTTGTGGAGTTTCTGTTGTCATGTTTAATGTAAGTAGGTTGGCATTAAAAATTGTCGTTATGACAAGGGAACAGGGAACAGGGAACAGAGAAGAGGTTTTGGGAGATTTTACTTTTCGTTACATATTACTCTTCGAGAAGCCGCTTCGCGTCTACGGTTTTTTTCCGTTCACCTACTTAGACTAACAATAAAATTATATTATATTTTTTGCCAGAAACCACCCTTATTCTTTATTGCTTCTTATTGAGAATATATTTGAACCAACTTTCCTATCTAAAATTTATTTTTTTATAGATAAATGTATTTTTTTACTCCTTTTTCATCAATTTACCTCCGTAATCACCGTTTGTGACAGTCAAGGGTGCGGAATGTGGGTTAAATCCTTGGTTTTTAAGAATTTGTATTAATAACAACAATATTTCTAGTGTCAAATACTGCTGTTCACTCAAATGCTTTCGGAAAATTGTTTGATATGATTGTGGTAACATTTTTTGCTTTGGGGGCTTCCTTATCCCTATTTTTTTACCCCCTTATTTTCTCAAATTATTGCCATATCTCATCTTCAACCGCTTTGTCACCCGTTAAGATTAATTAATTCAGTATGATAACTAATACTTTTAGGCATTGTCTCGACTCCTGTAATGATTTTTGCCCCCATTTTATTGAGTTGTTGCGCCATGACGGTAATGCGATCGCTCTCCATCTGATGCTAACATTTTCGTATTAACAACAAGTTCTCACATATTCATGAAAAACAGGAGATAATTTAAACAAAATTCTATCTTCTTTTATTTTCGTGATTAAATACCGTTGTTGTAAGGATTGTAAACCATTATTAAAATCAACTGAGGATAAATTTAAACTTTGTCTTAATTCTTCTCTGGAAATAGGGTTTTCAAATTTACTTAGTTCTAATACTATTTCTTGTTCTTGGGGTGATAGGTGGTGAAATGTCTCTTGAAAATGAGACTGCATTTGATTGGTAATATGTAAAGTATTTTCAGCTAAAAAATCAGCAACTTGATCATCATAATTTTTATTGATTAGGATACTAATACTTTTTAAATAAATTAAATTACCTTCATATAATTTGATTAATTTTAACCAACTATCCTTATTTTTTAATCCGGTATTTTTGAGAATTTCTGGATTATCTAAACCTGATAATTCTAAAGATTTAATAGGATATAGTTCTTCATCTAAACATTCCATTTCTGGACATTGTTCTTGACTAATTAATAAGAGTTGGTCCTTGTCGTCCTATTCAAGAACAACAATTTAGACAAATTAATGATGGTAATGGTTATTATCGTTTTGAACTAAAAGCCACACCTCCTAGTGGAGTCAAACAGTGTTTTGACATAGATGGTACTAAAATCGGTATTAAGTAAGTCGGCCCAATAAAATCGATATATGTTTAGTTTTGTAAAAACCGTGAAACACCCTATTTATAAGGTATTCGTTAATTTATATTTCGTTACATAGATTGATTCTTTAACGCCGACCTACTTATTCCTAATGCTAATATGGCTAGAGTTGGTCCTTGTCGTTCTATTCAAGAACAACAATTTAAAATGAATCCACAATAAAACCCTGTCTTTGTAGGTTGGGTTGAGGAAACGAAACCCAACATTCAGAATCTATAGTTAAAGGAGTATCTTTTAAACATCCTGATGTTTCTTCAAAAAAATTAGCAGGCCAACCTTTTCCCTTTTGTTTATTGTCCTGTTGAAAATTATCACTAGGTTTTAAAATAATAGTAATGGTTAAATCAGTATTAATAATATTTACAGGAATATCTAAATGTAATATTCCATCTTGACCAACATGAGAATTTAAGGTTATTGTTTCCATAGCATTTAATTACATGGAGTCATTTTCACTAAGATATATCTAAATTATACATCAGATATTTAAAATTGCCAAATTAAACAAATACCGCAAACATTGGCTTATCATTTCACAATTTATTTGATAATTTCTGCTAAACTAAACAAAAATAGTTGTACAATAGACATCTCCGAAAATGAATGTAGAGACGTTCTATAGAACGTCTCTACAAGGGTTTCAAACCACGCACATTTAATTACCGGAGATGCCTAATTACAATAGTTTTATACTAAAAAACAAATATGCAACAACTAATCATTCAAATTGCTGATAAAGAAAAAGCACAGATGCTATTAAAACTTATTTCTGCTTTAGATTTTGTTAACTCTGTAGAAGTAATAGAAGATAACACAAATATATCTGATGATGAGCAAGATTTTTTTTCTTTGGCAGGAATCTGGGAAAATAGAAATATTACTACTGAGTCCATTCGTCAAGAAGCATGGAGACAAGAAACGAAATGATTTTATTTCTCCTTTAGCCAATCTAGCTTCATAATTTTCTAAATTAGAAAGATAATCATTGAAATCAGATTCAGTTTCATATGATACAAGAATATTCAAGTTATCAGTTAAGCAGAAAAAGCAAAAACATCAATCTCAATTTTTCTCTGAGATTTTTGATTACTATTCAACATTAAACGAATATTTTCAGCAGTTTCACTACTAAAGGTTATTTCTCCACAACGAGAACAAACCTTAGCTGGAATACCCTCCACTAAAATTAGTTTACCTTCGATTTCAAAAGTTTCATTAACTAATTCTTCAGTAAATTTATCTGAACCACAAATATGACAACTTTCCATCATAACCTCCTTTGGGAATAATCAATCCATTCAGTTTGATCAGGCTCATATAAAGTAATAATAGTTAAAATATCAGATTCTCGTCTTGATACCTGTAAATGTAAAGGACGATTATTAATTGTCAATCCTAAAATTAAACAGCTAGGAGAGTATTTATCATCTGGATAATCTTCAATAATAATTGCATTATCTCCTGTTTCCATTATTTCCGCGCGACTGATATTTCTTTCAACTAAACGTTTTAGTCCATGACGAGTAAATTCAAAATTTCCTGACTTAAGTTGTTCACGAATTTCATCTATAGATTTCATTAGTTATGGCGCGATCTGCTACAAGATGATAAAATTGATTCATTGACTCCATTGTTGTGCTAAGGATGCGGTTCTAGCAGTAGCAGCATTGAGTTCAAGATTAACAAGGTTATCTAACTCAATTTGTATTTCTGACGGAAGTTTCTGTTCTTGATCTCGTGCTATTCTCCAGATAGTCATTAGTTCGGATAAACGTTCTTGTTGATCTCTAGTGAAGAATTGATCAGGATGAAAGTTATCAATAATTAATAATGCCCGAAATTCAACTTCACCTAACTGTGTAGTCAAAGCATCTAAAGCTTGACCGGCAGTTTTGCCAACAGACTGTTTATCTCCAGCAATAGCACGATAAGACCTTTCACCACTGGCATTTGATATAGGTAAAATGGCAACTGTAGTCATAATGCTGATTAAGAATATTTGTTGTTTATCAATTATACCCCAGTCCTCTATTCCCTGTCCCTAAAAACTATTGACAAATTTCCCGTAATGTGCTTGTGAAATTGGGATAAGAAATAGCAGCAGCTTCAGCGCGGTGAATGGTGGTTGTACCGGTGGCGTTAAGGGCTGCGATCGCTAAACTCATGGCAATGCGATGATCTGTATGGCTATCTACTGCCGCACCGACTAAGGGAGTACCGCCGGTGATTTCCATCCCGTCGGGTAATTCGGTGATTTTTGCCCCCATTTTATTGAGTTGTTGTGCCATCACGGTAATGCGATCGCTCTCTTTGACCCTTAACTCCTCCGCATCTCTTATAATTGTTGTCCCCTCAGCAAAAGCCGCTGCAACTGCCAAAATGGGAATTTCATCAATTAACCTGGGAATAATATCACCAGCGATGGTACAGCTTTTTAAACCACCGGAACGGACGCGAATATCAGCCACAGGTTCTCCCGCTACTTCCCGTTGATTCTCTAGTTGAATATCTGCCCCCATGAGTTCTAAGGCTTCTAAAATGCCAGTACGGGTGGGATTCACACCGACATTTTCGACTACCAAATCTGAACCGGGAACGATCGCCCCAGCCACTAACCAAAAAGCCGCTGAACTGATATCACCAGGGACAATTACAGTTTGTCCGTAGAGTTTCGCCCCACCCGTAATTGTGACGCTATTGCGGTCTGGATCTATACTTAATTCTGCTCCATAAGCCCTTAACATTCGTTCACTGTGATCCCGTGATAAAGCGGGTTCAGTAACGGTGGTTTGTCCTTGGGTGTTTAAACCCGCGAGGAGAATGCAGGATTTAACTTGAGCCGAAGCAATGGGAGAATGATAATGAATGGGTTTTAGAGCCTGTCCTTGAATGGCTAGAGGTGCTAAAGTGTTGCCTTTGCGTCCCCAAATTTGCGCTCCCATTTGTTGCAGTGGTTTGACGACACGGGACATGGGACGCGATCGCAAAGAACTATCACCAGTCACCGTGAAAAATCGCCCTGGATGGGATGCTAACAATCCCAACATCAACCGCATCGTTGTCCCAGAATTACCCGCATCCAAGACGTTTATAGGCTCTTGAAAATTGCCTAAACCGATGCCTTTGACTTTGACTAATTCTGTGTTTAAGTCGGAAATTTCCGCACCTAAAGCCCGAAAACAAGCCGCAGTGCTACGGGGGTCTTCACCTAACAGCAGTCCTTGAATTTGAGTTTCACCTTCAGCGATCGCACCCAACATCAAAGCGCGATGAGAAATAGACTTATCTCCAGGAATTCGGATACGTCCCTGCAAAGACAATCCAGAGGCAGGGCGCTGAATAATTAAGTGATCAGAAGAGTTTGCTTGAGTTTCTAAATTAATAACAATAGCTGACATTAGGATACAATGACTTTTGAATAGAATAAAAGCTAAACAGCGACTTGTTTATCACTATTCACTTCCAATTTAGTATCCTACCGCTTTTTGGCAACTATAATCCTTCTTTCGGTAGATAGCAGGTGACAGGTAATACCATATTGAGTGGTTTAGATTAACAAATCAAAATATTTGCTAACGATGAAGCAGGTTTTACTATTTATTAGATATCTTGCTTAAATGTCTTGTGTTTTGTTGCTTTCACCAAAAACGTCAGCCGTAACGTTAAATAACAGGCAAAACTGGCAATTTAGAAAATCGCTCAACTTTTATTCTTTATTTGTAACCCCTCACACTCTCATGCTAACTCACCACCGCAAACCCGTATGTTTATCAATGATTTCCACGGACTTACCGATTTGGTCTGTGGTTGACACTGCTGGAACTTTAATCCAAAAGAATACAGATAAATTTCATTTACTATTAACTGCACCACCTCTGATTAGTTGTGAGGTAGGCAGTTATTTAAATCCAGAAGATACAATTTACCCAACTAAAAACAATTTTTCTCCTCCTAGCAGTCCCAGAATTTTATGGCTGGAAATTTCATCTCGGCGGTTAATTATGACAATGCAAGGTAATGCACAAGTCAGTTACCGCCACTTTTGGGAATTAGGTGTTTATGGCATTAGTCGTTTCTGGTTGCCAAATGAATCATTACAACCCCATCAACCTATCCGTTTGCGTAATTTTACCAAAAGTTTTACTCTTAGCGGGCATCCTTTTCCAGAGAATCTCCGTTTAGAATACGAATTGTGGACAGGAAAAATCCAATTAGGGTGTTATATTCTCAATTTGGAAATTCAGCATTAAAGGGAACAGGGAACAGGTAAGAGTTTTACCAATTACCAATTACCAATCACCAATCACCAATTACCAATCACCAATTACCAATCACCAATTACCAATTACCAATCACCAATTACCAATCACCAATCACCAATTACCAATTACCCTTAATAACTAGGATCATTACCTGATTTCCATTTGATATTGCAACCAATACTGGGCTTTTGTTCACTTATTACAGGTTGATTATTTAAGACTGCGGTAATAGCTGCTCTTAGATCTTTACCTGTAACAGGTTGATTATTACTAGGACGACTATCATCTAATTGTCCACGATAAACGAGTTTTCTATCGCTATCAAATAAAAAGAAATCTGGTGTACAAGCTGCTGTATATGCTTTTGCCGTTTCTTGGGTTTCGTCGTAACAGAAGGTAAAATCAAACCCCAGTTCTATAGCCATGTCTTTTAATGATTCTGGGGCATCATTGGGATAATTTTTAGCATCATTAGCACTAATGGCAATAATCCCTAAGTCACTATTATTGTAATCTTGATCTAATCTGGCTAATTCTTGTTGAATATGCTTAACAAATGGGCAGTGACGACAAATAAACATGATTAACAATGCTTTTTTATCGGCAAAATTATCAAGAGAAATTATTTTTCCAGATACTACTTCTGGTAGATGAAAATCTGGTGCTTTCGTGCCTAGAGGCAACATTGTGGAAGCTGTTAAAACCATAATTTTTTTAAATGTTTTGATCAGGGTTTTTTCTAATAATAGAATAATCCATCTTGATTTAGGAAAATTACCCAATTCAAATACATAACTTATTAAAAAATTTGAGTATATTATGAGTTATGTAATTAAGTTATGGGAAAAAGATCAATATTCCCTCTTCCCTGCTATAATGACTGACCGTTGATTGAAAATATTTTAATAATGATCACTTGGTGTTCCTTGCTAATTAAACAATGGGGTAGGATGACAAAACTCCTATCTTTGTTCTGTCTTTGTCTATTATTGGTTGTTAGTTGTACTCCTAAACAGCAAACAAATGCACCACAGCCTAATGCTATAAATGCTCCTGCGGGTGATGGTCGGATTACCGTAGGGACAACGGAAAAGCCAAGAACTCTTGATCCTGCTGATGCGTATGAATTGGGATCTTTGAGTTTAGTATTTAATATGAGCGATCGCCTGTACACTTACGAACCAGGTAGTACAGAAATTAAACCACAATTGGCCACAGCATTACCAAAAGTGAGTGCAGATGGTTTAACTTATACTATTCCTATTCGCCAAGGAGTAGTATTTCATGATGATACTCCCTTCAATGCCAAAGCAATGGAGTTTAGTCTGCAACGCTTTATCGAAAACAAAGGTAAACCATCCTTCCTACTTTCCGATACCGTAGCTTCAATTAAAGCCACAGGAGAGTATGAGTTAACAATTAAACTGAAGAAACCCTTTGCAGCTTTTCCTTCATTGTTAGCATTTTCTGGAGTCTGTGCGGTTTCACCAAAATCCTATGAAATTGGGGCGGGAAAATTTAAACCAAATATTTTTGTAGGAACTGGTGCTTATAAATTAGCCAAATATGGAACTGATTCCTTAAAGTTTGATGTATTTGATAAATATTGGGGAACAAAACCAGAAAACAAAGGTGTCAATGTCCAAATTCAAACCAGTCCAGTCAACTTATTTAATGCCTTTAAAACTGGTGCGATAGATGTGGCTTATCTATCCTTACAACCAGATCAAATTCAGAGTTTAGAAGCAAGTGCAAAAAAGGGAGATTGGCAAGCTATATCTGCTCAAGGTAGTGTAGTTACTTATCTGACTTTAAATCGCAATCAAAAACCTTTAGATCAAGTAGAGGTAAGACAAGCGATCGCATCATTAATTGATCGTAAATTATTAAATGATCGGGTATTATTATCACAGGCTGATCCGCTTTACAGCATGATTCCCACCACCTTCAATGTTTCCCAGCCATTGTTTCAAGATAAATATGGTGATGGTAAATTTGCAGAAGCCAAAAAATCCTTAGTCGCTGCTGGTTTCTCCCAAGAAAATCCAGCAAAAGTGCAAATTTGGTATCCTGCAAGTTCAATGACGCGCAGTTTAGTTGCACAAACCTTAAAATCCCTCGCTGATACTAAAATGGATGGTATTTTGCAATTTGAAGTTAAAACCGTAGAAGGTGCAACTTTCTATAAAGAAATTTCCAAAGGTTTATATCCCAGCACCTTAACTAATTGGTATCCAGACTTTTTAGATCCAGACAACTACGTGCAGCCATTTTTAGCCTGTGAACAAGGTTCAGTTGCTAAAGGTTGCGAAACAGGTGGTAGTCAAACTCAGGGGTCATTTTATTATAGTGAAGCTATGAATAAACTCATAGATCAACAACGCAAAGAACAAAATCCTGAAGCCCGGAAAAAAATATTTGCCGACATTCAAACCCAAGTATTAACTGATGTTCCCTACATCCCTTTATGGCAAAGCAAAGATTTTGTATTTGCTCAAAAAGGCGTAGCCAATGTCAATCTTGATCCTACCCAAAACCTAATTTACAAAACAATTAAAAAGTAGGTATTGGTAATTCCTTCCAGACTCCGGTTCTTCCTCGTTCCCAGACTCCGGCTGGGAATGCCATTCTCTCGTTCCCAGACTCCGGCTGGGAATGCCATTTAGAGGCTCTGCCTCTTGTTAATTAGATGAGGCAGAGCCTCAAGGCTGCATTCCTTGTCAGAGACAAGGAACGAGGTTTTTGTGAATTTTAAATTTTTAATTAATAAATATGTCTCGTTCTAAAGCATTACAGTATTACATTTTTTCCCGGTTGCTATTTGCACCATTGCAACTATTCACTATTATCACCATTGTTTTTCTTTTACTTAGAGCTACGCCAGGAGATCCCGCAGATGCTATTTTAGGAGGAAGAGCGCCAGAAAGTGCGAAAGAAGAATTAAGAAAACAACTTGGTTTGGACTTACCAATTTGGTTACAATATCTCAATTATTTAGGTAAATTACTGCAATTTGATTTAGGAACTTCTTTAACCAGTCGCGGGCAAAATGTAGGTGAAATAATTGGTCAATATTTTCCAGCAACCGTAGAATTAGCATTTGCGAGTATGGCTGTGGCGCTGATTGTTGGCGTTTTAGTGGGAACTATTTCCGCTTCTCGTCCGGGAACTGCTTTTGATATTGGGGGGCGGTTATTCGGGATTATTACCTATGCACTACCGATGTTTTGGGCAGGTATGTTATTACAATTAGTTTTCTCAGTTCAATTGGGTTGGTTTCCTAATTCTAATCGGTTTCCTCCTAATCTTCCTGCACCTACAAATATTACTGGTTTATATACAATTGATAGTTTATTAAGTGGGAATTTAAGTCAATTTTTTACAGCTTTACATCATTTAGCTTTACCAAGTTTAACTTTGGGAATTTTGCTGAGTGGAATTTTTGAGCGCATTGTCAGGGTTAATTTAAAACAAACCTTAAAGGCTGATTATGTAGAAGCGGCTAGAGCGCGGGGAATTTCTGAAAATAAGATTTTAGTTTCCCATGCTTTAAAGAATGCCTTAATTCCTGTAATTACAGTATTAGGATTAACATTTGCTTCCTTATTAGGTGGAGCAATTTTAACAGAGGTGACATTTTCCTGGCCAGGGTTAGCAAATCGTTTATATCAAGCTATTTCCGACCGCGATTATCCTACAGTTCAGGGGGTGTTAGTATTTTTCGGGGCAATTGTTGTGAGTGCGAGTATTTTGATTGATATTCTTAATGCTTATGTAGATCCGAGAATTAGATATTAGTTATGTAGGTTGGGTTGACGCAAGGAAACCCAACATTATTAAACATAAATTATTAAAACATTTGTTGGGTTGCGCTGTCGCTTAACCCACTCATAATCATCTTTGCACACTACGAGGATCAAGAGCATCACGCAAACCATCACCTAAGACGTTGAAAGACAAAACGGTGATAATAATTAGAATTGCTGGTGGTAGAATTAGCCAAGGTTGTAACACTAAAATAGAAGCATTACTAGCTAAAGAAAGCATATTTCCCCAAGAAGGATCTGGTTGTTGAATACCTAAACCAATTAAACTTAATACTGCTTCTGCTCCAATAAAACTAGGAATTGTTAAAGTAGCAGAAATAATAATGTAAGTTGCAGTTTGTGGTAAAACATGACGAACAATAATATAAATAGGATTACCACCCATTACCTTTGCTGCTTGCACAAATTCGAGTTCTTTGATTGATAATACCTGTCCGCGAATTATCCTCGCTAAACCTGCCCAACTAATTACAGAAGTAATCAAAATAATTAGTAAAAATCGCTGAGTGCTGGTTAATTTTGGACTCAAAATACTTGATAATGCTACTAATAAATAAATACTCGGAAAGGTCATCAAGACTTCTGCTAAACGCATGATGATACTATCAATTATTCCGCCAAAATAGCCGGAAATACCACCAATAAGCAATGCCAATGGATAGGTAATGATAATCCCGAAAATACCAATAAACATACTAATTCGACCACCATGTAACAAGCGACTAAATTGGTCACGTCCTTGTTCATCTGTTCCCAAAATATTCAATTTTGCGTCACCAATAACGCCAAACAAATGCCAATTTAAAGAAATACCCGGAATAATTGTGACTTCCTGCCATTTTGGAGGTAGGGAAATACTCAAATTAAATAATTGATATTTTGTCCCAGTCACAAATAATCGTAATGGTGAAGGTTTTGTCTGATCTATAATTATTTTTCTTTCCCCAGTTTCTAAGTTAGTATCGCCTTGTGTTGTAGGATATACGTGGGGTCCAATAAACTGCCCTGATTGAGATACCCAATGAATCTGAGTCGGTGGGAGTAGTGAACCATTGGTTTGTGAATCATAAGGGTTATAAGGAGCGATGAAATCAGCACCAATTACTGCTAAATACAAAGAGAAGAGGACAATTGCCCCAGTTCGTGCTAGAGGGTTTTTGTTGAGTCGTTGCCACCAATTCATAGTTTTTGATGTAAAAGTTAATGTTGATTAATTGTTGATAAAAGTATATATCAATAGATTAGATCAAAAACCGCAAACCTATTTTATGAATAACCTACATCATCATCGCTCACAATTTCCCGCTTTAAGTAATAAGCTTTATTTTAACTACGGAGGACAGGGTCCAATGCCTCAAGGGGCTATGGATGCTATTAGCCAATCTCAGGCACATATTCAAAGTATAGGTCCTTTTGGGAGTGATGCTTATGCTTGGATCGCACCGCAAATACAAGCCAGTCGGGAAGCTATTGCATCTACATTAAATGTACCAAGTAACACAATTACTCTCACAGGTAATGTCACGATAGGTTGTAATATTGCGATGTGGGGGATTGATTGGCACGCAGGTGATCATCTGCTTCTTTCCGACTGCGAACACCCTGGAGTAATTGCTACAGCCCAGGAAATTGCCCGCAGGTTTGGAGTAGAAGTTACCACTTGTCCCTTAATGGCTACTTTAAATGAAGGTGATCCTATCAGTATTATTGCTGAAAATCTCCGTCCCAAAACTCGCTTAGTAGTTTTAAGTCATGTTTTGTGGAATACTGGTCAAGTTTTACCTATTGATAAGATTGTCGAAGTATGCAGAAGTAATAATTCGCTGTTATTGATAGATGCGGCTCAATCAGTGGGTGTGATTCCTTTAGATTTAACTGCTTTGGGTGTAGATTTTTATGCCTTTACTGGTCACAAATGGTTATGTGGTCCTGCGGGTGTGGGTGGTTTATATGTGCGTCCTGAAACGAGGGAAAGTTTGCACCCTACCTTTATTGGTTTGAGTGGGATAATTACTAATAATCAAGCCCAACCGACGGGTTGGCAACCAGATGGACGCAGATATGAAGTATCCACTTTACCAACTTCATTATATGTGGGTTTAAAGCAAGCAATTACAATTCATGAACAATGGGGAACAGCACAGGAACGATATGAGCAAATTTGCCAAAATAGTAATTATCTCTGGCAAAAATTAAACTCTTTACCCAATGTCAAATGTTTAAAAAATTCACCTCCAGAAAGTGGATTGGTTTCTTTTCAAGTAACTAATCAACCTAGTTTTAAATTGGTGCAATCTCTAGAGTCTGAAAATATCTTAACACGAACAATTGCCAATCCTAATTGCATTCGGGTGAGTGTTCATTATCTAACTTTAGAGTCGGAAATTGACCAATTAATAGCAGCAATATCAAGTAGGTTGGGTTGTGAAACGTGAACGTATCCCTGCGGGACACTGCGTGAACGCGGAGTAATAGCTTTGGGGAAAACCCAACAAAACAAATGATTTTTAATGTTGGGTTTTCTTGCATCAACCTAACCTACACGAATACTTTTTAACCTTTTTCTTTTGAAATCATGGAACGACCAATTATATATATAGCAATTACCAATCACGGTTTTGGTCATGCTACCCGCACAGCTTCCATAGCTAACACTATCCAAAAGTTATGTCCTGAAGCGTTATTAATTCTAGTTACTACTGCACCTCGCTGGTTACTAGAATCTTATATAGAAGGTGATTTCATTTTACGTCCACGGGCGTTTGATTTAGGTGTTGTTCAAGTTGATAGTTTGACAATGGATAAATCAGCAACTTTGGAAAAACTACGAGAAATTAAAAAAAATCACAAATCCTTAATTGCTTCAGAAGTTAATTTTATTCGTCAAAATCGCGTTAATCTCATTTTGGCAGATATTCCTTTTCTCGCTGCCGGATTTGCTGAAGCTACAAATATCCCCTGTTGGATGATTAGTAATTTTGGTTGGGATTTTATCTATCGAGATTGGGGAGGAGAATTTACGGAAATGGCTGATTGGATTAGTGATTGGTATGGAAAATGCGACCTTTTATTTCGTCTTCCTTTCCATGAACCTATGTCAGCATTTACTAATATTACAGATGTAGGCTTAACTGGTGGTTCTCCCCATTTTTCTATTGATAAATTACGCACCAATTGGGGAATAAACACACCTCCAGAAAAAACAATTTTACTAACATTTGGGGGTTTAGGTTTACAAGCAATTCCCTATACAAATATCAACAAATTTTCCGATTGGCAATTTATTACTTTTGATGCTTCAGCCCCAGATTTACCTAACTTAATTAAAGTTACAAATCGTCAATACCGTCCTGTAGATTTTATGCCAATTTGTGGCAGAATTATTTCTAAACCTGGTTATGGGACATTTTCAGAAGCCACCCTTTTAGATGTACCAGTGGTAACTATACCTCGTGATGATTTTGCCGAAGCTGCTTTTATGTTAGCAGGAATTACTAATTACAATCATCATCAAATTCTCACAGTACCGGAATTTTTTCAAGGAGATTGGGATTTTCTTTATCAGTCACCCCAACCACCGAAGCAAACTAAAATCATTGATAAAAATGGCAATGAAACAATAGCTAAAGCTGTGATAGATTATTTGTAAGTATTCAGATCCCCTACTTCTACCATTGATTCATTATTTATTGATATCATTGAAAAATTAGTCGGGGATATTACACCATGAGGATTATGATCCACTACCAAAAACTATTAAGAGTTTCCACCCATGGAAAATCATTTCACAATATTACCGCCAAAATTGAAGCTATTGTTGCTGAATCTGGTATAGAAACTGGGCTTTGTAGTTTATTTTTACGTCACACCTCAGCTAGTTTAGTAATTCAAGAAAATGCTGATCCTGATGTATTAGTTGATTTAGCTAATTTCATGGCCAAAATAGTCCCAGAAGGAAACCATTACATTCATGATGCTGAAGGACCAGACGATATGCCAGGACATATCCGTACAGTTTTAACCCATACCTCCGAACAAATTCCCATTAATCGTGGTCATTTGGTATTAGGAACATGGCAAGGAATCTATGTTTGGGAACATCGTCAACAGAATAATGTGAGAGAGTTAGTAGTTCATATTTCTGGATAGATTTAGTATATCAATCAGAATTAAATTGTGATCATTTATGTCCTGGTTTATTCAATTCCAGTCGAACCAAAACGATAACCTTTACCATAAACAGTATGAATCATTGGTGTTTTACCCACTCCTTCTACCTTGCGACGCAACAGACGAATTAAAGCCGCAATCACATTACTATTAGGTTGTTCCTCATTTTGCCATAAATGCTGCAAAATTTGACCATGCGTCAGTAATTTTCCAGCATTTTCCATGAAGTATTGTAACAACTGACTTTCTTTTTGAGAGAGTTCTATGATTCTCCCATGACGATAAGCTATTTGATTTTCTATATCAAGTTCCAAATCGGCTACAACTAGCTTTCCTGTGGTGCTACTATAAGATTCTGTACCAGTACGACGTAACAAAGCCCGGACTCTTGCCAGTAATTCCCGCAATTCAAAAGGTTTGACTAAATAATCATCAGCGCCCGCGTCCAAACCTTGTACACGGTCATCCAGGGTATCTTTTGCCGTGAGAAATAGTACAGGAGTTGTTTTACCTTGACGGCGTAATTCCTGACAAATATCTAACCCTGTTTTTCCCGGTAACATCCAATCTAAAATCAGTAAATCATAACTGCCTATTTCTGCCAAATTACTGCCACTTGTCCCATCATAAGTAGCATCAACACTATAACCTTCACGGGTCAAGAGACGACTTAAAGGGTCAGTTAGCTCAACTTCATCATCAACTAATAAAATTTTCATTCTGTTGCTAATGGCAATATAGATATATTCTCAATATAGTGAACTGCAAACACATTAAGAATACCAAAAAAAAGAATGTTAACTGTTGCAATACCAAAAGGGGGACTACTTGAACCTAGTCTCCGCATATTACAATCTGTAGGATTAGATTTTAGTGCTTTCTTAGAATCAGGAAACCGCCAATTACAAATTACTGATGCTAGTGGACAAGCGAAAGCCTTATTAGTGCGAGCGCAAGATGTGCCTGTTTATGTAGAATATGGTCAAGCACAATTGGGAATTGTCGGCTACGATGTTCTCAGAGAAAAACAGCCCCAAGTTGCCCAATTAGTGGATTTGAAATTTGGATATTGTCGAATGTCTGTAGCTGTAAAAGCGGCTAGTTCCTACAAATCCCCGTTAGATTTACCGGCCCATGGTCGAGTTGCTTCTAAATATGTAAATTGTGCGCGAGAATATTTCCAAGGTTTGGATTTACCGATAGAAATTGTCCCTTTGTATGGTTCTGTGGAATTAGGTCCAATTACGGGAATGTCAGAAGCAATTGTTGATATAGTTTCGACGGGAAAGACTTTAAAGGAAAATGGTTTAATTGAGATTGCGACTTTGTATGAAAGTACAGCCCGGTTAATTGTTCACCCTTTAAGTTATCGGTTAAATACAGGTAATTTAGATAAATTAATTGCACAAATGCGGTCAGAAATGCTCACCACAGCTTAATTAAATCTTAGATACCCGACTTCTTAGAGAAGTCGGGTATCTTAATTTTAGGGCTTTTTGACGGCACTAAGTTGGTCTAAAATTTCCAAAACTTCTTGTTCAAATGCAACTTGAGCGCGGTTAGTTTTTCCACCAATATATAAAGTTTCGCCTGTTTGTAAAGCCCAAATTTGAGAATGGGAAAAATAACTCATCACCACACCTAACATTAATAAAGCAAAACCAGTATAAACAATAGGAATACCAGGATCAAATTTGATTTGTAAACCCGTGCTACCCATGACATCAAAAATTTGCAAATTTACCCCATTTACAGGGATAGACATTCCTGCCCGCACAGTATTAATTAATTTACCTTGAGCATCATAAATTAATACCATGCCTTGCAAATCTTTGGCTAATAGGGAAACACCTTCACTTAAATCTGGTTTAGTCGGAATCCAAGTTCCCCAAAGTCTACCCTTACCTTTGGTGTCTAATTGTGCCATTGGTAATTGGAAAATTGGGCTTTTATTTAATCTCACCCGAACGCTGGAAATTCCCCAATCTGTTTGATAGAAAACCACACCATGATAACGCAGCGGTTTGTTAACATAAATCTTCTCATGGTTAACTTCTTTGCCCTCATTATTCAGCACAGACATATCTGAATAAAATTGGTCAATTCCTCCCGTCGGTGTGTAATCAATCCAAAAGCGATTGACACGCACAGACCAATCTTTCAACACATCTTGAGAAGACCAAGCGCCAGCATCAACAATATTTTTTACCTGGAATGTATCGCCACTAGAAATCATTTCTTGAGCCATAAATCCCGTCATTGCTCCCCAAATTCCCCCCAGCAAAATAGCGACAATCCCAATGTGGACAATAATTGGTCCAAATTTACCAATTATACCTTTGCGGGCATAAAGAATATCATCTTTTTCCTGAAAAATCCGATAACTTTTTTGCTGCAAAATTGGCGTAATTGATGGCAAAGAAACACCCTCCAATTCAGCACTTAAAGCTAATTTTGTGAAGTTGCGAGGTTCTTCGTAATATTTCCACTTTTGAGCAGCTTTGAGGGCTGGTAATTGACGAGTAAAAGTACAAGCCGTTAAACTAGTTCCAAATAAAACTAATAAACTCAAAAACCACCAAGTTCTATATACATGATCTAACCCAACTACTTGAATAACTTTCCAAGAAAGGAAACCAAATAAAGCAGGATGTTCTGGATAATTAGATTGGTAAAAATCAGGCAATTGCCCCTGTTCGATTACCGTACCACTCACACTAAATAAGGCAATAATTAACAATAGAATAATTGCCAAACGTAAATCAGTTAATACAGGCAAAACTTCCCGACGGATAAAACGCCCCGGTATTAACCACCAACTTAATTCTGTGGATGTTGTCTGATCTGAAGTCATTGCTTAGAAACTACCAATAGGAATCCGAGAAAGTAAAGAAAAAACACCAAAGCCTACTAATAATACACCGCTAATAGGATTTATCCAACCAGACCAACGGCGCAATTCTAATAGTTTTTTAATGGCAGCAGTAAACGTACCTGCTAAAATTAATGGAGTTACATATCCGGCTGTATAAGCAAGTAGTAAAACCGCACCTAAAACTAAATCTTGAGTATTAGCAACCCAACCTAATAGACTAGCTAAAACTGGTGTGCTACAGGGGGAAGCAACTAACCCAAATGTTAAGCCGATAGAGTATGAACGGACTCCGGGAGGTAAGTCTTGAGAAATCCAATTTGTTTCATTCAAAGAAGGAAATTGGATGGGTAATGCTTCTAATAAGTTCAGTCCCATAATAATAGCGATAATACTGACAATAATTGGTAAACCAATTCCTATCTGTCCATAGACTTTACCAACTAAACCTGCGACGATGCCCATTCCTGCTAATGTAGTTGCTAATCCCAACGCAAACCAAGTTGATTGGGCTGCTGCTTGTAAGCGAGTTTTAGCTTCATAACCGCCAATATAGCCAATGGTAATGGGCAGCATAGACAGCATACAGGGCGTAAGGCTGGTCAGCAAGCCAGCCGCAAAAATAATGGCAATGCTGACGAAACTCAGGTGGGTGAGTTGGTTCGCAACAAGGGTGTTGGCAAATTGCTCAAGTTGATAAATTTGGGTTTCTAGAGTTTCTAGCATGAGGATATTTAAGTAGAAAATGCTTACTCTGCTTGAATTTTAACGTATTTTGGATCATGAAATCATAAAAGTAAGTACCGTGAGGTAAATCATACTCCGGATTTTTCAGGAAAGTTGTTGAATTTATAGTTAAGATTACTCAAAATCAGATTAATGATTTTGAAAGTTGCCTTAGTGGCACATTATTAACAAATACACATTGGAAATCAAAAATACTCATTCAGAAGGAATCTACCACCATGACTCGCAAAATCAACAAAGTTTTTCAACAATCTGGAGTTATTCCCTATCGAATCAACGATGGAAAAGTTGAAGTTTTATTAATTACTACTCGTAGCCGTCAAGGTTGGGTAATTCCTAAAGGGGGACTTTGTAAAGGTATGAGTCCCCATGATTCAGCAGCGAAGGAGGCATGGGAAGAAGCCGGAGTTGTCGGTAGAGTCACAACTGAAGAGTTAGGTAATTATAAATATCGAAAACGGGGGAATACCTATCAAGTAAATTTATTTTTATTACCTGTGGAAACAGTATTAGAAGATTGGCCAGAAGCTACCGCAAGGGAAAGAAAATGGTTAGAAGTTAACCAAGCTGCTGAATTAGTCAAGGAAACTTCACTAAAAAGAATTATTCAAACTTCATGGATATAGACACATATCCAAAATATCCAGATCCCTGACTTGTTTAAGAAGTCGGGGATCTTATTTTAAATCATCTCAAAGGCTAAATTATGACTTTTGAGAAAATTATGAGTGAAATGATCTACCACATTTGTATCACTCAATTCTAAATTGTAAAAATCTACAAAATCATGATCAAAATATGGGCCTGCGTGCCAAGTTCCCATATCTAATTTAATAAAACAATTTCCGGGAATCCGAAAAGCTGCAAGTTCTGATAACCCAGGTGCATTCGTATCATTATTAGCTGGACAAACTGCCATTAACCAGTCTTTACTATCCAATGAACCTAAACATTGAGTACATTTGACATGACGAGTAATTTGGTGAAATTTCCGTCCGTTTTTCTGCAACCGCATAATATAAAAATGAGGAATACCATTTTGTAAATTTAACTGGGCATCTTCTTGATCAAAATTTTTCCCATCTTTACTTGCATATATTACCTGTCCATAAGGTTGAAAATTTTCTGGTGTAATCAATTGAGATGGTAATTCTTGTATTTTTGATAATGTACTCATAAGATCACGCGGTAAGCGGGAAACTCAGTCCCTTTAGGGCTGGGTTACTGACAACTTCTTTATTTGATGGTTTACATACAATCTAACAACGCCTGTTTAAAGTTTGTCCACTTAAACCGGCTAAATCAAATGCTTTAGACAAACCATAATCGCCTATTTTAACTCCTGCCTAGGCAAAGTTAATTTCTATAGCTTGACACTCCCCGGTCTAAACCCGCATTTCTCACAAACAATGCGATTCCTACGGAGCGCTTCGCTATCGCAATCTATATAATCTTTATAGAGAGACGGTTTCGGGCATTTTTCATGGGGTTGATTTTTGATGCAGTGTGAAAACCCAGAATCCAGATTTTATAAGGGTTTGAGGATTTTGGTGAGAAATCCGGGTAAAGACGCGGAGATTCTATAGAGAGTTTCAGTCTATATCCCTCAGTTATCCCAGTTTCAGGCAGGGTTCCTTAAATATTTGGGTTCTTGCCCTGATTTCGTTTGCCCTGGCGGGCGAAATCATATCTGACAAGCGTAACTTTGCGAGAGTCCCTCGGTAGCTTTTTATGTCTTTAGTGACAATTTGATTCTATCACGAATATGGATGAAAATTTGAAATAATTTCAAATTTTCAAATTAACGTCAATGCAGGATAAAGGAAAGCCTCTAGCCTTCATCCCTTGTCTAAAGCCCAAATGTGGCTTCCTGAGTCAGCCACATTTTCAAGGGTTTTCGGCGTTCTTCCTTATAAAAAAAGGGAGAAGAAAAATAAATTCCTCTCCCTAATTTTTAATCAGTAAAATTTAGATTTTACCAATACTGTGTAGCCCTAAAATGATACCTGCTCCTAAAATATGCCCAAAGGAAGTAGTTGCTAGTACCGCAGGTAAACCAAAACCACCGAAAAATTGAGGTGCTGGTAATTCTGGTTTAGCATGAGGATGCTCAATCGTAAATTTGCCTACAGCAATAGCGAAAATATTGGCAACAATCATAATTATGCTAATATTAGGACTCCATTCTAGAGATGCGGTAGCTGTAGCTAGTAAGCTTGAAGTCAACATCTAATTTACTCCTGATATTTGCGGATGCTTGTCAATATCATCTAAATATTGATTAATAAAAATCTATATCATTGCTTACTTTGTAGCAAATTTTAACATTTGTTTTCATTTGACAATATGAACAAGTGCTATACTTAATAGCAATTTTTGATATTTGTTGTGATCCAAATGGTATCTAGAAGGGCTGGTAATTGCTAAGATAAGAGTAATTATTTCCTGGATTGATCATGTCCTCAACTCTTGATTCCTTACCACCTGCACTAAATAAAATTGTCCACCGCTTTCAACGCGCTACAGAACCAAAACGACGCTATGAGCAGTTAATTTGGTATGCTCAAAAGCTACAAGAGTTTCCTGAATCTGGTAAACTCCCAGAAAATAAAGTTCCCGGTTGTGTTTCTCAAGTGTATGTTACGGCATCATTAGAAGACGGTAAAGTCATATTTCAGGGTGATTCTGATTCCCAATTAACTAAGGGCTTATTAGCATTATTAATAGAAGGATTAAATGGATCAACACCTACAGAAATAATCCAACTTACTCCTGATTTTATTCAAGAAACTGGCTTAAATGTAAGTTTGACACCTTCCCGCGCTAATGGGTTTTACAATATTTTCAAAACAATGCAAAAAAAAGCTTTGGAATCTAAATTATAAAATTAGGAATTGGAGACTCGACAACTTTTTTAAGTTTGAGATTATTCTTTCTGCTTTTTGAATTCCTGACTCCGCTGAACCACATTGGCTAGGCAACCACAGGGGTTGCCCCTACAATTATAGAGGTTTAGTATTACCAAACCTCTATATAGTTCAAAATTTTGCAAATTATCAATTATGCTCCTTCTGAGCGATCAATTTTCTGACTAGGAGAGGATTCATAAAGAGCATCTAACTGTTCCCGTGCATCTTCAACATTAATTGAACGCATGACCAACAGCGGTTCTTTAATCATATTACCTGCACTATCTAACAATTCAGGATGGGGGACATACTGCCTTCTAGCTGCATAATAACCAAAGCCACCTGGTGATGATTGGTTATTAGAATAAGTTCGTTCTCTGTCAAAACTGAACATGATCAGATTGCGAATTAAATTACCAACAGCCATAAATGCCAAAACGGTGAAAGCTAAAATATAAAGTAGGTGTAGCATTGAATTTTCCTCCAGAACAGCAAAGGGTAAAAATGTTATCTATGTAAAACCTAAAACTCCGCAAATAAATAATTTACGGTAGGAAAGAATGTAAGATTCTTTACTTATGTGCTTATGTTATATGGTGCAATCCTTATATTGATATTAAGGTAACACGAGGCACATTATTTTTTTATGAAAAGAATGTTAAGAATTGTCTAATATTTTTACAATTTCCACTGGATTCAGATTTTGCCAACAGGTTGATTATTCCTTTGACTGACCTAAACGCATTCCCACACTCCAACATTCTGTAACTAATTGATGCCAAGGCATTACCGTTGCCATATCAAGTCCGACTTGTTGATCAGTTGCCTTAAACAACATTCTTGCCGTTTTGAGTTCATTTTGTGCATTTTTAACTCGTTTTAGTAAGTCAAATTGCTCTTGTTCACTCATGAATTGGATTTTCTCATTTTCCAGAATTTGACGATATCGCTCAAACCAATCTTGAAAATCCTCTAACAGCGGTTCTAAGACTGATTTTAGTAAATCAGCGTTTGGTAGATTTGAGTCCCCCATATATGAGAATCATATTTCTTAATTGTCTATTTATATTAACGTTATTTACGATCCTTAACAATCAGTTCATAACTTTTTACATAAAAAAACTTAAAAAATATGTAACTTGGTATCTGAAGCATGATTATATAAATTTGGCAATAGTTTTGTAAAGCTCCTTGGGAGTAAACCTGGATACCTCTAAAGGAAGAAGTCAGGAGTCACCGAGTCAGGAGTCACCGAGTCAGGAGTCAGGAGTCAGGAGTCAGGAGTCAGGAGTCAGGAGGAAAGAAGAAAGAAGAAAGAAGAAAGAAGAAAGAAGAAAGAAGAAAGAAGAAAGAAGAAAGAAGAAAGAAGAAAGAAGAAAGAAGAAAATTTTTCTATTCCCTGTTCCCTGTTCCCTGTTCTCTGACAACTCGATTGAATTTAATTTTGTCTTGTATGGCTTTTACCAGCAGCCTGTAGTTGGGCTAAATTAGGAAAAACCATAGCCAGTGGACTATTATTTATTTTGTAAAGATATTTTTCGTCAACTCTATTTTTAACACTTCGTCAAAAGTTTAATAGCCAATGTCCCCAAATCAAGAAACCCAACCAGTCGAAAAAATCTATTTACCCCGAACCAGCGAATCAGAAACACTAAAAAAGATTCGTCACACAGCTTCCCATATCATGGCTATGGCAGTACAAAAGCTGTTTCCCAAGGTGCAAGTCACAATTGGTCCTTGGATTGAAAATGGGTTTTATTATGACTTTGATAGTCCAGAACCCTTTAGCGATAAGGATTTAAAGACCATTCAAAAAGAAATGGTGAAGATTATTAATCGCAAATTACCATTAATTCGGGAAGAAGTCAGCCGCGAAGAAGCACAAAGCCGCATTGAAGCCATTAACGAACCCTATAAACTGGAAATTCTCGGAGATATCAAACAAGAACCCATCACAATTTACCATTTGGGAGAGCAATGGTGGGATTTGTGCGCTGGACCTCACCTCGAAAATACCAGCGAAATTAATCCCAAAGCTATAGAATTAGAAAGCGTTGCTGGTGCTTATTGGCGCGGAGATGAAAACAAAGCTCAATTACAGCGTATTTATGCCACAGCTTGGGAAACTCCCGAACAATTAGCAGAGTATAAACGCCGCAAAGAAGAAGCCCTGCGCCGTGATCATCGTAAACTGGGTAAAGAACTCGGATTATTTATCTTTTCCGATTTAGTCGGACCTGGTTTACCTTTGTGGACTCCCAAAGGGACTTTGTTAAGAACGATTTTAGAAGACTTCCTCAAAAAAGAACAATTAAAACGGGGTTATTTACCTGTAGTTACTCCCCATATTGCCAGAGTTGATTTATTTAAAACATCAGGACACTGGCAGAAATACAAGGAAGATATGTTTCCTTTAATGGCTGAAGATGAGGAAGCAAGAGCCATAGAACAGGGTTTTGTCCTCAAACCGATGAACTGCCCCTTCCACATCCAAATATACAAGAGTGAATTGCGCTCTTATCGGGAATTACCGATGCGCTTGGCAGAATTTGGTACAGTTTACCGTTATGAACAGTCGGGAGAATTGGGTGGTTTAACCAGGGTACGCGGTTTTACCGTTGATGATTCTCATTTGTTTGTCACTCCCGAACAGCTAGACAGTGAATTTCTCAATGTTGTAGATTTGATTTTGAGCGTTTTCAAAAGTCTGCAATTGAAGAATTTTAAAGCTAGATTGAGTTTCCGTGACCCAGCTAGTGATAAGTATATCGGTTCTGATGAAGCTTGGGATAAAGCGGAGGGGGCAATTCGTCGCGCTGTGCAACAATTGGGAATGGAGCATTTTGAAGGAATTGGGGAAGCGGCTTTTTATGGACCCAAGCTGGATTTTATCTTCAGTGATGCTTTAGAACGGGAATGGCAATTGGGAACTGTGCAGGTAGATTATAATTTACCAGAACGGTTTGATTTAGAATATGTGGCGGAAGATGGTTCGCGTCAACGTCCGGTAATGCTTCACCGCGCGCCCTTTGGTTCTTTGGAACGATTAATTGGAATTTTAATTGAAGAGTACGCGGGTGATTTTCCTCTGTGGTTAGCACCTGTACAAATCAGGTTATTACCTGTCGGTGATCTTCAGTTAGATTTTACCAAAGAGGTGGCTGCTAAGATGGTGGCGTTGGGTATTAGGGCAGAAGTGGATACCAGTGGCGATCGCTTGAGTAAGTTGATTCGCAACGCGGAAAAGGATAAAATCCCTGTCATGGCCGTGGTTGGTGCGAAGGAAGTCGAAACCAACAGTTTGAGTATTCGTACCCGCGCTTCTGGGGAGTTGGGAGTCATAATTCTAGATGAGGTTGTGGATAAAATCACAGAAGCAATTACTAACTTTAGTAACTTCTAAAAAAGTAGGGGTTTAGCAATGCTCATAGTGTCAACTTAACGTAAAACGGGCGGTTAGAAACCGCGTCTACACAGGCAAAACCACCTGCGTGGGTTTCAATCCTTGATTTTTCCTTAGTCCGCCCAGGCGGACTTTGTTTGTGTAGCCGTGAATTCCATTCGCCGGGGCTTAAGTTGACACCATTAAGCAATGCTAAACCCCTATATACGTTGCCATATCATGAATGTTGGAGTCACAAATGTTAAATCTTGAATATCTGACTAACGAAGAGGGTAATAAAATTGCAGTAGTCATTCCTATTGATATTTGGAGAAAATTACTACCTACAGAGGATACTTCTTTAGATGAACTAACTGAAGCAATAGAAGATTATTGTCTGAACAAAGCGATGGATGAATCTATGAATACACCATTGCTAGATCGTAATCAAGCCTTAGCTTATCTTGAGGAAGAATAATTTTGAAAGTACAATATCGTCAGACTTTTCTGAAAGATTTAAAACAATTGAAAAGTTCAGAATCATACCAACGCATCTACGAGCTTGCATTTACCACTTTAGAAAACATCAATTCTTTAGACGAGATTCTTGATATTAAAGCTATGAAAGGCTACCCTAATCGGTATCGGATACGTATTGGTAATTATCGTCTGGGAATAGAAGTTAACGGAGATTTGATAGAAGTAATGCGTGTTTTACATCGTCGGGAATTTTATCGCTATTTTCCTTAGAAATTGGTAGTAGCTTAAATTGAAAATGTATATCTTTGGTTGATTGAGAGTAAACAAATAAATTCTCCATCCTGTTAATCCTTTAATCCTGGATATCCTGATTCAGACAAAAAAATCTAGCTGGAAATTGCTAATCTGTTTTCTAAACAAACATTTACCGATAGGGTTGGATTTCTACAATGGGTAACAGTAAAGTATCTTCTATATACTGGCGCACATCACGGCTAACATAACAATCACTATTTTGCTAATAAACAGACTTCCCGCCAGCGTTTTTCAGTAAAATGGCTAGCCAGGCTTTGCAAAGCATTATCTGATGATTGTTGGACTAATACAAATTCTCTAGCTGTGAAATATTCATGAAATGTTAAATGGGAAAAAGAGTAAATACCTTTTGCCCTTTCTACTAATAAACCATGTTGAGCTTCAATTGATTTAATAATTTTTTCACTATCTAGCTGCAATTTTTCTGTATTTGTGCTTGCATCAGGCAAGTTACTAATATAGTCTGTAATGTAATATTCAGCTAATTTCTGTTTAAAAAAGTAGTTACTTTGGTCAAAAGTGGTTAAAGCAATTTTGCTTAATAAATCTTCTTTCCTCTGTACAGATAGCTTTTTGTAAACTTCGTCACGTTTAATACCCCGCTTGGTATCCCATTTTTTGAGTAGTGCATCTAAGCCTTCTTTATATAATTCAGAACGATTCGCAGGAAAATCCCCGGCTTCTTCAAATACTAAACAGAGTAAAGTTAGTAACAAGGGATTTGATGCTAGTTGCTTAATGGGGTAATTTTCTCTTAGACGTTGAATAAATTTGTCTGGCTTAACAGGTTTATTTTTAAACCAATTGGTCGCAAAATTATTAATTTGTTTATCATTGAACTCAGCAACTTCTACCTCTGTAAATTTCTCAAATGTGTATTCTCGTGCTGCAATGCGGCAAGTCATAACAAATCTATTTTGCGGAAAACGCTGTGCAAAATGCTGAATTTCTTTTAAAATACGCTTACTATCTTCTTCTCTGACTTCATCTAAACCATCCAGAAGAATTAGCAGTCTACCCTGCTGTAATAATGTCTCTGCTTCATTTTGAGAAGTAAAAAATTGATTACAAGTATCAAAAATGATAAAGTTTACTAAACTGTTTTGATAATTATCTTCTGCAAAGTCTTTGAGGGTAATAAACCTAGGTACAAGATGAGCAAGAAATTCACCTGCTATACATTGAATAGCTAAATACTTCAAAAATGTAGTTTTACCTGCTCCTGGCTTTCCCAAAATCATTAGCTTAGAATATTTCTGCACTACTTGTAGTCCAGGTACTCTCTCTATTTTAATTGCCTCCAATCCAAAGCGGTCAAAATCCTCTTGTGTATACTGTTGTGATAATTTTTCTAATTCCTCTATTGTTAATCGCTGCATTCCCGTGATGTTTTCCAAGATATTGACGCTAGTGTAGATTTCATTCAAGCCAATGGGCTGTGTCATATCTAGCACCCGCATTGTGCCGCAGCGTTCTTGAATGAGGGGTTTTATCTTTGCGCGTACTTCTTGGACGAGGTTATCTATATCAATGCTGTTTTCTTGCTTCGCTTCCGTTTCTGGTTCGTTGACTTGAGTAACTACCTCTTCCCAGTCCAGTTCTAAATAGTCGCAAATTTTGACAAAGATATTACGGTCAACAGGTTTCCCTGTAAAGAATTTACCAACTGGTTGACGAGTTACTCCCAATTCTTCAGCTAATGCCTTTTGAGTCAAGGAAAAGCGGATTAAAGCCTTTTTGGCTTTTTGGATACCTTTAGGAGAACAGGATAGAGAACGACCATTCATAGAAACTTTAAGCGCAGCAATTTTACTGATTTTAACCTGTCAAACAAGAAATTAATGCAATGTCATACACAAGTCACTCATAACTCAAGCATTGCTACAACCTGATTTCAAACACTCACCTGTCAATGTAGAGATGTAGTCAATGATTTGGGAATCGGTAAAGTTTTATGGATACTATTTTAATTATTGTATTAACCGCTTTATTAACTTGGGCTATCGAAAAATCTGCTGATGCGTTTCTAGTTCTGATTATCAAGTGGATAAAACCTGATGATAAAAACGAAGACAACTAGATTTTGATGTTTAAAGTAAGGTAACGTGAAGTGAAGTGGAGTAGGGGTTTAGCAATGCTAAACCCTTTCTTTTGGATATCTACTTGTGGTTATGAGTTGTGAAAATCATAGAGATAGAGATATAGTAAAATCAAGTTATATCTTTAGTCAAACAATAGGTATAACTCGTCAAAAAAAGCGTCAATTAGTAGAAAGTGTGAATAAAGCTTATGCAGATGATTCAGATGAATCAGAAAATATAATCTTAGAAAAAATGCGTCAACATCAAGGAAAATTGTATCAAGACCATTATATTTATTCCCCTGATTTTTTTCAAGATAAACCCATAGAACATTTAATAAAAGAAGGAATAAAAGCATCAGATTTAAATGATGATAAGATAGGTAGAGTAATGGACAAGCTCTACAAATATGGATTAACAAAAATATTCCTAATCATTGCCTTAGAAGTAGTCAAGAAATTTGGGATAGAAACTAAATATTCCCATTTAGATTCAAGCTCATTACATTTACATGGAGAGTATAAAAATTGCCTAAATAATGGAGAAAAAGAACAAGGAATAAACAAAGAAAATCCGATTAATATCACACAGGGCTATTCCCGTGACCACCGCCCAGACTTAAAACAATGTATATTAGATTTAATAGTAAGTAGTGATGGAGATATACCTTTATTTTTTAGAGGAGCATCAGGAAACGAATCAGATAAAGCCGTATTTGCTCATATCTTAGTAGAGTATTCCAAACAAATAGATTTTGACAGTATAATGGTCGCTGACAGTGCTTTATACAGTGAAAGTAATTTAAAATTAATGGTGAATATGAACTGGATAAGTCGAGTTCCATTATCCATTAAAAAAGCTAAAAACTTGCTAAAAGCACCGATAAGCAAAGAACTGAAACCAAGTGATATCAAAGGATATAGCTATCAAGAAGAGAAAGTATTTTACGGGGGAATAGAGCAAAGATGGCTTCGCCGTGAGCGTCAGCCGAACGGTTATTAATTGAAAGCACAGACAGAAAAAAAGCAGATTTAAAGAAATTAACCAAAAAAATCTCAGAAGAGTTTCTGAAAACTAATAAACAGCTAGTTAAGTTAGAAAAAGAAGATTTTTGTTCAAAATCTTTAGCAGAATTAAAAATTAAAGACCTGACGGCAAAATTAAAATATCATCAAATATCGGACATAGAAATTACCGAAAGATTAAATAAAGGACAAACAGTAGTTTATCAAATCAAAGGTAAATTAATAGAAAATCAGGAGTTAATCAAAAAACATGAAAATTCTTGTGGTCGATTTATTTTATTCTTCGAATATTTTAGACACAACCCAATTAAAACCTACAGAAATATTGAGAATATATAAAGAACAGCAATCAACAGAGCGAGGATTTAGATTTATCAAAGACCCGTTATTTTTTGCCGATAGTCTTTTTGTGAAGAATCCAGAAAGAGTAGAGACAATGATGATGTTAATGGCATTGTGCCTTTTGGTTTATAATCTGGGACAAAGACAATTACGAATCGCATTAAAAACACAAAAAGCTACTGTTAAAAATCAACTAAATAAACCCACAGAATCTCCCACATTAAGGTGGATATTTCAATGTTTCCAAGGGATTCACTTTCTTATTATACAAGGAGTCCATAGAATTCTTAATTTAACTGAGTCACATTGTCGCATCTTACAATTCCTACCTCATGCTTGTCAAAAATATTATTTATTATGTTAGTTGCCGAATCTATAATTCCCGATTCAACACTTCTGTGTTTGCATAACTGATTGAAAAATTCAAATTAAACTGTCTTACTAGCTTTTTAAACATAATAAAAAAGCTTGATTTTTCGTGCGTATAATTTATTTATTAGTGGCTGCTTAGTTTTTAAAAATTCTAGTTTTTCATTACTCGTAAATGTAGTTTTTGTATACTACTTTTTGAAGTGCGGAATGTGGGTTTGAGTATTCGTACCCGCGCTTCTGGGGAGTTGGGAGTCATAATTGTAGATGAGGTTGTGGATAAAATCACAGAAGCAATTACTAATTTTAGTAAATTCTAAGTAAATAATAGGCTGGGTAAATCCCAGCCCAAAAGTAAATTAACTCAAAATCAAATTATAAATTCAGATATTTCAATGTTCAAATAAGTCCTTGAATTGTAATAAATCTAAACTAACAATTGTTGATAAAACTTGAAAACATTCTTGGGCAACTTGCCAACGTTCTTCCCGTTGTAACATAGCCGTGAGCTTTTCTCGGACACTTAACAAATAACGGACATCATTAGCCGCATAACTTAATTGTGCATCAGATAAATTACTAGCATTACCCCAATCAGAACATTGGGAACTTTTATCTAACTCCACCTTTTCTAATTCTAAAACCACATCTTTTAGTCCGTGACGATTTGTATAAGTCCGGGCTAACTTACTAGCAATTTTAGTACAAAAAATCGGTTGCACAACAATATCTAAATTCTGCCGTAAAGTGGCAACATCAAACCTAGCAAAGTGAAAAACTTTAACAATATGGGTTGCTTCCATGAGAATTTGCAAATTTGGTGCTACTGTTTGTCCCCTAGAAATCCGAATAGCAGTAACTTGTCCTTCTGGGTTACAGAGTTGAATCAGACACAAGCGATCGCGCTGAGGTAAAAGTCCCATTGTTTCCGTATCAACAGCGATAGCTGGGGATTTTAAATACTCAGAAAGAGTTGCATCATTTAAATCGCCATCGCCAACTTGAAAATCTGGTAATGTCATGAACTGATCAAATATAAATTATCTTCATTTTGCCAGACAACAGGACTCTCGCTAAGAGGTTGTTTGAAAAGTATTATATGAAACCCATAATCTCCAAAAACCTAACCCCCCTTCCCCCCTTCCCTACAAGGGAATGGGGTTTTTAAAGCCTCTCCCCTGGTAGGGGAGAGGTTTGGAGAGGGGTCTGTTTCCACATTAAAAACTTTTAAAACATCCTCTTAGAAAGGGGGACTTTGAGAAATTTAGCCCCCCTTTTCAAGGGGGGTTGGGGGGATCTAGATAAGTTCTGATACTTTTCAAACATCCTCTAACGCCTCATTAAAAATGCTAAATTAAAAATTGAAAAATTAATTTATGCCCCTTCATCACAAAGGGCATAATTCTTAATTTTGTCCGCTGGTATTAGTGTTTAAAAATATTTGCGTTAAATAAACTTCTCCTTGTTCATTAGCAGCCACACCAACCCCAGTTAAATTATATTTACCCTGAAGATTTTTCAGATGACCAGGGCTTTTTAACCAGCCAGAAACCGCCTCATTGGCAGGGTTACTATATCCCGTATTATAAGCTACATTTTCAGCCGCACTACTGTATTTAAGAGGAATAGTCATTACCCGCTGTTCAAATCCTTGATGACTAAAAGGAACTTTACCACTAGCCATATTTTGACTGTGAATTCTGGCTTGCTGACTGATCTTTCCGTTTAAATTTAATTTTTTTAGCCCCCGTTTCGCCCGATATTGATTAATTTGAGTAAAAACAGCTAGTTCTAAATTAGTAGTTTGAACAGTAAGATTAGATATTTTTGCTTGACTTGTCACAAGTGATGAATGCTGATATCGGCCAGTTTGTTTAGCAGAACTATTATCTGGATTCGCAGCAGTCATATAGCCACTAGCAAGGACAAGCGTACTTAAAGCAATGCCAAAAGCAGTTTGTCGTAACATAGAGGTTTAAGTTAAGTAATGTATGGATTTATTGAATATATACCCTATCTTCTGATTATCAGAATACTTACCAGGATACTATTTGCTAATTATGAACTAAAAGATCATCAAATTTTCACAATTTAAATCAGTCTAGATATAGCAGCTTCCAGCATTCAGGAGTAAACCCCTTTGGATATAAGCCTCTCTAAAATTAGAATCTTACTCAAGTGCATACCGCTATAGTACCCCTGACTATCAAACTGGTAGATGTTATTTACACTACATTATTAATCAAAATGATTACTAATAAACAGTATCCAATGATAGATGTCATGGATACTATTTATTAGCAAGCCAGTGTTTTTTACAAGAATTTAGTGAATTAGGAACTTAGCGGCTGTTTGTACATCCTTGTCACCTCGTCCAGAACAGTTAATGATCACCTTGGGGCTACCAGCAAGTTGAGGACAGAGAGTTTCTAGGTAAGCGATCGCATGAGAAGTTTCCAAAGCTGGTATAATTCCCTCTAACTTCGATAGTCGTTGGAATGCGTCCAAAGCCTCAGCGTCCGTCACACTGTAATATTCAGCCCGGCCAATATCTTTCATATAACTGTGTTCAGGTCCCACACCAGGATAATCTAAACCAGCACTAATGGAATGGGGTTCAATAACTTGACCATCATCATCTTGTAAAAGATAACTCATAGAACCATGCAATACACCAACCTGGCCTTTTGTGAGAGTGGCCGCGTGTTTGCCAGTATTCACACCTTCACCAGCAGCTTCTACTCCAATTAACCGCACAGATGGTTCTTTGACAAATTCGTGAAATAGTCCCATAGCATTAGAACCACCACCCACACAAGCCACCAGGATATCAGGTAAACGTCCCCATTTTTCCAGAGCTTGAACGCGAGTTTCTTCACCAATCACCGCGTGAAAATCCCGAACCATCATCGGATAAGGATGGGGACCAGCCACAGAACCGAGGATGTAATGGGTAGTTTCTACATTCGTTACCCAGTCCCGGATGGCTTCAGAAGTGGCATCTTTCAGCGTTCCCGTACCCGCAGACACTGGACGAACTTCCGCACCCATCAGCCGCATTCTGAAGACGTTTAAAGATTGGCGTTCCATGTCGTGAACACCCATGTAAATAATACATTCCAAACCAAACCGAGCGCAAACCGTGGCTGTAGCTACGCCATGTTGTCCTGCACCGGTTTCGGCAATAATCCGCTTTTTACCCATGCGTTTAGCTAATAACACCTGACCGAGAGCATTATTAATTTTATGTGCGCCAGTATGATTTAAATCTTCCCGCTTTAAGTAAATTTGCGCCCCTGTACCATCAGGACGAGCATAATTAGCGGTAAGGCGTTCGGCAAAGTATAAAGGTGTAGCTCGTCCTACATAATCTTTTAATAAACCTTGTAATTCGGCTTGAAAACCAGGTTCATTGCGATATTGCTGATAAGCTGCTTCTAGTTCAGCTAACGCCGGCATAAGAGTTTCTGGAACGTACTTACCACCAAAGCGGCCAAAACGTCCTAGAATATCGGGGACTGAAGCAGTTTGTGAGAAATTCGGAGAGAGGGGTGTAGTAGTCACGGATTGGGTAAAATAAGAGAACAAAGTTAATTTTAATTCTAGACCTGTTGAGGGTGCCGATAAAGAGCATTATTCTCTCGTTCCCAGTCTCCAGACTGGGAATGCCATCTTAGAGGTTCTACCTCCTATAATAGAGGCAGAGCCTCTCAACTGCATTCCCACGCAGAGCATGGGAACGAGAGAATTCCCTTATTCCTGAGATTGCTCTTTTTGTAAAGCCTGAATTTGCTTCTAAACGAAAAGCTAGTTGTTTGACTTCACGAGATGTGAATTCATACGTACCCGCTTCTGTGGGAGGTTGGTTAATTAATTCAAAGAAGATGCTAGGAAATGCTTGAAATAAGCTATAGAAGATTGTATCTGTTTTCACGGTAATTGAGTAATTTAATCTAATTTTGGAAAACGAACCGCAGAGGCGCAGAGGACGCAGAGAGAATTTAAGAAAATAGTTTTGTTAAAAATTTATTTCCTGCATCTTCAATTTTATCATCAAGAGAAAAGGTGAGGTTACGAACTCTGATTTTTCCAAGATATTTATCAAGGGAATGATTTAATTCTGTTGGATAGACTAATACTGTTTCTGGACAATCTTTAGAAACTGCATAAGTTACTACTTGGGCTATATCTTTAGGAGAAGAATATTCGGGGTTTTTATATTTAGTATCGAGAATGTATTTAGGTGTTAAATCTGTTGTGTTATATAAAATTAAGTCAGTTTTAAAATATATTTTTTCTCCTATATTGATTCTCTCTTGAGTTTTTAAAGTGAAATTCTGGGGTAAATTTTTCTTTAACCATTCTGCAACAAACATTTCATAAAGATTTGCCATATTTATTAAAAAAGGTAAAGTTGTATTTTTACCCTTTTCATGATTTGGGCTAGTGTTATCTAAAAAGAATCGGCAAAATTGATGTAGAAGATGATAATCTTCATTTAAACGGTGATAAATTCTATCAATACAATCTTCTGAATTATAAGGTTGTAAAGATACCATTCCTTGCATTGCATGATAAGCTTTTCTCACTATCAATGATACTTTTTCTGTACAAAAACCGCTATGTCCAATATGAAAAAGCGTCCAAAATAAAATTTGATTATCTATAATATCAGCAGTGTGTTCTTGATATGCACATTGTAATTTTACATTCCAAGGTTTTTTAATTATTTGCTGTACATTTAATCTTCCGCGTACATAAGCCAATTGCTCAGTTTTGGGTACATAAGTCCGATATAATCCTTTACGACATCTTTCTATAATTTTATCTGCTAAAACATAAGCTAGATGATTGTAAAAATCTTCTATAGATTCACAATTCATTAACCCTTCAAATTTAAAAATCTCTAAATTATACGTATATTCCAACATTCCAAATAAATTCTTAATTGGTACTTTAGGATTGATTTTCAAAGCTACATCAGAATTTAAAGGAATATAACCTACATATCCTTGAGCCGTTATTTTCCATTGATAACGAGTTTTAGGACTGGGAAATTCTACATTTACTTTGCTGTTGTATTTCTCATATAAGATAATTCCAACCTCTTCAGGAATTTCCTCACGAGAAAAAGATTGAGTTTGATATTCGGTTATTTCCAGAATTTTAAAATTTGCTGGGTTCATATTGTTATCTGTTTCTCGATTTTATCCCAGCGAAACTCATCTACTTTTTCTAGGTTATTAAAAAAGTATTCTTCTAAATAAGGCTCAATTTCCATCTTCCAAATATCTTCTATATCTTCTCGTAGGTTAGGAGTCAAAAAGAAAGAAATACCAATTTCATAGTTTTTATCATTAATCGCTTGATTTAATTGTTTTAAAATATTAATTAAATCCATAACTGCAAAATTTGTATTGAGGTGATATTTGATTAACACATCATAATTAGGACGCAGTTCAATAAATGCAAAACGACGACGTAAAGCATGATCTATTTGAGCAATAGACCTATCTGCTGTATTCATTGTGCCAATAATACGGACATTTTCAGGAATACGAAATCTATTACCACCAGCGAGGGGAATTTCTTGATTACGGTATTCTAGCAAATACATTAATTCACCAAAAACCTGTGCTAAATTAGCGCGGTTGATTTCATCAATAATGAGAACACAAATATCTTGAAATGACTCGGCTTTTTTACAAAATTCTAAAAATCTACCGGGAACAAGTGGATATGTTAATTTACCATCTTCACTTTGAGGACGAATACCTTGAATAAAGTCTTCATAGGAATATGCTGGATGAAATTGGACTAATTCAGAGAAACCGTCACCTTCACTGATTAGATGTTTTGCGAGTTTTTCAGCTATGAAGGTTTTACCTGTTCCGGGTGAACCATAGAATATGGCTTGTTTTTTACGATTAGTTGCGCGTATCCAACGTTCTATGGTTGTCTCTTCAAAACAGATTTCTTCGCTACATTGATTTATATTATATTTTTTGTTTAATTTAGGATAAGAGAAATATTCAGCTAGTTTCCTGGCAGCAATTAGAACTTCTTCTTTAAGTTCATCTTTTATTTGATAGGACATATTATTTTTCTGACGAAATACTAGATTATAATCTTTATTTTCATCATCCCAATATTCAGAATGATGAAATTCAGATTCATCTATAAATTGATCTATTATTAATGTTTCTAATTGATACAATTTTCTATATTCCTTTTGATTTTTATAGTATAATTCATATATTTCTTCTAATTCATTAAGTCTCTTAATATCTTGTTGTTTTTCAAAAGCTTTTTCCGTTTTAAATCTATCAAAACTATATTCATAATCATCATATTCATTATCATCCGTATATTCCTCATTATTAAACTTCTGATTTAGAAGTAAATATTCAAAATTTGTAAATTCATATTCATAATTATCTATCAATAATTCATATATTTGTTCACGAAATTTTCTAACCAAAAAAATTAATGTTATATTATCATGACGAAAATCTTCAAAAAACTCATATATATTTTTATAATTTCCATAAGAGCTATAGTCAATATCTAAATTGTAATTTTTATTATATATAAAATTTAATATTTCATGTTGATTACTGATATTCAAATTAATTGATTTTAATATTTCATAAATCATTGCAAAAACTGATGGGTATCTTCTCTCAAATAACCATTCCCAATCATTATCCCAATCATTAAATCTAAATTGAAGGCAAAAACTAAGAATGGCTATAAATCTGAATAATACTTCGCATAATTCAATTTTATTTGAATAAGTTGCCATACCATGATCAATAATAACAGACCATACCTCCCAAATCAGTTCTAAAAATTGCCATTCATGATTTGTGTATATAGATGTTATGAGTCTAACTGTATATGATATATCACCCCAAGCAATAATTTGTTTTTTATTCATGCTAATTCTAGTGTCAAATTTTTGATAACAAACCACGAAGGCACGAAGAACACGAAGGAAGAGAAAGAAGAGTTAAGAGGAAAGAATAATGCGTTTAATGCCTTCTTTGAGGACGGGGACATTAAAATTGATGAGAAGACCAAGGGGACAATTAGTCATTTTTAAATAAGAAATAACTTGCGCTTCATGAATAGGGGCTAACTTTTCCACAGCCTTCAATTCAACAACTAGGGAATCACCAACCAGAAAATCCAATTCCCCCTCACCCATGGGATAACCTTTGTATTTTACTGCTACTAAATGTTTAGGTTTATAAGGTATCCCCCGCAAACGAAACTCCAAACCCAAAGCCTCTTGATATACCCTCTCCAAAAACCCCGCACCCAACATCCTATGCACCTCAATACCCGCCCCAATCACAGCATAAGCCAACCTCTCCACCTCATCACCCAACCTTCTCATCCTTCCTTCTTCCTCTTCCTTCGTGAACTTCGCTCCTTCGTGGTTCATTTCCTCTTACCTTCTTACACTCTATCATGTAGCAATTATATATCCAATTACCCCCGCTTAGGCTAAAATTGTTTACAATGAAAATCTATTTTTCCTGCATTAAATATTATGGCTAATCCCAAATCTGACAAAGGCTTTGTCTACCAAGAATTTGGTAACGGTAGTTCACCCGCACTGGAACGCGCTGTAGAACGGGGAATCCAAGACTTACCCCCCAATCAGCAAAATGTAAGAATCCAAGCTACTCGCGCTGGACGCAAAGGTAAAACTGTCACGGTTATTACTGGGTTTCAAACCAAACCTGAAACCTTAGCTACTTTATTAAAACAGTTAAAAGCCCAATGCGGTACAGGTGGAACTGTGAAAGATAACGAAATTGAAGTTCAGGGAGAACACAAACAGAAGATTTTAGAGATTTTGGTAAAATTGGGTTACAAAGCTAAAATCAGCGGTGGTTAAAATTATATTTTGGGTATTGTTCACGCAGTGTGGATAATTGCGAAGAAGTAATGATGTCAGAGAGGTAGATAAAACTGGACTATCTCTCTATCTCTTTCCCTAATTTTCAGCCCTTTAAAGAAAAATCAGGACATGAAAATCAAGTATCCTATTAATTTTCACAAAGGTCTAACATTCCTTATCATTTTAGGACTCATGGTTTTATACCATAATTTTACTATTGGAGCTTGGGTTTATCTTTCCCTGCATGGTACTTATGGTTTTCTTTGGTTACTAAAAGATCGCATATTTCCAGATAAGCAATGGGAGCAAGAAATTCCTGCTTCTCAAGGAATTCTTACCTTTGTTCTCCTTTGTTTGTACTGGGTAGCACCATTCATTCTCATTAGTAGTGGTACTGTTCCTCCTTTACCATTAGTCGCTGTTGCTATTTCTTTGAATATTGCGGGAGTGTTTTTACATTTTGCTAGTGATGCTCAAAAATACTATACACTCAAGTACAAAACTGGATTAATTACAGAAGGTTTTTTTGCTAAATGTCGTAATCCTAATTATTTAGGAGAAGTGTTGATTTATTTGGCTTTTTCTCTATTAACTCAACATTGGCTACCTTTCGTGATTCAGGGGTTATTTATAGCCATGATATTTGTTCCCAATATGCGGAAAAAAGATCAATCTTTATCTCGATATCCTGAGTTTGCGGAATACAAAGAAAATTCTGGCTTGTTCTTCCCTAAGTTGTTTAATTCCAGAAGTTCCCAGAAAGAAGAAACTACTGCATAACGTCAATAATTTCGCTCACGACTAAACACACAACCAGATCATATTAGGTTTACAAAGAAGAGAATTATGAACTACAAAGCTATCATTTTATCGGCAATTTTGGGAATTTCTACCCCTGCAATTATTGATATGGCTATTCCTAGTCAAGCAATGGCTGTACAAAAGTTTAATTATCCAGCCGGTGAATTTAGTGATAAAGAGTGGAAAGTGACTTTATCTTTTGACAATAATGTTTATTACTATAATGGCGAAAATCTCAAGAGTAATAATAACATTAACTTATCTGGTGCTGTTGCTTCCGGTACTAAACAACGTCAAGTTTATACTTGGAATAATAATGGCATGAAATACCAAGTTACCTGGAAACCAAGTGATCCGAATTTTATTCGTGTTCAAGTAACTCAACCTAATGGTAAATTGATTTTGAATCGGTTACTTAAAGCTGTTAAAAAGTAGAGATTTTTGATTACAGCAGTTTTCGGCGATTTAAACCACACTCTGATTACTTTCTTCCTTTGCGCCTTTCCTACTTTGCGCCTCTGCGCGAAACAAAAACTGTAGTTCATTGATCTGAAAATCGCTGTAAATATTACCCGAATTTAACAATTGTTGTAGAGACGTTTCATATAACGTCTCTACATTATTTGCTTATTCAGCCCAAGCGATTAATCTGGGTTCATAAGGACTAGAAAGGTATTGATTTCGAGGTAAGACACGCAAAGATAAACCTTGCAAACCAGAAGTGGTGTAGGTGATATTTGCGGTATAAACACTTGAATTATCTGTATCCTGTCCTTGGTAATCCATTACCACAGGTACAGCATTGACAATATCACCATTGGCATCAATAGAACCTTGATATAGCTCTACTTGCACATCATCATTACTCAAAGTTGCTAAATCTACCTTAGCTTTGACCGCTACAGTTTGATTAACTTCAATGTCTGATGCTGCGGATACGTCAATATCCTTGATTTTGATACTAAACCAGTGTTCACCTAATTTTGCTCTCCAAGCCGCTAATTCCTTAGCGGGAGCATAATTATCAACGGTGAGGGTATGATAGCGATCGCTCGCCGGGAAATAGGCTCTCATTGCATATTCTCTCACCATCCGGGCTGTATTAAAGAAAGGACAATTCAAGCGAATCGCATCTTTCATTTTTGCCACCCAAGGACGAGGTAAGCCATCACCATCACGATGATCATAGAATAGGGGAATAACTTCCTTCTCTAACAACTCATAGAGAGCGTTAGCTTCTATCTCATCTTGATAATTAGGATCATCATAGTTTTCACCATGTCCTATCGCCCAACCGGTGCGAACATAGTCCGCTTCATCCCACCAACCATCAAGAACACTCAAATTGGGTAAGCCATTCATAGCGGCTTTCATACCACTTGTCCCCGAAGCTTCTCTAGGACGACGGGGAGTATTTAACCAGATATCACAACCTGCTACCATTAAGCGGGCGATGTGAATATCGTAGTTAGGCACAAACACCACTTGTTTTTCTAAATGGTGTTCGCGGATAAAGTGGTTAATATCCCGAATTAATTCCTTACCAGGGATATCTTTGGGGTGGGCTTTCCCCGCAATCACAAACTGCACTTTGCGGTGTTTGTTAGCAAGTAGAATCTGCTTAATTCGTTCCAAATCACGCATCCATAAAGTAGCGCGTTTGTAGGTAGCAAAGCGACGGGCAAAGCCAATAGTGAGAACGTTAGGATCAAGCACTTCCTGGGCTTGGGCAATATCCGAAGCTGAAGCACCGCGATCGCGCAAATGTTTAACTAAATGTTCTCGAACATACAATACCATATCCAAACGGCAGCGTTCGTGATTCCGCCATAACTCTTCATCAGGAATTGCATCCATGCGTTCCCACAATTGGTTATCCGGTGGCGCTGATGACCAATTTGGACCAAGATAGCGATCGTATAGCTCTTGCGTAGATTTACTTACACAACTGCGGGCATGGACACCGTTAGTAATGGCAGCAATTGGTACGTCTTCCACTGGAACTTTTTGCCACAAACCTTGGAACATTTGCCGGGAAACAACACCGTGCAATTGTGCCACACCATTGGAGAACGTCGCCATTTTCAGGGCTAATACCGCCATACTGAAGGGACTGGACAAATCACCAGTATTTTCTCGTCCCAAGCCTAAAAATTGCTCTTTCGGTAAACCAAAGATATCTGCATAGTAACCCAGATAATGCAAGATCTTGTCGGGGGCAAATAAGTCAATCCCTGCGGGGACTGGAGTATGCGTAGTGAAGATATTACTAGAAGATACTACTTGTCTAGCTTCTCTGTAATTCAGTCCTTTTTCTTGAATGAGAGTGCGAATACGTTCTAAAGCAGAGAAGGCCGCATGACCTTCATTCATGTGGTAAGCAGTGACTTCATACCCCAAGGCTTTCAGCATTTGCACACCACCTATGCCCAGCATAATTTCTTGGTGGATACGCATATCTATATCACCACCATACAACTGATCGGTGATATCGTGGTCATAAGCCTTGTTAGGCTCAATATTAGTATCGAGCATATACAGGGCTACTGTCCCTACCTGGACACGCCACACCCGCGCATATACCTTGCGTCCAGGATAATCTACCGCAATCCGTAGTTCTGTACCATCGGGATTCCGTTCCAAATGCAAGGGCATATTATAGAAATCATTGATGAGGTAGCGTTCTTGCTGCCAACCATCAGCATTAAGATACTGGGCAAAGTAGCCTTGTTGATATAATAAGCCCACACCCACCAAAGGTAATCCTAAATCACTCGCAGATTTAAGGTGATCTCCTGCGAGTACACCCAAACCACCTGAATATACAGGTAAGCAATCTACTAACCCAAATTCAGCAGAAAAATAGGCGTAACATTCCTTCTGATGCTGATTTCTTTGTTTTTTATACCAAGTGTATTCCTGCAAATAATCTTCTAACTGCCGCGCTGCTCTGTCTACTTGCGCTAAAAAGCCTTCATCTTCAACAACTTCTAATAGTCGGCTTTGACTAATAGTTCCCAGCATCAATACTGGATTATGGTGGGTAGATTCCCATAAATCAGGATCTAAACGACGAAATAGGTCTTTGCTCTCTACATTCCAATCAAAATGGAGATTATACGCCAGTTTTCGTAAAGGTTCTAGTCTGGACGGTAGTGAAGGAGAAACGTTAAAGGTGCGAATTGGCTGCATGATATACTAAATAATTTACTAAACAATACCCCGATAACTGCCATAAAGTTATTGTTGACTGTTTTTACCTAATCTTGCCAACTCTTTATACTCTGTTTATGATGTTTTCATGACTTTGTTAAGAATTGAAAACTTTTTGATTTTTTCCGGCGATAATAGGTATTTGGGGGTTGACAATTGATTTTAAATTTGTTATCATGAATTTGATAAGGAAGAACTATCTTAAAATTACATTCAATAGACATAGACCGAGTTTAAAAATGCTTGACATCAAACCCTTGTAGTAGAGACGTTCCATGGAACGTCTCTACTTTTTTGGAGATGTCTATTGAATTGTGCAGAACCGCTTACCATCACGGAGGCGGTTGTTTTTTTTGGCATAAACAGACGAGATATGGGAGTTTTTGTGAAACTATGTTAAACCTTTGTAAAAAAAAAGACAAAGACTGTATCTATATTATACTGAGGCATAGCTTAAATTAAAACACGGATACAAGGATTTATCCTCATGAAACTATCTCAGATTTTGCCATTAGTTATTGTTGGTGGTGCTTTAGCCACTAGCCTTGTCGCATGGGAAAAGCCAGCACAAGCAATCCAAGTATTCAATTTCAGTTTTGACAATACTGTTGGTCCAGTTAATGGGACTGTATCAGGTACATTAGATTTGCCAAATGGTAATGGAACATTTGCGGCTACGTCTGTTAAAATAAATTCAGCCCCTGCTGCACTAGGATATACTCAACCTGTAGATGTGTTATCTTATTTTCCGTTTCCATCTTTGAATTCCTTTACAGTATTTAATGACACGATTACGTCAAGCAACTTTCTAGCGTATAATACCGCAGAGATGTTGGCTCTCAATGTCGTGCCAGGTAGTTTGGGTTCACTTTTATCTCCGGTTGGTACAGGTCAGGCGTTTTCAGGAGTAGTAGACATATACTCTACAACTCTCACATACACCCCCGCTACCCCCGTACCCTTTGACACAACACCGGGTGCTATGTTATCTACCATCCCTGTCTTAGCTTTAATGTACCGATGGAAACAATCCAGAAGTAGAATAGCATTAAGAACCACTGAAAAGCCTGCTGTAACAGTCTCATAAACTTTTTAACCTCCTTCTTTGCTGTTTTCCATACCTAACAGTTCAAGAAAACGGCAGAGAAAAATTAGTCTCATAGCAAAGGTATTTGTAGGGTGCCTTAGGCAAAGCCGTAACGCACCATTAATCAAGTTCAGGGTGCGTTACGCTGTCGGTAACGCACCCTATTTATCTATATTTGGTTCAAAAATTACCTGTTGAACAACTGGAGGAATTAGGAGAAGCCTTGTTAGATTTTACTTCAGTTACAGATTTACAAACTTGGTTACAATTTACTAATTAATATCACTTTATTTAGTTTAGGCGATCGCATTTCTAGTAGCGATCGCCATTACCCCAAAAATGTTAAATTAATATCTATGTATTAGCAAAAATCGAATAAATGACGAGATTTATACATGACCAATTCGCCAAAGATTATTTAGAAGAACTACTAAAACCTTATGGAAAAGTAGAAGCACCCAGTCATGTATCTGGAGAAGTACGAGAAATAGATGTATTATTTACACCATTTCTTGAACAAAAAGCGGATATAGCATCATTAGGGTTATTAGGTAAACTAGCCACCACACTAGCCATATTTGAACCATTTCGCAACCCAGCCTCAACAGAAGAAATATGTGATTGTCTATTAAAATCATTAGAAGTTAGAGGTGCATTAAAACGAGAAGCAAAACGTAATGCAACCAAAATAGCACAAAGTAATTTTCCTAAATTATGGATTCTCACACCCACAGCGTCTAAGAAACTGCTATCAGGATTTCATGGTACATTGGAATCAGATTCTTTACCAGGAATATACTATTTACCAGAGTCTTTCCGCGCAGCAATTATTGTCATTCATCAATTACCACCTATTCCAGAAACATTGTGGTTAAGACTTTTGGGCAGAGGAACGGTGCAAAAACGAGCAATTGATGAATTAGCAGCCTTACCATCAAATCAGCCTTATGTGAAAATCACATTAGAATTACTTTACAACCTGCAACAGAACTTGAGAATAAATCAAAGTCCAGAAATAGAAACAGAAGATAGGGAGTTGATTATGAGATTAGCACCACTTTACCAACAAGAGCGAGAACTCGCTAGACAAGAAGGACTACAAGAAGGACTACAACGAGGAGAACAACGAGGAGAACAACGAGGACTACAACAAGGAGAACAACTTCTGATTATCCGTCAGTTAAATCGCCGCATTGGTACAATGGACTCATCATTGATTCAACAAGTCCAAAAATTACCTGTCGAACAACTGGAGGAATTAGGAGAAGCCTTGTTAGATTTTACCTCAGTTACAGATTTACAAACTTGGTTACAATCTGTTAGCTAATCTTTTTCAAAAGACCGTTGATGATGTTTTCATGACTTTATGAAGAATTGAAAACTTTTTGATTTTTCCCGCCGAAAATTGGGATTAGGGGCTTGACAATTGATTTTGAATTTGTTATCATAGACTTGATAAGGAAGAACTATCTTCAAATTCTATTTAATAGACATAGGCCGAGTTTAAAGATGCTTGACATAAGACCCTTGTAGTAGAGACGTTCCATGGAACGTCTCTACTTTTTTGGGGATGTCCATTGAATTGTGCAGAACCGCTTACCATCATGGAGGCGGTTGTTTTTTGGCATAAACAGACGAGATATGAGAGTTTTCGATAAAATCTTGTAAAAGTTTGTAAAAAAAAAGACAATAACACCATTGCTACTATACTGAGATATAGGTCAAATTCAAACATGAATACAAAGATATATCATGATGAAACTATCTCAGATTCTGCCATTAGTTGTTGTTGGTGGTGCTTTAGCCACTAGCCTTGTCGCATGGGAAAAGCCAGCACAAGCTATCACATTTAATTGGGACGCATCGGGTTTAAATGTAAGCGGAAGTGGTCAAATTGAACTTGGAGATACAGCTGATCAGAATGGTTTCTACACAATTACTAACATATGGGGTATTATCAACTTCAATGATGGTTCTGCTGGACAAATTATAGGATTAACAGACCCAGTCCCAAAGATAAAACTCAATCCACCAGTCTTCCCTCCTATTAACTTTCAATACCAAAAAACACCAGTAGGCGATTTCCCAGATCCAAATAAATATGAAAATTACGCTTTTAATGAGCCCTTCACTGTAACCCCCGTACCATTCGACATCAGTCCAGGTGCTATATTACCCACCATCCCCATCTTAGCTTTAATGTACCTATGGAAACAATCGAGGAATAGAATGGCGTTAAAAACCATTAATAATCCTGATGTAACAGTTTCGACATATAGACAAGTAGGTTAACACAATAAAACCAAACTCTGTCAAGAAAAGTAGGCGTTGCTGAAACCAGGTATGAATTTAGGTGTAGAGACGAGAATCCCTACATGAGGAACGTCTCTACAAGGGTTTTGAAATCATCAAAAATCATTTTCATACCTCAAATCAGCAACGCCGAAAAGTAAAATGGTTGAAAACTTCTTCACCCTTGCAAGAGTGCTATAACGACAATTTTTAACACCAACCTACTTATTGTTATCAACCATTTTAATTTGTCGGTTGGGTTGAGGTACGAAACCCAACACAGTCCATAAGTATATTACATTTAATGTTGAGGTACGAAAACCAACACAGTCCATAAGTATATTACATTTAATATTGGGGTTTCACTTCGTTCTACCCAACCTGCGAGACTGCTGTTCTCTATTCTCTCGCCAAAGGTACAAGATATAGGTAAGATAAATTAGTTGCTATTTACCAAACCCCTGGGAGTTAGTTCTATGTTGAGTTTAAAAATCGCTGTTTATATTGTGGTCGGCTTCTTTGTCAGCCTTTTCATATTCGGGTTTTTGTCCAATGACCCAGCCCGCAACCCTGGCCGTCGGGACGCAGAATAAATATCCAACAAATCACCCCTAGTGGCTGGAAGGTAGAAAGAGGCTAATATGTAATTCAACCTTCCGGCTATTTTTTGCTTTTTGGTCAGCTTGAAAATATGTTTCATCCAGTATTGTCGCCTCAGCTACCTCCAAGTCTTGAATCTTTAAAACCTGTTGATCATCTCGCTTCTGCTACTGTTGTCAAGATTAAAACTGATAGACGAAAACTGATAATTGTCGGTAAAAATCAGGATAATAAGTATCAATTAAATATCAGCCTAGTCAAGAAAGATGTTGTTACGAAAGCTTCTTCATCTTCACCAGAAAACTTAGCGCCCCAGTCTTTACCCACCTATCCTCAAGTCAACGGTGAAGTTAGTCATAAAAATCAATTATTTCTTGATAAATCGGTAGTTTTAGCAGCCACACCAATTCCCCCAACTGAGTCCGGTAATGTGAATTTACAGGAATCTGGAGGAAAATTTGATCTGTCTGTTGGTGACAAGAAACCTGCGGCTGCACCAGTCCAAAATCTGATTGAATTCAAGCTGAGAAATCCCGAAAATCGAGAGTCAACACCGACTACTGTGGAATTTCCGCCGTCACCCCAACTCCCACAAGTAGAGAAGATTCCCGCGGGGAAAGGCAGAGTTGTGGAGGTAATTGCCGATCGCCAGGAGTATGATGAGCAAAGGCGAATTGTCACGGCTGATGGTAATGTCGTGGTCAGATTTGATGGAGCAGTGATTGATGCCGATAGTTTGCACATCAATTTGGATAATTTGATTGCGGTGGGGGAAGGTAATGTAGCTTTGACTAGAGGTAATCAGGTACTGCAAGGAAAACGTTTTACTTATAATTTTATTCAAGATAATGGGGAGTTGGAAAACGGTAAAGGTGAACTTTATATCCCCACCACAGGTACAGATTTTGCTTTTTCACCGTCGCTTCCTACAGATATTACAGCGGGTGGTGTACCTAGCCAGCCTTTAAGTAATCGGATTCGCGCTAATCAACCTATAGCGGGTGTAAATAGTCCTGGAGGAATACAATTTAATGCTAGTGGTCAGTCAGATGTGCGAAATGTACCTGCACAAGAATCTGGAGGTGTTGTCAAGCGGTTACGTTTTGAAGCCCAACGGATTGAATTTTATCCGCGAGGTTTTCAAGCGCAAGATGTCAGAATTACGAATGATCCTTTTTCACCACCGGAACTAGAAGTTAGGGCGGAACAGGTGACGGTGACGCGAGAAGCACCTTTAATAGACCGGATTGTTACCCAGCGTCAACAGTTGGTTTTTGATCAAAAAGTTGTTATCCCTATTCCTGTGAATCGTCGAACTATAGATCGACGACCACGCCAAGTAAATCCTACTATTGTCTCTCCTGGTTTTGATAATGGTAAACGGGGTGGTGTGTATGTAGAACGCAGTTTTGAACCGATTAATACTGATCAAAAACGCTGGACTATTATCCCCCAGTTCTATGTGCAAAGGGCGTTTAAAGATAGTGGGAATGTGGCCAGTTTATTTGGTGTCAAGAGCAAGCTGAATGCTGTTTTTGGTCCCAAAACTATTCTGGAAGGTACGGGAGAGTTAACTAGTTTTGATTTCGATCAGGTGGAAAATAGTTTACGCGGGAGTTTGCGGTTACGCCAAATATTGGGTAATGTCAATCCTTATACATTGAGTTTAGAATCTAGTTACCGCGATCGCTTGTATAATGGTAGTCTTGGCTATCAAACTGTACAAAGTAGTATCGGTGGAATTATCTCTTCTCCCGTTATTCCTTTAGGCAAAAGCGGCATCAATCTTAGCTATCAAGGTGGCGCTCAATATATAGATGCAAACACGGATCGTCAAGATTTACTCTCCCCAGTGCGGAAAAATGATCGGATTTCGCTGAGTCGTTTACAAGGAAGTGTGGCTTTGAGTGGTGGTATCAATTTGTGGCAAGGGAAACCATTGGCAGCTACAGCGACTGAGGGACTAAAATATACATCTAATCCTGTTGTACCGTATTTGCAAGCGATCGCAGGTATCACGGGAACTACTAGCTATTATGGTAGCAGCGATAACCAAAGCACTTTAACTGGGACTATGGGTTTAGTGGGACAGATTGGGAATTTTTCTCGCCCTTACTTAGATTATACCGCCTTTAATCTCACCTATTCCCAGGGAACTAACAGCGGTTTATCACCTTTTCTCTTTGACCGTTTAGTTGATAATAAAGTCCTGAATGCGGGTCTTTCTCAGCAACTTTATGGACCGTTCCGGCTAGGTTTGCAAACATCCATTAACCTCGATACAGGTAAAGCTACTAGCACTGATTATATTATGGAATATAGCCGTCGCACCTATGGTATTAGCCTGCGTTACAATCCTGTTCTCCAGTTAGGTGGCTTTAGTATTCGTATTAGTGACTTTAATTGGACAGGTGGTACAGATCCATTTTCTAATGGAGAAGTTAAACCCGTTGTTGGTGGTGTAGTCCGTCAGGATAATTGAAAATCAGGAGTTATGAGTCCATCATTTTTATCTTGACAAACTACTAGATCAACTAGATCCCCGACTTCTCCAAGAAGTCGGGGATCTAAACTCCTATCTAGGTTTTCCTAATGTCGTAATGTAGATAACTGCTTCATCCGTAGGGATACCCAATACTTCATTTACTTGGTCATCAAAAAAGCCAGCGATACCACTCACACCTAAGTTCAGACGAATAGCTGCTAAATTCAGCCTTTGTCCGAAAATACCTGCATCTAGGTGTAAATAACGGTAAACACGATCTCCATATTGAGCGATCGCATTTTTTAAATCAGCAGTATGAAATAATACTGCCCCTGCATCTCTCCCTAATTCCTGTTCCAAACAGAGAAAATATAACTCCCGACGGCAATTTTTAAAGCGAATTTGCCGTAATTCTTGGGCTTTAGGTGCGTAATAATAACAGCCTGGATCTAATCCTTGCACTCCAGAAACAACAACAAATGTTTCTATTAAATTCAAGTCAAAATAATCAGGTTGGGGATCTAAATTTTGGTCAATGTAATTTTGTGGTTGATAAGTAAAATCAAGTAAAGCTTTCAGTTCATCAAAACTCAAATCATCACCAGTATAAGCACGAGTAGAACGGCGTTTATAGATAGTATTTGATAATTCTGATAAATTTTCTCCCCAAAAAATTGGTGTAGTTCGAGTCGAAAATTTTTCACAAAAAGGAAAATTGTATTTGTCTTCTAAAGATTTTTCTGATTGCACAGTTGGTAAATTTAACTTACCACCGTTACTAGCTGGAATTTGGGTGTTTAAATGAAAATATTTCAGTAGTTCACCATCAGGAATAGATGGATAATTAGTTGCAGTTGTAGAGGGTAAAGCCGTGCGTCCTAATGGTAAATTTTGGCTCACATCTAACAAATCTGCCAAAGCTAAAATAGCAGTTGTTCCTTCTTGTTCATGATCAATATAAAGTAATTCATTAACAGCTTCATCAGCAAAACCGCCAATTAAATGAGAGCGATAATCGGCAATATTACAAGCTAATTGAATATTACTTAAAAGATGCCCAGTGTCGAGAAAAATTCGCCGATAAGCCCTGTCTTCATAACGCCAAGCGGAACGATAAAAGACCGCAGTGGTAATAATAGCTAATTGGGTATTTTCTAGGGAAGGATGCCAAAAACAAGCTGCTTGTAAAGTTTGCCAAACATCACTTTCCCAAAAGTGCATTAAAGAATGAGTTCGACATTGATAATTATAAAGTCCTGGTGGTAATAATGGCGTACCGCGAGAAACTAAATATACTTCAGCCGGATATAACCCTCCCGCACTGGGCGCAGAACGTAAGTATACTGTATTACCCAAAGAAGGCATTTTTGCCGTGAGTCCATAACTGTGAAATAATAGTTGAGAAAGCCGCCACCACCATTTGGTATCTTGTTTATTAGCAACAGTTGCCGCTGTTTCTTGCAGATAGGGTTTGAGGTCTATATCAGAGCCAATTTTGTACTCTTTGAACGGTACTGGTTGTTTATTCCAGTCTAAATTACGACCTTTACCAGCCAGGGTTTCTGGGTGGTACTTAGTCCGGTCGTGATAGTGTTGGGAAATGGATTGTTCTATTTCTGGCATAGTAATTTTAATATCCTTGTAGTCCTACTCTTGATTTTGACATTTATTAGTTCCATTAATTCGTGCTAATCAGTACAATCATCAAAATTAAAAATTAACCCCAAAAAAGTTATTTTTCTGTTAGAATCCCGAATCACCTATCCTGGAGAAGATTGACCAAATGATGCCTGTACGTCAAACTTTATCAACATCTGATATTCAACTTTCTTATTTAGAATGGAGTCAAGGTCAAGAACCATTACTGTTATTACATGGTATGGCTGATCATGCTTTGGTTTGGTCTAGTTTGGGAGATTATTTAGCAGCAGATTATCATATAGTTGCGCCAGATATGCGTGGTCATGGTGAAAGTAGTAAGCCAGAACAAGATTATACCTTTGCCAGTGCAATTTCCGATCTAGAAGCATTAATGGATAAACTAGGATGGTCTGCGGCTCATATTGTCAGTCATTCCTGGACAGGAAAATTAGCCGCTATTTGGGCTAGAGAGAACCCAGCTAGGTTAAAAAGTATCACATTAGTAGATCCCATTTTCATCTGGAAAATGCCTAGTTTCCTAAAAATCACATTTCCCCTGTTGTATCGTGTTTTACCCTTTCTGAAAAGCATGGGACCATTTGCAAGTTACGAGGAAGCTGAACAAAAAATTAAACAACTCAGTCAATATCAAAATTGGAGTTCTTTGCAACAGCAAGTTTTTCAAGCCGCAATTGAAGAAAAACCCAACGGTACTTGGGGTAGCAAATTTACCATAGCAGCCCGTGATGGCATTTTCGACGCAGTCATGGAAATACCAGGTTTTATTCACCCAGTTGACACACCTGCCCTCTTTATACAACCAGAAAAAGGTGTAAACCGCCAAAATTGGCAAATTCAACCTTACAAAACCAACCTTAAAAACTTAAATTTGTGTCAAGTTCCCGGAAATCATTGGCCATTTCTAACCAACCCCACAGAATTTAATCAAACAGTTGCCACTTTTTTAGCAGCACAAACATGAGATAATTTCTAACTTTCACCAATCACCAATTACCAATTACCAATTACCAATCACCAATCACCAATTACCAATCACCAATCACCAATCACCAATTACCAATCACCAATTACCAATCACCAATCACCAATCACCAAATTATGAGCCTTTGCATTAATCCAGTTTGTTCTCAACCTAATCATCCAGATAATGACGAAAACCGTTTTTGTCAAAGTTGTGGTTCTCAATTGGAATTGATAGGACGTTATCGAGTATTACGTTTATTAAGTGATAAAACTGGATTTGGCAAAATTTACGAAGCCTATCAACAAGACACCCCAAAAATCCTCAAAGTTCTCAAAGAAGAATTAACAAATGATAGTAAAGCCTTAGCACTATTTCAACAAGAAGCCAAGGTTTTACAACAACTAAATCATCCTGGTATTCCGCAAACAGAAGGTTATTTTCCCTATCAAACCAGAAATAATCTCATATTGCATTGTCTGGTGATGGAAAAAATTGTAGGACCTAATTTAGAACAATGGTTAAAACAACAACAAAACCGCCCCATTTCTGAAGCCCAAGCCATAGTCTGGTTAAAACAATTATTAGAAATTTTAGATTTAGTTCATAACCAACAATATTTACATAGAGATATTAAACCATCAAATATCATGATTCGTCCAGATGGACAATTAGTATTAATTGACTTTGGTACAGCCAGAGAAATTACCAGAACCTATTTAGCAAATAGTGGAGGAATGACAGCAATTTCATCATCAGGTTATAGTCCTCCAGAACAAATGCGAGGACAATCCATACCTTCATCAGATTTCTTTGCTTTAGGACGGACATTTGTATTTTTATTAACGGGATTTCCCCCCGAACAATTATATGATCCTCATTTAGATATCTTACAATGGCGACAGCATGGGAATCATGTTTCTCCATTATTATTAGACTTCATTGATTGGTTAATATCAACAGAAGTCACTAAACGTCCTAGCAATGCTGAAGAGATTTCTAGAAGATTAGCAGCAATTGAACATCAACTTACAGAAAATACATCCGCAACTGTGAATATTGGCGGGTTAGGAAAAACAGAAATAATTAATAAACCAACTACTAATAATACCGTTATTCCTCCACAAAGACAACCCGAAAAATTACCATTATTATCCTGGTTTGCAGCTTTAATAGTTTCCTTATTACTACTTTGGTGGGTATCATTAGCATTTAGAAATACTAAATTTGCGGCTTTACCTCCTGACTATGGACAAGCACCAGTTAAACAAGGCAAAGTTGATTATTTTCCCTATGAAGAAGGGAAAGATAGTCAAGGGAGAGTTGCAGAATTTAATATTGCGGTTTTATCAGTAGAATATAAATGGCAATTAGGCAGCACTTACCAAATTAAATATAATGATCAAACTATTACCCTTGATTCCTTAAAATCTAATTTAGAACAAGAAGGAATCCAGAAAATTATGGAAAATCCCAGCGAGATTATTTCTGTGGGAACAGCTTCTTGTGAAGGTAATATTACCGCCGAACAAAGTCGCGCTTTAGAACGTTCTCAACAAATTCAATTATTAGGAAAAAAGATATTTAGTAGTACACCCAGTGTTAAAGGTTATCGGTTATTAAATTTGGGACAATTTCAGAGAAAAGATTGTCAAGCCAACCAAGACTCAACAGCCTATCAACGCAGTATTATTATTATTGGGGTGAAAAAACAAGCCCAAGGGGTAATATTAGATGAAGCTTTAAGAGATAGATTAGAGAAAAAACCATTTGCTGATTTTAAATTAGAGGATTATTCTCTGGGTTCACCAGATAAATTTAAAACCATACCCAGTAATTTATAGTAGTTCCCGGTGTTATGAGGTACATATCTAGCGGGCAAGATGCCCGCACTACAAGAGTTTCATGATTCAACTTTGTACCTCATAAGAGCGGAAACCGCTGTAAAGCCTCTCCCCTACGAGGGGAGAGGTTTGGAGAGGGGTCTGTTTACACATTAAAAACTTTTAAAACATCCTTTAACAGCAAATACTTTTGATCAATTACGTGAACTTATCCAAAATATTTATGCTGCTGAAATACATTAAATTATGAATTATTTAAGCCCCCATACCTGAATACTGTTTTAAACCCCTCCGCCATAAAAAACGATTAGCGCCTAAAAATAGGAGAAACCAACCGGCAATTGATAAAAATCCTCTGGTTAAATCTACAGGTAGTCCTACCAAAATACTCGCTGGAAAATTAATCATGTAGGGAAAAGGTGTCCACATAACTATGTTTCTGACGTTTTCTGGAAAAACATCCAAAGGTGCTATCAAACCTGATAAAAATACAAAAAACAACAACCATAGATTTTCTAAAGCTGCGGCTTTTTCTGTCCAAAATGCAAATATAGCAAAGGTATATTGAATTATAAATCTTAAAGCAAAAGCCATAATTGCTGCTAGAATAAATAGCAATAAATTAGTTATACTAGGCAACCAAAAAGCTTGGGGATAGAGAACAAAAAAGAATATTGATAAAAACAATACAAAAGGCATTCGAGCGACTCTTTCACCAAGATGATTCGCAACATGATGCCAAACTGGATCTATAGGTTGTAATAATTTGGGGGAAAGTTTACCTTCTAAAACTTCTTTTTCAAAATCATAAATTACCCAAACAACACTAATTTGTCTAGCCAGAAAAACTGCAAAAAAGTATCGAGCAAAATCAACAGATTTAAAAGCAAATTTACCACTGTCAGCAGCTTGTATCCAAATACCCATCATAATAATTGGTAAAGAACCAGCTAAAACCCAGAATATTAATTCTGACCTATATTCCAGCATCTTCGCATAATTTACTGACAGCAAAGTTAAAGCTTTTTTAACAATTTTTTTCATAGTTATCAATGGTTAAATCCTTTTTGAAAAACTCTACCAATTACTTCTTCTACTGGTGGTTCTGTGACTGTTAAATCTACCACTTCCAAATCGGCTAAAATTTGGGAAACAGTGCGAGTCATGGCTGCTTGTGGCACAATAAATCTAACTGCTCTTCCTTCTAGCATTTGTACATCACCATAGGGCATAAGTTGTTCTAGTGATAATGGTTGAACTAACTCTACATAAATTTCTCGATAAGGGGCAAAACTTGCTAATAACCCATCTAATCTACCATCATACATTAATTTTCCTTCGTGAATTAATAACACCCGTTCACACAAAGCTGTAATATCAGCCATGTAATGACTCGTTAATAATATGGTTGCTTGATATAGCTGATTATATTCTTTTAAAAAGTTACGTACCCCTGCTTGAGCATTAACATCTAATCCTAAAGTTGGTTCATCTAAAAATAAAACTTGGGGACGGTGTAAAAGTGCTGCTAATAGTTCAGCCTTCATTCTTTCACCTAATGATAATTTTCGCACGGGTTGAGTTAATTTACCTGCTAAAGCCAGCATTTCTGTTAATTCCCCAACTCGACGCTGAAATTCTTTGTCAGAAATATTATAAACAGCAGCGTTAATTCTCAGAGAATCTAGGGCTGGTAAATCCCAAATTAATTGCTGTTTTTGTCCCATCACTAAAGTGATTTTTTGTAAAAATGCTTCTTGACGATTAAAGGGAATAAATCCACCAACTTTAACTGTACCTTGAGAGGGATGAATTAATCCTGTGAGCATTTTTAAGGTTGTAGTTTTACCTGCGCCATTGGGTCCCAAAAAACCGACAATTTCCCCAGGCTCAATGCTAAAAGAAACATCCTGAACAGCGTTAATATTGCGATAAGTCCGGCGAAAAAAGTGGCTAATTGTTCCCCCTATCCCTGGATCTTTAATCGCTACTGGATAGGATTTACTCAGGTTTTCTGCAATGATAATTGACATAAAAAATTTATTTCCTTCTGCCTGATAACGTTGATTTTCTCCCCTCTACTAATGATCGCACAAATGACGAGTAGAAAGCTTGTCCCCAGAAGAATTATTTTCTTCTGAATTTTCTAGTTCCTGATTATTTTGTAAATAATCTTTTACCCAGTTACAAGCATAATCTAATTCATTCGTGGCAAAGATTTGGGGTAAATTCCAGATAATGGCAGTGCGATCGCGGCTGGCGGAAACTAAGGTTTTACCATCGGCACTAAAGGTTAAGGAAGAGACAGCCCCAAGATGTCTAAACAGTGTAATTATTGGTTTTCCCTCCAGATTCACGAGGTGAATCGCATTCTCCCCATCTCCACTGCCAGCGGCAATTGTTTTGCCATCTGGGCTAAATGTCACCGTGTGGAACGTAAATTTTGAATTTACTAAGGTTCTTAAAAATTTGCCGTCACGTTGCCATAACTTGATGGTGCGATCATCGGAAATGGATGCTATCAACTGTCCATCTGGACTAAAGGTGGCATCAAAAACCGCCAGATTATGTCTTTGCAAAGTCTTTAAAAGTTTACCCTCTCGACTCCACAGGCGGATGGTTTTATCATAACTGCCAGTTGCCAATACTTGACCATCGGGACTAAACTCGACACTATTAATTGGCTCGCTGTGTGCTTTAATAGTTTTGTACAAGCGGAAACTAAACGGTTTTTTGTCATCTCGTTGCCAAAGCCACAGGGCTTGATCATAACCAACTGAAGCGAGAATTTTACTATCTGGACTAAGTGCTATATCTAGAATTACCCCAGTATGACCTGGAAGGGTATCTATCAGAGTGCCATCAATTTTCCAAATTTTGATCGTTTTATCCGTACTCCCAATTGCTAAATACTGACTATTAGGACTAAAAACAACGGAGGTTACTCCATTTCCATCCGCTTGAAGACTTCGGAATAATGTGCCATCAGATTTCCAAAGATTGATCATAGAATCCCAACCTGTGGTAGCGATAATTTTACCATTGGGACTAATGGCAACTTTTGCCAGATTCGATTGGTGATATCTTAAAACTGTGACTAGGGGATTTTGCAACTGCCAAAGTTTAACGCTATTATCCATACTGGCTGTGGCCAGAATTTTACTGTCAGGACTCCAAGCGATCGCCCAAACACCTTCTTTATGTCCTGACAGGGTAGCCAAATCCTTACCATCAAGACTATAAAGTTTTACCACTTTATCCCAACTGGCAGCAGCAAGGGTTTTATTGTCGGGACTAAATGCCATTGCGATGATTGAATATTCTGCTTCAATGTTTTTGAGTTTTTTGCCATCGAGACTCCAAAGCTCAATTTTTTTATTATTACCACCTGTAGCCAGCAATTTACCATCAGCAGAAATTGCCAAACCACGCACAGCATCTTGACCATGATTGAAATTAACTAACTTTTTGCCATCAAGACTCCAAAGAGTTGCTTTCCCATCAAAACTACCAGTCACTAATTTCTGACCATCGGGGGTAAACAAAACTTTAGAAATAGCAGATTCATGGGCTTTAATCATCCTGAATTTTTTGTCTGCTAACTGCCATATTCCCAAAGTACCGTTATTCATCCCAATTGTTAGTAGTCGTCCATCAGGACTAAAAGCTATACTTTTAACTTCTTCACCAACAGTGATAGTTGCTAATTTCTGGCCATTTAATGACCAGAGTTTGATAGTTTTATCAGCACTACCGGAGGCAATTATTTTCTCAGTAGGACTAAAAGCAACTGTCCAAACGGTGGAATTATGACCTTTAAATTTGCGGATTAATTTGCCATTTTGTTGCCATAACCAAACTTCATTCTGACTAGCAAGCGCTACCATCTGGCTATCAGGACTCCAAGCTAAATCCCAAACTAAACCAAGATTATGACCTGATAAGCGATTCCGTTCTTGCGCTCCATAACTAGCTTGACGGACAACATTATCAGTTAGGTGATCCAGTTCAGGATTATTAATATTTAATTTTTTTAATTTTCTTTTTGCTTTAATAGCATCCCTTACTGCTTCTAATTCTTGATGGGATTTAAAGTTCCCATTAGAAGAGGATATCAGGGCTTTAATTTCACTAATTTTTGCTAATCTTTCACTTTGAAGAGATTGACGATATAACCAGAAAGATATCCCCCCTAAGCTGACAGCAGTTAACAAAGCTGTACTAATTACTCCCAAGATGAGTTTTTGCAACCGAGCATTTTTTTGTTGTTCAAGCAGTTGAATTTCCATATTTTTGGATTTTTCTGCTACTAAAACAAGCTGTTGTTCTCGTCGTTCTAATTCTGCACTTTTAGCTAAAAATTGATTATCTAAATTTGTTAGACTTTTATCCCAAGCCCAAGCTTGAGCATCCGCTAATGCTTGTCCTCTTAGTAAGCGAGATTCATCAGCTTGTTGGGAAGTTACCCACGCATCAAAAGTCTGCGAGTAGGGACGTAAATTAGCTAATTGTTTTTCTACCCAATCTAAGTTAAATACTTCGGCATAAATACGGTTTTTAACAATTAATAATCCTACTTGTTTAACTACTAAACCTGATAGCAATAATTCTACTTGTTCTCGACTATCATCACTTTTTACTTCTACACCTTGCAAAATTTGCTGATAAATTCCTAATAATCTACTTACAAGCTGTTGATTATAAAGTAATCGATCTCGAATAGTTCTTAAATGTTCTGGTTCGTCTTGAGATTCCCAATTTTTAATAATATATTCATTGACAACATTATCTAACCAAAACTCTTCATAACCTTTAGCGAAATCTAGGTAATCACCACTTACTTGAAAATTAGTGATGAGATTACATAACTTTTGGGTTAAAAAAGGCTGCCCTCCTGTCCAATCTAAAATTTGTTTCATGACTGGGTACGGATTAGGTATGACTAACTCTAATCCTCTAATTAAAGAATCCACTTCTGCTATTTTAAATCCTTTTAAATCAATGGCTTGACCAATATTAAAAGGTGTTCTTTTCGCATCTTGAATTAAATCTGATGGAGTCGCAACTCCAAAAATTGCAAATGTCAACCGCTGATATTCTGGATCTATGGCTCTTTGATTATAGCAGTATCTAATTAATGCAAAAAAATCATCTACGGGAAAATCCAAACTGAGGATACTATCAATTTCATCTATAAAAATAATTAGCCTTTCTTCTGGAAATTGGGTTAATAATTCCGCAATAAACTGACTTAATTTATGGACTAAAGAAATATCATCTCCTGTTTGCCACCATGATTTTAAATTGAATTTTCCTAAAAGTTTAAATCCTCTACATAAATCGGCGATTATGCCCTTATACCATTGACTTGCAGTGATATTTTCACTACCAATATTCGTTATATCAATTGATGTACATTTAAATCCTTCTTGTTCTAAATGATGTTTAGTTCTCACTAACAGAGACGATTTACCCATTTGACGACAGTTAAGAACATAACAAAATTCACTCTTTTTTAAAGCGTTATATATTTCTATATCTGTTTGTCTTTCTACGTAACTAGGGGCATTATTTATGAGACTACCACCGACTTGATATGGATAAGTATTCATATTAGTGATATTTATTATTCATCATAGCCAAATTTAAATTTAGAACTCAAAATACTGCGATCGCGCCCTAATTTCTTAGCTTGATACATTGCTTGATCAGCCGCTTCAAAAAATTCTCTTAAAGAAAAATCTCCTGAAGGAATGATACAGGCAATTCCTAAGCTTATGGTTAAGCTAATCATGTTTGTTAATTGATTTTTTTTGGTTAATTCAGGAATTTTAATTCTCAATGATTTTACTGTTTCTCTGATTTCTTCAGCAATGAATATAGCTGCTTCTGCGTCAACTTGTGGCAAAATTAATACAAATTCTTCACCACCATAACGAGCAACTAAATGATCTGGATTTTTAATTACTGAATTAATTGCTTGAGCAATTTTATGTAAACAATTATCACCACTCTGATGTCCATAGGTGTCATTATGAAATTTAAAGTTATCCAAATCTGCTAATATTAAAGATAGAGGTTCTTGGATGTATGTCATTCTTTCCCATTCTATTTCCAAAGTTTCATCAAAACATTTACGATTAGCAACTTGAGTTAGTTTATCAATATTAACTAACAATTGCAATTTTTCATTTTCTTTTTTTAATTTATCCCACGGAATAGCATTACTTTCTATTAGTAAACTTTTTTGAAAAAATAAACGATACAGTTCGCAAAAAGGTTCATAATTATAGCCACTTAATTTAATTAACCCTAAACTATCTAATTTATAAACCAAATTGTCCGACAAAAATATATTGTTACCTGTAGAATTCACAACTTGATTATATGCTTGAGACAATTCTGCATCTTGTAGCAATATATTGAGTAAATTTCTTAAATATCCGCTGTAAATATATTTACCCTTTGTACAATTATCTAATAGTTCTGGTAAAGAAATTTTCTGCTGGTAGAGATCATATAAAGCCTGATGAATTAAATATGGCTGTCCTCCCACCCAATACATTAAGTTTTTCACAGCTTGACTATCACACCAATCCAATTCATACCGTCTAGCTAATTCTGTTACTTGCTCGACTGTAAATTCTGGTAATTTCAATGACAAACCAACATTAAAGGGAGATTGATTGATATTTAAAGGGATATAAACTTCAGTGGAGTGGAATAATACTAACCGAACCTTTTGCCAAATCGGAGTTTGTTGAGCTTGTTCATGCCAATTGCGGAGGAGAAGTAGAAAATCTTGGGCAATTTGTTGATATTGAAAAGCATAATCTACTTCATTCAAAATTAAAACCAATGGACTTTTAATTTGCTCTAATAAATAACTCTCGAAATAAATTGAAGCACTAACTTTACTACCAATTTCCTCATCCCAATAATCATCCAAATCCGATGCAAGTGACAACTGCCGAGCCACATTCATACAAAACCAGCGTAAAAAATTATTCAGGCTCAAAAAAGTTTGTCTATCTACTAGTTTAAAGTCTATAGTAACTACGGAATATTCATGTATTTGAGCTTGGTGAATTAGCTGTAACATTAAAGAACTTTTGCCCATGTGCCGAGGTGCTTTAATCCGAATTAAACTCCCTGGTTTGAGTAATTCTGCGTAAGCATCGCTTTCAATGGGAGTGCGTTCAATATAAAAGCAGGAATTGAATGGTAGTGGATCCCCTGGTAAAGTAATATTTTTCTTCATTCACTTGAGGGCAAAATATTTTGTTTCTGATCAGAAATAATAAAGTTTGATTGCGATCCCCAAAAAAAGAGGCTCAAATCTCTTAATTAACATATACTGTCACCAAATACTATCAAAAGTCTAGTTAAGTAGGTGAACGGAAAAAAACCGTAGACGCGAAGCGGCTTCTCGAAGAGTAATATGTAACGAAAAGTAAAGTTGTCCAAACCCTCTTCACTCTTGCCTCTGGTTACTGAGCGAAGTCGAAGTATTGCCTCAAGCCATAACGACAATTTTTAACGCCAACCTACTTATAATGAGTGACAGGACTTTGAGCCATCTACCAAGGGTTTTAACTTTTACAATAGGCCAGTAAAGCGGCTATCGGTTTGCAGAATTTTGAGGATCTGCTTAATTTCTTGGGTACGGTCTTTTTTAACTACTAGGGTAACATTGCGATCGCGCACAATTACCACATCTTCTAAACCAATAGTCACAATTACATCATCAGGATTGGAGGCATAAACGATTGCTCCTTGGGTATCTAAGCCCACATGAGTAGCAAGTTCTACATTAGGATTATCGGACTGCTTCAGTAAACGTTCAATAGCATTCCAATCACCCAGATCATCCCAACCAAATGCTACAGGCAAAACATAAGCTAGACTGGTTTTTTCCATCAGCGCGTAATCTATACTTTTCTTAGGTAACTGGGGATAAATATCAGGGCCATGTTGTTCTAAAGGTTTAATAATTTCTGGTGCATGGGTGCGTAATTCTTCTAGAACCACACCGGCTCGAAAAACGAACATACCACTATTCCAGCTAAACCGTCCCGTTGATAAAAAAGTTTCTGCCGTTTCTCGGTCGGGCTTTTCAGTAAATCTGTGAACATGATAGGCTGGCAAGTTATTAAAGCTACCTATTTTTTCACCTTGTTCAATATAACCATAGCCAGTTGAGGGGAAATTAGGTTTAATCCCCAAAGTCACAATTGCTGCTTTCTTAGCTGCCAAATCCATCGCAGCGGCTAAAGTTTCGGCAAATATCTCCTGGTCAGCAATCCAGTGGTCAGCCGGAAAAAAGCCAATAATAGCGTCTTCCCCGTAACGCTTTTTAATTTCTAAACTTGTCCAAGCAACAGCAGCAGCAGTGTCTCGACCCTCTGATTCAATGAGTAAATTTGCAACAGGCAAATCGGGAAGTTGTTCTCTGACCCCTTGAGCAATGGGACTAGACGTAATTACCCACAAGTTTTCCCAACCCCCAGCCAGAGTTAACAATCGATCAGCAGTTGCTTGTAGTAAGCTTCTAGAGCTACCATCAAGGCTTAAAAATTGTTTAGGTCGGTCTAGTCGGCTCAAAGGCCAAAAACGCTCACCTTTACCACCAGCCAGAATCACAGGAAAAAATAAATTATTCATGTTGGCATATACAGATAATTCAGAACAATATACAGCAGAGAACAGACAACAGGGAACACTTCGACAAGCTCAGTGCATCGCAGGCAACAGGGAACTGCTTTGAAAGTCTTTTGGTCTATGGCTTGTCCCCTAAATTTTGTCCCGGATAGCATTAGTCAGCTATTGGCTAACATTCACTGAAGCCTTATTTAGCTAAAATCTGCTTTAAGTCTACATTTATTGACGTTTGGATCATCTTCACTGATGAATTTTGGTGGTCAATTATGTTTCAATTATTACCTATTAAAACTATGAGGACAGCAACACCCAACAAAATCTCAGATTAGCTTTTCACAAAATCTCAAATTTGCGTAGTCAGTTTCATCTCGCAATATTTGTAGCTTGTATTAACATAACTTTAAGGAGTGGTTGAGTGGGGAGAAAATTGTGATTAAACAAGTTCAATGGTCAGAAAATCAGGTAGCACCTCAACAAGTACCAACCTCAGAACCGGAGGTGTTACAGCCACCAGTTCAATGGTCAGAAAATCAGGTAACACCTCAACAAGTACCAACCTCAGAACCGGAGGTGAAACCAAAACAATCAATTAACTCTTCTCGTCACGTCGTTGAATCCGTGGGAGCTATTCCCAACGAACTCTATGACCGCTTAGGTTTATCCGTCCCCCGCTGGTTACTGTGGGTATTAACCATTGTTTTAGGGGTAATTTTATCTGGATTACTAGCATCAAGTTTGGCACTATGGACTCCTCTATGGAGTAATCTCGACCAAGCGAAAGATGATGAATTCGGTGCGAATAAACAAGACCAAATCAAAGTACCGGGAGATTTATGGACTAAGCTTTCTCAGTACAAACTATCAAAACCCATGAACATTTTAATTATGGGTATTGAACCGGTTCCAGGGACTGTAGATGGTTCACCGGAAAGTTTTGCTGGTAAAAGCGATACCATGATGTTGGTGCGGCTAAATCCCAGTGATAAATCCATTCGCTTGCTGTCAATTCCCAGAGGGACAATGATAGCGATTCCCGAACAGGGATTAACTAAGGTATCTGAAGCTAACGCCAAAGGTGGTCCAGTTTTAGCCGCAAGAGTAGTTAGTCGGAGTTTAAATAATGCTCCCATAGATCGGTATATCCGCATTTCTACTAGCGGATTTCGGGAATTAGTTGAACAGTTGGGTGGAGTAGATGTATTTGTCCCCCAAACTATGAATTATCAAGATCAGGCTGGTGGCTTTGCCGTAAATTTAATCAGCGGTTGGCAAAGTCTCAATGGTGAACAAGCAGAACAGTTTGCCCGCTTTCGTGAAGAAGGTATGGGGGATTTACCAAGAGTCCAACGACAACAAGCACTGATAACTGCTTTAATGCAACGTCTCAACAGTCCCACTGTTTTACCCAGGTTGCCCCAATTAACTCGCTTAATGCGGAAGTATTTTGATACCAACCTCAAAATGGAAGAAATGATGGCATTGGCAAATTTTTCCGTCAATGTAGAACGGGATCATTTCCAAATGGCAATGTTACCTGGTACTTTTAGTAAACTCAGTCAAGACCCCAATAGCTATTGGTTAAATATGACTGGCCAACAAAGCTTATTAAATGATTTTGTTGGGGTAAATGTAACTGGGATTAAATCAGATACCAGACCCGTTTCTATCCAAAGAATTGCCGTTCAAAATACGACTAATCAACCCCAGCTAACGGAAAAGGTCATTACCTATCTTAAACAGAAAGGTTTTACTAATGTTTACCCAGTTCCAGACTGGCCAGATAGCCAACGTCAAACTCAGATTATTGTCCAAAAAGGCAACCGACAACCAGGAATTGACTTGCGACAAGTTTTAGGTTTAGGACAAATTGAAGTTTCCGGAAATGGTGATTTGGAATCTGACCTCACAATTCGCATTGGTAAAGATTGGAAATAGTTATTAGTCAGTGGTCAGTGGTCAGTGGTCAGTAGTCTAGAAAAAACGACTGACAACGAACAACTGACGACTGACAACCAACAATTAACAAATTTATGAACAAGATTTTGTTGAGATTTTTAAGTTTGATATTCATTTTTATTTTGGTGGGATTTTCGGTAATTATGAATCCCGAACCAGTTTTTGCTCAAGTTAATACCATTAATTACAATAATGCTAATTTAGAAAATCGGGACTTTTCTCATACTAATTTAGTTGGCGGAACTTTTGTCGCAGCCGAAATGCGGGGAACAAATTTTCAAGATGCAAATTTAACTAACGCCATTTTTACTAAAGGCGTTTTATTAAAAGCCAATTTAGAAAGTGCAAATTTAACGGGCGCTTTAGTTGATCGTGTTACCTTCGATAGTGCTAATCTAAGAAATGCCATTTTCGCAGAAGCAACTTTAACCCGCAGCCGTTTTTATGATGCTGATATCACTGGTGCTGATTTCACTGACGCATTAATTGACCGTTATCAAGTATCCTTACTCTGTCAAAGGGCTGATGGTGTGAATCCGGTAACTGGTATTTCTACCCGCGATAGTTTGGGTTGTAAATAGAAAATTGACAACTGACAACTGTACGGGCGAAGCATTTGCAGAACTATTTTTGGCAATGACCGATAATTTATCTTCCAAATGCTTCGCCCCTACTAACAACTGTACGGGCGAAGCATTTGCAGAACTATTTTTGGCAATGACCGATAATTTATCTTCCAAATGCTTCGCCCCTACTGACAACTGACAACTGACAACTGACCATTAAATATTCGTGACACAACAAGATCAAAAACCCTCTCGTTCCTTTGCTGGTATTGCTGGTATTGTTGCCGCAGCAACTTTAATTAGTAAAGTGTTTGGTTTAATTAGGCAGCAAATAATTGCGGCTGCTTTTGGTGTAGGTGCGGCAGCTACAGCTTATAGTTATGCCTACATTATTCCCGGTTTTCTTTTAATCCTACTTGGTGGTGTAAATGGACCTTTACATAGTGCCATTGTCAGTGTTTTAGCTAAACACAAAAAGGAGGAAGCTGCACCTATTGTAGAAACAATCACAACTCTAGTGGGTGGGTTGTTGATACTGGTGACATTTGCCCAGATTTTTTGTGCTGAGTATATTGTTGATTTAGTTGGTCATGGCTTAGAAGCAACTACAAGAGCGATCGCTATCCGTCAAATCCAAATTATGGCCCCTTTAGCCTTATTTGCTGGCTTAATTGGCATTGGATTTGGGACTTTAAATGCAGCTAATCAATATTGGTTACTATCTATTAGTCCTTTATTATCTAGTATTACTGTTATTATTGGTATTGCTATTTTAGCAGGACAATATGGTAAAGAAATTATTAATCCTGAATATGCTTTAATCGGTGGCATGGTATTAGCTTGGGGAACTTTGGCAGGAGGAATTCTGCAATGGTTAGTCCAGTCAATAGTGCAATGGCGCTTAGGATTAGGGAAATTACGCCTGAGATTTGATTTTAAATCTCCCGGTGTGCAAGAAGTAATTAAAATCATGACTCCAGCGACAATATCATCAGGAATGATGCCAATTAATGTCGCTACTGACCTTTATTTTGCTAGTCCTATTGTTGGTGCAGCCGCAGGTTTTAACTATGCTAATCTTTTAGTCCAAACTCCCTTGGGAATTATTTCTAATATTATTTTACTGCCTTTATTACCAACATTTGCTAAACTTTCTCACCCAGATAATTGGGGAGAACTAAAATTACGCATTCGGCAAGGACTTTTACTGACTGCCGTTACCATGTTACCTTTAGGGGCTTTGATGGTATCTCTATCTGTGCCAATTGTCCAGATAGTTTATCAACGGGGAGCATTTAAACAAGAAGCAACTCAGTTAGTATCTTCGCTATTAATTGCCTATGGAATCGGAATGTTTGTCTATTTAGGGCGTGATGTTTTGGTGAGGGTATTTTATGCTTTAGGTGATGGACAAACACCTTTTAAAATTAGTATATTTAATATTGTTCTCAATGCTGTATTAGATTTAATATTAGTTGAACGTTTTGGTGCGCCTGGATTAGTTTTAGCTACAGTTGGAGTTAATTGTAGTTCCATGTTGATGTTATTATTTTTGCTCAATCGCAAACTTAATGGCTTACCTTGGCAAGAATGGTGTGTACCAATTTTGGGTTTAACAGTTGGGAGTATTATATCGGGTTTAGCCAGTTTTGGAACTTTAATGACTTCTCAACAAATACTAGGTAAACAGGATTTAATTAGTTTACTCATAGAATTATCCATATCTGCTTTCGTGGGAATTGGTGTATTTGCGATAATTGCTTCTAGAATGAATATTCCCGAAGTGAATACTTTTGTAATGAAGATGCAACAAAAGTTTTTGAAGAAATAAGGAACTAGCAATCAAAAAAATATCCCAATCTGTATTATAGATGTAGGGGTTTAGCATTGCTAAAACCTTACTTATTTGCTACTCCCTAAATCAAACCCTAATCCACTCCCCAATTATTGGATAATTTATTTTTTGGGAGTTTTTATCCATAATTTGCTGTTACTACTTGTACAAGTGACAACTTATGCTTAAAATGTCACTTAGCATCTATCGTAAAGCTGAGTTTTGGGCTAAACTCATTTAGCGGTGCTATTTTTAGTTCCCACGTTGATATTTAATTTTACAAGAGGTTATGGACAAAAGTCCAACAGATGGCAGTATTACCCTCCTCTAAGCTGGTGAGGCAGTCTCCCAGCGCGGGGGAGACATTAGGAGATTTCTATTATGCTTACACAGGAAATTCGTAATTCCTTGGATATTGCTGACTTAAATCAGCTTAAATGTGATTTGAATTGTTTACAGCCGGTAGATGTGGGCGAGTATATCACCCAATTGCCCGAAAAACAAAGGGCGATCGCTTTTCGGTTACTCAACAAAGATCAAGCCATAGATGTCTTTGAATATTTACCCACAGAAGTACAGGAAGACCTGATTAACTCCCTCCACGATGCCCAGGTAGTAGACCTTGTTGAAGAAATGAGTCCTGATGAACGGGCATATTTATTTGATGAACTACCAGCAGGAGTAGTCAAACGCTTATTACAACAACTCAGTCCCGAACAAAGACAAGCCACAGCTACGATTCTTGGCTATCCAGAAGGGACTGCGGGGCGGGTAATGACAACGGAATATGTTCGCTTGCGACGAGGTTTAACTGTTGGTGAAGCCCTCAGTAAAATCCGCTTGCAAGATCAAGATAAGGAAACAATTTACTATGCCTATGTCACTGATGATAATCGCAAATTAGTTAGTGTTGTTTCTTTGCGTCAGCTATTATTTACCTTTCCCGATGTTTTAATTAAAGATATTGCCAGCGCCCACGTTGTTAAAGTCAGAACAGAAACCTCCCAGGAAGAAGTCGCCCGGATTATGCAGCGGTACGACTTAATCGCTATGCCTGTGGTTGATAGAGAAGATAGATTAGTCGGTATTATTACGATTGATGATGTCGTTGATATTTTAGAAGAAGAAGCTACAGAAGATATTCAAAAATTAGCAGGGGTCAGTGGTGATGAAGAGGCCTTATCTCCCGCACAAGTCACGATTCGGAAACGGTTGCCTTGGTTATTGGGGATTATGGGATTGTATATTGGTGCTGCCAGTGCGATCGCTCCTTTTCAAGAAGTTATCGCCGCTGTACCTGTCCTCGCCGTGATTATGCCCATATTTTCTAACACAGGTGGCACTGTAGGTATCCAAGCTCTGACTGTCACCATTCGCGGTTTAGGTGTAGGGGAAGTCACACCCGCAGATACGGGAAAAATTCTCCGCAAAGAACTTTTAGCCGGTTTAGGAACAGCCGTAGCTTTAGGGCTGACAATGGTGGCCCTTTCCCTGATTTGGGCTAAACCCCAAGAAAGATGGGTAGCTTTAATAGCCGGGGTAGTTATGGCCACTAATACAATGGTGGCTGTTACTTTAGGAACTTTGTTACCAATGGGTTTGAAGCATTTAAAACTAGATCCAGCTTTAATGAGTGGTCCATTAGTGACAACAATGCTAGATACCATCGGTTTTTTAACTTTCCTCAGTATAATATCTGTTGCTTTAAAGGTGTTTCATTTACAATCTTGAAACTGCTGGATAAACCGAAAACTTCAATAAATTAAGGGTTTTCAGTTTAGAAAGGTGAATTAGGTGCATCACTTTCCCAACTTTGAGACTTTTCTTACTTCCTTCTTCCTTCTTCCTTCTTCCTTCTTCCTTCTTCCTTCTTCCTTCTTCCTTCTTCCTTCTTTCTGACTCCTGACTCCTGACTCTTGACTCCTGACTCCTGACTCCTGACTCCTGACTCCTGACTCCTGACTCCTGACTCCTGACTCCTGACTCCTGACTCCTCTACTTATATGCCTACTACTTGGAATCGTCATCATATTCTCACACTTGCTGACTTCACAACGGCTGAATATAACGCCGTGTTACAAACTGCGGCTTCTTTTCAAGAGGTACTATCCCGACGGACAAAGAAAGTCCCCACTTTACAGGGACAGGTAGTAGCAAATTTATTTTTTGAACCTTCTACCCGCACGCGCAGTAGTTTTGAAATTGCGGCAAAAAGACTTAGTGCGGATACCCTCAACTTTGCCGCAGCTACATCTTCTATGACCAAAGGTGAAACAATTCTTGACACAGCAAAAACCTATTTGGCAATGGGAACTGATATTATGGTAGTCCGCCATAAGGATGCAGGAGTTCCGCAAGCGATCGCGCAAGAAATGGATCGTTTAGGTGTAAAAGTTAGCGTCCTCAATGCCGGTGATGGACAACATGAACATCCATCTCAAGGATTATTAGATCTATTTACAATTTGTAGTTTAATTGACCCTGCACAACCCAAAATTGAATCATTACAAGGTAAAAAAATTGCTATTGTTGGCGATATTTTACACTCTCGTGTAGCCCGTTCTAATATTTGGAGTTTAATCGCTAGTGGTGCAGAAGTACATCTGTCCGCACCTCCCACATTGTTACCTAAATTCTTTGCAGAATACTTAGGATGTACAGAAAACTCTAACCGATTATTTACCCATTGGCAATTAGAACCAGCTTTGGAAAATGCTGATTTTGTCATGACTTTGCGCTTACAAAAAGAACGCATGACCGCCCATTTATTCCCTAGTTTAAGAGAATATCATCAACTATTTGGCATTACTCGTGCTAAGTTAAAACTATGTAAACCTCAAGTTAAAGTATTGCATCCAGGTCCAGTAAATCGGGGTGTGGAAATTAGTTCTGATTTAATGGATGATCCTGAATTCAGCTTAATTCAATCTCAGGTAACTAGCGGTGTAGCAGTGCGGATGGCACTTTTATATTTTATCGGTAGTGGTAGGGCTTAATTAATAATCATGCAATTGCTATAGCATTATTAAATGTAGTAATTAGTTGCAAAGCATCCGCTCAAATAGAAGTAAAAAGCGAGGGTTTTAAACTGTTCGGCGATTTCTACCCATAACTAGCCTTATGTTACGGAACGTCCATATAATTAACTTAGTCAAGCAACGGAGTTAATTATATGGAAAACCAAGAAGTGACTATTTCAATAGGTGATACTGCTAAATAGCTTGGTGTGTCAGTAAAAACTGTTCGTAGATGAACTGATGCTGGTAAATTGCGATTTGAACGCAGTCCGTGCGGGCATACTTCGACAAGCTCAGTACAAGTCTTGCCCGCGTGAGCGAGACGCTCACACTACAGTCCATCATTTTTATCTTGACAGACTACTAGTTCAGCTATAATCTATTACTATTACTTAATACCTTGTCCAAATTAGAAAAATCCTTGATTTGTAGGTTGGGTTGAAGCATGAAACCCAACAAATGCGTTGGGTTGCGCTGTCGCTTAACCCAACCTACAAGAAATGGACAAGGTATTGATTACTACTATTGGATACCTGTACAGGAGATATACTGAATAATGGCTCTATCTAGTCTTAATGAAGTAGCAAAATATTTAGAACAGCATGAAAACTCACAACAAATTAAAAAATTAATATTCTTCGCTTGTAAAAATGAGTGGGAAAATAATCAAGATACGCTAAATAGATTTAAATTACCAGAATTAATCCAAGAATTATCTAGTTTAAATCCCACGATAGATTGCTTAACTTCGAGTTTATCTATTGCCGTCGGAAATCTTAGCAAACCAAAACAATACTCCATGATTGCCAGTATCATCATCAAAGAAATACAAAAATTATATCTAACCCCTGATCAAGAGACAGAATTAATATTTAAGCAACCTCATCAAGAACAAGAAACAGGATTAATATTAAATCAACCTAGTCAAAATATTCCTAAATTTTATAGTTCTGAAAAAAAATCATCAACTCCTCCAGCAAAAACTCCAAGCAGTTCAAAAAAATCTCAATATAATCAATTTGATTTACGACAAAATCTTATGAGATTTAGTAACCCATTGAGGATTAAAATAATTTTATTTTCTGCACTTTATAATAAATTTACCTTTAATGAACAAGACTGGTTGAGACTAAAATCCGAAGAACTTGATAGTTTATTGCGGAAATTATTTAATTCTTGTGCAACTATTGGAGAACTTGAATCTAAAATAAACAATACTGTGATCTCTTTAGGTACACCAGATAAAAATAATCAAGCATCTGGTGTAATCATCAGAGTTATGCGTGGTTTATATGGTGATATACCAGCCAAAACCAATTCAGATAAACTCCCTAACAGTTATCCATCTGCAAAAACTAAACCACCTGCTAATCCTAATTATCAACCTGCTCCAACTCAAGTTAATGATTTCTATGATGACGATGATAATAATACCTGTCAAATTACAGTACCGCCTACTTGAGATATACTTAATAATAAATAATTCAGACTATTTTTGATTTTGGAAAGAAAAATTTCTAACAACAATTGAGAGAAAAAATTATGGATGCGAAAGAACTTCTGAGACGATATGCAAATGGAGAAACAAATTTTAGCAACGCCAAATTAAATGGAGTAAATTTATTTGATGCAGATTTAATTGGCATAGGTTTAGATCAGGCAAATTTGTCTAATGCTATCCTAACTTTTAGCTATCTAAATCAGGCTCTTCTCAATAATGCGAATCTGAGTTTTACAAATCTCCGCGGTGCAAACCTAACCCAAGCAAAGTTGCAAAATGCCAACTTGCATGACGCTGATTTGCATGGTGCAACTTTGCAAGGTGCTGATCTGCGTAATGCCAACTTAACTTTAGCACATCTGTTAGATGCTAACTTAATGAGTTCCGACTTGCGTGGTGCTAACCTCACAGGTGCTAACCTCACAGGTGCTTGCCTCCGGGGTGCTAACCTGCGAGAAGAAAAAAGAACCTATTCTGCTTGTCTCCGGGGTGCTAACCTGCATAAAGTTGACTTACGGGGTGCTAATTTAACTGGTGCAGACTTAGCTAAGGCCAATCTGAGTGGAGCTAATTTAAGTGAGACTATGCTGCGTGGTGTGGATTTGAGTGGTGCTAATCTGAGTGGAGCAATTTTAGAAAATGCTACTTTAACTGAGACTAATTTACAGGGTGCTAATTTGAATGGTGCAAACCTCATAAATGCTAAACTGTCAAAATCAAATTTGACTGAAGCTGAATTAATAGGTGCTAACTTACATGATGCAATGATGTTCCAGGCTACACTGATTAAAGCCAAGCTGAACCGAGCCAACCTCAGTTTTGCTAGACTGAGCAAAGTTAATTTGAGTCGAGCTAATCTGTGTGAGGCTGATCTAACTGAAGCAGAATTAGTAGATGCTTGTCTTGCTATGACAGACTTTACCGATGCTAACTTAACCAAAGTAAATCTATTTAGAGCAGAAATTAGTACGACAAATCTCACAGGTGCAAATTTGTTTGAAGCGGTAATGCCCGACGGCACAATTGGCTACTAAAAATCAGGAAATTTATTAGTAATTTCGTCATTTCAATGCTCCCTTAAATTATTTTATCCCATTGGAATTAAACCAAATATCTTTGCAAAAACTGGTAACAAATATGCCTACTTTAAGAGTAAATTGTTTTACCTCTTTACCCATATTTTCCTTGCTGATAAGTGGAAGTTGGGTGTTCGTATGTGAATATAGTCCAGTTCAGGCTCAAACATCTAATAATATGCCAATATTCGCACAAGCAACATTGCCATATCTCCAGGAAATAGCCATTAACCAGCAGCCATTACCGCAGTTACAACCAGAAAAATTCTATCAATCTCAAGGGACACAATATAGTCAATATAACCAAAACTTTGACCGATATTTTGTTTATGTTGATAGCAATAATTATGAAATTTTGCAGCGAGTTCGGCAAATTGAACCTAATGCCTATATTCGCAATTACAAGGGACGTAAGGTGATCCAATCTGGCGTTTTCAATGGACAATCTAATGCTCAAAAACGGGTAAGAGAATTGGAATTTAATGGGATTTCTGGCGCGAAAATCGTTAATTCGGAAAATATAGAATTAACACCTAATTATTCGGTTCAACCAGTAATGTCTTATAATGCTCCCGGATATAATGATCAGAACTATCCAAATAACTATCAACAGGAAAAAAGAAATTCCTATTATGTAGTTATTCCTGGTAATGCTAATAGTTTACATTCTTTAGGTACAGAAATTCGCCAAAAAGTTAGCATCAATATTAATGTATTTAGGAGAACTCAACCACTAGGAACGCATATAGCTGTAGGACCATTTAGCGATCGCTTAGAAGCAGAACAATGGAACAGCTATTTGAAAAATTCAGGTTACGGCAATGCTAGAGTTTATTACGGAAAATAAGGTAATGGGTAATGGGTAATTGGTAATTGGTAATTGGTAATTGGTAATTGGTGAAAATATTTGTCTTTCAACTGACAACTAACAACTGTACGGGCGAAGCATTTGGAGAACTATTTTTGGCAATGACCGATAATTTATCTTCCAAATGCTTCGCCCCTACTAACAACTGACAACTAACAACTGACTAATGACTAAAGAACAATTTGTTGTTACCGCAGCCCAAATGCGGGATATTGAAGCCAGGATATTTACTGCCGGAATGCCTGTAGCAGCTTTAATGGAAAAGGTAGCGGGATTAATTTCCCACCGCTTACAGGCTATTATTTCCCCAGGGCAATGTGTAGGAATTTTAGTTGGTCCCGGTCATAATGGAGGAGATGGTTTAGTAGTAGCTCGTGAATTGCATTTTCGCGGTTATCAAGTTTGGATTTATCAACCTTTTTCCAAATTAAAAGAATTAACTTCCCAACATTTTCAATATGCACAAAATTTAGGAATTCCCTGTTATCAAGAAATTGCTGAATTACCAAGTTATGATTTTTTAATTGATGGTTTATTTGGGTTTGGGTTAGAAAGGAAAATTACTGATTCTATTGCTACTGCAATTAATTATTTTAATAGCAAAAATCAACCCATTATTAGTATTGATATTCCTTCGGGTTTACATACAGATACAGGAGAAGTTTTAGGAACAGCTATTCAGGCAAATTATACATTTTGCTTAGGTTTATGGAAACAAGGTTTATTACAAGAACAAGCATTACCTTATATTGGTAAAGCCGAATTAATTGACTTTGATATTCCCTTAGCAGATATTCATGCTGTTATCGGTAATATTCCCCAAATCAAACGCATTACTAAAACAACAGCATTATCAACCTTACCTTTACCTCGTCCTCTCATTACCCATAAATACAAACAAGGACATTTATTATTAATTTGTGGTTCTCAACGTTATGTCGGTGGAGCAATTTTAACAGGTTTAGGTGCGCGAGCTTCTGGTATAGGAATGTTATCAATCGCTGTCCCCGAATCTCTAAAAATGTTGTTAGTTTCCCATTTACCAGAAGCGTTAATTATTGGTTGTCCTGAAACGAAAACCGGAACAATTGCTAATTTACCATTAGTAGGGTGTGTTAGCGACAGCGTAACGCACCTTATAGATTTAAATTCATTTACCACAATTGCTTGCGGGCCGGGTTTAACTAAAGATAATATTTCTATTATTCCCGAAATAATTAAATGTGAATGTCCTCTAATTCTCGATGCTGATGCTTTAAATATTCTGGCACAATTAGGAACTATTCCCACATTGAAATCACGAAAATCAGCCACTGTAATTACACCCCACACGGGAGAATTTAAGCGTTTATTTCCCCATATTGATTACACAAATAGAATCAAAGCCGTACAAACAGCAGCACAAGAAAGTGGGGCTGTAGTCCTGCTAAAAGGGGCAAGAACAGCTATATCTAATTCTCAAGGTAGTAGTGTTTGGATAAATCCCGAAAGTACCCCAGCCCTAGCCCGTGGAGGCAGCGGTGATGTATTAACTGGGTTATTGGGTGGACTATTAGCGCAAATTATGAATAAAGAAATTTTTATAGAAGATATAGTCGCAACTGCGGCTTGGTGGCATTCCCAAGCAGGAATTTTAGCAGCACAAGCAAGAACAGAATTAGGAGTTGATGCTTTTACACTGACACAATATTTACTTCCGGTTTTAAAGCGATGATAATGGGGACTGGGGACTGGGTAAAAATTCTTCCCAATCACCAATCACCAATCACCAAATAACAATTACTTAACTGTTACCTTACCACCAGCTTCTTCAATCCGCTTCTTGATATCTTCAGCGGCTTCCTTAGTTACAGCTTCTTTAACTGCTTTAGGAGCGGCTTCTACCAAGTCCTTAGCTTCTTTCAGACCTAGACCTGTGATTTCACGAACGATCTTCAAGACAGCAATCTTCTTATCGGCAGGTACAGAATCCAAAATTGCATCAAATTCGGTCTTCTCTTCTACTACTTCAGCAACAGCACCGGGAGCAGCCATCATCATCATGCCACCACCAGTAGGAGCAGCACTAACACCAAAAGCTTCTTCAATTTGCTTAACTAATTCAGAAGCTTCTAATAAGGTCAAAGATTTCAATTGGTCTAAAATTTGTTCGGTTGCAGCAGACATGGATATAACTCCTAAAGAATTTTTGATTTGTTAGTTTTTTAGTTGTGAGTTGTCAGTGATTAATCTTCACTAACTACCGCTAACTCAGCAGCACTTTCAGAACTATCGCTATTTTCTTTTTCAGCGACAGCTTGCAAAGCGCGAGCCAAAGAACTGGGAACTTCGTTGATACCAACAGCCAGCTTGGTAGCCACACCATTGATAGCTCCAGCAATTTGAGCCATGAGTTGTTCCTTAGATGGCAAGTCTCCTAGAGCCTTGACATCAGCTTCACTCAGGACACGACCTTCCATGACACCACCACGAATTTCTGTTTTCTTGGTGGCTTTTTGGAATGCTTGGTAAGCTTTGATCGCAGATAAATCTTCTTTAACTAGCAGAAATGCCGAAGAACCGTTAAGTAATTCTGACATTGGCTGCCATTGTTCCTGATCCTTAATAGCAATGCCCATAAAGGTGTTTTTTGTCACCTTACAGATAGCACCACTAGGACGGAGTTGCCGACGCAAATCTGTGATTTCAGCAACTGTCAGCCCCTGATAATCAATTACCAGTGCTAAAGTTGATTCACTCAAAGAAACTTTAAGATCAGCAACTATTTCTTTTTTGTTTTCTAACGTTCTTCCCATACTTGTCTCACCTCCAATGTCAGTTGTCAGTGGTCAGTTGTTAGTTGTCGGTTGTCAGTTGTCAGTAGGGGCGAAGCATTTGCAAGATAAATTATCGGTCATTGCCAAAAATAGTTCTCCAAATGCTTCGCCCGTACAGTTGTCAGTTGTTAGTTGTCACCTTTTTGCTGACACACGGAAAAAACTTAACCCCAGCTATCTTAGCCAGGGTTTCAAAGTAGTATTTTTAAGGCCGCAGTTATCAAACTTTTCTTGATTAAACTTCAGGCGGTTAAAATTACAACCTCGGCAGGGTATTAAGCTATTAGCACCTGCTGTCTCCGGCTTTGCTTATTTAATTTTGGTCATTGGTAATTTCTGATTATCTTCATCTACTACCAATTACCCATTACCAAATTATGCAGCGTCAGTTATTTTTAACTCTCGTAAAGCACTAATGTCAATAGCAATTGACGGACCCATTGTCGAGGATATATACACTGACCGCCAATAACGACCCTTAGCGCCCGAAGGACGGTTACGGTCAATTGACTCTTGTAATGCCTTGAGATTGATTAATAAATCTTCAGGTGAAAAAGCAGTCTTACCAAACATAACATGGACAATCCCAGTTCGATCAGCCCGATATTCTAATTTACCAGCTTTGAATTCAGCGATCGCACTAGCAACATCAAATGTCACTGTTCCACCTTTAGGTGAGGGCATCAAACCCCGTGGACCTAGTAATTTACCCAGCTTTGCTACCTGTGGCATCACATCTGGTGTAGCAATCAGCTTGTCAAAGTCCATCATGCCTTTCTGAATATCTTCAATGAGTTCTTCAGAACCAGCTATATCAGCACCAGCATTAGTTGCTTCTGTGACTTTTTCCCCTCTGGCGATAACTGCTACCCGAATTATCTGTCCTGTGCCTTTAGGTAGTGCTACCGTTGTCCGCAACTGTTGGTCTGTATATTTAGGATCAATTCCTAAACGAATATGAGCTTCAGCAGCCTCAGCAAATTTAGCGGTTGCTGTTTCTTTTAACAGAGCTAATGCTTCTAAGGGTGTATAATCCCGATCTTCTACTTTTTCTAGCAACGCCTGTAAGCGGCGTGATACTTTTTTTGCCATTTTTTTCTCCTGGGGTAATCTCGAAGTCGTGCTTCTCCCCCGATATGATTTTGTTATTAGTCAGTTGTCAGTTGTCAGTTGTTATTTTTTTATCTACTGTCACCTGTCACCGTTTCGCTGACGCTCACGGCGAAGCCTGTTCTCTGTCACCTAATCTGTGATTGTTACGCCCATGTTTTTAGCAGTTCCTTCCACGATATTCATGGCTGCATCAATATCATTGGCGTTGAGATCAGGAAGCTTGGTTTGAGCAATTTCACGTAATTGCGTTCTGCTAATGCTACCAACTTTAGTTTTGTTGGGTTCACTTGAGCCTCTTTCAATCTTCGCTGCCTTGCGAATCAAAACTGATGCTGGTGGAGTTTTGAGTACAAATGTAAAACTTCTATCTTCATAAACAGAAATTTCTACAGGTATCACCATTCCAGCTTGGTCTGCTGTTTTGGCGTTGTACTCCTTGCAGAACATCATGATGTTAACACCATGTTGACCCAATGCAGGACCAACTGGCGGTGCTGGGTTGGCTTTCCCAGCATTCAGGGCCAATTTAATGACCGCTACTACTTTCTTCGCCATTTGTATTTAGCTCTGTTTTTTAACCTGATTAAATTCCAATTCTACTGGTGTATCTCGTCCAAAGATAGAAAGCAGAGCTTTTAGTTTACTCCGTTCTGGGGAAACTTCAATCACCTCGCCTTCAAAATCCTTAAATGGACCAGAAAGCACAACTATCTTATCACCTGTAGCCATATCAATTATGACTACTGGCTCTTGTTCCAAGGCTTGTTTGAATATGCGTTCAACTTCCGAAGGATTCAGGGGAACTGGCTTAACGTGACCACGGCCTCTACCGCTACCACGCTTCTGCTCTGCGCCCACAAAGTTAATCACGTGGGAGGTGTTTCTTACCACCTGCCATGTATCATCACTCATCGCCATTCGGACTAGCACATAACCAGGGAAAACCTTTTCTTCTGAAGGTAGACGTTTACCGTCCTTACGGATTTTCACCGTTGGGGTGTGGGGAATTTCCACCTGGACGATTCTATCAGCGACATCAAAAGTTTGGATACGTTGCTCTAAATTTGTCTTTACCCGTTTCTCACAGCCAGAGGCTACTTGCACTGCATACCAGCGGACTTCTTTGATCCCTGTTAAGAGTGTGTCATCTGACTGCAACTCGGAGTTGCGTGGTTCGTCTGTTGCAGAAGTCATCAGAACACCTGTTTTGCTGCCCAAGCGAACAATCCATCTACCAAATATATCAAAGAGGCGGAGAGTGTAACCATTAATAGTACAGCGGCTGATTCACTCACCAACTGTTTCCGACTGGGCCAAATTACTTTCTCAAGTTCTTCCTTTGTTCCTTGGAAAAAATTGTTTAAGTTAAACCCATTTTCGGTTTCTGGCATTTCTGCTTCATTTTTTTTGGCCACAGTCGTTATCCCCCCGTTTCTTAAATAGCCTAACCTTGTGATTTTTTTCAAGGTTTATAGCTTCGGCCTAAATTAACTGGCAACAGTCAAGCTATATTTCAAAAAAATTATACCCGAAATAATTGACGTTTTCTGCTGTTTTGGCAGTGGCGTTATTGCTTCGGGCAGTATTTTTCTTTTTTAGCGCGCCCTGGAGGACTTGAACCCCCGACATCAGGTTTTGGAGACCTGCGTTCTACCAACTGAACTAAGAGCGCACAAGCTTTTCTTGTTACAGTCATTGCGCTGAACTTTTTTTATTCTAACGCAATTTCGCTTCTGATTGTAACTTATTTTTTTTCTTTTGGCAAGTTAGCGGCAGATGCCGCTTGCAGACTGGGTTTTGTCTATTAATTCACCATTGGGAATTATAGAGGGCGGTCGAATCTTTGTTTAATGCGGGTTGCCTTACCGACGAGGGCGCGTAGATAATATAATTTAGCACGTCTAACCTTACCACGACGCAATACTTTAATGCTTTCAACCAGGGGAGAATGAAGCAAAAATACTCGTTCTACACCCACACCTTGGAAAACTTTACGAACTGTGATAGTTTCGTTGATGCCGCCATTGCGTCTAGCTATAACTACACCTTCGTAAGGTTGCACACGGAATTTAGTGCCTTCCTGAATTTTGATTCCTACCTTAACTGTGTCACCGACATAGATATCGGGTAAGTCAGATTTCATTTGCTCCGCTTCAATTGAGCGGATAATCTCTTGGGCGTTCATTACTTTTTATGTTTTTTGAAAAAACTCACAATCGTTAATTATAAATCTATAGTTGCCAAAGAGTCCAGCTATTTATTGGAGGAGTCAGGAGTATGGCTAACGCCACGCTTCGCTATCAGGAGTCAGGAGTTCAGGAGTCAGGAGTCAGGAGTCAGGAAGAAGAAAGAAGAAAGAAGAAAGAAGAAAGAAGAAAGAAGAAAGAAGAAAGAAGAAAATTACCTAATGACAACTAACAACTGACAACTGTACGGGCGAAGCATTTGGAGAACTATTTTTGGCAATGACCGATAATTTATCTTCCAAATGCTTCGCCCCTACTAACAACTGACAACTGACAACTGACCAATTGCTGTTGTAAAATAGACAGTGTCAGGATTCAGGGGGAACCAGGTAACTGGTCATAAACGCCTATAGAGACTATCTTTGGTAATGTTCAAGGTTTGAAGTCCAGCCAGCTAAAACAACTCCAGCGGCTGTACCACCAGCGGATATCAGGCGATCGCATTACGACTACTGATTTTGCTCAACGGCTGGCAGCCATTAGTACGGAAATTAATCAACCTATTTGTACTTATATCAATCGTCGTGGACAAGTAATTCGGGTTGGTGTAGGTACTCCGCGTCAAACGCAAATTCCGCCCTTAGAACTACCTCGCTATGGTGCAGAGCGTCTGAGCGGTATTCGTTGTTTATCTACCAATCTCAAGTCAGAACAACCGAGTGAGTCAGCCTTAACAGCCATGGCTTTACAAAGATTGGATGCTTTAGTAGTTTTTAATATTACTGGAGGAGGATTTACCAAGCGTGGCGGTGGTTCAACTGGATACGTAAAAGAAGCTTATCTGGCGCATCTGGTAGCTAATAACAGACAATTGGTTGTGACTCAATCCGCTGGTATCAGTATCGGAGATGCTGGTACATATTCCCACATCTCACCACCTCTAAGTTTAGATGCTTTGGCTGACCAGGATTTTCTGGACTTAGTGGCAAGTTTAGAAGAGGAATTTAGTCGGGAGTATGTAGCGCAAGAGGTAGACGCTGATCATGATCGGGTGGTAATTGTGGGGGTATTAACAGAAAATATCACGCCGCAACAATTCCAAGACATCATAGTGGAATTGACCCGATTAGTGGATACGGCTGGAGGTGTTGTTTTACAAACCTTACAACAAAAGCGATCGCGTATTCATCCCCAAACAGTGATTGGTGAAGGTAAAGTCCAAGAAGTGGCGATCGCTGTGCAAACTCTAGGTGCTAATTTGGTAGTATTTGATCGGGATCTTTCCCGTTCCCAAGTTCGCAATTTAGAAGCACAAATTGGTGTTAGGGTAGTTGACCGCACCGAAGTAATTTTAGATATTTTTGCCCAACGCGCTCAATCTGGTGCAGGTAAATTACAGGTGGAACTGGCACAGTTAGGGTATATGCTGCCACGACTCACGGGCAAGGGTGAGGGTATGTCCAGATTGGGCGGTGGTATTGGCACAAGGGGTCCCGGTGAAACCAAGCTAGAAACAGAACGCCGGGCTATTCAAAAGCGGATTTCTCGACTGCAACACGAAGTTAATCAATTACAAGCTCATCGTTGTCGGTTACGTCAACGACGACAACATCGAGAAGTTCCCTCAGTGGCTTTGGTGGGTTATACCAACGCTGGTAAATCCACTTTACTCAACGCCCTCACCAATTCGGAAGTATACACGGCTGACCAACTGTTTGCTACCCTTGACCCGACCACACGGCGATTAATAATTCCTCATGCAGAAACGGGCGCACCCCAGGAAACTTTGATGACGGATACTGTAGGGTTTATCCATGAGTTACCTGCATCTTTAATGGATGCTTTTCGGGCAACGTTGGAGGAGGTAACAGAAGCGGATGCTTTACTGCATTTAGTAGATTTATCTCATCCTGCTTGGTTGAATCACATTCGCGCAGTTCGGGATATACTCGCGCAAATGCCGATTACACCGGGTCCGGCGTTAGTGGCTTTTAATAAAATTGATCAAGTTAGTAGTGAAACACTGGCTTTGGCTAGAGAGGAGTTTCCTTTAGCAGTGTTTATTTCTGCTAGTCAGCGGTTAGGACTGGAAACTCTGCGTCAGCGTCTATCTCTATTGATTCAGTACGCTGTTGGTGATGATTGATAGTTTTTAGATCCCCGACTTCTTTCTCGTTCCCATACTCTGTATGGGAATGAATTTTAGAAGGCTCTGCTTTCAATGATAGCAGAGGCAATGCCAAGTTCCAGCATAATGTAGTAAATCACCTGCTTTTTTACCTCGCTTGATGGGGGAAATACGACGTAATGGGCGTTGATTTACGGTGCTTTTTTCCTGAATAGAGTCGAGAAAATCACTAACTAAGGAAAGCTGTTCTGGTGGTAGTTGGGATATCTGTTGTTCAATCTTTTGATGTAGTTCTAAATAAGTCATTTGTGCCTCGTTTTCATAGGAAGAATGGGGATGATTTTATTTTATCTCTTTATTTTACAGCGATTCCTTCGGTGCGCTTCGCTATCGCACTCCCAAAAATCACACAAGCACTAAATTATCAATTTGCTGCACAGACTACTCATCATCATCTTGAACATTTTCTTCGTCAAATCCCAGCCAAAATAGTAGAACCTGTTCTAATTTCAGCATTTGTTCTGGTGTTATGTTTCCCAATTTGCGTAAAAGCTTTGCATGAGGAATTGTGATGATATTTTGTACATCAAATACTCCTTCCCGAAGAAAATTTGTTTTGACTTGTACCTCAAATCTTGAACTGCGTGAACTTGTTGTGTGTGGAACAAGAGTAACTAATGCACGATCTTGATCTAGTACAGGAATACTGATTACTAAACATGGTCTAACTTTTGCCACATAACCTAAATCTACTAGCCAAACTTCACTACGTTTAGGACTACTCATAGGTCGCTTCTTCCTCATCTAAATCAAGAAAAAGTCCCTCAGCATTCATGACTAAATCTTCATCAGATAAGGGCGAAAAATCTAAATCAACTGTCCGCTTTAAAATCTCTAATACCAAATCTAACCGTTCTGAGTCTGTCAAGCGGTCGAATGTATTCAGAAGTTCTTGTACTAAAGCAGTCATAGCTTTTTTCCTATATATAGAAATATCATAACATGGGCTTGATATGACTATCTCCAAAATTACACTATAAGCGATACCTTCGGTGCGCTTCGCTATCGCTCTCTCCAAAATCACACCACAAGCGATACCTTCGGTCAGCTTCGCTATCGCATTTATCATGAAGTGACTCGATATACACTATCAGGACTAACGAAAAGCTTTTAGGAGAGTATTCACAACAGGCTTATACTCAGTCACGTACTCAGTCACGTCTTCACCTTCAGCACTCTTGTTACCTCCGAAGAGGCTATCATCAAATTTTTGATCACTGAGTTCTTCATATTTCCCATCAACAACCCAAACAAAACCATCATCTTCAATTTTGGCTGAGTAGTCATCTGAAAATACCTTCTTTCCCGTAAAAATACAGTTGAAAATATACATAGGCTTCGGTTTTTTATCTAGGTTTTCGGTGAATTTGGCTCATTATATCACACATTCCGCAGATATACAGCCATACCTTAAATTTATTGATCCTGTAATCTTTGCAACAATTCCTCACGGGATAAATTACCCAAAGAAAGAAGTAACTGAGTGCGTTCAGAAATAGGAAATTTAGCAATCTTTGCCACCACACCAGATAACTCAGCATCCAAACTACCAAAACGCCCTTCCAGAAGAGAAGTTATCAACAAAAGTTGTCCTTCCTGTTTTCCTTCTTGCTTCCAGTCTTCTATTTGTTGTAAATAAGCCGGTGATAAGTTCATAATTACTTCCTCTTCTTCCCTACTTAAATTATCTCTCAATTCTAAATTCTTGCGCCAGTCCGCTAAAATTTCTAACAAATTCTCTCGAAAAGGGTGATTTTCTGGTAACTCAGTTAACTCCTCAACTGCTCTTTTTTGTGTTCCTCCTTTCCCCAAAACTCTCAACCATAAAGTATCCTCATTTTCTGGTAATTGATGAATCACAACTATTGCTGTTTTCAGAATATTCGGCAGAAAATAAACACCTTTAACCCAATCTTCTACAATTTCAGTTGCACCTAAACCGGTAATCATCCGAGATGAAAAAGTTGGTGTTAAAATCCATAAAATCGGTAAATCTGATTCAGCAATATTTCTATTTTCGCGTTTTGCCTTCCTAACTACATCACCATGAACGGCATATAATTTAAGTAAACAACTGCGAATTTCTATTTCTGATGGTGGATTGCGAAAAGGCTCAAATAAACATTGAGTTTTAGCCATCTTCCCTAATAAACCTAAAGGGAGATTTTCCTGAGTTTGATCAGAAAATGGTTCAAACCAAACATCAATTTCTTGAACTTCACTTTTAACCTTTTCGCTTTTTTTAATCGTTCCTAGAGGTGTTAATAATTCCTCCAGATATTCCTTAGCGAATTGATCATGAGATTGTCGAGTCATTATATGTTAGCCAAATTTTTTATTAAATTGTTGCTTAACCTGTTCATAAATTTCAAGAGTAATTAGAGATATACTATTCTCTTGAGCATAGGTTTCAATCTTTTTGCGAGCAAACGGACGGACAAAGAAAGGAATTTCTTTGAGCTTAACTTCAGCTTCAGCAGTCCATTTAATTTGTTCACTCATAGATTTTTAGGAGTTTAATTTCAATATAAAGATTTGGATTGATGTACTAGGTTTTAGATCCCCGACTTCTTGAAGAAGTCGGGGATCTTGTTGTTCACTAATTAACCTTGCGCTACAGGTTCTTTAGCCAAAAACTTCTCCAATTCAGTCAAAGCATCAGCATCAACCTTAGTCTGCATAGGACAGAACTTAGGCCCACACATAGAACAAAACTCAGCAGTTTTATAGATATCTGCTGGTAAAGTTTCGTCGTGATATTCCTTCGCTCTTTCGGGGTCTAAAGATAACTCAAATTGACGATTCCAGTCGAAATTATAGCGAGCTTTAGAAAGTTCATCATCTCTATCTCTAGCACCTGGCCGATGTCTAGCAATATCCGCAGCATGAGCCGCAATTTTATACGCAATTAAGCCATTCCGCACATCTTCCGCATCAGGTAAACCTAAATGTTCTTTAGGTGTCACATAACACAACATCGCTGTACCGTACCAGCCCGCCATAGCTGCCCCAATAGCTGAGGTAATATGGTCATAACCAGGAGCAATATCAGTCACCAAAGGACCAAGAACATAGAAAGGTGCTTCCGAACACTCTTCCATTTGTTTGCGGACATTGAACTCAATTTGATCCATGGGAACGTGACCTGGACCTTCTACCATCACCTGCACATCATGTTCCCAAGCTTTGCGGGTGAGATTTCCTAGAGTTTTCAGTTCTGCCAACTGGGCTTCATCGGACGCATCATGGGTACATCCTGGGCGCAGGGAGTCGCCTAAACTGAAAGAAACATCATATCTTTTGAAAATCTCAATGATGTCGTTGAAATGGGTATACAGGGGGTTTTGTTTGTGGTGATGCAACATCCACCGCGCCAAAATTCCGCCACCGCGAGAGACAATACCTGTGAGACGGTTTCTGACTAAAGGTAAATGTTCAATCAAAATCCCCGCGTGGATGGTTTGATAGTCTACCCCTTGCTGGGCGTGTTTTTCGATGATGTGGAGAAAATCGTCAGCGGTGAGATTTTCGATAGTGCCGTGAACGCTTTCTAAAGCTTGGTAAACTGGAACTGTACCAATGGGAACAGGTGAAGCATTGATAATTGCGGTACGAATTTCATCTAAATTACCGCCACCTGTGGACAAATCCATCACAGTATCAGCACCGTATTTTACCGCCAGGTTGAGTTTATCAACTTCTTCCTGCAAGTTAGAAGAGTTGGGAGAAGCACCGATATTGGCGTTAACTTTACAACTAGAAGCGATACCAATGGCCATCGGTTCTAAGTTAGTATGATTAATATTCGCAGGGATAATCATCCGTCCCCGTGCCACTTCGGCGCGGATAAGTTCAGCAGGCAGCTTTTCCCGCTTCGCTACATAATCCATTTCTTCAGTAATCACACCCTGACGGGCGTAGTGCATTTGCGATACGTTAGCTTGTCCACGTCGCTTGGCTACCCATTCTGTCCGCATATTACAATCCTCAAATAAACAGCTTCCCTCCGCTGGTATTATCCAGACTCAGGTGTTAAGGGTTTGATCTCAGCTTGGTTTCCCAAGCACCCCTAGCATGGTGTAGATTGTAGCATTTTGGTGATGATTGGAGGGAGGGGGATGATAAATTGTGAAGATATGGGGAAAGGAGGATTTGTAGTTGGTTACACAAACCGCCTAGGGTTAAAACCCCAGGCTAATAGCGAAAGTCCGTTAAAACGGACTCATATCTTTTCTTTTTTCAGTCGTCTTGAGACGACTTTTATTATTAGCCTTGCACTTCAGTGCTAGGTGGGTAAGTTAGCAATTACTATGCTATAGCTAGAAGGTTAGAAAAATTAGATGGTTCGCAATAGTTTCTAATTAAGGCTTTGGCATTTTCGCGTTTTTCGCCTGTGAATAAATTAAATATTACTTCTTCCTGTTGAGAGTAAAGATGTAATAATCCAAAGTCTTTAATTCTTGAATAAATTAGGGGAACTCCTGCTAAGGTTAGTAAATGTAATTTTTTATTATCACGCTCTCTTGCCTCATGAGAATCATGATATGTAGATTGAAATTCTACAACTAAACAAGGTTTATAGTCTTTGTTTGTGATCAGAGCGTCTACACTGGAGCTAAAGAAGAAGTTTCTGAGTTTAATATCAAGGCTGCTACCTAATTCACAAAATTGGCATAAGCTTACCTGTGTATGAATTTTATAATTCTTATCTATGCAGGTTTGCAGAAACTCTAGCATTCTTTCTTCGTAAGGATTAACCAGTCGTTTGGGTTTTACAGACATTAGTTTTTCTCCATTAAGATCTTTACAAAGTGGTTAATAAATTCTTCTAATACTTCAATAGAAGTGATACATACCTGCGTCATATAAGGGAAAAGTTTATCTTCATAGAGAATTAGGTAACTACTACTTTCTCCCAAGGATTTGAGGTTAAATTCTTCTGATTCCATTGATATTGTTTCCCCAAAAGGTTCACCATTTAGATCAGTAATATCAGGATAAATAACATAAGGATTTAAACTAAAATTTCCTCTTACTTCACCATTTAAAATATTTGGATAATGAGATTGCATTACTTCCAAAAATATATCTTCTTTACTAGGCAAGATCCAAAATCTACCTAAAATATGTGTTGTAAAAACATAATCATTGCCCAAATCATCTGCTGGCACATTATATTCAGTAAAACAAGTAAGCTCCAAAATTTCTGATTTTAAAACATCTTGAGAAATTGAAATACATAAACCTTCCTTACGTTGCGATAAAACTAATTGATAACGTTTAGCACCTTTACCAGGATTTTTTAGTCGATAACCTATATATTGGGATGTTCTATTTTCATCAAACTTCTCATAAAAACCCAGTTTAGTCAGCATACTGATAGCTAAAGATAACAAATCTTCCCCACCTTCAATTACCTGAATATTAGTTGAAACCAAGCGAGGAACGCCGTTTTCAACCTCAAAGCGTTGGATGACATCGTAGATAATTTTTGACATTGCTTTTTTCCAAAAATCTTCTTTAAGGTTCATGGAAATATCTTAACCCCTATTTTCTAAAATTACAAGAGTCTTGGCTAAGATTTTTGGATTTCATGAAAAAGGCTAATTTTCCGGCTTTTTCTTCAGAACACAGTACACATTTCTTATTAGAGTGTAAGAAGAAGTTATAATGAATACGAACCACTCCAGGCACAGAGGACACGGAGGTAAGAGGTTTGGTAGAGGTGATAATTGGGTTAATTTGGTAATTAGTTGTTTTTGCAAGGATTATGTGATGAAAACGAACCGCAGAGGCGCAGAGGACGCAGAGGGAAGAGAGTTAGGAGAGGAGATGAGTTGGCTTACAGGGGAGGTTATTGGGGCTGCTATTGAGGTACACCGGGTTTTAGGTCCTGGGTTTTTGGAGGAAGTGTATAAGGAAGCACTGGTTGTTGAATTTATGATTCGGGGTATACATCATGAGGTTGAAAAGTCAATAAGCTTGACATATAAAGGACATGATGTAGGTAGAGGTAGATTAGATTTTTTAGTTGCAGACTGTTTAGTTGTAGAATTAAAAGCTGTGCAAACCCTAGCCCCCATTCACGAAGCTCAACTTCTCTCCTACCTCAAAATAACCAAGCGCACTTTAGGACTCCTCATCAACTTTAACGTTCCCCTCCTCAAAGACGGTATCAAACGCATAGCCCTCTCTCTCTAACTCTTCCCTCTGTGTACTCTGCGCCTCTGCGGTTCGTTAATTCCTCCATAACCGCATCAACACACCGAAAATCATGTATTTTTGTAAATGTGGCAAAAACCTCCAGCAATATCGCTAAACAAAGATCACAAACTGCGATAATTTAAGAACAGCTTTTGGATTCATCCATGTACCGTGAGACAACCGGGAACTTATCCACCACTGGATAAAAGCTTGGGTAATTATTCGTGACAAAGACATGAGTAAATGCGAACTGTTAAACCTGTGATTAGGTCAATCGAAAATAGGTAAGTTTAAACCAAGAATCCCCAGCCTGTAAAGGTTTGGGAATGTCTGAAAAAATTTAAAAAAGCTTTGGTAACTAATTCTTAGGTGAACTATGGCACAACGGACTAAGTTAGGAGATATTCTCAGACCCTTAAATGCTGAGTATGGTAAAGTGTCTCCAGGTTGGGGAACAACACCTTTAATGGGTGTGTTTATGGGTTTATTTTTGGTATTTCTGCTAATTATCCTGCAAGTTTATAACAAGTCTCTGTTAATTCAGGACGTGCTTGTTGATTGGCGCAGTTTAGGCGGCTAATGGCTATCCAGTCATCAAGCTGATAATTAGCATCTATCCTAATACTATTCGGTTAAGGAAATGTAGGTTGGGTTGAGCGACAGCAAAACCCAACATGATCGAGAATTTTGTTGGGTAACATACGTCAACCCAACCTACGATATAACGACTTTTTACCCTTAACCGAGCAGTATAAAACTTTACCTGGCTTGTCCCAGTTTTTTCATTATTCAAAAAAAATGCCTAAAAATAGCGATAAAATTAATCTAGATCCCAAAGCTATAAGGTAGTTGTGGCGGTTTTTCCGTATACAGGAGACAAGAATGAATATATTTGGTATCGGCTTACCAGAAATGGGTGTCATTATGGTAGTTGCATTATTAATCTTTGGACCGAAGAAGTTACCAGAAATTGGGCGCAGTTTGGGGAAAACGATTCGCAGTTTTCAAGAGGCCTCTAATGAATTTCAAAGCGAGTTCAAAAAAGAATCTGAACAATTAAAAGAAACTGTGCAAACAACCGCTGAATTAGAGCATAAACACATTGAAGCTGGAAAGACCCAGTCAGAAAACGTACAAGGATGAAAGATGAAGAAGTAAAACCAACGGCTGTGGTGATTCCCCAGCTAATTGTCGGACTGGGAAATCCAGAGCCTAAATATGACCAAACTCGTCATAATATTGGCTTTGCAGCTATAGATACCCTAGCTCGGGCTTGGCAAATTTCTCTAGCTGAAAATCGCAAGTTTCAAGGAGAATTTGGCGAAGGGAATGCAGCAGGTAAGGGGAAAATTCGCTTACTCAAACCCTTAACCTATATGAATCTTTCAGGACAAGCTATTCAAGCCGTAACCAATTGGTACAAAATACCGCCTGAATCAATCTTAATCATTTATGATGATCTAGATTTACCCTTGGGCAAAACTCGTCTGCGGTTGTCTGGATCTGCGGGTGGACATAATGGCATGAAAAGTATTATTTCTCATCTGAATACCCAAAATTTTCCTAGATTAAGAATTGGTATAGGTAAACCAAAGAACGCAATAGATGGGGATAATTCTCATACTGTTTCTCATGTTTTAGGGCGATTTTCTGCCACTGAGAATAAAGTCATGTCTCAAGTTTTAAACTTTGTCGTTGAGTGTGTTGAATTTAGTTTCAAACAGGGAATAGAAAAGTCCATGAATCTTTGCAATCAGTCATTGACACAAGACGGCACCTGACCCAGCTACAGCGAATGTCTGTTAGAGATGCGCCCCATTCCCGCTGACAAAATTCGGCATCGTTTCCCCCAGGATCTCGGATTATAGTTTTCTAAATAAAGCCCGATAAACTGGTTCACCTTTGTTTTGAGTGGCTATTTCCCGTTCTGTGGGGACAGGAAGGGGGTTTTCGGTTAACCATGTTGTTGTTCCTAGCTTTTCAAATGCAGGATGTTCATCAAAGCGATCGCACATTTCTACTGCTACAAATTCTATATCAGATTGCAGGAAAACAATACCACCAACTGTTAAATATTTTGCTAATTCTGTGACTAATTCTGGTTGCACTACCCGACGTTTTGCATGGCGATTTTTAAACCAAGGATCAGGAAATTGAATTGTAACTTTTTGCAACCTTCCTACAGGTAATGTTGATAATAAGGAAACTAGGGAATTATTCACATTTGCAAACAGATAATGCAAATTTGTTAATTCCATTTCGTCGCGGATTCTATTTGCTTCTACTACTAGCGGTTCTCGAATTTCTAAACCTAAAAAATTCCAATTTGGTTCTACCTGTGCCATTTTGAGGACAAATCTACCTCTAGCACAACCGATATCTAAATGTAGAGGTAGGTTTTGTTGGATATAAATCTTTTCCCATTCTGGAGAAGCGGCTGGGGTTTGGAACTTACTCGCAAGGGGGTTAACGTGCTGACGAACTCGAACAGGTGACAAAATTTACTCTCCTTAAAAAAAACAACAATTCTAAACAAATGTATATAAATATTATTAAGTCTAAATATTCCTACACAGGTATACACAGTGAGGGTTATACTTTAAGAATAAGAATTTTTGCAACTTTATTTTTAACATTTTCTTAAAATCAATGAAACTCAATTTTCGTTTTGCTATAGTTAGCGACTTACACATTGCGCTTCCTGAAACCATCTGGGATCATCCTAGTCGCTTTCATTTGGTGGAAGTGAGTATTCCAGCTTTTGATAGTGTATTAGCACATTTAACCCAATTAGATTTAGATTTTTTGTTGATCCCTGGAGACTTAACCCAACATGGTGAACCAGCAAATCACAATTGGTTACAAAACAGGCTATCTCAATTACCTTTTCCATCTTATGTGATTCCTGGTAATCATGATCTCCCTGTTTTAATGGCTAATGAACAATCAATTGGCTTTGCAGATTTTCCCTATTATTACCAACAATTTGGTTATGAAAATCCTCAACAACATTATTACAATCGGCAGATATTCCCAGGAGTGAGGTTAATCGGTCTTAATTCTAACTCATTTAATGATCAAGGTGAGCAAATAGGACGGTTAGATAGTCAACAATTCCAGTGGTTAGAACGGGAATTAGCAAGCATTAAAGATGAATTGGTTTTAGTAATGATCCATCACAATGTGGTTGAACATTTACCTAATCAATCAAATCATCCGATGGCAAATCGTTATATGCTGGAAAATGCAGCAGAACTGCGGACATTATTACAACGCTATGGAGTTAAGTTAGTATTTACAGGACATTTGCACGTTCAAGATATTGCTTATGCAGAAGGAATATATGATATTACCACGGGTTCTTTAGTCAGCTATCCTCATCCTTATCGAGTATTAGAATTTAACCGCGATGAATTGGGTAACGAATCCTTACAAGTTGTTTCTCATCGTGTGGAATCAGTGCCAGATTTTCCCAATTTACAAACATTATCACGGCAATGGATGGGCGATCGCTCTTATCCTTTTGTCCTCAAATTATTGACTTTACCACCTTTAAGTTTACCACTAGCACAGGCACAAATCCTAGCTCCCGGTTTACGGGATTTTTGGGCAACTATTGCCGATGGTGATGCTATGTTAGAATATCCACATTTTCCTATTCATGTCCGTCGTTATATCGAAGAATATAGTGCGGTTAATGATGGGAATACAGCTTTAATTGATAATCATAGTACGCTTTTAATTGGGTAAATTGTCTGAATCAGGATTTACAGGATTTAAGGATTTACAGGATGTAATTTTCTTATTTCTCGGCTATATTTAACCATTAGCTGTTATCACTGATTAAAGAACGACAAATAGCAAATACAGAAGTATAGCCATGCAAGAAAGTTCTGCCGCTGACTGGACCGATTTCACCACCGCAGAAAAAGCCACCCATTGGTAAATCATGGAGGTATCGGCTAAATAGTTGAGAATCAAAATTAGGTTTGCCATAAAGTCCTGTTCCTCGTCCTAAACAGGTGAACATTAAAGCGCCTACGGGAGATGGTTCGCTGGCATTTTGACTTTGATATTCTTGCAGTAAAATTTCTAAATCTTGGGCTGATGCTTCGGCATCTCTCAGATGAAATTGTAACCTTTGTCCGGCACGAATGCGATCGCCAATTGCGATCGCCCCAGCATTAGGATCTACTCCTAAAATATTGCGAATTAAAAAATCCCCTGAATGTAAATTTAGACGAAATTCATCCATTGCTAAACCTACAAATAAAGAATGTTGTGCTAAAGTTCGATCTTCTTCACTTAAACTACTAATTAAATTTCGCAATACCACCAATGGGACTTTTTCATCTAACTCAACAATAATATTCCGTTTCGCTTTGGTGACTTGCAACGGTTCACCAATGGGACGACATCCTTGGGCAACAATGGTATCTAAGACGATATTGCCACTTAAAGCGATGCCTACCGTACCTTCCCGATACAATTTATCATTACAAAATAAGCCCACACGACCATTCATAAAGCCGCTGCTGGCCTGTCCTCCCACCACCACAGAACCTGGATAAGCAAAATCTAACCCCTGCAACAAATCATTCGTTCCTGAAGCAAAGGGACTAGACAAGAGAATAAATTGAGGGACTACGGAAGGTGGCACACCTAGCAAATCAATCCAAGCCATGGGGGAACTATCGGAATCTGGCAATTCTTCGGCGACAATATGAAAAGGTCGGATTTCGACACCGGGAAGATGGGCTAAAGTCAGACTCAGGGCTGGTTCTGCTTCTATTTCTTCGGTTTCTCCTGCCTGTTTCTTGCCAATTACACCCCCAGCACTACAACCAATTAATACAGGTACAGAAAGCTTTTCCGCCAATAAAGGCAAAAGTCGGGAATACTCACTCATAAAGGCAGAAGAAATGAATACCAGCCCTAAATGTGCTGGTGCTGTTAAAGATGCCACCGCTTGTTCTACGACATCGTTAATAGCCGCTTCTAAGGAAGGACGGGTTGATAAGGCATTTGTCCACTGCATTTGATCTGCCATGAGTTTTCGGCTTATTTCTGTGTTGAGGTTAGTTGATTATTTTAACTAAGTTTGGTGATTGGTGATTGTTGACTTTCTGTTAAAATGTATTAAAGAATCTAGTTTCTTAGTAAAATTTGCAACATAAAAATACACACAGTCAATGAACAAAAGAGATATAGATAAAGTAGAAATAACTTCTGGTGATATCAAGGCTGAACAACTTGAGCAGCTTAAAGCCATTTTTCCAGAAGTGTTTACAGAAGGTGAGATAGATTTTGATAAGTTAAAGGCAACTTTAGTAAAGGCAACTTTAGGAAAAAATACAGATGATCGGCCAGAACGTTACTCTTTTACTTGGGCTGGTAAGCGTGAAGCTATTCAGATGTTACAAACACCAAGTAAAGCTACATTAAAACCAGATAGAAATGAATCAGTAGATTTTGATAATACTCAAAATTTGTTTATTGAAGGTGATAATTTAGAAGTTTTAAAGTTACTTCGCAAGTCCTATTCTGGACAAGTAAAGATGATTTATATTGACCCTCCCTACAATACGGGAAATGATTTTATTTATCCAGATAATTATACAGATCCTCTTGATAACTATTTAGAATTAACAGGCCAAAAAGATAGTGAAGGTAATTTACAAACGAGCAATCCTGAAACCAGTGGACGTTATCATTCTGCTTGGTTGTCTATGATGTATCCCCGTCTTTTTTTAGCACGGCAATTGTTAAGAGAAGATGGGGTAATTTTCGTAAGTATTGATGATCACGAAGTTCATAATTTGCGGTTGTTGATGAATGAAGTTTTTGGAGAAGAAAATTTTGTTGCTTGCGTGTGTTGGCAAAAAAAATATGCTCCAGCTAATGATACTGTTGATTTTTCAGCTACCCATGATTTTATATTAGTTTATAGTAAGCAGAGACAGTTTTTAGATAGTGGTAAAGCAATAGCACTTATTGGCAGAATGGAGAGAACAGAAGAACAAAATAAACTATACAAAAATCCAGATAATGATCCGCGAGGTTTATGGAAAGCTTCAGACTATTTATGTAATAAATCGGCTGAACAAAGACCCAATCTTTACTATCCAATAATTCATCCCAAAACAGCAGAAGAAATTTGGCCTAGTCGAACTGCGGTTTGGCGCTATAGCAAAGCTAGACACCAGCAAAATGTTCAAGATAATCGAGTCTGGTGGGGATTAAATCAGGAAAATAAAGTACCTGCATACAAAAGGTTTTTATCTGAAGTAGGTGGAATAATATCAGATACTTGGTGGCAACATAAAGATGTTGGACATAATGATGAAGCCAAAAAACAGATTAAATCTCTCTTTCCAGAAGCATCTCAATCTTTTGATACGCCAAAACCAACGCGGTTAATCAAACGTATAGTTGAATTATCTACAAATACAGATTCAACTGATATTATTCTTGATTTTTTTGCAGGTTCTGCTACCACAGCCCAGGCAGTATTAGAATTGAATCATGAAGATACGGGTGATCGTCGGTTTATTCTAGTTCAGTTACCACAAAAAACAGATAATCCACAGTTTCCTACAATTGTTGATCTTAGTAAAGAGCGTATTCGTCGCAGTATTCAGAAAATAAAAAATTCCGACAATGGTAAACTCCCATTGCAAAATCGGGAAACTCCAGAAGATTTAGGTTTTAAGGTTTTAAAATTATCTAAATCGAATTATCGTCAATCGGAAGAATTACCATCAGATACAGAACCGGAAGCATATATAGAACAATTAGAACTATTTAATGATCCTTTAGTTGATGGCTGGAAACCAGAAAATGTAAGATATGAAGTCATGCTCAAACAAGGTTATAGCTTGACATCTCGCATTGAGGAAGTTACAGAAATTGAATCTGCTACTATCTACAAAATAACTGACGAAGATAAAAGACAGCATTTTTATATTAGTCTTGATAATCAGTTTCACTTTGAAACAGCGAGAACGTTAAAATTAACTAAAAACGATTTATTAATTTGCCTTGACATGGCCATAGATGACACTACAGCAGCTAATTTAGTCCTACAATGTAGACTAAAAACTATTTAAAAGAGGTAGCAGATGGAATTTAGATTTGATGCTAATCAAGAATATCAAACTGATGCTATTGAAGCCGTTACTAATTTATTAGAAGGTCAACCCCGCATAGAATTAGACAATATGTAGCAACATTACAACAAGAAATTGAAGATGAGTATGGTAAAGAAGGTGTAGGGAAACCACTTCTTTACCTGATTCGTGAAACAAAAGGTACAACAAATTTAGATGAATTGCGACCTGATGAAAAACGTAAAATTATCTGTGGTGAAAAGCATTTTCATCAAGCATTAGGAGTAGATTACCGAGTGGTAACTAGCGTTAATGAGATTACGATCTAAATAAACCGGAAATGCAGGGCGATTATGAGGTAAAATTAGAAGAAATGGTTTGAAGGCAGAGCCTTATAGAATTCATTCCCATACAGAGTATGGGAACGAGAAAAACGTCTGAACTATGATTTGTAGGATTATTTTGATGAAAATGAGGGATTCATCATAAAAATCATCAAAATCACAAAAATCATAGTTTAGACATTAATTCTCGCGCTGCTTGGGGTGAAAAACTAACAGAAATAGAACCTTCTACCAGATTTGGTGTAAGAGGTGCAGAAGACATAACCTACTTATTAATAATTATTCGTAATTATTCACATTACCATATCCAGATCCCCGACTTCTCAAAGAAGTGGGGGATCTTTTGTTCCTTTTTGTTCAATAAAGAGATAAATTCTTAATAAGCAGTTTTTGACATATTTCCTGTATATTTATTCCTAGAAATAAATACCTATTGTTGTACAGTAATAGTTAAAGAAAACAAATTCTCTAGTCTTTTTTTCCACAAATCACACAAGATTAACAAAAGATTAATATATGATTTACGATAACCGCACGGAAGTAAGAAAAGTTTTAATTATTACCCTACTGCTTAACGTATTTGTCATGGGCTTAAAAGTCCTTGTGGGTCATTGGACAGGTTCTTTAAGTTTGCTGGCTGATGCTTTACATAGTGTGACTGATAGTGCCAATAATGTCTTAGGCTTAGTTGCTATTAAGTTTTCTTCACCATTGCCAGATCGGGAGCATCCTTATGGGCATAATAAATTTGAAGCACTAGGCGCTTTGGGGATAGCTGCATTTTTAGGAATAGCTTGTTTTGAAATTGTCCAAGGTGCATTAGAAAGAATCCTCAAAGGTGGCGAACCTGTAAAAGTATCACCTCCAGAATTGTGGTTATTACTGATTGTGTTAGGAATAAATATTTTTGTCGCCTTTTATGAACGGAATGTGGGAAAAAGAGTAGGTAGTTCCATTTTAATCGCTGATGCTACCCATACCATGAGTGATGTTTGGGTGACAATCTCCGTTATTGGTGGTTTAATTGGTGTGTGGCTGGGTTATCAGTGGTTAGATGTAGCACTAGCTTTCCCAGTAGCTTTACTGGTATTTTGGAGTGGTTGGTCAGTTCTAACCGAGAATTTGCCCTGGCTTGTGGATCAAATGGCCATAGCCCCGGAAACTATTCATACAATTGCAGTTTCTGTCCCCGGTGTAATTAACTGTCATGATATCGCTTCCCGCGGTGTCATTGGTCGTCAAGTGTTTATAGAAATGCACTTAATTGTTGATGCACCAGATGTAGAAACGGCTCACAATATCACAGAGGAAGTTGAAAAACAACTAGAACAACGTTTTCATCCCGTCAGGATTTTAATTCATGTTGAGCCACCTGCATATCAATCTGAGCGCATCACCTTTGAAGCCGAACAAACCTAATTTGGTAGCAAATAATTTTATTTTTCCAACCGCACCGCATACCACTGTAAATATTCTCCAGGCCCCACATCTAAATTACAACTTGTATCCAGCAAGTATTGTGCTTGTTCGCTAACAGACTCAAATTTTTGCACATCCAATGGTAAATCCGCGAATGCAATTTGTGATAAAGTTTTTTCCAGCTTGATTAATAATTCCGCCACTGTCAGAAATTGTTCTGGTTGATTTGTTTCCAAAACAACAAAATCGTCCTGCTGATACATTAATTGATTTGGCATTTTTAGTAATTAGTAATTTGGTAATTGGTAATTGGTAATTGGTAATTGGTAATTGGTAATTGGTAATTGGTAATTGGTAATTGGTAATTGGTGATAGTTTTACCACTGACAACTGACAACTGACAACTGACAACTGACAACTGACAACTGTACGGGCGAAGCATTTGGAGAACTATTTTTGGCAATGACCGATAATTTATCTTCCAAATGCTTCGCCCCTACTGACAACGAACAACGGACAACGGACAACGGACAACTGACAACGAACAACGGACAACGGACAACGGACAACTGACAACGAACAACTGACAACGAACAACGAACAACGAACAACTGACAACTGACAACTGACTAAGATGGATATACTGGCATTGTAAAATGAAACCATGCACCACCGTGGGGAGATGAATCTACCCAAATTTGACCGTAATGGGCGCGGATAATGCGTTGACATAAACAAAGACCAATTCCATATCCATCTGTACTTTGATCACGTTGGAGACGGAAAAGATTCTCAAAAATGCGATCGCGGTTTTCTTCGGGAATACCAGGGCCTGTATCACCAATCGTAAATTGCACTTTTTGGCTAGTGCGATGGAGTCCCGCTACAGTAATTATGCCACCAGCAGGTGTATATTTGATGGCGTTATCTAAAAGATTAACCAGGACTTGCCGAATGCGTTCAGGATCAGCATATACATAGGGTAAATCTTGGGGAATATCTGTTTCTACCGTTTGAGATTTAGCAATATAGCGATCGCTCAATTCCTCTAATACCTGTAAACAAATTTCCCCTAATTGTAACTTTTGTGGTACGATTGGCAATTCTGTATCGTCACCCCGCCCAGCTTGTAACAAATCAGCAATCATCCGATCAATGATCTTGGTTTGCGTCCGAGCCTGTTTTAATAAATGTATAGCCAAACCAGATTTCAGCCGTTGAAATCCCCCTGTATCTGGATTGTAATTAGATTGAAGAGTTTCAATAGCGATCGCCGCAGCCGTGAGAGGATTACGGAGATCATGTGCTAAAATCGCAATTACTCGGTCTTTAAATAGTAGCTGTTCTTGCAGTCTCTCCTTTTCCTGCTTCAGACGAAAAATTTCATCCCCTAGTTGAATTGCCTCGGCCGAAGTAGCAACAGAATGAATGGTAGATTTAGGCGAAATCACCTGACTCTTTTCATCCAAACATTCCTGTTTATCTGCCTGTAATTTCAAAAAAGTGCCAACAGCGTGTTGCCAACGCGGCCACCAAATTTTTAATTGGGGAATAATATTAGTACCAGCAATAGTTTGTTGAGGTTCGGGATGAATCTTAACTAGAGCAGGGGTTGCTACTAACTTAAAATGTTCCGCTAAATAGGGTTGTTGTCCAACATCAATAATTTGTAGTTCAAAACTATACCCAGCCTCTAATTCTTTTAAATAAACCCGAATTTGCTGCACTTCTTGACGAGACTGAGGCCGTCCATCAACAAATAGCAATAACTGGAGAGGAGCTTCAGCATAAATAGGCTGATCCTGGGAAACTTGCATGACATCTTGTTTCAGCACTGGTAACAACCTGGGGACGCTTTACATAGAGTAAAATGGACTAACGTTGCTTAATGGCCGTTGTTTTTCTAATTTAATATCTATTTTAGATTCTTCCTACTCCAATTCGATCTAGGTTTTTGGGTGGAAACGGATTTTTTCGGAATTTTGCTGCCATTTGCTCTTACTTTTACAGCTACTAGGCTTCTAGTCAGGAATTGTTGAACCTATCGTCACCTCCTTTAGCAATTATTTACAGAACCCAAAAAATAGCCCTAGTAGTTTGTCAAGATAAAAATGATGGACTGTAGTGTGAGCGTCTCGCTCACGCGGGGAAGATGCTCTAGTGTGAAAGCATTAAATCATCTCTAAGCCGTCCATCAATTCTTACAAACAGCCGCAGAGTTGCCTTATTCCCAGCTTACCACTTCAAACCATTGGCGAAAACTTTCTATCAATTCCTCAAAACCTATAGTCGCCGCTTTTGGCGTTGCAAAGCAATATTTTATTAACCACAAAAAGTATAAATTTAGACTATATTATCATTTACGTAACTGGCACATTGGTAGGGTGCGTCAGACCGCATAAATCCTGCAAATAAACAAATTATTGATATCTGACGCACCCTACAGTTGTATTGCATCCAACCGATAACCGCTATAGACGTTCTTGAAAATAAAGCCGATATAAATCACAAAGACATTGTACTTCATTTCCTTTAAATTCGATTAACCCCAAACTGCGTAATTTTAAAGCTTGCGTAGAATCTATTTGAATAGGAATATCACTATTAATTACTTGCTGCATTGCTGTTTTTAATAAGTCATCTTTTTCTAATTCTGAAAGATAGAAATTTAAAAACTTGCCATAAGGACTTTGATTAGTGGGGGCAATTTCCAGAAATTTTGATAAAGTGAAATTACCCTTAGCAATTTCACCAAGTGCAGTTGTTAATAAATAAGGATGACCATCAATCATTTCTTTTAATTGGTTTATTTCTGTATCTGAAAAACTTAAACTGTATTGTTTAACTAATTCCTTTATTTGTGTAGTGTTAAATTCCCCGATTTCCACAGATAAACCCACATTAAAAGGAGATTGATTAAGATTTATAGAAGTATCAACTTCTTGAGAATGGGCAATTACTAACCGTAAATTTTGCCAAATTTCTTCTGTTTTTGCCTTTTCGTGCCAAGCTCTTAATAAAGCAGAAAATTGTTGAGTAATTTCAGGATAAGGGAAAATTTCATCAATATTATCTAAACCTAATACTAAGGGACTATCAATAGCTGGTAAAATATATTTTTTTAAATAATTAGTGCAGTTATCTTGATTACCAAGACGACTACTCCAAGATTTCTCTACTTGGTCTTCTATTCCTAACTCTAAACTCAGAATTGCACAAAACCGCTGTAAAAAAGTTTTGAGGTCAGTCAGATTTTCCTGACTCCATAAATTAATAGAAACTGTCCGATATCCTTTTTGTTTAATATGATGGAAAATACGACTTATCAAATATGTTTTACCCATTTTGCGCGGAGATTTAATGCGGATTAATGCCCCTGGTTGTACAATATTTTGATAACAGTTATTTTCAATTTCTGGACGTTGGATATAAAAAGAAGAAATATTTATTGGATTATTTTCTGGTGGTTTAGGAATAGTTAACAACTGTTCTTTAATAAACCGACTCACACCTTTATAAACTAAATTATCCGGTGATTTTGGTTTAGTGATAGAAATATGATCATCATCTGTTGCGGTAGGTTGCACATCTTTAATGCCTGGATTAGCACTATCCGGGTCTACAACTAAAACTATTTTAGTCGGTTTTGTTTCATAATAAACTTTTGTAGTAATTGCCATTGCATCAACATTTTGCCGATACCATTCATTCAGTTGACGCAATTGAGGAAGATGGGATTTTAGTTCATCAACACTAACAGTAGTTCGTGCAAGAGTACCAATATTATTAATTAAATTAGCTAAATGAGATCCAGTATGAGGAGTGGATAAAAAAACAATACCTTTAGTTTGTTCAATAACTGATTGTCTATTAAAAGTTTGAGCATTTCTTAGCATTTCTTTGACTAATAAACCACCCATACTATGAGTAACAAATATAATTGGATATTTGCCAATATCATTAATTGTTAAATATTCTAATAAATTACTAGCACGGTCAAAAAGTGGCATTGTTGCACCTTTCCATTCAAAGGGTGCAGCATTATAACCAAAAGACCAAATTCCTAAATCTGGTCGTTCTTGTGCTAACCACATTAACCAGAAGTTATCATCATTTGCTAATTCTTGAGGATGCCAAGTTGACCTTGCGTGACCACCTAAACCGTGAACAAAAATTATATCTCCCTTGCGTTGGAGGTTTTCACATCCTGAGATTTTGATTAAACCTGTGATTTCTGTGGGTTTCGGTTGTGGGGTTTTACCGAATAATTTACCAAGAAAGCTGAAAACCATACTAATAAAGACAATTAGTTTATCAGTAATGAATTATATCTTACTTTTGGTATAAAACAAACAAAACCCAAGATTTTATCTACCATCCTTGCTAAGAGGTTGTTTGAAAAGTATTATATGAAACCCATAATTTCCAAAAACCTAACCCCCCTTCCCCCCTTCCCTACAAGGGAATGGGGTTTTTAAAGCCTCTCCCCTGGTAGGGGAGAGGTTTGGAGAGAGGTCTGTTTCCACATTAAAAACTTTTAAAACATCCTTGCTAAGGGATACTTCGTAAGTTTACTCACATATTCCCCAAAAGTGATCGTTGACAACAATCACTCAGATTCCTCACCTCGATAAGATTGGCGACTGTGGCGAACATGAAGAATTGCGACAACATCTTCCATGACTACAAACAAAACTCGATATTTTCTTTTTTTTCCGATCCATATTTGCCGAACCTCACAACCAATAACTTTGGATTCTGGTGCTTTGCTACAGCGATTAGGAAAGTTTTGTAATGATGCGATAGTATCTTGAAATTCATAGTACCAATTATTTGCCATTTCAGGACTCAGATTATCGCACATCCAACGATAGGAAGTTTCTATTTCTTGAAAGGCTGTAGGTTGAATAATAACTTGATAATTCATGAGCGAGGAGGAATGTTAAATTTGTCTTTTAGGGTTGCCAATGCCTCCTCGACAGGAATTCCTTGACCTTGCTCAAACTCATCTAGTCCTTTACGAATACCTACTATTGCTTCAAGGTAATCAATTCGCTCTAAGAGTTCTTGATATATGCTTGAGGGATGTTTTGAATCTGTTTTCAGTGATTGCAAAAAACTAAATAAATCCTCTAGGATTTCATTGGGGGTGTTGTCAATTTCTTGTAAGAGCAATTCTTTGATAGTCATTACTGTTAATCGCCAAATTTACATTTCTATTAGCTATTCTAAATCATTCATGAGAAATTGAACAAGCTCTCTACATTCTCTAGAAACGATATCTTCGGTTAGATTCGCTTATGCAGCATTGATAAAATTTTGTGCTAGTTCAATGTTATTTTCTGCATAAAATTTGACGGCTTCTGAGTATTCTGTTAAAGCCGCAGGATGAAAGTTATATTTCATTTTTCTAAAATTCGCCTGACTTGAGTTAAAGCTAATTCTCCAGGAATTAACTCAACGGTATGATTACGAATTTCATCCCGGCGTTTTTTCGCTTCTATATTCCATAGATTTTGGGTGTTTTCATCAATATCAGATTCTAGACTTTCCATGAGTCTTTCTACTAAAAATACTCTGGTAGCATTGGGTAAAGATAAGGCTTCTTGAATTAATTCTTCGACTGATAGCATAATGATTGATTCCAGTAAAAGGTAGCTGTCATCTAATGCCACGACCAAAGCGCGACTTCATACTAGGATACCGTTGTCATATTAGCACGAAATTGTGCTATAATTTTACTAGCTACCTAATTCTTAACATTATTGCCTTATGAACCAACCCATTCCTACAATTAATACACGACTGCTTGACTCTCTTTCTCAAATTATCCTTGCACTTTCTCAAGAAGAATATCAAATCTTAGTAGAAAAAATTCAACACTCTCGACTAACTGAACACCAGAAAACACAAAATATTGAATCCTTAAAACAGGATATAGCCGCAGGTATTCAACAACTCCAAAACGGTGAATACACAGAATACGATGAAAATAATTTATCTACTCTCATAACTTCAATTAAAGAACGAGGTCGGGAACGTTTACAAGGAGAAATATCTGAATGAATCACTTTCGGATTTCAAAACTAGCAGAAAAAGATTTAGAAGATATTTGGATTTATCTCGGTCAACAAAATGAAATATTAGCAGACCAAAAAATCGCACAAATTTTTGATAAATTTCCGATGTTAGCTCAATTTCCTAATATGGGAACGAAAAGAGACGAACTACAAACAGGAATTCGTAGTTTTCCTGTTAAGCCATATATTATATTCTATACTCAAGATTCTGCAAGTTTAGAAATTGTCAGAATTTTTCATCAATCTAGAGACATAAAAAATCAATTTTCAGAGCATGATATATAGGAATCGTACCTAACTCCATCATCTTTTCACTTTTGACTGAGACCTGACTTGGACGGTAAATACCTGCTATACAAATCTTAACAATGATCTGAAAGTCTCTGAAAGCCTTATCTGCTACAAGTAATCAACAAAAAATAAAAAAGTCACATAAAAGTCATTCAAGATATTTGAGCTATTCATAGATTCCCCACCACTATGCCACCACGGTATCGTACCATATAGCCTAAATGTATCTAAATCTTTCATTTCTAACCACCCTAATTCTTCATATTTTCTATAATGCGTCTTGTCTGTCCAACCTAATTTATCGGCAAAATTATGCCATGTTTCGCCAATTATAAATTCATCCCATTTCAATTCTTCCTCCTCGCAATCATAATCTAAAGAATTGCGTGTTTCCAGATATATTCTTCTTTGAACACTATAACCAAAATGCCCTTGAGAGTTCTTTACCCAGAGGTAATCTAATTGTTTTAAATCATTACAGTTAAAATTTTTAATATCGTTTAATTCTAAATAACCTTCTTTTTCTCTTTTAGCTAAAACAAGAATAAATTGCCAATTTTTCTGATCTGCTTCTTGCCATCTTTTCTCCTGCATTAAGTAATCTAGTTCGTTTAATAGATGTTTCTTTAATAATTCATAATAACCTGTATTTGAGTTATTTAATTCTTTTAGTTTAAAACAAAGATTAGCAACTATATCAACATTTACATTGTAGAGGATATTTAGGTCTAATTTAAACAAATCAATATCGAATCTTATATGGTATTTTAAAATCTCATATTTTTCTAATGCTATTTTATAGTAATCTGAGGATTTATTTTGATCTTCTTCTAGATTACCTTTAATATAATAAATATAAATTAAAGTAGCCAAATAGCTGGATTCATTGTGATTAAGTTTATTTTCTTTTGGTAATTTTTCAAAACTTTTATCAAAATCTTCTTTGAGTTTTTTGTATTTTTGTTCTTGACTTGAGAATTTATCTTGTGAATTATCTAATAAGTATTGATACCCTAAAACTATACAACCATTTAACACAGCACTTTTCATGTTTTGATTTTTAATTTTTTCTTGTAACACTAACCCAGCAACATTTAAAAATTGATTAGCTTCATTTACTTTATTATCTTGTTGAAGTTGAGAAGCAACTGCTGCTAACTCTCTGATTTTAGCAATTTCTTTCCTGACTATCTCTAACTGTCTATCTGCTTCTTGTTTAGCTTCAGCTTCAATTTTTATCGCTTTTTCTTCTTGTTCCTGGGTACGACTAGCTGCTAAAAATTCCTTATCTTCAAAACCTAAACTTTTATCCTTTACCCAAACTTCTGCTTCTGCTAAAGCTTCCCCTCGCAATAATCGAGATTTATCCTGTTTACCTGATAACAACCACTGTCGAAAATTCTCTGCATAAGGACGTAAACTAGCTAAAGTTTTTTCAATCCATAAACCATCAAAAATCGTCTGATAAATCTGATTATAAACTTTTAATTTACCATTCTTTTTAACAACAATTCCCGCTAACTGTAAATCACTTTGTTCAATACTATTATCAGTATCAATTCCTTGTGAATGCCAAATTTGTTGATATAAATCTAATAAATACGCTGCCTTATTTTCATCTCTTTTTAATATTCTATCTCGAATGGTTCTAAAATGTTCGGGTTCATCTTGAGCTTCCCAATTTTTAATTACTCTATTTTTAACTAAATTTTCCACAAAACTAGCTTCTTCTCCCGTCGGAATTTCATCTTTAGATTCACAAATAAAATTACAAACTTTCTGAGTTAAAAATGGCTGTCCTCCCGTCCAATCTAAAATCACTTTGAGTACAGTTTCAGGATTTTTAGTTTGGTGAGAAAATCCATCTATTAAAGGTAAGGCTTCTGTAAATTCAAAACCTGTTAATTCAATTCCCTTACCAATATTAAAAGGAGTCCGTTTTTTATCTTGAATTAATTCTGATGGTGTAGCAACTCCCAACAATACAAAGGTAATACGGTTATATTCAGAATTGTCAACTCTTTGATTAAAAAAGGCACGAATTAAAGCAAAGAAATCATCAACAGGAAAATCTAAACTGAGAATACTATCAATTTCATCAATAAAAATTACTATTTGTGTAGAAACTAATTTTAAGACTTTATCAATAAACTTACCAAAAACCTGCACGTTAGAAAGTCGTTTATTTTCTTCCCATAAAGCATCTAAATCAAATTTATTCTCTAACTTTAAACTTTCAGAAATATTATTAATAATGCCATTATACCATTGTTCAGAATTTAGCCCTGATGTGCCAATAGCAGTTAAATCAATAGCCACACAAGCAATTTCTTCAAGCTGTAATCTTTGCATAGTGCGAACTCGCAAACTTGATTTACCCATTTGTCGAGAGTTCAACACAAAACAAAACTCTCCCGCTTTCACGGCTTGATATAAATCCTCATCAGCTTTGCGTGTGACGTAGGTGGGTGCATTTGGAGGAAGACTACCACCAAATTGATATTGATAATTTTGGAAAGTCATGGTTTTATAATCAATGGATAATAGTAGAGATATTAGGCTAAAAACGCATCCCTTCTTCCAGCGAGAGAAAAAGAAACCAAAAACAGTCGGTTTTAACCGACTTGAACTGTAAGACAGGGAATTTACTCCCTGGCTGACTACCAAGCCCCAAAAATGCTAGTGTAGAAGGTGAAAATCAATTTGTGATTTCTTTGTGTTTTCCCGTAACTACCCCGCTGTATTCCTGAGTTTTGCTGTTTTACTATCCTTAACAGCCTGTGCTAACAGTCAATCTGCTAAAAACCTAGAACAATCATTAGCGGCTGACCCTCAGTTGCAAAATAATCCTGTTCCTTTTGGCAAACCTCAGAGTCAGCAAGTAACACCCAACCCCAACACATCAACAATTAAATTACCGGCTGATTTTCCCGCAGATATACCCATTTATCCCAACGCCAAACTAGAGGAAGTTACACCAGCTAATTCGGAAAATAAAATATCAATTCGGTGGCAAAGTGGAGATCCTAGTAATATAATCACCAGCTTTTACCGCCAGCAATTTCAGGCTAAAAACTGGCAAATTGTCCAACAGCCTCAAGATGATGTAGATGGGACTTTTTCCGCCAAACGCAATGATCTACTCATCAATGTCACAATTAAACCACAAACAGTTACCAAAGCTGAACCCAATCAACCGCAAACTGCTACTAAATTAGTAATTGAATATTCATCTAATTCTAAGGACACATCAACTAACCCAGTTATACCATCAGATAATTCTGAATTTATCGGTCCAGTATTACCTAATAGCAATAATAGCAACGTAGTCACTCAGCCAACCCTACAGCCAACCACCCAACCGGAAACCTTAACAACTCAGGAATTCAGTGATATTCAGAAAGCACCACCCGAATGGCGATCGCACATTCAAGATTTAGCTACATTAGGTATTTTATCCATTGAACCGAAAACAACCGAATTTCTTCCTGATAAAATTATCACCCGTCGGGAATATGCCCGCTGGTTAGTTGCAGCTAATAATGCCATGTATGCGAATAATCCAGCCAAACAAATTCGGTTAGCATCCTCCAGCACTCAACCAGCTTTTAGAGACATCTTAACCAAAGATCCCGATTTTCCAGTCATTCAAGGATTAGCCGAAGCAGGTTTAATTCCCAGTGCTTTGTCTGGAGATGCCACAGCCGTTTTATTTCGTCCTGATGCACCCTTGACGCGAGAACAATTAATTTTATGGAAAGTTCCTTTAGATACTCGCCAAGCCTTACCCGCAGCCAGTTTGGAAGCCGTTAAACAAACTTGGGGTTTTCAAGATGCAGGTGGTATTGAACCGAAAGCATTAAAAGCAGTTTTGGCTGATTTCCAGAACGCTGAACAATCAAATATTCGCCGAGTTTTTGGCTATACAACCTTATTTCAACCCAAAAAACCTGTAACTCGTGCTGAAGCTAGTGCAGCTTTATGGTATTTCGGTACTCAAGGTGAGGGAATATCAGCAACGGAAGCTTTAAAATTAAGAAGTTGAATTTTATTTTAGATCAAATAAACATTCGACAGGCCGAATAGCCTGTCATATTTACTTGCTAATTCTTGACTTTACTTTTCGGGTTTAGTCGTTGGTGTGGCTGTTGGTTTAGTCGTTGGTGTGGCCGTTGGTTTAACTGTAGGTGTAGCCGTTGGTTTAACTGTTGGTTTAACTGTTGGTTTAGCCGTTGGTTTAACTGTTGGTGTGGCTGTTGGTTTAGCCGTTGGTTTAGCCGTTGGTTTAGCCGTTGGTTTAGCCGTTGGTTTAGCCGTTGGTTTAGCCGTTGGTTTAGCCGTTGGTTTAGCCGTTGGTGTAGCTGTTGGTGTTGGTTTATCAATGATGTTCTTAACTTCTTCATTTAGTTTTTGGCGAAGTCGTAAATCAGCAATCCCAGTTTCTGAGAGTTGATGTTTTTTCTGATACTCCTTTACCAACTCTTCTAACTGGGGACTGTAGAATTGATCACGGGGAAGTAGAGTTTTTGGTTTAAGTACAGTATTCAAATTAGCTTGCAGAATTTCGACGATCTTCGCGGCTTGATCTTGGGTTTTGGGGCCTACTTTCCCGTCCACCTTTAACTTGTAGCCTGTTTGAAATTGATTGATAGCCTTTTTAGTTTCCTCATCAGTCAGAGGATCTTTGGTAACTTTAACGTTATAACCCAACCCCCGTAACACAGATCGGAATTCGTCCGGCGTATAGTTGCGCTGACGGGCTGCAAAAGCTATGTCTGAAGCTACAACACTAGCTACTACCATACAGGTTAAAGCTATAGTTACTCTAGATTTGTCGAAACTACACCACATCATAAAAACTCCTTGGGATTAAATCCTTGATATTAAGAGACTAACAGGTAATTTTGAAGTTTTTTTAACCTACCTTTGGGGGTTAAAGTCCCCTGCTTCTACAAGCAGCGGGTTTTGCGTCGGGGTAAAATCCCCGTTGCAAAACGTAATTCTAAATTCTAAATTCTAAATTCTGCATTCTTTTAACCTCTGGCTTCATAATTAATGATTAATTCTGATTAATTTGACTTTGATTGATTATTAATGGGTATAAGAAAAATTACTACTCGACATCTGCTAATAGTCTCAATTCTGAAAAATCTGTGTTGCTACTTGTTTATACCAACATACTTTAATTTTAGCAATATTTAGTGACTCCTCAACCTACCTAAAACTGGGTTTCAAACTGATGCTACTGTATTTCATAAACCCACAATTTACCACATATAAGAAACCATGAGTAAATTAAAAAATTACCAGCGAAAAAACCTATGGTTTGAAAGAGTAATGGCAATTACCGCCACTGCTAACTTAGTATTAGTTTTCTTTGATTTAAGTTACGTACCTTGGCGAGATTTTTACTTCCGCAGACTTCCTGAACTAACTCGCTTATACGATTCAATTAAAGGTATTGAACCTCATCGTGATACAAAAAAATATTTAGAAGCAGTAGCTAGATTGGAAGTACAGGTAACTCAAACAGGCTTAATCTCACCGCAAGTCAAAGCCAAATTAGCAGACCTTCGTTTTCTCAGCAAAGAAATGATTGAAACTAATCCTTTTGCCGGTGCGGGGAAAAGTGGAACTCTAGAAAAAATCAAAAACCGAATGCGGGAACGCGTCAGTAAAGAATCTGCAAAAGGTGCATTTAATACTTTTTGGAGTCAAGAGTATTTATCTAAACATGGTTGGAATCAGGAAATAGACTTTTTCAACCAGAAAATTCGTCCGGGAATTGCCAAAAACTATTATCGTAAAATTGGTGAAAATGGGGAATTCTTGAATAATTTTTGGATAATTGATTTACCATTTGTCGTTTTATTTGCTATAGAATTATTAGGACGTACTTTCTTCATCAAACGTAGATATAGTCATTTAAGTTGGTTAGAAGCAATTCTCTGGCGGTGGTATGATCTATTATTACTAATACCAATTTGGCAATGGTTACGAGTCATCCCAGTAACCATAAGACTAGATCAAGCCAAATTAGTTGATTTTTATGTAATTAGACGGCAAATTCATCAAGGTATTCTTGCCAATTTTGCCGAAGAAATTACAGAAATTGTTGTAGTTCAAGTAATTAATCAATTTCAAGGTTCAATTCAACGAGGTGAAATTACTCGTTGGTTATTAGAATCAGAAAATGTGCGTTCTTACATAGATATTAATAATATCAATGAAGTCGAAGCAATTACTGGATTGTTAATTAAAACTCTTGTTAATCAAGTATTACCAAAAATCCAACCAGAAGTAAATGCCATTTTGTGCCATAGTATTGAAATCGCTTGTCAGCAATTACCAGGCTATAGTAATATCCGCATCATACCAGGATTAGGTAAAGCCCAAACACAAATTAGTGAACAACTAGCTACCCAAATCACTAATAATATCTATGCTGCTTTAGCTAGTACCATCAAAGATCCTGTCGCGGCAAAACTTTCCACTCAGCTAATAGAAAAATTTACAACTTCATTCACTTCAGAAATTCAGAAAAAACAAGTTCTGGTAGAAATTCAAAGTTTGTTAAATGACTTTTTAGAAGAAGTTAAAATTAACTACATTCAACGTTTATCCCAAGAGGATATAGATAAAATTTTGGAAGAAACTAGAAAAATGCGAACGGAATCATCCAGCAGTTTATCTATTCGTCAATAAAACATTAGCCAATAGATAGATGAAAATTATCAGAATTTTTGCCAACCTGGAATCAATAGGCATCCCAAAGCATTTCTGATAGCTTGCGTGGCGTAGCCATACAATATTAAGTGTAGGGTGGGCATTGCCCACTAAAACCTGTCTAGATTGGTGTTTTCCACCCTAGGTATATTTCAAAAATCAAATAGGATTCCTATAGACATAGTTATCATTTATTAAAACCATGAATAAAATCATAGATGGGGATATTAATCAGATTGATATCAAATTATTTTTGGAAGAGATAATTCCCGCACAAGCAGAAACTTTATGTGGTGGTTATTGTCAATCATCACAGGATGATCGAGATGCGTACATGAATGATATTGCTGAGATTATCAATAATGCCAAAAAACAAACTCAAGGTGTAGATGATAAACGCAGTAATCAGAAGATTAATACCATAGATAAGTCCAAAAAAACTTACCTAAATGGAATAGAGATACCCCGCAAAGGAAAAACCGTAGTTATATCTTTTTGAAGTTAAAGTTAGGGTATCCCCTCAATCCCCCCGCTGCGGGGGGAAGAAAAGGATAAACTTTTGATATTGGAGGGGGTTGGGCTTGGGGTTCTTGTACCTCATAACACCGCAAAGTGCTGTAAAGCTTACAATCCTCAGATTTCTCAAGATATCCTAACAAATTCCTAAAATGCTTGTGCAATTTGCCTTTTAAATTTTGAGTTTTGTATCTCTTCCGGCAATCATAGGCTCTATAATAAAATGGTTTAATCTGTCACCTCTTCCCTAATATGACAACCAGCGCAACTATAAACAAAGTGGACTACCTCCGCATCAGTTTAATTGATCGCTGCAACTTTCGTTGTCAATACTGTATGCCAGAAGGCGCAGAACTGGACTATATTGTCAAACAGCAATTATTAACTGATGAAGAACTGCTTACCCTCATTCAAGAAGTATTTATCCCCGTCGGATTTACCCGCTTTCGCTTAACCGGTGGAGAACCTTTACTCCGTCCCCATATAGTTGATTTAGTCGCCAAAATTGCTCATCTTCCCCAAACCGAAGATTTATCAATGACTACAAACGGGTTTTTACTCGCTCCTATTGCCCAAAATCTCTATAATGCAGGTTTACGAAGAATTAATATTAGCTTAGATTCTCTAGATCCACATATATTTGCAGAAATTATCGGTAATCATGGACGTGGACGCTGGCAACAAGTATGGCAAGGTATTCAAATCGCGTATAATGTGGGATTTGACCCATTAAAATTAAATGTAGTCGTCATTCCCGGCGTTAATGACCATGAAATTTTAGATTTAGCAGCTTTAACCATTGATAAACAATGGCACGTCCGATTTATTGAATTTATGCCCATTGGCAACGGAGACTTATTTAGCGATCGCGGTTGGGTATCTTCCGCCGATTTACGTCAATCCATCCGTGGGCGTTGGGGCTTGACAGAATCCCAAGTTCGTGGTAATGGACCGGCTGATGTATTTCAAATTCCTGGGGCTAAAGGCACAATAGGATTTATTAGCCAAATGTCAGAATGTTTTTGCGATCGCTGTAACCGGATGCGTCTGAGCGCCGATGGTTGGCTACGTCCCTGCTTATTAAACGAAACAGGTCAAATTGATTTAAAAACCGCCTTACGTGCTGGTATTAGCACCACCGATTTACAAGCACAAGTCAGACAAATATTAAATATCAAATCAGAAATAAACTTTAAGCAACGCGACCCTGGTACTGTCGGCACGTACACCCGTACCATGTCGCAGATTGGCGGTTAGTCATTAGTCAGTTGTTCGTTGTTTAATAACCACTAACTACTGACCACTGACTACTGACTACTGACTACTACGCTTGACGTGAGTAGTATTCCACCACAAGTAGTTCATTAACTTGTAGAGCTACCCATTCCCGTTCAATCACACTATTGACCTTACCAGACAACTTAGTTTTATCAAACTCTAGATGACTAGGAAGGTTAGCTAAACCGGGATATTGCAAGTTAGCTTCCACCAACTTCTTAGAAGCTTCTCTGTTTCTCACAGCGACTTCTTCACCAGGACGGCACTGATAGCTGGCAATATCTACTGGTTTGCCATTAACAGTGACATGACCGTGATTTACCAATTGACGGGCGGCTGGAATTGTGGGAGCCATACCCATGCGGAAAACCGTATTATCCAGGCGCATTTCTAACAATTGCAGCAACACCTGTCCAGTAGAACCAGCAACTCGTCTGGCTTTACGAACATAACGGAGCATTTGTTTTTCAGTTAAACCGTAGTTCATGCGGAGCTTTTGCTTTTCCTCTAAACGGATAGCATACTCAGAGCGCTTCTTACGGTTTTGACCATGTTGTCCGGGGGGATAAGCACGTCTAGCACTCTTCCGAGTTAAGCCTGGTAATTCGCCTAAACGACGGACAATTCTGAGGCGGGGTCCTCTATATCGGGACATGAGTTTCCTTAATTTAATCCTTCTAAAATTTTATTCAGACCTACCATTATGGCATAGTTCCCAAAAGCATAGACATTTTATAGCTAAATTGCCTTTTATTTACCGCTAATATTCACAAGAAATCAATCCGTTGAATTCACCAATTTTCGGTGGATTTCTGGGGAAAAGCACCGACATTCCTGGATGGTAGAAGATTGGGACTAAGTTCTACGGTAGCATAACCTTGGTGGAATCGAAAACGGTTATCTTAAAAAGCGAAAAAAAATGAGTAACTTTGGGAACAAACAAACCAATTATTTCTTCAGAGGATTTACAGCATCATTGATAACTATAGGTGGATTACTAGCCAGTAGTTTACCTACTATGGCTGTTACCGATTCCTACGAAAATGACTATCGGGTTTGTGCTGCTCAACTTTTGAGCGTGGGTATCACAGCTAAACCGGCATCTCAAAGTTGTGCCGCTACACTCCAACCACGAGAGTTATCCTCATGTGTAGCAAAAATTCATAAGCTTACACAAATCACACCTGTGGATGCCCTTTCTTCCTGTCGTCAGGCTCGTATTCCACAGGATCTAGCAACCTGTGTAGTTAGCATTAGTAAAAGTTATCAGGGTTCAGAAAATTCAGCTACTTTAACATCCTGTGGTCGCAGTTTGTTACCAGTAACCTTTGCTGATTGTGTAGTTGGTTTACGTCGAGAAATTGATTTAAGTCCTACTCAAGCATTAAATACTTGTATTGATGCCAGTGAAGGATCTAGCGGTTTCGGCGCGGTGTCTACAAAGCCATTGGGTTCTAACTCCCAGCAATAGACTTTCGCTTTAGCCCCTCAACTCCCATGAGTAAATAGATTCATAACGGTAGGGCTGGTAAGTATGCCACCCTACCCAACATAAAAATTTTGTTTTCTATTCATCTTTATTACCAACAACCATTTGTAAGATCATCGGTATTCCGCCTTCTTGGTGATATTTATCTCCCCAAGAACGAATGATTTCGTCTAGTTCCTCCATTGCTGGCTCAATCCAATCCGGCGGAATATCCAGTTCTTCCACAGCCCGCATCGTGTTTGGTTTACGCTCTGCCCAATATTTCATCATCCGGAAATACCGAGCCGTATCCTCTACCATTGTGTACGTGCGCTCTTGATCATCGGCTGGAGCATAGAACGGACGAGTGAGAGCATAAAAGGGCATTCCCCAGGGACAATCAATGCGTGTTACCGTTCCTGAATACAATAGCCGACGCTTGATGTGTTCCGCTAATGCTTCACTCAATGGCATCTGATGATTAGCAGGTAATTCTTCCTGCGATCGCTTATGGAGAAAGTCAATTAACTCCATAAATTCAAATGAGGTAACTAACTTGGCATCAGGAAGATTGTCTGGCAGCTTTTGCTCAATTTGTTTTTTCTCTTCACCGGTCAAATTCGTACCGGGGACGCGGGATCTTCCCGGTATCCAAGGATATTTTTCCATCCAGACATAGGGAAGTTGAATCAGATAGCGCGGTTCTTGGGAACCCAGCATTTTGAGAAGTTTGCCTTCAGTTAAAGCCAGTCTTACTTCTTCAACAATGATTTTCACTCGTTTCGGCTCAAGGTGGTGCAAATGCCCAGTCATTCTCAGGTTTTGCCCCTGCTCTAGATAGGTCATGTAAATTGCACACTTGGCTGCTGTTGCGGCTGCATCTAGAAATGCTCCATGCCTGTGGCCACTTGTCCGCATGGCACTGAAGGCAAGATAAAGCATGATCTGATCCATCGCACTAGGTCCAAGACGCTTGATCAGATCGATGTCGTTGGTCATATTCTACAGACGGATAAATGGCTTGTTTACAGGTGTGATATTCAAATCAAACTACGAATTATACACCCAGTTGGATACAAATATTTTTAATCTAAACCTAAAATTACTGTTTGACTCGGGAATTTTTAGGTGATAAATGTTGGGGGTGTAAATTGGTAGTTTCTCTCGTCAGACTAACTAACCCCCTCCCCTGGTATGACTCGAAGACTTTAGATACTCAGGGTGTTGGGATACAGGGGTATAGAGTAAGCAGGAGGAACGGCAGATGATTTGCATTTTGTATCTATCAAACCATTATAACTGCCTATTTCTGAAATATCTAGATATTTTTCTAAGAATTTTTCTGGAAATTTATTGCGGAGAAGTTTTAATACCACTTATGGCTGGTTAAAAGAATGCAGAATTTAGAATTTAGAATTTAGAATTACGTTTTGCAACGGGGATTTTACCCCGACGCAAAACCCGCTGCTTGTAGAAGCAGGGGACTTTAACCCCCAAAGGTAAGTTAAAAAAATTTTACTGATAAAAATCCAGACAACTGAAAGTCACGACTCCCCCTACCTCCCCCACTCCCCTACCTCCCCCACTCCCCTACCTCCCCCACTCCCCTACCTCCCCCACTCCCCTACCTCCCCCACTCCCCTACCTCCCCCACTCCCCCTACCTCCCCCACTCATTCACTAGGTTGTAGCTGATTAGGTGTTTTTTTCAAGCTAATACTTGCTGCACCTACCGTAACCAAGATAACTCCGATCACTTGGGCAATATTTAGGGATTCTTGTAGCATTACCCCAGCAAAAATTACGGTTAAAATTGGGACTGTAGCTCCAATTAAAGAGGATACAGGAGTGCCTAGGTTACGAATGCCAAAATTATTGAATAAGTAACCGCACAAAGTCAAGACACCTAATATAAAAGCACTTAACACCAATTCCAGGATATTCGATGAGCTAATTGCTAAACCTAAATTACTGGGTAAAGGGATGATTAAGCAAATAAAACTTAATAACAACATGGTAGTGAAGTTAATTGAAGTCAAAGATACTGGATGTAGTTTGAGTTTAGTAGCGCATATTCTCGTCAGAATAACATAAATTGCAAATGCTATCCCGGACAGAATGGCCGTGGTGCTTCCTAGTGAGGTATTATTCACCCCTACAGACTGACTGCCTAAAACTAATAATTCACCACAAAAAATTGCTGCCATTGCCCCTGTTACCATTAAACTGGGACGTTCCTGAAATAGAACCCAGGATAGGAAGACACTCATAACTGGATAGATAAAGAAGAGGGCGATCGCTATTCCTGTTGTGACTTCACCGATAGCAATGTAAATAAATACCTGGGATAAAAATAATAAACAACCGCTAATTACTGACAAAAACAAGGACTGTTTAGTTTTGTTCTGAACAGGGGTTGCATTTGCCCGTAATGAAGCAAATAAATTTTCTAGCTCTTGCCAAATAGGAGGATGTAATATCGGCGATAAAAGTAACATTAATGGTACAACCACTAATAAACGTAGCATCAAAATTAAGAAAATATTCCCCAATGTGGGAAAGATTAACTGTTGGGTTGGCAATCCGCCCAAGGGGTTAGAAGCTGTAAAGAAAATTGCTTTAATTGCTACATTATAAAGAGACGAAACCACTGTAGACAAACAGATCAAGAGGAAACCTATTTGCAACTGTGACCAGTTGGGAGAGGTGCGGGATCTTTGTTGTCTAGGAGTTTCTGGTTGTCTAGGAGTTGCTGGTTGCTGAGGAGTTGCTGGTTGTTTAGGCGTTGTTTTTTGTTTAGATGTTGTTTCGCGCCTTAATTTTGGTGTTGGCGGTCGTCCTGTTGATAAATTAGGAGTTAAAACAGAAACTGGTTCAGGTTTTGTCTCTCCTAATGTTGGTGCTGTTAATACTTTAGAAGTCAAAACAGCACTAAGTTCAGAGTTTTTGTCTTCCAGTGATGTATCTGGATTTACGAAAGAACTGAGTTCAGGGCTTTGATTTTCCGGTATTGCTGGTAAATCTGGATTTACGAAAGAACTGAGTTCAGGGCTTTGATTTTCTGGTATTGCTGGTAAATCTGGATTTACGAAAGAACTGGGTTCGGGGCTTTTCTCTGTTGGTGAAGATAATATAACCGCATTGGCTGCTGATGTAGAATCACCCTGTGGGGATTGGTGAGGAATTAAAGTAACTGGTTCGACAATGATTTTTTGTGAGGATTTTTCCCCATTTCCATTTTGATGAGTTATGGCTTCACCACGCAGACTATCAGCTAGTTGTAAAACTGTGGGTGGGCCCCCTGTTATTACCTTGAGAGAGTTTGCATCTCGATTTTTTTCTACTTCACTGCGGAGACGATTTACAAATTCTGCTAATATTGCTTCCCCTTGCTGTTGTTGGCTATACATCCGTGACAACTGTTGGGAAAGATCACCTTGATAGTTTTTGAGTTCTTGTAATAGGGAATTAAAGGCAATAGTGACGTTATCATCCAGACTGTCTAGCATATTAGTGACATTCTGTCCGATTTCATTAACTGTATTATTATTTATTTGAGCATTTTGCAACGTGACTAGATCAGAGGGATTATATTCTACGGCTTGAGTAGCTAAAGTTTTTAGTGAGGATTGTAATTGGGAAGATATGTGTTTGGCTAAAACTTCTGCTAATTGACGGATTAATACTTGCTGTTCCGTAATTTGCCGTGATTGTTGTAACTGTTCTTTTTCCTCAATTAACTTTTGAATATCGGTAGATAGTCTGGTTTTTTCAATTTCTAAGCGTTTTACGTCTTCCTGTAACGACCTCAATAGATTTTGTTGAAGATTTTCTAAATCCTCAACTACATCCCATAGGGCATTTTCTGCGGCTCTGGATAGCTCACCTCTAATGCGTGGGTTTTCTGGTCGCTTCTCAAATCGCCCCATCAGTTTCTAGCCTCTAACACCTTGATGATTAAGTTGCTGCCCCGGATACCAGACCAACATCTGTATTAAGTTTCCTTGAGAAAAGACAGGAAACTGAACAATTTCACTGAACTTATAAATTTAATTAACTTATTACAAGATTATTATCTATCATTTTTTTCAGGAATGATAGTGATGAAAGTCTTACAAATGAATACCTAACTACAAGCATCAAATCAGTGCGGAATACCTATTGATTGATAGTTGCCATTGATTTTGCCTTTGGAACGAGGGGTCAGCCTATGGCCTTAACATAAGTCTTGTTGTTCTCGAAGAGCAAAAAGCTGTTAACTGGGTAGGAAGCCTATACTTACCCGCAAGGGAAGTGTAGGTAGTTCACTGCCAGAAAATTGCCATGAGGGTAAAAATAGTGGCACTCAGGGCGGCACTGATGGGGACTGTAATTAACCAGGCCGCAGCGATATTTTGGATAGTAGCAAATTTTATTGATTTAATGTTCTGTACCAGTCCAATACCCACAACTCCACCGACAAGGGCGTGGGAGGTGGAAACGGGTAAACCTAAGCGGGAAGCTATTAAGATGGTGATGGCTGTGGCCAGTTCGGCACAAAATCCGTTACTAGGTTCTAAGGAAATAATATTTTCGCCGATGGTAGCGATAACTTTTTTACCCCAAACTGCTAAACCTGCGACAATCCCCATCGCACCGAGAACTAGAATCCAGAGGGGAATGGTGAGTTGATCACTGGGGACTTTACCTTGTTGATTAATGTAGGAAATTACTGCTAGGGGGGCGATCGCATTACCAACATCATTAGAACCATGAGCAAAGGCCACGAAACAAGCACTCAAAACTTGAAATTTCGCAAATAAACCTTGAATTTTATTGTCAATTTGACTATTTGCCAATTGTCGCCAACTGATCAAAGTCAGGGACAATACGGCGATTCCCCCTGTAAATAGGGTAATGTCGTGAGCAGGAATATTAAATTTTCCCTCTGTGAGTAAGAACTGGCTCAGAGGTTGAGTGATTGTCGGAAGAACGATAATTCCAAATACACTCAATAGCAATGTACTTAACCAGGGAATCCATTCCTGTAACTGGGATAGGGGCTGGGGTTGGTTAAAAATCCAATGTTGAATCAGACTATAAAACCCAGCGGCGATCGCGCCACTAATTATTGGTGTTAAAATCCAGCCAATGGTAATTAAACCAATGGATGACCAATCTATTGCTTCTATTCCTAAAGCTACCCAACTAAAGCCAGCGATCGCTCCCACAATGGCATGAGACGAAGACACAGGTAAACCCCTAGCTGTAGCAATTTGTAGCCAGATCCCAGCCGTTAGCAGTACCGCTATCATTCCCATCACTAAAGTTTGTGGTGTCGTCACAAATAAGGCTGGATTAGCGATTTTCGTGCCAAGGGTAGATGTTACCTCTTGTCCAAACAAGACAGCACCCAGAAACTCTAACACCCCAGCAATAATGATTGCCTGTTTGAGCGTAATAGCCCCAGAACCCACAGAAGTTCCCATCGCATTAGCAACATCATTTGCACCCAAATTCCAGGCGACGTAGAAGGCTAGGAGGGCGACTGTCGTGGTTTGTATGTCCATAAAATAAACCATTCACACCTGTTAACAGGTAAAAATTGTGATGAATGATTTACATTTTCCATTTTTTTGGCTATAAAAATCTGGACGAGCTATAAAACTCGACACACTCAACAAAACTTAATTTTATCTATGTTTGATATTTTCACAAAATTAAGCTACCAAGCTCTGCAATCAGGGAAGAATTACTTTGCTTTTGCTCACAAAACCGTAAGTTCACAGATCAAAAACCTAATTTATCCATCACTTCAGCCCAATATCAGTCCTTTATCCCCGAAATTGCTCACACAACTTCAAGACAATATGAACCAGTTATTGGCAAGAGACTGGGAAGATAGTCAAGCAGGTGTGTATCCACAAAATTTATTATTTGATAATTCTTGGGACGATTTCTTCCGTTACTATCCATTAATATGCTTAGACTTACCAAACATCTGGGAACGCATTAAAAACCGAAAATATCAAGAATTTTCTCAAGAAATAGCCACAGACAACTATCCCAGCTACTATTTACAGAACTTCCATTACCAAACAGATGGCTATTTGAGTGAACTGTCCGCCAATTTATATGACTTACAGGTGGAAATTCTGTTTGGTGGCTCAACTGATGCCATGAGAAGACGCATCCTCTGTCCTCTCAAATCCCAACTAACAGCATTTGACCATATTCCCCAAGAACAACTCCGAGTCATAGATATTGCTTGTGGTACTGGACGAACACTGAAGTTAATCAGAGCAGCTTTACCCGACGTATCTTTATTTGGTATAGATTTATCCTCAGCCTATTTGCGGAAAGCCAACGAACTATTATCCCAAATTCCTGGAGAATTACCGCAACTCGTGCAAGGAAATGTCGAAGAGTTGCCTTATCGAGATAATTATTTTCATGGCACAACTTGTGTTTTTCTGTTTCATGAGTTACCAGCGGCAGTTCGTCAAACTGTAATTGAAGAGTGTTTTCGGGTCACAAAACCAGGAGGCGTTTTTATCATCTGTGATTCCATTCAAGAAAATGATCTACCGGAGATGGAATTAGTTGTCAAAAACTTCTCAGAGACTTTTCATGAACCTTATTACAATCATTACGTTACAGATAACCTGGTAGAGCGGTTAGAAAAAGCTGGATTTGAGCAAATAGAAACCCAAGTTCACTTCGTCAGTAAATATTGGATTGCTCACAAACCAAGTCACTAGAAATTCAGTATTCACAATGAAGGTTGATAACTAAGAAAAGTTTTCTTTTTCCTCACTTCCGGTAATTGTTCCCACCTACTAACGCCCAATGTGTACCGGGCGCGATTACCACAGGTGAGATTGGTACGTGTATTAGTGAATTGGTCACCAATACACGCCAAGGTTTGAGTAATTACCGGATGTTTTGATGAAATATTGAACAATTTTCGAGAGATGAAGTGCTGTAACTGTCTATGTTTTTAGCAGAGAAATTGCAATACTGATAGCTTGCGTGACGACGCAGTAGCCGTGGGACTGATCAAAGATATAGTGCTTGTAACTATCTATATCTGGTGTCAGTGAAAGGGAAATTTACAAACGATAGAATCAAACAAGTGTAGTGCTGTAACTGTCTATATCGTTTCGATTCAAGAAGTGGTATGCAGGATTTAAAAGATCCAATAATCCGGTAATATCATTTCTGGGTTGGCAGGTTTTACGCTTTGACGCTTCCATAACAGAACTGAAATTGCCAACTTATCCATCTAATCCTCTACGACCACTACCTCGGTGAGGATTGGGCTTTTCGGGTTGGTTGGGGCTAGGTTTGGAGTTATCAGCCAGGTTGAAACTCTGGTTTAACACCAAAGGTGAAAGCTGGTAATCGGACTTAGCCATTGACAGAGCGGAAAAACGAGTCTGTACTGCTTCGCAGTTAAAAGCTAAGGAGCCAAGGACCAGACTCGATACTAAAAGTGAAATGGCAGCACGCATAGTAGATGTCTATTTTAGAACTCTCTACTTCACTAATACTTAACTTTTATATGTCTGTCCGGAAAATTCGGGAAAAAGTATTGTAGTTTACTGAATAAATGTTCATTTTATACTTCTTCAAGATGCTCAACAAGTAACCAATTTCCAGAGAAATTTGGTCGCCCCCAAATCTTGAGTATTTTTTCTGGGGTCAAAGCTTGCAGTTGTTGGTCTATATCAGATTTCAACGTCACAAGCTGCCAATTTGTTGTAGTTAAATTGGTGTCATTTGTAATATTAAATTGGTAATTTTGCTCACCCAGTCGTCGGAATCTGCCTGTAAAGCAGTCGAGATCTAATTTATTATCTTCATCGACTAAAATACAAGGACAGTTACCATCGGCAGGATAAGCTTCTGGGTGGTCTAAATAATAAGTTTGCCAGTACAACCAATCGGGATGATTAGTTAATAAGTTAAACAAGGGAACAATTGGGCTAGGTGCATCGTCGTCTGTCAATAATGCAGCCTGCAAACTCTTCACTGGTAAATCCCTGGGTTGACATTCTAGCACAATACAAAGAGAAGCTGCCATACCTGCTGCTTGTCCAATTCCCATGACTATTGGTTGAAGTCTAGTAGTGCCGTTAGCGATGTGGGAAACGGAAATGTTTTTTTCACAAACTAGCAAACCATCTGTAGTAGCAGGAACCAGGGCGCGATAGGGGATAGTGAAGGGTGTTCCTGTCCATCTTCCACCCCAGCGGATAGATTTAGGTTGCAGTGAGAACTCTACACCAGGATAATGGTGATCGTTGGCATAGTTACCAACAGCGATAGCATCAGAAAATGGTAATGCGGTATTACTGTTGGCTAAAGGCAAAATATCCTGTTCACAAACGGTAGTTAAGCCTACTAGACGGCGACTTTCCCGATAATAGGGATGGAGGGCAAAGGCGGAGTTAGGATGGGGAAACAGGTTTTCTGCTAATCCGTAACGCCTACCAAACTGGGTTTGAATGAAATGGGCAAAATTCTGACTGTGCCAATAACATTCTTGCACAAATTCGCGCTTTTTCACTGAGTCTAGCAACCGATTGGCATTTTGGCAGTAATCGTTGCCCGCAATAGGCCAGTTAATCATAAATCGATCTGCTGGTAAGCGTCCATAGTTCAAAAATTTTTCTGGACTATAGTTATCCCAAGCTCCTGTAAACTGAGATGGATCATAGTTAGGGGCTGGAAGAATTGCTGGGGCGGTATTTTCGCCAAAGTCTTCCATGACTACTACCCAGGTTGGTGCTTGGACTGGATAAGTTTGGGTCAGGGAGTTAAAATTTGTTGGGGCGCTGGGTTCTCTCCATTCTGACTGTAATTCCCAACCCCAACGGTAAGGTATTTCTCCTAATGCTAATAAGTCTCCTAATTCTGTGCCGTCAAGGATAATTTTGGCGTTGACGGTGAAATCTGCAAAGCGGACACCTGTGATACAGTCTTGGGTTCGCAACACTGCTAATGGCACTTGTCCCGAAATCCACTGAAGATTCGGTAATTCTCGCACCCAGTCGGCAAATATTTCTGCACCTATCCGCGGATCATAACTGAAAAAGCTGACCCAACTATGATCTAATCCCCCTGGTTGTCTACGTTGCAATTCTTGTAAAAAAGCTCCCCATAAACCTGTTTGCAATGCTTGTAATTCGTTTCCGTCTGGTGCAGATACACCGGCAGAGGTTAGCATTCCTCCTAACCAGGGAAATTCACTCACAAGGATTGTTTTTACACCTCGTCGTGCTGCTTGGATAGCAGCCGCTGTTCCACCTGTGCCTCCACCAACTACTAGGACATCTGTTGTATAGGTTTGATTCATAATATTAAGTCAATTGGTTATTGGGTATGAGGAGACGTTTATCACAGATCATCCGGTTGTGATTCAGTATTAATTCTTGCTTTGCTGGTGTATATTATTCAATATTGAATTTAGATAATTTATGAATAATATCTTGCGAATAGGGACTTTGCTGAGAGAACGTTACAAAATTATCGATCTTTTGTCTCATCATACTGGTTTTGGCATTACCTATAAAGTTAAAGACTCTAATCATCCAAATCAACCAATTCGGATTTTAAAACAACTCAAAAAACCTACTGCATCTAAATTAGATATTGAAAACTTATCTATTTTACAACAGCAAGAAATATTAAATCAATATTGGCAAGAATATTTAAGGCTGTTCAGAATAGAAACGCAAGCATTAGGTAAACTTGGTGAGAAACATGAACAAATTCCCACAATTTATGAACGATTTTCAGAAGGTGGAGAAGAATTTTATGTACAAGAATATATTGAAGGAAATTCTTTAAGTCAAGACGTCAGACAAAATCAAAGATTATCAGAAGAAAAGACGATATCTTTATTAATTGAGATTCTAGAAGTCTTCGAGTACATTCAAAATAATCCTGGTTATGCAATTATTCATCGAGACATCAAACCAGATAATATTATTCGCAGAAGTAGTGATAATAAATTAGTTATCATTGATTTCGGTTTAGCGAAAGAAGTAACCGTTCCGGGAATAAAAGTAGGTTCAGTTATGGGAGGAACAAAAGGATATATTGCACCAGAAATATTATTGGGAATAGTATCTTTTGCTAGTGATATTTATTCTATTGGTATGATTGGAGTCTTTGCTATCACGGGAGAAGATCCCAGTTATACACCTTTACTAGCTGAAAATTGGCAAAAAAAAGCAAGTGTAAGTCATGAATTTGCTGATATTTTAAATAAAATGATTTGTGAGGATTATACAAAACGCTTTCAAAATGCCGAGGAAGGCTTACAAGCATTAATGGGAAATCAAGCACCCCCACCTCCAGCACCTCCAATTCCCTGGAAATTAATTCTTGGCACTATTTCAGGAATCATCCTGATTATTAGTGTAGTTATGGCTGTTATGTCCATATTACCCAAATCTAATGATCAACTAATAGCTGATGGTAAAGCCAAATCAGGACAACTAACATCATCAGATCAAAAAGAGTTATCCAATAATAAAACTTATGATGTTTATACTTTTAAAAGTGATCAAAGACAATATTTAACAGTGCAAATAATCAGCAATGATTTTCAACCACAACTCACGATGATGAAACCAGATGATAAATACTTTAATCCTGTATCTAATGTAGGAACAAAAGATAATGATTTCACCGCTTCTATTATGGTAGAAACGGGTACTTATCAATTTAAAATTACATCAACAAAAGCAGCAAGTGGTAATTATGTAATTAAAGCTTGGGTGACAGATAGGTAATTAGTGATAAAATCCCCATATTCATCCTGTACATCCTTAAATCCTGGACATCCTGATTCAGACAATAAAGATAATAATCCAGCACAAAGACAATCCCAATTATGAAAAGTTATCAGTGGCTATTATTTCCAAGTATACTCATTTTAAACCTCACATTCACAGCGTGTCAAAAATCTGAAAAGGTTGTTTTCTCCTGTGAAACAGACGGTAATGGAGAACCTGTTGCTAAGGTTAAATACCAAGACAAAACGCGAGATTTAATAGAGTGGAAACGCACGAATTTTGTAAAAGCTGGTTTTCCTCCTCAACGAAGATGTCAGGAAGTAACACCAAAATTACAAACTGCTTATGATAATGGAAGTTTGAAAGATTTAACTTGGGGTTATTCTGAAGCTGAAAATGACCCTCGCAAACTCTTAAAGTCTTTATGCACCAGCACAGGCAAAGATTGTCATACTTTGATTTTAACATTATTAGATACAGATGATGCTGATGTGGAATTAAAATCTTTTACTGCGGTGTTAAATGGTGATGCCTCCAAAGCGTATCTAACTTCTTCTTGTGCAGTAAAACCTCGTAGTAATTTAACTTGTACTGTTGATATATTCAAAGTGTTTAATAAATAAAGATAGGAACAAAGCCAATAAAGCCAATAAAGCCAGGGAATAAATTCCCTGTCTCAAAGCTAAAGTCGGTTAAAACCGACTGAATGGAAGGATTTTTTGGATTTTTTAGTCCGTTTTAACGGACTTGCGCTATTAGACTGGGAATTCATTCCCAGGCGGGTTATGAAGCAAATCGAAAATTAGCCAATAACCAAATTATCAAATACCAATCAATACTATTGCCAAAATAAGAGCCTTGATAATTTTTGGCAAAAACGGCAAAAATAATCATATATAAGCGTTTCGATGAAAAGGTAGTTTAGAATCTAAAACCCTTATCCTACCGTCAATACATTTAAAAAATCCTTGTCGGAAACCTTTAAGGAATTTTTAGGGGTGATTGTTTTTGCCAAGCAAGAGCGAGGAACGGGAGTTCATGGTTAAAGCATTATCATCTCACCCTCGTAATTTGACTAAGGTATTGATATACAGAATATGGTTTGCCTTTAACAAAGATACTATAATACCCGGTGATACCTTGAGCTTTACCTGCTCTGGTGATATCTGTACACCACTTAACATACAAGTTATTACCAACCGTGGCTAATTCTCGTTTAACTAACTCTTTTTGCTTGAGTTGTTCGCCGATTTCTTTAACTGCTGTGATGACTTCTGCACGGGTGTTAGACCACCAATGACAATCCTCACTAATAACTAAAACGTCATCAATATATATTTCATAAGCCCATACGTCTTGACGCATAGATTCACGATAATATTGACGAAGATTGCGAATACTGCCTTGGATTTCAGGGGCTTGATAAAACATGATGAATACCAAAAAACAACGCCCCCTTTCCGCGATAGCGCCCCCACAGATTAATAAACAATAACTCCAATCTTGTTAAACTGGAGTTATTTATTTTGGCAACTAAACTATTGGAAAGTAACCTTTCTCTTGATTCAACTGCCAGAGATTGATACTAAATCTTTCTGCACTCAAGATTTTAGTAACACCATGAAGTTTCTTACAATTAAACTCAATGATATCGCCATCATTAAGTTGATAATCTTTACCGTTATAATGAAATATACAACTACCAAGATTCACAGTTCTAGCGATCGCTCTAGAATAACTATGATCTCGATGTGGTATAATCAATCCGGTACTTTGAATATTACCAATCTTGCCACCGAAAGTTAACAAGCCGATATTAGTTCCGGGGTAAACTCGCTGACAGAAATTCCCAAGTCTATCATTATGATAAGCTTTAGTGATTGTACTTGGAGTTCTCAAATCACACTCATGAAATAACCAAAGGCGATATCTGCCTTGAGCGTAACTAGAAACATCACTGGTCATTAAATTCACACTTTCTCTACAAAAGCTTCTTAAATCAGCTAAAGTTTCGGATTTAACTTTACTAACTAATTTCAAATCACTGGGGTTAGGATTCATGAAATTCTCCAAATTACTCAACTTCCCTCAGCGATAGCGCCCCAACGACTAAACATCAAAAAAGTCCTGACAGTGGGAGTCAAGACTATTAAACTAAATGACTAAATGACTAAATGTGAGCTAAAATCTTACCAACTTCATCATATTCATCATTACGATGTGGTGGGTATTCTTCACTTTCATCGCCGGTGAAGTTCACATTCAGGAAATGATTTTTACCGTGATAGTAATTACCTACAAATAAATCACAATTATGATGATAGAATAGAAGTTGATGATTAGTTAAATAGGGTTGAATATTATCACGTTCAAAGCGAAGTTTTTCAGTGAGTTTATCAAAGTCAATACCCTTTTTCTTATTGGGTTCAGGTAAACGACTACCAAATTTACTGGGGATATTAATAGCCATAAATTCCTCATGTTAGATAATCAAAAACGGAAAGTGATAACATTAAAAAAAAGCCCTAATCCCCAAAGGAGACTAGGACTATAAACTAATTAGTATGGAATGTTATCTGGTTGATTACCTTCAACATAATCAACACTGGCAGGTTTGTTATCAAAACTAGCGGGTTCATTACCAATACCAGTAGCTCGATTACGTTTCTGATAATATCTATTCCTTTCAGCAAGTAAGTCATCTACGGTATAACCTAAACCTGCAATAAACTTATCAAACTTGGCTTGATCCATCTTATGAATGTCATGAGTTAACCATTCTGCTTCAAAGATTTTATAACCTTCCTCACCTTTAACACGATTATCAATCTTGTACTGTTCCCAAGCCAAAACTCGAATTCCATCCTTGAGTTGAGAAAGTTTCTTGTCAGCTTTGGAAAGAATGTTGATAGCCATAACAAAACCTCGAAAACAACGCCCCCTCTGCGCGATAGCGCCCCTACCGATAACTTCCGGGTAACTCAAGACTATGGCTTACGCCACGCTGCGCTATCAATGCCAATAGGGGGCTGATTACCTATGTTTACAATGCTGATAATATTGATAATACTTCGGGGTTCTCAAGTGAATGAGCAGTGAAGCGATAGCGAAGCGCTCCGTAGGAATCGCCAAACCATACTAAATTATCAACGCCAGGGGCATTATTAATTATACTAAATTTTGCAGTATATAAATCTCAGACAATATCATACTATTGACAACAAAATTAATGGTATCATAAAGAAGTTGGGGATTTATTATAAATCCCAAAAACCGGGGGCAAATATGACAGAAGCAACAGCGAACTATGATCAAACATGGAAAGAAGCTATAGGACAATATTTTGAATCATTTCTACAATTCTTTTATCCAAAAATATACGAACAAATTGACTGGAGTAAACCCCCTATTTCTTTAGATAAAGAACTAGAACAAATTACTGCATCTAGTCAAACAAAAAAACGTTATGCGGATAAATTGTTTCAAGTCTGGTTATTGAATAATGAAATAATTTGGATTTTGATTCATATAGAAGTCCAAAGTCAATATGATAAACAGTTTCCTCAAAGAATGTTTATCTATAATTATCGTTCATTTGATTTATTTAATAAACCAGTAATAAGTTTAGCAATATTAGGAGATGAAAACAAAAGTTGGCGACCAAATAGTTATGAATACGGTTTAGGGGATAGTGAAGTTAAAATCAAATTCAGTACAGTGAAACTGCTAGACTATCAATGGGAAGAACTAGCTGCAAGTAACAATCTGTTTGCTATAATAGTAATGGCACATCTGAAAACCAAAGTCACTACTAAGGACTTAACGCAAAGAGAACAATGGAAATGGAACTTAGTCAGACCATTGTATCAAAAAGGCTTAACTAAATTTGACATTATTAATTTAGTCAAGTTCATTGATAAAATGATGACGTTACCACCACCATTGCAATTAGAGTTTAACCATAAATTAGAACAACACGAAAAGGAGTTAAATATGCCTTTCCTCAGCACTATTGAAGAACTTGCAGAAGAAAGAGGACAAGTAAAAGGTGCTAAAGAAACCTGCCAACAAAACATTTTTGATTTACTAGAAAATCGCTTTGGTACTTTACCTGAAAAATTAATGGAAACTCTCAAAGAAATTAATGATTTAATGGCTTTAAAAAACCTACATTTAAAAACCATTAGCGTTAATTCACTGGATGAGTTTCAAACATTAATTAACGCAGTATTACAGCCAAAATAATGCTGTTATGTCCCTGATTTATGATTTTATCAAAAGTCAGGGATAAACAAACAGAATACTAATGTTCAAAAATTATTACTCTTAGTATCTAGCAATTGATTAAATGTAGACAATTGTTTGAATTAATTATTCAGGTAAACAAGAAATCACTTCCAAATCAAGTTCCTTACCTACAGATTCAATTTGTTTCCATACTTCAGCATTATCAACAAACAATCGTTTCACATAGAGTCTGAGTTTAGTATCAGGTAATGACAACATTCTCATCCCCAAATTCTCGGCATCCTGTTTAACGGTTCTCACAGATTCCAATAAATCATCACCATATTTTGTTGCTAAAGTCCCTTGCACACCCCATAATTGGGCATGACTTTCATCCTCAAAATCAACTTGGGCAATCCATTTGTTATCATCACCGGGATACATTTGATAAATACCAATTCCAGTGGTGAATAATTGTCCAATCATGATACAATCCCCTATATTATTGAACATTAAGCAATAGCATTACCGATAATCAATAACGCTATTTGCTATTTGTTATTGCTGGTTTCAATCCTCAATTACCTTAATTGGTAACTGTCACCTGCATTTTCAAACATTATCCAATTTCCCCATGAATCAACTCAACAACAGATTCAGCGAGTAACCCCCTCACCTTAATCTCCAGTGGAAATCTGCGGACTCGTTTTGATTGTCTGGGTGTACCGTCGTCTCCCTCGAAATACCCATTATTAGCAATTACCCAATCTCGGAATCTGGGGAAATCCACTTGTTTCAAACCAATGTAAGTGATAAAACTGGTGAATCCTGAGCTTTCATCGCTGGATTCTGGCCAATGAAACTTGTTCGAGTAAGTGCCGACAATGGTAATGCGATTCCTGCGGAGCGCTTCGCTATCGCTCAGTTCTACCACCTGATAATTCCCATGTGGACTAACTTGTAAAACCTTGCCTTCAATACCCGCAAAATTGATTTTATTCATCATTAAATTTCAAAAACACCAAGACTAAAAAGCGATAGCATCAATTGTTTTTTGTAATCTTCATTTAACTATATAAAATTAATTTTGCTCATATTCATGTTAGAATCAAACAATAGCTATATTTCAGTGAATAGATGATGAAGTGCTGGGAATAGATTGACTCATGCCTATTCCCTTTTTTCTACTAAGTAGGTGAACAGAAAAATTTAAAGGTATATAACGGTATGTAAAGTTGTCTCAATGCAAGATTCTGATTGAGTTTCAGCCATTTTACAAAACGCAATACCCCTCATTTTTATTTTGTTTACCTACTTAATCCTGTTCTGAATAACTGTCAAACCAAATTATTTCACTATCAGAAAACCCAATCATCCTAGCTAAACCGTCTTCACAGCTAACAATTAACTTACCTGAACCTGAAATATCAACGACTCCAGTAATTCGGGGTTCATTGAATAGCAGATTTAATTGTTCAACAGTAATTTCAATTGATTTTAAAGGGTTAATTCCTGTACGTTTAAAGAATGCAGTGGTCATGATATTAACTAATAACAACACCATCCCAAAGCGATAGCACCCAGTTCATCTTCTTATTCTGTATCTTCAACATAACCTAGATTATGGTGTTTAAAACTAATTTCAACTTAATGGTTCAGAATACAAAATGCTGAATATAGAAGAAAATATTCTTCATCTTTCTGAATCCTGAATTTTTACATCTCAAATATGGCAAAAAAATCAACTAGAATAGTAAATTAATAGACCATGACACCAGAAGAAGTTTTAAGTCAAATAACCAATGGAATTTGGGTAAACAAGGGTGGGTTACGAGTCCCCACAGAAGTTGTGCAAGCTTTATCAACTAAAGAAGATTGGTTTGATTCAATTCAGCCAGTGGTGTACTTGCAAAATAATTTACCTGATTTAAAAGCAATTATTAATTACTTTTCCGAACCAGAATTAGATGATGAAGTTGGTTATGCTTCTGCGGAAATCCTGCAATCTTGTTATGGTGTCAACAAGGTTTTTAACTCTAAAGTACACGGTAATCCAAATATTGTCGGACAACAAAAACTTGATGTAATTGGACAACGCCCAGCGAATATTGAAACTTATAAAGCGTCCGTAGAAGTTAATAATATACTGATTAATTGGAAGAATATTAATAATAGTGGTTACAATAATAATGAATCAATTTATGACAGAATTAAAAATGTAGAACAAGCTAATAAAAGTTGGTTTTCTCAACAAATTGAGGATTTAAAAACATTAATGCTCAATGCTTATGATAATTTATTATCACAATTTGAACAACAGCAAGAACCTGTACCACAGGAAGTAATAAATCATTTTATTGAAATTAGAGAGAAAACCGATAAGAAATTTTCATCGGCGATCGCTGATTTTCCCAAAGACAACCTCAACATTATCAATATATTTCAAGGACTCCTAGATAAACTCAAAAAACAACTTGAGGATGCCTTACAATCAATAAAAGAATTGATTTCAGATAAAAATGAATATAAAATGGCTAAGGCAGAAGCTAGACAAAAATACAAAGCTAAATCAGGGGTATTGAAGTTTTTGAAAAGCAAGCTTGTTAAACCAACAATTGGCGGTATCAAAAAACTATTTAGAAAAGCCGGAAAATTGTTATCTAATAAAAACCAAAGTAACTATAAAAAAGATTCACTTAAATCCCAATTTGGTGATATTTCTAGTGCTTATGGTGCAATTGTTCCTGTGGATGTACCAACAACTATAAACGCCATTGAAGTATTAAAAAAAATTACCGAAAGTATTCTGACAACATTTATTTTAAAGGGAGTAAAATTACCGGGGGTTTTGGTTGAAGCCTTAAAAAATACTACAGTTTCCATAATCTTAAAAAGATTAGATATTCCCGGAGGTGAAGCCATAAGATATATTACCGGAGGATTACTAAGAACAGTAAAACATTTATTACCAGCAATACTGTAGCCAAAAAAAGAGGATGAAGAGAGAGGGCTGATGTAGTAGAGTTATAGTCTTCCAAAACAAAAACTCGAAAACCACATACAGCCCATGTTTGATATCCTAACACTCCTGCAATGCCTGCTACCAGAAATAAAAGTGACGACTATGCGGCAATTGAGTCAGATCATCATGGCCATGTTAGCAATGAGCGGACGAGTAACGATGTTGGGAATTTCGCGTTGGACGCTTAGTGGTGGTAGTTATCGGACGGTAATCAGATTCTTTCGGACAGTCATACCGTGGGCAACGGTGTTCTGGGTGTTTTTTCGGCGGCATTTGTTTTGCCCAAATGATGTTTATTTGTTGGCAGGAGATGAAGTAGTAATAAGCAAAGCCGGGAAAAAAACCTATGGATTAGATAGGTTCTTCTCAAGTCTAACAAGCAAACCAATATCGGGGCTATCTTTCTTTACCTTATCATTAGTAAGTGTTCAACAAAGACACTCATTTCCGATTCAGATAGAACAGGTAATCAAGAGCGATGTAGAAAAAAGTATTGTCTCACCAATTCCAGAAGTAAAACCTCAAGAAAAACCTGGACGGGGACGACCAAAAGGGAGTAAGAACAAAAATAAACAGGAGGTGATTTTTACATCTGAACTACTAAGAATTCAGAAAATGATTAATGAGCTATTTAAGTTAATAGCTAACTTTATCCCCCTCACTTACTTGGTTGTAGATGGTCACTTTGGGAACAATAATGCTTTGCAAATGGCTAGACAGGTAAAGTTACACATAATTTCCAAATTACGCCACGATTCGGCGTTATACATACCTTACCAACATCCTGACCCTAATCATCGTTCTCGTCGTAAATACGGAGATAAGCTGGACTGGCGTAATATTGCTGGGGAATATTTACGTCAAAGCAGTATTGACGAAGATATCAAAACTGATATTTATCAAATGACTCTACTGCACAAAGAATTTGCTCAATCCTTGAATGTAGTGATTTTGGTAAAAACAAATATCAAGACGAATGCTGTTAGTCATGTGATTTTATTTTCCAGTGACTTAGATTTGTCTTATGAGAAAATAATCGACTACTATAGACTCCGCTTTCAAATCGAATTTAATTTTCGTGATGCCAAGCAGTTCTGGGGATTGGAAGATTTTATGAATCGGGGTCAAACTGCGGTGACTAATGCGGCCAATCTTTCTTTTTTTATGGTCAACTTATCTCATTATCTTTTAGCTCAATTCCGTCAAGATAATCCTGGTGCTGGAATTATTGATCTTAAGGCTTACTGTCGTGGTTTTCGATATGTTCGTGAAATGTTAAAAATGCTTCCGGAACAACCAGAGCCTATTTTATTAGCCCAGATTTTTGCCAAGCTTACCTCTCTTGGTCGTGTTCACAATGCTCCTACAGCCGTTGAACCCTCGTAATTTGGCTACAGTATTGACCAATGGAAGAATTTTTTAGTCCGTTTTAACGGACTTTCGCTATTAGACGGGGAATTGATTCCCCGACGGGTTATGAAACAAACGGAAAATTAACCAACAACAAAATTACCAAATACCAGGATTACCATCTATGAAATTACACAAATTATCCCATTTATTATTATTCTTTGTTCTCCTATTTCCCGCTTCTCCTATTATTATCACTGGTTGTAATTCTTCCTTGTTCGCACGCAAACCAGGGACTTTATCAGAATCAGAATTAAAAGATGTCTTAAAAGAAATTACTGTAAAAGTCCTAGTTGATGATAAAGAAGCAGCTTCAGGAACTATTATTAAAAAACAAAACGGCTTTTATACTGTTCTCACTAATTATCATGTGATAGAAAATGCTAAATCTGTGAAAGTTGTCACTCCAGATAATCAAATTTATCCCGTTGAATTTTCTAAGGTAGATAGACAAGATAATAAAAAAGATGATTTATATGATTTAGCTAAATTGACTTTTAGCAGTGAAACCACTTATTTAGTTGCTGGTTTAGGGGAAGAGAATATTAAACCAGGAGAAAAGGTTTTTGCTGGAGGATATGTTAAAGGTAATTTGCAAACTACCAAAGGTACAGCGAAATTATTTTTAAATCAGCCGTTAATTAAAGGACAACAAATAGCCTATGATAATGATATTCAACAGGGGATGAGTGGAGGAGCAATTATTAATGAAAAAGGTTATTTGGTGGGGATAAATAGTAAACTTGCTAACCCCGTTTTACAAACTGATTTTCGCTATTTACAAGGTGAACAACCTGATGAGAAAACTTTAAAGGAATGGGGTAATTATAGTTGGGGTATTGCGGTTAATTTAGTAGATGAAGCTGCACCTGATTTAGCTTTGTTTCCTGAGAGGGTAATTAGGAAAATTGGCGGTATTCCGGCTAAGGTTTTAGATATTGCTAAACAGTCTTCGGTGCAGATTAAACAGGCTAATGGTGGTATTGGTAGCGGGGTAATTATTGCTAAGGATAATGATATTTATTATGTGTTAACGGCTGCTCATGTGGTGGAAAATAAACAGGAGTATCAAGTTGTTGCACCTGATAAACAAGTATATAAGGTGGATAATCAGACTATTCGCACCAGACAGGGACTTGATATGGCTGTTTTACAGTTTCGTAGTTCTCAGGTTTATCAAGTTGCTACTTTGGGGGATTATAAATTGTCTGATAAAGCACAATATGTATTTCTTTATGGTTGGAAGGGGGAAGAATTAAATCATCCTTCATTATTTAGTGTGGGAACTATTGAAACAAATACAGATTTTTGGGCTAAACCGAGAGGGTATGAATTAGCATATAGCAATCAAGGGTATCCGGGTATGAGTGGCGGGGGGATTTGGGATACAGAGGGGAGATTAGTTGGTATTCATAATTTTGCTGAAAAGGATGTTTTAGGATATAGTTTGGGTTTGTCTATTGAAAGTTTTTTGTTCTATCAAAAGGATGGGTTATGGCAGTTACCCCAAGCTAAATTAACTGTAGCTAAAATTGAACCAAAATCATCTGATTTTAATTCAATTAATTTAGCATTCTTCCCAAATATTTCAGCACCTGACCCTGTGAATGGTAGTGGTAAAGATTGGCTGAATTATGGTATTCAATTATGGCGCATTGCTGATATAGATAATGTAATTGCAGCGATGGAAAATGCCATTGGCAAAGATCCAAATTCTTGGCAAGCTTTTTATAATGTTGCTTGGATTTGGCGAGGACAGAAAAAATATGATCAGGCTATTGCTGATTTTACCCAAGCTATTACCATTAATCCTCAATTTGCAGCAGCTTACTATAATCGTGGGGTTGCTTATAGTAAACAAGGAAAGACTGAGTTAGCTATTGCTGATTATACCCAAGCTATTATTATAAATTCTAAGTATGAAAATGCTTACTATAATCGAGGTAATGCTTATAGTAAACAAGGAAATTTAGATCAAGCCATCCAAGATTACACTCAAGCTATCACTATAAATCCCCTAAATAGAAAGGCTTATTATGGTCGAATCCTAACTTATATTCTCAAAGGTAATAAACAAGAAGCAATTAAAGATTTAGAAACTGCAAAACAACTATTTCAACAACAAGGTAATACACAAAATGCTCAAAAAACACAAGAATTATTGAATTAATTATAGCTACTATTATCTTTATTTTACCTTCTATTCTCCACCCATACATTAACCAACCCTAATCAAAAACAACCAAACTAACACCACAACCACTAGTACAGGTTGGCGCAAATAACATGACCATTAAAAGCTCCGAAAATTTGATTGACCACAAGGCTAAAAAATGGTTCATTCACTTACGCCGCAGGGTACTAGCTGCTTCTGCTAACCGAGAATCAAGAATTGCTAATTTCCCTTACCTGAAACTACAATTAGAGTATAATTAAATAATGCCAATATGCCAGCCAAAGATATCTACCATAACGAAGTCAAAAACGCATTGATAAAAGACCGTTAGACTATCACAGATAACCCTTATATTATCAAATACGAGGATGCCGAACTATACGCAGACCTAGCAGCAGAAAAACCAATTGCCGCAGAACGTCAAGGACAGAAAATAGTTGTGGAAATTAAAAGTTTTGTCAGCAAATCGCTGATGTATGATTTTCATAACGCCTTGGGACAATATATAGTATATCGGAATCTCATTCAACTTACAGCACCAGAATATAAACTCTATTTAGCTATTGATGATGTTGTCTATGAGAAATTTTTTCAACGAAAATCTGTACAAGCTGTAATTCAGGAAAATCACCTGCTGTTAATAGTTGTTAATACAGAAAAGGAGGAAATTCAGCAATGGATAAACTAGAACAATACCGGAATATTATCAAAAAAATATTGACTGAATATTACGAAATGAGTAATACTCAAATTTCAAAAAAATATGAATTTGAAGTTAGTGAACGTTTAGCTATTGATGAAAACAGAGATCAATATATTTGGTTTCGTTTTGGTTGGGATGACAAAAAGCAAATACAGCATATCATCATTTATCTTACCATTAAAAACGGCAAAGTTTGGGTAGAAGAAGATGCAACAGATTTATGTATAGTTGATGATTTACTATCAGCAGGAATACCGCAAAATGATATTGTTTTGGGTTTCCATCATCCCAGTAAAAGAGTTTTCACAGAGTTTGCTACGGCTTGAAATAACGAGAATATTGTAGGGGTTTAGCAATGCTAAACCCTTACCTTTTATGTTAAAATAAACATAGATGTAACCCTCATAAAAATTATGAAAAGTCGCAGTTTTACAGTCATAATCTACAAAGAAGATGATATGTATATCGCTGAATGTCCAGAAGTTGGTACTGTAGATCAAGGAGAAACTATAGAACAAGCAATAACAGGTTTAAAAGAAGCAACACGACTTTATTTAGAAGAATTTCCTTTACCAGAAACCTCTCCTAGATATGTGACTAGCATAGAGGTTACTTATGCCTAAATTACCACGAATTTCTAGTAAAGAAGCAATTCGGACATTAGAACGTATGGGTTTTTATCAAATTAGACAAACAGGTAGTCATGTAATCATGAAAAAACAAACAATTAATGGAGAAGTTGGTTGTGTTGTACCATTACATCCAGAATTAAAAGTAGGTACATTAAGCGGTGTTCTTAAACAAGCACAAATTACTCCTGAAGAATTTATAGAAAATCTATAAAAACTATATCTCTAGTTTAAACAAAGATTTATGAACAAAACACCAATGAATCAAGAAGATGATTTTGATGCTGGTGATTTATTACCAGAGTATAATTTCGATTATACAAAAGCTCGTCCTAATCGGTTTTCTACTACCTCAGAAAATAAAATTACTGTAATTCTTGATCCTGATGAAGAATAAAGTTTTTCAAACATCAGAAGATGTGAATCGTGCTTTACGTTGTTTGTTATCTGCTATTCCTGAAAAATAAAGCCATTACATTATTGAATATATTGACATTCTGTAGGGGTTTAGCAATGCTAAACCCCTACGAGATGTTATGGATTTTGCAAAATTGCTGTAACTTGTCTTTTCAAATTAGATAAATTTTGTTCAATAATTTGCCAAACTAAATTAAGATTTACCTTTAAATAATCATGAATTAAAACATCTCGTAAACCTGCCATTTGCTGCCAAGGAACATCAGAATATTGACTTCTCAACTCAGGTGATAATCTCTTTGTTGCTTCCCCAATGATTTCAAAATTGCGAATTACAGCATCTTGAATCATCTTGTTTTGCATAAATTCCTCTTTACCACCTTTCGTATATTCTTCTATTCGTTCAATACATTCTTTAATATTACTTAAATACAAACGCTCATCTTTCATAAAGGTACAGCCTCACTTAATACTTTATCTCTAATTAATTCATGTAAATTACCAGGTTCAGCAATATCCACTTTTCGTCCTAGCAATGCTGCTAAATCTTGCATTAAACCAATATAATCAAATAAACTACTTTGTGGTTTAAGTTCTACTAAAAAATCTATATCACTATCTGGTGTTGCTTCACCTCTAGCAACAGAACCAAAAACTCGCAGATTATAAGCACCATACTTAGTGGCAATTTTTAATATTTGTTCTCGAAATGGTAGCAATAATTCTTCAATTCCCATAAGTTATTTTTGAAAAAGATTAGCCCTTTCTATTTTATTAGATTGCATCAGTATTTGTCAATACAGAAAAGGAGGAAATTCAGCAATAAAACTTATGAAAATTCGCACCTTTACAGTAATTATTTACAAAGAAAATGGTAAACATTTATCTTTAGCTAAATCCTGAGAACAATTAATTAATGTGGCTTGAAATGTCACAATTTTCCAAGGTTGAATATTTTCTTCTAATTTAAGACAATTCTCTAATAAATCAACTGGTTCTCCTAAACTTAAAATCTGACTTTGTAAAGATAAATTCGCTGTTTTTCCATGACATTCATAAAAGCGAAGAATGAATTTCTCCGAATCATCTTCACTGGGTTTAAGTGCCATTAAAATCAAATTATCTGCTGATAAATATAGAAAACTTTGACTTTGACAACCATCTGAATTACATTGATAATTATCTGGATTTACTAATACTTCAAAAGGCACGTTTAACTCATAACCACGTTTTACAGTTTCTGCTTCTTCCCAACTGCCCAAATGAGGGTATAAACTATAGGTAAATTCGTGTATTCCTCTATCAGCTTGGGAGTCTGGCCAATGGGAACTTCTTAGCAAAGTCAGACGCAGTTGGCTAGGTTGGGCATCGTAACCATATTTACAATCATTGAGGAGACTAACTCCGTATTTTCCGACTTCTGTATCTGTGGTTAAATCTGCCCAATGTAAAGCGGGGACTTCCCATTTTGCCTTTTGGGCGGGGGTTTGGGGGTTTGTGGGACGACGAATAGCACCGCAGGGGATTTCGTAAGTGGCAAATTCGGCTTGGAGATTGAGAGGAAAGGCTGTTTTTACTAATACCTGATTTTCTTGCCAATTTACAGTATTAGTTATTTTCAAAATTGGTGAACCAAGTTCCAAAATGTAATCTTGACAAAATTCCGATTTTCCCAGTTGACGCACTACTCGCAACCGTTGGTGAATTTCTCCATATTCTTGCCATTGAATTGATTTTAATTCGGTTGGAGGTAGGGGTTTTGTGTTATAATTGGGATCTATATTCCAAGCATCCCAATATTGGCCGCTGTCGGTAAAAGCTTGAAGTTGATTTCCCGCACCGGTTAAAATTTCCCTTTGTTTAATTTTATCAAAGACGCTGGTTAGATCTCCGGTTTCGGGGTTAACTTGAATTTGCAGATATTCGTTTTCTAATATCCAGTTTTTGGGGAATATTTTCGGCTGGGGGGAAGAGGGAGAAATCCAGAAAATGCTGTAACCTATAGATGGGATGGTTGCGAAAAATAATAAAGTTGAATTTTCGCAGTTTTGGCATAAAATTTCTTTTCCTTGAATATCAGCAACTTTCCAGGTTGGATAATTTGGGGTGATGATTTTTGATAAGTCAACTGTAACAACTTCCGCACGTTCCCAGTTGAGAGAGTTAAAAATTATGACGGGAATACTTTCAGAATTGGGAGGTTGTGGTATATTGATTTTGGATGTGATTCCGATTAAGGACTCTTCTAATATTTTCGTTCCCATTTTTTCCACCGCTTCCCATTCGGGTATTGCGTCTTCATAAACTTGGGTAATGGAAGAACCGGGTAAAATATCGTGAAACTGGTTAAATAAAACTTTTTTCCACGCGGTTTCTATTTCTGTTTGCGGAAATTTCGCACCACAAAGGATATTTGCTAAAGTTGCGAATAACTCAGCACTATATAATAGATGTTCAGATTTACGATTCCAGCGTTTTTGGTCTGCGTGGGTAGTATAACATCCTCTGTGGAATTCTAAATAAAGTTCGTTTTCCCAAACTGGTAAATTTTGACTTTCAGATTTTATGAATTGAAGATATTTTTCCGAAGTTGTAAATTCTAACTTGGGGAAAATTGGGGAATGTTCCCAACGTCTTCCAGTCTCCAGCATATCACGAGTTGGACCACCACCATGATCACCAACACCAGGAAGCCAAAGGGAATCTTGTAAACCTGTTTGAGTTTTCCACTCACAAGCGTACTTGGCCATTTTAACAGGTTCGATGGTTTCGCCGATAGGTGCGGACATGAAACTTAATGTTTGACTACCATCGAGCGATCGCCACCAAAATAAGTCATAATCAAATTTAGTTGTATCATTCCAGCGGAGTTTTTGCGTCACAAAGAATTCAATTCCCGCATTTGCTAAAAATTGGGGTAATGTCGCACAAAAACCAAAGGTATCGGGAACCCAAACTACAGAAGATGTTTTTCCGAACTTCTGCAAAAAATACCTTTGTCCATATAATAACTGACGAACTATAGACTCACCAGCAATTAAATTTAAATCCGGTTCTACCCAAAAACCTCCCAAAACTTCCCATTTTCCGGCTTTAACTTGGTTTTGAATTTCTCTAAACAAGTCAGGACGATTTTCTTCTACCCAAGCATACAACGCCGGTGTGGTATGACAGAATATCAATTCGGGAAAATCTTTTTGGAGTTGTAAAACTGACTCAAAAGTATTTTGTGCTGCTTTCCAAGTTTCTGCTACAGGCCATAACCATGCTAAATCTAAATGGGCATGACCTAATAAATTGATTTTATATTTTTGGGCGTTGATAAATTCAGCTAAACCCACATAGGTTTCTCGCAAATTCACCAAATATGTTTTCCAATCTTGATTTTCTGCGTCTTTAAGATTTGTAACTTTCTCAACTTCCCTAGCTAGATTTGGAATTTTTTCTGGTGCGAAGTTTTGGATAAGAATTTCCGTAACTGCTAATTCATCAGCAATAAAACCAGCATCAGGATGATTGTAATCTGTTGATTCATAAATTGCAAGCGATCGCATCAACGCCCCATCACAATGTCCCGGACTCACCAACCGCAAAGCTATGGTAAACTCTTCCCCAGGAGTTACACTAGAACTGAGTAATACTCGCGGTGAAGAATCAAACAAATCTCCCGTCAATACTAACTTATCATTAACATATACTTCCGCTAAATCTGCCCACCATACCAAAGCCACGCGCAAAGACAAACCCGTTAACGGAAAGTTGTGTAAATTCTCAGGAACAGAAAATTTTTGTCCTAACCATAATACCTGTTTTCCCCCTTTCCAGAAAATATGATCTTTTTCATTTAGCTCAACAGGTTGCCAATCAGTTAAACTAAATGGGATAAAATCAGTAACTACCTCGTCAGTTTCCTGATATCTCCAGGTGGACTGGATATCAACTTGACAACAAGAACGCAAATTTTCAATTGCTGTGGATATAGATTTGGTATTTAATGAGGATACAGGGAGATTCATATTGCCAATAAAATAATATAAATAATTGACACTGACGAAAATTTACAACTTGCTGGGAGTTTCATAACCTCACCCTACAACTTACACATAATTACCTACCATGTCTTCCGATTCTTCAAACCGCTATCAAAGCAAACTCTTTAACTTTGTCTACCAGCATTCTCGACGGTTGACACAAAAATGGGAAAACACCGTCAAAAATTTGCAAGTTGCTACTGGGTTGGGTGTAGGTTCTCTACTTTATCCACTTTACCAATTATGGCAACAAAATGGCACAGCAAAACAATTACATTCATCAACTCCCCCCTCTAGTGACGCACCAATTCAAATTATATTAGATGTTGTCAAAAATCTTCCTCCTGGAGATGCTGATTTACCAACTTCCCCAAAAACAAATCCCTTCACATTTTTAGGATCTTTGTGGGAGAAAATTTTTCCCAAGCCGAATTTTCCAACTTCAGAAAATACTCTCCAACAGCATATACCCACGGTACAGGGAATTGCTATAGAATTACAAACCCGAAACTTAGTCTTAGTCAGTGCTGATAATCGGATTTTCGATGTTTTAACACCGCAGCAAAACGTCAAATTAGCAGATAGAATTAATAGCGAAATTAGCGAATATCGGTATTCTTTACAATTAATTGCTTACCAGCAAAAAGAATTATTGCCCAAAATTGATCATCTGCTGAATAAGCTAACTGACGAAGATTCTATCATAGCACGAAAATCTCTATTAAATCCCATTAAACTTTTTGGATTTCTCGATCAATTAATTGCTAATTTAGAAACTACGGCTTTAGTTCCTGTCCAAAAACATAGCCAGGAAATTGTCAATCATTTCCAAAATCAGGTTAATGGATTAGCAGTTAATCACGATGATTTAAAATCTCCGCAACTACAAATTTCTGATTTAATAGCAGCCGCGATAAATTACTTTTTTGGAGGTAGAAATAATTATCAAATTGACTCAAATTCTTCTCCAGAAAAACTCCAAAATAAATCTGATTTTAAAAAGGTTTTATCATCAAATAATCAGTTAGATTCTCGTGATTCTTTAGGAGATAATTGGTTGACATGGAATGATTTATTTGGTGAAACGAATACCAAACTTGAGGAATCAGTACAGCAACCTCAAGCAAAAAGAGAATTCTCTAAGATTCACCGCAAAATAGGTCAGCAAGCAACCGAACCCAAAAATGAGGAATTTCCAGAAATAGATAGTCAAACCAGCCAAGGATTTAATTTTAAGCCTGACTGGATTGATATTTCTGCCACATCATTAGGTTATGAAAAACACCCATTAGAACAAATTCTGGAATGGTTAGATCAGTCTATATTATGGATAGAACAGATATTCACAAATATGATTTATTTCTTTAGAGGTTTATTGTTAGGGAGATAATTGAAAAACAAGAAAAACTAGATCCCCGACTTCTTTGAGAAGTCGGGGATGTGAAATCTAAAATCTGTTAAAATTCCACAATTACTGGTGTATGATCACTAGGTTGAACTAACTTCCGGGGTTCAATATCAATAGTGCAACTTTGGGCGCGTTCATACAAAGTTGGTGTAAGATAATGATGATCTATTCGCCAACCTAAGTTACGCTTAAAAGCAGCAGTCCGATAATCCCACCAACTATAATTTTCTCCTGCGTTGTTAAATTTACGAAAAGCATCTCCAAAACCTAAACTGAGAACATCTCGTAACGCTTGACGTTCTAATGCAGATGCCATAATGTGATTATCTATCTTTACCTTATCATTAATATCTATATCTTCTAAGGCAATATTAAAATCACCACACATAGAAATAGCAGGATTTGATAATAGTAAAGTCTGTAAATATTCCTTGAGAATTTTTAACCAGCCTAACTTATATTCATACTTGTCGCTACCGATAGCTGAACCATTGGGAACATAAAGATTAACAATTCTTACTCCTTCAATTACACCAGAAATTACCCGTTTTTGTTCATCCCATGCTGATGCTATTTCTGGCAAAATAGCACCAAAACCCACATTTACATCTGTCAAAGGTTGACGACTAATTAAAGCCACACCATTATAAGATTTTTGCCCGGAAATATACGGATAATAGCCTAAATTTTCAAACGCAAGATTAGGAAAGTCCTTGTCTATGACTTTGGTTTCTTGTAAACACAAAACATCAACCGGATTTTCTGTTAACCAATTGATAACCTGTTCTAAACGTGTCCGCACAGAATTCACATTCCAAGTAGCAATTTTCATGAGTTAATTATTAAAACGACTGCAAAATAATGGTAAAGTAATTATCTCATGAAAATTATATATTTATGATCCCTAAGATAGATGAATAAGGACTATACTAGTTTATAGTTTGATAATGTTCTCACAGGTTTTCATTGGTTTGATCAAAGAATCAGCTTGGATAAATATCCCATAAAGCTGGTTAATTTAGCATTTATTGAGAGGTTTTTACCACCAATTTCTCTAAATCTGAGAATTGCGAATGGGGGAATAAAAAACTATAAAAAATGAATGTTACTAAATAAACCATAAATTTAGAATTTTGAATTGTTTAATGGTGATGTCGAGATCAATCATAACATTGCCAGGGTTTAATTTTTTTAAGGAGGACATTTTATGAGTATCATAGTTAACACCTGCCCCTGTTGTGGAGGTTCAATTCTGCGTCATGTCCGTCATCATGAGGTTTATTGGTTTTGTCTTTCCTGTAGACAAGAAGTACCAGTTTTAAATACAAGTAGTGGATCTAATCTACTATCTAAGTTGGAAACCCATAATCAAGAAGTTTTACCCCAAACGGCTTTGAGTTCTTGAATTTTTCAACATGGGGAATAGAAAACTCATCAGCATAAATTTAGGTAAAAGCAGGAATTGCTAATTTTCAATACAAAATATATGCCGATGTCATTAAGTATGGTATAAAAGCGTATTTAATAGGTTTTGATAGCGTGGTTTAAGCCATACTTCTTTTTTATGGGTGAAAAATTTTGTTAGCAGCACTACTCTACGGACAAGAAGATTTACGCCTAGAACAAGTTCCTGACCCGACTCCCGAAGCCGGCGAGGTGGTGATTCAGGTGGAAGCAGCCACTACTTGTGGGACAGATTTGAAGGTATGGCGACGTGGTGGCCATGCTAAAATGTTGACACCGCCGACACTGTTTGGTCATGAAGGTGCGGGACGGATTGTAGCTGTCGGCGCTGGGGTGACGAATTGGCGGGTAGGCGATCGCGTGGTAGCAAATAATTCTGCTCCCTGCATGAAATGTTTCTTTTGTCAACGCCAAGAATATTCTTTATGTCCCCATTTAACTTGGAATAATGGGACATTTGCGGAATATCTGAAAATTCCTGCTCCCATTGTTTGGCATAATTTATTACCAGTTCCTAAACATTTACCCTTAGTATTAGCGGCGATGACTGAACCTTTAGCTTGTGTCTTGCATGGTATCAGCCGTTCTGGTGTCAAACCCCATGATAAAGTAGTGGTTTTGGGTGATGGCGCAATTGGCTTGATGTTTGTGGCAGTATTAGCGAAATATACTGAGGTGATATTGTGGGGTGGGAATAATCAACGGTTAGAAATTGGTGAAAGGTTCGGTGCAGCAAAGACTTTTAATTATCATCAAGTTACGGCTATTGCCAACACAGTTAGGGAATTAACCGCTGGTTGGGGTGCAGATGTAGTTATAGAGGCTACTGGTGTACCGAGTGTTTGGGAAACGGCGATCGCTTGCGGTCGTCCTGGTGCAACTATCAATTTATTTGGTGGTTGTCCAAGAGATACCACAATTTCTGTCAATACCGAACAATTGCACTATAGTGAACTTACTCTCAAAGGCGTATTTCACAATACACCAGAATATGTGAAAGCAGCCTTATCGCTCATCGCTAGTGGTACAATTCCTTTTGACTTACTTATTAGTGAACACCGACCTTTACAGGATTTAGAACAGGTATTCATGGATATGAAGGCACGGAAAGTAATTAAAGTAGCGATGTATAACTAAAAAAATGGCTATTTCGTAATTCATGCTTCTAACTGGTTTCCATTTGGCGTAAAAGTTACACTTTACCAATATATTAGAAGCATCTAGCCCAGGAAGGTTGCAATTTTTCCCCAGAATAGTTTATTATCCTGATTTTACTGTTTAATTTGGGAAAAAACTCAGTATCAATTCCCTATTTCCTAATTTTATGATTATTACCTTATTAGTAGCTTGGATAGTTTTTATCATTCTCTGGAAACTAATTAAAACCACGATTAAAACGGCCATGATCTCTGCCGCTGTTGTCATGTTATTATACTTTGGTTTCGGTATTACTCCCCAAGATATTTGGCAGCAAATCAGCCAATTTGCTCAAACTTTCTCCCAAACGCCAGTGAAAAAGTGACAATTAAAAATTAAAAGCAACTCTTCCCAATTATCTACCGATGGAAGAAAATTTGCAAGGCTGAAATCTATTAAGCGGTGTAAATTGTGAGTTTTGATAATGTTTGTAAAATCTTAGCTGAAAAATATCCCCTTGATTTTGCCAACTGGTTGCTACCGGAAACAGTGGAAAAAATCAAAGTCTTAAAAACAGAACTCAGCATAGAACCAATTCGCGCAGATTCCGTTATATTGCTACAAACAAACAACAGAATCCTACATCTAGAATTTCAAACGAACACCAAATCAGAAACACCCATTCCATTAAGAATGTTAGATTATTTTGTCAGATTAGTTAGACAGTATAATCTACCTGTCACCCAAGTAGTGATTTTCTTACAAGAAACAAGTAATGAAATCGCTTTTACCGAAGCTTATCTTGATGAAATGACAAATCATCGCTATCGAGTCATCCGAATGTGGGAACAAGATTCAGATTTATTTCTCAATAATCCAGCATTACTTCCATTAGCACCATTAACAAAAACAAATTCCGCACCAGGGTTATTATCCCAAGTAGCCACAGAAATTGCTAAGATTACAAATGTGGCAGCCAGACAGAACACTGCTGCTTACACAGAGATTTTAGCAGGTTTGCGATTCGAGAAAAATCTAATTCGTCAATTATTGAGCGAGGATATTATGCAAGAATCTGTAATTTATCAGGATATTTTGCAAAAAGGTGAACTCAAAGGAGAAAAAATAGGAGAACAAAAAGAAGCTTTTCGTTTCTTGAATCGTCAATTAAATCGGCGGTTTGGTGAAATATCTTTACCAATAATTGAAAAGATGCGCTTATTATCCACTGAACAATTAGAAATATTAGGAGAAGAGTTTTTAGACTTTTCAGCAATATCTGATTTAGTCACTTGGTTAGATAGACAAAAGTAGATAATTTTGGGCAATTTCAACCTGGATATTGCCCTAAAAAATCTAATTTTTCATTTTTAATAATTACCCAATCTTCCGAGATCCAGAAATCTTCGCTAAAGCATCTTGAAACGCGGGTGGTAACTGCCGCATAATTTTCCCCTTTTCCCGATCTAAAGCCACTAACGTCACCTGAGCAGTAATGTATAAATCCTGACCATCAGGAGAAACAAGGGTATAGTCCCAGTTCATTCGCACTCCAGTCACCTCAGCCATCCGTGTTTTTACTAAGACTGACATCCCTAACTGCACCGACCGATGATAACGGATTGATAACTCCACCACAGGCAAATCACAACCTAACGCCACTAAATCAGCAAATTCAATGCCAATAGAACGCAAACATTCTACCCGTGCTTCTTCCATCCAGGTCAAATAAGTGCCGTGCCAAACAATACCTGCATAGTCCGTGTGGTGAGGTTGCGCCCTAACTGGATATTCAAACCAATTTTCAAATGCAACATTAGTTACACTCTCAATGGCACTCGTTGGTGGTAGTTGGGGTTGATTTGTATCTTTAGACATATTAATAATTTTTACAAGCAACAGATTTCTAAAAAACAGATAAAACTTGTAAACTGTTTCTAATTCTACCAGATTGTCAAGACGTTGCGTCAAACGCCCATGATTCAGAAAATTTGAGCAATACTGGTACATGACGGAAGATCAACAGAACTTACAAAAATGACGATTCAACCTACAAATACAGCATTATTAGATTGGACTGGTGATACTTTAGCCATTGGCTTATTTGAAGACGCAGTAGAGTTAACTGGTGATCTTGCCAGCTTAAATGATAAATGTGCGGGAATTGTCCAAGAAGTTATTGCCGAAGAAGAATTTACAGGTAAGGCAAATAGCATCATCGTCATTCGCTTAGGTGCGACTCATGCCGTGCGGAAGCTGATTTTGGTGGGTTTAGGGAAACCAGACGCGCTGAAATTAGAAAATTTACGCCGGGTTGCGGCTACTGTAGCCCGAACCGCCAAAAAGCAAAAAACCAAAACCCTGGGAATCAGTTTACCATTGTGGAACAATGATTCAGCCGCCACAGCCCAGGCATTGACTGAAGGCATAGAATTAGCACTTTACCAAGATATTCGCTTTAAATCTGAGCCAGAAGATAAAAATCCCCAGATCGAAACTATTGATTTACTTGGTTTAGCAGGACAAGAAGCTGCTATTGCCCGTGCTAATCAAATTGTTTCTGGTGTGATTTTGGCGAGACAGTTAGTAGCAGCCCCAGCTAACGCGGTTACATCTATTACTATGGCAGAAACTGCCCAAGCGATCGCTCACGAATACGGGTTAGAACTGGAAATTCTCGAACAGGAAGAATGTGAAAACCTCGGTATGGGCGCATTTTTGGGAGTTGCCCAAGCTTCTGATTTACCACCAAAATTCATTCACCTTATCTACAAACCAGCCACCACACCGAGACGAAAACTGGCAATTATCGGGAAAGGTGTAACTTTTGATTCCGGTGGTTTGAACATTAAAGGGGTTGGTAGCGGCATTGAAACCATGAAAATGGATATGGGTGGTGCAGCCGCAACTTTAGGTGCAGCCAAAGCCATTGGGCAGTTAAAACCAGATGTAGAAGTTCACTTTATCTCCGCCGTCACCGAAAACATGATTAGCGGTAAGGCTATGCACCCTGGAGACATCTTAACCGCATCAAATGGCAAAACCATCGAAGTTAATAACACCGATGCTGAAGGGCGGTTAACCTTGGCTGATGCCTTGGTTTATGCTGATAAATTGGGTGTGGATGCGATCGTTGATTTAGCTACTCTCACAGGTGCTTGTGTGGTAGCTTTGGGTGAAGATATCGCTGGTTTATTTACACCAGATGATGCGGTAGCTTCCCAACTGCAAACAGCCGCTGATAGTGCTGGTGAGAAAATTTGGCGGATGCCAATGGAAGACAAATATTTTGACGGACTTAAATCTGGTATTGCCGACATGAAAAATACCGGACCCCGTTATGGCGGTTCTATTACTGCGGCTTTGTTCCTCAAACAGTTTGTTAAAGATACCCCTTGGGCGCATTTAGATATTGCCGGACCAGTTTGGGCTGATAAGGAACATGGCTACAATGGTGCAGGGGCAACTGGTTTTGGTGTGAGAACACTGGTTAGCTGGGTTTTGAGTTAATTTAATTTCCTCTAATCTGGACAAGACAAGATCCCCGACTTCTCGAAGAAGTCGGGGATCTGAAAAAACAAATGGGAGTCTTATCTGGAAATTAATGGCTGATTTTCTAAACTTTTATCTTTAAATGTTTGGGGTACAGATACACCTAATAAAATCATATTACTTGTCATGTAAGACAATAAAGTAGACCACAATAAATGATTATTATGAAAATACCAAGCTGCAATTAGTAAGGGGATAAAACCCACTACAAAAGATAATAATACCGTATTACGTAAAGTTGCCCCTTCCTTTAAGCCAATAAAATAACCTTCTAGCATAAGAGTAATGGCAGTAATTACTAAAATAGGCACTAACCAAATGGTATATTGATTAATCTCTTGATTCACTTCTGTGTGATTAGTTAATAATCCAAATACCTGATCAGGAAAGAAAATAGATGTCCCGGCAAAACCTAATGCAATCACCACACTAGTCACTAAAGAAACTATTAATAAAGGGATGATCTGTTGAGTATTGTCTTTGCTTTTAAAATTCGCTGTCAGGGTTTGCATTGTTACTCCTACCCCTTGAATTGTAAACTGACTCAAAAGAGCAATTTGGAGTAATAAACCATTTTGCGCTAAAACAGTTGTTCCCATGGTTGCACTTAAATTAGTAAAAATAGAATAGACAGAAACTAATACTAAAAACCGAATCAAAATATTACCTTTTAACGCAAAAGTTTCCTTTAAAGCTACCCAATCAAATAATTCTTGAATGGCTGCTGGTACAGCTTGCCAAGGAATAGTAAAAAACATCCATATTAAACCCACGATTAAAGCTAAATACTGGCTTAATGCTGTTGCTAAACCTGCCCCTACACTTGCCCAACCCCATTTAGAAATCATCAAATAATCTAACAATACATTAGAACCATTACCGACAATTGACATTAATAGCATCACCCAATTCATTTCTCTACCTAAAAACCAACCAAATAAAACAAAATTGAGGAGGACAGCAGGTGCGCCCCAAATTCGCGCATAAAAATAATCAACTCCAGCAGATTCAATATCTGAAGAACCACTCAAAATGAAAAAACCAATTTTTTGTAAAGGATATTGCAATAAAACAATAATTAAACCCACTAGTAAAGCAATTAAACCACTCCGTAAACCAGCTAAAACTACTGCTTTATCATCATTTTGACCAACAGCTTGAGCAGTAATAGCATTGGTGCTAGAACGCATGAATTTTAAGACTCGATAAAGATAATCAAACAGAATAGTGGCTAAAATTACTCCTGCTAAATGTCGAATATCCGTTAAATGCCCTAAAAAAGCAATATCTACCAAACCAGCCAAAGGAACCATCATATTAGCAAGCACGCTGATGCTTGCCAGTCGGTAAAATCTGCCTAAAAAATTGTAGTTACTGGGGACTGTAAATGTAAATCTCATTTTTGTTGTTTGGTCTGCTATAATTTCAGTCTATTATCATCTAGAAAACGCCTTTATAGTAATTAGCAAGGGGTAGTTCATTCACATATTTTCCGGTGAACGGTAAAAGAGCATAAAAAAGCTTTAACCTTACCTTTCCCAGTCCTATTCAAAATACCTGTATGCTTAATTAGGTATCGTTATATTTCAATTAATGCAAGCTCCTGAATTCTCTTAGTTGCAGAAAAAATAGATTTTCTTATGCTTTTTTGAGAATTCTGAATTTTTAAGTATTGCAATCTGATAAAATTTGTAAGGTTTCTATAAGCTCTGAGCAATGGGATCGACTGGTGTAAGGATCGCAATTGACGCAATGGGGGGAGATCATGCACCCGCTGAAATCGTCGCCGGCGCACTGCGGGCGCGAGAGGAATTGGGTGTAAAAATATTACTGGTTGGAGATCCCCAACAAATCGAGGCTGTAATGCCGCCAAAGACAACTATGGCGGATTTGGAGATTGTTCCTGCCGAGGAAATGATCGCTATGGATGAAGATCCTCTCAACGCAGTTAGACGCAAGCGGAAATCTTCCATCAACATAGCGATGGATTTAGTTAAAAATCAACAAGCAGATGCTGTATTTTCTGCTGGACACTCTGGGGCAGCCATGGCCTCAGCTTTGCTACGCTTAGGAAGATTACCGGGAATTGACCGCCCAGCAATTGGCACAGTATTCCCCACCATCAAAGCAGGCAAGCCAGTAATGATCCTGGATGTCGGTGCTAATGTAGACTGTCGCCCTAAGTTTTTAGAGCAGTTTGCAGTCATGGGTTCAATTTACAGTCAGTATGTTTTGGGAACAGAAAATCCCAAAATAGGTTTATTGAATATTGGCGAAGAAGATACTAAAGGTAACGAAGTAGTTCTTCGCGCCCACCAATTGTTACGGGAAAATACTCAAATTAATTTCACTGGTAATGCTGAAGGGCGTGATGTATTGTCCGGTGAATTTGATGTGATTGTTTGCGACGGCTTTGTGGGTAATATTTTATTAAAATTTGCCGAAGCAGTTGGCGGAGTAATTCTGCAAATTCTCCGAGAAGAATTACCCCAAGGGATACACGGTCAAATCGGTACAGCGATTTTAAAACCCAACTTAAAACGCGTTAAACAGCGCATGGATCACGCTGAACATGGAGGCGCTTTGCTTTTGGGTGTCAGCGGTATTTGTTTTATTGGTCATGGCAGTTCCCAAGCACCATCTATTTTTAGTGCCATTCGCATGGCTAAAGAAGCCGTAGATAATCAGGTGTTAGAAAGACTTCAATCCCAATATCAAATTCTCCAAAATGAAAGTAGTTAACTATTACTTCTCAAAAGTAGAGATCCTCCGCTAACAGCCATTTGTCACTTGTCATCCAATTTTAGATTGCGGATTTTAGATTCATAATTACTTTTATAAATCTATTGTTCTTGATCTCAAATCTAAAATTGGGATTGTCATTGGTACTCGTTATTAATGCTTACAAACAAGACAACTGACAATTTACAAATGACAATTGACAATTGAGGAAAAAAAGAAGTGCAAAATTTTTTTAACGGTGGTATAGCAATTACAGGCAGTGGTTCAGCAGTCCCAGCAACTTGTTTACACAACCAAGAGTTAACTCAACTGGTAGAAACATCAGATGAGTGGATTGCCTCAAGAACAGGAATTCGTCAAAGACGGTTAGCGTTGCCCCCTGACTCACTGGCATCATTGGCCACTGCGGCTAGTCAACAGGCCATTGCTGCCGCCGGGATCACAGCAGCAGACATAGATTTAATTTTATTGGCCACCTCCACCCCTGATGACCTATTTGGCACTGCTTGCCGTGTTCAAGGCGAATTAGGTGCTACCAAAGCAGTCGCCTTTGACTTAACCGCCGCTTGTTCTGGTTTTGTCTTTGGTTTAGTTACAGCCGCACAATACATCAGAACAGGTGTTTATCAAAATGTACTCTTAATTGGGGCTGATATCCTCTCTCGGTGGGTAGATTGGCAAGATAGACGCAGTTGTGTGTTATTTGGTGATGGGGCTGGGGCAGTGGTATTACAGGCTAATAAGAGCGATCGCCTATTAGGATTTTGCCTCAAAAGCGATGGTTCTCAAAACAATTGTCTTAACCTTTCCTATAACGCCTCTACCACAGAACTGACACCAGATATTCATGTATCTACAGGCAAATATCACCCCATTACCATGAACGGCAAAGAAGTCTACCGCTTCGCTGTGCAAAAAGTTCCAGAAGTGATAGATAAAGCCCTATTTGCAGCTAATCTCAAAGTAGAAAATATAGATTGGCTAGTATTACATCAAGCAAATCAAAGAATTATCAATTCCGTTGCTGAACGCTTAGAGATTCCCGAACATAAAGTGATCAGTAATGTATCCGACTATGGTAACACCTCCGCCGCATCTATCCCCCTGGCGTTAGATGAAGCAGTGCGAGCCGGGAAAATCAAACCCAATGATATTATTGCTGCATCTGGTTTTGGTGCCGGTCTTTCCTGGGGTGCAGCCATTTTTAAATGGGGAAGATAAACAATTCAAAATTGAGAATTAAAAATTAAAAATCAGAAAATTAATAACAACGAACAACTGACAACTGTACGGGCGAAGCATTTGGAGAACTATTTTTGGCAATGACCGATAATTTATCTTCCAAATGCTTCGCCCCTACTGACAACTAACAACTAACAAAGAACAAATGACTAAAACTGCATGGGTGTTTCCCGGACAAGGTTCTCAATCGCTGGGAATGGGAATAGACTTGTTAAATCTACCATCTGCCAAAGAAAAATTTATTCAAGCTGAGGAAATTTTGGGCTGGTCTGTCACAGATATCTGCCAAAGTGATATTGAAACCTTATCACGGACACTTTATACCCAACCTAGTTTATATGTAATCGAAAGTATTATTGCTGATATTTTGCGGGAAAAAGGACAGCAACCAGACTTAGTTGCAGGTCATAGTTTAGGCGAATATATCGCCCTTTATGTGGCTGGTGTGTTTGAATGGTCTGCTGGGTTACATTTGGTAAAACGACGGGCAGAATTAATGGATAGTGCTGTTGGGGGAATGATGGCCGCACTAATGAACTTTGACCGAGAAGAATTAGAAAAAGTTATTAGCGAAACACCTAATGTAGTTTTAGCAAATGATAACAGTCCTGCCCAAGTTGTTATTTCTGGAACTCCCGAAGCTGTACAGGCTGTCATGTCACAAGTCAAAGCTAAACGCGCTATTCCCTTAAAGGTTTCGGGAGCATTTCATTCCCATTTAATGAAAACAGCAGCAACAGAATTTCAAGAAGTTCTCGATTCAGTAATTTTTCAGTCAGCAACCGTCCCAGTTTTGTCTAATGTAGATCCAATTCCAGCGGTAGCAGCGGAAACTTTAAAACAGCGTCTTTCTCAACAAATGACAGGTCCTGTGCGTTGGCGAGAAATTTCTTTACAATTACCAGAAAATGGCATTGAGAAAGTTGTGGAAATTGGTCCTGGGAACGTCTTAACAGGTTTGATTAAACGGACTGCAACTGGCTTGATTTTAGAGAACATTCGTAATGCTGGGGAGTTACCTGAATAGGTAATTGCACAAATTAATTCACAATTAAATAAGTCATTATGTAGATGAAATTGGCAACATAACCTTTCTATGATGTCTATTTTTATTGTCTCAAAATTTATTTGATGAACTTCATTAGGGTTTGCTGAATAAGTACCCAAAGCGAACTTAGATGCCACACAGTTCTAAAAATGGTGGTTTGGGAGATTGGTTTCCAAATTCACCCCCTGATTTTCCATAGAAATGCAAGGATTTTGAGGCTCTCAATGCCATAGCCTTGCACTTTTTTGTTCTCAAAATCCGCGAAACCCTTATTGAGAAGTGGTTCTAGCTTTACTCAGCAAGCCATCATTAATTTGTCAGGATAAAAGTACAGCACTTCCCGGTGTTATGAGCTACAAGAACCCCACTCCCAACCCCTCCCCGCCAGCGATGAGGGGGCTAAGATGTACCTCATAAGAGCGGAAACCGCTGTAACATAACCCCAAAAAATCAACCTTACACTTCCTTGAAGTTTCTAAAAAACTGGCTTAATAAATCTGCAAACAAAACTCAAAATATTTCATGAATATAATTCAAAAAAACACCGATATATGAAAAAATATCCTAGACTTTTAGCTTTTGGTTACATGGTGGGACCATTTTTAATAATAGTAACCCACTTAGGATCATTCCTTCCCTTATTCACCGGACTCTCATGGAGGAGTATTCTTTGGGCAGTTGCCCTATATGTTATTAGAATGATGAGTATTACAGCCATCTACCATCGGCTGATTATTCATAAATCTTATCAGGCACCGATGATCATCAAATGGATTGGTAGCATTATTGCCTGTTCTTCAGGACAAATGGGTCCTAACTGGTGGAAGGGTCATCATATTCAGGGACATCACAATAACTCTGATAAACCAGACGATAGCCACTCCCCCCATGCACCATTTACAGGTTTTAAAGGCTTCCTATGGTCGCAATGTGGATGGTTGTTATCTCGAAACTTTTTTCCGCCTAGTCTTCCTGCTGATTTGGAAGCAGATTGGGTACTTAAAACCATAGACCGGTTACACTTTATTCCCCTCATTCTTTTAGGGGTAATTTCTTTCTGGATAGGTGGACTGGAGTTTCTTGGTGCTTTCTTCTTGAGTACAATGATACTTTTCCATTGCGTTGCCTTTGTCAACTCTCTTTCTCATATATTTGGAGAAAAACCGTTTGTCAGCAATGACTACAGCCGGAATAACTGGTTTGTGGCACTACTTACCTTTGGTGAAGGGTGGCATAATATGCACCACGCATTTCAGTGGTCAGCCCGTCATGGTTTCTCTGTCAAGGAAGGTAAAGTTATCTACTTGATAGATCCCACTTATGAGTTTATTCGGCTTCTGGAAAGACTACACTTAAGTTCTCATCTGAAACTACCCTCTGAAGTAGAACTTCTAGAAGCGGCATACAGCGTCAGTACAGAGCCAGAAATGATGGTTGGTATAGTTAAAAAATAAATTTGTACACCAAGAAATTGCTTAAATGCTAATTTTTCGGCTATTTTTAAGGTACAAATATTACCATAACCATCCTTATTGCAATAACTTTCAGTTATGAAAAAAGCTGTCTATTGGATAATGGGCGAAAGGGCAGGGCGAACCATAGTTGGGACTTGGAACTGGTTATGGGGAATGCCTGTAGAGTCTGGTGGTAAAGTGGCTGTAGCAGTTGCTGAAGAATCCCTTCAGTCAATGCAAGAAGCCGTTCAGAAACTAGCGGGAGCAGTTGCGGCTCAAGAGGGCGCATATAAGACTGCTAAACGCAAATATGAGGCAAAAATTACAGAATCCAAAACTCTAGAGCAACAAGCTATGATTGCTCAACGTAGTGGTAATGAAGAAGCTGCGCGAATGGCCATGAGTAAGGCAATTCAAACAGAGCAAATTTTGCCCAAACTGGAGGAAATGGTTAAACAAGCAGAAACTGCGGTCAAAGCTTCTAAAGATAAACTTAACCGTGAGCGCATGAAGTTAGAAAGCTACAAAGCCGATATGCAGAATATGAAGGATATGTCAGAGGTAAATGAAGCTCTGGCTATGATTGCTAAAGTTAATAATGAATTTGATATTGGCTCGGCTAAAAGTGATTTTGAAAAGGCTAAGGGGGCTGTAGAGCGTCGAAATTTACAGACGGAGGCTTTGGTGGAATTATCGGAAAATCCTACCGAAAAACTCCAGGCTGAGATTGAAACTATGACATTAGATGACGAAGTTGCTCGTCGTTTGCACAGATTACAAGATTCCCAATCTAAACAATTACCAGAATAATTAGGAATTTATGAGTCAGAGAAGCGGTCCACCTCCTATTGTGTTTATTTTGCTATTTTTAGGGCTTTTGGGTGGTGGTTACTGGTGGTTTTTTATGCGTAATCCTGCCCCAAATCCGACAGCTACGCAGCCAGAAAGTAATTCTCCTGCTGGTGCGACCTCTGGGGCTTTTCCGTTACCAAAGACAGTGGCTAGTGGTACGACTGTCAAAATAGACGGTTCTACGAGTATGGTGACAATTAACCAAAATCTCAAAAATGGCTTTGAGAAACAGTTTTCCGGTACAAAAGTAGATGCTGTAGCGAATGGGACAGATAAGGGAATTCAGGATCTTTTAGCTGGTAAAGTTGATATTGCGGCAGCTTCTAGACCATTGACAGCACAGGAGCAAAGTCAGGGATTGAAGGCTGTTACTGTAACACAAGATGCGATCGCTCTGATAGTCGGTAAAGCCAATCCTTTCAACCGAGGATTAACCAGCAGTCAAGTTGCAGATATATTTCAGGGAAAAATTAATAATTGGTCAGCCGTAGGTGGTTCAGCCGCAACTATCCGCGTCATTAATCGTCCAGCAATTAGTGGCACACATCAAACTTTTAAAGAATTAGTCTTAAAAGGAGCTAATTTTGGGACTACACCCAATATTACGACCTTACCCCAAGATGCCACAACTCCCTTAGTTCAAGCTTTGAAAAAAGATGGTATCGGCTATGCGACTTTTGCTCAAGTTGCTAATCAGCAAACCGTGCGAGTCGTGGCTATTGAAGGCTTGACTCCAGAAGCGGCTAGTTATCCTTTCAAACGTTCACTGTATTATATCTATAAAGACCCTGCTAGTGCTGGAGTACAAGCATTTCTAGGTTATGCTAGTTCACCTCAAGGACAACAGGCTTTAACGGTAGGAAACTGATGTAGGCAAAATCAGCAGTTAGATTTGGGAGTTAGAGGTTAAAATAAGTTCTGACTCCTGAATTCTGACTTTTGGATTCTATTTTATTTATATTATCTTCTGTGACTAGAACTCGTGAACCCTTAATTAGTTTAGCACTGTATCACGCCTTTAAGTGGTCGGTAATTAGCCCTTTGCTGCACACATACTTTCGCGGCAAGATTTATGGTGCGGAAAATGTCCCCCAATCTGGAGCGGTCATAGTAGTTAGTAATCATGCTAGTTACTTCGACCCCCCCATAGTTTCTACTTCTGTGCGTCGTCCAGTTGCTTATATGGCTAAAGAAGAATTATTTAAAGTTCCTGTTTTATCACAAGCCATTAAATTATACGGTGCGTATCCTGTAAGTCGCGGTAGTGCTGACCGCAATGCTATCCGTTCCGCTTTAGAATATTTAGATAATGGTTGGGCTGTGGGTGTGTTTTTAGAAGGTACACGCACGCCAGATGGTCGCATTCATGACCCCAAAAGAGGTGCAGCCCTCCTCGCAGCCAAGGCCAAAGCTCCTTTTTTACCTGTGTGTTTATGGGGAAGTGAGAAGATTTTACAACCTGGTTCTCCTGTACCTCATTCAGTCCCTTTGACTCTGAGAATTGGCAAGTTAATTGATGCTCCTAGTTCTACTAAGAAGGAGGAATTGGAAAGAGTTACTCAAATGTGTGCGGACGCAATTAATGCCATGCACGATTTGGGCAGGTAAGAATTTATTATAGGGCAGGTAAGATGCCTACCCCACAAGAGTTTTCAGTATACATAATAAATGCGTTATTATCTAAGTATATTATCAAAAACATTCTAATGCAATTAGACATTCTGCACCAAATTGAGATGAAGCTGCATAGAATAAGATTTAAAAGATAATCAAACGCAGATAAACGCGGATAAACGCGGATAATTTTTATTCTGTGCAGCCTTACATAAAATTGGTATTACACGAATAAATATACAAATGAAATCCTCTTCCTTAAAAGTCATAGATTTATTCTCTGGTTGTGGTGGGTTATCAGTAGGATTTCAAAATAGTGGATTTGAGATTGTTGCTGCTTTTGAAAACTGGAAATCTGCCATAAATGTTTATCAGCAAAACTTTCATCATCCGATTTTTGAATATGATTTGAGTCAGGTAAATAATAATTATTCAATATTTAAACAATTTTTACCTGATGTAATTATTGGTGGTCCACCATGTCAAGATTTTTCTAGTGCTGGTAAGCGTAATGAAGATTTAGGGAGAGGAGATTTAAGTATTACATTTGCTGAAATAGTAGCTAATGTCTCTAGTCAATGGTTTGTTTTAGAAAATGTAGAATTGTTTAGAAAATCCCACAAATATCAAGAGTTTAAGCAAATTCTTAAATCTGCTGGTTATGGTTTAACAGAAAAAGTATTAGATGCTAGTTTATGCGGTGTACCACAGAAAAGAAAGAGATTCTTCTGTATAGGAGAACTTGGTGGTCAAGATGATAATCTCAAGACTTATCTAGAAGCTAATTTATCTAAAAAACCGACAACTATTAGAGATTATTTAGGGAATAGTTTAGGGATTGAATATTATTATCGTCATCCTAGAAGTTATCAAAGAAGGGCTATTTTTAGTATTGATGAACCAAGTCCGACTATTAGAGGTGTGAATAGACCAATACCTAAAACTTATCAACAACACCCCGGAGATGTTGCACCATTAACACCAGATTTGCGTCCATTAACTACTCGTGAAAGAAGTTATCTTCAAACTTTCCCTGATAATTTTATTTTTGCAGGTTCAAAAACAGATTTAGAACAGATGATTGGTAATGCTGTACCCGTTAAATTAGCAGAATATGTTGCTAAATGTCTGCTAATGTATATTGAAGATTATAATAAATACCACATATCTAATGTTATGATGCCACTGACTGTTTAAATAAAATTCATGACTTCTAAAAAATTGGTTTCTGAACCTTTAACTCTGAGAATTGGGAAGTTAATTGATGCTCCCATTTCTACTAAGAAAGAGGAATTGGAAAGGGTTACTCAAAGGTGTGCGAACGCAATTAATGAAATGCACGATTTCGGAGGGTAAAATTTTTTATATGGCAGACAAGACTTGTATTGAGCCTGCGATGCCCTGAGCCTGTCGAAGGGTCGAAGTATACCTACCCCATAAGGGTTTTAATCAATATTTGCAGGTTATTCTCTGAGGTCGGACTCAGGTAAATGACAGATTAGCTCGCACTCCAGTACCCATTGAGAAGTGCAACGAGGATAACTGTTTGGATCACAAGACCACACTAGTTTATGGTGACAGTTTTCACCTTCCTCATCGTTGGGATTAGTTTTATTATTGTCAGGATTGTCTCCTGTGGGAGTGTTGTTATTAGTTGTGTCCATATTTTAAGCTCCCTTTAACTTTTTTTTAATTTATTCTTAACTATTTTATATACCAACTTACGGGCAAAAAGTAAATTACTACCGTAGATTTTGTAATATTTATTTACATAGTTTCGCATCTTATAGGTATATCCCTGCACTAACTAGGGCTTGCTGATCAGGTAAAATGAAACTAATAATCAATAAAGTGGGGAATTATGTCGGAATTACGGGAAAAATTACAGCAAAATCTCGATGAAGCAGAATGGGAGTGGTTAATTCCCCATGTCCAAAAAGATGCGGTGATTTTGGTAGCGGAGAATTTAGACTTATTAGATGTGGGAGAAGCGATCGCTAGTGATAATATTCTTTCAGTGCAACATTGGATAGATGAACAATTATTAGCCAAACCGACAATAGATCAAGTGGGAGAATGGAATCTCAACCGTGAGAAGCGATTTAATGCTCTGATTGTTGAACCTTATGTGATCATCAAAGAAATCATCACGGTCTAAAATACTGCAATTTTGAGATATTATTAGGGGACTGCAAACAATAAATGATCTTATTTACCAATACAGAAGCGGCTAAAAATCCGATCTAAAACCGATTCTGTAACTTCTTCTCCGGTGATTTCTCCTAATGCTTGAATTGCTCCTCTTAAATCAATTGTCCAAAAATCTAAGGGTAATTTATCGGTGATTGTCATTTGCACTTGTGCTAAATCAATCTTGGCTTTTGTTAAAGCTGCTGCTTGTCTTTGATTAATTGCTAAATCCAGATCAGCGGCTTGAACTTTTCCCTGTTGAACTATTTCTAAAATCGCTGTTTCTAAATTATCAATTCCTTGATTTATGGCTGCGGCTGTGAGAATTTTGGATTTTGGATTTTGGATTTTGGATTGAAGATTTTCTTGTTCTGCTGATGAAATCAGGTCAATTTTATTAATGACTAAAATTACCGGACGGTGTTTTACTTGTTGATAGATTTCTTGATCTGCTGATGTCCAACCGGAGGCCGCATCAATGGTAAATAATACCAAATCAGCATCATTAGCGGCACGATGCGATCGCTCTACACCGATTTTTTCTACCTGATCTACTGTTTCCCGAATCCCCGCTGTATCTAATACTTGGACGGGGATTCCTCCCACAACCAATTGAGATTCTACCACGTCGCGGGTTGTTCCTGGTAAGTCGGTGACAATGGCGCGATCGCTCTGACTCCAAGCATTTAATAAACTCGATTTTCCCACGTTTGGTCGCCCCACTATCGCCACTTTTAGACCAGTTCGCAGTAATTCACCCTTGTCTTTTGTGGCTAATAATTTACTAATTTCCGCCGTCACTTGCTCAATATCTGCAATAATTCTTTGCTGATCTAAAGGTGGTAAATCTTCCTCAAAATCAATTCTGGCTTCAATTTCTGCCAAAATATCTAAACAATTAGCCCGTAATTTGCGGATAGGTTGGGCTAATTTACCTTGTAATCCAGCCAAAGCCGTTTGAGCAGCTTGAGGTGATTTTGCTCCCACTAAATCTGCTATACTTTCCGCTTGGGTTAAGTCTAATCTGCCATTTAAAAATGCTCTTAATGTAAATTCTCCCGGTTGAGCTAATCTTGCGCCATTTTCCAAGCATAGTTGTAATACCTGTTGTACAGCCATAATTCCCCCGTGACAATGGAATTCTACCACATCTTCACGGGTAAAAGACCGAGGGGCTTTCATTATTAATAATAAAGCTTCATCAACAATTTGCTTAGTTTGGGGTTGACGAATATAACCATAAATGATGCGATGGCTTGACCAAACTTGTCGCCCTGGGGCGTAAAATAGAGTGTGCGCGATCGCCATTGCCTGATCACCAGAAACCCGCACAATACCTACACTACCTTGCTGAGGGACAACAGCAGTAGCGATCGCCGCAATAGTTCCAGTATTAGCTAATAATTCCGACATGAGCCGTTTTTCTACAAATTTAGAAGTAGGAGGAAAGCGCAATCTTAAACCCCTACAGTACACTAGTTTAAGAAACAAATTAGGGCAAATTTATTTGCCAAGTGAAAACACCCAAATTAGAGAGGAATTAATTGTGGAGCAAAAAATTAACTGTGCTGAAGCCTGTGTTAACGGTTGCGTTTTAGGTGATAAATGTCCCAATATCGAGTTTAGAGAATCAACTTCAAAGTTTATTGAAGAAACTTCTTTAGACAAAATGCTAGAAATAGCTGAAGAAAGATTGCGGAAAAAAATCACAGAACCACCAACATGGGTATTTCCAGAAGATTCTTAATGAGATGAAATTTGGACAGGCAATATTCCCATTTCACCATCATTTTATTTAAATATGGTGTGTAAATTAGAGAATTTCCTGGTATTAGCAAATAATTTTCTGCAACTTATTTTGAATTGATTTCTTTACTTTACCTAGTAGTTTGTCAAGATAAAAATGATGGACTGTAGTGTGAGCGTCTCGCTCACGCGGGCTTTTCGGCCCGCACTACCAAAAACCCGTCAAAATAAATTTGACAGACTACTAGTGAAAACTTGGTAGAGCAAGTCATATCTTTGATTAAACAATCTCAGTGTATTTAGACCTGAGATTGTCAATCTCTTAAAACATCAGGCAATAGTTCTGTGAGAGTCGTTTCTAGCTTCAGACAATTAGCACCATTTACCTGTAATTTATACTCTACCTTATCCATCAACCGATTCATAATTAACCAACCATAACCACCTTCTTGTCTGTCAAGGGGGTTGGGTGGAAAATAAGTAGACAGATCAAAACCTTCCCCATGATCCCATATCTCTATTGATAAATCTCGGCCTTTCAGTTCTAAACGCAGTAAAATTGGTAAATTTAGCTTTTCTTTATGAGCATGACGAACAGCATTAGAGTATGCTTCTATCAAAACTAATCGTAACAGACTTGATTGTTTTGTCCAATCAACAGATTCCCCTAGATGCAATTGTAAACATCCCAATAACCAGTTTTCTACAATATTGATAAAACTCAGGTCACTAGGAACATGAAGTTCACTTTTCATAACCTATAAAATCTCCAAACAGAGTATAGTTTGATCATCTTCTTGGAGATCATTGTTGGCTTGAATAACAGCTAATAAATTATCCAGATTAAGTGATTGAGTTTGTTTTTTAATCAGTTGCCACAAACCTGCTTGATTGAGCATAGAACGATTAGTTGTGCGGGAATTGTCTAAATTTTCCCATCCAGTTGCTTCCGTGATTCCATCACTAGCCAGCAGTAATGTATCTCCGGGAGCAAGAATCAAACGGCCAGATTCTCCTTGCCATTTAGGTAATATTCCCAAGGGAATACTCCGAACTTTCAGATAATGGGGAGAATCATTAAAAATTGTTTTTTGTGACCACATAAAAGGATAAATATGCCCAGAATTAGCATAGACAAGTTCTCTTGTGCTTGGGTGATAACGGGCTAAAACCATCGTGATAAAATAATTACTGCTGATTAAGTCATCACTCAGAGCATAATTCAGATTCTGCATCATCACATTTGGCTCTACAGGTACTTCTTGAGATAGTTCCCGACGCAGCAGAGAAATCGTACTAGCCATAAACAAAGCCGCTGGCACGCCCTTACCAGAAACATCACCAACTGCTAACCACAAATCACCATTAGCATGGACAAATACCTCAAAAAAATCACCCCCAACCTCTTTTGCTGGATAGCAACAAGCTTGGATTTTTACACCTGTGATTTCCGGTAAGGTTTGCCGTAATATATTATGTTGAATTTGGCGAGCTACTTCCAACTCCAGGTGAATTTGTTGTTGTTTTTCTTGCAGACTTTGATAGAGTTTGGCTTGGGAAATTGCTAAAGCAGCTTGTTCGGACACATCTGTAATTAGTTGAATATCTTCTTGATGCCAAATCTGATCGCTTCCTAACTTACAAATAGCAACAATAGCTAGTAAATGTTGTTGATAAATGAGGGGAATAACCAAGTATTGATAAGGGATATCTTTATAAAAATTTTCTGTTATTTGATAATGTTGGGTTTGGAAAACTTCAGCAATTAACTCACTAGGTTCTGGAAGTAAATTACAGATTTCAGATTGAGGATTTTGATAGCAAAATGGCTGTTGTATTAATAAATCATCTTCTACTGGTTTGAGTAAACAATTATGAGCCGCAAATGTCTCTCCCATCGTGGCAACAACTTTTTGCAGCATATTGTTATAGTCTAAAGATTCTCTAATTGCCTTTGTCATAGCATTAAATAAAGATTCCCGTCGCAATGCCCGAGATAATTCTGCTACCCGTTTTTTAACTAAGCGATATGTGTCACTAGCTTGCTTAACTAATAATTGAAGTTGGTTGGGATTCCAAGGTTTAGTAATGTACTTAAATACGCGACCAGAGTTAATTGCATCTACTAAATCTTCCACATCAGTAAAACCAGTTAGCAAAATCCGAATTGTATCAGGAAAACGCTCAACCGTCAAACTTAATAATTCACTACCGTTGATGTCGGGCATTCTCTGGTCAGAGATAATCACAGCCATTTCACCTTCTTTTTCTAAGATAGCCAAGGCTTCACTGGCATTATTAGCTCTATAGACTTTAAAATCTTTCCAAAATGTGCGATAGAGTAAATCTAAGTTATCTAACTCATCATCTACCACCATGAGCTTGAGCTTATCTAACTTTTTATCAGTCATAATTTGACTCAACTTTCCACATCTTTGAATGGCAAGATGTCCTTAATTTAATAATTATGTAACTAAGCCAGAACGCAGAGCAATTACTGCTGCTTCTGTACGATCATTAGCACATAATTTATTCATAATATTGCTAATGTGTGTTTTCACAGTTCCAGTTACAATATAAAGTCTCTTGGCGATATCATCATTACTACAACCTTTGGTAATCAATTTTAACACTTCTAATTCTCTGTCTGAGAGAATACTAGAGTTAACAGGTGGTTTATTATCATTGGATTGGACAAAATGTGTCTTCTGCTGTGCCTTTTCTAAAATAATCCGAGCAATCATCGGATCAATCCAAGGATTACCATCAGCAGTTACCCGTATAGCTTCGAGTAAATTATCAAACCGGATATCTTTCATACAGTAGGAATCTGCACCAGCGCTAAAGGCTGCAAGTACAGATGCTTTATTATCAGATGACGTTAGAATTAATACCTTTGTATTTGATAATTGACGATGATTAGCGATCGCTTTAATTTCCTTGGTTAATTCAATCCCATCTTGATCTGGTAAACCTATATCCACAATTGCCACATCTGGCTGTAGCTTCTTTAACATTATTAGACCATGACGGGCATTACCAGCTTCTCCAACTACTTCAATTTCGTTTTTTTGTTGTAATGCTTTGCAAATAGAGAAGCGAGTGAGGTAATGATCTTCAATAACGACAATGCGAATTTTACTCATATCGAAATGCTGCTAGATATTAAATAATATATAGCCTTTTGTTGCTGAAATTATGACTAAAAAAACTTAATATCTAGATAACTGACTTATAAATTTACATTATCTCTGGGCTACTCGGATTAATAAAAATAAACCCGTTACTAATCCAAATAAATTGGGCAACCAAGCACCAATTATGGGAGAAAGTATACCAGCCTGTGCTAAAGCTCCAGAAACAGATAATAGTAAATAATAACTGAAAATCACAATCACACTAATACCAAAACTTGTCCCGCGTCCAGTGCGTTGAGGGATGCTACCCATAACTGAGCCAACTAAACCAAAAATAACGCAAACAAAGGGAAAGGCGATTTTTTGTTGAATTCGCACTCGGAGCTTGCGAATTTTCTGATCATTACCACCCAAACGTTCTATTTCTAGTTGTTCTAGGGCTTGAGAAATATTCATTTCGCCATAGTCTCGGCTATTTTCGGCTAAGGTTAAAGGAGTGCGCGGGAGTTGTAATTGCTGATGTTCAAAGCGTAAAATATTCCGATAAGATCGATCAGTTGCTACCAAATAGATAGTCCCATTGTAAAAATCCCAAACTTGTTTTTGACCGTTCCATTTAGCTGATTCGGAAACAACAATTTGATCAACTCCGCCGCGAGAACGATCTATAATTGTTAAACCTTTCATTTGCTTACCATCAAATTGGTCAGCATAAAATAAGCGAGAAAGTATTTTATTTTTACTACCATCTGCTTCTTTAAATTCTCGATATTCAGGATAGTAAATATTTTGTTGTTTAAAGGAAGGTTGGTCTGACTTGAGGGCTTGTGCTAGGGTAATAGTAGCCTTATAATTTGCCGCAGGGGCAATTTGCTCATTAAATATATAAGTCATGATCGTGACGGCAAAACTTAACACTACAGCCGTAAAAACCATCCGATAAACACTAACTCCACACCCACGTAAAGCAATTAATTCACTTTCGCTAGACAGGCGACTATAGGTCATTAAAGTAGCTAACAAAGTGGACATGGGAAAGGAGTAAACCATGACATAAGGTAGCTTTAATAAGAAAATCTCTAAAGCAATATTCAGCGGTAGCCCAGATTCTACAACTTTTCGTAATAATTCAAATAAACTATCAATTGCTAAAACTACAGAAGTAAATGCACCGACACCAAATAAAAATGGTGAAATTAATTGCATCGCCAAGTAGCGATCCATGATGGAAAATGAAAATAGGGAAATGAAATTAGAGAAGGGTTTAAACTGTTTATATATCATAATTTATGTTTCGCGCAAAGACGGGAAGGAGCAAAGGCGCAAAGTTTAAACTGCGAAATTATCACCTAAATAATATTGTCGTACTAAGGGGTTATTGTAGAGTTCATCAGCATTACCAAAAGCGAGAATTTGTCCTTCGCGCATGATGTAAGCCCGATCTGTAATGGCCAGGGTTTCGCGGACATTATGATCTGTAATTAAAATGCCCATACCGCGATCGCGTAATTGGCTGACAATCTCCTGAATTTCAGATACAGCAATGGGATCAACTCCAGCAAAAGGTTCATCTAAAAACAGAAATTTCGGTCCCTCTTTACCTGCGGCTAAAGCTCTTGCTAATTCTGTGCGTCGTCGTTCCCCACCAGAAAGTTGAATACCTTTACTAAGAGCTACCTTTTCTAAGCGAAATTCCTGCAATAAAGTATGTAGTCGTTGTCTCCATTCCCTCCTGGGAACTTGAGTTTGCTCAAATACTAGGAGAATATTATCTTGCACTGAAAGATGACGAAATACACTTGGTTCTTGAGCTAAATAACCAATACCCAATCTAGCCCTTTTGTGCATAGGAAAATTAGTAATATCAAAATTATCTAACCAAACTTTGCCATGATTGGGTTTTTCTAAACCTGTAGCAATATAAAATGTTGTCGTTTTCCCAGCCCCATTGGGACCTAGTAAACCGACAATTTCACCCTGGCTAACGGAAAGATTCACGCGATTCACAATTAATCGTTTACCGTAAGATTTGTGAATATTCTCTAAAACAATTTTCACTATGAGGTTTTATCTAGGTTGTAGATACTAATTAGAACGTTTTAGGGCTGGAGTTTTTGGTGCCGGTTTAGTAGTTTGTCTACTGGGATTGACATCCTCCACCATATATGTAGATTCTACCTGACGATTAGATTGGGGTAAGGCGATAAATTTACCTTCATCAATTAAATAAGTGACTTTTTCCGCGCGAATACTATTGCTACCTTGTTGCAAAATGTAAACATTCCCACTGAAATCAATCCGTTTTTCTTTACTAAAATATTGAGCTTGAGCAGATGTGGCTTGAATTTGACGAGCCGGATACACCATTTGCACATTACCACGGGCAGTAATTACTTGGGTTTTCGCGTCATATTCTTGAGTATCAGAGCGGATAGTCAGGGGACGATTCCCCCCAGATTGGGCTGTAGCTGGTGGCAATTGGGTAGGCAATCCTGCTACACCTAAAAGGGAAATTGGCAGTACCAAGGCCAATCCTAAGCGGCGGATCTGTGATTTTAGCAATTGATAAGGAGGTATCATAGTAATTAGGGAACGGGGAACGGGGAACGGGGAGATAAAAATCAAATATGAGTCCTATAGCAAAAATGGACGGTTTTTTAAACTTTAAGTTTCGCTTCCAGAACCTTTGCTCACAACTGGCAAAAATTTGTTAATTGTTACCGAATTATCAAGTCTGACACATCCACCAAAAATTAAGCAAATAAATCCCACAAATCATAGTTTAGACAATGATCCAGTTGGAAACACCCACCAAAAATTAAGCAAATAAATCCCACAAATCATCAAAATCCCATAAATCATAGTTTAGACAATGATCAAGTTGGAAACACCCACCAAAAATTAAGCAAATAAATCCCACAAATCATCAAAATCCCACAAATCATAGTTTAGACAATTATCAAGTCTGACACACTTACAAAAAATTAAGCAAATAAATCCCATAAATCATCAAAATCCCACAAATCATAGTTTAGACAGGGAAATACTGGGTAAAAGTCGAGCTTGATTTTCAGCCAATTTATTATTTGCCATTGGTTGTAGACTTTCTTGTTGTAGAGTCTTTAACAAATCCACACTTTCAGTAAATAATTCTTCCACATTAATACCGCCGTAGCTGGGTAGATAACGGCGAAGACGATTACTACCTTCACCTAAAAGAATCATTGCTCCTCTTAAATTATGATTACCCAGATGATACAGTCCCACGGCAATTTGGAGAATACCTTGATAAAAAGTTTTATCTGGTTCGATACTATCAATCCAGAGTGCTTCAAGAATGTCATGACAAGCGTAGAACTGTCCAGCATTGAACTGTTCTACACCTTGCCAAAACTCTTCAGACATGGTTTCGTTCATCCCATAGTATCCCGAACTTCTTTGATAGTCTCCATAGAGATTTCTTGTTTGTCGCAGGAAAACTCATTATCAGAGGTAAGGAATAGCATACAGTGACATTCTTTGCGTTCGCGCATGGGGACGCAAGGACAATTCCAAAAAGCGGCATTAACTTCGGCCTCCTTATCTTCGTAGTGACGACAAGGGCATAAAGGCGCACCGAGTTCATCTTTATGCTTGGCTAGTCCTTCGATCACAACTGCGGTAACAGAAGGTTCAGAACAGAAGTATGTTCCCGTCCGTTTGGCATATTGTTCGGAAAAATGCCGCATTGCTTCTAGGCTTTTATCGCTGGATTGTGAATTCACTTCTGATGTCACCATGGGCTGTGCTGTTGATAAATTTTAATGTTTCATTGCATTGTACATCAGGCTCAGTGCGAGAAATCGCCTGAAAATAAATTAAGAGCTTTTTGCAATTGGGGTTGTAGCTCTTGTTCGTTTTGGATAATGATACCGGGATATTCCCGATTAATGACAGTTTCTGCTGCTGAATCTGAATTTTGCCAGAGTACCCAACGACTACCCAGGGGTAAGGTGGATGTGGTAAAGGAGTTTTGTGTCAGCCAAATTAGGGGACAGTTATCCGGTGGTAAGCTGTTTTTTTCGATAGGGTTGGTGGCTGCTAAGGTTTCCAAAACTGCGATATTGCCTGTAATTAAACCTGTAGCTGATGTCCATAATTGTACTTGCAGTTGTTGCTGTTGGGCATAAAAATACAAGGAAGCAGCGGTAATTACGGCTTGTTCAAATAATTCTTGTTGCCACTGAAAGGAACTATCTATGGCAATAATAATTTCTTGTCCCCCGGTAATTACTTCTAATTCCCGCACTCGTAATTCTCCATAACGGGCGCTTGTCCGCCAATGAATTAATCGGGTAGGATCACCTATACGATAGGGACGCAGCGATCGCACTAATCCCGTTGTTGCCATTTGTAAAGGTTTACCACGAGGATCTCCCCGTTGGCTGTCATCTTGTCCGATTTCATCAATTAAAGGGCAGGTAGTCAGGGGTAAGACGGTGGGATAAACAATTGCCCTAGCTTCACACTGACGGGGACGACGACACCAAAACAAACCCCAAGGCGCACCCGTAGCTAATTCTACTGTATGCCAGCGGTAAAGGCCTCGCTGTTGGGTAGGGTGATAATATACCCAGCGATAACTATCCTGTGGTGGAATAGATTCAATACTTTGCTGGACTGGCTGACCAAAAATAAATGGGAGAATGTCTCTAACTTGTAATAAAGTCGCCGATTGTTCTCTCTGATTGTGAATTTCTATCTCAATTTTTAGGTCATCACCTGCGGTTACTGGTTCAATGGGACGACGTTTGACAATTATACCCGCAAGCGATCGCGGTGCAACAAAACCGGATACACCCAAAAGAGCAAAACTGACTCCACTAATCACATACAGCCAGCCAGCCATGGTATTAATCCCTGCACCCAAATAACACACAGAAATTCCCGCCAATACCCAACCACCATAAGCAGGTGCAGCAGCATGGGTTTCCAGCCAATTGTTGATTTTTTTGGTAATTTTCATCTTTCTTTTTTAACTTAATTTGGGAAAGAGGGAACAGGGAACAGGGAACAGGCAAAAGAGCATGAATTTGTTGAATAATGATTGATAATTACTATATCTAAAAGTTCCCTTTCATCCATTACCACTGACAACTGTACGGGCGAAGCATTTGGAGAACTATTTTTGGCAATGACCGATAATTTATCTTGCAAATGCTTCGCCCCTACTAACCACTAACAACTGTACGGGCGAAGCATTTGGAGAACTATTTTTGGCAATGACCGATAATTTATCTTGCAAATGCTTCGCCCCTACTAACCACTAACAACTGTACGGGCGAAGCATTTGGAGAACTATTTTTGGCAATGACCGATAATTTATCTTGCAAATGCTTCGCCCCTACTAACCACTAACAACTGTACGGGCGAAGCATTTGGAGAACTATTTTTGGCAATGACCGATAATTTATCTTGCAAATGCTTCGCCCCTACTGACAACTGACAACTAACAATATGGTTTATCCCGTTATTTGGCGCAATAATTCAGTATCACTCATTGATCAAACTCGCTTACCTAATGAATATACAGTGGTGGAGATTCACCGCAGTGAAGATATGGCACAAGCCATTACAACCATGATTGTGAGAGGTGCGCCGGCGATAGGAGTGGCTGCGGCCTATGGAATGTATTTAGGTGCAAGGGAAATTGAAACAAGCGAAATCCAAGAGTTTTTGACTAAACTGGAAACAGTCGCTAATTTGTTGCGTTCTACCCGTCCCACTGCGGTAAATTTGTTTTGGGCTATTGGTAGAATGATGAAAACGGCTTATGAAACCGTGGGAACAGTCGCCGAAATTAAACAAGTTCTTTTAGAAACTGCCCAAAAGATCAATGCCGAAGATCTACAAACCTGTCAAGCTATAGGTGATCATGGTTTGGCAGCATTACCGCAAACCCCAGACCAACTAATTATACTCACTCATTGCAACGCTGGGGCATTAGCCACTGCCGGTTATGGGACAGCATTAGGTGTAGTCCGTTCTGCGTGGAAAGAAGGACGTTTAGCCAGGGTATTTGCTGACGAAACCCGTCCCCGGTTACAAGGTGCAAAACTCACCGCGTGGGAATGTGTCCAAGAAGGCATTCCAGTGACAGTAATTACCGATAATATGGCTGCCCACTGCATGAAACAAGGTTTAATTGATGCTGTAGTTGTGGGTGCTGATAGAATTGCTGCTAATGGTGACACTGCCAATAAAATCGGAACTTATAGTTTAGCTATTGTCGCCAAAGCTCATAATATTCCTTTCTTTGTCGCTGCACCTTTATCTACAGTAGATTTTGAATTAATTGATGGTAGTCAAATTCCCATTGAAGAACGTCACCCAGCAGAAATATATCAAATAGGTGAAACTATCCTCACCCCTCCAGGAGTGGAATTTTATAACCCGGCTTTTGATGTCACACCTGCTGATTTAATTACCGCCATTATTACTGAAAATGGGGCTTTTCTGCCAGGTGATTTATTAAAGGCTAAAAAGATGCTTTAATTTTTGGCGTTGCAGATAGCCTACGTGGTGTAGCCATATTGGCGGATGATTTTTGGAGGTAGAGCCGAGAATCTCTACCCATGTAAGGTCTCTACAAAGGTATTAAACGGATGCAAAATTATTTTCATCCCTAAAATAAGGCCAAGCTCTCATTAAGAGGGAACTAGGATGCTTGCGGAGTTTGATTTTTACGAGATTGAACCATTTATGTATACATATCAATGGACAAGTAGTAATAAAGCGGGGAGCAATTCTTCAAGTAACTTGTTAACAGATTTTCAGCGACAAATGCTGTTAAAATCATTACAAGAACATCGCTCTCAATCCCAGCGGCAACGGATTCAAATTATGTTGTTAGCGGACCAAGGGATAACTCAAGCAGAAATTTGTCAAATTTTGGGGTGTTGTCCCGCAACCGCTAGACATTGGATACACATAGCTCGTCAGGGAATGGCGCATCAATGGCAAGATTGTCCGATTGGTCGCCCTAAATTAGTTAGTAATGAATACTTACAACGATTAAAAGAATTATTTTACAGTAATCCTCGTGATTATGGTCATGTTTCTCAACACTGGACATTGAATTGGTTACAGAAACATCTATGCGAAGAATTTGGCTTTGAAGTGAGCGATCGCCACTTTAAGCGACTTCTCAAACAAATGGGCTTATCCACTCGACCGAAACCCAGTCATGATGGACAAAATAGCCCAAAATCGGCTACAGAACCCAAAATATCAATTGCTGACCTCAAAAAAGCAAATACCACCGATTCCTCAGAAATTATACCTATTAATTTTCACAAAGCAGTAAAGGATTCAGACATTTATGGCGCACAATATATCCGCTCAATTAGTATCTCTGCAACAAATCAACAATACATTGGGGTATTCACTAACCGCAGAAGAATTTTATCACTATCTTCCCGAACTTCAGTCTATCAACCCTAAAGTCGGCAAATTCTGGACAGGAAAGAATGTTGAACCGGGCATTTACATTATCATTAGGGGCAAAGTCAGACTATTAGATGATAAAGACGAATTAATTGCTACCCTAGAAACTGGGGCATCTTTCGGTGAATTTACCTTGTTTCCCCAATCTAAATTTGAGCCTTATGCAGCCAGAGCTTCAGCAAATTTACAGTTATGCTTCTTGCCAGAAAAGTTACTATTGCCATTAATAGCCAAGTATCCCCAAATTCGAGAACATTTATGGGAGAAAGCATACTCACTCCTGAGAAACACAGATTATACACCCATAAAACCAAGCTCTCCAGAGAACGACAATTCAGATTCAACCCCCTATTTGACCTCAGAATCAAAAATTAATAAAGCCTATTTTCCGAGTCCCAGACAACGGGTGGGGCATTTATGGCAAAAGGTAATGGGGCGCTATCCATTCTTTGCTCAACAAAGTGGTTCTGACTGCGGAGCAGCTTGTTTAGTCATGGTGTCCCGGTATTGGGGGAAACGTTTTAGTGTAAATCGTCTCCGTGATATTGCCAATGTAGACCGCAATGGTGCATCTTTGCGAGGGTTATTAACAGCAGCAGAAAGTCTAGGTTTTGCTACTAGACCTGTCAAAGCTAGTTTAAAGCAGTTAGCAAAGCAAAAATTACCTGCTATTGTTCATTGGGAAGGCAAACATTACATAGTGGTCTACGAAATTACCCCTAAATATGTAATTGTGGCAGACCCTGCTATTGGTCAACGCACCCTCACCCATGAGGAATTTAACAGCGACTGGACTGGTTATACATTGTTGTTACAACCGACAGCAATGCTCAAAGAAACGAAAGAGACATCTACACCTTTTTGGCAATTTTTTGAGTTAATAAAACCCCATTCTGTAGTCATGTTGGAAGTATTTATCGCTTCCATATTCATCCAGATATTTGGCTTAATTACCCCCTTATTTACCCAATTAATTTTAGATCGGGTAGTGGTACAACGGTCAGAACTGACCCTGACAGCAGTAGGAATAGGATTGTTGATTTTTAGCCTTTTTCGGGTGGCTATGACTGGTTTAAGGCAATATCTTTTAGATCATATAGCTAATCGGATAGATTTAGCATTAATTGTCGGTTTTATTCGTCATACATTGCGTTTACCCCTGAGTTTTTTCGAGACTCGTTATGTGGGAGATATTATTTCTCGCGTGCAGGAAAACCGCAAAATTCAACGCTTTTTATCGGGTGAAGCATTATCAATTCTCCTAGATTTATTCACTGTCTTTATCTATCTAGGCTTGATGTTTTGGTACAGTTGGAAAATGGCATTATTAGCTTTAATAATTGTCCCACCTTTTGCCTTATTAGCCTTAATTGCCACACCCTTTTTACAAAGGATTTCCAGAGAAATATTCAATGCAGTTGCCAAGGAAAGTAGTTATTTAATAGAAGCTTTAACTGGTGTGCGAACGGTGAAAGCTACAGCAGTAGAACAAACAGTAAGATGGCATTGGGAAGAGTTATTAAATAAAGAGATAAAAACCAACTTTTCCGGGCAAGTTATCGGCAATAATTTACAAATTTTCAGTAACACAATTGAAGCAGTAGCTACCACAGCTTTATTATGGTTTGGGGCATATTTGGTAATTCATAATCAGTTAACTGTGGGACAACTAGTAGCATTTAATATGCTGCTGGGTAATATTATTCGCCCCTTCCAACGGTTAATTGTCTTATGGAATGAATTGCAAGAAGTTGTGATTGCAGTAGAAAGAATTAACGATGTTTTAGACACAGAACCAGAAGAGGATTTACAAAATCAATCACGGCAGAATTTACCACCAATTCAGGGGCATATTCGCTTTGAAAACGTCACATTTCGTTATCATCCAGAAAGCGATATTAATATATTAGAAAACCTCAGTTTTGAAATCAAACCCGGACAAATGGTAGCTTTAGTGGGACGCAGTGGCTCAGGAAAAACCACCATTTCTAAATTAGTTATCGGCTTATATCCCCCCACAGACGGTAAAGTTTTAATTGACGGACAAGATATTACCAGTCTTTCCTTGCGTTCTTTTCGACAACAAATTGGTGTAGTTGACCAAGACACATTTTTATTTGGTGGAACAATTCGAGAAAATATCAGTTTAGGACATCCAGGAATACCTTTATCAGAAGTAATTGCAGCAGCAGAAATGGCTGGTGCTGATGAATTTATCAAAAAATTACCAATGGGTTATGAAAGCCAAATTGGTGAAGGTGGAGGTTTATTATCTGGTGGACAAAGACAGAGAATAGCCATTGCTAGAGCATTATTAGGTAATCCGAAATTATTGGTTTTAGATGAGGCAACTTCTCATTTAGATACTGAATCAGAAAGGATAATTCAACAGAATTTTAACACAATTCTCAAAGGAAAAACTACTTTAGTAATTGCTCATCGTCTTTCCACCGTGCGAAATGCTGATTTAATTTTGGTACTAGATAGAGGTGTGTTAATTGAAAGTGGCAGTCATGAGGAATTAATGGCTAAAAAAGGACATTATTTCTATCTAAATCAACAGCAATTGCAAACACTAACGTAGGTTGGGTTGAGCCATAGCGAAACCCAACAATGATTTAATAATGATTATAGTTGGGTTTCGTTCCTCAACCCAACCTACCATAAATTCATACTAAGAAAAAGGTGCATTATGACAAATTCATGAGAATCTAAATCAACAGCAATTACATACAAACAATAACGTAGGTTGGGTTGAGCCATAGCGAAACCCAACAATGATTTAACAATGATTATAGTTGGGTTTCGTTCCTCAACCCAACCTACCATAAATTCATACTAAGAAAAAGGTGCATTATGACAAGTACATTAAATGGGAATATCACAAAATCTGATGAGATCTTATCACCAGAATTACCAGAAATTACCAATGAAGATTGGTCGGAAATTACTAAAGAATCACTTGATAGTTTACCACAGGTTTGGACGCGGGGACTATTATATCTTTTAGTCTTCATTGTCTCCATAGTTTTACCTTGGTCTTTGCTATCTAAAGTAGATGAAACTGGTACAGGAAGAGGACGTATTGAACCTAAAGATAAAACCGTGAAATTAGATGCGGCTGTAGGGGGAACAGTTGCGGAAATTCAAGTTAAAGAAGGTGAAACAGTCAAAGCCGGACAAACTCTATTATTATTAGAATCGGCATTAGTCAAATCAGAATTACGTCAAGTTCAAGATAAATTGGAAGGACAATTAAACCGAATTTCTCAGTTAAAATCCTCCAAAAATCAGTTAATTGTCTCCTTAGCAACCCAACAACAACAAAATCAATCTCAACAATTAGAGAAACAAGCACAAATTGATCAAGCGCAACAGAATATTAATACCCTAAAAAATGCCTATCAATTTCAGAAAGAAGAAAGATTATCTCAACTTAATCAAGCGCGACAAACCCTAACTAATAGTCAAACTACTAATCAATTAGCAGAGAGTAGTTTATTAAGTAGTCAGCGAGAAGTAAAACGCTATAGTCAACTCAGACAACAGGGAGTAATTCCAGAAATCAATTTAGTAGACAAGCAAGATATCGCTAAGGAAAAGCAAAAATTATATGCACAAAGTCAGTCAGATATTCAACAAGCTAAGTTACGTTTAGCAGAACAACAAAGTAGTTATGGGCGAAATTTGCGCCAAGCTCATGCCGATATTGAACAGGCTAAATTGCGACTGGGAGAACAACAAGGAAGCTATCAAACTTTAACCCTTTCTGGTCAGTCAGCAGTGTTAAAAATCGCCGAACAACAGAAAAGTTTAGACACAGATATTAGTTCTCTCAAATCAGATATTTCTCAAACTAAACGCCAAATTGATGCCTTAAAATTTCAGTTAGGACAGCGAGAAATTAAAGCTTCTGTGAATGGGATATTATTTCAACTACCAATTCAAAAACCCGGTTCAGTTGTGCAAGTAGGGACAATGGTTGCCGAAATTGCCCAAGATAATTCACCCTTAATAATTCGAGCGCAAATGGCAACTACAGACAGTGGTTTTTTGCGGTTAGGATTACCAGTAAAACTCAAATTTGATGCTTATCCGTTTCAGGATTATGGTATTATCTCAGGAGAGTTAATTAAAATTTCTCCTAATACGATAGAAATAGATACAGCCAATGGCAAAGTAGCCGCTTATAACTTAGAAATTTCTCTCAAAAAAAGTTGTATTCCCACTGCTAATAAATGTATTCCTTTGCGTCCAGGGGATACAGCAACCGCTGAGGTAATTGTCCGTCAGCGACGAATTATTGATTTTCTACTTGACCCATTTAAAAAATTGCAACAAGGAGGAGTGAAATTGTAGAAAATTTATCGAATTACCTCCCTTAGTCCTCCCTTGTTAAGCTACGGTGTACACAGATCTCTAGACAGGATGCTAAACGTTATCCGATCCCCCTAAATCCCCCTTAAAAAGGGGGACTTTGAAGAATTTAGCCCCCCTTTTTAAGGGGGGTTGGGGGGATCTAAACGTTGTGGGGCAACTCTAGAAGACTTGTGTGTACACCGTAGCCTTGTTAAGAGGGGAAACAATTAATTCAGTCCCCTCCCTTTAGTCTTTCCCCTCGTTCCCATACTCTGTATGGGAATGAATTACGGAAGGCTCTGCCTTCATTAATACTAAATCATGGAGGCAGAGCCTCTAAGTAGCATTCCCAGTCAGAGACTGGGAACGAGAAAAAATTCATCGAATTGTCCCCTCCCCTTAGCAAGGGGAGGGTTAGGGTGGGGTATAATTTATTTATGTATTTAAGGAGCAAATTATGTCCGAACCTATCACCATTACCCAATCGGATATTTTACAACAAATTAAATTATCCTGTAAAATACCTGAGTTAGTTGAGCAAATTGTCAACCGAAAAGTGATTATAACTGCTGCGGAAGAAGCAGGGATAAAAGTAGAAGTTGAAGAACTACAAAAAGCAGCGGATTTTCTGCGATTAACTAATGACCTGACCAGTGCTAATGACACTTGGAAATGGTTAGAAAAATATGGTTTATCTATAGATGATTTTGAAGATATAGTCTATACTGGTGTGGTTACTGCTAAGTTAAGCCAACATTTATTTTCTGATCAAATCGAACCTTTCTTCTTTGAAAATCAGCTAAATTATGCTGGTGTGGTCATGTATGAAGTTGTATTTAATGATGAAGATTTAGCAATAGAACTTTTTTATGCAGTCAAAGAAGGAGAAATGAGTTTTTATGATGTAGCTCACCAATATATTCAAGATATAGAATTACGTCGTAAGGGAGGATATTTAGGAATATTAAATCGTCGGGATTTAAAGCCAGAAATATCTGCTGCTGTCTTTGGTGCCAAACCCCCACAGGTAATTAAACCGATAATTACTTCTAAAGGGGTACATTTAATTTTTGTTGAGGAGATTATTCAGCCGGAATTGAATGATAAATTGCGTCAGCAAATTGTTAGCGATTTACTATTAAGTTGGATCAAAAAACAAGTTAATCAAACAGAGATTAATGTGAATTTCGAGTGATTTAATCACAAAAATGTTCTCGTTCCCATACTCTGTATGGGAATGAATTACAGAAGGCTCTGCCTTCATTGATACTAAGTCACGGAGGCAGAGCCTCTAGGTAGCATTCCCAGTCGGAGACTGGGAACGAGAAATTGGTTTTATGCTCTGAGATTACACTACTCAAATTCTGAGATTAAAACAGATCCACTACCCATTTAACGCCTTTAGTAACTACCCAAGCTACGTCATAAGCAAAGCTAGTTTCTGTTGTTGGTTTACCGCCAAAAATCGAATTAATAAAACTATCCTCTGTTAATTCTTGCAAGTAGTCTGAATTGATATCTAGAATGCTGATTCTACCTTTCATGATGTTAATTTTCTCCACACTAATAACAATTGATTTCTGCAAAACAAAAAGGCAACTTTTAATTAGTTTCCATTCCAAGCATCAGAAACACCTTTTTTAATATCGGACCAATTTTCTATAATATAACAAGCAACAGCAACAGCACCAGCAGCAACACGCCACCAAATACCACCTTGAATTAAATATTGTTCTTCAGCAGTCAGTTCAACAAAGTTTTCACTATGCAAGTCAGCAATTTGAATCTTAGCCATCTTTGTATTCTCCTTGGTTTTAAAAAATCAAAAAATGAAAAATGTTTTCGTTCCCATACTCTGTATGGGAATGAATTACGGAAGGCTCTGCCTTTATTGATACTAAGTCACGGAGGCAGAGCCTCTAGGTAGCATTCCCAGTCGGAGACTGGGAACGAGGATTGGTGCGTTACAGACTCATCCTAACCAATTCATTACCACCAGCACCGCGGCCACCACCAAGGACAGCAGCAACAGCCACCTTGAATTAAATATTGTTCGTCGCTAGTCAGTTGAACAATTTTTTTTACTTCCAGGTCGAGAATTTTAATCTTAGCCATCTTCATCTTCGTATTCTCCTTGGTTTTAAAAAGTCAAAAAATCTAGAAAAAACCGGAAACGTTGTACTTTTTCATTTCCCGACTACATCTTATTAAAAATAAAAACCTCTGTCTAGAGACTTAGACAAAATAAAAGTGACATAATTGTTTCAGTTTTGTCACCTTCAATAGCTTGATGATAACAGCATTTTCCGCACAAATATCCGTAAATTTGCCCTTTTAAGTTGAAAATATCACTAAAAAACGCACAATTACGGATTAAAAATAGCCAAAAAAAGTGACATAATTGCTGCAATTTTGTCACTTTTGCCTATTAACTTAAATACAAACAAATGCCCGACTTATTTAAGAAGTCAGGCATCTATGTTAATCAAGACCTATTTCATGTACTTTATTGCTAATCTACCTTACATATATTTGAAGATTTCAACAAGAGGATTAATTTAATTGCAACCAATTAAGTAAATCCGCCATACTGCTAAAATCTAGTAAAGCCTCGCTTAGATTTTCCAACTGATTAACAGAAAGAGATTGAATCCGCTGTGTTGTTTCCGGTGATAATTCACCCAATCGCCTTTTAAGCAGTTTTAAAATAACCAACCGTTCTCCTTCCTGTCTACCTTCTTCTATTCCCCGCTCGTAACCTATGCGCTCACCAGTGGTAATATATCTCATAGTTCGCTCCTGCTCGAATTTTTTATACTCCGACCACAATTGATTTTCCAATGGTTTTGGTAAAATCATCACCCAGTCTATAAAGCGATACAGGTTACGAATATCTTGCTCTTGTAAGCCTAAATCGTATAACCTGCGAATTAAACTGAATTTCCAGATTTTGCGTTTTTGGACTATCAAAATCAGCCCGTTTATTAGTAATATTGGTCATGAATTAATGGCAGATGATTATTTATCTTACCTCAAATTATTAGTTACTGAATAAAAGTTATATAATCTGAATTATAGATATAGCAATTCTCCGTGGTTTGTGAACGGATTTTTTGGAACGAACCACAGAGGACACAGAGGACTCAGAGGTAGAGAAAAAGGAGGTATTTATGTGTTGTTTAGGATGGGTATAGAAATAAAATAAACCTGAAAATCTCAAGATTCAGGTTTGTGGTAAAATTAAGGTGCTGTAAATTTAATCAGTTTTCACTCCTGACAATACCCGCTTCTTTCTCAATTCGGTCTAAGGCTCTTTTAGCCCTAAAAATAAGTCGCAAATAAGTAATCTGATTATCCCAACTCAAACGAGGTAATAAAGGTTGTAAAATATCTGAATCAGTTTCAGATTTTACAAAGGTATTTGAATCTTCTAAAGTGATAGAATCGGGAGAAATATTGTTCATGATTCTCAACAGAATTTTAGTGGGAATTAACTAAAGATTTGCCTAACTCTGCTTCTTTTTCCCACTCTTTTGGCCATTGAATTAACTCAGCAGTAAAATGCAGTGGGTCATTTTCTATCCAAGGGGTATTAATAGATTCCTCAATTAGTGCAAATTCGCCATTATCAAAGGGATTTCCATTAGCTTCACGTTGGAGAAAAACACGCTCTCTGATACCATTTTTTTCTTGAGTTAAGGCACGATGATGACAGTAAGGATTATTACCTCTTTTATCAAAGAAAACATGGGCAGTCCAACTACAACCACCACGACAAAGTTCCGCAAATTCACAAGTTTTGCAGAAACCCCATAGGTGTTCTGTTCCCTTGGGAGTACCAGCACCAAGATTAAATCTCAGTTCCTCTGTTTCTTCAATAATTGTCCGCAGTGAATGGTCGCGGATATTACCTCCTGTATAAGCTGTTGTCGGTAAAGATGGGCAACCTTTGATAGCACCGTCCGCTTCAATACCTAAAGCTGAGAGTCCGGCGCTACATCCCTGCCAAAATGACCACGCATCCCCCCCGCGCAATAATCGCTCATAGGGTCCGTAGTAGCCAATATTATTTCCCGGTTGCACCTGTACACCTTCCTGCTTGGCTCGTTTTGCAACACGAGCAATCATTGGATATACATCCAAAAGTTCATAAGGTTGTAATAAAATCTCGCTATTATCCGCTGCATTCCCCATAGGTACGGTTAATTGAATTTGCCAAGCGAAAATACCCGCGTCGCGGAGATGTTCGTAAATTTGGGGAAATTCTGGGGCTGAGAGCCGATTAATTTGAGTATTACAACCAAAGGGAATACCCGCTTCTTTGAGGTTACTCATGGTCTGAAATGCCCATTTCCATGAGCCTTGTTTACCCCGAATTCGGTCATGGGTAGCTTCTAAACCATCAACGGACACAGAAACTACTTGAATCCCTGCTGCTTTCATGCGGTGGGCTGTCTCTAAGGTGATACCATAACCCCCGGTGGTCATACCACAAATCATACCAGCTTTAGTAATTGCTTGGGCAATTTCTAACCAATCGGGACGAAGAAATGCTTCACCTCCAATAATAGTAACTTCTGTAATTCCTACTTCGGCCATTTGCTGGACTAGGTTAAGAGCTTCTGCTGTAGAAAGTTCATTTGTCCTGGTATGTCCAGCGCGAGAACCACAATGTTGACAAGCTAGATTACATTTAAGGGTAATTTCCCACACTGCATAGCTAATTCGGCGATAAGTCATGCAAATATCCTCAATCAATTTTGTGAGTAAAGGATGGATAAATTGGCTTTTTATCCATCCCTAAAAACTTAATTTTTCAGTTCAAAAATGGACATTTACCCTTAAAAAGTGTCACCAGTAACAACTCCATACATCAGCTGTACAGGTGGCCATTTTTGTCGTGGCCACACGACTCCATATAATGGTCGAATTATTGAAGTTCTTCCAGTTATTCCACCAAAAACGGCTGCTAATTCCTTTTCACCTAAATCTTGGATTTCATCTTCAGAATTAGTTGATTCTAAAAGTTGATAAGTATATTCTTCATATTCTTCTAAAGTAAAATCAAAGCCGGCTTCTTTAACTATTTGGCTACACTCTTCTTTATTCTCAGCAGCTTTGATTTGATCACGAAAAGCTTCATTATCTTCCAGATATTCATAGAAAGATTTGACATTTTCTAAAGACATATTTTTCTCCTTTCAGATATTTGCAAAATTCCCTAATTCACATCTTAAATTCATATCTTGCACCTTCTCAAAAAGGGCAGGCAGAAAATCCCCATACTAGCTAATAATCAGCTTTTTAGGATTCTATTTTCCCAATCAGATTATGGTGCAAGATATAAGTTAACAAGCGGTTGGTGTGGCTACTTGAATTGACAATTCAGAAGCATTGTAATTATCCGTAATTACTTGCGGACAACGCATACAAGCAGCCTTACCTTCCTGTTGCCACCAACGACAATCACGACGTATAGAACAGGGAGGTAATTCCTCTCCTACTGTCGGTAAATTTTCGACAATTCGTGTAGCTAAACCACAATTTTTCCCATCAAAATGTTGACAACCATTTGTGGCACAAGTTGAAGCTGTACGAAATACTTCCGCAGGTGTCACAGGACTAACTTTGGCTATTAATTCATCTGTGATAGGTTGAGGCTGTTTCAGATAGGCTACACGAGGTTCTGCTACTGTTCCACCAATGATACCAAAAACAAAACTTTCTCCGGGTTCTGGTCTAGCACTGGGGCAGAGTGTAGTTTTTTCAGCAATTTCCTTCATCCATTTAGCCTCCAAATAAGAGGATTTTTATGCCCAATTTTATCGTAGTGCGATTTTTCCTGTTATAATTCCTGTTATAATAGGAGGCTTAACCATGATTCCCAACAAAATGGGTGGTCTGATGAGTCTCCCAACAGTTGTGGTAATAGCTATACCACCAGAAACGTTTTTAGCTTCTTCGTTAGATACAGATGCTAAAGCTTCTTCACGACGCGCTACTGCATTATTAACAGCACTATCAATTAGGTCGTTGATTTCAAGACGATGATTATTCATGTTAACTTGCCTCAGAGGTCTGTAGGTGAATTAATTTGTTAGGGTTGTTATTCTTTATTCCCCCACTACATCCTATTAAAAATAAAAACCTCTGTCTAGAGACTTAGACAAAATAAAAGTGACATAATTGTTTCAGTTTTGTCACCTTCAATAGCTTGATGATAACAGCATTTTCCGCACAAATATCCGTAAATTTGCCCTTTTAGGTTGAGAATATCACTAAAAAATAGACAATTACGGATTAAAAATAGCCAAAAAAAGGGACATAATTGCTGCAATTTTGTCACTTTTGCCTATTAACTTAAATACAAACAAATGCCCGACTTATTTAAGAAGTCAGGCATCTATGTTAATCAAGACCTATTTCATGTACTTTATTGCTAATCTACCTTACATATATTTGAAGATTTCAACAAGAGGATTAATTTAATTGCAACCAATTAAGTAAATCCGCCATACTGATAAAATCTAGTAAAGCCTCGCTTAAATTTTCCAACTGATTAACAGAAAGAGATTGAATCCGCTGTGTTGTTTCCGGTGATAATTCACCCAATCGCCTTTTAAGCAGTTTTAAAATAACCAACCGTTCTCCTTCCTGTCTACCTTCTTCTATTCCCCGCTCGTAACCTATGCGCTCACCAGTGGTAATATATCTCATAGTTCGCTCCTGCTCGAATTTTTTATACTCCGACCACAATTGATTTTCCAATGGTTTTGGTAAAATCATCACCCAGTCTATAAAGCGATACAGGTTACGAATATCTTGCTCTTGTAAGCCTAAATCGTATAACCTGCGAATTAAACTGAATTTCCAGATTTTGCGTTTTTGGGGATATGAGCGCGTTTGCTGGGTTTTCAAATGCGCCATAACCACTGTTGCAAAAGGATTCTTACTATTTTCTAACTCTTGCCACCGTTGTTCATAATCTAACAGTTTAATGCTACCAAATTCAAAATTTAACTTTGTCTGGGGATAATTGTAACCGTAATTACTCGGTCGCCATTCACGGTTGGTGTCACATAAAATCGCCAAGCTGATTGCGGGTTGACCAAAACTGTCAAAAATGCGATAATTGTAGGTAAATATCCGTTGACCGAAATTATCTTCTTTTTTTCCCTGAATTTCTACATGGATTAATAACCACAATTGTTCACCCTGAATTTGCCAAACTTTGACTAATTGATCAGCATATCTCTTTCCTTGTTCGGCTTCACGGGTAATTTGTTGAAATTCTTTATCGAGAAATTCATAAGGACGTTCCCAGTTAATTAATGCGTAGGTTTCGGGAAAAAAGAATTGCATTGCTTGGGGAAAATATGCGGTGAGAATTTCTTTCCATGGACTATCAAAATCAGCCCGTTTATGAATAATATTGGTCATGAATTAATGGCAGATGATTATTTATCTTACCTCAAATTATTAGTTACTGAATAAAAGTTATATAATCTGAATTATAGATATAGCTATTCTCCCTGGTTTGTGAAGGGATTTTTTGGAACGAACCACAGAGGACACAGAGGACACAGAGGTAGAGAAAAGGAGGTATTTATGTCTTATTTAGGATACATAATTGCAGCAATTATGTCCCTTTTATTTTTTACTTTCAATATAAACAGATACCCGACTTCTTTAAGAAGTCGGGTATCTATATTAATCGAGGCTGATTTAATGTATTCTTTTGCCAACCCACCTACGCTTTAAATAGGGATTAATCTGATGGAAACTCCAGCAATTTTTCACTCCTATTGCTTTTTTCAGCCAGCCCTAACTATCATTCTCTAGGACTTGGAGAATTTTCAGATAAAACTCTTCCACCCTTTTTGCTGCTACTTCACCACTAGCAGCATAGTGATTTAGACCAGGAGAACCATTGACTTCAATGAGCGTATAATCTACCATCGGCATAGTTATATCATGGGTGAGTATATCCACCCCTGTTAATCTTAATCCCATATCTTTAGTAATGTTAATTGCTAATTTTTGAAAATCAGGATGAATCCTTTCAGAAAAATCTACTGCTTCACCTCCACTGGATAAATTAGCACTATCCAAAAGATAGATAATATTATTATGAGGAATCACACTATTCCAATCAATATTTTGCGTTTTTAATTTTTGGGAAATGCGAAAATCATCAAATTTAATCACATTTTTTCTCCCCATGTTCAAAAATTTTTCCTGTTTTTGTTGAAGTAACTCTAAAACATTAGATATACCATCACCAACAACAAATAAGGGAATTCTTTGATAAGCGGTAATCACCTCATCATCCAAAACAACAATTCTATAGTCATTACCACTATAAAACTTTTCTACAATCAATCCTGATTTAATTTCAAAGATTTTATGAGCTACATCATAATATTCTGCCTGATTATATACCTTAGTCACCAAAATGCCTTGACTAAGATTCAGAGGTTTAACAATTACTGGAAATCCGATTGATTGTGCATAATTAAATCCATCATGAATATTTCTAGGATGAGCTATTTTCGCACATAACTGATCAGTAAAAAATGTCTTACCCTCCGTTACTCGATATCCAAGCTGCTTGAGGAAAAAATTACTATAGGCTTTATCTTTGACTAACTCGGCTGAAGCAAGACCGTTAATATTCAATTTGGCATAACTAAAAACTGATCTTTTCCCGTTTTTAAAAGTAATATGCCCAACTAATTTATATTCTGGTTCAAGTAAAACCACAGCCCCTATTTGTAATGCTACTTTTTGGATGATTGATGTAATTGACATTTTTATTTTGCAAGATGATCTCAAATGATTGAAGCTTGGTATGGTTTATACCAATATTTCTTGTCTCTATTTAAGTTTAAATACTGAACTAATACAGTATATATTAGTCCGAATTAAATAAAAGCAAAGATTGTCAGAAAATAAGTTGTTGCACCAAGTATTGACAATTTTTAAAATATGTAATAACAAGGTGGCATCATCAATAAAAGACGCTAGTAAATCTTTGGTTAAGAGACATACTAACGCCCTTCACTCAAGTTCTTATGCATAAAATAATCATGCCACAAAATACGGATTACAAAAATAGCACTTCAGAAGATCTCACAATTCCTGCGGCAAGAGAAGATAACGCCTACAAAAAAAGGCTGAATGGTTGGGCTGTAGCCCGTATCGTTAGCGAACGGGAAAAAGTTATTGTTTCCCGGTTTCGCAGTCGTTCTGATGCCGAAGGCTATATTCAACACATCCGTCAGATGATTCCTGATACTGTTTTTGAACTTTTCTTTGATTGCCAACGGGAAGAAGTTGTCGTGTAAATTTACGGAATGGCTGACTGGTGCAAGGGAAAAATTATCTTCCCCAACCTCCCCAACCTCCCCAACCTCCCCAACCTCCCCAACCTCCCCTACTTCCCCTACCACCCCTACCACCCCTACCACCCCTACCACCCCTACCACCCCTACCACCCCTGCTTATCCGAACAGCATTGAGTCAGCAGCCCATTGTGCTTAAGTAAAGCCTTGGTACTGGGTTCTCGTCCCCGGAAGGTTTTAAAGACATCCATGGGATGCTGACTGCCACCTAGTGCTAAAACCGTATCTCGGTAACGTCTGCCAATGGCGTGGATTGCGGCTTCATCTTCTAAGCCCGCTTCTTCAAAAGCAGCAAAAACATCAGCACTGAGAACCTCAGCCCACTTATAACTATAGTATCCGGCTGCATAACCCCCTTCAAAAATATGACCGAAAGCACATAGAAACGCATCCTCCGGCAATGGTGGTAATACAGTTGTTAACTTAGCAATGCGGTGTCGCAGATCTGTCACGGTTTCCTGACTATTGGGAGAATAGCGGTAGTGTAATTCCAAATCAACACTACTAAAATCTAGTTGCCGCAACATAGTTGAACCGCTCATGTAATTACGTGCTGCCAACAATTTTTGGTAATAATGCTCTGGTAATGATTCCCCTGTTTGATAATGTTTAGCCATACCAAACAAGGTTTGGCGGTCATAGCACCAGTTTTCCATAAATTGGCTCGGTAATTCCACAGCGTCCCACTCAACATTATTAATACCTGCTGCTCCCAGATAATCCACCTTAGTCAGCATATGATGTAAGCCATGGCCAAATTCATGGAACAGTGTCTCCACCTCATCAAAAGCCATCAAACTCGGATTCCCATCCACAGGGGGAGTTTGGTTACAAATCAAATAAGCTACAGGGAGACGGATAGTAGTCAAATCATTTTCTGTAACTTTCCTCCGGTGAATGCAAGCATCCATCCAAGCCCCACCACGCTTTTCTGCGGGACGGCTGTAAGCATCTAAGTAAAAATAAGCAATAGGTTCACCATATTTATCAGCAATTTGGAAATAACGCACATCCTCATGCCATATTGGGGCTTGGCCATCAGCCGGTGTCACCGTCACCCCAAAAAGCCTTTTTACTAGCCCAAATAGCCCATCTAGGACTTGAGGGAGGGGAAAATAGGGCAGTAATTCTTCCGCAGTAAAAGCAAATTTTTCTTCCCGTTGCCGTTCAGCCCAAAAGCCAATATCCCAATGCTGCAAATTTTCGGCTTCTGCTGCTCCCTTGGCTTTAGCAAAGGCTTTGAGTTTTTCTAAATCTTTGACAGCAGCATGATAACTAGCTTGACGGAGTTCTTCTAATAGTTTTTCGACAGAGGCAACATCTTTGGCCATCTTACTAGCCAAACTCAGTTCAGCAAAAGTCTCAAAGCCAATTAATTGAGCTAGTTCTTTTCTTAACTCTAAAATACGGATAATCAAAGGATTATTATCTAATTCCCCAGAAGATGCCCTGGTAATATAAGCCTTATAGATTTTTTCCCGTAAATCCCGCCGGGTACTGTGCTGCATGAACGGGAAATAGCTAGGAAAATCTAAAGTAATATGCCACGGTCCATGTTCTGGTGTAGCATTTTCCTCTCCAGCCGCCCGCGCAGCTTGGGCTGCAAGACTCAACAAGCTACTTGGTAAGCCATCAATGTCATTGTGGGTGGTGAGAATTAAAATAAAGCCTTTAGTGGCATCTAGAACGTGATTAGCAAATCTAGTCGCTAGTTCTGCTAATTCCATTTGGATATTATTAAACCGTTCTCTGTCTTTTCCTTCTAAACCAACACCAGACAATTCTGCATCTCGAATTGCCGCTTTGATAATTCTCTGTTGGGCTGAATTTAAAGTTTCCCAGGTAGGACTATGGCGAATTGCTTTAAAAGCATTATAAATAGGTTTGCTTTGTCCCAGGATATTCATAAACTGAACTACTTGCGGCTGTACCTTTTCATAGGCAATACGTAGTTCTGGACTATTTTTTACACCCATTAAATGATTTAGGATTCCCCAACTCCAATTTAGCCGTTCTGTCAATTTTTCTAGAGGTTCTACTAAGCCGCTCCAAGTAGGCTCTATATTTGCCTCTAAGTCAGTTAATTGCTTTTCAAGTTCTCCTAACAGATAACTAAAAGCTGGTTCGACTTGCTCCGATTTAATAGCCGCAAATGCGGGTAAACCAGAGCTTTGAAGTAGGGGATTCTGATAAATAGTAGCAGTTGCACGCATGGTAATGAGCTAATAGCCGATGAATTAATTGGGAACAACGATTGATTTTTCTTTATATAACTAATAATTTAGCGTTACGACAAAATTTCGCATTGCTAGAATGGCAATCTTACTAAACAGAATACAGAAGTTAGGAGATTATGAGCAATTAAGTACGGTTTTATACAATAAATAATTGAATCTACCTCAATTCTTATGCCAGTTATACAAAAAAGTTCATTTTGATAGCGTAGCGTAGTGTGGCGTAAACCATCCTCCTGCAACTTTTAACAACTGAATTCCTGTTTGATAACTGAGATACATCATCCAGAAGCTAAAAGCAGAATTGTAGCAATTATTTTCAAAATAATGACTTTTATTTTGTCGAGTTTTGTGGTGATAATTCACCATAATCAATTTTGAATACTTAATAAAGTTATGAAATTTTGACTTTCTGTTTTGCTGACACTGCGCTAGTGTTGTTAAGTTCTGCTCATGTATTAGCAGAACTTAAAACTAAAACAATTGAGTACAAGCAAGGAAGTACAGTATTAGAAGGATGTCTTGCTTATAATGATGCTATTGAAGTTAAGCGTACCTTTACTAAGTAATATTTTGTGGGTTTGAACACTGATTATATCTGCAAGGGCTGGTAATTGGTAAAATTATCATCTGTTACCTGTTCCCTGTTTTCTCAAAATTATGTCTCATCTTCCCCCACTAAATACAGAAACAATTTGGGCAATCATTAATGATAAAATTGATGATGATACTGTAAAAAAATTATTATGGTATCACCTGGGTTATCGCTATAATCCCATTACAGACACATGGACTAATAGTGAAGTAGCACCAACCTGGAGAGATGAATATCCACAACCACCGGATTTTATTGATTCTCGGCCAGCAATTATGAAATTGACTCGTTCTATTCCTCCAGAAAATAAACAGGCTCTCAAAGAAAAACTCGGTTTTAAAGGTTACAAAATTGGTGAATTTGGTCCGCGACAAACTCGCAGAGCCACATCAGCAAATTGGTTATTAAGTTATATGTTAATAACCACTGGTAAAATTGAGTAAAGTTACTATATTTAGTAATTTTCCAAAAATATCCCCTGCTTCTCTAAGGTTGGGGACAGGAGCTTTTTATCTAAATTTCTGGATTAAATTATTGTTTTATGTCCAAATGTTATGGAAATAACACGGACTTATCTTGTATTTTTCTGAAAAACTGTGTATATTAATATATTCAACCCTTGCATAGAGTAATCTGATCTAAATTTGTGCAACTTGTTTTTTTAACAAACTACTTTAGGCTTAAAGAGAACAAGAAACGTTTTCACAGATATTTGAGAATTACTACCGTATAACACAAATCCAGAGATTTCTGCTATGATCCACAAATTAATTAACACTAACATTAAGAGTTCTCATGTTTTACCAACTCCTAATGAAGTGAAGGCAAAATTACCTTTAACGAAAACTGCTGAAAATACAATTTTAAAATTCAGACAAGAAATAGAACATATTCTAGATTTTCAAGACCGACGTAAATTCATTGTCGTCGGTCCTTGTTCAATTCATGATCCAAAAGCAGCCATAGAATATGGAGAAAACTTGCTAGGTCTAGCCGAAAAAGTTCAGGATAAACTGCTGCTAATTATGCGGGTTTATTTTGAAAAACCCCGAACTACAGTAGGCTGGAAAGGATTAATTAATGATCCAAAAATGGATGATTCTTTTCATGTAGAAGAAGGAATTTCAATTGCCAGGAACTTACTATTAAAGTTGACAGAGTTAGGATTACCAACTGCCACAGAAGCACTTGATCCCATCATCCCTCAATATATCAGTGAATTGGTATCTTGGTCAGCAATTGGCGCAAGAACCACCGAATCGCAAACACACCGAGAAATGGCCAGTGGTTTATCTATGCCGGTGGGATTTAAAAATGGTACAGACGGGAATATTCAAGTTGCAGTAAATGCGCTTAAATCAGCGAACACACCCCATCATTTCCTGGGTATCAATCAAAAAGGACAAGTGAGTGTATTTCAAACTAAAGGAAATGCTCATGGCCATGTAATCTTGCGTGGAGGAACTCAGCCTAATTTTGATGCAGAGAACATTAAACTAGTAGAAGAACAATTAAAAGCAGCCAACTTATCACCAAGAATAGTTGTTGATTGTAGTCATGGTAATACCAACAAAGATTATAGATTACAATCCATAGTCTTTGAAAATATTATTCAGCAAATAATAGATGGCAATAATTCCATCGTCGGCATGATGCTAGAATCGAACTTGTACGAAGGTAGCCAACCGATAACCGGAAAACGAGAAGACTTGCAATATGGTGTTTCCGTAACAGATAAATGTATCAATTGGCAAGAAACAGAAAGAATCATTTTAGCTGCTCACGCTAAATTGGCGTAAACCGACAGCATTTTTCATAAGACCTCGCGGTAAGTGGGAAACGAGCGTGTCTTTAGACCTGAGAGGGATGGTATGGCTAACGCCACGCTACGCTATCGACGCAGCTCACCAGCCACGACACGGGCAGTTCGACAAGTGTTACAGTGAGCTTGCCGAACTGCTCACTGACCACGGTTTTAACCGCTGTGGTTTTTGGTGCATCTTGACAGCCTCCATATTTTTCGCTAGGATAATCGCATTCTTGTGAAAAAGTAAGCACAATGCTTTAAGCGGAGTGTCTAGTGGCTGTTTGGCACAGCCTTTACGAGTAAAAATCTCTTAAGAATCTCAGCGGCTTTAGCCGCTGAGAGTGTCAAGTATTTACACCGTAAATAGATATACCTCTTCCTTTGCTCCTTTGCGTCTCTGCGCGAAACAAAAACAAAATGTAGTTGCGCTTTAATTTAAAGTGCAGCTACATGACAAATACAAATGGGATTGGTGCGGATCGAACGCACGGCCTAGCGCTTAGGAGGCGCTCGCTCTATCCAACTGAGCTACAACCCCAATAATGAACCAAATATTATCATAGCAGTATTTTTAGTGAGACTGCCAGTAATTATCCCAATCATCACCACCAACTTCTAAACCGCACAGATTACTACTGGCATTGAGGATAACTTGAGATTTGCTGCCATTAAGTTCTCGCAATTCTAAATTTAGCTCCCCTTGCATAGTATCCCGACAACAAAACTTTAAACCATTGCTTGTCGGTGCGCGGAGAGATGTACCTGGTAACTGGGTAGTTCCTGTCAGTTCAATTTCGTAATTTAGGTTTTTAGCTTGCATTTGCCATCTACCCCAGGGCTGAATTTGCCATTTTACTTCTGAATTCCAAGGAACAAATTCATAAAATTTGCCTTGGTGGTGGATACCAATCATCGCCACTGATTCCATCCACCATAATACACCACGTTTACCGCCACCGGCTGTTAAAGCTAAATCGGGTTGATTAATAAAAGAATTGCAATTTAGCCAAAACCATTTTTGGGGAAAAGCACCACCCCAATTTTTTTCTGCGTATGCTGGAGCATTTGTAAATTCATAAATTTTACCATGCCAATCAATCCAACCACTGGCTAAACCGTGAGCCATTAAAATTTGCCAGCCGGGTTCAAATATCTGCGAAAATGATAGCCAACCAGCGGTTGATTGCTGAAGACTATTTTGATTTCCCCATGCGTATACGGGTTTAATTTCGTATTCCCATCGGCAATAATTACCAGTGGCAGGATCTGTAATTATGCCTTGATTTAAGGTGGCTGTGGCTTGATAACCTTCTTGAATATGGTGTGTAAATTCACTGGGGATAAGATACAGGGGGGAAACTTGTAAGTTAGTTTTTCCCCAATGTCCTAATCCTAAAACATCCCGACTCGCCCAAAATTTATTCACATCGGGAAAGGTGCGACAAAGATATTCATCATTTATGCCCAGTATTTGGGCTGCACCGCCGCTGTAGGGCTGATTACCGCTGGGATCTTCGATAGAGTACATGAAGGCGATAGTTTGCTTAATTTCGGGCAGTGTGACGCGGTAATACCAGCCTTCAAAGAAACGACGATGGCTACAGTCCCAATGATAGCCGCTATGGGGAGTTTGAGTGAAATCGAGGAGGTTTTTAGGAATACTCGGCATAAGGTGTCTTTTTTGCTTACTTTTCAGTATGGGCAATGCGGAGATTTTGGATTAAGATGATTCAGGATGCGATCGCCATATCAAAGCAATCACTGAATTTAATCTTATGTCACATTCCGTAATCTCGCTGTTGCTATCCATAATTACTCGAAAAAATGCCCCCCCAAAAATAAAATCAAACATCTGTAGCCACAAAAGACATTTGATTAGCTGTCAATATTCCCATCTGCCAATAAACCCTACTTTCAAATGCGGGTTGGGTTGGTAAGTCTCCCATTAACTCAGCCTTGCTGTATCGTCTTTGTACCGCTTAGTCTCAACTTCAGCAGTGAGAAACTTTACATTTTAGTATCTGCTGTGATTAAATATTTAGTGTTGGGTATATCTATTTAGAATTCACCCACTAACTGTCGCAAAATCCCGCAGTCTATTTAAATTGTATCCATCCGGGAAGAATTGTGAAAGTATGGGGCTGAATATTTTACAAAGCAACAGCGCAACACAACGCTCATGTTATGTTTCATGGTGATTGCTCTGCAACGCAAAAGTAAACAACCTAACCTACAAATTAAGGCTTCTTACAATTTTGACAAGGTATTTATGAATTAAAGCTTTTTTTCAATTTGGCGAAGCTATTGTTTACAAGTTCATTTTTTTACAAGCAACTTCAAAAAAATACTTATGTTAGAGATAGGATTTGAGACTAATAGAGGCAGCAGCAGCATTCAGTTAGTAAAACTCCCACGATTTATATCTCTATTCCTGGTGGTGGGGGATGTCCTTGGCCTATTTGTCTGCTTGGGACTTACTTCTTACTGGACGTTAAATAATCCATTGACAGGATTTGACCCATTTGTCTGCGGATTTATCTTACTGGTTTTAACAGGGATGTATTTGTCAGATACATACCATCCAGAGAAAGAAATTGCAGGTTTACAAGCTCCAAATCGCATTCTCATCAGTAGTGGAATAATTACCCTCATCACTTCATTGGTAATTTATCTATCGGAGAGTTGGGAACAGGATTCAGGAGGGATGAGGGGTATATTGCTAGTTAATCTGGGAATATTTACAATCTGGGCAATCATATTAAGACTATTGGCATTCAATTGGTGGCGATCAAAGTCCCACCAGGGTCGTTGGTTAATGCTAGGATCTGGCAATCATGCGATAAAGTTTGCCCAAATGTTCTTAACACGGAATCCCTTGGGAAGATTAGTTATCCTGACTGAAAATGGCCAACAACTGCCTGAATTAGCAGAAATAGAACCCCAACTAAGTCATGAAGGCTGCCTCAGCGACCTATCTGATTGGAGTCAGCAACCCTTATTAGGGGTGGTAGTAGGGACAAAAATCAGTCTCTCTGATGTACAAGTGCAAAGTTTAATGCAACTACGACTCAAAGGCATCCCTGTTTACCAGTTGCCCGATATTTGGGAAACTTTATGCTACAAACTTCCCTCCTCTCTACTTGAAGATGAGTGGTTTGCTTTTAGTAGTGGCTTTAACCTGGTATTTTGTGGTTTTAGTCTCAAAATCAAGCGGTTTACAGATATAATGCTGACTGGAGTATTATCTGTGCTGCTACTGCCACTCATGGTCATTGTTGGTTTAATCATTAAGTTAGATAGTCCAGGTCCAATTTTCTATAGCCAATTACGAACAGGATTATACGGTAAACCATTTCGGGTTTACAAGTTCCGTTCCATGTCTCAGGATGCTGAAAAGAAGGGCGCACAATGGGCAATTCAACGAGATCCACGCATTACCAGGGTGGGATATTGGCTACGAGTTTTGCGAATTGACGAACTACCTCAGATTTGGAATGTGTTATCTGGAGAAATGAGCCTGATTGGTCCTCGTCCAGAGAGGCCAGAGTTTGATGTCAAGCTCAAAGAAGCAATTCCTTATTATGAAATGCGCTATTTAGTCAAACCAGGAATCACAGGTTGGGCGCAGGTACTTTATCCATACGGAGCTTCCCTGGAAGATGCCTATGAAAAGCTGGCTTACGACCTTTACTATATCAAGAACTATTCTTTATGGTTGGATATAGTCATAGTCTTAAAAACCATCAGAGTTGTTTTATTGGGTAAAGGCAGATGAATCAAAAAGTCTTGGTGACAGGAGGTGCAGGCTATATTGGTTCCCACGTCGTGCGTCAACTAGGCGAGGCTGGTTATAATATAGTCGTATATGACAATTGCTCTACGGGTTTACCCCAATCCGTACTCCATGGTGAGCTAATTATTGGCGATTTAGGAGATATAGACCGCCTTTACCAAGTCTTTGGCAAACATCAATTTAGTGCAGTCCTGCACTTTGCAGCTAGTCTAGTTGTACCAGAATCCGTTGCCTATCCCCTCGATTACTACGCAAATAATACACGGAATACTCTGAATTTGCTCCGGTGCTGTAGTGTCATGGGTGTTAACCAATTGATATTTTCTAGTACAGCCGCAGTTTACGGCGAACCCCAAGAAAATCCAGTCACCGAGTCTACTCCTACCCTACCAATTAATCCCTACGGACGCTCCAAACTGATAAGCGAATTCATGATTCAAGACTATGGACTAGCTTCTTGTCTGCGGTATGTAATTCTCCGCTATTTCAACGTCGCCGGAGCCGACCCCGGTGGCAGAATCGGACAAAACTCAAGCAATGCAACTCATTTGATTGCCAATGCCTGTAATGCCGCCCTGAAACGCCAATCAGAATTGAAGATCTTTGGCACTGATTTTCCCACCCCAGATGGTACAGGAATTCGAGATTATATCCATGTTGAAGACTTAGCCGCAGCCCATGTTGATGCGTTACGCTATCTGGAACGAGATGGAGAAAGTCAAGTTCTCAACTGTGGTTATGGAGAAGGTTATAGTGTCCGGCAAGTTGTGGAACGGGTCAAAGCTATTTCTGGTGTGGATTTTCCCGTAATTGAAGTAGCGCGTCGTCCCGGAGATCCAGCCTGTGTGACTGCTGATGCAGAGAAAATTAAGCAGGTATTGAACTGGCAACCCAAGTATAATAACCTAGACAATATCATCTACAGCTTTCTATCGTGGGAAAAAGGTAAGACATGAACTTCTTTGATTAAATTTCATAGCCTGTAATTTTGCAAACTCTTCAATTTATCGAATAGTGTGTAAAAAGGATTATTTACTACCTTGTCCATTTTCTGTTTTGTTGGATTTCGCTGTCGCTTAACCCAACCTACAAATCAAGACTTTTGGCGATTTGGACAAGGTATTGCCGGAAATGACTTAATTTTGTGCAAATACATGATCTACAATTTCTACAACACTTAAGTTCTAACTTAGTATATTTTTTTAAATTAATTTATGTCTATTAACCAAGAAGACCAAGATTCCTCTTTTGATATCCAACAATACTGGCTAACATTCAAAAGACATTGGCTGGTGACATCAATTGTCTTTGCCTCTGTCTTAGGAGTCACAGCCTTGCTCACTTACTCAGCAAAACCAATTTACGAATCCGAAGGCAAGCTGGTTTTCACCAAAAAAAGTGGGGCTTCCTCACTCGCAGGTCTCTCCCAATCTCTGGGAGAACTGGGCGGATTGACAAACCTCAGTAACCCAGTAGATACCGAATCTGAGATCATCCGCTCCTACCCCATTGTTATAAAAACTATTACCACACTGAATTTGACAAATGATCAAGGCAAACAGATTTCTTTGGAGAACTTTCTCAAAAAACTGAAGCTGAAGACTATCCGAGGAACGGATGTGATCCAGCTTTCTTACAGGAGTACTAATCCGCAAGAAGCAGCAGATGTGGTCAATTCTTTAATGAAATATTATCTGGAGAGTAATATTCGCACTAACCGCACCGAGGCCAGATCCGCGCGAGAATTTTTAGACAAGCAATTACCAGAGGTCGAGAAAAGAGTTACGAAGGCAGAAATGACCTTGCGTCGCTTTAAAGAAAACAACCGGGTGGTAGCTCTGGATGTAGAAGCCAAAACTGGTTTGGAATCTCTTGGAAAACTAGATGAGGCAATTACCCGCAGCCAAGGCGAATTAGCGGCAGCTTACACTCGATCTGTGGCTTTGCAGTATGAAATGAAGTCAACTACACAAGAGGCGGTTGATCTCAGTGCATTAAGTCAATCTCGTGGCGTACAGCAGGTACTCACAGAATACCAGAAAACACAATATGACCTAGCAACAGCGCGAACACTTTATACTAGTGATAATCCAAAAGTTGTGAATTTGGTATTGAAAGAGGCATCTCTTAAAAAGTTACTAGAAGAGCGAGTTACCCAAACCATTGGTAGTTCCAAGTCTCTCCCCCAACAGAATTTGCAGGTAGGAGAACTCAAACAGGCATTAACTCAAGATCTAGTCAAATCAGAGGTGGAAAGGTTAGCCTTAACAAACCAAATCGGAGAATTGCGAAAGGTATTTATAATTAATAGGCGACGTTTGGATAGCTTACCTCGACTGGAACAACAACAGCTACAGCTACAGCGACAGTTATCCGTGGCACAAATCACCTATCAAGAATTTCTGAAGCAATCTCAGTTAGTTCAGGTGCTAGAAAATCAGAATGTAGGTAATTCGCGGATTATCTCTGAGGCTTTAGTTCCTGAACGTCCCGTTTCTCCCAAGATTCCCCTCAACTTAGCACTAGGCGGATTTTTGGGAATCCTCTTAGGTGCGGGAACAGCGCTGCTGTTGGAATCTATGAATCAATCTCTCAAAAATGTTGAAGAAGCGAATCGGCTGTTGGGTTTTCCTTTGCTGGGGGCGATTCCCCAATATGGTGAAAAAAATCCAAAACATCGGCAGGAAGGTCGGCAAGAGTTGCCCTTGTTGGATAACCCCTATTCACCAGTCAGTACATCTTTTGAAATGCTCCAGACTAATTTAGGCTTTACCCTATCTGACAAAGAATTACGGGTAATTTTGCTCACTAGTTCAACCCCCGGAGAAGGTAAATCTTTTGTGGCAGCAAATTTAGCCCTAGCCGCAGCCCACGTAGGACGACGAGTGCTGTTAGTGGATGCCGATATGCGCCGTCCCCGTCAGCACCGCGTTTGGGAAATACCCAATTTATTGGGACTAAGCAATATCTTAGCAGGTCAGATGCAGTTAAAAAATGCTGTCCAGGAGGTATCTCCCCAGGTGAATATGTTGCCAGCCGGAAAAATTCCGCCTAACCCAGTCGCACTTTTGGATTCCCAGCGCATGGCTGACTTGATTGCAGAAGCAAGGAATGATTATGATTTTGTCATCATTGACACACCACCCTTGACTGCTGTTACTGATCCACTGATTGTTGGTAAGTATGTGGATGGATTATTGCTGGTTGTCCGTCCTGGCAAGGTGGAATATTCAGCGGTGAAGTCATCGAAATTATTACTTAATCATGGGAAAGTGCCTATTTTGGGAATGGTAGTGAATGGTATTAGTGAGGAAAGTAGTTATGGTGGGTATTATTATCAGAGAGGTTATTACGGTCAGAAAGTAGATAGTAAGGGGAAGTTTTCTCAGGCCAATCTGCGGTAAGACTTGACTTTATTTCCTGCTCATGTAATATTAACCTACTAAGATGTAGAGTTTTTTGGTTGGTGCAAATACAGTTTGCACCTCTAAGAGGGTGTTTGAAAAGTTTTAGGCTGTGATTTTAGGCACTTACAGATCCCCCCTAACCCCCCTTGCTAAGGGGGGAACTAGAGTCAAAGTCCCCCTTTTCAAGGGGGATTTAGGGGGATCTAAAAATATTTGATACACCATGAGTGACTTTTCAAACATCCTCTAAGAAATTAACTAAAATTATTCGTTTTTTAGGAGTTGAGCTTTGATGGTCTTTTGATCTCAGTTCCTCCCTCGCCACCTACTCGTAACTGGGAAGGCTGAAGTAGGGGAAAGCTATGTCTAAATTATGGTATAATTATCAAAACGATGTCGACTAAGGGCTACAATAATTATCCTTTATGACCATCAGCGCCATAAAATATCTCACATTGCAGGAGTTTCTGATGCTACCGGAAACAAAGCCAGCATCAGAGTTCTTGGGTAGGGAAATTATTCAAAAACCTACGCCGAAAGGAAGACACAGCCGACTGCAAGGGAAACTTAGTGGCGAAATTAATTTGGTGAGTGAATCTGAAAAAATTGCCTATGCTTTCCCTGAACTCAGGTGTAGCTTTGGTAATCGCTCAATTGTTCCTGATATAGCAGTTTTTACATGGGAACATATTCCTTTCCTTAGCAGTGGAGAAGTCCCAGATAGATTTGAAGTAGCTCCCGATTGGGTAATTGAGATTCTTTCTCCTGAACAGAAATCAAATAAAGTGATTGGCAATATCTTGTATTGTATGGAGCATGGGTGTAAATTAGGATGGTTTCTTGATCCTGATGATTTAAGTATTCTAGTATTTTTGTGCGATCGCCAACCAATACTGATGGAAAAAACCGATATTCTGCCTGTATTGGCAGGAATAGAGTTAAAATTAACTGTTGATGATGTATTTGGCTGGTTGAGAATGGCTTAACTAAGCAATACCTTGTTTTAGGAGTTGAGCTTTGATAGTCTTTTGATCTCAGTTCCTCCCTCGCCACCTAGTCGTAACTGGGAAGGCTGAAATAGGTGAAAGCTATGTCTATATGATATAACCACTCAATTGTAACCGCTCAATCAATAGGGACAGACTACCTGGCTGAGAACGGTTTTAAGTTAGTTGATACTTATAACTAAACGCGCTACCGTGAATTATTGGGCGGTTACACTTAAATTATTCAAAAAATCTATTGTTTAACGACACCAAATTACTGAAGTAAATTTACTAAATTGAAAAACAGCTTTTTAAAGAATGGATTCTATAATACTGCTGGCGGAATTATCCGAATTGGTTTGGCTATACTTACAATTCCTTTACTGATTCGCTTGATTGGAGTTGAGGAATATGGACTTTGGACTCTAGCTTCTAGTGTTATCGCAATTGTTGGTTTAGCTGAAGCTGGTCTTGCTACTGCAACCACTGTGTTTGTTTCTCAGGACTTAGGAAAGGAAGATAGTGATGGGTTATCACAAACTTTAACTGTGACAGTTGGAGCCATGCTGATATTGGCTACAATCGCAGCGTTCGCTCTTTGGTTTGGTGCTGAGGGTATTGTTAGTATATTTACTAAATTAGATAATACACAACAGTTGACAGGGGTAAAAGCTTTACAGATTGGTGGATTAGTATTGTGGTCGCGATTACTTCAACAGGTTTTAGTTGGTGTGGAGCAAGCATATCAGCGCTATGGTTTGATGAATCTGCTAAATACGATTCAGTCTGCACTAATTACACTGGGAATGTTAGTGATAGCTTACAGAGGAGGACGGACAATAGCATTGATGCAGTGGCAAGCTGTTGCTGCTGTAGCAGTTTTGTTAAGCCATGCCTGGGTGGTGCAATCATTACTTAAAACTGTAAATCTCCACCTGGCTTGGAGTAAAGATAAAGGACTTGCAGTAGGACGCTATAGCGTAATGATTTGGTTGAGTTCTTTGGGAAGCGCACTTTTTGCAAGAGGAGATCGTATAATTGTAGGAAGTTTGCTAGGGACTCAAAGTTTAGGGGTTTATGCGGCGATAACTGATATTACAACACAAATTAATGTACTTTCTTCATTACCTGTACAACCTTTAGTTCCTGCGGTCAGCCATTTAATCCAAAATTTAAATAATGAACAAACAAAACAAAACATTAAGCAAGCTATTCAGTTGAATGGTCTCGTTGCTCTTGGTTTAGGAGGTATATTAATAACACTTTCCCCATTGATATGTAGCTTAATTTTCACAAATGTAATAGATATTAAATACATATTTTTATTTTGTATTTCTACGGTAATTTATTCACTTTATTCTCTCAATGCTGTTGGTTACTATATCCTACTTGGCATAGGTGCAGCTAATATTTGTGCTATTGTAGTAGCAGCTAGTGGCTTTTTATCTCTCATAATGATTGCGTTGGGGGCATATAATTTTGGTTTAATCGGAGCAATCTGTGGAAATTTCCCTTATTTATTAACAAATCTTCTATTATTAATGGGAGTTAAACACTTTTGTATTCCTCAAAATACATTGATAAAATGGTTGAAGTTCCCTTTGCTGTTTTTTTGTATTGTCGTGTATTTACATTATTTTATACCTTATAGCAATGTATTAAGATTAGGATCTGCCATACTACAAAGCTGTATTTTATTCATTTGGTTCACCGCCAATAACAAAGGTTTTTTCGCAAAAAAAATACTTAATTTTAAGTGAGGTCTAATTATGCACTGCGTTTACTGTAATGGATATCTTAAGGAATTTAGTGTGCGAAACACTAAATCTATGAAACAGCATATGTTAAATTCTGACTTAAGGAATATGCTTCCATCAATGACTCATGGTAAATGTGTTAGTTGTGGTTCTATTATCGCTACTGATAATAGAATGAAAAGTGAAGAATTTTTACTAAGCATTTACAATAATCTTCCAAAAGATTATTGGCAAGAACTTCAATCAGAAAAAAGTAATAGTTTCTTTGTTGAATTGGGGAATCTACTCAATCCGAATCAAAATAGTGATATGTCTATCTGTGATGTTGGTTGCGGTGATGGTAAATTCTTAGATTGTATCAGCGAATGTTGGCAAAAATTTGGTGTAGAGCTAGGTAAAGCTAATGAACATATGATAAATCATAAAAAAATTACTTACTTTAATGGAACTTTAGATAGAAGCCCATTTAGGAAGCATTCAATGGATATCATTACTTACATAGATGTTTTTGAACATTTAGCTGATCCTAGAAAAGAGATAAAAATAGCAAAAGAATTTTTATCCCCAAATGGTAAGATAGTTATATATACAGGTAATGCTAATAGCATATACTCAAAAATGTCGGGAAAAAACTGGACATATCTTAATGTTGTTGGGCATATTGCAGTTGCTTCTGAAAAAGGTCTAATAAATGCTTTGAATTCATGCGGTTTTACTAAGATAGATGTATTAAACGTAAATCATCATTCTTCTGTGAGTTTTCCAAAGTGGCTATTTTATTTACTTGCTAGTAAGTTGTTAGGGAATCGAGGTAATATACCACTATTTAATGACCATATGATTATGATTGCAAGTATTTAAAATATTAAATTTTGAAGTATGGACATTTTAAAGTTCGTGGATTGGGGCTGCCCCTCTTGTTTTATTCGTTCTGCTATTTCTTCTGGACAATCGTATTGCTCTATGGTCGTAGCACTGACACTCTTGAATCTTTCTTTTTTATGACTTTATGGAAATCTCCAGCATCCCAGAATATTTGAAAAAAAAATCTTATCCTGAACGTATAGAAGGCGGATCGAGAAAGATTAATAGTAATCGCAAGGATGAAAATCACCAACATAATCAACCATTGGTGACGATTATAACCGTTGTGTTTAATGGAGAAGAATATATAGAATCTACAATTAAAAGTGTAATTAATCAAACACATGAAAACATAGAATATTTAGTGATAGATGGTGGAAGCAATGATGGCACTTTAGAAATACTTAAAAAGTATTCAGCCCATATTGATTACTGGCTTAGTGAACCAGATAATGGGATTTATGATGCTATGAATAAAGGTATAGCCTTGTCTTCTGGTGATATTATAGGGTTGCTTAATGCAGGTGATACATATCTACCAAATGCACTTTCATTGTTAGTTGAACAATTTGTTCCTAGCGATAATTTATCCATTTATTATGGTGATATTTACCTTGACTACATAGATGCGAATATTACTATAAAAACTCCTGCAAGTATTGATAGACTAAAATACTCAATGACTATTTGTCATCAAGCTATGTTCATTACGAAGCATACCTACTTAAATCAAGGACTATATAATCTTAATTACAAATATGCTTCAGATTACGCTTACGTATTATCTTTGTTACTGATTGGTGCTGAATTTCATTACATAGGTGGCGTAGTGGCATATTTTCAAACTGGAGGAGTTAGCGATAATAAAATTTTTAATTCGAGATTAGAGTGTATCAAAATTCATCGGAATTTGAAAAGCCCATTTTTCTATCGTGCATTAATTTTATACATTAAACAGTTATTTTCATACTATTTCTATAAAATAGTAGGATATTTTTTCGGAAAGCAAAAAGGCGCAGAGTTCAGAAAACAACGTTTAATAAATAAATATCAGACACACATACTACAAAATCAAGAGGTTAAATCTAAATGAATAAATTAATAAATACCCCAATTTTACTTTCGCTTATTGTCCCCGTGGTAAAGCCTGAATTGTTTTTAGAAAAACTATTTATTTCTCTTAGCAATTTGAAGCATGAACAAATCGAACTAGTCTTGATTAACCAATCAGGGAAGGAAATAGATATACTTAGGAAAATTCTTAATATTGAATTAGTTGAGTATGTACGAAATAGCGTAATTCCTGCTGCTGAAGCCAGAAATCTTGGAGCATCACTAGCATCCGGTGAATATCTCTTTTTTTTGGATGATGACGCTTTTATCTACTCCAACATAATATCCCTAGAAGAACTGATTATTAGTTTGTCAAATGGGCCAAATCTGCTGGTACCTCAACGAGGAGAGGTAATAGATGGCTGCTATATTTCTCATTGGCCACAGAATACATCGAAAATAACGTATAGAAATTTTTCAAGATTTATAATTGAATGGAACTTAATTATAAAAAAAGAGCTATTTTTGCAATTAGGCGGTTTCAATGATATGGGTCCTGGTTCACATCATGCATGTCAATGTGGGGAAGCTTTTGTTCTAACTTCAAAAATCATAGTGACTGGCCAATCAATCAAGCTATGTCCTAACATTAAAGTTGCACATCCTGGACTATTTGAAAAGGCTAAAAACACTAAAAATGCTCTTGGTTATGCTTATGCTACAGGATTTGCAATTGGAATTGGATTAAATTATTTTAATTTTATCGCTAAAATTTATTGGATTAATAGGGGAATTTTCTCTGCTTTTTATGAACTATTGAGACATAGTAAAAATCAAATTAAACTAGTTGAGAATGTTAATTTATTTATATATAGGTTAGCTATATTGAAATGTAAAATTTTGGGTTTAATTGATGCTGTTACTAAGAGTAAGCCCCGGTCTTTAATATGGTTAGATGCAGAAGCAAAAAAAATAATAAATTAGTGATAGTGAAAAATGAACGATTTTATATTCGATTGGATATGGTTGTATACACAAATTTTGTTACTAATTATTCTAATAATTCGAGAGCTTGTTCAAAATCATAACCGTAACTTATATGTTGTATTTATATCAGCAACAATGTTGACTTTGGTTCAAGGTCAAGCATGGTGGTTATTAAGTCAATTCCAAAATGGAGATTCGGATATTGTACATTTGTATCAGTTATTGAGCTTGGAAAGCACACGATTAGCAAATTTATATGCAGGTTTATGTACTATTAGCCTATTCATAACTTATACATGGATGGCAAGGCATAAATTTAAAAACAAAGGCTTTTTAAATTCAGAAGTAGTTGTTTTTTCAATCAAAAATACTAACTCCCTCGTGTCATACATAGTGATAGCCCTTTGGGTTACGGTCTTTGGTGGAATTTTAATACTTCTGCTAGGTGGGTTACAAGCAGCTATAGATAATCCAGGAAATTCTGTTGGAGGACAGACTTTCCTTCTAATTGGTGTTAGTTTGGGTAAAATGCCTTTACTATACAAATTATCTCTTAAACAAAGGCTGAATAGAGTTGATATCCTAACATTTGGCTTTACTTTCTTGCTGACCTTAATCAATTCCCGTTTTTTAGCAACTTTCATGCTTGTTCAAGTCCTATTAATATTCAACTACTGCTGGAAACAAATTCCACGCCGTTGGATTATTGCTAGTAGTTTTGTTTTCATATTTATCTTTATAATTTATGGACTGTATAGAGATAACAGTGCAATAAATTATAATTTAAGTTTATTTGAAAGGTTAGAAGAAATCTCGAGTCGTTTGAATCAGCAAGACAGTCCAATTGAATGGTTTTACCGTACCAATGTTGAGGTTTTTGCGGGCTTAGCAGGCATTTTAACTTATGAAAATAACGTAGGAGGTATTAACAGTGATTTCGGTTTATCTAATCTAAGCTTATTCACGCAATTTATTCCAAATATGATTCGCAATGACCCATATCTAGTAGGTCCGTTAACAGATTTCTTGAAGTCATTGTATCCATACCCTGAAGGTTCAGTTGTTCCATCAGGACTTGAAACTTTTTATGCTCATTTTGGTGTATTTGGACTAATACTTTTAGGCATATTGTTAGGATATTTATCCTACTTTTTGCATATGAAAATGCTTTATCAAAATGATGATACTTTGAAAGTATCTTTACTATCAGTACAATTAATTAATATAGTCCGAACTATGCTTTCTAATGTTCTATTTTTTGGATTAGCAGATTGGACTATGCTTTTCGCTTATAGACTGATATTAAATTTTGGAAAAAAGCAAGATAAGCGAGCAGATTACAAGAGTTATTAGGTTGTTTATTTGATGACAACGAAATTGTTCTTTTATACAAGGAATTGTAAAATGATTAAAAGCTTTGAATCAGACTGTCAATATATCATTAATTCAGCACATAATTTTGCAGTCAAAAATCCAGATTTTACAGGTTCTCTTTGGTTTCTGCTAAAGAGGTTTATCGATAAATTATGGTGGGTTATAGGCTATAAGCCTTAATTATGCTGGATTATTACTTTGCATCAACACCATAATTTATTTCAACATGAAATAGTCATTAACCCTACCTGCTATTTACGATTACGTCAAGACTGAAGGAGTACCTTTAATTGATTATTGGAATTGATACCCGCTTTGCACTCAAAAAGCGTAGGGGAATAGGCAACTATACCCTCAATTTATTGCAATCTTTAGCAAAAATAGATCAGGAAAATCAGTATTTTCTTTATACAGATCAACCTGATTCTGAAAATATTTTACCAAAAGCTGCAAATTTTGAAGTTAGAATCCTAGTCCCAGCCAATTATTTACTATGGGAACAGCTAGTTCTGCCAAGACAAGCAATTAAAGATGGTATAGACGTACTTCATTGCACTGCTAACACATCTCCAGTTTTTCTAAAAAAAAGTACAAAACTGATAGTCACTATTCATGATGTGATGTATCTGAAAGATTCCGTACTATTGCCAAAGTCAAATGTTGCTTATCAAAGACTAGGTAGGATATACAGAAGTGCTATTGTCAGCAAAACTATTAGAAATGCTACTAAAGTGATTACAGTTTCTAACTTTTCTAAAAGCGATATTCTGCATCACTTTCCCAGTCTTCAAACAAGCTCAATTATAACTACCTATGAAGCACCGGATGCTGCATTTAGGATACTTGACAGGGGAAACGCATCTAAAATTATCAAGAATAGTTTTAATCTATCTGGAAAGTATTTATTAACTTTAGGTGGTACAGATCCACGAAAAAACACAAAATTAGTTATTAGAGCTTTTTCAAAGCTAAAGCAAACGAAAAACATTGATGAAAAGTTAGTTATCGTAGGAATTCCGAACTGGAAGCAGTCTGAATTTTATGATCTTGTGTGTTTACTTGAATATGGAAATGATGTTATTTTTACTGACTATGTTACTCAGGAGGAATTAGTATGTCTCTATAATTGTGCAACATTATTTATCTATCCTTCTTTATACGAAGGCTTTGGTATCCCACCCTTAGAATCAATGGTTTGTGGTACTCCAGTTATTACCTCTAATACAACATCTATTCCTGAAATTGTTGGAGATGCCGCTTTGCAAGTAGACCCCACCAATCAAGAAGAACTTGAAACAGCAGTATATAAATTATTGATTGACAGTTCTTTAAGAAATAACTTAATTCAGCGTGGATTAGCAAGAGCAAAGCAATTTTCTTGGCAAAGAATGGCTGAAGAGACTCTAGATATCTATAAATCTATTATTGCTTATGATAATAACTCATGAAAATACTTTTTGTTACTCCGAGATTTCCTTACCCCTTGTTACAAGGAGACCAACTGATACTCTATCATCGTCTTCGTATCTTAAGTCAGCGACATGAAATTACATTGTTGACCCTTTATCATAGTTCGTGGGAACTAGAAAATATTGATCAGATACGTCCTTACTGTAAAGCAATATATACTGTTCCTCTTCCTAAATGGCAATCACTTATCAATGTAGGAAAAGGTTTATTTACTTCACAATTACCTCTTCAAGCTTGCTACTACTCTTCTAGTAGGTTTCAGCAACAGCTAGATTCAATTTTAGCAGCCAACAACTTTGATATAGTTCATGCTTTTATGATGAGGATAGCCCCTTATTTTCATCATATACACACCCCTAAAATTATAGAACTGATTGACTCGATGCAACTAAATTTAGAGCGTCGTGTAGTGTTGGAATCTTTTCCTCGACGCTGGATTTTTCAGGAGGAACTTCAACGAGTCATCCGCTACGAACGTGATTTGCCTAACTTATTTAATAAGTTAGTAGTTGTATCTGAAAAAGATGCACAACTAATTCCTAGTGACCGAGTGAAAGTTATCCCAAATGGGATAGATACTGATTTTTTTAGTCTACAACAACAATCTCCAATAGATCCAACTCTAATTTTCTCTGGAAATATGAGTTATGCACCTAATATTCATGCTGTTAAGTGGTTTGTTGAACTTTGTCTACCAATAATTCAACAAACAGTTCCTAATGTTTCTCTTATAATTGCTGGAGCAAAACCTTCTAGAGAAGTTCGCAGTTTAGCGCGAAAAGAAGGAGTTATAGTGACTGGTTTTGTAGAGTCTATGCCAGAAACTCTGAAACAGGCAAAGGTTGCGATCGCTCCTATGCAATCAGGATCAGGTATGCAAAACAAAATTTTGGAAGCAATGGCTTCTGGACTACCTGTAGTCACTACAACATTAGGACTTGGTTCTCTGAGTGCAAAACCTGACAAGGAAATTTTGATAGCAGATAGTCCAGAAGATTTTGCGAAAGCTACGATTACTCTGCTACAAAACTCTGATCTAGCTAGAGAGATTAGAAATCTTGCAAGACAATTTGTTGTGAATAAATATAGCTGGGAATTTTCAGCTAACCAAGTTGAAAACCTGTACAATCAGATAATCATTGATAGAGGCAGATAAACTGAAGTTTTCAAACTATCAAGAAAACAACAGCCGCGCAAGTACCCAAACGGCAAGTGGAAGAATTAGCGCAAACAATTGCCAGAGACTTTAATGAGTTCTATGAATACCAGCAATCACAATCACAGCAATTAGAACAGACAGGAGAAATCATCGTCATCAGTGCCGATGGCAAGGGTGTAATCATGGGTCGAGAAGATTTACGCCCCAGTACCCAAAAACGAGCAATTGCTAGTCAAAGGAAACTAGAAAAACGATTGACCAAAGGGGAAAAGCGTAACTCAAAGCGGATGGCAACGGTAGCTGCTGTTTATACTATCAAACCATTTATTCGTACCGCCGAACAAATTATCAACCCCAAGGAATTTCCCCAGAGCCAACGTCCTCGTCCTGAAGTCAAGCGCGTTTGGGCTTCTTTAGTCAAAGAACCGGAAACGGTGATTTCTGAGGCGTTTGATGAGGCATTGCACCGTGATCCAAATCAACAAAAACACTGGGTGGCATTAGTTGATGGCAATAAGACACAATTACGTCTTCTCAAACAATTGTCTCGAAAACACAATATTAAGCTGACAATTGTTCTTGATATTATAAGGAAGAACGCCGAAAACCCTTGAAAATGTGGCTGACTCAGGAAGCCACATTTGGGCCAAAGGTGTCTCTCAAGCTCGTTGCTCTACTACTCCACCACCAATACCAATGGTTGTTTGATCTCCTGCTTTTAACTTTGTTGGGTTAAACTGGCAAGATTACGTTGTTGTTGATCCTGCTTTTTACCGACCAGATGAATCAGTGCAATTAGTGGGTAATATTGATAAAATTCACAACCAATTAGGTTGGAAACCCCAATATTCCTTATTTTTTTAGAGGAAGATATTAAATTTCTCTTTTTTTAGGCTTTTTCTTAGCAGTGTAACTATTGTTTCTTGGTTTAATTTGGAAACAAAAATGGTTTAATAGATAAAATCATCCGTTCTAACTCAGGTTTATTATGTATGAGAAGACAATGTTCCCATAATTTATGATTGTTTTCCGCGCAATCTGTAGCCAGAGATTCTCCAATAGTCTCAAAATTCTTTTGAATATCCCTTTTAAGACTCTCTGGATTAGATTGTACACCTAAAACAAATACTCTATTTTTTATATCATCTGGAATATAACTTTCTACAAAATTTAATCTATCTTCACATTCATCAAAATCAATAATTAATAGGATGTTTCTCTGTGGATATTGTCGCATAGCTTTGATATGATCATTTGTGAATTTATCTACAGCTTTTTTCCAACCATCAGCAATTGGTAGGATTTGAATAGCCCGATTATTCACATTCAAATTTTGAATAAATCCATTAACAATCTGACGATTAGCATCATCTTCAGGTAAAATTAACAAATGTGGTTTATTCTTATTTATACTCATAATTCTATATCACCACAAATCAAAGAATTAATCAAATCGCCAGTAACAGGTATATCACTAAGCAATCTAATTAAAGTTGGTTCTAAGTGACTTTTTCTATCCAGAATAAAAGTGTTTTCATTGGAGAATTTTCTAATTGCTTCAGGATTATGAGAAGTTACTAAAATTTGGCCACTATCCTTAAATGAACGTCTCAGAGATGTGATAAAATGACCTACTTCTGAGATAGAGAGATAGTTGTCAGGTTCATCCCAAAAGCAAAAAACTGACCCATAGAATTTATTAGCTGCTAATACCACAGCACAAAGAAAAAAGCATTTTTCACCATCTGATAAATCTTGAAAGTTAACATTCAAGGTTGCATTATTTTCAGCAAATCTCACAATTAGACTTTTGAACTCTTTACCGATAAGTTCATTCAAGAAATCTTGAAAATCGGGCATAACTTCCCGTAAATATTTATCAACGTCTCTATAGGCCGCAGGATATCTACCAAGTAAACCAGAAAACCATTCCCCAATATTTGCACCATCTCTGTTTGGTTGTAAAGTTTCTCCGTGGGAATCTCCAGTCATTAAACTAGGAATTGGTGCTAGAATAATTATATGAGCCAGCCAATTTTTGAAAGTATGAAGTGGATCTGTTTCTGATTGCTCCTGAATAACTGGAAGGGCTACTAAATGCCAATCTACTAAAAACTGAGATTCACGATTTTGTGAACTACTATAAATAGTAACTTGTGCTTCTTTCCGAGAGTAAATTGGATTTCCTGCAACTAAAAGTTGTTCTTCAAAAACTCGCAATTCTTTAAATTTTTCTGGCAACTCTAAGGCCAGGACGTATTTATATAATTTCTCCTCAAGTAATACTTCTATTTCCAAGCGAATGGGAACATCATACCTGCCACGAGTAAAATCTTTAGACTTGACAAGTTGACCAACTCTATTTATGCCTCTACCAATAGATTGAAATACCTCTAATGCGGTTGCAATAGTTGATTTACCTGTGCCATTTTTTCCAATCAAGAGAGCAGATGACATCTCCTTCATTGTTAATTCAAAGTTTTCTAAACACCTGAAGTTGTGTACATATAGTCTTTGGAGCATAATCAAATAATTTCCCGGAATGGCAAGTGAAATAACTTTTTGGTGAGATATACCAATTATAGGTTCAGATACCTGACTTCGTAGAAAAATCAGGGTTTTAGCTTAACCATGAGTGGTTATCACTAACTTATTCTCAATGTCTGCAACAAGTCTATCTAGATATCCTCAATTTTCCAAATCCGACAAAGAAAAATGCACCTATTCTATTTTGAGACACCATCAGCCAAAACCTTGCACTTTTCGACAACAAAAAAACCTGAAACCCTTATCTGTTATTCCTTCTAATCTTATTCAGCAAGCCCTAACTAAAATCCGCAGTACCTCAAAAAAAGATAGGTACTGCGGAATAAAAATTTTGATTTATTTCAAATACAGTCACAAATTTTAGACATTTTGGGCAGCAGGTAAACTATCGGTTGCAACTTCCGAACGAGGAAAAGTAGGTAAATCAATACCGCCATGATTGGTGTAGCGGTTCTTGAGTGCTAAACGATAACTCACACTTTGCAATTCGGCTTGCAATTGGCGATTTTCTCGTTGTAGGATTGTTACCTTGTCTCGCACTGGTGTCATGCGTTCCTCAAACTTACGACGGTAAATTTGGGGTAATTCCTGTACTACCTGCTCCAACATTCGACTACGATCAGTTAGTTCTTGTAAAGACTGTCGTAATTGGTAAATCTCCGTATCACGATTCGTAATTTGTTCTTGGTAGAACGTCAACTGCTGTTCGACGGCTTGGATTTGATCTCTTAAAGCCTGCAATTGACTCAAATCTATCTCTGGCTCAGATTTTGGCGGTGTAAAGTTAGTATTACCCTTAACTAGCCGGAATAGTTCTTGAGATAACTGTTGAACTAATTGATCTCGCAGTTGCAAGTCTTGGCGCAACTGCGAGATTTCGGTGGACAGTTCTTGGATGTTTGGTATATCAGATTGGCTCACAGTCACTTAAAGCTCTTACTTAATATATATAGTTAATTTTTCACTTGCGCCGATTATATCACATAGGTCGCAGTTCGAGTGAAATAATTGAGCGATTTTTAGTAATTTCCTGATGTCGCAGTATGACGCAGGCCATACTGCTGAACTGCTAAGAGACTTCCAATTAAAGAAATATCCAAAATTTCTTGTAGTGCGGGCATACTTCGACCCTTCGACAGGCTCAGGGCATCGCAAGCTCAGTACAAGTCTTGCCCGCTAATAATACAAGAACGATACCACAAACTTGGACAGCGAAGCCCTGCTGCAAGCAGTTCATCTTTTTTGTGGAGTTATCTAACTAATAACCTCGGAAAACGCGGTTATTAAGCTGCTACAACTTCTTCTGGTTTTTCTTTGTGAACTTCTTGCTTGACTGTCATATAGCGAATCACTTCTTCACTCAATCGCATTGCGCGTTCCATGATAGCAATTACAGTTCCAGGACCTGTGTAGTTGAGTTGAACATAAACGCCATCACGATGCTTTTGAATTTCATAGGCCAGACGACGCTTACCACGGTTTTGAATTTCAATATTCTCAGCACCGTGTTCACGAATTAAGTTTTCGTATTTGGCGATTTGTTGTACTACTTGCTCATCTCCCAAGTCAGGACGCAAAATGTACATGGTTTCGTAAACTGTGGTCATGTTTTTTAATTCACCTTATGGACAATGGCTGAAGAGGTATTAATTTATACAAATATTGCTATGGGCGATACTTTAATTGATTAACATCTCAAGCAACAAGGAATTTTGACAATTTTTTAGTTATTCTACAGTAGCACAATTTTGAGCAGGATTTGTCCACTGGTTAATAGTTTGTTAATTAAGGTCATAAGATTTTCAATATTTATCATATAATCTTACAAGTTTTTAATGGCAATCATTAAGCACATTCTGCTGGAACAAAGTATATTCAAGGATATTTGTCAAAGTTATGGCGCAGCGATATGTGCGAGTTCAAAGTCAAGAAGGGAAAATTTACTATGGGTTACTCCAGCTTTCTCAGAATGTAGAAGTGCTGGATGCTCCACCTTGGTTGGATGGTCAACCTACGGATTTAATCCTGCCATCCAATTCTTACAAGATTCTAGCCCCCTGTGCGCCTTCAAAAATTGTGGGTGTAGGCAAGAATTATGCTGATCATGCGGCGGAAATGGGAACACCTGTACCCGCTGAACCGCTAATTTTTTTCAAACCGCCTACATCTGTGATTGCGTCAGAAAGAGAAATTAAGTATCCTCATCAGTCTCAACGGGTAGACTATGAAGGAGAATTGGCTTTGGTGATTGGCGATCGCACAAGTGATTGTACCCCAGCCCAAGCCCAAAGTAAAATTTGGGGTTATACCATTGCCAATGATGTTACAGCCAGGGATTTACAAAAAAAAGACCCCCAATGGACAAGAGCCAAAGGTTTTGATACTTTTTGTCCTTTGGGACCTTGGATTGTCCGAGAATTAAACCCAGGAGCGAGATTACAGACGTTTCTGAATGATAATCCCCATCCAGTCCAATCTACTTGTATTGATCAAATGGTATTTTCCCCAGATTTTTTGGTGTCTTATATCAGTCAAGTGATGACCTTATTACCTGGGGATATAATATTAACTGGTACACCAATGGGGGTAGGAGCTTTGCAAATAGGCGATCGCATCCGTGTAGAAATTGAAGGAATTGGTCGCCTAGAAAACACAGTTGTGGAGCGTTAACTGTTAGCGTACTTGCATATGTACTGCATCGGAAATCGCGGGAATTTCCGCATACTTACCCATTAATGACTGAGCAACGGAATAAACAACTGCTGCTACTATCCCCATGAAAATGGTTGTATAAAGTGTTTGCATAGCAAATCCACTACCAGGAACTAATTTCACAATATCGGTCAAGATGCTACATAAAAAGATCACAATATCGAGAATGATGGCTTGCATCGTGTTAAAACGAATAAAATGATTAATTTTCTCGTTTCTGACCACCAACAGCCACAAAGCAAAGAAAATAATCATTCCCGCATAACGGACACCATAGTAAATTCTTAATAGTGGCAACAGGGGCAAAAATATCAGTCCTAAAAGTGGAAAATCATTCATTAAAAACTGACCGAAAGCAAATACCTCAATCAAAGGCAGTAGATAAGGTAAACAGGCAAAAATTCGATCAGGGAAAGTTGTAGACCCGCGCCAAGACATTTTGTGTTCTCCTGTGGCTAAATTTTAACAGCTATTGAGCTTAGGATAACGCAGATGCTTGACCTTGCTGACAAATCACCAAATAGAACGAAAGGCACGGAAGCCACTTGGCAATAGATGCGTGGAGGAAGTGCCAACGGCGAATTTATTCGCCGTGACATGATAGAATTAATTAGCAAGTAGGAATAACCATCAACGCCAAGAAGTGTTTTATTAAGGAGAAACCCCTGATTTATCTCGTCTCGGCATAGCCGTAGCCTGGGTAAACAAGCAATGGTAAATCATGGAGCGTTTAACATTAAAAATTGATGGACTCACAAAAGCAGCAAAAAAATCAAAAGTAAGCGCAATTGCAATACCTGTCGTACTGGTAGTTGTCTTGAGCGTCTAGGAGGATAATTGACTATCCTTTTTAAGCAGGTCTTAAAGAATCTGCGTGTCTTTAGACCGCAGAGTATCAACATTATTCTACATTGGCGACACGAAAGCCCATGACACACTCGTATTGATCTGGCTGTTGTTCCGTAAACTTACTAATTGCTTGACCACAGCGCAGTTTACCTCCACCCCAGCGAGGTTGTCCACTACCATTTGCTAGTAAACAAGACTGACAGACCTTTTCAGAGCTAAGGATTTGATTGTCCATTACAATGACTAACATCTCAACCCCTCCTTGTTCCAAATAGAGTCAGGAATGTAATCTAATGTTGGGTTACACTGTCGCTTCACCCAACCTACAAAGAATTGTAAGTTAATAAATCCACGTTCCTAACTAGATAATCTAGGTTTATTGTATCTTATATATCTTAGATTTTTGTAAGTTTGAGTACAAAATAATACATAAATTCAGGCTACCACGTTGATGAAAGTCAGTAATTCTTAAATAATGACGTTCCCAGTTCTCAAAGCTTTTCAGTCTAAATCCTATAATAAACAAGTTGCCTGATTTCTAACTTTGGTAATAGGTTTAACCGCAATCTCGATTTTCGTCAACTGCCATAAGGATAATAAACGTGACAAAAACTAATTCAGACCTGTTAAAAAACTCTGATCCTGCTATTAATGAACTAATTAACCAAGAATTACAGCGTCAACGAGACCACTTGGAATTAATTGCGAGTGAAAACTTTACCTCCGCTGCTGTATTAGCTGCTCAAGGTTCAGTATTAACCAACAAATACGCTGAAGGATTACCAGGTAAACGCTATTATGGCGGTTGTGAGTTTGTTGACGAAATTGAACAAATAGCCATTGACCGGGCTAAACAGCTATTTGGTGCGGCTCATGCCAATGTTCAACCCCATTCCGGCGCACAGGCTAATTTTGCCGTCTTCCTAACCCTGCTGCAACCAGGGGACACAATTATGGGTATGGACTTATCCCATGGAGGACACCTTACCCACGGTTCACCAGTGAACGTTTCTGGTAAATGGTTCCAAGTCCGTCATTATGGCGTAAGTAAAGAAACTGAACAATTAGACTATGACCAAATTCGTGATTTAGCTATCAAAGAACGGCCTAAACTCTTGATTTGTGGTTATTCAGCCTATCCTCGGATTATTGACTTTCAAAAGTTCCGCAGTATTGCTGATGAAGTTGGCGCGTACTTACTCGCAGATATTGCTCACATTGCTGGTTTAGTGGCGACTGGTCATCATCCCAACCCCCTGCCTTATTGTGATGTTGTCACAACTACAACTCATAAAACCTTACGTGGACCTCGCGGCGGCTTGATTTTGACTCGTGATGCAGAATTGGGTAAAAAGCTGGATAAATCAGTTTTCCCCGGTACTCAAGGTGGACCACTAGAACACGTGATTGCTGGTAAAGCTGTGGCTTTTGGTGAAGCTCTTAAACCTGAGTTTACAACCTATTCTGGACAAGTAATTGAAAATGCTCGCGCTTTGGCTACGCAATTGCAAAACAGAGGATTCAAATTAGTGTCTAATGGCACGGATAATCACTTAATGTTAGTAGATTTACGTTCTATTGCCATGACTGGGAAGAAGGGAGATCAACTAGTCAGCACTGTTAATATTACCGCCAATAAGAATACAGTTCCTTTTGATACTGAATCACCTTTTGTTACCAGTGGTTTAAGATTGGGTTCTCCCGCTATGACTACTAGGGGTTTAGGTGTGGCAGAATTTACGGAAGTTGGCAATATTATTGCTGATCGTTTACTTTCTCCAGATGCGGATACAGTCACTAAAGATTGTTTGATGCGAGTGGCGGCATTGTGCGATCGCTTCCCATTATATCCTCACTTGGAAATTCCTGTACCAGCCCTAGCTTAATAAACTTTGGATTTTGGGTTATTGATACTGATCCAAAATCCAAAATTTGGTTTTTAAACCGACTATTTTTGCTTTATTTGTTCTATCGCACTGGACAGGGTAAGTAGGTGAACACAATAAAACCAATCTGTGTAAAGAAAAGTAAAATCGCCCAAACCCTCTTCACTCTTGCCTCTTGCCTCTTGCCTTGCCATAACGACAATTTTTAATGCTAACCTACTTAGTTATTGCATTCTATCAATTGTCCGATATTGAATTGCTTCGGCTACGTGCTGGGGTTTAAGGTTTTCATCTGCTGCTAAATCTGCTATAGTTCGTGCTACTTTAAGAATGCGATCGCTTGCTCTTGCTGATAACCCTAATTTCCTAATTGCTGCTTCTAATAAAGTCCGACTAGCATCATCTAAATTACACCATTTTTGTAAATGACGACTTTGCATTTGAGCATTACATTGTAAATCTTCTTCTTTTTGAAATCGAATCATAGCCAATTCTCGTGCTTTTTTCACTCTTTCTGCTACAGATTTTGACGCTTCTCCCGTTGGTTGTTGAGTAATTTCTTCGGGTTTCAAACGATTTACTGCTACTTGCAAATCAATTCTATCCATTAATGGTCCAGACAATTTCGCCCAATATTGTTCCCGTTGTCGAGGTGAACAAGTACATCCTTGAATTGTATCACCATAATAACCGCAAGGACAGGGATTTGTACTGGCTACTAATGTAAATTGTGCCGGAAAAGTGACAGATTGTTTAGTTCTAGAAATTGTCACAAAACCATCTTCCAAAGGTTGACGCAGAAACTCTAAAACATCTCTTTTAAATTCTGTTAATTCATCTAAAAAAAGTACACCTCTGTGAGATAATGAAATTTCGCCAGGACGAGGAAAAGTACCACCACCAACTAAAGATGGACCAGATGCAGAATGGTGGGGACTTCTAAAAGGTCTTTCTCTAACTAATGAACCTCGATTTTTCAACAATCCAGCCACAGAATGAATGCGTGTTACTTCCAAAGATTCAGGAAAACTTAAAGGTGGTAAAATTCCCGATAAACGCCTTGCTAACATCGTTTTTCCGCTTCCTGGTGGTCCAACGAAAATCAAATTGTGTCCTCCCGCAGCCGCAATTTCTAAAGCCCTGCGGGCGTGCGCTTGTCCTTTGACATCTTGCAAATCTGCTAAATTTAAAGATGTTTCTTGGGTAGTTTCTACTGCTTTATTTAACTGGACAGGTTGATATTTTTTAGGGTTATTTAATAAGTCCACTACATCAGCAATATCTTTACAACCATAAACCGTTAATCCTTCAACAACAGCGGCTTCTTGGGCATTATCAACAGGAACAACTAAACCTGTAATTCCCATCTTTTTTGCAGTTGCAGCAATAGGTAAAACACCAGCAACAGGACGCAAACTACCATCTAAAGAAACTTCCCCCAAAAATAAAAAATCTCCTAACAAATCGGCGTTAACTTGTTCAGAAGCTGCTAAAATTCCCACACTAATCGGTAAATCAAACGCGGGTCCCTCTTTTCGTAAGTCTGCGGGAGTTAGGTTAATGACAATCTTTCGGATGGGAAAAGCAAAACCCGCATTTTTTAAAGTTGCTTTTACCCGTTCTTTAGATTCTTGAATTGCGGAATCTGGTAAACCTAAAATCACAATTCCCGGTAAACCACCAGAAACATCAACTTCCACACCCACTTTTACAGCGTCAATCCCGATGATAGATGCACTCCAAACTCTAGCCAGCATTTTTTATATATCAATAAACCTTGATCATATCAAAGCAGATTTGTGGGTATATTAACAATGAGTGAAATCACCCAAGAGGATTGTTAATATAATAATAGCAGCTAAAGATGCAGGTGAATTATGGTTCAAGCATTAACAAAATTATTAACCTTTGCACAATTCATCCTTGAATACGGTAACAACCCCCGCTATGAACTTGCAGACGCAGAATTGATTGATATGGAACCAACTGGACCACATGAAGCCGTGGGTGGTAAACTGGCAACCAAACTGGGTATTGCTATTACTCATGCTGAACTTCCCTGGTTTATTCCTCGCACCTGTCTAATCCGTCCTTTTGCAGAAACAGCCACAGCCCGCCGTCCTGATATTGTAGTATTAGATGAAACTGTACTTTACGATGAACCTTTTTGGGAACATGAACCAGTGATTGCTTTAGGAAAATCTATTAAGTTAGTTGTGGAAGTTGTTAGCAGTAATTGGGAAACTGATTATGCGCGTAAGGTTGAAGAATATGCTTTATTAGGAATTCCTGAATATTGGATTGTTGATTATCGGGGATTAGGTGGAGTGGTTTTTATTGGTAAACCAAAACAACCTACATTTACAGTTTGTCAACTAATTGGAGAAGATTATAGTCAGCAAAAATATCGGTTAGGAGAATTTATTAAATCTCCTCTTTTACCCTCGCTGCAACTGCGGTTAGATGATGTGATGCCACGATAATTGATTTAGAATAATTACAATTCACTTAACTCAAACGATAATGGTTCAAACTCCCACTAAACTCCTAACCTTAGATGAATTTCTCAAACAGCCAGAAACCAAACCAGCCAGCGAATTTATAGACGGTAAAATTATCCAAAAACCTATGCCTCAAGGAAAACACAGCACGGTGCAACTTGATCTCGGTGCTGATATCAATATAGCTCTCAAACCCCAGCATATCGCTCGTGCTTATTCGGAACTGCGCTGTACCTTTGGGAGTAAATCTATTGTTCCTGATATCGCAGTTTTTACTTGGGAACGTATTCCCCGTGACGAAAATGGTAAAGTATCTAATACCTTTGCACTCGCACCAGACTGGACAATTGAAATTCTTTCTCCTGATCAAAGTCAAACTAAAGTTGTTCGCAATATCCTTCATTGTCTCACTCATGGGACTGAAATGGGGTGGTTGATTGACCCAGAAGAAGAATTAGTATTTGTTTATTTTAGCAATCGTACCATTGAAGTTTTTGAAGTTGCAAGCGATCGCCTACCTGTTCCCCATTTTGCAGAGTCCTTTAAGCTAACAATTGGTCAACTTTTTAGTTGGTTAAGCGAATAGCAAAACATGAGAAATTATCTGCATTTTTACCTTTTATACTCGTGATAGTTGAGATTTGAACTTGTTATGAGAAACTTTGGAGTATGTGTTTTAGTTCCTCTAAACTTTCAACGGTGAGAATCGAGCGTTGAATTGTTTTTAGTGTCTCAAGATCAGATATTTCTGATATTTTCTGCACGAATTTTAATCCTTCATTGCCAAATTTAACTTCTAAACATAACTCAATGCTAGAGAGTCTGTCTTTTCTTTCTCCTTGTTGTTCACCTTGTTGCATTCCTTGTTGCATTCCTTGTTGCAATATTTCTTGATACCAAGGTGATTCGCGTAAAACTGTCATATCCCACCTCATAATTTCTTGAACTAAGGAACTATCTAATACAAACGTAGCAAAAAAAGCAAGAACCGTTTCTAATTGATTTAATTGTTCATCAGCTTGCAATAAACGCAATGCTTCCCGAATTATAGATTCATCTTCACCACCTTTGAGAATCGGCACAAAAGGCAGTAGAGACGGTAAAGGTTGTTCTAAGGCAATTTTAACATCTACTTCCCACAGGTTAATTACACGGTAATCTTGACGCACTTCTAAACCAGCAAGATTAGATTCATATCGCGTGGGGATTTCAGCATCACCTGTTTTGAGAATGTTAATTAGTACAGGATATGTGGGTAATTTATATTTTTCCTCAGCTAATCCTGCATAAGCTCGCATCCTTCGCGGCATTTCTGGTTTATACCGCAATTGCAATTCATTGAGAACCATAAATTTCCCATATTCTTTACTTTCAGCACGGATAAGTACATCACTTTCCCTACTAATCCATTGAAATTCAGAATTGAGAATTTCCCCAGCAACCACATCCGGGATTTGCGTTACCCATTTTACCCAATTATTGGGCGCAAGACTAATTAAGCGTTTCGTACTAACATCCGCAGGTTTGGCCATAAAACTATAAATGCACTGACTACACAATAGCTTAACTTTTTATCGCCTGTTCCAGCGATCGCTTAAAATCTTGAGCAGATGAGTAAGTAAAACTGTATGAGTCAGAACACAGAAACGATTTTCAGTAAAATCATTCGTAAAGAAATCCCCGCGAATATTGTTTATGAAGACGATTTAGCACTAGCCTTTACAGATGTTAACCCTCAAGCACCAGTTCACATCCTTATTATACCCAAAAAACCCATAGTTAGCCTAGCTACCGCAGAACCTGAAGATCAAGCACTTTTAGGACATCTATTATTAACAGTCCAGAAAGTTGCAGCACAAGCAGGACTGGAAAACGGTTATCGCGTAGTTATGAATACTGGTGTTGATGGCGGACAAACGGTCTATCATCTTCATATACATATACTAGGCGGTCGTTCTATGTCCTGGCCTCCTGGTTGAATTTTACATCTGAAATAGTCCAGAACTCTTGTGGGGTGGGCATCCTGCTCGCCCAATTATCACAATAGCTGCTGTAAATCCCATGATATCAGAAAAACTAATGACTTTCATAACTAATACCTACTTTAAATAGCTTTACAAATCGAAACATAAAGCTTAATATAAATTCATGAGGTAGAAACACCTACCAAAACATACATAACTCAAACGCAATTATAAACACATGACAACTACCTTACAACAGCGCGAAAGTGCTAACGTATGGAATCGCTTCTGCGAATGGATCACCAGCACTGACAACCGTTTATATATCGGTTGGTTCGGAGTATTAATGATCCCTACCCTCCTCGCTGCAATTACTTGCTTTGTAATTGCATTTATCGCTGCTCCTCCCGTGGACATTGACGGTATCCGCGAACCAGTTGCAGGTTCTCTACTCTACGGAAACAACATCATCTCCGGTGCAGTAGTTCCTTCCTCCAACGCTATCGGTTTACACTTCTACCCTATTTGGGAATCTGCTTCTTTAGATGAGTGGTTGTATAACGGCGGTCCTTACCAGTTAGTAGTATTCCACTTCTTGATCGGCGTATTCTGCTACCTCGGTCGTGAATGGGAACTTTCTTACCGCTTAGGAATGCGTCCTTGGATTTGCCTAGCATTCTCCGCACCTGTAGCTGCTGCTACCGCAGTATTCCTAATCTACCCAATCGGTCAAGGTTCATTCTCAGACGGTATGCCTTTAGGTATCTCTGGAACATTCAACTTCATGATCGTGTTCCAAGCTGAACACAACATCTTGATGCACCCCTTCCATATGTTAGGTGTAGCTGGTGTCTTCGGTGGTTCTTTGTTCTCTGCAATGCACGGTTCACTCGTAACTTCTTCCTTGGTTAAAGAAACAACCGAAAACGAATCACAAAACTACGGTTATAAATTCGGTCAAGAAGAAGAAACCTATAACATCGTTGCTGCTCACGGTTACTTCGGTCGCTTGATTTTCCAATACGCTTCCTTCAACAACAGCCGTCAACTACACTTCTTACTCGCTGCTTGGCCTGTAATTGGTATCTGGTTCACAGCTTTGGGTGTTAGCACAATGGCTTTCAACTTGAACGGTTTCAACTTCAACCAATCTGTCATGGATTCTCAAGGTCGTGTCATCGCTACATGGGCTGACGTAATCAACCGCGCTAACTTAGGAATGGAAGTAATGCACGAGCGTAACGCTCACAACTTCCCTCTAGACTTGGCTGCTGCTGACGTTGCTCCTGTTGCTTTAAGCGCTCCTGCAATCAACGGTTAATAAGTTTAGTTAAATAGAAAACGCTCTCCAATCATGGGGGGCGTTTTTTTGTATTCATTTTTCACATTCGCGTTTAGTCACATAATGCCGATAGCGAAACATTGCTTCTAGCTGTGTTTGCACTAACCAACCACTGATAAATTCTATTCCATCACCGCCAGGCATAGAATAAGTAATATTATCGGTTAATTTAGTTTTGCCATTTTCTTCTGTAAACTCATGACGATGTACCCAGGACTCAAAAGGTCCAGATATCTGTTCATCGGTGAACAGACGATATTCTTCATAGTCTGTGTGCCGCGCTAACCAAGTTAAGGGTAAAATACCCAAAAAAAGCCGAAATTCTGTAATTGCACCTGCTGATAGTCCTCCTTCCCGTCTGACTATTTGTACAGGTTGCCAAGGTGGGGTGAGTATTTGGAGTATGTCTGGTCTTTCGTGGAATTTCCAAACTACTTCTATTGGTGCGTTAATAATTGAGGAATGTTTAAAGTGCAACATGAACAAAGAAACCTAAAATTGAGCCTTTAGATTCAGTCTTGATAATTTTATCAGAAAATAGGCTAAAACCCCCGAATTAACCCCTAAAAATCCTTCAACTAAGTATAACGAGAGAATGCCATAAAAAGCTGATGCTGCCATTGCTAATTAAGGTATAAAAAAAATATTTTATAAACTTTTTGAATTTACTGCCTAGATATCTATTTTCTATGCCATAATGGGAGTCGAGAAGTAATTCGGTGGACCTCGTTTGTTTTTAGTATTGATAGGCTTTTCCCCTTTGGTATTTACAGACTTTTCTCCGAAATCTAAATCTCTACACTCTTATGATTTTGGAGAAAATCTATGTCAATTTATGTAGGCAACCTCTCTTATGAAGTTACCCAAGAAGGTTTGAGCGAAATTTTTAAGGAGTATGGCAAGGTAAAACGTGTTCAGCTACCTACCGACCGGGAAACTGGTAAAGTTCGCGGTTTCGGTTTCGTGGAAATGGAATCAGATGAAGAAGAAGAAAAAGCCATTGAAGCCCTTGATGGTGCTGAATGGATGGGACGTGATTTAAAAGTGAACAAAGCTAAACCCAGAGAAGAACGTAGTTCTTTTGGTGGTGGAAACCGTAGCGGCGGTGGTGGCCGTAGCGGCGGCTATGGCGGTGGCGGCGGTGGAAACCGTTACTAATATCCATAGACCAAAGCTTAACAAATATCCGCCTCTAGGATAATTAGGTTGAATAAAAGTTCAGGAATTAATACCTGAGCTTTTTTTAATGGAAAATTTTCTATAAAAATAATGATGATGTAGCACTTGCCAGCATGATTAGTCATAAAATGTTACTTTGGGAAGCGATAACTAATTTACACTTCCTGACATTTACCAATGCCTTATCTTACTGCTGCGAGGGAAATTCGTTCCTTAATTACTGAATATACCACAGCTAAAACTTTGTGGATAGATACAGAAGTTGCTGATTATAAAACTCGTAATCCAAGATTATCACTGATTCAGGTGTTAGCTAATCCTGAAGATATGACTGGTAATAGTGTTTATTTATTAGATGTTCTCGATAAATCAGATGTAATTGCTGATTTTGTGGAGAGGATTATGGTTAATGATGCTATTGAAAAAGTTTTTCATAATGCTGGTTATGACGTGAAATATTTGGGAGCTAAAAAAGCCAAAAATATTACTTGTACTTTGGAAATGGCGAAGAAAATTCCCGTCTATTTACTACCATTACCTAATTATCAATTGAAAACCCTAGCTACTAAACTTTGTAATTTTCATGATATTAATAAACAAGAGCAAACGAGCGATTGGGGAAAAAGACCATTAACTGAAGAACAAATAGAATATGCTTATCTTGATTGTATTTATTTAGCTCAAGTACATTTACGATTATTAGAATTAGAGGCAAACTTAAAGATAGATCCAATTAGGGAAGATCTAAGTTTATTGACTGCTAGATATATAGAAATTGAACAGCAACAAAAAATACTCAAATCAGAATTTGAGCATTTACAAGAACGGGTAAAACAAGCGATGTTAGTCCAGAATATTTCTGAAACATCATCTTGTAAACTTACAAGTTATGAGCGAAAAACTATCAAGACTCAGTTTCAGGAATTGGTAGATTTGGTAGAAAATCAAGGTGTTGATTTAGATTTTACAATTACTTTAACCGAAGATATTCGCAAAAATTTGGGGGTAAATTTGGAAAAATTGACTGTAAATGTTGATATAAATACTTATTGGAAAATAACGCCTAAAAATCAAGAAGGTGAGGAATACTGAGAAACTCTGTGAACTAGTTTTGAGTCTATTTCCTGATACTGGTATGGAAATTTTTCTCAAATTGCTAACAAAATTAACAGAATTATCAACGGTAGTCTAGTAATAATACAAATATAGCTATCAGGGATTTTTTTAGTATTTAGTAATATGCGGTGATTGGCTGGATAAATTTATTTATTTCCGATAACTTCAGGGAATTTTATCATTTGAATTGAATATTAATCAAAAAGCGAGAGTATTTCCTAAGTAAGTAAGCAATTTAGTGAATGATTTACTCCAGGTATAATGGCGATTTATAGTAAATTATGAAATGGCAGTTATTGAGACACAAACACAGAGAAGTAAACAGAGCATTCACTATAGCGATGGTTACTATTTTTAGCGGGATTATTTGCGTTTCTTGTAGTAATAATCAAGATGTTTTGGTGACAGAAAGAGGAGCAAGTCCCCCAAATCCACAGATAGGGAGAACCTCTAAAGCTGGGGAATTTTATGTTCAGGGACAAACTCAACATCTTAAAGGTAATTACCAAGCGGCTATTGCTGCCTATAGTAAATCAATTAGTCTGAATCCTCAATATGCACCAGCATTTAAAGGTCGGGGTTTGGTTTATTTTGATACTGGTAATAAAGAGGGAGCGATCGCGGATTATAATCAGGCATTGGGTCTAAATTCTCAGGATGCGGAAGCGTACAATAATCGTGCTAATGCTTTTGTATCTATAGGAGACTACAGAAGAGCGATTGCGGATTATAATCAAGCAATTAGTATTGCGCCTAAATATGCCGAAGTTTACAATAATCGAGGTAACGCCCGTGCAAACCAAGGTGATAAGAATGCGGCGTTAGAGGACTACACTCAAGCAATTCGGATCAATAAAGAATATGCTGTAGCTTATAATAATCGTGGTAATGCTTACGCATCAAGAGGAGAACCACAAAAAGCAATATCGGATTATAATGAAGCAGTTCGCATTAATCCTAACTTCGGTGCTGCTTTCAATAATCGAGGTAATGCCTATGCTGCAATTGGTGATAAACGGGGAGCATTAAAAGATTTACAACGGGCAGCAGCGATTTTTGATAAGGAAGGAAATAAGGATTTATATCAACAAGCGATGAAAAATATTGAGGAATTGGGGAAGTAATTCATAGTATCTTATTTAAGTATTCCCCATCAAGAGGCAAAAATCTCAAATATCTACTGAATTTCACTCTGTTTTTGGCTTATGGTTAGGTTTGGCTGTAGCCTAGTTCGTAAATAGTTGAAACTAACGATTAAATTTTTATATTAAATATCCCCGACTTGTGCTAAAAATCAGAGATATTATTTTTATGAAAATTGAAACCAAAAACATCGAAGTTACTTTAGTTAGAAGTAGGATTTTTTATCTCTTTTTCTAAAGCTTGAACTTGTTCCAGAGATAATTCCGTAACTTCAGAAATTTGTTGTAAACTCATACCAATTCGCAACAAATTTAAAGCTAACTTTTTGGTTGCTTCTGCTATTCCTTCAGCTTTACCTTTAGCTTCACCTTCTTCGAGAATTTCTTGATATATCACTGATTCTCGCATAATCTCACTCCTGAAAATCTTCCTAATTACATCTTTTTTTAACACAAGACCGGCTAAAACTGCACTAGCAGCAGCTATATTCCCCTGTATCTTTTGATCTGTAATGGCTGCTACTGCTTCTCCTACTTGGCTTAATACCATTTTAGGATCTTTTGTCTGACTTAGCACTGCAAAAGGTAATAAACCTGGAACTGTCATAAATTGGGCTGTTGGTTGTTCCCAAAGTCTAATTATCTCAAATTGATGGTAAGTGTTGTTTAATTTAAAACTATTTTCACTTACTAAGTCAGAACTTGTTTTTCGCAGATAGATGACTACTTGACGCATTTCTTTTTGAGGAAACCGACGATATATCCTAACTCGATAATCTAACATCCTAAAGGGCATATCTTCATCAGTATCGGTTTGAAATTCTGTATGTAGAACTAATTGATCTGATTGTAATAATATTAATGAATCTGCTCTAATTGGATCATTTGATAATTCCGTGGGACTAAGTTCTGTTAATTTAATTGGTGAACCTAGCAACCATGTTGCTATGTCATCTTTGTAATTTTCGGCAATGAATTTACAGATATTGTCATACATGAGAGATTGTTGAAAATAGCAAGTCTTGATATTTTACCATATCAAACTCAAAAAATATTTAGGGTTTAGCATTGCTAAACCCCTACAAAATTAACTAACTAACTGCTAATGAATTTTTACTGTAATATTCGGTTTGCGGGTAGACGCTAATAATGGTATTTCCAACTTCAAAAAATGTCCCGGCTTGTTCATGTTTAGAAAATTGCAAATGGGGATATTTAGCAGCTAATTCATCAGCAGTCATGGCTTTAGCTGATATTTTATTTGGTAAAAGTCCTGTTGCACCAATGTAAAATACCATAGGGGAAATATTTTCTTGGTAAGTTTGCTCAACATAAGCTGCTAATTTTTGGTAAGCTGTCGTCATAGCTGTAATCAAATCTTCTCCATTGACAGATTTGCCAGCGTGTTGAGCATATAATAGCAACGCTAAACGATGATTACCAACTTTATGGAGAATTTCCCCTACTTTACCATTGATATTAATTCCCAGAAAGTCGTCAAAAATGGGTTTCATCAAATCATCAACTTTAGTCAGTTTCATTCTTGCAGAAATGGCTTTTTGTCGAAAAGCAATATTTTGATTTAAACCCATTTCTAAAGTTGGTTTAGGGAAAATCTCCCCAGTTTCTTGGTCATAAACCTCATATCTTCGCGCTAAAAATTGATTAGCAGCATATAATTTACTCAAATTGAGAATATCCTGATTACCAAACTCAATTTTATAACTGATATGAGAATCAATTGTATCTGGATATTCCTGAGTTTTAGGAAAATTCAGATAGAGATTTTTTGACAAATAATGTTGTTTTAATTCCTCTACCTGATTACTCACAAATACATCTGATTGATGGCGTAAATAAGCAGACAAAATACTCATGACAACTTTAATTTCTGCTAATTGAGTAAATAACCCATCAATACTAGCAAACTTGATATTAACAGGAACTAATGGTAAATTATCTAACTGAATTATATATTCAGAATTGAAATCAAACTTGTCAGCAATAATTACACCTTTAGCTTGCAATAAATCAAATACTTTCTTGTTGCTGATTTTGATATTTAAAGCAGAAACATGAACTTTTCCATCTTTAACAATGGTATATTTATTAAAATTATCCAAATCATGAGCCAGCAAACCCGCAACTTCAGTGATATGGATATTATCTTCAGATTTCACCAGCTTAACCTTCCGGCTTATCAACATATTAATAGTAGCCGTATTGCGATTTATAGCAAATACACCCATTTGCACAAAATCACCAGCATAAACATCCTCAGTTTCTAACCAAGGAGTAATCAAATCACCATTAATATCTCTCACCCCCCTCACCCGTTTAATACCAGTTCGGTGGTAATCTTCCTTTAACTTATGTAAATTCAAAATGATATTTTGACGATATGCCGATAAAATTTGGATAAGTTCTAACAGGGAAATCTGGTGATTTAACTTCGACATAAAACCCCCTAACTTTTATTAGGTAAAAACTCAATTTTCCTCTCCCCGTCTCCCTTAGAGGTTGTTTGAAAAGTATTATATGAAACCCATAATCTCCAAAAACCTAACCCCCCTCCCCCCCTTCCCTACAAGGGAATGGGGGTTTTAAAGCCTCTCCCCTGGTAGGGGAGAGGTTTGGAGAGGGGTCTGTTTACACATTAAAAACTTTTAAAACATCCTCTTAGGGTTCACCAGTCGCCTACGGAGGGAAACCCTTCTACAGCGCTGGTTCACTGCGACTCTGCGTGAGGAAAATCCATATTTCTCTTATTATAGTACATATATACTAAAAAGTCAAATTATCTGAATGAAGACTAAAATAACAATAGCTTTACACTTCTTAATAATTAAAACAAAACAATGGCGAGAGATTTACGGGGATTCATTAAAATTCTAGAAGAAAAAGGACAATTAAAGCGAATTTCGGCTTTAGTTGACCCAGATATGGAAATTGCAGAGATTTCCAACCGAATGCTGCAAAAAGGTGGTCCAGGCTTAATCTTTGAAAACGTCAAAGGTGCATCTTTCCCCGTTGCGGTAAATTTAATGGGGACAGTGGAAAGGATATGCTGGGCTATGAACATGGAAAAACCAGAGGAGTTGGAAACCCTGGGAAAGAAGCTGAGTATGCTTCAGCAACCCAAACCACCCAAAAAGATTTCCCAAGCCATAGATTTTGGTAAAGTGCTGTTTGACGTAATCAAAGCCAAACCGGGAAGGGACTTTTTTCCCCCTTGTCAACAAGTGGTAATTGAAGGGAATGATTTAGATTTAAATAAGTTACCTTTAATACGTCCTTATCCGGGAGATGCCGGAAAGATTATTACGCTAGGATTGGTAATTACTAAGGATTGTGAGACGGGGATCCCCAATGTCGGTGTGTATCGGTTACAGCTACAATCTAATAATACGATGACCGTACACTGGCTATCGGTGCGGGGTGGGGCAAGACACTTGCGGAAAGCAGCAGAACGTGGTAAAAAGTTAGAGATTGCGATCGCTCTGGGTGTTGATCCTTTAATCATTATGGCAGCAGCCACACCCATTCCTGTAGATTTATCAGAGTGGTTATTTGCTGGATTGTATGGCGGTTCGGGAGTCAACTTAGCCAAATGTAAAACCGTAGATTTGGAAGTTCCCGCAGATTCCGAGTTTGTTTTAGAAGGGACAATTACACCGGGGGAAGTTTTACCCGATGGACCCTTTGGCGACCACATGGGATATTATGGCGGTGTGGAAGATTCGCCTTTGGTGCGGTTTCAGTGCATGACACACCGCAGAGACCCAATTTATCTTACCACATTTAGCGGTTTGCCACCGAAAGAAGAAGCCATGATGGCGATCGCTCTTAATCGGATTTACACCCCCATTTTACGGCAACAGGTCTCAGAAATAGTTGATTTTTTCCTGCCAATGGAAGCGTTAAGTTACAAAGCCGCAATTATTTCCATAGATAAAGCCTATCCTGGACAAGCACGACGAGCAGCTTTAGCGTTTTGGAGTGCGTTACCACAATTTACCTACACTAAATTTGTGATTGTCGTTGATAAAGATATCAATGTTCGTGATCCTCGTCAAGTCGTTTGGGCAATAAGTTCTAAAGTTGATCCTACCAGAGATGTATTTATTTTACCAAATACTCCCTTTGATACTTTAGATTTTGCTAGTGAGAAATTAGGGTTAGGTGGGAGAATGGGCATAGATGCCACTACAAAAATTCCTCCAGAAACAGAACATGAATGGGGTGAACCATTAAAATCAGATATTGATATAGCTGCAATGGTAGAAAGACGCTGGCAAGAATACGGTTTAGCGGATTTACAATTAGGAGAAGTTGATCCGAATTTGTTTGGTTATGATATGAAGTAATACCCACACTTTCCCTTCTCTATCAGGAGGGGAGTATTTTTTTAAAATTGAAAATTTGGAGAACATAACCATTTTATCTACAATTATAAAAGTATTTTTATGTCTTTATTGTCTATCAAAAGGATTGCTTTTACCATCCCCATCTATTCACAGGGATGGTTAATAGCTATATATTAGCCTTCAACAGTGATTTTACCAACCATGCCAGCACCACGGTGGGGTTGGCAATAAAAGGTATAATCACCAGCAGGAGCGTCAGCAGGAAAAGTGGTTGTTTGTTTTTGTCCGGGATTTAGTAATAACTTTGTATGGGATAAAGCTGTCGCTAATGCTTTGTCATGAGCGGGGTTTTTAGCAGAATCAAATACAACGTTGTGGGGAGGAACTTTGTTGTTTATCCATTCAATAGTGTCACCAGGCTTAACAGTCAACTGCTTTGGTTGAAAAGCCAACAAGCCTTTATCACTACCTAGCTTAACTGTATATGTTTCCGCAGATGCAGTGGGGGTAAATACAGCAAAGCTACCGAAAATTACAATAACTGTTAATACAGCTAGGCTTAAGCGTCGCAAAGTTGCTGCGATAGATTTCATGGTTCTCTCCTGTGGAAGTATGTTTATTTTTCTGATCTCATTTTAAATACAATCAATGCCAAATATGACAACCTGTCATATATTTATTTTTCTAAATTTCCTAAAGGTTAGTTTAAATTACCAAAATAGGGTATGCAAATATCTGCGAGAATGACTGCGCTAAAGCAAAGAGTAACGCACTAGTTTCGGTCAAATCAGAATTGCAGGTTACTAAATTTGCGTTCCTTAGAGAGAGTTAGACGTTCCATAGAACCTCTCTACAAGGGTTCTAGGAAACGCACATTTAATTTTTGGAGATATCTATTGATCTTCTAACTGACTACTGAATTCTCTCGGTGAACGTCGTTTTAACTCGACTGACTCAGTGCGGGGTAATAAGTCAAATACTTCTCTCAATTTGTCGTCTATTTCCTCAAAAGGGACTTGACCTTTTTTATTGAAAACTACCTTACCCGACTGGTCAAAAACTACAACTTGAGGCACACTTCCTCCATAATAATATCCTGGTTCTGTGGGTTGATAGGTTTTGTCAGCTAAAAGAGTATCAACGCTGATAGGAATGATTTCTGTTGCGCGGCCATAGAATGCTTGCATTTCGGAAACAACCGGCGCATATTTTTTGCAATCGCTACTGTCATCAGTGTAGAATGTCACTATCGCTGGTTTATGTTCTGCTAATGTCTGAGCTAGTGTTTCTTTGGAAGGAACTAGAGAACCATTACCAGCATAAATTACAAAAATATTGCCATCATATCGGTCATCTTTAATACCTGCTAATGCTGGCTGCATACTAATTACGAATAGACAAACAAGCAGCAATAAGCATTTTGACACTAACTGGCGACCGTTAGTAATTATTTGAGTTTGTAAAAAAAGCCACTTTATGCTATTCATTAACAGAAACCTTGTCTTTGCTACTATTTTTTGTGAGTTTGTGCTGAACTGATGTTAACTGGTTTGGATAATAATCACACCCACGCACTATTTTTTAAGATAACCTTTACTGGTGTTTTCAGAGAAAAAATTATTTGTTAGTGAGACTATACTCATTTTGATGCTATCTTTTCTAATTAGTTAAACTTACACGAAATGAAGATGAAGTTCTATAGAATAAGATTTCTGGAATAATTGACCGCAGATAAACGCAGATAAACGCAGATAAATACGGATGAAATTCTTTTTGCAATTATAGGTTATTTATAAATCATGACTGTAGGTAAGAAAATAAAAGTTATAGATAGACTCCGCTTGGGTTTTGCGGTATCAATGGCCAAAAGTGTCACGTTTTTGGTGAGGTCACTGCGTCTTGGTGCTGCTAGTGTTTTACCCGGTTCGATTGCGCGACGGATAGAACCCCGAATTTTGGAGTTATTGAGTCAGCAAGTGAAAAATGGGATAATTCTCATTGCGGGAACAAATGGGAAGACGACTACTGCTTTACTATTATGCACCATTTTAGAACGGAAGGGCTTTCGGATTGCCCATAATTCTACAGGTGCAAATCTGGAAAATGGGTTAGCAACGGCTTTGATAGATAATGCGAATCTGCTAGGAAACCTGAATGTAGATTATGCAATTTTGGAAGTTGATGAAAATATAGTTCCCAAGGTTTTAAAACCGCTACAACCTCGAATTATTCTTTGTTTAAATCTGTTCCGTGACCAGTTGGATAGATATGGGGAAGTGGATAGTATTAGTAAGCGGTGGACTAAGGTGATTGCTACTTTACCAACAACAACTGTAGTTATTCCCAATGCTGATGATCCGACTTTATCCTATTTGGGTCAACAGTTACCCCAAAAGGTTTTATTCTTTGGTTTAAATGAACCTGAAAATTATTTAGAAGCTATTCCTCATGCTGTGGATTCTATTTATTGTCCTAGCTGTGGTCATGCTTTAGATTATCAAGGGGTTTATTTGTCCCATTTGGGAGATTTTACTTGTCCTAGTTGTGGTTTTACTAAAAGTCAACCCGCATTATTAAGCCAGGAATGGTCACAAATTCTTGTGGGTTTGTACAATAAATATAATACTTTAGCCGCAGCCACAGCAGCAAAAGAATTAGGAGTTGATGAAGTTAGTATTAGAGATGGAATTAATAATTTTCAAGCTGCTTTTGGTCGTGCAGAAGATTTGGTAATTGATGGTAAACGGGTAAGAATTTTATTATCAAAAAACCCTGTAGGAACAAATGAAACTATTCGCGTCGTCACTGAAAGTACCGATAAAACTACTTTATTGGTGTTGAATGACAGAACCCCAGATGGTACTGATGTATCATGGATTTGGGATGTGGATACAGAAAAGTTAGTAGCACGGGGTGGAACGTTGATTGTCAGTGGCGATCGCGTGTATGATATGGCTTTACGTCTGCGTTATAGTCAGGAATCTCTGGACAGTGACATCAATCTGATTGTAGAGTCAAATTTGCAGCAAGCGATCGCTACTGCTCTAGAGCATACACCAGTGAATGAAACTTTACACATTCTCCCCACCTATTCAGCCATGCTAGAAGTCCGAGAAGTATTGACTGGTAGAAAAATCCTCTAATAACTAACAACTGTACGGGCGAAGCATTTGGAGAACTATTTTTGGCAATGACCGATAATTTATCTTCCAAATGCTTCGCCCCTACTGACAACTGACAACTGACAACTGACAACTTATGAAAATAGTCAAACTGATTTTGCTGGCTTTTCCTATGTTTTTAGCATCTCTGCTATTGGTAGTTAACCCAGCACACGCTTCCAAATTCAAAGCTGCACCCGCTGTCCAAATGATTGTGGTGACATCTAATCAAGCAAATTTTGATATAGCTACACCGCAAATAAATAGCATCACACATTCTGTAATACAACAAATTGGTTGCAATTGCACTAATTGTGTTCAAGCTAATTTACAGAAATTACAAGGTAAGTTACCTATGGCTGGAATTTAATAAATTAGAACAATAAATGTTTTACAAGACACAGCAAGTCTGTGTCTTTATTACTTTATATAATTATTTCTGGACTTTTTAATATATTCATCAATTACAATCAATTATGTCAGCAAAAAAACTATCTACACATTTATTGAAAACTACCATTTTAGGTTTAATGGTGGGTTTATCTGGATGTGGAAATAAACCTATTAATACAACATATAATACCACTAATAAAAATATTAATAATAATTTACCGTTTGTCGTAGCAACTAATAGCGTAATTTGCGATTTAACAAAACAAGTTGCTGGAGATACAATTAATCTGATTTGTTTAATTCCTCCTGGGATAAATCCTATAAATTATAAACCCATTCCAGAAGATAATCAAGCCATTAAAAATGCTAATTTAGTATTGTATCATGGTGATAATTTTGAACCAGGTTTAATTAAAATTATTGAAGAGATTAAAAAACCTAAATTAAAAATTGCCGTTGCTAAAACTATGGGTGTAAATTCCATCCAAATTAGAAAAAACGGTAAGCAAATTATTGAACCTCATGTTTGGCATAATCCTATTAATACTATCAAAATGGTAGAAATAATTAATAGTAGTTTAGTTAAATTAGCACCAGAAAATAAAAATATTTATAATAGAAATACCAAAAAAGTAACTAAAGAAATTAATCAAATTAATAGTTGGATTAAAAGCAGATTAGCTAGTATTCCCGATAAAAATCGGAAATTAGTGACAACAAATTCAGCCATGATTTATTATGTCAAAGCTTATGATATTCCCTATTCAGTCAATTTAGGTAATGTCAAAAATACAGGAAAATTGACAGATCCAAAAGTCATGAATTTGGTTAGAGATATTCAAAAAGCTCAAGTACCAACAATTTTTGCAGATACAAATACCAATTCTAATTTACTCGCACCTGTAGCGACAGCAGCGAAAGTAAAGGTTTCTCAAAGACCACTTTATATTGACGGACTAGGTGAAGCAGGAAGTGACGGAGAAACCTATCAGAAAATGATGACTGCTAATACAAGAATAATTGTAGAAGGATTGGGAGGAACATATTTGAAATTTGAGCCGAAAAATTCTCGAAATAAATAGCTACTGGATTTCCATAGAAACAAAATATTTGCTACTTACGTCTAATCACTAAGCTGCTGTCATAAGTAATGCTACGCTTAGTTGCCAAATCTTCACAAAGAGGGGAAACTGGTAATTATAGTTTACGCGCAACTGTTCAACCATAGTAGGTTGGGTTGACGTATGTTACCCAACATTTGTAAACGACAAAGTTCTAACTGTGTTGGGTTTGGCTATCGCTCTACCCAACCTACATTTTGACTACATTTTTACAATCAATATCAACTTTTTAATTAAGGACTCAAAAATCATGAATCTACAATCATTCTGCACCGCATTGGGATTAACAGCTTTAACATTGAGCGTACAGTTGGAGAGCCAAATTATCAAAGTTCAGGAGGTCAAACGTATTTTAATGTGCGTAATTATTTGCAAAATGCACCCGTTGTTAATGTGGAAAAATAGGCGATAAAATAGCCTAGTACCGCAGGGCGGAAGTCAAAAGTCAAAAGTCAAAACTAATATTGTCGGGTTAAATTTGCATCAGTCTTCTAGTAACTATTCATCATAATTAGTGATTGAAAAAAAAGTAATTAAGAGAGGAAATTGATTAAAACCCGTTTCTAGATAAATCGCAATAAAGTCCCCAACCCATCACCAAAACCCGATAAAATACCCAAATAACATCTTACAAAATAGCCATTTATCCGGGGAATAAATTCCCCGTCTCATAGTTAAAGTCGGTTAAAACCGACTAGGAATTGAAGTTATTAATTAATTGGATTCAGCCCAATTTTTTGCCCAAGCTAGAGTTTTATGAACTTCTTCCAGAGTTGCGGCTTCACAATAAAGACGTAAAACTGGTTCAGTTCCGCTAAATCTAATCATTAACCAACTTTGATCAGCTAGACGGAATTTATAACCATCAATTGTTTGACAACCAATGACTTCTTTACCCGCAATTTCTGTCAAAGGTTGGGATTGCAACTGTTTTAATAGTCGCCCTCTAACTTCCATATTTGCTAAAGGTAAATCAATGCGATCATAGCTGGATGAAAAGTTCGTTTGTTGTTGTAAATAGCGATAATATTCACCTAAATCTAACCCTGATTCCACAACTGCTTCTAATACATAAAGTGCCGATAATAAAGCATCGCGTTCGGGAATATGGCTACCATAACCAATGCCACCGGATTCTTCACCACCTAGTAATACCTGGGTGGCTAACATTCGGTCAGCAATGTATTTATAACCTACTGCTGTTTCATGGATAGAAAGGTTGTGTAATGCGGCTACACGGGGCATTAAGTCCGAACCGCTGACAGTTTTGACGATTTCGCCCTGAAAGTTCCGCCGTAGGGTTAAATGGTCAATTAAAATGGGAATTAAGACTTGGGAACTGAGGAAATTAGCATCTTGATCTACTGCCGCAATGCGATCGCAATCTCCATCAAATACCAAACCCACAGTTAAACCGGTTTTATGGGTTTGCCGATGGGTTTTCATAACTGTAAATAGTCGGGAAAGATACTTTGGTAAAGGTTCAGGCGCACCACCTTCAAATAGAGGATCACGATCGCTATTAATTTCCTTAACTTGTTCCCCTAATAATCGGGCTAATCCCCCAGCCGCTGCCCCGTGCATGACATCCACAAATATTGTTAACTTGCCAGTTGCGATCGCTTCTTTGATTTTGTCAATATCAACTTTAGCCGCCAATGCTTGACAATAACTCGGCCAAGGATCAAAGGTTTCTTCCTTACCTGAAATCGCTGCTGGGGCAACTTCTTCTGATAATAAAGCCTCTATCTCTTGAGTAACTTCCGGTGGCACTGAACCTCCAAAAGCACTTTTAACTTTTAATCCTAAATATGCACCAGGATTATGACTAGCTGTCACAACTAATGCCCCTAACGCCTTGAGTTCTTTAGCCGCCCAACTGTAAGCTGGAGTTGGGGCAAAAGTTTCGCTAAACAGGACATCAAAACCCACTGCGGTGACGGCATTGGCAACCACACGGGCAAACTCTTCCGCCATAAATCGGCGGTCATAACCGACAATAATCGTCCTGCTACCTACTTCCGAAAAGTAAGTATTATGTAAAACTTTGGCTGCTACGGTTGCGACTAATGCCAGACGTTCAAAGGTAAACTCCTCACCTATCACACCCCTCCAACCATCTGTACCAAACTTGATTGGGTTAGTTACAACTGACATAAAAATATCCTAAATTTCTAATTCAGGATTCTAGCATTAGTCAGTTGTCAGTTGTCAGTTGTTAGTAGGGGCGAAGCATTTGGAAGATAAATTATCGGTCATTGCCAAAAATAGTTCTCCAAATGCTTCGCCCGTACAGTTGTCAGTGGTCAGTAGGGGCGAAGCATTTGGAAGATAAATTATCGGTCATTGCCAAAAATAGTTCTCCAAATGCTTCGCCCGTACAGTTGTCAGTTGTCAGTTGTCTATTTCCTTTGACTCAACAAAGAAATCGCCATTGGTAAAATCCGATGCTCTTGGATTTGAATTCTCGCGTGTAGTGTTTCTGATGTATCATCTGGTAAAACCGGAACAGCCGCTTGAATTAAAATTTCACCACTGTCAACTTCTAAAGAAACAAGATGTACAGTACAGCCCGTAATTTTGACTTTAGCAACCAAAGCCTGTTCTACAGCTTGCACTCCTTTAAAACTCGGTAATAAGCTGGGATGGATATTAATCATCCGATTAGGAAAAGCGTCAATTAAAACTTGTGTTACTAATCGCATCCATCCTGCCATAATCACAAATTCCACATCATACTGCTGTAATGTTTGGGCAACTTTATGATCAAACTTTTCCCGATTTTTATAGTCCCGATGATTTAACAATACAGATTCTACACCCCAATTTTCAGCCCTAATTGCTGCCTTTGCCCCAGGATTATTGTAAATTAGAACTTGAATTTGGGCGTTAATTTTACCATCGGCAATGGCTTGGGCAATTACTTCAAAGTTACTACCATTCCCAGAAGCCATAATTCCTAGTTTCAAAGGCTGATTCGAGGAAACTTGGTGATGATAAATATCAGGATAAATGAGACTATCAGTAGTATTTAGTGGGGAATCGTAAATCATAGACAATAATTATTTTCACAAAATTTTTGAAAGTCGAGATTTTCAGATCCCCGACTTCTTAGAGAAGTCGGGGATCTTGTTATTTAAAATTCTCGTCTTAAGAAAATAATAATGGCGATCGCTAACAACATAAAACTATAAAGCAAACCATATCCCGCATTGGTAATTAATGTAATTGGATCAGGTAGTGCTTGCAAACCGTAAACAGCATCATTTTTTAAATCTAATCTAGATAAATCTGGCAAAATTAGATATAAACTTTGGGTAATGCGTTCCATAGCGGGGTTCTGACTCAATTTACCTAATGCCACTAGATCTTGAGTAATATTCCCCATTAAATACACTGCAAATGTTAGGGCTGTGGCTATCAGTGAACTGGTAAAAATGCCCAAAGTAATGGCTACGGCAGTAATTAAACATAATTGAAAAAAGATGAATAGCGTAGCCAGAAAAATGCTAGTAACCGGATAGGATACTTGACCAAGTTGTAAGAATCCTAAATAAATTATTGTCATTGCGGTAATGAGGACAGCGATAACTGCTGATAACCCTAAATATTTACTAGCAATAAATTCACTGCGGCTGATGGGTTTGGCAATTAATACTAAGATAGTCCGTTTTTCGATTTCTTTGTTAACTAATCCTGTGCCGATAAATATAGCCACAATTAAACCAATGACGTTCATGGTTGCCAAACCAAAGTCTAAAAAGATTTTATCAAAAGCAGTGACAGTAAATTCGGGAATGGCACGGAAGGCAATACCCAGGATAATGGCATAAAAACCGATGATGTACAGAATGCGATCGCGGATCACTTCCTGAAATACATTCTTAGCCATGACGACAGTTCTCATTACATTCATAGTAATTGCTTGTTTCTTCCTTATTGTTGTGCTGGTGGAGAACCCATGATAAATTTACTTGTGCGATCGCAAGTCAGACGGGCAATGGTGTTTTTATTATCTGTTTGTTTACCAGAGTTAGATGGTTCTATCAAACAAGATTTTTTCCAGTAATATCCTTGAGAGTTGGCGCCAGGTCCCCCCCAAATTGTCAAAATATCTAGTCTATATCCAGATTTAATATTGACTACACGGGGTTCAACTCGCCATAATAGCCTTTCTTGAGATTGACCTAAATTACTATTAATCGTTCTTCTCCCCAAGTTTCCTAGTCGCGGTTTAGCTTCTAGTAACCATTTTTCCACTTCTGACCAAGGTTTATTGGCAATTTGTTGATTAACTAAAGGTTGTAATTTATTTAAGATCAAATCACCAGTTTTCGGCTTTTTGGCTGGTGGTTCTAATCTAATCACAAAAGCACTTTTTTGAAAATTATCTGCTCGTAAACTAGGATATTCTTTTAACCATTTATCTATGACAAAGTAAAACTGAAGCCAACAACTAATTAGCATACACCAAGCTAATAAAACTACAACTTTTTGACGATCTTGTAATTTAGGAAGTTTGGCTTTTGCTAATTTTCCACCTGTACCTTCAAAGAAATTAGGTATGGCTGTAACTATGGCAGCTATTGTTGGCCAAATAACTATCGTATTCGGTGTTAATACACCTTCTTTGTGTCCAAAAGCAAAGATACTCACTAAAAATCCCGTTGTTACTGCCCCCACTGGCATAAAAGTTCCCGGAACTCTTAAAGGATCATCGGTAGTATACCAAGCTGTTCCTGCTAATAAAAATAGCCAACCACAAAAGGCAATAATATCTTTGATATACCCTAGGGCAAAATATGATATTCCCCAAGAAAAAATACTCAAATAAATTAATGTTTGCCACGAGTATGCTTTAGCAGGTGTCAGAAATTTTTGCACTCCTGCAAATAAATCCTGAATATATTTAAATATGCCACGTATTTCCTTCAATAAAAAGTTCATGAGATTACCTCTAATTAATGCAATGATGAATATTGATCATTTTATCGAGAGCGAGCGAATTAGGATAATGAAGGTTATGGCAGTGTAACTGAGTGAATTGGCTATTAAGGTTGCAGTTATTAAATTAGTATTTTGCAACTTAGCCATATTCATATAACTGGCTCTTTGCTGTGAAGAAATGATTTCTGTTTCTGTTTTTTTTCCTCCTTCTCCCATAAAAATTATGAGGATCTTCATTAGTAAAAATTTCACTAAAAAAGTCGCTATGAAAATAGTAAATGACAATAAAACTATCATTGTGCCAATGCTAGGATCTTGAAGTTTATTAAAAAATACATAATTAATCAATTCTTTTTTGATAGCGATAGATAATATTGGTTCGACTGTGAAAAACACAATCCAGCCAATTACACTCGAGAAAACATTTAAGGCTATAGCATAAAAAATGCTGGTTCTTTTATCAAACTTCAGCCATCTATTCAGAATATAAGCTTCTAGGGGAATGGCAATTAGTAAGAATAATATCTCAAAAAATATCGCCCCAATGGGCAAAATTATAGGTAGTGATAATTCATCAGACATAATGGTAACAACAAGGAGATTTTAGGAGTTAGTTAGATCCCCGACTTCTTGAAGAAGTCGGGGATCTGGGGATTAGTTGTACAGAGTATAACTGAAAGAATACGGATAATCGGCAATTATCTCATTCTTCTGACATTTATGATCTGAGTGCGCCAAGATATTTAGATAATTATATTATACATTTATCAAACTGTAATACGCAGATAAAAAACCGCACATTCTAGACTCTAGTTTCGTTAAGATAAGGAATTGCCACTTTATAGCTTTTCAAAATATGACAAGGAACGGTATCGGTATTCGCACAGCGCAAGTGCGTTCTGAGCGGCTTACGGGTCAAATTCACGTCTATGATGGTATTGGGAAAGGTAAGTCCCAAGCAGCTTTAGGAGTGGTTTTGCGCTCGATTGGTTTGGGCATTAATACACCCAGTGATTCTAGCCGGGTTTTATTGCTGCGGTTTTTGAAGGGTCCAGAACGGGATTATGATGAAGATGGAGCGATAACTGCTTTACAGCGAGGGTTTCCCCATCTTATTGATCAGGTTCGCACAGGAAGAGCGGAGTTTTTTGGCCATGATCAAATTACACCTTTTGATCGAACTGAGGCTGCACGGGGCTGGGATGTAGCCAAAGGTGCGATCGCTTCCGGGTTGTATTCAGTAGTTGTTTTGGATGAAATTAACCCGGTTTTGGATTTGGGTTTGTTATCGGTGGAGGAAGTGGTAAACACGTTAAAATCTAAACCCCAAGAATTGGAAATCATTACGACTGGACGCGCTGCACCACAAGCATTGTTAGATATTGCGGATTTGCATTCGGAAATGAAACCCCACCACCACCCCACAGCCGCAGAACTCTTTATTGAAGGGATTGAAATTTATACAGGTGCAGGTAAGGGTAAATCTACCAGTGCTTTGGGTAAGGCTTTGCAAGCTATTGGGAGAGGTATCAATCATCCTGGTTCTACCCGTGTATTAATTATGCAGTGGCTCAAAGGTGGGAGTGGCTATACTGAGGATGCAGCTATAGCGGCTTTACAGCAATCTTATCCTGAAGTGGTAGATCATCAACGGTGTGGACGTGATGCCATTGTTTGGCGGAATTCTCGTCAAGATTTAGACTATATAGAAGCGGAGAGGGGTTGGGAAATTGCCAAAATTGCGATCGCTTCTGGTGTGTATAAAACTATTATCCTCGATGAACTCAATCCCACTGTGGATTTAGAATTGTTACCTGTTGATCCCATTGTTCAAGCTTTGTTACGTAAACCCCGTGATACGGAAGTGATTATTACTGGGCGCTGTCAAAATCAACCGGCTTATTTTGATTTGGCTAGTATTCACTCTGAGGTTTATTGTCATAAACACTACGCAAATCAAGGTGTGGAATTGAAACGGGGGGTTGATTTTTAAACCGATAATATCCCCGACTTCTTAAAGCAGTCGGGGATCTAGTTTTTAGTTTTTGTTTGGATTGAGAAAACCCAACCCAAAAATCACTATTAATGATGATCTTCTTGATTTAACCAAGTTACTAAATCAGCAATTTCGGAAATATTAAACAACGCTGCACCTAAATTTTCTAGATGTTCAACCGATAAGACTTTTACTCTTTCAAGTATTTCAGAATCAAGTTGTCCAAAGCGTTGATTAAGTAACATTAGACAAAATTTAACTGCCTCTTTTTGTTCTCCTTTTCCTTCTCCCTTCTGCAAAATATCCTGATAAATTACTGATTCTTGCATAATATCCTCACTTAACAATTGACGAATAAAATCTTTTTCAAACCGTAACCCGGCTAAAATCTCTGTGTAAGCTGCAATATCCTGTTTAGTCTCCCTATCTGCAATTTTAGCAACATTATTAGCAATTTGGGATAATAAACCTTGGGGTGAATTTGTCCGGGTTAATGGTGCTAATGGTAATAATGCCAGATTATGCAAAAATAATTCTGGTTCTTCTTCCCACATTCTGATCACACGATAACGGTGTCTGGTTGTTTCGTTAACATATTCTTCAGTAAAAACAATTGGATCATCTGTTTCTTGTAAGAAAATCACTACTTGGGTTACAGGAACTTGATATGTACGGATTAATCTCACTGAATAGTCTAACTCCCTAAAAGGAATGGGAGGTTTAGATTGTGGGTTGGTTTGAAATTCAATATGTAAAATGCGATTTTCTGTTTGTAGGAAGGTGACAAAATCAGCGCGAATTGGTTCTATACTCAATTCGGTTTTTAAGACTTTGATGGTTTTTGGTTCTTGGGGAAGTAACCATTTAGCAAAATCAAAGGGATATTTTTCTGCTAGTAGTTTACAAACGTTGTCAAAACTCATAGGGTTATAAAGTTAAATTGTCAAATTGTCAGAATCAGGATATCCAGGATTTAAGGATTTACAGGATGTTTGTTTGAGTTGTGTTTTTAGGGTTTGAGGATTTATAGGTAACGCTAGGTAAACAAGATTGAAATTTTCATAATTTTGTTAAGTAAATTTCTATTCCAAAGTTTCTTCTTTAGTATTTTAGAAATTCCTATTTTTAAAATTTAAAAAATGAGCAAATTTTTCTAAAAAATTATCAATCAATCGTATGTAATCATCCTCATTAATAGTTGAACCTTCTTCAATGCCTTTAAATACATTCTCAATACTTGTTTGAACTATATTACTAATATGTTCTTCACTTTGCTTCTGGTCTATGAAAAACCTCAATTCATCTAAGGCATTTTTGAATTTATTAATATTTTTTTGCTGAGATTCTTTAATTTCTGAAATGCTATTTTTGCATAAATCAATATTTATATTTGATTCTATTTTATCTCGCTCCATAACATCAAAAGAATATTCTTTACAAAAATCATTACCGATATAGTCATTGGATAGTAAAACTAAAAATTTAAATGTACTAAATAACTCAACATATCCATAAATTATTTTTTCTGTGGAACTTCCTTTAATAAAGAGTTGATGTAATATTTTAAAACTATCATTGGTAGTTGTAAATGTTCTATCAGGATAATAGTAAAAAACACAATTTTCTTGACTATCACCTAAAATGTAAGGTAGAAGATGTGAGATATTTTCTCTATTACCACCATTCTGCATATAGAAACTTATGATCATCTTACATATAGCTCGAAAAGTTGTATTATTTGCATTATACAAAATTTTACCGAAGATGGTTACAAATTCCGATCCTGTTTGAAGTTTTTCTACGGTTATATGCCTAATTCCCAACTGAAGAGTTAATGACATCTTTTAGATCATAAAATCATTGAGATTAATAACTTTATTAAATCCTGCAAATCCTTAAATCCTGTACTTCGACTTCGCTCAGTAACCGGATATCCTGATTCAGACAAATTAAATATCAGGTTCAACACCCAACTTTCTTAACTGTTCTATCAACCTTTCCTTTTGTTCTATTGGAGTCAAAACCCAATTACCAGAAATATCATACCAGCGTAACCAAGGCTGCTGAATATTATTATAAGTTCCCTCCCAAACTCCCAAACCTAATTCTATTTCTGGTATCCAAAAACGAGAATTTGATGATGATAAATCTATTTCCGCATAACGACCACCATCTAATTTAAACATTCTAAACTCATACTTGTAACGGTCAAAAATAGCATAATAGGGAATCCTTAAAATCTGTTCATAAACTTCCCATTTTGTAGGCGGTTTTTCCACATTCCGCAAAGTCTGTCCTAAATCTTCCTTTTCAGTTCCTGGTGATAGTAATTCAACTATAATAAAAGGAGTAATTCCCTCTTGCCAAATTACATAACTTAAACGTAAATCACCATTTTTATAAAGAGGAGAAACATCCACAGATACAAACCAATCTGGTCTTTTGTACCATGTGGGATGATGAGGATCATAATAGAGGTTCAGATCACTAGCGGTAAATATTTTGTTGCTAGGATAGGTAGGAGAATTAAAAGTTTCGTCTAATAAACGAGGTTGTAATAAATGAAATTGATCAGGCAAACCTTTCTCCTCTGGATCTTCACTTTTGAGATCATACATCGTTGGTAACACTTCTTGGGGTGAACGGGGTGGGTCTGTTTGATACATAGTAGTATTCCTGGAAAATATACTTTATTGTGTGTTTACAGTGTCTTTAAACCCACGCAGGTGGATTTATAATTTAGAGGAGCATGAATAATATGACCATAGACAATAATACTTTGGATTTAGTGACTGGAGGATTAGCAATGATTATTTTGGTAGGTGGGATGTTAATGATGTTTACTACCATTTTCAGCACTAAAAAATAATCAATTACCTCACCCAGTATTTCTGGGTGATCAATAATATCAGTTAAGAAACATCAGCACCAAAGGCTATTCTAATTACCCAAAATATCATTAAAGTGGCGATCGCTAACCAATCCCCTGTTATTAACTTTAACTCTTGCCATTTAACTCGATGTTCATTGGGACTAGTAAAACCCCTTACCATCATCGCATTTGCCATTTGTTCCGCCCTTAAAAGCAGATTTTCTAATAATCTCTCAGTCACAATTAACCAAACTTTTGCCCCTCCTTTTAATCCTAGCTTTTTCCAATTAATTGCCCTAGTCATTACCGAACGCACTAGGTTTTGGATTTCTTCTAAAACTAGGGGAATAAACCGCAAAGATAAAGTTAACGTCAGGGTAATTTCTGTAACGGGAATATTGAACCTTCTCAACGGCTGCATTAAACTTTCCATTCCCGAAGTAATTTCTTCTGGTGCAGTTGTGAGTAAATATAAATTAGTGCTGTAGATTAATGTAAAAACTATTGTACTCAAGCTAATTGCCAAATCCAAAGAACGGCGATTTACTTTCACAAATCCTTTATTAAATAGCACATAGCTATATTTTTTATGACTATCTGCTATTACTGGGGTAACTTGGGTCTTTTTCTCACTTATTGGTTGGGTGAGGATTTGTTCATTTGCAGGTAAGCGAGACTGATAACTTACACCTAATCCATCAGGACTAATGGAGGCAATGACTAATACCATAAATGATAATATCAACAACCAGCCCATTTGTTGTCGCCATACTCGCAGAGGAATTTTGGCAAATACAGTAAAAGTAATTAGCAGTAATACCAATAATACCCGCCAATAGTTATTAGCGACAATATAGCTACTCAGAAAGCTCAATAACCAAATTAACTTAACTCGCGGGTCGAGTTTATGTAACCAAGTTTGCGGTTCTTCTAAGTAAAGTCCGAGAGGAAGCGATCGCAATAAATCCATATTTTGTCAGTTGTCATTGGTCAGTTGTCAGTTGTCAGTAAGCCACCCAGAAATAAAACTCCGGTCTAATAGCTAAAGTACGTTAAAACGCACTCTGATTAACTCAAAATCAAAAATTATCCTATTTCTAGAATAAATAAACATAAAACAGTCGGTTTTAACCGACTTTAGCTTTTAGACAGGGAATTTATTCCCTGGCTTCCTTTTTGGCTTCCTTTTTGGCTTCCTTTTTGGCTTCCTTTTTGGCTTCCTTTTTGGCTTCCTTTTTGGCTTCCTTTTTGGCTTCCTTTTTGGCTTCCTTTTTGGCTTCCTTTTTGGCTTCCTTTTTGGCTTCCTTTTTGGCTTCCTTTTTGGCTTCCTTTTTGGCTTCCTTTTTGGCTTCCTTTTTGGCTTCCTACTTCCTAACTGACTCCTGACTCCTTACGTTTCCTATTTTACACGAGTAGCGCGGTTTGGACCGCCAATTTCCACGTCTCGAACTTTCTTACTGCGCCAAAATAGCCGAATGGGTGTACCTTGAAAGCCTAACTGTTTGCGGAATTGGCGTTCAATGTAACGGCGATAATTATCATTAAAGCGGGTATTGTCATTAACGAACAGCGCGATAGAAGGAGGCTGACTACTCACCTGAGTACCATAGTAGATCTTACCCTGACGACCGCCCCGTGAAGTCGGTGGTGAATGCCAACTGATAGCATCTTCTAGCACTTCATTAATTACTGATGTACTCACACGGCGTTTGTGTGCCTCAGCCGCTGTATTTACCAATTCTAAAATCTTTTCTACCCGTTGTCCCGTAACAGCACTAACATAAATGGTATCTGCCCATTCTGTAAAGTGTAAGCGTGATTCTAATTCTTTTGCATGATCATAAATGGTATACGAGTCTTTCTCAACAGCATCCCACTTGTTGACAACAATAACACAAGCGCGACCTTCTTCTAAGACGCGACCTGCTAATTTTTGATCCTGTTCAGTTACGCCATCTACCGCATCAATCACTAATAAAACCACATCAGAACGGCGAATAGCTTTGAAAGCGCGGTTAATACTGAAAAATTCTGTCCCGTATTCTATATGTTTCTTTTTGCGAATACCAGCAGTATCAATTAACCTATAGGTTTGATCACCTCGTTCAACTACTGTATCAATTGTATCTCTAGTTGTTCCAGAAATAGGACTGACAATAGCTCTATATTCACCAACAAACGCATTGAGTAGGCTGGATTTGCCTACATTTGGTCTACCAATAATGGCAACTTTAATTTCCTTATTTTCCTCTTCTTCTACTATCAGAGGAATGTGATTCATTAACTCATCCAGGATTTCCCCTGTCCCACTACCATGAATCGCGGAAATGGGGAAAGGTTCACCTAGTCCCAATTCCCAAAATTCAGCAGCTTGAATCACCCCTTGATCTGGAGATTCACATTTATTCACAGCCAGTAATACGGGTACTGGTTGTTGACGTAACCATTCAGAAATTTCTTCATCTGCGGGCATCAAACCAGCTTGTCCATCCACAACAAAAATAGCAGCACAAGCTTCTGAAAGTGCTGTTAACGCCTGTTGGCGAATCATGGGGAGAAATTCGGTGTCATCATTAAAAACCAAGCCACCTGTGTCCACTACCACAAATTCCCGATCATTCCAAAAAGCTGGACGATAGGTGCGATCGCGTGTTACCCCTGGTTCATCATGGACTATTGCCGTTTGATCTCCGGCAAGACGATTTACAAAGGTAGATTTGCCCACATTGGGGCGGCCGATAATTGCAACAATTGGCAATGGCATAAACTAGAGTTCTTTAGTGCTGAGTGTGTAGGTGTGCTGAGTTTTGTCTCTACGTTCTTCACCCAGCACTGTTTTAGAGAACTATTTATTGTACCATGGTTTTTGATAATTAGGAGTTTTTGAAAAAGTTGTCTGTCAGGGTAGGGAACTCTTAACTCTTAACTGGGAACAGTTTTGTTCTAAAAATCTGCAATTAGAAATAATTAAATTTGTCAATACTGTAGCCAAATTAGGATGGTTCAAAGGCTGTATAAGCATTGTGAGTACGACCAAGTGAGGTCAACTGCGATATTTAGAGAATTTTTTGTGTCAACATACGAGCTATGTAGACTGGTTCAGGAAGATTGTCTTTGCGAGCTAATTTTGTTATTTTGGGGTTACTATGTCTTTAAGTACGAAATTTTGTTATGAGATTCAATATTTATGGTCACATAGTATTAAACTTTGTTTGTGTTAACTATTTTATTTTTGAACACCATGTTCATCAACCAAAAAGTTTGTATAGCTATCGCTGGTGCTACCTTGGCTGGGATGATTGCTTCTGCTTCCCCTGCTGGTGCTGTTGTTTTTACCTATAATGGTTCAAAGTACGATGTAACTACGCACAGTTTCAATGGCAATGATGCTTTTTCCGGCACAAACGCTTTGAACAGTCCACTTAATGCGTTGTGGGGAAATAAATCTCTTGCTAATGGATTGGCTAGTGTTGTTGGTTGTCAATTAGGCGGTTGTTACGTGAATCCGACTGACATAAATGGGAATGATTGGGCAGGAGCGTACTTCGCTTATGCAACCCAGACTGAACACGTACCTGGAAAGACGAACACTATTCTAAGTTTAGCGTCAATACAGCCGAACAATTCAACCCAACTTCCATATATAGATGAAGTTCAACACTCCTACAACATAGGTAACTGGAATAATCCCAACCGATGGTTCGCTACAGCTGTGGCTGTGCCTGTGCCTTGGGATATTTCAGGGAGTGGTACTATTCTTGGTTCTATAACAGGAATTGGTCTTGGTGTAGGGTTAAAGCGATTAAAAAGCAAAAAAACATTAACAATAAGTTAAGTTGGCGTTAAAAATTCAATCTATATAACAATACCTTGTCCAAATCGAAAAAACTCTTGATTTGTAGGTTGGGTTGACGTATGTTACCCAACAAATGCGTCGGGTTGCGCTGTCGCTTAACCCAACCTACAAAAAATGGACTTTTTGTCAGTTGTCAGTTGTTAGTAGGGGCGAAGCATTTGGAAGATAAATTATCGGTCATTGCCAAAAATAGTTCTCCAAATGCTTCGCCCGTACAGTTGTCAGCATTTGGAAGATAAATTATCGGTCATTGCCAAAAATAGTTCTCCAAATGCTTCGCCCGTACAGTTGTCAGCATTTGGAAGATAAATTATCGGTCATTGCCAAAAATAGTTCTCCAAATGCTTCGCCCGTACAGTTGTCAGCATTTGGAAGATAAATTATCGGTCATTGCCAAAAATAGTTCTCCAAATGCTTCGCCCGTACAGTTGTCAGTGGTAATAATTCTTGCCTGTTCCCTGTTCCCTGTTCCCTGTTCCCTTTCACTCAACTATTGTAGCGATCGCTTCGTCAATTCCAGAAGATACACTAGGTAATTCCAGACAATATCCCGCACCGTAGACAGTCTTAATGTAGCGTGGATGACGAGGATCTGGTTCGAGTTTGGTTCTCAAATGACGAATATGCACGCGAATAGTCTCAATATCATCATCAGGATCATAACCCCAAACTTCTCTGAGGATTTCGCTGGGGGAAACGGTTTGTCCATGACGTTGTAGCAAGCAGTGGAGTAACTCAAATTCTAAATGAGTCAATTTCACTGTTGTTTTGAACCAGATAGCCTCAAATCTTTCGGGAACGAGAGTAATCGGTCCATAGTTGAGAATTTCGCTATGTTTTGCAGCTTGGGGAATCCTGTCCGTGCGTCTTAATAAAGCCCGTACCCGCGCTAATAACTCTTCTAGCTCAAAGGGTTTGGTGAGATAGTCATCCGCACCAGCATTAAAGCCTTCTACCTTGTTTTGAGTTTGGCTTAAAGCAGTTAACATCAATACAGGAATTTCGGAAGTGCGTTCATCCCGACGTAAGCGTTGACAAACTGTAAACCCATCTACTCTAGGTAACATCAGATCGAGCATAATTAAGTCTGGTTGTAGCTGGAGAGCCAGCGCCTGACCTTTGATACCATCTTCGGCTTGACTAACATCGTAGCCCGCCATTTCCAAGTTGACGGCAACAAGTTCTGAAATCGCTGGGTCATCGTCTATGACAAGAATCCTCGGCATTCTTAAAAATTATAACTACTTTATTTAAGGATAATTGACGTTTCCTCGACTACCAAAATTTCGCTTTGCTGATTCTGGGAAAAAGTTGAGGGATTGTGAGATCATGGAGCAAACTCTAGACAGTTGTTTTCCTTGATATATAAAAAGATTACCACCTCAATTATAAAAAATATGTTAAACCTAATATAAATATTAAAAGTAAATGATTGTAATATTTATATGTATAAATACGAGTATTTGCCGCCCTATTTTTTGCAAAATGGCGTGACCATGACGACTTATACAGCTTTATGGGCTAATCGTGATTGGGAGAGTAAAACTACTCACCCAGAACCAAAATACCAGGAAGTCATATTCACAGGTGGTCAAGGTGTGCCAATTTTTGGAAAAGTTGCTATTCCCCCAAATGCCCATGGTACGATTGTTGGCACTTATGGCATTACTGGAGAATTAGACCAACAATGGTTTTTAAGAATTTTGGGACGCAAGGCTTACGCCCAAGGCTATGCTGTGGTGTTATTTGATTGGCGGGCGCATGGTAAAACCGCAGAATTATCGCCAACATTGACTTCTGATGGTTTGTATGAAGGGGAAGATTTTGTCAGAATTGCGGAAACTGCGGCAAAAATGGGTTGTCCTTCGCCATTTTGGTTTACGGGCTATTCTTTGGGGGGACAATTGGCGTTGTGGGGAGTGAAAGCCGCAGCGGATTTAGCACCTAAAGACATTGATATTGCAGGTGGGGCGGTGATTTGTCCGAGTTTGGATTCGTTCCGTTCATTGACTTATTTGGTTACACACCCCTTTGGTAAATATATTGAATCTCGCATTGCTAAGGAATTGAAAAAACTGGCCTGGAAAATTCATGCTGTTTATCCTGAATCTATGCAACCAGAAGCTATTGCACGGGCTAATAGTATTTGGGGATTTGATGAAGAATTGGTGATTGAACGTTTGGGTTTTGCCACCGTCGCTGATTATTATCAAGCCAGCAGTGGGTTAGAATTATTACCTAAATTGTCCAAACCAACTTTAATTTTATATGCTGCTGATGACCCTTTATTTGATCCTGCCATTATTCCTGATTTAGAAGCCGCTGCTACGAAAAACCCTGACATAGATTTATTACTGACTCGCTACGGTGGCCATGTTGGTTATGTGAGTAGCAAAAAATGTCAAAATCAATATGAAGATCCTGATCAATGGTGGGCTTGGAATCGTGTTTTAGAGTGGATAGAAACAAGCCGTAGCCAAAAAATTGAAAATGGTTCTATGCAAAAAAGTAAAGTTTAATTATTAGCGATTGTGTTTAATTTTAATTGGCTACCTGCACCTAAAAAATTAGATTTGTTATTAAATGATGTGCATATTTGGCGCATTAATTTAAATTCATCAGAATCACAATTACAATTTTTTCGAGAAACTTTATCTAGTGATGAAATTGCTCGCGCCCAAAGGTTTTATTTTCCTGAACATCGGCAAAGATTTATTGCTGGACGTGGCACTCTCCGCGCCATTTTAGGGCAATATTTGGGTATTGATCCCAAACAAGTAGAATTTGAATATCAGCCCCGTGGTAAGCCTTTATTAGCGGCTAAATTTGCTGATCAAGGATTATTATTTAACTTATCTCATTCCCAAGATTTGGCTTTGTGTGGAGTAAGTTATCAAAATCAAATTGGTGTGGATTTAGAATATATTCGCACTATGTCTGATTTGGAAAGTCTGGCAAAACGGTTTTTTTCTTTTAAAGAATATGAACATCTGCGACTTATTTCTCCCCAAGAACAGCAACAAATATTTTTCCGTTATTGGACTTGCAAAGAAGCTTATTTAAAAGCCACAGGAGATGGTTTAGTACAGTTAGAAGAAATTGAAATATCTTTAACACCAAATCAACCAAGTCAATTACTTGTATCAGGAGATTGGAATTTAAGAGAATTAACACCAGCAGAAAATTTTGCGGCTGCGGTTGTAGTTGCAGGTAGCAATATTAATTTGCATTGCTGGGAATATTACTGAAAAAGAGTTCAGAAGTGAGAATCAATTATTGGGGATACTGAATTCTTTTTTATTCCTTCTTCTGACTTCTGACTCCTATTCTAGATACTTTCTATTTCAAAATCGCGTAAGTGGGCTTTAAATTTTTTGCCAAACTGCACTAAAAAAGGAAAGTTAGCACTCACGGGTCTACCCTGCCATTGGGTGACAATAGCCACTATTTCTCCTTCTGTACCTTTGATGTCAAAAGCCTGACCGCGATGTTCAGGATGATGATAAACTACTACTGATTCTTTCACTTGCACGCGATCGCCTACTTTCATAATATCTTATGTATCTAACTTTTTTTGTTCCCAAACCATCTCCACAGCTTTTTTGAATATAAAATCCAGCATGATTTAATGGCAAACTCAATTTTACAACACATCGCGCTATTCAGCCGTGGAACAAACTTGTATATTTCTTATTAAGATGATTGGTAATTGGTAATTGGTAATGGGTAATTGGTAATTGGTAATGGTAATACTCTTTTCCCTACCTCCCCTACCTCCCCTACCTCCCCTACTTCCCCTACCTCCCCTACTTCCCCTACTTCCCCTACCTCCCCTACCTACTCCCTACCTACTCCCTGCCTGGACAGAATTCTCGCACCTTTTGGGGAAGTTGCCGACAGACTTGTGAGAATGATTGGGGAGATAATTGCCACCAAGCAAATAAACCGACAGTGGTACTTCCCAGCAACAAAACTAATAATCTCGCAAATAGTCCCAAACCTTTGCTTCTAGATGGTTTTATCGGTGCTGTCTGTGCTTCTGTCAGACTTAAATCAAGCAGGGCTTGGGAACTTGCGGCTAAATCTGTTTCTATGGATGCTGTGATAATTAATGCTTCTGAATCGGGAACAGCTAAGGGTTGGGGAGGAATAATTTCTGCCGGAGGTGCGGGGATAATTGCCATTGAGGATGGTTTGGCCACACGACAAAGGGTCAATACTACAGATATATTATCTTGGCCATTCTTTTCATTGGCGAGTTTAATTAATTCCTGGGTAGCATCTGCTATGTCTAAATCGCCTGTAAGCACGGGAATTGCGTAGTCTTGCCAGGATTGTTCGACTAAATTGCGATCGCTTAAACCATCGGAACACAGCAATAAAATCCCATCTTCTTCTATGATAAATCGTTGAATCGAAAAGTTGAGAAATTCGGCTTCTTTTGTGCCTAGTGCTTGGGTCAGGGCTTTGGCTTCTGGGATTTGCAATGCTTGACGATATAAAGTTTTCCCTAAACCAACTTTTCGTTTTACCATATCATCATCTACAGTCAGAAGTTGACAATAATTCTGGGTTATCCAATAAACCCGACTATCACCAATATGGGCTAAATAAAGTTCGTGGGAATTTTCTAATTGTTCTCCTCTTTGGGGGATTTGCAATGACATGATTAAGGTTGTGGCCATGCGTTCTTTGCCCTGGCGTTTTTCCTCGTCATTGCGCGACCATATCACATTATTAACGACTCGCAAACAAGACTCTATTTGTTGATATAATAAATCCGGAGTTAATAGTTCTGTTTGTTGTCCTATCTCTGTTAATAAAGCCCGCATTTGCAATTTGAGAGACTGCAAAGCTAATTGACTCGCAACTTCACCACCTTCATGGCCACCAATACCATCACAAATAATTGCTAGTCGTGGTTGTAATTGATCATCTATATCTCTCGGATGACTGGGATAACAAGCATCTTCATTATGTTTAATAACAGTTCCAGGATCTGTTGCCCCGGCTATGGTTAAATATAAAGGTAAGTCGGCGGCTGTTGTTAGCAATAATTCATTGAGTTGAGTATTGATGATCTGTAAATCAATTTCTGGTTGACACATTAACTCAACTATGATGTTTAGTTTTTCGGCAATTGTGGTTTTGGCTATTGTCACCCAGTTCCGCCAAGAATTACCTAAATCTTGTAAAGTTGGTGGTTCTGTACTTTGATGCAGTTCTAATAACCGAATACACCAACCTTGCACACATAAATTATCTGCTAATAGTAAACTTTGGGCAACTCCTAATTTTGATAAATGTGTCCATAGTTGGAGAATTTGCCATAACCAGTAAACTTGTCTGACGGGAGATGCTTGTTCCCAGGAGTCGGTAATTTTCGGGTAAATGCAGCCTGTTTCATCTATGGGGGCATTTTCTAGCAGTAAAATATCACCATATATTTCTGCTAAGGAAGTAAACCCATAAGCTTGGGGAATATGTAAACGTTGTGAATATAAGCTGAGATAGGGAATAACGATATTTGGCAGTGGGGCAGGTATATGTGGTAGGGTTGCAGGTTTGGTATCTAGCCAAATTTGTGGGTTGATGACTTCATATCTGTCTGCTACTTTTGTTCCTGGGGGAATTTCTGCTACTTGGTTGCCAGTTGCCCGGAGATAGCGGTAAATTAGGGGAGTGTGACAGCGATCGCAAATAGTATCCCCCACAGAGTTAATTGGTTGATCACATTCTGAATTTGGGCAATTAATAATCCGTTGAGTAGAAAGCATAATTAAATTGATGATTAGTTTTTTATGTAAATATTCACTGTATTGATGTATCTAATCTCAAGTTAAGATGGAACTGCATGGAATCAGATTTTAAGAATATTTGAACGCAGATGAACGCAGATAAACGCAGATAAACGCAGATAAGGATGGATCAATAGATTTCATGATTCTTTGCAGTCTCTCATAAAATTAGTACGAGTAAATCTATTGTAAGGGAAAAGCGTTATGCCAAGTTTTACCTTAATTTGGCTGTTAGCAGGGTCGGTTCTGTGTTTAACGGAACTTTCTTTACCATCAGCTTTTGTTTCTTTCTTCATTCCTTCTTCCTTCCTTCCTTCATTCTGACTCCTGACTCCTGACTCGGTGACTCCTTGACTCGACATTTTGTACACAGTCCAAAAAACTCTAGAGTGTGATAAAACACTTTAAATTGATGGCTGGTTTGTAATTGGTTTTCGAGTTCATGGACAGGACATTGATGAATGGGAATGGAAATACCGCATTGTAGGCAGGTGAGATGGTGTTTATCCTGTTGTGTTAAGCTATATAAGGCTTCCCCATTTGCCAAAGTTCGCACTTGCACTAAGCCTTCTAATTTGAGAGCATCCAAGGAACGGTAAACTGTTGCTAAACCCATGCTTTGTTTGAGATTACGTAGTTCTACGTAAATATCCTGGGCAGAAATGCCTTGTTTAAGATTTTGTAACAGGTTTAAAATCCGTTCTTGACTACGAGTATGTATGGCTCTCATAAATGTTTGTTAAATTTGTATCTATGTAGGGGGAATTCATGAATTACTTCTACTCCTGATTATATTTTCACTCAGTTAGACCATAAAAGTTATAGGATAGCGATCGCAGCATTCAGCAAAAAGCCTGTGCAAATAAAATATATAGCTAAAATTTTCGTGACACTTAGGACTTCAGTTTTAGATCCTGCTGGTGTGGCTGTACAATCTGGCCTCAAACAAATGGGATACGACAACGTGGAACAGGTGAGAATTGGTAAGTACATTGAGTTAACTATTGTCGCACCTGATGAGATGAAAGCGCGTCGAGACTTAAATCAAATTTGTGATCAAATGTTATCAAATCCTGTCATCGAAAATTATCGCTTTGACTTGATTGAGGTAGAATCACAAACTGGCGTATTTTGAAATGGGTAATGGGTAATTGGTGATTGGTGATTGGTAATGGGTAAGAGGGAAAATTCTTGCCTTTTGCCTATTCCCTGACAACTGACAACTGTACGGGCGAAGCATTTGGAGAACTATTTTTGGCAATGACCGATAATTTATCTTCCAAATGCTTCGCCCCTACTGACAACTGACAACTGTACGGGCGAAGCATTTGGAGAACTATTTTTGGCAATGACCAATAATTTATCTTCCAAATGCTTCGCCCCTACTAACAACTGACAACTGACAAACAATGAAATTCGGTATTTTAGTTTTTCCAGGTTCTAATTGTGATCGTGACGTTGCCTATGTTACTAGAGATTTACTAGGACAACCAACGCGCATGGTTTGGCATCAAGAGACAGATATTAGTGATATAGATGTAGTGATTGTCCCCGGTGGCTTTAGTTATGGGGATTATTTGCGTTGTGGGGCGATCGCTCGCTTCTCTCCTGTGATGCAGCAAGTAATTGACCATGCACAACAAGGTAAATTTGTCTTGGGTATTTGCAATGGGTTTCAGGTATTAACTGAGGCTGGTTTATTACCTGGGGCATTGGCTAGAAATCAAGATTTGCACTTTATTTGCGATCGCTCTCCCTTGAAAGTTGAGCGTAATAATTTACCTTGGACTCAAGGTTATCTTGAAGGGGAAATCATCACTTTACCCATTGCCCACGGAGAGGGGCGATTTTACAGTGACGAAACCACTTTAGCAGAAATCGAAGCCAACGGACAAGTTTTATTTCGTTATCAAACAAATCCCAACGGTTCACTCAACAACATTGCGGGGATTTGTAATCTGCAAGGCAATGTTTTGGGGATGATGCCACATCCAGAACGAGCAGCAGATTCCGCGTTAGGGAATAGCGATGGTTTGCGTTTGTTTGAGGGGTTGTTGGGGAAGGTAGCGGCTTTGGTGTAATAGATTCCCGGCTTCTGAGTGGAGTCGGGGATTTTTATATTTACTATACTTGGTATCAAATTCTTTTATTATTATTAGTATTCATTACATCAACTAAACATTTTTTAAGAACACAGATGGAGAAACATGAAAGAAATTACTAAGTTTCTCGATTTGTTCAATAGTTAGAGGTTGTTCTCCTGACAAAATATCAGATATTATAGTTTCATCGGCAAAAATTGGCATTAAATCTTTGGGTTGTAAATTCAATTCTGTCATTAATACTTTTAATAGTTCTACTCCATAAATATCTGCTACAGGATAATTTTCTTCTTCATATTCAGATACTACTAATCCTAATAAATGCAGATAATCTCGTTCGTCAGGAGTTAGCCTTTCTTGATCTAATAAAGAATCAATAATATTTTGAGTTATGGCTAATTCTTCCTCTGAGGTAATTTTTCTGGGAGGAAAAGCAGTGATCAATTCTACATAAGTTTTAGGTGTACCAAGGGTCTTGTTTCCAATTTTGTTTGTCATATTCTGCATGGGTAAGGATATGGCGAATATACACTTCTTGATATTGATAGTCTACTAAAGCGATCAGTCGGTAATTGTTCCCACTAACGTTGAAAACGGTGAAGTTACCAACTAAATCCGCAGATGGGAATACTTGACGTAATTGAACAAAGTTTTCCCATTTGGCTTTATTAACAATTTTATACCATGTTTCTAGATTTGATTCAGATTTTGGATGCTGCTGCGAAAATTCTTTTAATCTCTTTTTGCTGATAATGTGCATATCTAGACGTTAAGCAATTTTTTGATAAACAACATTAATTTTAGGTTGAGATATTTCTGTTTCTTGAGTGTCAAATAAATTAGCATCAACTCGAATACAATTATTCAAAACATTAACAGGTAATAATTCTGTTACTCCTAAAATATCTACAGAATAACCATCCCTGATAAAAACAGTAATAATTTCTTGAGAACTTTTCACTAAGGTAGCTTCTAAATCTAGAATTTGTCCTTCTTCTTGCAAAAGTTGTAAAAAATCTGAAGAAGAAATAGTCGTATTCTCTTGATTATTTAAAATAGACGTTAAACGATTTCCTAATAATCCGGTAGCATCTATTTCAGTAATCAGCCATTGTGATTCAAGATAGGTTTTAGCTAAGTAATTGACAATGATATAAACGCGATTTTCTATTTTTTCCTCTGGTTGAATAACTAAGGTAAAAGCCGATTTTTGGAGGTTATTCATAGAATTTGTGGTTGTTTACTGCGAGTGGGAGTACCACCTGTTATATTAGCAAGCCAAAGATGTTGATGAGGCGGTGGTAAATGATCAGGGCGGAGTGTACCATTAGGATATGTCGGACTAGTAAAGTCAATATCTCGCACTGGTTGACCATTGGTATCAAATTCTCTAGCTTGATAAACTCTTTGATGGTATTGATCCCATCTTAATCTGGAATGGGCTGCTTGTGCTAAAGGATCGGCTACGGGTTCACCAAATCTAGGAGGTCTTTGACTTTGATAAACTGGTGTTCCATCCGCATATCTGGAATGGATTTTGTCAGACACTAATTAGAGGTTGTTTGAAAAGTATTAGATGAAACCGATAATCTCTAGAAACCTAACCCCCCTTCCCCCCTTCCCTACAAGGGAATGGGGGTTTCAAAGCCTCTCCCCGCGTCGGGGAGAGGTTTGGAGAGGGGTTTATTTATACATTAAAAACTTTTCAAACATCCTATAAATTATGACTAATGATACAATCAGAACAGTTATTTGGGTAAATTCTGCCAAAGAAGAGCTTCTAGAATTTCCTGAAGATGTAATTGATGAAGTTGGGTATATTCTCTATCGCGTGCAAACTAATCAAACTCATCCTAACAGGGTGTTTGAAAAGTCTAATTTATTACTTGCAAGGGCGACTAGAAGTCGCGGAACTACACAGACGAAACCCACCTATTCCTTCGGAACGCTACGCGAACGTGGGTTCAAAAGCCTTGATTTTTCGTTAGTCCACGCAGGTGGACTTTGTTTGTGTAGTAGCGATTTCTAATCGCCGGAAACTTTTCAAACATCCTCTTAGTTAATAAACTATCTTTCTTGTTTTATCTATTAAGGAACGCAAATTTAATAACCTGCAATTCTGATGTAACCTGGAATGGTGCGTTACGCTGTCGCTAACACTACTTTTGCACCTTATTTAATTCACATTCCTAAGTGTTCTTTGCCATTAATTGTTACTGCTGCTAAACCTTCTGAAAAACTTAAAGCATCATCAAATTTACAGGGAATAAGTAATTGACCACTATTATTAATAAATCCCCACTTACCATTCATTTTAAATACCCGACTGCTGGGAAAAGTCGAGTATCTCAAATGAATGATAATTTTTCGCGTTTTATGGGTTGAAGCTATTGACTTGCACCAAAAAATATGTTAAACTGAATCTTGATAAGGAAGAACTATTCTCCACTTTCCCCTCCCACCACCACATCCCGAATTCGTAAACTGGGACCACCGCAACCGACAGGTAAACCATTTTGTCCACCTTTACCACAACCCCCGGATTCATCCCAGTAAAAATCATCACCAATGGCTTCGATATCTGCGAGGGTTTGGAAAACATTACCGGAAAGGGTGACATCTTTCACAGGTTCAGCAATTTTGCCATTTCTAATCATCCAGGCTTCCCCAGCACTGAAAGTGAACATTTCCCCGTTCGTCATTCCCCCTAACCAATTTTGGGCAAAAACACCTTCTTTAATCCCCGTAAATAAATCTGCGACGGGAGTTTTACCCCGTTCAATCCAGGTATTTGTCATTCTCACAATGGGGGAATAGTGATAATTAAGACAACGGGCGTTTCCTGTGGGTTTCTCATCCAATTTACCAGCAGTTTCACGGGAATGCAGTCTCCCAACTAATACACCATCTTCAATTAACTGGGTAGTTGTCGCAGGTGTACCTTCATCATCGTAAAAATAACTACCGCGATGTCCTTGGGGTGCAGCACCATCAAATATTTGCAATTCTTTGGGGCCAAAACGTCGTCCTAGAGTCATGACTTCCAGAATATCAGGGTTTTCATAAGCCATATCTGCTTCAGAAAGATGTCCAAAGGCTTCATGCACAAACAAACCGCTGAGAATGGGATCAATAACTACGGTGTAAGTATTGCCCTTGACAGAAGGTAAAGATAAGGACGTAACTGCCCTTTCTGCTGCACCTTTAACTTGTTTGTCTAAATTAGTTAAGTCTTCGTAGGCTTTGCGAGAACCAGTGGTTTCTCTACCAGTTTGCACAGTGTCCCCATTCCTGGCTGTGGCTGCAAAGCGCATTTCCATATCTACCCAAGATTGATCAATGAAAGTTCCTTCAGAGGTGACAATAATGACTCTTTGGGTGCTGTCACTGTAATGAACTGAGGTAGTAGTAATTCGGTGATCAACTGTTTTCAGGAGGTCAGTATAGCGATCGCATAATTGTTTTTTCTGCTTTAGCGAAACCTGGCGAGGGTCAGTACCCAATAAAGGCAATCTACATACAGCCTGTACGGGATCAATGGCTGCAAGTATAGTCTCTTCATCACCCACTATCCGGGCTGCGGCAATGGCTTCTTCTATGCGGTCTTCAATGGTTGTTAATTTATTAAAACTACTTAATCCCCAACCACCTTTATAACAAGTGCGAACATGACCACCAATAGAAATTCCCTCGCTGAGAGTTTCCACTTTATCACCCCGCAAGACAATATCTGTTCCCTCGGCTTCTTCCAAGCGAATCATCAAATAATCCACACGGGAAGAGTAACGAGAAATTAAATCTGAGAGGAGATTTTGAACGTCAGTAAGTTTAGTTTTCATTTTATAAATCGCTATAAATTACATTTATTTTCTGATTGAAAAACATATTTTGGAGTTATCATAATCTTTACTTATCTATATGAATAGAAAAACCAACATAGAACCATCTTAAATCATAACAGCTTACTTGATCATTTTGAAAGAAGTTAAAATCTTTTACAGCACTTTCCGGTGTTATGAGGTACATATTCAGCGGGCAAGATGCCCGCACTACAAGAGTTTCATAATTCAAGTTTGTACCTCATTAGAGCGAAATCTGCTGTAATACTTATTTTACCTCCTAACTTATAAATTCCCTTGCCAATAAATTTTTAATAATTTTTGCAAAATCGTAACTATGGATACATCAAATTCTTGCAACCGTGGATAACATGATAAAAATATTCACATAGTAAAAAAACATCAAGAACCAAAAAACCATTGTTCTTGTTCATCTTTCTATTTTCATAAACAGCAGCCCACAGGAGTTTGCCTTCCTCAATAATTTACCTGACAAAAATAATCTTTACAGCCTTAAACATAGGGACAAAATAACTTTATCACAATTGCGGATGACATCACAAAAACCTGTCATACCAATTTGGGATTTTAGATTGGGAATAAAAAACACCTTTACAGCCACTTCCCACCATCCTAAATATCCGCAGTTAGCGTCCTTGTGATATTTCAACTAAACAATCAAGGAGTTCACTATGGTTCGACAAATGTGCTGGTTATCTAAGTCTAACGGCGATGATCAAAAGATTTTGTACTTACAAACTGCACCTGGACAACCTTGGCGGCCTTACACAGCTTTTCCGCAATTTTCAGTTCCAGATTATCGCGTCCCTCGTGGTTCTAAGGGTTGGGCAACTTATCAAAAACTCTTTAAAGCAGGTTGGACTTTAGTACCTAGTGCCAGAGGTAGCGAATTTGGTGATAGTTGCTATGCAGAGTCAACTGTGCAGAGTTCATAGCCCATATTACCATCTGGGGAACACCATCAATATTATCTCATCCCCAGATGGGTGAAATTATTTGTGTATCTGAGCAAGTCAGTCGCAAACACCTTACAATAAATAAGGTGCGTTAACTGCTGTTACAAACATTTATATTTATGCCTCCCCGTTGGCCTCGCAAACCAGATCGTAAAGATCCAGATTTCCGTAAACTAGATGATCGCATGAATTTCGCTGTTCATGTCGGTATTTGTGCAACTGTCACTTCTGGGTTGTGGTTTTTTCACATTTTGAAAACTACTGCCTGGGAATGGCTACCTGGAGTAACAATTGGTTGGGTAGGAGTATTGCTGCTGCATCTAATTTACATTGGTGCGATCGCTAATTACGACCCCACACCACCGAAATCTACCTAAAGAAAGAAAAACAAGCTAGGGAATTCTCACCTGTGGTAGTAGATCAAGTCTAGCTAATTGAGTGATAATATGAAATAAGCTAAGATATCCCGATGTTACTAACAAAGAGGCTATATTTATGGCTAAAACTAATACCACAGAATTACTAGAAACCCTAGCCGCAGAAATTGGTGAAAGTGTTTATATAGATATTGCCAAATGGCATCTATATCTATCTGATGCCAAACTGCATAATGTTGTGGCTGAAAAATTGTATCCTTTAATTACTTCTAAAAGCGTTAATGAAGATAAGGTAATTGCTGTTTTAGAATCTATTACTGTCAAAGTTGGTGGTGGTAGAAAGGAACTATCTTTAATTGATTTATTACCCTTGCAATGTCAAGTGACCTTAGTAGATATTGTCGAAAAATATCAACGGGAAATCTAATCTTTATTTTCTTCCCATTGGCAAATTTACACATTGAAATAATGGAGGTTGATCAAGATGTTTTTACAAATCAAAGATAGCCGCGATTTGGTGAAAATAGTTGATGTTCAAGAACTATTAGACCCCACTAGTAAGATTGTCCATGCCCAAGACCAAGAAGGACAAGAAGAACAGGAAACGGACATTTATCAAAAGGAAGAATTAGTATTTCCTTCTGGGGAAAAATTGCCCCGCTGTTGGTTAGATGCCAAATTTAGAGAAAGAGAAGCTGTAGCAGCTTGATATTAATTACAGTATTTCGTAGGGGTTTAGCAATGCTAAACCCCTACATTAATTTAATTAACAGCAGCTTTTTCTGTCACCCCTTCAGAACCTTTAGAAAAGGCTTTTGTAATCCAATAGGTGAAAATATGAGAAAGCACACCTAAAGGACCTGCAAATAAACACAAAGCTATCGAGTGAATTGTCCAAATTCCGGTTTTTTGTCCTTCCCAATAAATCCATCTACCGACAAATAAATCCATTACTAAAAAATGAATCCAACCTGTAGCAGCAGCAGTTTCATTACTAAAAAACCTGGCTATATCTGCTAGTTGAGGATTTGATAAAGCTGCGGCGTTTTCTGGAGTAATGCTAGTGACAAATAAATACAAATAAGCACCTGCTAAAACCACAAAAGGTAGATAAGATTCCATTACCTTGCGGGTAATTTTCCAATTTGGTAACAGAATCATCAAAGCCCAAAAAGGCAAAACAAACAAATTGGCAACGTTAAATAAATCTGTGATATTCATATTACAAAGCTACTAATTGAGATTCTATTGTTGAAGATTGTAAATTACGACCGATAAAAACTAAACTGGTTTGTTTTGCTTCTTCTGGTTTCCAAGGACGATCATAAAATTTATCAAATCTATTACCTACACCTTGCATAACTAACCGCATGAGTTTATTCTCAACAGCCACAAATCCTTTAATTCGGTAAATTTCTTGTTCCTGTGCCAGCTTTTCTAATATTGCTTGTAGCTTTTCTGGGTCAAAAGTCCGGTTTAAAATGACATGAGTTGAGTTAATTTCATCATCATGATCATGGTCTTCTTCGGTGTCATGGTGACTAGGACGAGAATCTAAATTATCTTCAACTGCGGCTGCAAATCCTAATAAGATAGATGGGTCTAATTTACCATAATCACTAGAGACAATTTTCACAACTCTCGGTAATTCATGCTTGACCAATTCTAGAACTTGTGCTTGGGTTTCACTATCAACTAAATCAGTTTTATTCAAAATCACTAAATCAGCACAAGCAAGTTGATCTTCAAACAATTCTTGTAATGGTGTTTCATGTTCTAGACTATCATCTTCTTGGCGTTGTGCGGCTATCGCATCTAAATCACTAGCAAATGTTCCCGCTGCAACCGCAGCACAATCTACCACTGTAATTACTGCATCTACTGTAGCAGCATTGCGGATTTCTTGCCAACGAAAGGCTTTAATTAAGGGTTTTGGTAATGCTAAACCAGAGGTTTCAATGATAATATAGTCAATACTATCTCGGCGTTTAATTAATTCCCGCATTGTCGGGTAAAATTCCTCTTGCACGGTGCAGCATAAACAGCCATTTGTGAGTTCAAATATATTAGTTTCTGGATTTTCTGCTGTTTCATCTTCGGGGCAAATTTGACAAGATTTCAATAATTCTCCATCTATCCCCAGTTCACCAAATTCGTTGACTAATACGGCTATCCGTCGTCCTTGGTTGTTTTGGAGTAAGTGACGGATAATGCTGGTTTTACCGCTTCCTAAGAAGCCTGTGATCACGGTAACGGGGATCTTTGTAGCCATGTTTTGTGTGTAGTTTTGAAATCAATTTTACCATATATTGTATAACCCAGATCCCCGACTTCTTAGAGAAGTCGGGGATCTAAACTTGTTAAGGGGTTAGGTATAGAACCAGATTTAGGTTAAGTGTGAGAGATAAAGTGTACCCAGTTTAAAGATAATTTAATACTGTTATATAAACGTTTATCTGCTGTGTAAAATTCTGCATTTAATAGCTTTGATAATGCTAGGTAATGAGCATCATAAGCAGCAGATAGTTTCAGAGTTTTTGCTAGAGTTAATGCCATTTCGTGAAGTTGGGGAAATTGAGAACTTCCATAAAGAACTATCCCCAAATTTAACGCATCTTGCAACGCTTTTTCTGTATCTTCAATGGTTAATAAATTTGCTTGATTCATGCGATGTAAAGCATTAGTGATTTCATAATAAAATAATGTAGGAGCAATAATAGTAGCAGAGTTTTGTTGCCAATTTTCCCATAGTTTGATAAATGGTGAATCCAGAGATTTACTATTAATTAAGTTAATGGTAAAACTGGCATCTACACAAATTAGATAATTATTCATGGACTTTCAATGAATTGATTAATTCTTCACATCTTTCTTCTCTCATTTCTGAAATAATATTAGTAATTGTATCTTGTAAAGATTGATTATTAAGTCTTTGGTTAAGTATTTCTCCTCTTTGAATGATGCTTTTTTTGATAATATTCCAATCAGGTTTAATTTGTAATTCTGTTTCTAATAATTGTTTCTCTTCTGGGGATAAACAATGAATAATTTCAACTAATTTTTTGACTAATTCCCTGTTCATAGTTGTAGTTATTGGTAAGGAATAATTGTTGATATTTATTTGATTATAACGTAAGTTGCTTGATTTAACCTCAATTTTACCACAAGATCCAGATCCCCGACTTCTGAGATCAATTTACATTTTATTGACAAGTTTAAAAAAGAAGTCGGGGATCTTCTTTATGCTTGCTTTTAAGAATATCCAATTTCTATCATTTTGAAAAATTCCTGGACTACTTCATCAGGATTGTTATAACATCTTTCAGCATCAAATCTTTCTACAACTTTGATACCGTTTTTCTTAAAAATGCGTTCTCTTTCTTGTTCTTCAACTCTGCGTTCTGCGGTGTGAAATGGTCCATCAACTTCTAAAACTCCCCATTTACCGTTATAACAAATGAGAAAATCAGCTTCTTTATTTTCTCTACCTTTAGGTGTGGTAAGTCTTGCTAAGGAGTTGGGTACAAATAAAACTCCAGTTCTGTCTAATGCTTCAGCAATTTTGATTTCCGTTTTTGAGCGAAAGCGTAGATTTTCCCAAGTGTGAATTGTTGAGTCTGAAGAAAATTTAACTCCTTGGTTATTAAAAGTATTATCATTTTCGGGAGTTTTTCGTAAAATTAAATCTGTATTTTCTATAATCTTTTCATATAAACTGGCAAATTCTCCAGGTGCATCGCATTTGGCGTTAACTAGCGATCGCTATGAGTATTCATCAAATTTTTTAAAGTGAACGTTTAACCAAAATTTTAACTTAGATCAAAAGATTTCTACTTAACATTTGCCATGCTTAAAGACTTAATAGCATTTCTTTCACTTAACAAAAACACAAGATATTGATTAAGACTAACTCCTTCTTTCTCTGCATTTTCTGTTAATCTCTCATGCAATGATCGAGGTATCCGTAGTAAAACTTTACCACTGTATTGAACTTGAGTTGAGGGTAAGGGAATTTCATCCCCATATTCATAGGCTGTTTCTATCCATAAACTACGTGCTTCTTCAATATTAAATAACGTTTCATCTGTTGTTTCTCCCTGAGTCATACATCCAGGAAGGTCTTTAATTTCTGCTACATATCCCCCATCAGGATCAGGGTAAAGTGTAACTGGATATTTCAAATTCAAGTAAAATTCTAGTGACTCACGTTCAGTTTTATTTTTCTTAGACATACTACTCCCCTAATCTGAGCAGTTTTACAATCTGCTTAATATAAATTCCTTTTACTTTTTGTCCCTCTTTTTTGGGTACAACTTGTATTCTTCCATCCTCATGACGGAAAGTGTGATGACTCCCATTAGATCGAACTTCTTCAGTTTTTGGAAATTATGGGTTTCATATAATACTTTTCAAACAACCTCTAACCAACTTCAGAATAATCAATAGGATCTTTTAAACCCAATTCTGCAAAAGCCGCTAATCGCAACTGACAAGAATCACAGACACCGCAAGCTGACTCACCACCAGCATAGCAAGACCAAGTGAGATCCCAAGGAACTCCTAATTGATTACCTAGTTGGATAATTTCTGTCTTCTTTAAATCAATTAACGGAGCAATAATTTTCATAGCTTCTCCCTCACGTCCTTGTTTTGTTCCCAAGCGGAAAACTTCCTGCATAGCTTCGATATAATCAGGACGACAATCTGGGTAGCCAGAATAATCTAGGATGTTAACGCCAATATATACTCTTTCTGCGGCGATCGCCTCAGCATAGCTCAAAGCAAAACTTAAAAAGATGGTATTCCGGGCTGGAACATAGGTTACAGGAATATTATCGGCCATTTCGGCCAGCGATCGCCCTGTAGGGAGATCAATCTTCTGATCTGTCAGTGCTGAACCACCCCATTGTCCCAAGTCAAAATTAACCACTTGATGTTGAATTACTCCAGCCGCTTTAGCAATCATCAAAGCAGAATTTAATTCTTTCCTATGCCGCTGTTGATAATCAAAAGAAATAGCGTAACATTCACAGCCATCAGCCTTTGCTTTGTAAAGAACTGTCGAAGAATCTAAACCACCAGACAACAGAATTACAGCTTTCATATTCAGAATAAGAAATGGGAGATCAATAAACAGGGGTAGAAGCGGGAAATTTGACCAATTACCCATTCCTTGATAAATTGCATCCAAAAGATGGGAAAATCAACAAAATGCCACAAACAAAAATTAAATATGTCCAAAAAGACTCTCAGGAATGAGAATATCAATTGTATAAATCGTCTAAAACATTATACTCTGAGTATTAACTATTTGATGACTTGTAATTTTACTTGTAGTAAGGGTGATTAATTTACCCCCTGTAAAAATCAGGTATTTATTGAACTTAGTTAATTTCCCAAATACGTACCTGAGAATTTCTACTAAGAAGTTATGAAATTTACACAGTCAACCCAAAAAAACACATAATTTTTATCATAGATGAATAAAACAGGATAATTAACAACTGCTGACCGAAAAGATTACCAGATGGCGGGAACTGAACCCAAACTTTGAAATTCTTCATAAAGATAATCACTATGTTACCATCTGGATGGTTTAAGACAAATCAAACCTGGCGTTTAAGTATAAAGGCCAACGACCGTAGCGTCTCTAAATTTGGTGGTTGAGGAGAGAACAATAGTGCAAGATAGCATATCAGTGTCAGAACCAAATCTATATTCACAGCGCAGTCAGCCGCATCACATCCGTATAGGTGTGATTGGGGTTGGCAACATGGGACAACATCATACCCGCGTCCTGAGTTCCATGAAAGATGTGGAACTAGTCGGCGTTTCCGATATTAACGTCGAACGTGGTTTAGAAACTGCCAGCAAATACAAAGTCCGGTTTTTTGAAGATTACTGCGACTTACTACCTCATGTAGATGCAATTTGTGTTGCTGTACCTACACGGCTTCACTATGCTGTGGGTATCAACTGTTTGTTAGCAGGAATCCATGTTTTAATTGAAAAACCCATAGCGGCTAGTATTTCTGAAGCAGAATCTCTAGTTAATGCTGCGGCCGAATCTCAGTGTATTTTGCAAGTTGGTCACATTGAGCGATTCAATCCCGCCTTTAGGGAACTCACCCAAGTCCTCAAAACCGAGGAAGTTTTGGCTTTAGAATCTCACCGCATGAGTCCTTATTCAGCGCGGGCGAATGATGTTTCCGTAGTCCTGGATTTAATGATCCATGACATTGATTTGCTGCTAGAATTAGCCGCCTCACCAGTAGTAAAATTGACTGCTAGTGGGACTCGTTCTTTAGACTCAGGTTATTTAGATTATGTAACTGCCACCTTGGGGTTTGCCAATGGTGTTGTTGCCACGCTTACAGCCAGCAAAGTTACTCATCGCAAAATTCGCCGCTTAGTTGCCCATTGTAAAAATTCATTTACAGAAGCAGATTTTCTCACTAATGAGATATTGGTACATCGGCAAACACCGATAAATCCTCTGATTGACCACCAAAAAGTCCTCTATAGACAAGATGGTTTAATCGAAAAGGTTTATACCAGTAATGTTCAGCCTCTCAGTGCAGAATTAGAGCATTTTGTCAACTGTGTCCGTGGTGGCAATCAGCCTTCTGTCGGTGGTGAACAAGCTCTCAAAGCTTTACGTTTGGCTAGTTTAATTGAGCAAATGGCTTTAGAAGAAAGAGTTTGGAATCCATTAGAGTGGTCTTCGGAATCCAGAGTTCAATCGTTGACATCAAGCATTTAGTTAGATGTAGCTAAAACTGGTAGTGGGGGAAATTAATGATTTTTTCTCCCACCATATCAGGAGTCAGAACTCAGGAGTATTGATAAAATAATCTTCTGCAACTAATTTTAGCAATTAAAGTAGGACTACTTGCTATAGTGTTGATTTGTTGGCAAATCAATTACAAGCGTAAAAACACCAAATCAGGAAGAAAAGCCGGACATCTACCGAAAACCGCCATCAAAAATGCTAAATCATCGAAAATTGACCATTGCCTGTTCTCAATTTTCACGTATTTCTAGTTACACTTAACCCAACCTAAAATTTTTTGGAGCTCACCTTTTTTGTAAGATGAGCATGATAACTTTTTAAAGAGGAGATTTCATGACAGACCAACCCCCCGTAGCCAATCCAATGAATGCCGCTGCCATTTCCATGAACCGTCAACCAGCAGCAGCGACACCCATGAATTCGGTAAATCCTGGAAGGCCAAGCAATATTACCGGTAAAACTATTCTGAGTGTGGATTTAGGTAGAACCTCTACAAAGACTTGTGTGAGCCGTGAACCCGCTAATGTGGCTTTCATTCCTGCCAATGTCAAGCAAACATCAATTGAGCAAATTCGCGGCGGTGTATTTGAGGCTAAGGCAACTGACCCACTGATGGATTTGTGGCTGGAGTATCAAGGTAGTGGTTATGCTGTAGGGCAATTAGCCGCCGATTTTGGGGCTAATCTTGGCGTTGGCCAATCTAAGGTAGAAGATGCTCTGGTCAAAGTATTATCATCTGCCGGGTACTTTAAACTCAGAGATGAAATTTTCGTTGTCCTGGGTTTGCCGTTCTTATCGTTGGAACAATTTGAAAAAGAAAAGGCACAGTTAACTAGCTTGGTAACTGGACCTCATGTATTGAATTTCCGAGGTGAATCCATAACTTTGAATATTAGCAAAGTCTGGGTAATGCCCGAAGGCTATGGTAGTTTGCTGTGGTCAGAAACTCAACCTAATAAAGGCACAGCAGTTCCCGATTTTACGAAAATATCTGTGGGGATTGTTGATATTGGCCACCAAACCATTGATATGATCATGGTGGATAATTTCCGCTTTGCCAGGGCTGCTTCTAAGAGTGAAGACTTTGGCATGAGCAAGTTTTATGAACTGGTAGCTGCGGAAGTACAGGGTGCTGATAGTCAATCTTTGGCACTGATTTCTGCGGTTAATAAGCCTAAAGGCGATCGCTTTTATCGTCCTAAAGGTGCTAGTAAACCTACCAATTTAGATGATTTTCTGCCTAACCTCAAAGAACAGTTTTCACGGGAAATTTGCTCTCGTGTGTTAGCGTGGTTGCCAGAGCGGGTAACTGATGTGATTATTACAGGTGGTGGTGGAGAATTTTTCTGGGAAGATGTCCAACGTCTGCTCAAAGAAGCTCAAATCAACGCTTACTTAGCTGCACCTTCTCGCCAGGCTAATGCTTTGGGGCAGTATATTTATGGAGAAGCGCAATTATCTGCTGCTGTTCGTGCTAGGTCATAAAACCGATGTTCCAATGGTCAAAAAAGGTAGTTAAATCCGTTACGTTCAATCCAGAAATTGCTGATGAGAGCTTGTTAGCGCAGGTGGAAAACTACTTAGAGACACAGCCAGATAAAACTTTCAGTGACCTGTGCAAAGAGGCTCTTTGGAACTTTTTGTGTGTCCCAGAACCTGTACAACTAACTTCTAAGATAGCAAATGTAACCACGGTTGAACAAAAAATCGGTGAGATCCAAAATCAAATAGCTGGTTTTGAAGAACGTTTTTTCGCTAAAGAGTCTCATCGTTTGGAGTCTATGGAAAGTCAAATGTTGCAACTTACTCAACAAGTAGCAAAGTTGACAATCATCCTGAATCAGGAACCACTTACTTGTATTCCTTCTGATAGCGTTAGCGTGGCGCCAGCCATACCTCAAGAAGTAGACCCTGTAATTAGTCGTATTGGTCAGTTTCTTGATGATTTCTAAGAAAAAACCAGGAAGAACCTAGTTTTTACTTCGAGAAAAATTCTTAACTAAACTACCATGAGTCCCACCCATAAGCCATTTCGGCATTATTGGTGGGATATTTTGTTTATTTGACCTTGACCACAAAGATGTAGATAAGTAGGTTAGCATTGAAAATCGTCGTTATGGCACTAGGCAAGAGGCAAGAGGATTTGGACGATTTTAATTTTCGTTACATATTACTCTTCGAGAAGCCGCTCCGCGTCTACGGTTTTTTTCCGTTCACCTACTTAGTTCTCGATAAAAGTAGTAAATAGAAATTTTTGGCATTGCTTACAAAGATTGGAAAACTTTCGTCGCATTTGTTGAAAAAATTCTCAGAGAATTTGCAGAAAACTATCTAATTAATTTTGTCTGATTACTTATCAATAATCATCAGTCACATCTGCGGAATGTCCTTTGGTAGATAAACTTAGAGGTTGTTTGAAAAGTATTATATGAAACCCATAATCTCCAAAAACCTAACCCCCCTCCCCCCACTCCCTACAAGGGAATAGGGGTTTTAAAGCCTCTCCCCTGGTAGGGGAGAGGTTTGGAGAGGGGTCTGTTTACACATTAAAAACTTTTAAAACATCCTCTTATACAAATTCTATAAATGTATCAAAAGTATTGCAATTCATTGAACATGGTTGTTCGCTTTTATTCATAATTAATAAAAACTTATCCCCAATTTAAAAATCCATGATATAAAAGTAAATAAAACTTAATTTTTATTCATCCAAATGCTAAATGACTCCCCTACCTTACCCAAATTCAAAGATCTACTAACCCAAAAAATTTTCTTAGGTAATAAACCTAGTGCTGAGTTAATAGCAATTCTTACCATCTATTTTGTTCAAGGCATCTTGGCATTATCCCGTTTAGCTGTTAGCTTTTTTCTCAAAGATGAATTGCTATTAAGTCCAGTGCAGATGTCAGCAATCGTGGGCATCAGTACCATACCTTGGATGACTAAGCCATTATATGGTTTTATCTCTGATAGTTTACCATTATTTGGCTACCATAGAAAGCCTTATATAGTCCTATCTGGAATTTTGGGAAGTGCGGCTTTGGTATGTTTAGGAACAACAGTTCATACTAGCACAACAGCCACAATTATGATTGTACTTTCTTCTCTCTCTGTAGCTATTAGTGATGTGATAGTTGATTCCATAGTAGTTGAAAGAGCTAGAAGTGAATCAGAAGCCAAAATAGGTTCTTTACAATCTCTTTGTTGGGGTAGTTCAGCTATAGGTGGCTTGTGTACAGCTTACCTTAGCGGCTTACTTTTAGAATATTTTACCAACCGTACAGTATTTTTAATAACAGCATTATTTCCGCTAATTATCTCATCTGTAGCTTGGTTAATTTCCGAAAAACCTATTAATAAAGATGATAAAAAAAGCAATAACACAAAATATCAATTAGGACAGATACGCCAAGCTATTACGCAGAAAGCAATTTGGCTACCAACAGCATTTATATTTGTTTGGCACGCTACACCAAATGCCGAATCAGCATTTTTCTATTTTACAACTAACGAACTACAATTTCAACCAGAATTTTTAGGGCGAGTTCGGTTAGTCACCAGTTTGGCTTCCTTAATTGGAGTTTGGGCTTTTCAACGTTACCTGAAAACTATCCCCTTTAGAATTATGTTTAGTTGGGGGATTTTTCTATCCACAGCTTTAGGAATGACAACTTTATTATTAGTAACTCATACCAACAGACTTTTAGGAATAGATGATCATTGGTTCAGTTTAGGTGATAGTTTAATTATTACTGTGATTGGGCAAGTTTTATTTATGCCTATATTAGTATTATCAACAAAACTTTGTCCTCCCGGCATAGAGGCCACATTCTTTGCTTTAATAATGTCTGTATTTAATTTAGGAGGAACAGTTTCTTACGCATTAGGATCAATCATGATGAAATGGTTGGGAATCACAGAACATCAATTTGATTCATTATGGTTGTTAATCATTATTACTAACTGTAGCTCACTTATCCCAATATTTTTTATTAACTGGCTACCAGATGCTAAAATTGAGATTGACCATAGTCAATCAATCTAGTTTTTCAGCATAGCAAACAAAAAATGCAAATATTAGAACCCCAAAATAGTCAAGTTTTAGAGAAATCCTACACCCTCAAAGACTGGCAAGGAGGATATGAATCTCTTACCGAAGAATATGACTATTGGATTGATGATATAGAAGGAGAAATTCCTCCAGAACTAGCAGGAACATTATTTAGGAACGGGGCTGGTTTATTAGATATCAACAAGCAAAGATTACATCATCCTTTTGATGGTGACGGAATGATTAGTCGCATTACATTTACCAATGGCCGCGCCCATTTTCGTAACCGATTTGTGCAAACAGCCGGTTATTTAGCAGAACAGAAAGCTGGTAAAATTCTTTATCGTGGTGTTTTTGGTACACAAAAACCTGGTGGTTGGTTAGCTAACATTTTTGATTTAAAAATTAAAAACATTGCTAATACAAATGTGATTTATTGGGGTAAAAAACTCTTAGCATTATGGGAAGCAGCCGAACCTTATTCACTTAATCCCCAAACCTTAGAAACATTAGGAAATGAATATTTTAACGGCGTTTTATCCAAAGGAGAAGCCTTTAGCGCCCACCCACGAATTGATCCAAATGGCACCTTAGTCAACTTTGCTATTAAACCGGGACTATCAACCACAATTACAATCTTTGAATTGAACACAAATGGGGAAATTACCAGCAAACAAAATCATAGCGTTCCTGGTTTTTGTTTTATTCATGATTTTGTAATTACAGAAAATTACTGTATCTTCTTTCAAAATCCTGTTGATTTTAACCCCATACCTTTTGCTTTGGGAATATCCAGCGCAGCCCAATGTATTAAATTTCAAAAAAATCAACCCACAAGAATTATTATTATCCCTCGCAAAACACAAACTAAAAATGTCAAAGTTTTAGAAACCCAAGCCGGTTTTATTTTCCATCATGTTAATGCTTTTGAACTGAGAAATGAAATTATCATTGATTCTATCTGCTATGAATCATTAACAGAAGTCGAACCCAATAGCGATTATCGAAAAACTGATTTTGATACAAATTCACCTCCCCAACTATGGCGATTTAATCTGAATTTATCAGAGAATAAAGTGCAAAATCAGTTAATAGATCCTCGTCCCACTGAATTTCCCACAATTCACCCGAATTACGTAGGTAAATCCTATCGTTATTTATATAGTGCTGCCGCTCATCAATCAACGGTGAACGCACCATTACAAGCCATTTTTAAGGTAGATTTAGAGTCAGGAAGAAAACAACTATGGAGTGCAGCACCGCGAGGTTTTATAGGGGAACCAATTTTTATTCCTCGTCCAAATTCCCAAACAGAAGATGATGGGTGGTTAATAGCGTTAGTTTATGATGCAGAACATCATCGTTTTGATGTAGTGATTTTAGATGCTGAAAATCTGGAAAAAGAGAAACCAGTTGCAAAACTACATCTGAAACATCATATTCCCTATGGTTTACATGGGAGTTTTACACAAGAGACATTTATCGAAAATTTGGGTTGAGTCCATTTTAACTAGTAACCCTCATATCCCCGACTTCTCGAAGAAGTTGGGGATATCGCGGAGTATCTTACAAAAAAATAAAACTGTAACAAAAACTACAAAATTGATATCTTTTCTCAAAAAGAGGGTAAGCTAACTATATCAATCCGGTTTACAAAGATACCGTGATGAGGAGTAAGAATTATGGTAACAACGTCTCTCCCACTTATGGAAACTCAATCTTCAGCCTACATTTGCCCTTATGATCAAGCTTGTAGCTATTTAGAATGGGCGGCTAAAGAATTAAAATTAGATCAAGGTATCGTAGAAATACTCAGTCATCCACGAAAAGTTGTTACAGTTTCCATTCCCATAAAAATGGATAATGGCGAAATCCGGGTTTTCCCAGGACATCGGGTACAACATTCGGATATTTTAGGACCCTATAAAGGTGGGATTCGTTACCATGAAGCGGTGACATTACGGGAAGTATCCGCCCTAGCAATGCTGATGACCTGGAAATGTGCATTGTTAGGTATTCCCTATGGTGGTGGCAAAGGGGGAATTCCCATAGACCCCAAAAAGTTCAGTGTGGGGGAATTAGAACGGATTAGTCGTCGTTATATTAGTGAATTAATTAAAGACATTGGACCATCCGTAGATATACCCGCACCAGACATGGGAACATCAGCGCGGGAAATGGCATGGATGATGGATACTTACTCTGTCAATGTTGGTCATTCTGTCCCCGGAGTAGTTACAGGTAAACCCTTATCTATTGGTGGTTCCCTGGGACGAGAAATGGCGACTGGACGCGGTGTGATGATTATTGTCCGTGAAGCACTTGCAGATCACGGTAAATCCCTCGTAGGAGTCAGGGTAGCAATTCAAGGCTTCGGTAATGTAGGTGGGGCAGCCGCCGAATTGCTACACCAAGAAGGAGCAAAAATTATCGCTGTTTCCAGTGCTAGTGGGGGTATCTTTGCCGAAAATGGTCTTGATATTTCCGCTGTCAAAGCCTACGCTGCGGCAAACCATCGCAGTGTGGTGGGATTTCCCCAAGGAACACCCATTAGTAATGCAGACTTATTAACTTTACCTTGCGACGTCCTGATTCCTGCCGCTTTGGAAAACCAAATTACCGCAGAAAATGTCCATCAAATCAAAGCCCAATTTGTCGCAGAAGCGGCTAATGGTCCAGTGACTTTGGAAGCTAACCGCGTTCTAGAATCCCAAGGTGTCAACGTGTTACCGGATATTTTAGCCAATGCTGGAGGTGTGGTGGTGAGTTATTTGGAATGGGTACAAGGTCTTTCTTACCTATTCTGGGACGAGGAACGAGTCAACCGGGAAATGGAACATTTGATGGTTCAGGCTTACCGCAAGGTGATTCATGAGTCGCAAGCACGGGGGGTAAATCTGCGGTTAGCTGCTTATACTTTGGGTGTAGGTAGAGTCGCGCAAGCTTTGAATGATCGGGGTTTGTATCCTTAGTTGTATTTGCAATTTAGTTTAATTGGGGTGTGTTATGGCTTTAGCCTAACGCACCTTTTTTTTAATCCCTGTACATCATCTACATATATAATCATTTTGTATAAATACTGATTGTTGATTATGCTACAACGAGTAATTATCAAGGGCTTCAAGTCCATTAAGACAATGGATCTTGAGTTGCGTCCCTTAAACATATTGATTGGAGCTAATGGAGCAGGTAAAAGTAATCTCATTTCCTTTTTTAAGATGCTGAATGAGATGATGGCCGGGCGACTTCAACAATATATCGGCATATCCGGTTACGCTCAATCCTTATTGCACTTTGGACCTAAGATAACACCGCAAATCGAGGCACAACTAGAGTTCAAGATTGACAATGGGAGTTTGGATATTATCTATACCATGTGTCTAGGTCATGCGGCAGGTGATACTTTGATATTTGCTGAAGAAACAGCGACGCGAAACGGCTTACACCTACCTCAACCTTCAACCACTTACTCGTTAGGTGCAGGACATCAGGAAACAAAAATCAACAAAGCAGCACAAGAAGGTACGCCAACAATTGCCAACGCTATCAAACATTTGCTCAATGGCTGTTGTGTTTACCACTTTCACGATACGTCATCTACCGCGCGAGTTCGTCAATCCTGTTATATTGATGACAACCGCTCGCTGGTGTCTGATGCTGGAAATCTAGCCGCATTACTTCTGAGATTTCGTGAATATCATAATACAGCCTATCAGCGTATTATTAAAACTATCCGTTTGATTGCCCCATTTTTTGATGATTTTGTTCTTGAGCCTAGAGCGAATAATGTTATTCTCAACTGGCAGGGAAAAGACTCAGATCAAGTATTTGGTCCACACCAGTTTTCAGATGGTACGTTGCGTGCTATATGCCTTACCACGTTGCTTTTGCAGCCAGAAGATGAACTCCCAAAACTAATTGTTGTTGATGAACCGGAACTTGGTCTTCATCCCTACGCGCTCAATGTTGTAGCTGCGATGTTTGCTAAGGCTTCCTATCATACACAAATTCTCATCAGCACCCAATCTACTTCTTTTTTAGATAACTTTAATCCTGAAGATGTAATTACAGTAGATAGAGTGGGTAAAGAATCGCAATTTAAGCGGTTAAATTCTGAAGAATTAGAAGCTTGGTTAGAAGAATATAGTTTAGGAGAAATTTGGGAGAAAAATATCATTGGTGGAGGTCCACACTAATGGTAAGACTCTATTTATTTGCAGAAGGACAAACAGAACAAACATTTGCTTCTATTATCCTGCAACCATATCTGACTCAATATCAAGTATTTATGCACCACCCTAGACTTATTGCTCATGGAAGAAAAAAGGGTAAAACTAATCGTGGTGGTAGTGGTTATGGTGATTATCAGCCAATGAAGAATGATATTTTGCGATCGCTTGCGGAGGATAAAAATACAGATGTTTTCTTTACAACGATGATTGATCTGTATGCAATTCATCATAATTTTCCGGGATTAGATGAAGCTGAAATCATGCGCCAAAATCCCACAAAGCGAGTCGAGTTTTTGGAGAAAAGCTTTGCTGATGATATTAATGATCCTCGATTCATACCGTACATTCAATTGCATGAATATGAGGCATATCTTTTTTCTGATCCTACTTGTTTTGAGTCCTGTTATGATAATTGCTCAGATAGGGTTGCAATTCTCAAGACTATTGCTGATAAACATGAAACTCCTGAGTTAATTAATGATAGCAGGGCAACAGCCCCCAGTAAACGTATTATTGCTCAATTTCCTGATTATGAAAGAGCAAAATCTACTTATGGTCCGCTATTGGCTGAATCAATTGGATTAGAAGTAATTCGGAATAAATGCCCTCATTTTAATTCATGGCTATTACGACTCGAATTATTGGGTAAATAAGGCATTGATACCCCGAACATTAATGGGGGTACATTTTTCTGTTCACGAAATGCGATCGCAGAATAAATTCTAATACAATTCATTGAATTGTATGAAGGATAAAAGCAATGAATCAGGGTAAAGCGCAATGCTAAACCCCTATCTAGAGAATCACAGGATTAAGCCATTTTGAGGGCAATTAATCAATTAGCGCGAAGCAACTTGTGGATCTGCCCAAATGCTACCTTTTTCACCAAAAGTCACAGCCTGATCACCTTCTGCCGAGATATCTACAGTTCTGCCATCATTAGCTACTTGTAACAAAGGCCAATTTTCTTCACCTAATTCACCAGCACGGAATAATACATTATTAGGCTGCTTTTTACTCCAACCTAACAAAATAGCTATTTTTTCGTGATCATCTTGTGATTGTACCGGACTAACCACATTGAGATGATCCTGTTGACGATTCCAAATTACAGCCTGATCTGTAGCATCTGCTGTATTAAAAATAGCCACAAACTTACGGGCGAGAAAGCGATCGCCTTTTTCAGACCAGCTAACAGGCACTAATACCCCAATTTTACCATCATTATCCCCTTGTGCTGACAAAATTGCCTGTCTTTTTAACAGGGGATCAATCACCACACTGGTTGATGTCATCACCCGTAACCGCTTAGTTTGTCTATCCTCCACAAACAACACGCTATTAACTCGGCTATTGTGCATTTCCGGTTTTACTTCCATTTGCACCCGACTATAAATCGCATATTTGCCATCAGGAGAAATCACCGGAATACTCCGATAGTAGCGAACACCAGAACCACCTTTAGCACCAATCGCTTCCTGAGTAGCCAGAATCCATTGCCAAGGTATCGGATGGGGACTACCTATAGGGTCAGTCTGTGCCATTTCCGACTCATTTGGCCGTTCACTAACAGGTATTTCTCCATTTTTAGGAGTAACTGTTGATATTGCTAATTCTTGAGATTGAGAATTCCCACTGACTGGAGAATTTAAATCAGTTTCTTCTTTGGCATCTTTTAATTTTTGAATTAAATTAGCTTGATTAATAGATGTCTTGCTTTGAAGTTGTGCAACATTAACTGATGGTACAGTTTTGCTAACAACATCATCCCCCAGTTGAGAATTTTCTCTTTCTGCCCCTGAAATAACTATATCTTTTGGTAATGACTGTATTCCTTCACCAACAAGTATTTTTCCTGTGTGAGAGTTAACTTGAGCAAATTGTAAATTTAACTGCCTCGTAGCAGCACTTTCTGCCAATTTTATCTGAGATTTGCTATTTTTCGCCCTACTATTTGCTACTTCTGATTGTTTCGCTAAGGTAGCATGAATAGACATTCCCAGGAAGGGTGAAATTACTATAACAATGGCAATGTACTTGAGAAATGGTTTAACACGGAACCATCCTGACACCAAAAGGGGTTTAAGCATGATGAGACTCTCTAGGGGCAGTTGCTAAGTGCGGGCAGTATCTATACAGGAATGAAAAAAAGCTATGACTATATGTTTACCAACAAACCAAAAGCTTCGACAAGATAATTGATTCAAATGTTGTATTGCTTTACAAAAGTTTTAGTATCACCATTTACCCCCTCATAATCTTTACATAATATCCAAAATAACGGGATTAAAGTTAACAGTAAATTACATCTGTTAATAACTGCCGTTATTATTGTTAGCATCAGTAACATCCATATTCAATTTAAGTGGAACATAGATGAATTTTTAATTGACTAAAGCTAGTAGCCAAGATTTAGAGATGCTCTTGCTCTTGAAAACATTCTTAGCTAAAGCCAGTCTAAAATAAGATACCCTGTTTATAGCCGGACCAACAGCGCGGGCTTTACCCAACTAAAACCTATCTATTGCTGGCAACTTGAGATTAACCGCTGCACAATCAACAATAAACAAAAACATTAAATTCATACACCCAACCTACAAACTGAAGTTTAGACTCGTAAATGCTGCGATTAAGCAAATACAGTTTATTTTTAACTTGGGTAATTATTGAATAATTTTGATTTCGTAGAGAAATAACTGACTGCAAAACACAGATAGACACACAAAAATCATCAATAGTAGATGCAAATGGCGATAGTTCAACTAATTACCGAAAGTATTATAATGTATTGAGGCTGTTTTCGCTGAACCAATAGTAAACACTATACCATCAAACTGCGAAAATTCCTTGCCCTTAATCAAAAATTCTCAACATAATTCTATTAATATTCAGATGTCGCAGTTGTCAGTGATGAGGAACACACTTACCATTGATTAATGACTCATGACTCGTAATTAATAATTAATAAGTAATGAAAATAGTATTTTTTGGCACTCCTGACTTTGCAGTTCCCACTTTGGAAAAACTCTTAGAAAACAAGGATTTTCACGTGATGTCCGTAGTCACTCAACCGGATAAACGTCGAGAACGAGGGAATAAATTGACACCTTCACCAGTAAAAGTCTTTGCTACAGATCATCATATTCCAGTATGGCAACCGGAAAGAGTTAAAAAAGATGTTGAAACCTTAACACAACTCAAGCAGATAGAAGCAGATATATTTGTGGTTATTGCTTATGGGCAAATTTTGTCTAAGAAGATATTAGATATGCCTAAGCTAGGTTGTATTAATGTACATGGTTCAATTTTACCTCAGTATCGAGGGGCTGCGCCAATTCAGTGGAGTATATATAACGGAGAAAAAGAAACGGGGATCACAACTATGCTCATGGATAGGGGCATGGATACAGGGGATATGCTTCTAAAAGCGACTATACCAATTCAATTACTAGATAATGCTCAGGTTTTAGCCGAAAAGTTGGCTATTACTGGTGCAGATTTACTCATAGAAACCTTATACAAACTAGAACGTCAAGAAGTTACACCGATTCCCCAAGATCATACCGCAGCTACTTACGCATCTTTGATTCAGAAGCCAGATTATAACTTGGACTGGGGACAAAGTGCCATCCAATTACATAATCAAATTCGCGGATTTTATCCTAACTGTACAGCAACTTTTCGCAACCAAGCATTGAAAATTACTGCTACTGTCCCCCTATATCCTGCGTATATTCACGAGTTACCAGAGCCATTACTAGAAAAAGTTCATAAAATACCCAATTTGTCAACCATATCAGGACAGCCTGGAGAGGTAGTTAATATTACTAAAGGACTAGGAGCAATTGTCCAAACAGGGGTAGGTTTATTGCTATTGCGAGAAGTACAGCTAACGGGTAAACGTCCCCAGTCAGGATGGGATTTTGTCAATGGGACTCGGTTAACTGTCGGTGAGGTAATGGGTAATGGGTAATAGGTAATTAACAACGAACAACTAACAACTGACAACGAACAACGAACAACTGACAACGAACAACTGACAACTGTACGGGCGAAGCATTTGGAGAACTATTTTTGGCAATGACCGATAATTTATCTTCCAAATGCTTCGCCCCTACTGACAACTGACAACTGTACGGGCGAAGCATTTAGAGAACTATTTTTGGCAATGACCGATAATTTATCTTCCAAATGCTTCGCCCCTACTGACAACGAACAACTGTACGGGCGAAGCATTTGGAGAACTATTTTTGGCAATGACCGATAATTTATCTTCCAAATGCTTCGCCCCTACTGACAACTGACAACTAACTTTCATAGAACCGGCAAGATTTACAAGGTCCTTCTGGATTAACTGCACAACGCATAATTTCTGAAAGAGCATTATAGTTACAGGTAGCATCACCTATAACCCAACGTCCTTCTACTAAACTTTTCTGTTCTGGTCTTTGGGCTTTTTGTACGTAAATAGCGATATTGTGTAAACTATAGCGTCCTCCTTTAAGCTGATATCTATGGCAACGCTCTAAAACTACGTAGGTTTTTTCGGCAAAATCAAGATAATTTCCCGGTTGGGGTGTCCAATCAAGTTGTAATTTACCAAGAGACTGACGCGGATGTGTCAAAATTACCTCTGTCGGTAAGGAATTTAGCTCCATGATCAGTTTATATTATGTGATTTATGTATAGAGTATAGTATCGCAGTATTTTGGCTTCGACAGTAACAGCATCAAAATGGCAATTTCTCTACTTTGATCTTGTTGGGGATTCGTTGTAATATAGGGTTAAGAATTATAAATATTTTTTGCTAACTAACAAGTTGCAGGAATGTTTATGATTGATGCCTTTTAATTTTTACATTCTATGAGTAATGATAAAGTAGCTGTGAATTGGCAACAATTAACCTCATCTCCTGTAGTTGCTGATACAACCTCCAATTTTTTCGCAGAAATTGTTCAAGAAACTTTTGCCTTAACTCGTCGTCTGTTTATTCAACTCCAACGCCGCCCTTCTAGCCTGATAGCCGGGATTATTCAGCCCGTCATGTGGTTAGTTTTATTTGGGGCATTATTCCAAAATGCACCCACAGGCTTATTTGGTAGTACGACAAATTACGGAAAATTTCTAGCAGCAGGTGTCATAGTCTTTACTGCTTTTGCTGGGGCTTTGAATGCTGGTTTACCTGTAATGTTCGATAGGGAATTTGGCTTTTTAAATCGGTTGCTAGTTGCACCTCTAGCCTCGCGCTTTTCAATTGTTTTTGCTTCTGCTATTTTTATTATTAGCCAAAGTTTACTACAAGCAGCGGTAATTGTGGCAGCAGCGGCATTTTTAGGGGCTGGCTTACCTGATTTTACAGGATTATGTGCGATCGCTCTCATTGTCTTTCTACTGGCTTTGGGTGTCACCGCTATTTCCTTGGGTTTAGCCTTTGCATTACCCGGACACATTGAACTTATCGCCGTAATTTTTGTCACTAACCTCCCATTATTATTTGCCAGCACAGCCTTAGCGCCTTTATCCTTTATGCCCGGTTGGTTACAGGTTATTGCTACCCTCAACCCTCTCAGTTATGCGATTGAACCGATTCGCTATTTATATCTACACAGCAGTTGGGGATTAAATGATATAGTAATGCACGCCTTTTGGGGTGATGTTACCTTTGGGGGAGCGTTATTAGTGTTACTAGGTTTTGCATTAGTGGCTTTACTGAGTATTCAACCCCAACTACGCCGGAGTCTTGCCTAAAAATATATAAGGAGAACTTTCATGAAAAGATCATTTTTACCAGTTCACAAAATTATTGTTGCCACTATTGCCGGGGTTAGCTTTGCTTCTATCCTAGTAGGAGAACCTACCTTAGCTGATACTAATCAACCCTTTGGTAGTTTGGAAAGCGATACCTTGGGTCAGCAAGGCTATCGCAGTAGTAATCCTTTATCTGGCAATGGCTCAGGTTTCGATATGATGAACATGATTCATCAAGCCAACTTTGGGACTATTCAATGGAATGCTGATGAACAAAATCAACAGCTAGACCTAGCCGCAGCCACATTTAAAGCTGCACAACAAAAACTTCTTCAGCCTCAACTAAAACAAAATCCAGGATCTTCTGCAATTATCCCTGGACAAAATCTACTTCCCTTACAGATTTTACCATCATCAGGTAAATAACACTTAAATGGGAAATAATGGGCGCAAGTCCTGCGCCCCTATGGAGTTATACTAAACACGGGTGAGATTTAAACTTTTGCCAAATGACAAAGAACCCAGATGTGTAGGGGTTTACCACTGCTAAACCCCTAGGTTTAGAATCAAACAGTCAAGCCGTTTTGAGTATACTTAATGATCAAAGTCCCAGTTTTGCTAAAACATCACTAGCTTGAGTAGTAGTGTTAACAGCAGCATCAACATCAATGATTTTGCCATTACCATCAATGATGTAGGTAACACGCTTGGCGTAACCACCACCATCAACATCATAAGCTGTAATGATGCTTTTCTGGGTATCAGCTAATAAAGGGAAATTCAGATTATATTTATTGGTGAATGCTTGATGAGAAACTTCATCATCAGCACTTACTCCCAAGACAACTACATCTTTGTCTTTGTATTCAGCTTGAGAATCACGGAAACTACAAGCTTGTTTGGTGCAGCCTGGTGTGTCATCTTTGGGGTAAAAGTAGAGAACTACTGTTTTACCAGCAAAATCAGATAATGAAATTGTATTGCCGTTAGTGTCTTTGGCGGTAAATGCAGGTGCGTCTGTACCAACTGATAGAGGCATAATTCACCTTGTCCTGTTTAAAAATCTTTATGCAATCAAGATTTTACAATAATTTACAATATTTAAATAACTTGCTTACGGAATATTCTGCCAAAGAGGTATTTATTTTCAAAGCATTGACAAAAAGCACAACTTAGAGTAATGAAAAATGTCTACTGTGGATTCCCCAAACCTTAAACCCTTAGTTTATACTAGTGAAGCCCTAGAAAGAGCCGAGCGATCGCTAATCTGTTCGCCCTTCAACCTCAATTTGTTTATAGCCATGACTAGCCAAAGTATCCAACTAGGTGCTATAGCAATGGAGAAAGGAAATCAGCAAAGTTACACCAAGCAACCCTTATCAGAATTGACCTGTGAAAACGCTTTAGCCTGGTTAATTGATGTAGGAGTATTGCGGCGAGAAGTTGATGGACAGGGCATTACAGACAGTTTTCGCCTAACTCCCTTGGGTCATCAATTGATTGTCAAGTTAAAAGATCAGAAATTGCGTCATCCTTCCCTGAGCGATCGCTACAATGATTTTATGACTCGTTGGTTACGTTTACCCTTTTGACAGTTTGACCTCGTTCCTAGCCTCCGGCTAGGAATGCCAATGCTGAGGCTCTGCCTCATGTCACTAGCGGCAGAGCCGCCATCTACATTCCCAGTCTCAGACTGGGAACGAGATAACGAGATATGCAAGTTTAAAAAAATAACAGCTTATTTACAGATACACTACCGAATCTCAACATACTAAAATATAATTAAAAATGAAAGCAATCATGGTAGTGGGAACAACATCCCACGCAGGGAAATCACTGATAACCACAGCTATTTGTCGGATTCTTTCCCGGCGCGGCTTGCGAGTATCCCCCTTTAAAGGTCAAAATATGGCTTTAAACGCCTATGTTACCGCCAGTGGCGGGGAAATAGGCTATGCTCAAGCAGTGCAAGCTTGGGCAGCGGGAGTAGTACCCTTGGTAGAAATGAATCCAATTTTACTTAAACCCCAGGGGGATATGACATCCCAAATCATTCTTAAAGGTAAAGCCATAGGTAAAGTTAGTGCCACAGATTACTACGAACAATATTTTGAACTCGGTTGGCAGACCATCAAAGAATGTTTACAATACCTATCTACAGAATTTGAAGCCCTAGTTTGTGAAGGTGCTGGTAGTCCCGCCGAAATTAATCTCAAACACCGGGATTTAACTAATATGCGGGTTGCTAAACATTTAAATGCACCTACTTTATTAGTAGTTGATATTGATAGAGGTGGAGCATTTGCTCATGTCGTCGGCACATTAGAACTATTAGATCCAGACGAACGCGCCTTAATTAAAGGAGTCGTCATTAATAAATTTCGAGGACAGCGCTCAATTCTCGAACCCGGAATTAAATGGTTAGAAGAACGGACAGGTATACCTGTGGTTGGTGTTATTCCCTATTTAGAACAAGTTTTCCCAGCGGAAGACTCCCTAGATTTACTAGAACGCAAACCAGCAAAAGCTAACTCTGAACTAAACATTGCGGTGATTCGTTTACCAAGAATTGCCAATTTCACCGATTTTGATCCCTTGGAATCAGAACCATCAGTAACGGTAAAATACTTGCATCCTAAGCAAGAGTTAGGACATCCAGATGCAGTAATTATCCCAGGGACAAAAACCACAATTGCTGATTTAATAGCTTTGCAAAAAAGCGGCATGGCAGAAGCAATTCAAAACTATGCAGCTTCTGGTGGCACGGTTTTAGGCATTTGTGGCGGTTTCCAAATGTTGGGGCAGTCTATAGCTGATCCAGAAGGAATGGAAGGACAATCTGGTAAATATCCAGGGTTAAATTTATTACCTATAAAGACAGTAATTACAGGACAAAAAGTCGCCCGTCAGCGTCAAGTTACTTCCAATTATCCCCAAGCGGGTTTACCTGTGACTGGGTTTGAAATTCACCAAGGGCGCTCGCGCATAGAAAACCCAGCAGATCAAAAATCCTGTCAACCCTTATTTGATGATGCTAATTTAGGGTTAGTAGATAGTTGTCAATCGGTTTGGGGAACTTATCTACATGGAATTTTTGATAATGGACCTTGGCGACGGGCTTGGGTAAATCGTCTCCGGCAACAACGGGGTTTGAAATCTTTACCCACAGGTGTGGCTAACTACAAAGAACAGCGAGAACAGATGTTAGATTCTTTAGCTACTCAAATTGAAGAACATTTAGATTTAATACCGTTTATATAGATTAAAATGCTTGTTAGTTCATCTGATTTGAGTTGAATCAATAGAAAGTTAAATAACCCCCATTTTATTGTTATAAATGGGGGGTTAATTTTTGATTCGTACTTAATTTTGGCAAGGGGAGATTTAATTTTTCAATTGCATATATGTCACATACGTGAGTCCAAATATGTGTTACAAAAAGATTATTTATAACTGAAAGATCACGTTTGTGTTTATAAATAACACATCTTACCATCATATACATAAATAGGGCTTGCTGAATAAACCGAAAACCTAGATAGATTAAGAGTTTCCCGGTTAAAAAAGTGAATTAGGTGCAAGGAATAAGGATTGAAACCATTAAAAACCTATCACTTTCTGAAATTTGAGACTATTCTTGTCTGCTTCTAATTCTTCCTCCTGACTCGGTGACTCGGTGACTCCTAGCCCTCACGAAAAGACTTTTTCAGCAAGCCCTAAGTAGAAATGTTTTGATCTAAGTTAAAATTTTGGTTAAACGTTCACTTTCAAAAATTTGATGAATACTAATAGCGATCGCTAGTTAACGCTAAATGCGATCGCTATTTTGATTAAACTTAATGAAATTAGGTTAAAATCCAAATATTGGCAATTTTAGGTATAAAAACTAGATTATGGCAAATCCAGAGCATTTAGCAATACTGAAGCAGGGGGTAGGGGTTTGGAATAAATGGATAGACGAAAATAGGAGGGATGTAATACCTGATCTGTATAAAGCGGATATGAGAGGTCATAACCTCAGAGGGGCTGAACTAGTTGGGGCTAACCTGAGTGAGGCTGACCTGAGAAAGGCTGATCTGATTGGTGCTGACCTGATTGGGGCTGAACTAGTTGGGGCTGATCTCAGATGGGCTAACCTCATAAAGACTGATCTGAGATGGGCTAATCTCAGTAACGCTGATCTTACTAATGCTGATCTTACTAATGCTGATTTACTTCAATCTCAAGTAATATCTACAAATTTTAATCAAGCAATTTTAACAGGTTCTTGTATCAAAGATTGGCAAATTAACAGTGAAACAAACCTGGATGGTGTAATTTGTGAATATATTTATCTTGAGGATATTTTTTATTTTGGAGAGTACGAATCCAAAAGACGACCTATAAATGGTAATTTTGCACCTGGAGAATTTGCCAGTTTATATAAAAAGATTCTGGAAAATACAGATTTAATTTTACGCAAAACTCCCGAAAATGATAATAATATTAATAACCAAGGCATTCAATTTTATTCAAACTCAACAATTCACACTTGGGAAAGACTACGCTTTCGCTCAAAAACAGAAATCAAAATTGCTGAAGCATTAGACAGAACTGAAGTTTTATTTGTACCCAACTCTTTAGCAAGACTCACCACACCCAAAGGTAGAGAAAATAAAGAAGCTGACTTCCTCATTTGTTATAAAGGTAAATGGGGAGTTTTAGAAGTTGATGGACCCTTTCACATAGCAGAACGCAGAGTTGAAGAACAAGAAAGAGAACGCATTTTCAAGATAAATGGTATCAAAGTTGTAGAAAGATTTGGTGCTAAAGAATGTTATGAAACTCCAGATAAAGTAGTTCAGAAATTTTTCTACCTGATGGAGATTGCATATTCTTAAAACTTCCTTCCTTCTTCCTTCCTTCTTCCTTTCTTCCTTCGTGTACTTCGTCCCTTCGTGGTTCATTTACTCTATATTCTTCCATCACAACGGAAATAGTGTAAAATTGAATTCAAAACCACACACAAAACATGGCTACAAAAATCCCCGTTACGGCAATTATAATACATCTGGCTATGCTTTTGGTGTGCAAGTAGTGGGTAACTATGCTTATGTTGCTGATTCTATTTCAGGACTACAAATCATAGACATCAGCAACCCCACAACCCCCACCCTCAAGGGCAATTATGATACTTCTGGCAATACTCTTGATGTGCAAGTAGTCGGTAACTACGCTTATGTGGCTGATGATAATGGTGGCTTAAAGATTATTGACGTGAGTGAATTTATTAACCTATACACCGCAATTGAATCAGCAGGTAATACCAAATTAGTCAAAGATTCAACAAACAAATACTTTACCCAAATCGGAACAAACACCCCAATCGCTATCAAAAATGGTGGACAACAAATCTACCAAGATATCTACGGTTCAGGATGGCAAACTATAGCCGCAGAAACCGTTAATGGAGATAACCAAGTTCTCTGGAAAAACGTTTCTGGAAACTATCTGCATATTTGGCATTTAGATAGTAACTGGAATTGGGTTTCTTCTGAAGGAAATTGGGGATTAAATTCTGCTGATGCTTTCACCCAAGAAACTAAATTTGGTATAGATGCTAATGGTGATGGTGTCATTGGCAATCCTTACACTGCAATTGAAGCAGTAGGTAATACCAAATTAGTCAAAGATTCAACATACAAATACTTTACCCAAATCGGAACAAATACCCCAATTGCCATTAAAAACGGTGGACAACAAATCTACCAAAATATCTACGCAGGATGGCAAACTATAGCCGCAGAAACCGTTAATGGAGATAATCAAGTTCTTTGGAAAAACGTTTCTGGAAACTATCTGCATATTTGGCATTTAGATAATAACTGGAATTGGGTTTCTTCTGAAGGAAATTGGGGATTAAATTCTGCTGATGCTTTCACCCAAGAAACTGTTTTTGGTATAGATGCTAATGGTGATGGTGTTATTGGCAATCCTTACACTGCAATTGAAGCAGTAGGTAATACCAAATTAGTCAAAGATTCAACAAACAAATACTTTACCCAAATCGGAACAAATACCCCAATTGCCATTAAAAATAGTGGACAACAAATCTCCCAAGATATCTACGCAGGATGGCAAACTATAGCCGCAGAAACCGTTAATGGAGATAATCAAGTTCTTTGGAAAAACGTTTCTGGAAACTATCTGCATATTTGGCATTTAGATAATAACTGGAATTGGGTTTCTTCTGAAGGAAATTGGGGATTGAATTCGGCGGAAGCTTTAACTCAAGAAACTAACTTTAGCATAGATGCTAATGGTGATGGTGTTATTGGTTACACCTCAATTGAATCAGCAGGTAATACCAAATTAGTCAAAGATTCCACCAATAAATACTTTACCCAAATCGGAACAAATACCCCAATTGCCATTAAAAACGGTGGACAACAAATCTACCAAAATATCTACGCAGGATGGCAAACTATAGCCGCAGAAACCGTTAATGGAGATAATCAAGTTCTTTGGAAAAACGTTTCTGGAAACTATCTGCATATTTGGCATTTAGATAATAACTGGAATTGGGTTTCTTCTGAAGGAAATTGGGGATTGAATTCGGCGGAAGCTTTAACTCAAGAAACTGTTTTTGGTATAGATGCTAATGGTGATGGTAAAATCGGTAGTCCTTCTAGTCTAACTCTGACAGGCACTAGTGGTAACCATATCCTCATCGGTGGTGCAAATAGTGATACCTTCAATGGTGGTTTAGGTAACGATACCCTGTATTTAGGTTTAAATGATAATGCTGTGGATAATGTTAACTATGCTTCTGGTGATGGTACAGACACAGTTTATCAATTTGTGCGTGGTGACGGTGGCGATAAACTGAATTTTACAGGTATTGCCAATCTTGATGTGGTTACATTGGGTGCAAATACAGAAGTCCGAATTGGTGATGGTATTGCTGCTAATACTGGTTTTGGCACAGGACAGTTATTGATTACTTTATCAAGTACAACTGGTTTGAATAACGCTGATGTGAATGTTAATTTGTTTGGTAGTAACTTCCTATTTAACTAGTTGGTAATTTATCTACCTAGTACATCACGGCGTAAATAAAGCAACCATATTCAATCGCCAAAAAGCCTACTGTATATTAGTTTTGACTTTTGACTTTTGACTTCCGCCCTGCGGTACTAGTGGTCTGTCAAGCTAAAAATTGTGAGATTGAGGGAAATTAGAGAGGCTATTAACTCTAAACCTCATCCATACAGCACTTTCCGGTGTTATGAGGTACATATCCAGCGGGCAAGATGCCCGCACTACAAGAGTTTCATAATTCAAGTTTGTACCTCATTAGAGCGAAATATGCTGTAAATAGAAAATTGACAGACCACTAGTTGGTTAAAACCGACTTTAGCTATAAGACAGGGAATTTATTCCCTGGCTTCCTTCCTCCCCATAAACATAATCACCCCATCATGTTTCGCCAAAAAGCGCAAAAACGCCAACCCAAAAAAGAGATTTATGGTATTGACAAACAATTTTAAAAATGTTATCATGAGGTTGATAAGGAAGAACTATCTTGCGATAATAATAAATAAAACGACAAGATCCCCGACTTCTTCAAGAAGTCGGGGATCTGATTGATGCAAAATCAACCCTTACAGCATAGGTGCAAACTGAGATTTATCAGGTACTTCCGCGTACTCAGCCACAATTTGCCTAAGTTCGTCACCATTAATGGTTTCTTTCTCAATCAACAAATCAACCAAACGATCTGCGAGACTGCGATGATCACGCATGATATTCTTAGCGTTGCTATAGCATTCTTCCACAATCATTCTCACTTGGGCATCAATGCGACAAGCGATCGCTTCGGAATACTCGGAACGGGTTGTCCAGTCACGACCGAGGAACACTTCACCCTGCTGGCTTTCCAGAGATAAAGGACCTAAATCAGACATTCCGAACCGTGTTACCATTTGTCGTGCCATTCCTGACAACTGCTGTAAATCTCCACCAGCGCCAGTTGTAACTTCTGCACGGCCAAAAATTACCTCTTCAGCAGCCCGACCACCTAAAGCCCCTGTAATTCTAGCCTTTAGCTGAGAACGGCTAATTAAACCTTGTTCTTCATTAGGCATAAACCAAGTTAAACCCTGGGCTTGTCCTCTGGGAATCAGAGTCACTTTTTGTACCGGGTCATGGTCTTTGAGTAAAGTCCCGACCAAAGCATGGCCGATTTCATGGTAAGCAATCAACCGCTTACTCTTGCTATCCACCAGGGGAGTACCTTCCATACCAGCAACTACCCGATCAACAGCATCATCAATTTCTAGTAAAGTGATGCCTTCCTTGCGTCTTCTCGCTGTGAGAATCGCGGCTTCATTGAGGAGGTTAGCTAAATCTGCACCGGTAAATCCAGGAGTCCGGCGAGCGATCGCTTCCAAAGATACGCTAGGATCTAATTTCTTATTTCTAGCATGAACTTGTAATACTTCCAAACGGCCTTTAATATCCGGTGCATCTACAGTTACTTGTCTATCAAAACGACCAGGACGTAATAAAGCGGCATCTAGGACATCAGGACGGTTAGTAGCAGCAATAATAATAATGCCAGTATTGCCTTCAAACCCATCCATTTCTGTTAATAATTGGTTGAGGGTTTGTTCCCGTTCATCATTCCCACCACCAATACCCGCACCCCGTTGACGACCCACCGCGTCAATTTCATCAATAAAGATAATACAAGGAGCGTTATCTTTCGCTTTCTTAAACAAGTCACGGACACGGGAAGCACCCACACCCACAAACATTTCCACAAATTCCGAACCGGAGATAGAGAAGAAAGGTACACCAGCTTCACCCGCAATGGCTTTTGCCAGTAAAGTTTTACCAGTTCCTGGAGGTCCAACCAATAGTACACCCTTGGGAATGCGAGCGCCCACAGCAGTAAATTTCTCAGGTTGTTTGAGGAAAGTAACAACTTCTTGTAATTCTTCCTTAGCTTCTTCAATTCCCGCTACATCGTCAAACTTCACCCCTGTTTTCGCTTCCATTTGGAAACGAGCGCGGGACTTGCCGAAATTCATCGCTTGTCCAGGACCACCGGGAAGATTATTAGAGCGCCGGAACAAAAAGAACAAGCCAGTAATCAATAAAACTGGGAAAATTAAATTACCCAAAAGTCCCCAGATTGCCCCATCATTGCGGATGGGATGGGCATCAAAACTGACTTGCTTTTCTTTGAGCTTTTGAATTAATTCAGGAGCATTCACGGGCAAATCTACCCGCCAGCGTTGGGTGCGATTTTCGATGTCTTGGTCATTAGCTTCGATAATTGCGGTTCTACCACCATCGTATAAATCCACATTGGTAACGCGGTCTGCATCCAAGTATTCCAAAAAGCGCCCATAGGTCATACGGGTATTGGCGGCATTTTTGCCTGTGTCCGCAGGAGCGCCTGCAAAAGCCCCTTGCCAGAAGAAAAAGCCGATTACCAAAGCCAGCACTGACCAAAGTGCTACGACTCTCCAGGAGAATTTCATCTTTAATTTGCCTTTAGATACTAATATGACTGCTTTTGTAACGGATGTTTATAAATCCATTTTGTAATTTGAGCCATAAAACGTCGGTTTGCTTATGGCAGATTCATGAAGTTTGTCTAGAATCTTAATTAAATTTAACCTAATTCTCATACTAATACCAATTAAAAATTAAAAATTAAAAGTTAAATATTCCCAAAATCAGACCCAGTAAGGATTTGGGGCTAATTTATATTTTGCTATCTCTATTACTAATTTTATGCCGGACTGCACAGGATCACCAAATTCATTTATATTATTCATGCTTCAAAGCTTAATACAACGCAGAGGTTACGAAAAATGAACCACTAAGAAGCGAAGAAGCGAAGGTAAGAGTTTTAGAGAGATTTTTCGTGCTGGGTGATAGTGTCATCGCTGATCTTGTAACTAATCATCGTTTAAAATCTAGTAGACTTCTTGTGAAAATTGTTATGAAAGCAGAGTTAACAGCCATCATTGAGAGAGCAACGGAAGGAGGATACTGGGCAATTTGTCCAGAAATTTCTGGTGCTAATGGTCAAGGTGAAACCATTGAGGAAGCGAAAGAAAACTTGAAACTTGCTATTCAATTGATTATTGAAGATCCTATGGCACATATCCGCAGGGGAATCACAGAAGATGCGATAGAAGAGACTATTTTAATTCCATGAAACGTAAAGAATTAGAAAAAAAGTTAAGATAAGCAGGTTGTTACCTAAAACGAGAAGGTGGTTCTGATTCTTTATGGATTAATCCTCAAACAGGTGTCATTGAGGCTGTACCAAGACATATAGAAATTAAGGAATTTTTAGCCCAGAAAATTCTTAAAAACTTAAATGCCGAATAAGTAGGTGAACACAATAAGGGACTTCCAATTAAAAAAATACCCAAAAATTTCTTGTGGTGCGGGACGAATTGCCCGCTAATCATCAAGGACGGGCAGGACTTGTACTGAGCCTGTCGAAGTATGCCCATCCCACAAAATTGGGTAATTTATTTTTTGGTGTTCCCTAGAGAATGCAGTAAATGGATGATTATTTAGCAACGGCCATAACCTGTTGGGGTTCTCTCTGGGTTTCTTCAACCTGGCAGCGATCGCTATTTTGATTAGTGCTACCATTGGCACTATTCTCAGTAGAAATATTGTCCGTAGTATTATCAGTAACTTTCACCTGAGCAAGTTGACTTTTTAGCTTAATTTTTAACGCATCGGTAAGGGGTAGAATATCAATTTCCCTGTAAAGGGCTTCTTCCGCTTCCGTTTTGCGACGCTCAACATAAACAGTAGTAAGAATCATCTCGATTCCGTAACCCGTCAAATTGTCTCCGATAACACCAATTGAACCCGCTAAAGCAGTGGCAAGAGTAACGGTTAGACCCGTACCCCCAAAAGAGGTGAATGCTACAGCAAGAATGATACTAGGAACACCGATAGAAGCTGTCTTTTTAGCGATCTCGTCGAAAGAAATTCCCATAGAGGAAAGTTGTTTTGAAATTTCTTCAGGAGAAATGCCAAAAGCACTCAGTTGTTTATTAAGTTCGTCCATAAAATAAAGACCTCTTAGATGACCGTAAATTGTTTAGTTAGAGTTTAATCGCCACCAATTGTAACAGAAGATCAGTTTTTTGATCCAGACTTAACTCAATCAGTGAAATATTAGTCTGTATCGTACAAACCGATACGAAAAACTTTCGAGTTGTACAGAGAAAATGCTATCTGTCCGTTCGCTCATTTTGAATAGAGAAAAAGAATTAAAACTTGGAAGGAAAAGGAAGACAGAGATTTTGTTTTTTACATAGAGAAAGAAGCATTGAAGCGGGAGAGGAGTAGGTTATTATCAGGGGAGTTGAGGGGAAGGGGAATGAAAAGATGGAAATAAGTTCAGAGCGAATAAATGACAAGGACTCCGGTTTGATTCTTGAATTTTCCTGCGTAGGAAGGCAAGAGGCAAGAGGATTTGAGAATATGAAGGTGTACCGAGTTTTGTTCAAAAATCAAATAGGAGTCCTATAGATGAATATTGTGCAGAGTATAAAGACCTGTTTAAAGAAGTAAGAAATTATGAATGTTTCAAATATTTACATTTAGGAATAATTTCAGCAATCAAGTTTTCAAACAACCTCTGAGATTATCAATTAATTCTTTAATTTTACTGGCAAAATCTAAACTGTCTAAATGCTGCATAGTTGAGAATCTATATCTAAAAAGATAATTCTTGAAATAACTCTATCAAAGGCAAATTAAAATTAGGAATAACATCTTCTCCATCAAGACTATCTTCCAATTGCAAAAGCTGGGATGGCTTAGGTTTGCGATAAACTAATACACATTCTTCATCTGGCAATATTACCCATGCTAAACGAGTGCCATTTTCAAAATATTCTACTAATTTATTATGAATTTCTTCAAAAGTATTATTAGGAGAAATAATTTCTACAGCTAAATCAGGAGCGCCATCAAAAAAACCTTTGGGTAATCGCTTTAAACCTGGCAATCTTTCCTTAGAAACAAAAGCAAGATCGGGTGATCTTTTGTTACCAGTTTTCATTTTAAAAGCAGTGCTAGAATCACAAGTTATTCCGAGTTTATGATCACGCACAAAGCCTGTTAAAAAATATCCAAGAGTTAGAGCTAAGTAGCCATGTTCTACACCTGAATTTGCGACTATAATTAGCTCTCCATTCACATATTCATAAAGATTATCATTTTCTTGCAATAACATAAATTGCTCATCTGTTAAAGCCTGATGATTAGCTAAAGGTTGAATTAATTCTAAATTTGTGATTGCAGCTTGTGTCATTAGATTTAACTCCCCAGATGAAACGCTATATCAATGATTATATACTTAATTAACAGATCCCCGACTTCTCACACTAATTTATAATTTATTGACATCATTATCCTCAAAACGGCTTAATCGTTCGATTCCATCGGTAGGGGTTTAGCACTGCTAAACCCCTACAAATCTAGGTTTTCCCTAATCTTGTAAATCGTATTTTCTCGTGCTTCAATTAGAGGATGTTTTAAAAGTTTTTAATGTGTAAACAGACCCCTCTCCAAACCTCTCCCCTACCAGGGGAGAGGCTTTAAAACCCCCATTCCCTTGTACGGAAGGGGGGGAGGGGGGTTAGGTTTTTGGAGATTATGGGTTTCATATAATACTTTTCAAACAACCTCTTAGGATTGCTATAATTATTTAAACATAATGCTGGGATACAGACTGGAAACATCAATTTTAGCAATGTGTTTGTGAAAATCTAGTACAGAAATTACCAATTTTTAACGCTAACCTACTTAGACATCTCCGAAAATATTGTAGAGCCGAGAATCCCTACCCAGGTCACTTCTCTACAAGGGTTTCAAGTCACACACATTTAATTCTCACAAGATGTCTAATCATTTACTTACCTTCCGTAATTTTCAAGGTATAAGGTAGGGATTCATTTTCCTTGTAAGAACCAATCCAAATTTGATAAGTACCTGGTAGCCATTCCCCAACAATACCGGGGTTTTTACCGTCAAAATCATCATTGCACCAAGTTCCACCGGGTCCTTTAACAATCATGGTGGTATCCGCAGGACTTTGGACTACTAATTTCAGGTAGTCAAATTTACTGGTGAGTTTCACAGTATGGTCTGGTGCTTCATCCATAAATCCTTTACATGGTCCTGTTGGTGGTGTTTCTGCTTTTCCTGCTATTTTGCTCCCCGGTATTGCACCACCACTCATTCCTCTCAATATCAAGGGATCTGAAGATAATGGATGTTGAATAGTCGCATCTCCAAAAATTGGCGCGGCTGTTTGAGCATGAGCCACTGGATTAAACCCGGCTGTAACGCAGAGTACAACTATGATTCCTGTAGGAAAAGCTGTTTTTGACATTGCAATTAGAGAAGATTCCTAGATATCTTATAAAGACATCAATCTTAGGTCTCAAGTTCCTTTGGAGAAAAGACTTGAGTACCGCAGGAGGAAATTCAAAATTCAAAATTAACGAGAACTCCTACCCATTACCCATGACTTAGGGTTTGCTGCTAATTGCTTGATTTAAACGGGCTTTATCTAAACCAATCTGATTTAACAGTAACCAAGACTGAATTAAATCTGGTCCATGTACATCCCCTGTTAACCCTGCTCTGAGCGATCGCATGACTAAGCCTTTTTTCACATTTTCCGATTTCACAACTTGCTTAATAATACTTTGGGCAATATCTGCTGACAACTCTGGCTGACTTTCTAAAGCTGTAATAATTGCTTGCAGTACAGTCTTGACACCCTCTTGCTGTAGTTGTTGACTGCCTTCTTCAGTCAATTCTACCCCATCAGTAAAAAATACTTTGGTCATCTCCACCGCATCCACCAATCGAGTCAAACTAGCAGCAATTAACCCCACTAGCTGCTCTAACCAAGTCCGTTCTCTCCCACCTGTAAATTGACAACCAGCTTTTTCCCAATAGGGAATAACTAAATCTGTCAGCTTATCAATTGGCATATTATGGAGATATTGGCTATTTAACCAATCCAATTTATCCCAGTCAAATTTAGCACCAGCTTTATTTACCCGCTCAAAGCAAAAATCCTTAGCTGCTGATTCTAAATCAAATATTTCTTGAGTAGAATCCGCTGGCGACCATCCCAGCAAAGTCATATAATTAACTAAACCTTCCGCAGTAAAGCCCATTTCCTGAAAGTCACAAATGGAAGTTACTCCATCCCGCTTCGATAATTTGCGCCCTTCTTGATTCAAAATCAAAGGTGTATGAGCAAATTCGGGAATCTTCGCCCCCAAAGCTTCATACAGCAGGATTTGTTTAGCAGTATTGGCGATATGGTCTTCACCACGAATGACATGAGTAATTTGCATATCAATGTCATCCACAACCACCACAAAATTATATAGTGGTTGACCTGTACCATCACTAGCAGCGCGAGCAATCACCATATCACCACCCAAATCGCTACCCCGCCAACTCATTTTCCCCCGGACTAAGTCATTCCAGACAATTTCCCGGCTATCGGCGATTTGGAAACGAATTACAGAAGAACGTCCTTGAGCTTCAAATTCAGCCCTTTGTTCTGGGGTGAGGTGACGGTGACGGTTATCATAGCGGGGTGCTTCTCCTCTGGCTTTTTGCCCTTCTCTCAAAGCGTCTAATTCTTCAGATGTGGTGTAGCAGCGGTAAGCTAATCCTTGATCTAGTAATTTTTGCACCGCTTCTTTGTAAAGATGAAGGCGTTGAGATTGGAAAAATGGACCTTCATCCCAATTCAATCCTAACCAGCGGAGTCCAGCTAGAATATTATCTGTGTATTCAGGACGCGATCGCTCTAAATCTGTATCTTCGATTCTTAAAATAAAATTGCCATCATGGTGACGAGCAAACAAATAGTTAAATACAGCAGTTCTCGCTGTACCAATATGTAGATTTCCCGTAGGACTCGGAGCTATGCGGACTCTGACGGTCACAGTTGATTCTCTCTTTTACAAATCATGATTACACCTACTGAAATTAAAGGTATGAGCATTTTTAATCAACTCGTTATTCAATATTCAGCATTTTAGAACGGGACTGACGGGGCTCGAACCCGCAACTTCCGCCGTGACAGGGCGGTGCTCTAACCAATTGAACTACAGTCCCTCGAGTTCGGTTTGAACTTGCACTCTCTCTATTATGCCTAGTCTTTTTCTATTTGTCAAGTAGTCTGAGAAAAAATATTTTTGCAGGGAATTTGCTCATGGAGAAAGAGAGGAATTTATTCCTCATTTGAGGGCTGAAGCCCTTACTACGAAATCATCTCCAGATTTTTTACATTACTTAATCTACTTTGATTTATTTTCGTCTACTTACTTAGAACCATTATTTTTAAAAGTTAGGTATTTTTAAGCGGCGTAATAATCTAGTCAATGGAGATTCGATTTTCAGCTTAAAGGCTAAAATTTGGGTTTGTTGTAGTCCATTAAAATTATTGTCGCTGATTAAAATTAGTGATGGTTGTCCGTCGGGTAATTTTGCACCCAAGGTCAATCCCTCAATATTATCTAATGATACATCTAAAGTTCGTAGATCTAACAGGAGTTTTTTCTCTACTGGCTTGATTTTATCAGGGTCAATTTTGGCAATGCTGTCAAAATTATGAATGTCTGTGGCGTTTTCTAAGGAAATCTCAAATACAAAAACTGTAAATCCCAAACCGGTGAAACTTCTTTCTATACTGAGAAAGTTTCCTTGATTATTGAGTGCTAGTAAATCTGGTAAGCCACTGGCAAATTTACCAGTAGGATTAAACAAAGATGTAACTGGTTCTGTTTGATAGAGAAATTCCCGTTCTGGCTGCTTGGTTAAGAGGTTATATTCTAAAATTCGAGAGGAAGTACCAACACCGGATTTAGCCGCTGGTCCATCTTGAATTAAGGCGTTTTCGGTGGCTGTAAATAAGAATTTTTGATTAGGTGTAATGGTGAGACTTTCAAAGGCTAAGTTGTTACGGATGCCTTTTTGCTTTTGGGAATCTGGTAAAAATTTATCTGGTATGGGTAGGGTACTAATTGTTTTTCCAGAAGCCAGCGCAAATTCTTTAATAAAGGGATTGATAAGTTTGTCTACATCACCTTCAGAGGAAACAAATATGGTATCTTGATTGGTGATAGCAATTCCTTCTGTATCAGTGGTATTGGGAGGGAATGGTTGATTGCTGGTATTTAATAAGTTTGTGACACCTACGGGAATAACATCGTTGTTGGTTAATTTACCTTTGCTGAGGTCAATTGTGAAAGTATAAAAACGAGGTGTTGCTTTTTGCCCTCTGTCATCTGATATTGCATAATATAGGTTATTTCTGACATCATAAGTTATTCCCGATAACCCACCAACTTCGGTTTTTTGGAAAATTAAACCTGTGGGTAATGTAGCTTGGCCAATAAATTCTATACTTTCGATTATTGAAGAGGCAGAAGCGAAATTATTAAACAGAAAACCAATCAGAATTAGTGGAATTATAAAGATGAGAATTAGGGATAGTTTCCGAGGTTTTGGGAGACGTGGCATAGAAGAACTGGAGTAAAATTTTTTATAAGGTAATATTACCCGATTCAGCCTCAAAAAAGCTAACTAGCCAATCTTTGACAGTACGGGTGGCGCGACAGTCATCTTCGTTGTAGTCTTGAATGATTGCTAATAAGGTGCGATCGCCTGTTTCTAACCACTTATCATACCAGTAAATACATTTAGCACCATTGGCTTGTTGTTCACGCCATTCAAATCCTAGCCAACGAGCAATAGTTTTTAAGGCATAACTATCTATTGGTAAAGCCACACTTTGAATTAATTGTTCATAGATATCAATAAACCGATTCAGGATGGGATGAATTTGGGCATAAGGTGTGCGATACAATTTACCAAGGCGTTTGACTGTATCTACTTCATAAGCACAAAAATGATAAATTGGGGCTTGAGGATATTGATTAACTAAATTCAGAAATTGTTGCCAAATTAGTGGTTCTTGTTCGGGTTGTTCCGCTAAAAAAGCATAAAATTGTTCGGTATTAGCGACTCTATCCACCACTAAAACACCTAAAAGATAATTTAAATTTAAATCTGGTTGGGCTTCAATATCAAAATAAAGTTCAATGGGGGCTGTAAAAGTTAGATATTCTAAAGAAAAGGAATTTGCAATAATTAATGGTTGTTTGGTGAATACAGATTGGGCTTGAATAACTAATTTAGCAGCTACATTACTATCAAATCCTGTCAAGTTTTCTAAAGTGCTAGGATGGGTCTGTGCCAGTGCTTCTAAAGTAGTAATAGCTAGATTTTGCAGTTGAGTATAGCGAATCGGTGTTACACCTGGTAACAGAGAAAGGTGTTCTTGATATCTCGCTTTGGCATGACAATAATTATACCAAGGACAAAGACTACATTTTTGCCGAGAAATAAAAATTTCTGGTGCTTCCACCGACTCAATAACTTGAATATATTCCTCTAAAATATTCAACATTTGTGGTGTCCATTTATCTAAATCCACCACATAAGTTTTATCTTTATCCCGCAATATCAGCCCGGCTTTACTGAGAATCACATCCTGAACCGTGGCTAAAACTTGGGCGTGAAAAGCAATAACTACTTGATATTCTTGCTTGGGACGTTTACCCAATTCAATATTAACTGGGACATAGTTCCAATTCCCAAACCGAGATTTTCCCGGCTGTTTGACCAGTAAATCTGGGCGACTCAGCAAAGTATATTTTTCACGGTAGCTAGTTAATATTACACCACGACGAATATAACTCACCCCTTGCTGCATCAGTTCTAGAGTTGATGCTGCTCCTGCTTCCCAATCCCGTGACAGATAATCAGGTTCATAGTAACTTAACTTTTTGACTATTCGCTGATGATGAGCAATTTTGTCCTGTTGTACCTTCAGGACTAACTCATTGGGAATCTCCCGCTGAAGATAATCACCGTGAACATCTAAAAAAGGTCGCCGCTCACAGCGTTGAAATTGTAGTAAAAGTTGAGCATTAATTAACATCCTTTTAAGCTAACAATAATTCAGAAATTACAGGACAGTTAAGAATTGCATTGTTCAGCCAAATACTGTAATCCTGATTGTGATTTTTCATGTTCAATAACAAAAACATTATGTCCCACCAGAGTAACCAGTACAGAATTTTCAACATTATAGTATAAAACATCACTGTTGGCGATATTTTCCCAGACTATATTACCAGCCCCAGCAATAATGGCTTGATAATTCGTTGGTATTGAACATACGAGGTTTTCAAACTATATGTTTAATATATTCAGGTTTTTTAGCTGGCACTGTAGGAAAGCGAAATTATAACTGACAAACAGTTATTTTCCCAGCTTACATGATTTTCCTGGGTTTTGGCTAATTTAACGTTTCGCTCCTCAAACACGGCATCAAACCCATTATCCTCATCAGACCTAAATCAAGTGGAAATCGTTTTTTGTGGATTTTTGCAACTATTAATCATTGATCTGCTGATTTTTGGGCTAGATATTGCTACACTGAATTTCATACAAAATTATAATTTTTGTTCCCTGCACCTTGTGAGAGCATAGAATCAGCTTTCTGGTGTCATCAAGAAAAGAAAGATAAAAGAGCAAATCAAAACATGGTAGAATCCCTCAGAAAACCAGGCTTTGACGAAATCCGTTCTGGAATTAAGTCCCCTGCTAAGGAAACCCTTTTAACACCAAGGTTTTACACAACCGATTTCGATGAAATGGCACGGATGGATCTTTCCGTCAATGAAGAGGAATTGGAAGCCATTATTGCAGAATTCCGCATTGACTACAACCGCCATCACTTTGTTCGGGATGCTCAGTTTGAAAAATCTTGGGACTCTATTGACGGAGAAACTCGCAAATTGTTCGTTGAATTTCTCGAACGTTCTTGTACAGCAGAGTTTTCCGGCTTCTTGTTATACAAAGAACTCGGTCGGCGCTTAAAGGATAAAAGCCCTCTTTTAGCTGAAGGCTTTAACCTGATGTCACGGGATGAAGCCCGTCACGCTGGGTTCTTGAACAAAGCTATGTCAGACTTTAATCTTTCTTTAGATTTAGGGTTTTTGACTAAGAGTCGTAGTTATACGTTCTTTAAGCCCAAATTCATCTTCTACGCGACCTATCTTTCTGAAAAGATTGGTTATTGGCGCTATATCACTATTTATCGTCATTTAGAAGCCCATCCTGAAGATCAAATTTATCCAATTTTTAACTTTTTTGAGAACTGGTGTCAGGATGAAAACCGTCACGGTGATTTTTTTGATGCGGTTATGAGAGCGCAGCCACAAATGTTGAATGACTGGAGAGCTAAACTATGGAGTCGCTTCTTCCTGTTGTCAGTATTTGCAACTATGTATCTCAATGATATTCAACGCAAGGATTTCTACGCTTCCTTGGGCTTGAATGCGCGTGAGTACGACATTCATGTAATTAAGAAGACCAATGAAACCGCTGGTAGAGTCTTCCCAGTTATGTTGGATGTTGAGAATCCAGTATTTTATGAGCGTTTAGATGTTTGCGTCCAGAATAACGAAAAATTGGCAGCAATTTCTAGCTCTAATACGCCTAAATTCCTGCAATTCTTCCAAAAACTTCCAATCTATCTATCTCATGGTTGGCAGTTATTACAATTGTATCTGATGAAGCCTATTGATGCGGCTTCTGCTCACGGTCAAGCTCGTTAATTTGAGTTTGATTTTTGTTTGAGGTGGTTTTGTCTTGGACAGAACCACTTTTTTTGTTTCTATTTTGTTTCGCGCAAAGACGCTAAGGAGCAAAGACGCAAAGGGAAGAGTCCTAAGTTTAAGTAAGGACTTGTTTGTAAGTTTACAACAATTCAATCTTTCCAAAAATAAATGGCAAATCCGTCAAGGGGCAAAATCTTTACTTGCTATTGGTTCTCTAATTGCTGATGAATATTGAGAGTTTGAACGGCGGTTAGATGGGAATTTTAAATTAGTTTGGTCAGAAAAACAAAACGGTGATATAGTAGGAGTCAGGATTAAAAGCACAAGTGAGTTGTGTTTTAAACAACTGACAACTGACATTCTCTCAATTATTTTCCCATCTTGCGTTTGAGTTTTTCTAATTCGTCTTGAGTTTCCCAATTGCGAAATGTATTTTCTAAGTCGTCAAAATTACTGTGAGAATTAGCAGCAGTATTCCAGCCAGGAGTTTCAGTTTTTAATCTTTGCTGGGTTTGTGCTTTGGTTCTGGCTGTTTGTGCTTCGGCTGCTTTTGTTTGTACTTCTTGACGACGTTGTTGAATTTTGCGAAGTAGTTCTTGGGACTGGTTAATGCGTTCTTTTAAACCTTGCATTTGTCCCCACATTTGATTTCCTTCTCGCAGTAGGGCTGCTTCTCGTTCTTGGGCTGGGGTGGCTAAGTCTTGTCTACCTGCGGCTTGGGCTTTTTGAATCCGAATATGCCATTTTTGGATTTCTTGGGCTGTGCTGAGAATTTCATCTTGCGATCGCTTCTCTTGCAATTGTAACTCGGCAATTAACTTTAATGTATCTTCTTCTTGTTCCCGCAGTTGTTCTAAAAGTGCTTCTAACTCTAAATGAGGGTTATTCCGCAAGAACTCTTCTAAACGACTTTCTAAAAACCGACTTAAATCATCAAATAAACTCACTGTTAAAACTCCAACTATCAGATATATGACTATTTTATAACAGAGAACAGGGAAATTTCCTTCTTTCTCCTAACAACTGACAACTGTACGGGCGAAGCATTTGGAGAACTATTTTTGGCAATGACCGATAATTTCTTCCAAATGCTTCGCCCCTACTAACAACTGTACGGGCGAAGCATTTGGAGAACTATTTTTGGCAATGACCGATAATTTATCTTCCAAATGCTTCGCCCCTACTAACAACTGTACGGGCGAAGCATTTGGAGAACTATTTTTGGCAATGACCGATAATTTATCTTCCAAATGCTTCGCCCCTACTAACAACTAACAAATTAAATTGGTGTTACCCAATATTTAATTCCTTGGATAGTTTTTTGTTGTAATCCAAATTTGGGTAAATCATCTTCACTCTGGCTTAAATAAGTCCAATGGGGAAGATCACTAACTACAGTTTGAAACCAACCATTTTCATTTAAAGCCTGTCTTTGGGTTGATGTTGATACTTGTAAATCAATTGCTAATCCCCACAGATGTTGTGACGTACCGGGGGGTGCAACTAAACCGAGAATTTTTGTTTCTTTTCCGGCTTTGACTCTTGCTAATGTTTCACTATTTGCGTATTTATTCCAAAATCTTAAATTAGTGGCAAAATTGCGAAGACAATCACCAGCATAACCTGATTTAAGGGGAATATTTTCTAAACTTTTCGCCTTATTTAAAGCTGCTGCTGCGGTTTTTTGTAAATAACATTCTTGAGTGCCATCTACTAAAGCTATACTCATTGTCTTCTGAAAAGATTTTGTTTCTGATTCGTTATCTAAAATCACTTTTTGTGGTAAATTAATTCCTGACTCTTGATTAATAAATACTGTTCCATAGGAACGTAGTAAAGTATATTCAAAAGTATCATCCTGGGGAATTGTGGGGATTTTTTGGGCAATTGTTGCTAAAAACCGTTGTTGATCATCTAATTTCTGATCGGGAATAAATGGTATATTTATAGATGACTTTGAATTGTCACAAGGTAAGCTGGAATTAGTTAAACATTCCTTGGCAATTTGGGGAGTTATTATTAACTGATCTCGAAAAACTTTATGGACAGAAACCAAGGTAACACTCACAAAAATAATTATAGTTACAAATGCTGCTATTTGCAGAATTGGTTTCATAAAAATATTACTTATTTTGAAAATTTCGATTTCATCATATCCCACAATTTCCTAGAATTTATGTTATTAAGACACAATGTCAGGACTCATATCCCCAACTTCTTCAAGAAGTCAGGGATCTGGTTTTTTGTCACTTGAGGTAAAATTAGTGTGTATAATTATAGGATAAAGTTTATTTGTTAGGTTACAAATAGTTATATTAACAACCTTTACACTTAATCATTTTTAACAAAATATGAAGTTAAAAAACTCCCGCATCCAAACTTTAATTATTTATAGCATACTCAGTGCGATCGCTATCGTGATGCTGTTTCCATTGTTATGGTTAATCAGCACAGCACTAAAATCACCAACGGAAAATATTTGGCAGTCACCACCCCAATTATTACCTAGTCAGCCAACACTAGAAAACTTCTCTAAAGTTTGGCAATTTTTACCATTCGCAACTTATTTATACAACAGTATCCTAGTATCAGTATTAACAGTTGGTTTAAATTTGTTGTTTTGTTCCTTAGCGGCTTATCCCTTGTCCAGACTATCATTTGTGGGCAGAAATGGGATTTTCATAGCCATTGTCTCCACAATTATGATTCCCTTCCAAATTGTCATGATTCCTTTATATATTTTGACAGTGCAACTAGGGTTGAGAAATAGTTACTTAGGAATAATTTTTCCTAGTTTGGCATCTGCCTTTGGTATATTTTTATTACGGCAGGCTCTAATAGGTGTGCCAAAGGAAATTGAAGAAGCGGCTCGTTTAGATGGTAGTTCTGAGTTAGGATTGTGGTGGCACATCATGCTACCTGCCATTCGTCCAGCGCTGATTACTTTGGCTATCTTTGTCTTTATTGGTGCTTGGAGTGACTTTTTGTGGCCTTTAATTGTCATCCAAGATGAAAGTTTATATACTTTACCCTTGGGGGTAGCTAAGTTAGCGGGAACATTTTCTTTAGATTGGCGGTTGGTAGCTGCTGGTTCAGTAATTTCTATTACTCCAGTGCTATTATTGTTTTTGTTTCTACAAAAATATATTGTTCCTACGGATACAGGGAGTGGAGTCAAGGGCTAAAAATGCCGATAAACAAAGAGCTTAAATTTAGATTTAGAGCGAATTATTATTCCTTGTCCTATTACATTGACAAGTGATACCTATGCCATTAAAGCGTATTTTAAAAATCAATGACCAATTCTCGTTTACAGTTATTAGTCTTAAGCAATGGTCACGGAGAAGATATCATTGCTGTTCGGATTATCCAGGCTCTACAACAATTATCTTCTCCACCAGATATTTTTGCTTTACCAATAGTAGGTGAAGGACGTGCTTATCAACAAATAGACATTTCTATGATTGGTAAGGTGCAGACTATGCCTTCTGGTGGTTTTATCTATATGGATAGCCGCGAATTAATGCGCGATCTGCGGGGTGGGTTGGTGCAGTTGACTCTTAATCAAATTCAATCTATCCGCAGTTGGGTAAGTTCACAAACCAAGTTAGGTAATCCCAAAGCTATTCTAGCGGTGGGGGATATTGTTCCCCTGTTGTTTGCAGCAGTGAGTGGTGCTAATTATGCCTTTGTAGGTACTGCTAAATCAGAATACTATGTGCGCGATGAAGCGGGATTATTACCGAGAAAATCAAAGTCCGCATGGTGGGAAAATTTTTCTGGTTCAATTTACCATCCTTGGGAAAGATGGTTGATGAGTCGTGGCCGTTGTCGGGCTGTGTTTCCTAGAGATGCTCTGACTACGGAAATTCTCAAAAAATGGCGAATTCCCGCTGTGGATGTGGGGAATCCCATGATGGATGGTTTGCAGAAGATTTTTACCGCACAACAGTTTTATCGTCCTGATGCTGAACTCGAAGAAGTGATTCGGCCTTTGATTGTGACTCTGTTACCCGGTTCTCGTGCGCCGGAAGCTTACAACAATTGGGAAATCATCATGATTGCTGTATCTGCGCTGACGGCTAGTTTACGACAACCAGATTCCATCTTTCGGGCTGCGGGGACGATGATTTTTTTAGGGGCGATCGCTCCTGGTTTAGATTGTAGTATTTTATCCCAAACTTTACACATTCAAGGTTGGCGACGGTGTGATCAATCTCCTTTAGCAATTTCTGACCCTGATAGCTTGACTTTTAACCAAAAAAATGCTTATTTTATCCTGACCCAACAAGCCTATAATGAATGCTTACATTTAGGTGATCTGGCGATCGCTATGGCTGGAACAGCAACAGAACAATTCATCGGTTTGGGAAAACCAGCGATCGCTATTTCTGGTCATGGACCTCAATACAACCCCGCTTTTGCAGAAGCTCAAAGTCGGCTTTTAGGAATATCTCTCACCCTCGTCAACCAACCATCACAAGTTCTCCCCGCTATCCAATCTCTACTCAAAAATCCTGACCTCTTACATGAGATTGCTGAAAATGGGTTGCAGCGCATGGGACGTGCAGGTGCAGCACAACGGATTGCAGAATGTTTGCAGGAAAAATTAAACTACCAACCCAGAACGTAAAGCCCGCACGGCTGCTTGGGTTCGATCATCAGCACAGAGTTTATTTAAGATATTGCGAACATGAGTTTTTACTGTACCTACAGTAATATATAATTTTTCGGCGATTTGGCCATTGCTGCAACCACCCACAATCAATTCTAAAATTTCCAGTTCCCTTTGGGTGAGGGGATAAGTTTCTAAAACTTGTTCATATTCTATTTCCAGAGCTTCGATTTTTACAGTTTTTGGCTTGTCCAATGATTGATGATCACCGGGGACACCTTGACGCATTTTTCGTAATACGACACTAGCGATCGCTGGATCAATCCAAGAATTACCATGAAAAGTTGCTTCTACAGCTTCAGTAAATTTATTAATACTTGTTTCCTTCATATAATAAGAATCTGCTCCCGCCGCAAAAGCCGCTAGAACTGCATCTTCAGTATTATTCATCGTCAAAATCAAAATTTTCGTCTGAAATTGTCCCGTTTCTGTCTGATAACGTCTAAATTTACGCGTTAGCTCAATTCCACTCATATCAGGTAAACCAATATCTATCACAGCCACATTTGGCTTGATTGTTTCTAAAAGTTTTAGTCCTTGAGTCGCATTGGCTGCCTCACCAATCACCTTAAAGCCGCTGTGTGACTGCAATTCAGTTTTGAGTCCCATGCGGGTTAAATCGTGATCTTCAATTAATAGAATACTAATCTCACTCATAAGAATACCCGGTAAGTGGGAAACTCAGCGGCTTTAGCCCTGAGAGGGATGGTATGGCTAACGCCACGCTACGCTATCGATATGGCTCACCAGCCACGGCACGGGCAGTTCGACAAGTGTTACAGTGAGCTTGTCGAACTGCTCACTGACCACGGTTTTAACCGCTTTGAATATTTTTTCATTACCGCCTTGGAGTTAAGAAATTCGGGGTACTTTTGTGGTGTACTTTCAACGGGACAATTACCGATTCAAATTTCCCAACTCTGTACGCATAATGTGTTGCTCCGAAGAGCCTCCCTTTCGGGGTGATGTTAGCTTCGTCAATGTTTTAAGAGCTTTTTAGACTTGCAACACTGTTTCAGTGACTTTAAAACTGTTTAATTGCAAATGACAGAGCAGGGAACTAGCTTCGCATTCCAGGGTGTCGTGACTCAAAAAACGTAGTCAGTGAAGACTTAGACTGGTCAGTACAGCTTGTAATAAATTACAAGCTCAGTCCCTTTAGGGCTGAGTTACTGACTATTACACCCATGATAATTAGACTACCTCTGAAGTAGTGCTAATAGACAGAAGGTTTTGTTTTTTAAGAATTGTATTCAATTTACCCAACCTTGAGCATATACGATCTGTGAACCATTAAACATCTACCAATAGGAATAATGAATAATTGATTTTTGAATTTCAATAGATGCAAAAATCTAGCTAAAGACATATAGATATTTTTCCCAAAACAAATGAGATTATTGAGACAAATCAGAAAAATTACAGTTACACCATGATCACCAAATTTACAATGGACTCAACACGGCAGTTCCGCAATGCGGAGGTCAAAAATCAAAAATTAAGTAGGTTAAAAAGCTGATTAAGTCAGCTTTGCAACTAAGTAGGTTAGCATTGAAAATCGTCGTTATGGCACTAGGCAAGAGGCAATACTTCGACTTCGCTCAGTAACCAGAGGCAAGAGTGAAGAGGGTTTGGGCGATTTTACTTTTCGTTACATATTACTCTTCGAGAAGCCGCTCCGCGTCTACGGTTTTTTTCCGTTCACCTACTTACCTGCTCTAAAAACCAATTCATCCGCAGGAGGTAAGTGATCCTTATTTAGCAATTATTCCTACTCTTTAAGTTTAAATACTTACGCTAATGGTACATAATGTTTCCATGCAACTCTCACTAATGGGTGAGGACAGTTAATGAATTAGTAATTTACAATGTTTTTAACTGGATAAAGTATTTTATTTTATTTGGGAATAAATCTGCTAATTCAGCAAAAAATCATGTTGATTATTTGTACAATCTAGAGACTGTAAAAACAGAAATGCTGAACATAAATCTGTATTTAACAGCAAAAAGAAAAACCGATGGAAGAACCGCTAAAAATTTTAGTTGTAGAAAATGATCAGGTAGACGGCTTAATAGTAAGTTTAGCTCTGACTAAAACAGGTATTAAGATGGAAATTGATGAAGTTAAGGATGGGAGTCAAGCCTTCTTTGCCCTAATCCATAATCACTATGATTGCATATTTCTCGACTATCACTTACCAAATCAAGACAGCTTAACATTAATTCATAAATTACAATCTTCAGGGATTAAAGTTCCTTTAGTAATTCTCATAGATTCAGGAGATGAAAAAATAGCCCAAGAGTGGATAAAATTAGGTGCTACCGAGTATTTTATTAAGTCTAAATTATCTCCAGAAACCATAGCTCAAATGTTACGCAGTGCAATTCGTATACACCATACGGAAATGCAGCTAAATTTAGCAAATCAACAGCTTAAAGAAAGTCGTGAACAGCTAATCTTACAGCAGAAAGAATTCACAGCACAGCAGCAGCATATTCAAGAACAAAACCTCAATATTTTGGAAGCATCCAGTTTAAAATCACTATTTTTAGCCACCATATCCCATGAACTAAGAACTCCCATGAATGCGATTATTGGATTTTCACAGATTCTATTACGTCCTAAATTTGGTGAATTGACAAATCAACAACTGGTCATGGTAGAGAAAATTCTCAATAATGGTAAAGAGTTACTGATCAAGATCAATGAAATTCTGGATTTTTCTCAGCTAGAATCTGGGAAATTAGCACTAAAGCCAGAAATATTGGATTTATCAGCAGTTGTTAGTAACGTAGTCACAGAAATCCGCCCCTTAGCTGAAGCCAAAAAGTTATCTTTGTTAGTGAAAACAGACTTAAAGAATACATCAGTATTTAATGATGCAGTCCGATTACGGCAAATTTTAACTAATTTACTGACCAATGCTGTTAAATTTACAGAATCTGGCAATATTTGGGTAGAAATTCGAGAAACACCTAAAAATCAAGTTACAATAACTGTTAAAGATACAGGAATTGGGATTGCTGCTCAAGATTTTCAAAACATTTTTGCAGCATTTCATCAAATTGATCAAGGTATCAGCCGTAAATATTCAGGGACAGGTTTGGGTTTGGCTATTATTGATTCACTAGTGGGGATAATGGGAGGAAAAATATGTGTTGAAAGTCAATTAGGAGTGGGTTCAACGTTTAAAATAGAATTACCCCGAAGAATCAATTTAGCAGCAGATTTAGGTAATGTAGTTTTTAGTTCTCATCAGCATCATTTTCATTCTGTATATTCCCCGAACAAAGCTTTAATGAATTATCCTCATATCAGGTTGTAGATTACCAAAAAGTTAACTATGTCTAATTTAAAAAAAGACCGAATTTTGTCTGTTGATGATGTCCAAGATAATCTCGATGTAGTGAGAACACTTTTAGAAAGTGAGGGATATCATGTTGATTCAGCTACCAATGGTCAAGCAGCTTTAGACAAAGTAGCAGAATTACCACCGGATTTGATTATTTTAGATGTGATGATGCCGGGAATAGATGGTTATGAAGTTACACTACGGATTCGGAATAATCCCGAAATCAACTATATTCCGATCTTACTCCTGACAGCTTATAACGAATCTAGCGTTGTTAAAGGTTTAGATGTTGGTGCTGATGATTTTATTTGTAAACCCTTTGAGACAGAAGAACTATTAGCAAGAGTGCGATCGCTGTTAAGATTAAAGCACAGTATTGACGAACAACGAAAAATGACACTACAGCGAGAAGACTTTGTTTCTCGTCTCACCCATGATTTACGTACTCCCCTAGTAGCCGCTGATCGAATGCTAAATTTATTTCTGCAAGAAGTCTTTGGTCAGATTCCTTCAGAAATGAAACAACCGATTCATGTGATGATTCGCAGTAATCAAAATCTTCTGGAAATGGTAAATACATTGCTAGAAGTTTACCGTTTTGAGGCTGGGAAAAAAACCCTCAACTTTGAATCATGTAACTTAACAACAATTGCGGCTGAAGTAGTCAGTGAACTAACTCCCCTAGCACAGGAGAAAAACTTAATTTTAAAATTGGATACCCATGAATTAAGCCCAACTGGAAATAATGGGGGCATAGTTAACGGCGATCGCTTAGAATTACGACGAGTGTTTAATAATTTAATTGGTAATGCGATCAAATTTACTGATACAGGTAGTATAGAAATTTAAATGTGATGAGAGTTGAGGGTATTTCTCATATAGGTTTATTAGCAATCATAGCCAAGATTCTCGGTAAACCAGGAGCGAGAATTGCCGGAATTGCCTATATATTTAACCACTATGCCCTCTTGGTGGCATATATGACTGAAGGTGGCAAAATTTTAATAACCACAGTTGATCAAGTTTGGGAATTAGAACATATTTCACCTCAGTGGGTAGGAACAGTAAGTTTTTTTCTAGTATTTGGTAGCCTAATGTATTGGGGTAAAGATAGATTAGTAGAAAAGATTAATGGTATATTTATTATTATTTTACTAATTGCTTTTTTTGGTTTATTAATATTAGGGGGAATGCAATTCCAAAACTCTCAACTTTTAGTCCAAAATTGGCAATCTATTGGTAATGCTGTTGCTGTTATCTATGTAGCAATGTTCTTTCATAGTATTGTTCCATTGGTTGTAACTCAATTGGAAGGAGACATTCCCAAAATTCGCCAATCTATGATTATTGGTTCAGTGATTCCCTTGTTCATGTTTCTAGCTTGGAATGCGGTTATTTTAGGCTGCATGACTCCAGATATTTTATCGCATAATCTCGAAAATGAGAAAGTATTTGATCCACTGGAAATTCTGCGAACTGGTCAATCAGGAGAATGGTTTGCTGTGTTATTATCAATTTTTTCTGAATTTGCAATTGTGACATCATTTATTGGGATTACTTATGGGTTAACAGACTTTTTTCAAGATATTTCCATCATTACCAAAAGCGAAATTTCTCGTTTACCTCTCTATTCCTTAGTGTTGCTTCCACCTCTGAGTTTAGGAACATTTAATCCTACCATCTTTTTTCATGCTCTAGAATATACTGGCGCATTTAGTGCTTCCATTTTAGGAGGAATTATGCCAGCATTAATGAGTTGGAAACAAAGTCAAACACCAGAATTTACTAATGGTAACTATCAAACCCTAGTTCCTGGGGGAAAAATAACATTAATATTGATTATGGTCGGGGCATTATTTTTAATATGTAGACAAATTTTGGTAATATATCAATTCTAAAAATGAATAATTTTCGGTTAATGAAAATTAGCAAATTTCTGAGTAAGCTGATAAAAAGTGAATAAAACCTCTCTTATCGGATAATGACAAGAGAGGATTTGGAGCTAAAGTCCGGTAGGGTAATCGGGCTACTTAATATTTAATATTTATTCGGCTTGAATCCAGTCCCCCCTAAGATATATAAAATGATGATTATCATCTGCAATTGGTATCATTTACGAATTTGCATAAAAAAATCCCTTGTTTGTATAGTGCAAACAAAGGGATATACTGTTAAAGTTCGTCAGGTGATCGGAATATTTAATTATTTAATATTTATTGGGTACGTCTTGATTCCTCCATTGGGTAGATAAAAATTTGTGATATGAAGATATTGTTGTATATTTTTAGACTATTAACATAAATACATTTATTCATATATCATATTCATGAAGAAATCATGAATTTATCGGCGTTGCTGAATTGAGGTATGAAATTCCCAAATTGAACCTTTAAAACTCAAACCTCAGTGCGTCTTTGCGCCTTTGCGTGAGACTAAAATTCATACCCTTAATCAGCAACGCCCTAATGTGAAGGTCTACAATTTTCTGGTAAGTGAATTACATTTAATTTCGTGCAGAGACGTAAAGAGAAATCAAGAGTGTTAAAATCTAACTAAGACAATAGATGGAGTAACTCTGATGCTACAAGTTAAACATCAATTTCAAAGCTTTGAAGAATATTTATCTTATGATGATGGTACAGAAAAACTTTATGAATTGTTTAATGGAGAGTTAATTGAAATGCCCCCAGAATCAGGAATCAATGTGCAAATTGCTACATTTTTATTAATTCAATTTGTCTCTCTCTTGGGTCATAAAAGAGTGCGGGGACATGGTTTGGAATTGGAAGTAAGAGGAGAACCGAGAAACCGTTATCCTGACCTGACTATTATTCGAGAAGAGCATATTCAACAATTAGCAAATCGGAACACTATTCGCCTATCAATGTTACCACCTTTATTAGTTGTGGAAGTTGTTAGTCCTGGGGAATTACAAAGAGATAGAGATTTTATTGCCAAACGTCTACAATATCAAGATTGTGGTATTCCTGAATATTGGATTATTGACCCCCAAACCCAAAGCATATTAGTTTTAGAATTAATTAATGAAATTTATCATGAGATTGGGATTTTCTCTGGTGATGATTTAGTTTTATCTCCACAATTTAATAGTCTAAATTTAAAAGTATCACAAATTTTTGCATAAGGATAAACAAGAACATCCTGTTAATCCTGGTATGGCTTGCGCCACGCTACGCTACCAGATAATATATTCGTAGGGATAAAGCGTAATTCTCAACCCCTACCAGCTTTTTCACGTCAATTTACTCTTCATCCATTTTAGCCATTAACGCTTTAATTTGCTTATCTAAGCGAGATTGATTATACTTGGCAAAGCTACCTACTGAAATCTGCGATAACACACCTGCAACTGTGGTTAATGAACCATCATGGATATTACCAGTAAATACTAAACCGATACCTACTGAGATGAGGATGAGATGAACCATTTTCGCAACCCACCAAGTGTAAAATACCACATTTTGCTGATCATTTAAGGTTTTAAGTTGTTTGTGGTGGTGGTAGTTTTTGAGCATAATCTTCTTTTTTCTGTTGTTTACTTACAAGTTCATATTGACTCTTGTACTAAAAAATGGCATACTCAGATCATGGTCAAATATGATCTGATCACAAGAAGATGGAAATTCAAACATGGAGCAACAAGAAAAAACACTAAGGGCTTCTTCGGATGGGATTGAAAAAATTAAGGCAGCAATGAAAAAAGAAGGATATACTCAAAATTCTGCCAAGACACCAATATATAAAGTTACTAAACAAGAATTAAAACGCTATATAATAGAAAAAATTATAATCACTCCAAATACAACGCAATTAAATAATCCAAACTTAACAGAGTTATCAGAAAAACATCTGCACATTTTTTCAACTCATTCAGACATAAATAAATCTAGTAGGGATATAGTAAGAATATATATTGATCAAGTAAGTGCGCCAATACAACTTGATAAATTTCTTAGAGATTTAGAAGATAAACAAGTGACTGCGTTCCAGTTAACTGATGCAAATTGGCGAACATTTTGTACTGGAAAAGATGCACGCAAAAGTAAACAAAAAGGGCAAGAAAAACTATTACCAGAATCAGTTTTCAATGCCTTTTGTAAAATTTTAGGTTTAAACCCAGATGAAATTGCTTATAAACCAGATAATACTATTGAATTAGAAGACAAATTAAAACTCTTTAATCATGAAAGGCAAATTAATTTACTAATTGAAAAAGTGCAAGACGGTAAAAATACTTTTTTAATTTCTAATGATTGTCTATATAGTCGTAGTTGGATGTTGCACCGATTAGAGAAAGCAATTGAAAGTTGTTTTCTTCAAACTAAAACTAAAATCAATAAATATTCAATTATCACTCTTAATAGTTCTAGTGAGAATATCCATACACAATTAAGTACAAGTATTACTAACTTCAAATCTATTTTTCATAAAAATGACATTTACAATAAACTTAAACAACAACATATTATTCTTGTAATTAATATTGATCATTATTGCTATGATATCGAAAATATCAACAAAATATATGATTTCCATCAAACTATGTATCAGGCAAAATCACCTGATAATGATGGGCATTTGTTAATGTTTTTATTAGCCACAGATAAAAATTTACAAAATCAATTACAAAATCAAAGCTATATTCATGAAAATATCATAGAATTACCAAACGCTGATTATCGTCCATATCATTTAATTAATCTATTGAATATGGAAGAATTAATGGCCAATGAAATAATTAATAAATGTCAAAATAATGCACAAGAATTACTTGTTGAGTTATATAAATATTTAAACATTGATAGAAATCTTACAACTTTAAAAATTTGGAGTAATTACCCATGGAATTAAAATACACCGGAAAAATACACCCTCCCTCTGGAGGTATTTGGAACGAACAAGTAAACCGCAAACTATACCCATACTATCCTGATAATGGATTAAAAGAAGCGGTAAAGTTAGCAATTCAACTCAATCGGCCTTTACTATTAGAAGGTGAACCTGGATGCGGAAAAAGTGAACTTGCGCGCGCTGTATTTTATGAATTTAGTCAAAGAGAAGGAGAAAATTGGCATTTCCGACTGTGGAATATTCAATCAACTAGCAAAGCGCAAGATGGCTTTTACACCTATGATTATATTGGCAGATTACAAGCTGCACAAATAGCAAAATTAGAAAAATTAAAGAGTACAAACCCTGAAGATTATTTAGAATATGGTCCATTAGGTCATGCTTTTTTAGAACATGGAAAAACAGATAATGTCAAATCTAGAAATATCGTCTTAATTGATGAAATTGATAAGGCTGATATAGACTTTCCCAATGATTTATTATTAGCTTTAGAAGACCAATGTTTTGAAATTAAAGATGTGCGTCCTCGACGGTGGTTAACAGCTAATAAAGATGCACCACCAATTATTTTTATCACTTCTAACCAAGAGAAAGAATTACCTAATGCTTTTCTCAGACGTTGTTTATATCATTATGTGGAATTTCCGAAAAAAGACGATTTGATAGAAATTATCAATGGCAGATTTTCAGCACCTCCTGAAACATTAATAAATGCTGCAATTGGTCGTTTTTTGGCTTTGCGAGAAGATATGAATGATAACAAAGAAGAAACAGATAAAAAAGTCAGTACCAGTGAATTAATTGATTGGTTTCAAGTCTTAAACCTTCATATTAGAAATGAGGAAAATGAGATTGATGATAAAAAATTAAATGATATTATCAAAGAACTTAAAAACAAGAAACTTCCCTATAATGGTACTTTATTAAAAAATCGCCAGGATAAACAAGAATATGGAAAATAATGTCTGAATCAGGTGGTTATCGAGCGAAGTCGAGATAATATCCAGGATTTAAGGATTTACAGGATAATCTTTACTTCGTTTATCTCGTTTACCTCGTTACCTCGTTCCCAGTCTCAGACTGGGAATGCTATCAAAGAGGCTCTGCCTCCTGTACTATACAATCAATAAAGGCAGAGCCTTTAAAATTCGTTCCCATACAGAGTATGGGAACGAGAAAACATCCTCTTAGTGAATAACTATGCTAAAATAGAAGCACTATGAAAAATCCATTATTACTAAATCTATTTCTGGAATTACGTGCCACTGGTTTACCTCTGACTATAGACCAGTATGATTTGGCATTGATGGCTTTGTCTAAGTCTGTTGACATAGTATTAAATGATAATAAACCAGCTATTAAAGGGGTTTTACAAACGGTTTGGGTAAAGTCTCGCAAACAACAGGCTTTATTTAATCAATGTTGGGACGAATTTAATCAGAAGTCTATTTATAAAAATGCAAGGATAGAGAGTCAATCTGATGCTTCTACATTAAAACGAGAAAGACAAAAACCAGAAATAGAAAAAATACCCCAACCTGCTTTAATTAATGATGAACCAGAATTACCACAACCAGCCGCAGAAATAGCACAATTTAATCCTGATTTGCCTGATGATCATGGAGTTGGTACTTCTGTAAAAACGAAACTCAAAGAAGTTTATTATTTACCTATTAGTCGTCAGGAATTACAAAGAAGTTGGCAGTTATTAATACAGAAATCAACTGGTAATATTCGCCAAATAGACATTCCTAATACAGTTATAGATATTACTAAACACGGATTTTTTACTCAAGCTGTTTTTACTTATCCTAAAACTAAATATCGGGAAGTTGTGCTATTAATTGATCAAGGTGGTTCAATGACTCCATTTCACCCATTTTGTCGTCAATTACAACAAATTTACCAAACTGCAAAAGTTTATTATTTTCATAATAGTCCTACTGATGAACTTTACCATGATCCGCAATGTTGGCAAGGTCAATCTATTACATCTATATTATCTAAATTTTCTCCACAACATACTCTAGTAATTATTATCAGTGATGCTGGTGCTGCGCGTGGCCGCACTGTACCCGATAGGTGGGAAGAAACTTATGATTTTATTACACAATTAATTCCTAAAACTAAAAAAATAGCTTGGTTAAATCCTTTACCCCCTTCCCGTTGGGTAGATAATACGGCTGAAGAAATAGCTAAAATAAATCCTTCAGTTCCTATGTTTGCTTTGGAGACTGGGGAGTTTCAAAGAATGGTGAAATGGTTATCAAGTCGAAACCTAACCCCCCACCCCCCTTCCCTCCCAGAGAAGGAGGAGGAAGAAAGAGGTTCTTCAGATGATTTATGGAATTATGGATTTGATGCTAAAGGTAGAATAGCGGTATTTGAAAAATTATTAGGAAACTCACATTTAAAATTTGCGTCTTATGCTGCTTTTCCTTTGGTTTTAACTCCAGATTTACTTTATTGTTTATACCGTAAATTCTTCTATCAAACATCAAATCTTCTTTGGTATGCGGTTGCTGATTTATTATTATCAGATTTATGTCAACAGGTTGATTTTGAATTATATGAAATGGAACGGGAAGTGAGAAATGAATTACTCAAAAGACTTCCTAGAAGAAACCGCAAACAAATATTAAAAGAACTTTCGGATTTTCTGATTCAATATATTAGCCGCCAAGTTAGTAACCAAAATCAAAATAATGACTTAAATCAAGTGCAACAATGGGCAGCTTTGAGTTATGTTGAAAAAGGTAGTCAAGCTGCAAAGGAATTAGCGCGAAAATTACAACAGGCTTATTTAAGCAATAATAAAGGTGAGTTGGTGCGGTTATCGTCGGTAATTGAAACTTTAGCTGAACCATTAAAAGAAAACTATCAACCTTTACTGAAAATAGCACAAGGTTATCGTGCTGTTGTTAGGGGTGATGATAAGGGAGTAGAAGCAAGTCGGAAAATATTCGAGTCAGAAACTATTGAGGTTGAGGGAGTAAAGTTAAAACGTCCAGAAATTAATTTTGGAAAAGTCCGGTTACAAAGTTTTGATTTTGATGTCATTACTGTTAACCGTCGTGGTGAAGAAACGAAACGAGAAACTCAACAAAATTATTATTTTCAAGAAAGTCTTCCAGGAAATATCACATTAGACATGGTTGCTATCCCCCGTGGTAAATTCCTCATGGGTTCACCGGAAGACGAACCAGGACGCTATGATGATGAAAGTCCCCAGCATGAGGTGACGGTACAACCTTTCTTTATGGGGAAATATCCTGTGACGCAAGCGCAGTGGAAAGCAGTCGCAACCAACTGTCCACAGGTAAACCGAGAACTTGAACCGAACCCGTCAAAGTTCAAAGAAAATAAACAAGAAAATAATTTACCTGTTGAACAGATTACGTGGTATGATGCAGTAGAGTTTTGTAAGAGACTATCTCAACTGACTGGTAGAAAATATCGTTTACCGAGTGAGGCTGAGTGGGAATACGCTTGCAGGGCTGGAACGACGACACCTTTTCACTTTGGGGAAACTATCACAGGTAAGTTAGCAAATTATAGTGCTACTACTATCTATGGTGAAGAACCTAAAGGTGAATATAGAGAAAGAACAACTCCGGTAGGTAGCTTTACAGCTAACGCCTTTGGGTTGTATGATATGCACGGGAATGTTTGGGAATGGTGTGATGATCATTGGCACGATGATTATGATAATGCTCCCACAGATGGATCGGCATGGATAGAATCCAATAACGTTGAAGAGGGCGCAGAACGGCTGCTGCGCGGTGGTTCTTGGTACAACTACCCTAGTTTTTGCCGTTCTGCGTATCGTTACGACTACTACCCAGATAGCAGAAACCACTACACCGTTGGGTTTCGGTTAGTAGTTTCCGGCGCAAGGACTCTTTAGTTCTTTACACTCTTGCCCTTTTGCACTTTACGCTTTTTTCTTTTCCCTTCTTCTTGTTGTCGCCTCTGGCGACTCGATTTTTTTGCTTTTAATTTTTGTAGTCTTGGCACGACTTACATATTATTATCTATGAGGTATGGGGATTTGTCAAGTATTTTTTGTCTGAATCAGGATTTTCTGGTTACTGAGCGATAGCCTGCGTGGCGTAGCCATAGTCGAAGTACAGGATTTGATATTACTTAGGAATATGAATTAAATAAAGTGCAAAAGTAGGGTGTGTTAGCGACAGCGTAACGCACCATTTCAGGTTAAGTCAGAATTGCAGGTTATTAAATTTGCGTTCCTTACCTATTTGCAGAAAATATCAAATATGTATGAGGTGAAAATAACGTCTTGTGTAGGGGTTTAGTAAAACCTGTAGCCCGCCTGGGAATGAATTCCCAGTCTAATAGCAGAAGTCATCTGAAGATGACTAAGCATTAGAGGATGTTTGAAAAGTATCAGAATTAATCGAGATCCCCCCAACCCCCCTTACAAAGGGGGGCTAAATTCCTCAAAGTCCCCCTTTTTAAGGGGGATTTAGGGGGATCTGCGGGTGTCAGATCCCACACGAAAAAGTTTTCAAACATCCTCTTAGGAAAATTTATTAGTCCGTTTTAACGGACTTGAGCTATGAGACAGGGAATTTATTCCCTGACGGGTGTGGAAGCAAACAGATAAGCCATTTTTAACTTAAGTTGACACCTATGAGCTTTTGCTTTACCCCTACATTTGTCATGAGGATTGGGATATTTTTTGAGTAGGAATTTTTTAAACTCCAGTAATTACTCATTACCCATTTTTACAAAATATTGAGCAGGTACACCAATGTGAAGAGAATGATCCAAATAATATCCACAAAGTGCCAATAAATTTCCGCCATTTCGATGCCTGTATGTTTAGTAGCAGAATAATGACCACGACGGAAAGAACGCCATAATACACCCAAAATTAATAACAATCCAATAAAGACGTGCAAACCGTGAAAGCCTGTCATTAAATAAAAGCAATTAGAGAAAACATTGGTAGTGAATCCATAACCTAAATTCATGTATTCATAAACTTGACCAGCTAGGAATACAGCCCCCATAATTGCGGTGATAAAATACCAAAACCGCATCCAACCCACACTATTTCTTTTAATTGCCATATCACCAAAGTGAATGACAAAACTACTAGAAACGAGGATGATCGTGTTAATGGCTGGGATAAATAATTCTACTTCTGTTCCTGCTGGTGGCCAAACTGCTGTAGTCCCTTTAAAAAACAAATAGGTGGCAAAAAATCCACCAAACATTAATGATTCAGAAGCGAGAAATGTGATTAATCCCCACACTCGTAAATCTGGATGTTCTTCATGCCCGTCGCTATGATGTTCAATTGGTGTAATTGCAGTCATATTATTATTCCTAGTATTTGGTTCTCAATTAGCTTCCTCACCCGTCTGGGAATAAATTCCCAGTCTCATAGCCCAAGTCCGTTAAAACGGACTAAAATTCCAATTTTCCAGTCGGGTTTAACCGACTTTTACTATTAGCCTTGTACTTGAGTACAAGGCGGATAAATTATGTTTGCGTTTCAACTGACGGGTTCTGTTAGCGATGATTTATCATGACCATAGTCATAAGGTCCATGAGTAACAACGGGTAGAACTTCCCAGTTTTCAATGATGGGTGGGGAAGAGGTTGTCCATTCTAAAGTTAAACTTTCCCAGGGGTTATCACCTGCGAGTTCACCGTTTTTCCAACTGAAAATGGCGTTTAAGGCGAAGGGAATGACAGAAATACCCAAAAGGATTGCGCCAATGGTGCAAAGCTGGTTTAAGCTGGTAAATTGGGGGTCATACATGGCAACTCGGCGGGGCATTCCTTGTAACCCTAGTTTGTGCATGGGTAGGAATGTGAGGTTTGTGCCAATAAAGGTCAGGACAAAATGAACTCGTCCCCAGGTTTCGTTCATCATTCTGCCGGTGATTTTGGGAAACCAGTGATAGATACCTGCGTAAATCCCAAAGACTGAACCACCAAATAAGACGTAGTGGAAATGACCGACTACATAATAGGTGTCGTGAACGTGAACGTCAAAGGGGGCTGTTCCCATGGTTACGCCGCTTAAACCGCCCATGACGAACATGGAAAGTAATCCAATGGCGAATAACATGGCGCTGGTGAAACGGATTTTTCCTCCCCAGAGAGTTGCTACCCAACCGAAGATTTTCACACCTGTGGGGACTGCAACTATGAGTGTGGAAATGGTGAAGAACATCCGCATCCAACCGGGTGTGCCACTGGTGAACATATGGTGAACCCAAACGAATAAACCAACGACACAAATGGCGACTGTGGAAAAGGCGATCGCTTTATAACCAAATATCGGTTTCCGGGCGTGGGTGGGAATAATTTCGGACATAATCCCGAAAATCGGCAGAATCATTAAATAAACCGCCGGATGGGAATAAAACCAAAATAAATGTTGGTAAATAACGACGTTGCCACCTGCATCTGGTTTGAAGAAGGATGTGCCGAAGTTAATATCAAATAACAGCAAAACTAAACCGGCTGCTAATACAGGAGTAGAGAAAAGGGCAAGGATAGAAGTTGCTAAAATTGCCCAACAAAACAGGGGAACTTGATCCCATTTCATGCTGGGAACTTTCATCATCAAAATGGTGATGACAAAGTTAAGTGAACCTAAAATTGAAGAAGTTCCTACCAAAACAATCGCTAAAATCCACATTGTTTGGGCGTTGTTGGCGGTAACTAGACTTAATGGTGGGTAAGCTGTCCAACCTGATTGAGAACCACCAAAGATAAAACTACCTAATAATAATAATCCGGCGGGGGGATTTAACCAAAAGGCGATCGCATTTAATTTAGGAAAAGCCATATCTCTAGCACCCATCATCAAGGGGACTAGATAGTTACCAAATCCACCAATTGCACTGGGAACAATCCACAAGAAAATCATGATTGTGCCATGATTTGTCATGAAGGCATTGTACAGATTTGGATCAAGAAAGTCCGAGTCCGGTGTGGCTAATTCGGCGCGAATGGCGATCGCCATTAACCCACCAATTAGATAGAATGCAAAGGCTGTCACCAAGTATTGAATCCCAATAACTTTGTGATCAGTATTAAATGTGAAATAATCTCGAACTTTCCAGGCTGGGGGATGAGAACTATGAGTAATCAGCCGGGTTGTTGATTCGCTTGCATCAGGTGGGGGATTAACTGGAAAATTTACTTGTGTCATATTTTTGTGAGTTGTCTTTTGTCAGTTTTCAGTTATTAGCTAATAATTACTAATGACTCATAACTAATGACTGAAGATTTGTTGGAGTTACTTCCAAATTTTGAATGTAGGGGTCAAGAAATTCTGACGGCGATAAATTCTCCAAATTCACAGCTATTATATGATTTATATCTTGATTTTCTGCAATCTGGTTTTCATTCATCCAAGCATCAAAATCTTGTTGTTCATGAACAATTACCTCTGTCCGCATTGAACCATGATAACCACCACACAATTCTGCACAAACTACCGGATAAGTACCAGTTTTTGTAGCTGTAAATCGCAGTTGTGTGGGAACTCCAGGAATAGCATCTTGTTTCAGACGAAATTGGGGAACCCAAAAAGAATGAATCACATCATCTGCGGATAAATTCAATTGCACATCAGCACCAACAGGAACGTGCAATTCTCCAGCAGAAATACCACTTACAGGGTAATTAAATAACCACGCAAACTGTATACCCTTAACATCTACAACCAAATCAGCCGGTTTATTTTTGGTTTGCGGATTTTCACCAATCCCAATATTAGCTATTTGACTAACATTCATAGCACCTGCTGACTCATGGTGAGGATGACTACCGACACCAAAACCACCCATTTGGTTATAAATATCAACACTATAAATACCTAAAACAATCACAATTACCGTAGGAATTGCCGTCCAAAAAATTTCTAAACTCAAGTTACCTTCTACAGGTGTACCATCAGAGTTATCTCCTTTGCGTCGTCTATAGATAACTAGAAACAGCAGAATCGTCCCTTCAACAATTAAGAAAAGAGCAACCGCAATTGTCAACATGAGATTGAAAAAACCATCTACCAAAGGTGCTTGTTGCGATGCTGCTTCCGGTAATAAATGATGATTTTGACCAACCCAGATACTGATAGGGGCTATGATCATCCCAGCTAACAGTGTCCACAGCGAAACAGGAACTTTTTGCATGAATGCTACCTGCTTTGTAAACATTAATAAAACAATAGTCAGTGAAGATAGACTTTGTTTGTGTAGCCACAGAATTATTTTCTGAGGATAAGACAATCTTTGATATTTTCACTATTACTGTTCTAGCTTGTAACTAATAAAAAATGGGTAAACTTCCATATTTTTTCATATTGATAACTACAAAATCCCCGAGTTCTTGAAGAAATCGAGGATTTGAGAGTTGATATTTTCATAAATCAAATAGCAGCTGAAAAAATAGTAGCAAGTATGATTTTTTTAGATGATAACAACTGAAGATTTACGTTTCTGTTTACTGCGAACTTTTTCATCAGTTGCGATCAATATCGAGATTCCCCTCTAATTACCTTGCTGATAAACTTGACAAAAATAACCAGTGTTTTGCAAAACATCACACCGTATTACCAAGAATGTTATTTATCTAGTGTGTCATGACTGTAACAATTCTTGGAACAAATCCGAGCGCAAGCTTCACAACCAATACAGTTTTCTGGATTAGCAATAACCATTACTTTCCGTTCAACTTCTTCTTCATCTTCATCTACTACAAATTCACCTTCTTCATTCAAAGCCATTAAAGCTAAAACTTTATGACCACAAATTTTCATACATCTGCCACAACCAATACATTTTTCTTTATCTATTTCTTGAGCAAATTTAGGAGTCCAAGCATTACCACCATAAGTCAATCCTGTTAATGTAGCCATGAATAAAACCTCAGCAATTTTAGCTAGATGTTAGTTAATCCTTGAATCTTCATACTAGCCTGAGATTTCATTTTTTCAATCACAAAAATTAACTTTTTGTCAAATTTTGATGACTTGCTAAATAATATTATTTATTTTTAATTAGTTCAAAATATTAAATGATATTACTTATTGATAAATTTGGGTAGTGTGCTTGGATAGAAAGCTTATTAGTCAAAGGTTTCTAGAATTGTGTTTAAATTTATTTTTTCAATAAAGCTTGATAAATTAGCCTAAAGATATCTTATGTAACAAGAATAATAATCAATTATCAAAGATTATTATTTGCTTAATTGACTTCCTATTTGCAAATATTTTCTAATTAGATAAAAATATTCTCCTGAGAGTATTAGTAAACACAAACTTTAAAAAATCATTTCCTCTATTTTTGAACCATTTTGTTTTCTATTCTTTATTACCAATTACCCATTCCCGCCTATAAGATGTTACTCAAAAACATTTAGGATAATTTATATAGCCCAAACCAAACATTATGACAGTAAATATTCAGGTAAATATTAAGAAATCCTCCCAAGCTCATCCCGAACAATCTTATTGAAATCTTTATGAAAATTATAGTTAATGAAGAAGCAATGAAGCCTAACTTTGCAAAATATAAATAGCTACAAAATCTGGCTTCATTAACCATATCAGTAATTAATCAGGCGAGAAAAATATCTTCTCGTTATAGAGGTAATTTGGTAGCAAGTTATGAATCAATTGGACACATTAAGGGGAGACTTGAGCCAAACATCTCAACGATTAAAGTAGGAACAGTTCCTATGCCACATATAATTCCTAACAACAGTTGCGTGGGATGTGACAACTGCCGACCCCTATGTCCTACGGGTGCAATCAAAATCGAAGATGATGAATATTGGGTTGATCCTGCCCTTTGTAATAATTGTGAGGGTTATTATTTACAACCACAATGTGTGATTGCTTGTCCAACAAATGCGCCTATACCTACACACGCAAAAAAAGGAAGATGCAAAGTTGAACCACGTGATGCGACTAGTCCAGATTTGTTTTCTAATGGTAAGAATAATCCCTTTGCGTCAGCAATAGTTATTTGGGAAGCTTGTAATTTACTAGCGCAACGAACATCTTTACAATGGGAAAAAAATGAGGAGGGTAATTTACATTACAGTCGCTCAGTTAATCAAGGACGAGGGACAATTTCCTTTCAGATCCAAGACCTATTTCCAGCTAATAACCGCGCTGATAATTTACAAGCAATTGATTATCTAGACATTCGTGCTGCTTGTATCCATCTCATTTTTGCTGCTCAAATCACAGCCCTAGATCAACCTTGGGAAGAAGAATTTACAATTGATGAACGACAAATTGAACAGTATTTGGGCTTAGAAAAACGTAAAGACCTCAGCAAAAGCACCAAACTTGGTTTAATTAAAAACATCGTTTATCAAACTTGTTCTCTCATGGTTTCTATTGACTGGCCGCAACAGGGTAGAGTTCCCAGTTTTTCTATTAAAGATAGTTATCTATGGAATTTGACAGATACTCAGCACCATTTTCAAGAAGATGATCAAGGTTGTAAATATTTAGTCGGACTGACATTTACAGTCAAAGCTGGGATTTGGACACAACATTTCTTCAACAGACAAGGATGCAAAGAACGCACCACATTTTATCAGTATGGCAGTCTTCCCAAAACCCTATTAACCACAGTTATGAGTCTGTGGCAACAACATGAAGGGGCTGTGAGACTTATGCTTTGGTTATTATTTAAAACCAAAATGGGTAGAGAACAACGGATTACTATTCCTACCTTGCTGCGCGTTGCTTATGGTGAGGAAAAAGTGACTCAAGCTTCTAGACACAGGGAAGAACGTAAACGTCTCCTTAAAGCCTATGAAAATGATTTAGAAGTTCTCAATCATTATGGAGTAAAGCCATTATTTGATCCTGTTACCTATCCCCCAGAAATTCAACCTTTGTGGGCAAAATTAGTTGATATTCCTGAAGATCCAGAGGAAGCTTTAGAATTTTGGATTAATGATGGTAGTGGTGAAAATCGTCTCACAGACAGCGGACCACGTGGTAAATGGAATTTGCTTCTGAATGCCCGAATTTTATCTTTTGAACTCCCTCCAGACTGGGAAAACCGCTCAGAATCAGATAAAAAACAACGTCGCACCACTAAACCCAAAAGTAATCATCAACAAACAGGTAATTTATTGGGGGAACAGGTGACAGAAGGACGTAAAAAAATGAACCTTTCCCAAAGGGAATTAGCAAAGCTGATGGAAAAAAGCCAAAGCTGGATTCGTGACGTGGAAAAAGGTCGTTTAAAAGCGAAACTAGACGATCAAATGCTTCTGAGACAATTGCTAGATATCTCTTAAAACAATTAAGCAATACCTCCGCTATTTTTTGTAGGTTGGGTTAAGCGATAGCGCAACCCAACACATTTGTTTGGTTATGACGGATGCCTATAATTCCCGTATAAATACGCACTATTTTCCTCGCAACGCGAACAACCCTAAATATTAATCAAGGCTTTTTTCAATTTGGCAAAGGTATTGCTTAAACTGTTACCAATGCTCACAACTTAGTTAATTAAACAAAATCAAGATGCAAATTTTGATTTTTCGTGTTAAATGATGAGTATTAAGGAAATTTGTCAAGATGATGGTGTCAATCTTAAATCTAGTGAGGAGTGAACGTGAGTAATATTATTTTTCGTAAAAGTTTTTTAACCTTACCAAGTCTTGCAGCTTTGGTAATTTTAGGGAGCGGACTTTCCGTAAATGCTCAGACAGTTGAGCCAGAAACAATTATTCTTCCCACCCACCAAACATCAATATTCACCGTTGCTACAGAAGAAATAGCCAGTGGAACAATCACACCCATACCAGGAACAGTAGAAACTTCATCAGTTATGCTCAATTCTGGTTCTACAGAAGCCAGTGAAAAAACACAACCATCTAATCGCATCGCACAAAGTCCAATTGGCATAGGTAGAGCCACTCGTGGTGGTAGTAGCTACATCGGTGTTGGTCTCAACGTTGGTGCTTCCGGTGGCTTTTCAGACCTAAGTGATGGTAACTTTACTGTCATTAGTAAAATTGGTGTTACCAAAACTCTATCAGTCAGACCATCAGTAATACTAGGATCAAACACAACATTTCTCGTCCCTATCACTTATGACTTGTCTTTTAAATCACCAGATCCATTTACAGAAGCTTTACCCATAGCTCCTTATCTTGGATTAGGTGCAGTCATTAAAACAGGCGATAAATCTGAAACTGCTTTGTTAGTCACTGGTGGTATAGACGTACCTCTCAATAGTAGATTAACCGCCACAGCCGCTGTCAATGCTGGGTTTTTTAGTAAAACTGATGTCGGGGTTTTGTTGGGAGTTGGTTATAACTTCCGTGGGTTTTAGAAGATAGGACTAAGCAGAAGTTTAGACCTGCTAGACCTCTGCTAACACCTGAATTCTACTCCGTAGCATCCATTAAGGAAAATTAGCAAACAAGCAACTAGTTACTTGCCTTCACAAGAGAGGGATTGGCGCTGTACAATTTTTTGGTAACAACCGACAACTGACAACTGTACGGGCGAAGCATTTGGAGAACTATTTTTGGCAATGACCGATAATTTATCTTCCAAATGCTTCGCCCCTACTGACAACTGACAACTGTACGGGCGAAGCATTTGGAGAACTATTTTTGGCAATGACCGATAATTTATCTTCCAAATGCTTCGTCCCTACTGACAACTGACAACTGTACGGGCGAAGCATTTGGAGAACTATTTTTGGCAATGACCGATAATTTATCTTCCAAATGCTTCGCCCCTACCAACAACTGACAACTGACAACTGACAAATGACCAAAACAATCGTTGTTAAAATCGGTACTTCTAGTCTCACTCAACCAGAAACCGGACAATTAGCCCTTTCTAGCATTGCTACTTTAGCGGAAACTCTTTGTGATTTGAGACGACAGGGACATCGAGTAATTTTAGTTTCCTCCGGTGCTGTGGGAGTAGGTTGTGCGCGGTTAGGTTTAACGGAACGTCCCAAAACTATAGCTTTAAAACAGGCTGTAGCAGCAGTTGGACAGGGTAGATTAATGCGTATATATGATGATTTATTTAGTATTTTGCAACAACCAATTGCTCAAGTATTATTAACAAGGGCAGATTTGGTACAGCGTAGCCGCTATCTTAATGCTAATAATACTTTTCAAGAATTACTAGCTTTGGGAGTAATTCCTATTGTTAATGAAAATGATACAGTAGCTGTGGAAGAATTAAAATTTGGAGATAATGATACCCTTTCTGCATTAGTAGCCAGTTTAGTAGAAGCAGATTGGCTGTTTTTATTAACAGATGTTGATAGATTATATTCAGCCGATCCTCGTTCTGTACCTGATGCTAAACCGATTAGTTTAGTTAGCAGTATGCAAGAACTGACAGATTTACAGATTCAAACTGGTGGACAGGGTTCTCAATGGGGGACTGGGGGGATGATGACTAAAATTTCTGCGGCCAGAATTGCGATCGCGGCTGGTATCCGCACAGTCATTACCCAAGGACAGTTTCCCCGGAACATTGAAAAAATTATCCAAGGGGAACTCATCGGTACACACTTTGCACCCCAACCAGAACCAACTTCAGCCCGCAAACGCTGGATAGCTTATGGTTTAATTCCTGGGGGAAAATTACATTTAGATGCGGGAGCGATCGCCGCTGTTGTCAAAGCCGGAAAATCCCTATTAGCAGCAGGAATTAGAGCCGTAGAGGGGGAATTTGACAATCAAGAAGCGGTGCAGTTATGTGATAGTAATGGTCAGGAAATTGCTAGAGGATTGGTGAATTATAATAGTGAGGAATTGCAGAAAATTTGCGGCCGACAGTCACGGGAAATACCAGCAATTTTAGGTTATGAGAAGGCAGATACTGTGATTCACCGAGATAATTTAGTTTTGATTTAAAGCAGGAGTCAGGAGAAGAAAGAAGAAAATTACCAATTACCAATTACCAATTACCAATTACCAATTACCAATTACCAATTACCAATTACCAATTACCAAATTGTGAATCTACTCCGTTTAATCCCAATTTTTGATAATTCCGTTTCTACTTGGGGACTAGAAGCCCGATTATTACGCTGGCTAACATTAACGTGGATGTTTATTGGCTTAATTATCCTCTTTTCCGCATCCTATCCCGTTGCTGATGAACGTCAAGGTGACGGTTTATATTATTTCAAACGGCAAATTCTTTGGGCTATAGCTTCTTTAATTATTTTCAACATCATTGTTAATTTGCCATTGCGGAAAATTTTGGGAGTATCTCATTGGTTTTTAATATTTTTCCTGATGTTAATTTTTCTGACCTTAGTACCAGGATTAGGAAAAAAAGCCTTTGATGCTGCTAGGTGGATATCCGTTGGACCAATTCCTATCCAACCATCAGAACTAATTAAACCTTTTTTAGTTTTACAAAGTGCGACACTTTTTGGAAAATGGGAAAAACTGCGTTGGGGAATTCGTTTATCTTGGCTGGGTGTTTTCGGTCTTGTCCTCTTAGGAATTCTTGCCCAACCTAACTTAAGTACAACAGCACTTTGCGGCATGACAATTTGGTTTATTGCCCTAGCAGCAGGAATACCATATAAATACTTGGGAGGAACAGCCTTTGGTGGGGTAATGTTAGCAATAATCAGTATTAGTATCAAAGAATATCAACGCAAACGCATTATGTCCTTTATGAATCCTTGGGCTGATGCCACAGGAGATGGTTATCAGTTAGTACAAAGTTTATTAGCTGTAGGTTCTGGTCAAACTTCGGGGGTTGGTTTTGGACTTTCTCAACAAAAGTTATTCTATTTACCAATTCAAGATACTGATTTTATCTTCGCCATTTTTTCGGAAGAATTTGGTTTTATTGGCGGTATTTTACTATTACTAATGTTAGCAATATTCGCTACTTTAGGATTAATTATTGCCCTCAAATCCAAGAATCTGACATCTCAATTAGTGGCAATTGGTGTAGTAGTTGTTATGGTTGGGCAATCATTATTACATATTGGCGTAACTACAGGCGCTTTACCAACTACAGGCTTACCTTTACCCATGTTTAGTTATGGTGGTAATTCAATGGTTGCCAGTTTGATATCTTCTGCTTTATTAATTCGCGTAGCGAGGGAAAGTAGTGAAGCCGACGTAGTTCCATTACGAAAAACACTATCTGAAAATCAGACAAGAAGACGATTTTTTTAGCTTAACCGATTAGTATTGGGATTACTCTAGTTTAGATTTAGTAAGAGGTTGTTTGAAAAGTATTATATCAAACCCGTAATCTCCAAAAACCTAACCCCCCTACCCCCCTTCCCTGCAAGGGAATGGGGGTTTTAAAGCCTCTCCCCTTGCAGGGGAGAGGTTTGGAGAGGGGTCAGTCTATACATTCAAAACTTTTCAAACATCCTCTAAGAGAGTTCCAAATAAAAAAATCTCAAATTTGTTAAGTTCATGAATTTTAATGATAACACTGCAAATATTTGTGATATAAATATAAAATACGGTATTCCTACTTAAAAACCGTAGATTATTTGCAGAGGTGTAGCACCAGTGGGTATAGTAGTTGAAAACGTCTCTAAACAATTTGGTAGTTTCCAAGCAGTTGAACAGGTAAATCTGGAAATTCAGAGTGGTTCTCTGGTGGCTTTACTTGGTCCATCTGGATCTGGTAAATCTACCCTATTGCGATTAATTTCTGGTTTAGAAACACCAGATACAGGTAAAATATTTCTGACAGGTAAAGATGCTACTGATCAAAGTGTACAAGAAAGAAATATTGGCTTTGTCTTTCAGCACTATGCCCTATTTAAACATTTAACTGTTCGCAAAAATATCGCCTTTGGCTTAGAAATTCGCAAAGCCCCCAAAAAGAAAATTCAGGGAAAAGTAGAACAGCTATTGGAATTAGTGCAATTAAGTGGATTAGGCGATCGCTATCCTTCACAGCTTTCCGGTGGACAAAGACAACGGGTAGCTTTAGCCAGAGCATTGGCCGTAGAACCCAATGTACTATTATTGGATGAACCCTTTGGCGCTCTTGATGCCAAAGTCCGCAAAGACCTACGAGCTTGGTTACGTCGTCTCCATGATGAGGTTCATGTTACCACAGTTTTCGTCACCCATGATCAAGAAGAGGCAATGGAAGTTTCTGATGAAATCGTGGTCATGAATAAAGGCAAAGTGGAACAAGTAGGAACACCCGCACAAATTTATGATCATCCCGCATCTGCATTTGTGATGAGTTTTATTGGTCCGGTGAATGTATTACCCAGTTCTGCCAAAATCTTTCAAAGTAGCGGTTTTGAATCAGCACATCCAGAAACATTTTTGCGTCCCCAAGATATCATCATTGAAAACGTTGCTAATGGAACAACAGTACCAGCTATAGTCAGCAGAATCATTCATTTAGGTTGGGAAATTCAAGTTGAATTAACCTTAGATGATGGACAAGCAATGACAGCCCATTTAACACGGGAACGGTTCGATGAACTAAAATTAGAACCCCAAGAAAAGGTTTATGTTAAACCTAAAGATGCTAAATCTTTTCCACTTTATTATTCAATTTAGGAAACAGGGCAGAGAGCAGGGAGCAGGGAGCAGGGGGAAATTTTTTCCCCTTACTACTGACCACTGACCACTGACCAATTAAATCAGAGATTTTGATTTTTCAGATGCTTTTCCTAATCCTACCAACTGGTAACTAAGATCCCACATCCGCTTGCCTTTTTCTTCGTCTCGTGCTTGGGGAGAAACTTTTTGCCCAAAAGATGCCCGATCTTTCTTTTGACGATTTCCCCAACTCCAATAAATCCCAGATTGTTTGTATTCAGGATCAGCTACTACCATAGCAACGCGCTCTCCTGATAATTCCTCGGTGACAAATCCTCCAGTAATATACCTTTGGAAAAGAGGGAAAATTTTCTGGAAGAGAGGATAGTGATTGCGGAATAAAGCCGTTGTCGCTACACAACCAGGATAGAGAGAACTGAAAGTAATCCCAGTGGACTCATGAAAACGGTTATGTAGTTCCCGCATGGTGAGAACGTTACATACTTTACTATCTTTGTAGGCTTTGACTGGTTCAAATTGCTTACCGTCAATCATTGTAATTGGATTTTGGAAACCCGCTGCAAAACCTTCAAAATTGCCTAAATCTGGACGAGGAGGAATTTTACCACCCAATTCATCTGGGTTGTGGGTAACAGTTCCCAAAATTACCAATCTTTTATCAGCGGCAGGTGATTTTTGTAAATCTGCCAGCATCAAATTACACATCAGAAAATGTCCGAGGTGATTTGTGGTAACGGTTAATTCAAATCCTTCGGGAGAAAATAACGGTTCTTTGATTAAAGGCATATAAATGGCAGCGTTGCAAACCAAAGCTTCCACGGTTTTGCCAGTCGCTCTGAAATTGTTGACAAACTGTCGAACGCTTTCTAAAGAGCCTAAATCAATTTGCATGAGTGTATAGCTATTTGCAGGCATTCCGACACTCTGGGCAGCTTTCTCGGCTTTGATTAAATCACGACAAGCCATAATAACGTGCCAGTTTCCTTTGTCAACGAGAGCCTTGGCTGCTTGCAAACCGACTCCAGAAGAAGCACCTGTGATGATTGCTGTTGACTTACGATTTTGTTCCATCTGTTGTCCTTTAACTATGCGTTGATTCAAAATCAGTTTATATGATTTTAATGATCTCATACTTTTGAAACTTATATAATAATGCTCAATGAGTAGTGAACAGAATGTAATCAATCATAGATAATAACGATAAATAAACACATTTTCAAAACCTAAATGCAGGGATTTAGCATTCCTAAACCCCTAATCCTCTCCTCTGACTGTACTATTGTTATGCGAATTTAGCTAATAACTCCTCACGAGATAATTGTAGAAGTAAAGGAGTAAATTCTTCTCTACTCATGGCAATTAGAGGATTGATAATTCTTTGTAGCTGAGAATCAATTTGACCAAAACGCACTTGCAGGATACTTTCAATCATAGCGCGTCGTTCTCTTTCTACCCCTGCTTGGAGTCCTTCTTGTCGTCCTTCCTGAAGTCCTACATGAATTCCTTCCTGAAGTCCTTCTTGTCGTCCTTCTTGTCGTCCTTCTTGTCGTCCTTCTTGTCGTCCTTGTTTTTTCAGTTCTTCTAATTGTTGCTGATAAATTTCCGATAATTTCATAATCAACTCCTGATCATCTTTATCAATATCTTGTTCTTGACGCTGACGAGCCGATAACACAGCAATTAGGTTATGTACTAATTGTATAATATCCGCGAGAAAAGGACTATCATTAGCCAGTGTTTCTAATTCTTCCACCGCTTGTCTTTGCACTTTTCCTTTTCCTAAAACCCTCAAAAACAGTGTTTCTGGTGTAATAGGGAGTTGGTGAATGGCAATAATGATGGTTTTGAATCCTTCTCCAAAAAAATAAATCCCTTTTCCCCAGTTTTCCTCATCCGTAGTCCCATTAAAACTGGCTAGGAGTTCTATTGATGCTGTCGGAGTAAAAATCCACAGCCGAGGTAATTCTGCTTCATTTATTCGCGTATTATTGCGGTTAGATTGCCGTTCTAAGTCAGCATGGATGTCAAATAATTTACCCATACAACTGCGAATTTCACTTTTGCTGACAGCATTGCGAAATGGTTCAAATATAGCATATTTTGTGGCCATTCGCCCTAGTAATCCGAGTCTTTCTAGGCTTTGTGTGGGTTGAGGTGAGGGGATAAATAAAACGTCAATTTGTCTAACTTCTGCGGTGATATCTTTGCTGGTTTCTACTTGTCCATAAGGTGTTAATAGTTCCGTGAGATATTGCTTGGCGAATTGGTCATGTATAAAGCGAGTCATTTAATTTGATTTTGACTAATACAGAAATATTAATTTAACATTCTTTGGATCATGATGATTCCTATTGAGAATATAGGGGTTGACGATGTAAACCCCTACAAGTGAAAAACTAAGCCATTTTAGGTTTTTGTAAATGCCAATTAGTTGATTGTTCATAGGCATAAGCTACTTGAAAAAGTTGCTCTTCTCCTAGCACTTTACCAACTATTTGCAGTCCAATGGGTAAACCTTTACTATCAAAACCGCAAGGTAAACTGATTCCTGGTAAACCAGCTAAATTAGCAGGAATAGTCATTAAATCATTTAAATACATACTCAAAGGATCAGTAGTTTTTTCTCCGGCTCGAAATGCGGTGGTAGGTGCAGTGGGAGAAATTAAAACATCTACTGTTTTAAAAGCTTTTTCAAAGTCTTGTTTAATGAGAGTGCGGACTTTTTGTGCTTTCAAATAATAGGCATCATAATAACCAGCGGAAAGGGCATAAGTACCAATCATAATCCGGCGTTTGACTTCCGCCCCAAAACCTTGAGAACGAGTTTTGGTATACATTGATAAAAGATTGTCCGCATCAGGGGAACGCAACCCATATTTAACGCCATCGTAACGCGCCAAGTTAGCTGATGCTTCCGAGGGGGCGATAATGTAGTAAGTTGGTAAACCATAGCGGAAACTGGGACAGGAAATCGGATGAATTTCTGCACCTAATTCTTGCAGTTGTTCAATGGCTTTGGTGACAGCGGCTTCTACTTCTGGATCTAAACCTTCACCAAAGGTTTCTGTAATCACACCAATTCTCAATTTCTTCCTAACTTTGAGATCCGGTTTTAAACTAGCCGCATAGTTAGGAATGGCAACTTTGAGACTGGTAGAGTCTTGAGGATCATAACCAGCGATCGCACTCAATAATATAGCCGCATCTTCCACACTCCGTCCAAATGGTCCAATTTGATCTAGAGAGGAAGCATAAGCCACCAAACCATAACGGGAAACTAACCCATAAGTAGGTTTCATACCCACAACACCGCAGAAGGACGCAGGTTGCCGAATTGAACCCCCTGTATCCGAACCCAGGGAAACCACACATTCATCGGCTGCTACGGCTGCTGCTGAACCACCGGAAGAACCACCAGGAACACGGGATAAATCCCAAGGATTAGCGGTAACTTGGTAAGCGGAGTTTTCAGTAGAACTCCCCATAGCAAACTCATCTAAGTTGGTTTTACCTACCATGACACCCCCAGCGTCAGCTAGTTTTTGGGTAACGGTTGACTCGTAAGGTGGGATAAAATTTTCCAAAATCCGGGAAGCGCAGGTGGTGACAATCCCCTTAGTACACAAATTGTCTTTAATCCCGATGGGAATCCCCGCTAAGATGCCAATTTCTTCTCCAGCAGCGACTTTTGCATCTACAGCTTGAGCTTGTTTTAAGGCTTGTTCTGTCGTGACTGTGAGGAAACTGTGCAGTTTGGGTTCTAACTCTTGAATCCGATTTAATGCTTCTTGGGTAATTTCAACGGCAGAACGTTCTTTACTAATTATCTGTTCGTGCAACTCGCGGATGGATGCCATAATTGTTCTCTTTATGATTCAAGTCATTGATTTTAGCATTTACAGGGCTGGGGTTTGGGGAATTTGCGTCTGAAGTTACAGGATATTTTTTGTCTCACGCAGAGGCGCAGAGGCGCAAAGAGAGTTTTGAGAATTTAGTTATACTAAAAATATTAGTTATGGTTGGATAATCAGTTTATACGGATGGTTGGGAAAAGCCAATTTTAATATGCCGGCAAAGGACATCTATCACAATGCTGTTAAAAATGCCTTAATTCAAGAAGGTTGGATAATTACAAATGACCCTCTACATTTAAAATGGGGTCAAAAAGATATGTATGTATATTTAGGAGCAAAACAACTTTTAGCGGCAGAACAAGGAACTAGAAAAATTGCCGTAGAAATTAAAAGTTTTGTCAGTCCTTCGGAAATGGCTGATCTTAAAGATGCTATTGGTGGATTTGTTTTATATCGTGCTGTTATGAATCGTCTAGAACCTGATAGAATATTATATTTAGGAGTGCGTGATACTGTATTCACAGATTTATTTGAAGAACCAATTGGTAAACTTTTAAGAGAAAGCGAAAATCTAAATTTACTTGTTTTTAATTCTGATACTGAGAGGATTACCCAATGGATACCTTAGATAATTATCGCCGGGTTATTAAAGAAGTGTTAATACCTTATACACAAATTCCTTACTCCTATGGAGTGATTGAATGTAAAACAGTTTTTGATGATGAAAATGATAGCTATTTATTAATAACTCTTGGTTGGCATGATCATAAAAGAATTCATGGTTGTCTGGTGCATCTTGATATTATTGATGGTAAAATATGGGTACAAAGAGATGATACAGAAGATGGTGTTACCTATGAATTAGAAGCAGCCGGAATTCCTAAAGATAAAATTGTTTTAGGTTTTCACCCGCAAAATGTTAGGCAACATACGGGATATGCTGTGAGATAAAGTGCTTTAGTAAAAAAGAAATTTGAATTAAAAAAACAGAAATACGTTGGAACAATTCGCTTTGATGATAACATGAATCCACCTCCTTGGACTAAAAATCTCTTTACAGAAGCAGATGCAATTTCTCTTCTTAATGGGAAAAAAGTTACTGCTATGCGGTTTATAAAGTTAAAAGAAAAAATTAAGACAACTTTTGAGTTAGGTAATCAAATTGCTTCCGCACTGAGTATGAGTATTTCTACCTCTGGCGAGGGTTAATAAACAACAATGAGATTGCCTATCTTGTAGCTTGAATTAAAGAAAGCAATCTGTGGAGGAATAGCGATCGCTAAATCCAACCTTAAATAAAATAGAATAAACTCAACTATACCATCACAATATGTTCTACAAAATTCCACTACTACTTACACCTCAACCAGAAGGAGGATTCACTGTAACTTCTCCACTATTACCAGAATTGATAACTGAGGGGGATTCTATGGATGAGGTTTTAGCCAATGTTAGAGATGCTTTTGAAGCAGTTCTGGAAACATATCAAGATTTAGGTAAAGAGCTTCCGCTTAACCTACAATCTGTAGACCAAAACTCACCAGCTTTAATAGAAACAATTATCTCCATCAGATGAACTATAGAGAAGTTGCGAAGAAATTATCTAAACTTGGATGTGAAGAAATCCCCAGACGTGGTGGAGGTTCACATAGAAAGTGGTTTAATGCAATTACTCAGAAAGCAACTGTAATTCCTGATTGGAGTGGCCGCGATCTAAAATTAGGAACGTTACGCGCAGCCATAAAACAACTAGGAATTGAGTGGGCTGACTTTGAAGAAGTATAACAAATTATAGCGACAAATTCTTCCATACTTATGAATGACAAACTCCAGACCGAAAAAGATAAGCTCCAGACAAGCACTAATATAGTGATAAATCAAGAAACAGAGAAGGAAGAGGTTCTCTGTCCCCATTGTCTACGCACTGCAACAAATGGTATTAAATGTAAAGGTATCTGTGTTGCCGATAATGACTATTAAGCTGTAAATAAACAAGTTTTGCAAAAATAAGTAATATGGTTAAAATAGTTTCTCGTACTTATGTCGGTCAAGCCAATGTTTATGATATTGGTGTGGAAAGTGACCATAATTTTGTGATTAAAAATGGTTTTATCGCTTCCAATTGTTTTAATAAATCCCACTCGACAGCTTACGCTTATGTAACTTACCAAACATCATATTTAAAAGCAAATTATCCATTGGAATATATGGCGGCATTGTTAACCGCTAACAGTGGGGATACAGACAAAGTGCGGAAGTATCTTGATAATTGCTCTAATATGGGGATTGTGATTGATGCACCTGATGTGAATCGTTCTGGTTTAGATTTTACCCCGGCAGGTGAGAAGATTTTATTTGGATTTTCGGCGGTGCGAAATGTGGGACAAAATGCGATCGCCTCAATTTTAGAAGCGAGGGAAGAATCAGGGGAATTAGTCCCATTTAAATCTTTGGCGGATTTTTGCGATCGCGTGGATTTACGTGCCATGAATCGGCGTACTTTAGAATCATTAATTAACTGCGGAGCTTTTGACAAAATTCAAGCTAATCGCAACCAATTAATTCATGATTTAGAATTAGTTTATGAGTGGGCGCAATCCCGTGCTAGAGACAAAGCTAGTGGACAGGGAAATATATTTGATTTATTAGGAGGTGGATTTGCAGGTAATAATAATCAACCCCAAAAGAATGCTTATGAATCTGCACCTAAAGCTCCTCCTGTCAATGATTTACCACCTCAAGAAAAATTGAGAATGGAAAAAGAATTATTAGGATTTTATCTCTCAGATCATCCTCTTAAATCCATCAGACAATCATCCTCCGTCCTTGCACCTATTAACCTGGCACAATTGGGAGAACAAAAAGATGATGCTATTCTTTGTGCAGTAGTAATGTTGAATAATGTGAAAAAGGTTGTCACCAAAAAAGGTGACTCTATGGCAATTTTGCAAGTTGAAGATTTATCTGGATCTTCGGAAGCTGTGGTTTTTCCTAAAACCTATGAGCGCATTAGTTCCGTTTTAGAAGTTGATGCCAGATTAATTATTTGGGGTAAAATAGATCGCCGTGATGATCAAGTTCAATTTATCCTAGAAGACGCGGAAACTGTCGAAACAGTAAAAATGATTCTAGTGGAACTGAGTCCAAAACAAGCCGGGACAATTGAAGAGCAACATCGTCTAAATACAATTCTCAAATCACAAGCTGGGGATAAGGATAAATCAAGAATACCTGTAATTGGTATTGTTCAAGCCGGAAGTCACCGGGAAATTGTCCGCTTTGGGAGACAGTTTTGGGTACAAGATTCAGGAACAGCAGTGCAAGCATTACAAAACGGTAAATTCCGCGCTGATATCAAACAACTAACCAGCGGTTAAAAGAATGCAGAATTTAGAATTTAGAATTTAGAATTACGTTTTGCAACGGGGATTTTACCCCGACGCAAAACCCGCTGCTTGTAGAAGCAGGGGACTTTAACCCCCAAAGGTAAGTTAAAGCATAATAGACATCTGGTGAGAATTAAATGTACGTGACTTGAAACCCTTGTAGAGACCTTCCATGGAACGTCTCTACGATCTTTTTCGGAGATGTCTAATATATCAGTTAGTTTTTCGTCACCTGAAAATCTGCTTTGTAGAATCTTTCCTAAATTAATCTATTTCTCTGCTTAATCTTAGAAAAATAGGAATTACGCAAAATTTGGCTGAAAACTCTCTTCTTGCGTAGCGATAATTTATGAATTACCGCTACTTGTGTTCTATTTTGTTTAATTCCTAAAAAACTAACATCTAATTAGGGCTTGCTGAATAATTAATTTCAACAATCCCTAACGAACCTCATTCAAACTCTCGATTTGCTTTGTAAACATCTCTGTAAACAAACTCATCACTGTCCGTTCTTCCCGGACTTTAATATTAGCAGTAATAGACATCCCCGACTGTAAGGATATCTTTCTCTCTTGATTGGTGAGACTTAATTGTTGTTTATCTAACTTGATTTTGGCTGGGAATCTATAAAATTGATGGTTTTGATCTGGAGGTAAAGCATCTGAACCGATATCAATTACTTTACCCTTAATATCACCAAATTCACTAAAGGGAAAGGAGTCAATTCTCACATCTACATTCATTCCTTTCCTCACAAAACCAATATCTTTATTGGTGATGAAAACTTCCGCTATTAGACTATCTTTAGGGACAATTTGCAGTAATTTTTGGGTAGAATTAGCAACAAAACCGGGATTTTTAGCTTGTAAATCAAAAACTACACCTCCCACTGGAGCGCGAAGTTCTTGATATTTAACATTTAATTGTGTTTGCGATATTTTGCTATTGACATCTGCTAAACGCTGTTCATTGTCTAAAATAATCTTCATGAATTGACTATCAATTTCCGCAATCCGTTGTTTGTTACTACCTATTTTCTCCAAAATAGTCTTATCAGAACTAGCAACTGTATTGGTTGATTGCTCTTTTCCTTTATCAATATCGAATTTTAGACGTTTTTCTTCTTCTTGTAATTGTGATATTTCCGCTTTGAGAGTTTGTACCTGTTGTTGTTGGTTAAGATATTGAAGTTTAGAAATACCACCTTCTTCAGCTAAGGTTTTAAGACTAACTAAAATCTGACTTTGAATTGCTAAACCATTTTTAGTATCTTGGAGTTTAAATTCTGTTTGAGAAAGTTGCTTTCTGGTTTTTTCAACTTCCAACTCTGCGGCTTTGGAACGAGATGCTAATTCTGTTTTAGCAACTGCTAGTAGTTGTTGTTCATCAATTCCTGTCCCTGCTGCTCCTGGTAAATTTCTTAATTGAGAACGTAATAATTCATTTTCTGCTACTAAGGAAGCGCGACTTTTGAGCAGAAAAGCTGATTCTCCCGGTAGTTTACTGCGTAAAAATGCTATTTCAGCATCTATTCCGGTACTTGCTCCCATTAAGCGCCGATAGATATTGTTTTCCTGAATTAAAGCCACACGAATTTTATTCAATGAATTTAATTCGGCTAGGGTAGCAATAGAATCAAAGGTTAATAATAAATCTCCTGTTTTTACCTGTTGTCCATCTTTTACATACAGTGACTTCACAACCCCATTAACAGGAGCTTGCACATCTTTAACTGTTCCTTCTGGTTTTAATTGTCCTGTTGCGGGAACTACTTGTTCAATTTTCGCTAAACAAGCCCAAATAATTCCAAAACACGCTAACCCCATGAGAGTAATCATGATGGTTCGTGACCAAATTGGGGATTGACGGAGAACTACAGATTGCTCGAAGTTATCAAAATTGAAGTCGGGTTTTGGCTGTTTGGGAGTGGGTTTGGGCGATGTTAATACTTGTGCATCTCTATGGGATGCTCTCCCATTTCCGTTACCCTTTCCATTGCCATTTCCGTTGGTGTAATTACCATTAATTTGAGTCATAATAAGTTTAGATTTTGGATTTTAGATTGAATATTTAGTGGTGCGTAATTTTATCTTTAATCAGTTATCAGTTGAATCTTATAGAAACAACTGACAACTGACAAAGAACAATTGACAACTGACAAAGAACAACTGACAAATTACAAGTTTACTTCCTGTTGTTGATAAAGATAGAAATAATGACCTTTAGCTGCCATAAGTTCTTGATGACTACCTTGTTCTATCACTCTACTATTATCCATGACGACGATAGTATCGGCATTACTAACAGTATTCAAACGGTGGGTAATGAAGAAGACTGTATTACCTTTAAAAGCGCGAGCTAAGTTCAGACCAATTTGCTTTTCTGTCGGATAATCTAGGGCGCTGGTGGCTTCATCTAAAACTAATATTTTAGGTCTTTGCAGGACAGAACGAGCGATCGCAATTCTCTGTCTTTGTCCACCAGAAAGGGCTGATCCTCGTTCCCCAACTCGTGTATTATAACCATTGGGCAAGGTCATAATAAATTCATGAGCAACAGCAATTTGAGCCGCTTCAATAATTTCCTCATCTGTAGCATCAGGATTAGTTAAAGCAATATTTTCTTTGACTGTGCCATCAAATAAGAGAGTATCTTGGGGAACTACGCCGATTTGCCGCCGTAGGGAATAAAGTTCTACTTTGGCAATGTCATAACCATCAACTAAAATTCTGCCAGATTCTGCATCATAAAGTCTGAGCAGTAATTTCATCATTGTACTTTTTCCTGAACCACTTTGCCCGACAATACCCACAAATTCACCTGCGGCAAATTCGACGCTGACATTGCTGAGTTGTAGTGGTCCACTGGCAGCAAATCGGAAGGAAACATTTTCAAATTTAACTGCACCAGTAACGGCAGGAAGAGGTATATTATTCTTATCTATTTCTCCTTCCTGTGGTGTGTCCACAATATCACTTAATCGTTCTAAAGATAAACCAGTTTCTTGGAAGTTTTGCCAGATTTGTGCCAAGCGTAAAATCGGGGTAGTAACGTAACTAGAAATAATCCGAAAGGCAATTAATTCTCCTAATGTTAATTCTCCTTTCAAAACTAAATAAGCTCCCACCCATAAAACTAATAAGCTACTAAGTTTACTCAGAAACTGACTGGTTGAATTCGCTAATGTGGAAGTGATCACAGTTTTAAAACCGGCAGCGACAAACTTGGCATATTTCTTTTGCCAAGAAAACCGGGAGCGTAATTCAATATTTTGGGCTTTAACTGTTTGAATACCTGACATAACCTCAACCAAATAAGATTGAGTTTCGGCATTACGTTCAGCTTTGGTTCTTAATTGTCTACTCACTGTGGGAGCAGCGATTAATGTCACTACCACAAATAGAGGAATTGTTCCTAAACCTACGAGAGTTAGTTGCCAACTGTAGAACAGCATGACAACTATATAAACAACGGAAAACAGGGCATCTAATACTACTGTTAAAGCCGTACCGGTGAGAAACTGACGGATATTTTCTAATTCATTAATTCTGGTGGATAGTTCACCAACTGGTCTTTTATCAAAATAGCGCAGTGGTAAGCGCAGCAAGTGGTCAATAATTTGTGACCCCAAACTCATATCAATGCGGTTGGTGGTATCTACAAATAAGTAAGTCCGCAAGGTGGTTAATACTGCTTCAAAAACACCCACTGCTAATAGTAATACTCCTAAAATATTCAGGGTACTAATACTATTTTGCACAATGACTTTATCAATAATTAGCTGAATAACTAGAGGATTAGCGAGGGCTGCCAGTTGGACGAAGAAGGAAGCAATAAATACTTCTATCAGCACCCGACGGTAACGCGATAAATAGGGAACAAACCAAGATAAACCAAAGCGTTCTTTCGGTGTTTCTTTGGTTGCACTCAGTAATAAAACTCTAACTTGTGGTTGAAGATTAGCGTCATCAGTTTCTAATTCTTCTACCAATTGACTAATTTGGCAGTTGATAATACCTTGAGATGGCAAACCCAAAACTACTGTTTTTCCATCTACTGCATAGAGAACAGCAAAACTGTCACGATAGCGAATTAATGCTGGGGTAGGAATCCGATTAATGGAAACAGCAGGAACATCAACTAGCTGGGATTTAAGTCCAATTAGTTCCGATAAATAAGCGCAAACTTGAAAAGATATACTCCCTTGACGCTTAATTTGGTCGGTTAAAATCCGCCGTACTACTTCTTTCCGAAAGGGCATTTCTAAATGCTTGGATAGCATTTGAAAACAAGCCAGACTAGAATCTAATTCTCCTTGTCCCCGGAAAAATGGATAGTTTTGATTTTTTAACGGCTGGTTTGATGTGGTGGGGGGAACAAATTCTGGTTCTTGGGCGTAGGGAATTTCCGAATCTACTCTGCTATCTGATATAGTTTCTAATGTTTCTGATTCGATGGAAATACCATCAAGTAGTGATAGATCTTGAGGATTAATGCCCAATAAACGAACAAGAATGTTGCCTTTAACTTCAATTACGTCGGTTTCTAGACGAGAACCAGGTGGGAAATTGGGCAGGGAACTACGACCACTCACAAACCAAATGCGATCGCTGTCTAATTCTCTTAAGGCGGTTTTTCCTGGTGATAAATAATGAATTTTTGCTTCTAACTGAGCCTGTTGGGTAATGTTTTTGAGGTTGTGATTTACTAAAGCTTTTTGTGCTACCTGGGAACTCAAAATATCAAAGATCTCAATTAGGTGACTTTGATTTTGACGAGCTTTAGCGAAGGCTGGATTGCGGTTGATAAATTGCAAATAATCTGCGGCTTTCCAGGTTAAACAGATTACTTCTGTGGAAGCTATGGCAGTTTCACAAGGAAGCTCACGTAACCAAGAAATTTCGCCAATTGTTGCCCCTGGTTGGAGTAATTTTAATGTAATTGGTAATTGGTTTTGGGGATTATATCCCAATAGTCTGACGTTACCCTGATGAAGAATGGCGATCCTTTCTGGTAGTTGTTCTTTACCAATAATTTTTTGTCCTACACGATAACGTAAAGGCTGGAGAATTTGTGATGATAAGAGGTTGTTAATTTCCTCTTTTGATAATTGATCAAATCCTTCAATACTAGCAATGAATTCTTCAAAGTTACTCTGAATATAAGTCATATTGATTGAGTTAGTTATTTCGCTTTGTATTGGCTAAAAGGTTGATATTTGGCGATTTATACGGTCTGAATTTGAAATTTTTGTTCTGTCATTTGTGTTTGTAACCACTGATTAAATCGTTCATTTAGTAACCGTTGTCTTGTGGAACGATCTAATTGGGCTGGGAGTATTTTTTCTAATCGGATAATTACTATCACATTATTAATTTGAGTTGGTGGTGATAGTTGTTGTGGTTGACTTTTGGCAAGGATATTTACCAATGTAGGATGGAGGGATTGTAAATCTATTGGTCCGACTAAGCCATCTGTTTGCGATTCGGGACCTTGAGCATATTCCCGCGCTAATTGGGCAAAGGATTGTTCACCCTCTTGAATACGAAAGTAAATTTCCTGAGCGATCCCAATTTCTGAGGTGGTAATTAGGGAATAAATCACCCTATCTAACTGGCTTTTACGTTGGAAAAAGTAGGAGTTTAAATCCCCTCCCCAAGTTTCCTCTTTAAACTTTTCTAGTTTTAATTGTCGTACCGCCATAATTTTCAACTTTTGGAAACTTTCGCTCTGTGGTTCTAGTCCCTGATATTGTTGGGCTAATTGTTCGCAGGCTAGTTGTTCTTCTTCTGGAGTACAGACAATTTCTGCGATCGCTTGATCAATGAATATTTCTTTCATTAATAGCGGTAATAGCTGATATTCCGATAATAATGATAAAACCTCTGTGGGCTGGAAGATGCGATCGCCTAATTGTAGAACTTGATTCATATTGCTTGTGATCAGGTTTGTTGTCATTGTTAATTTCTTTTGAAAAGATAATATAACTAGATTGTCACTAAGTTATATTTTGGTTAAATTATACAATTTATTGCAACTTTACTCTGGATTGGTTTCAGTGTAGTATTTAAATACTAATTATTTGCCAATTACCAAAAGTTGATTTTTTGAATTTAAGTAGGTTGGCGCTAAAAATTGTCGTTATGACAAGGTAACAGGGAAGAGGTTTTGGGTAACTTTACTTTTTGTTATATATTACTCTTCGAGAAGCCGCTCCGGGTCTACGGTTTTTTTCCGTTCACCTACTTAGTCACAGTGTTGATATTTGGATATTATCTTACCAAGTTACCATAAATTGATAAATTTGTCATATCAAACTTATTTACTAGGGAATGGGGCATAATGACGAATTAGCAACCTAAATTAGATAACCAGTCACCTCGGTTATTGCGGACTCTTCACTTACTAACTAATCTTCAAAAATCAATCCAGCCTGAGAAATAATTACAACACCTAATAAGTTAATACAGGACAAAATTATATAAAGGGTAAATTTAATTTCTCTAAAAAGGTAAATATAATCACAAAAATACTGTAAGGGCAAACCCCCCGTGGTTGCCCGGAATTGTGGTTGCCCAAAATCGGAGACAAACTTAGTTAACGAAATTTGCTAGGATTTAGACGGCTGGGAGCTTGGCGTGTGGTATTGGTATTACGTCTAATTTCTACTCCATTTCTCAGTTTTCCGCCTGTACCACCGTCTTTAGGATCAAGATAAGGTTTCAAATTAATGCCCTGTTTAGCAGAACTCACCTGATTTTTACCACCTAAAAGCGTTTGTCCCAGGCTATATAAGCTATCTCCATTACCTCTGTTACGATTGGTGTAGGTATTAACGGCATTAGTCTGTTGTCCACTATCAGCGGTAGTTAGGTTTTGGAATACACTATTGCGAATAGTATAGGGATCTTTACCACGGGGTACTGTCAAGACAATTCGACAATTGGGCTGAGATTCAGTGGTGACACAGATAATATTTTCGTTATTTTCTACAGCTATTTGTAATTCTTGTAATCCATCGGGGCGATATAATTCTAAACGGCTGGCGATCGTTTCACAACGTCTTTGAGCATCCCAATTCCCGCCTAAAGTTTGAGGTGCAGCCCAAGCAAAATATTGTCCAGGTTGACTTTGGGGCTGATACATGACCGTAGGTTGTCCATTCTTATATTGACAACTAAACCTTTTACTACTGTCAACTGTGGTGGAAGTTGGTATGGTGGTTGATGAGCCTGATGGAACTGTAGTAGATGAACCTGATGGAACTGTAGGCACAACAACTTGAGCAAAAGCTACAGTATTACCAAAAAAGACAGAACAACCAAGACTACTCAACAATAAAAACCGAAGTGATTGTAATGACATAAATATAACCTCTGTTAGAAACGGGTAAATAGTTGATATCTCTATTGACGGAGAATATATTTTTTTGATTCATTAACAATACCTGTTTTTTTATTTTTAATATACATAGCAGAAACCGCTACAAGCTACGAAGGATTATCAGCAGCTTACAGCGGTTTCTTGATTAGGTTGTAGTTCAATACAAAAATAATAGAAGTGGACTTGACAAGCAATCAATTAAATTCGATTTAAATCACGCTTCCGTTCTATAAAACTTACCCAAAATTACCAAAGTCTAGACACATCTGGACAGCGATAATCTTAGTGTTTATTTTCTGCTTCATCGCGGTCTTAGAATGACTTCTAAGAGGTTTGCCCGCTCCACAGACAATCTCGGTAGAACTTACCGTTTCTGACCGTAATTCCTAAAAGGAATCCTTATTTTCAATGGTTAGGCAATTTTGGCTGTGAGTTCCACACCTCCAATAACAATTTGGTGAGATTTAGGCGAAAAAACTTTGATAGGAAGCTACAAGAAAAAATTGATTGCCGGGACACTAGAGCAGGAGGCACAAACTCTAATGAAAAAGTTTGGATTTAAGGTTTGACTTTTAACCTTTTTGTACCATGCCCTTAATCTAGCACGAGTTTTTTGATTTATGTTATCTGTTTACTAAACTTGAAATTCATTAACATATTGCAACAATTCTGACTGGGCGCACGCCCTGCGCTCCTACTTTGGTGACTCCTGCTATATTAGAGGTTTTATGAGTTCTGCACCGATGGAAATTATTATTGGTTGGCTATATCCTAAGTTGATGAGTACCTACGGCGATCGCGGAAATGTGATCACTATTCAACGCCGCGCTCAATGGCGGGGGTATAATGTGATCGTATTACCCTTGGATCAAGACTCTACCGCTGAGGATATAAAATCAGTAGATGTGATTGTTGGTGGGGGCGCACAGGATCGTCAGCAAGAAATTGTCATGCGGGATCTACAAGGGGCAAAAGCGGAGGCAATGCGTGATAAAATCGAACATGGAACGCCGGGAGTTTTTACCTGTGGTTCTCCCCAATTGCTAGGAAATTATTATGAACCAGCCTTTGGACAAAGAATTGAAGGTTTGGGAATTTTAGATTTAGTTTCTATTCATCCTGGTGAAAATACGAAAAGATGTATTGGTAACTTAGTGATAGAAGTTACAGCTTCACGATTGGCACAGGAAATAGAAGCAATGACAGGGACAAAACCTTATTTAGTCGGGTTTGAAAATCACGGTGGCCGGACGACATTAGGGCAGGTGGAAGCTTTGGGGCGTGTGGTGTATGGTTTGGGGAATAATGGAGAAGATGGCACAGAAGGAGCGTTTTATCAAAATGCGATCGCTACCTATTCCCACGGGCCATTATTACCCAAAAATCCTTTCGTTGCTGATTGGTTAATTCAAACGGCGTTAAGGCTGAAATATCAACAGGAAATCAAACTTTCCCCGTTAGATGATACCTTGGCAATACAGGGACGGGAAGCAATGTTTAAACGCTTAAAAGTGAATTCACCCAGTGTAGCTGGAGTTAGTTAGAAAAATAGGTAATGGGTAATTACCAATCACCGATTACCAATTACCAATTACCAGCCTAATAAACTACATTATTTCTTTATTAAATAAGAATAATTTCCTGTACAATGTCTGATAAGTTACTATAGAAATCCGAAATTGTTTAGTTAGTCATTATTTTAAATCTGTGCAACTTCCTTTCGACTCCGCTCAAGGTAAACCTTCTTTCCCAGAATTTGAAAATCGCTCAAGTTACCACCCCAATCAGGGTTTGCGAAAATTACTTAATCGTCTTGTCATCAAAATGCAACGGGATGAACTGATCAGACAAACGACAAATCACCTGAGAGAATCACTTCAGGCTAATCGTGTAGTATTGTATTATTTCTATGAACAATGGCAAGGGCAGGTAACATTTGAATCATTGAGTGCTGATGAATATTCGATTCTTGGTTTTACCGGACCAAGCGATTGTTTTAACCATGAGTATGCTGCTTTGTACTTAGAAGGACGGGTTAGAGCGATCGCTGATATAGAATTAGAAGCAATTCAGGATTGTCACCGTGATTTCCTTCGCAGTATGCAAGTTCGCGCTAATTTGGTAGTACCAATTTTGATACCAAGAGGATTATGGGGACTATTAGTAGCACATCATTGTCAAAGTTCCCGTGATTGGACATTAACAGATATTGAACTAATGCAAACAGCAGCGCGAACTTTAGCCACAGACTCTAACATTTTAAAGAGTTAAAAATCAAATCCATTAATTCATCCGCGTTTATCTGCGTTCATCTGCGTTTAAATCATTTAAATTCCCAAATTTAGGACTCCACCATCCTTTAGCAGTATGAAAATAAGCCACATCCTTATGTTTGGTATCCTTCCATGAATCCTGACCAGAACACCGCAGCATAGTTTTATTTTGCCCATCTTTGAGGTAACTGTATTCCTCCAAAGGTTTCTTGCATACAGGACAGGGATATGCAGTGATTTTTGCTGAAGGTTTGGGAGCATTTTCATCTGCAGATGTTTTAGTTTTCGGTGCTTCCCACTTTTTGTGAAAATCACTCCAAAATAGCACAATGTTTTCGCAACCACTCACACATTTAAGAAAGTATTTCTTTTTAACTTTACTGCTGGGAATTTTGGCTAAACAGTTCTTACAATCAGGACAACGAGTTTTAGAAGTTTCATATTTACGCTCAAGAAAATTATTACTTTTAGCTGTAGTTGATGAATTAACAACCACAGTTTTAGCTTTGGAAAGTGCAGGAATAAAATAACTTTGATTCCAAGTAGTTAGGTAATGTTGCCAAGAGTTTTTTCCTTCAGAAATTGCATCTAAGGCATCTTCCATTTTAGCAGTAAATTCTGCTTCTAATAAATCTGGTAAAGCCTTTTGTAAAAATTCATCAACTTCTAAACCCAAGGCTGTGGGTTGAAGATTATCTTTTTTCAACTCCACATAATTGCGTTTCTTTAAAGTAGCAATTGTCGGAGCATAAGTGCTAGGACGACCAATGCCTTTACGTTCCATTAATTGGACAAGTTTGGGTTCGCTATATCTGGGTGGTGGTTGGGTTTGTTTTTGGTCATGTCCAGCTTTGGCTAAAGTTAGGATTTGTCCCTGTTGCAATAAGGGTAAAACGGCATCTTTGCTAAGATTCAGCCAATATTTTGCATAACCGTAAAATTCAATTACCTGCCCTCTAGCTTGCCATAAGATATTACCTGATTTCGTAATTACCAACGTTTTACGAAGTTGTGCTGGACGACATTGGGAAGCGATCGCTCTTTTCCAAATCATCACATATAGGTTAAACTCATCTTCAGGTAATTCTGCCCGTAATTGCACCGAAGGACGAAAAACATCTGTGGGACGAATGGCTTCATGTGCTTCCTGAGCCGTTTTACTACTACGCTGCTTGGCTACTTGTTGGGGGACATTCTCAGGGTCATTTTGTTCCAACCATTGACGAGCGCTCGCACAAAATTCAGGACTCAACATCACTGAATCGGTTCGCATATATGTAATTAATCCTGCCTCATATAGCTTTTGTGCCACCTGCATGGTTTTGTCAGGGGAAAATTTCAACTTTGAACCGGCAGCTTGTTGGAGGGTAGAGGTGGTAAATGGTGGAGGGGGTTGACGATAAACCAGTTTCCCTTCTAAGTGAATAATTTGATGAAGATGACGTTTTGCTTCCTCAACTAATCTGTTTGCTTCTGCTTCCGAAAGAACGCGCTGAGATTCGGGTTTTTCTGGGTTGTTACTAGCTGCATCATCATGAGTTTCTGTTTCTGGTTCTGATGTTTCTTTCTCAGTATTGTCCGTACCTTTGTAAAAAGCCCGAAATCCTTCTTGATAATCTACCCACACACTCCAATAATCTTGGGGGACAAAAGCCAGAATTTCTCTTTCGCGCTGACAAATGAGGTGTAATGTGGCGCTTTGAACTCTACCTACGCTTTTTGCTCCGTTATTTAATGCCCAAACCAGGGGACTACCTTTGTAACCTACCAGTTTATCAAGACAATCTCGACATAATCCGGCACCGATTAAATTAGTGTCAAGTTTTCGGGGGTGTGCGATCGCATTCCGCACTGCTGATGGTGTAATCTCAGTATAAACTACTCGTTTGGGGTCTTTTAATCCTAACGTTTCTTTAAGATGCCAAGCAATGGTTTCTCCTTCTCTGTCTGGGTCTGTAGCTAAAACAACTTCATCAACCTGTCTAACAGCCGCTTTTAATTGTTGAATTGTTTCCTTTGCACGTTGGTCACGGGGGATATAATTGCAGCGAACAGTATTACCATCCATTGTAAATCCTAGTGAATCATCACCCTCATTACTGAGTTCGCGGATATGTCCACAACTAGCGCGGACAATCCAATCTGCACCGAGAATTTGACTCAGTTTTTTAACTTTTCCGGGAGATTCAACCACTAGGAGACGTTTGGGCATAGCATTTATTTTTTATATCCGTTAATTCATCCGCGTTCATCTGCGTTTATCTGCGCTCAATTATTCTTAATATCTTATTCTTCGCACCTACTTACAATCATTCAGATAATCATCCATAATAGCTGGTAACTCCTTTGCTGAACAAGTATAAGTTAGGGATAAAAATGTAATAGCTTTCGTAATTATTTCTTTTCTATCTAGAATTTCTGATAATTGAGAACGAGTGTATTTACCATTCATTGTTTCTAGACTAGCATCAGCGATCGCATCTTCAATTACTTCTTCCTCAATTAAATTTTCCCATTCATCTTCATTCACATAATAGGATCTTTTATTTTCTTTAAGATTAATTTTTTGAATTTCCCTAATTGAATTACGAATAGAAGCCATCCAAGAATTTGTTAATCGCTGTTCTATTTTATTTTTAATCAAGTGAATCAGTAAAATCTTTAAATACGATTCTATATTTCGCAATATTGCTTGTTTACTCATTCCTTCTAATTCATCTACAATTGCTAAAGCATCTGTGTAATTTCCTTGTAAAATGCTGTTTCTGAGGTCTATTAATTCTTGAGTCATTTTCATTAACCTCCAGTATAATTTACATATTGATAATAACACATATTTTTCTGAAAAAGCACATTCAGGTAACTTTAAATTTAATGCTTAAATATCTATGCAATAAGAGTTTTAAGATAAAACTCGTTCAGAAATCAAATGGGATTCCTGTATTTTTATAATTGTCAAAATCAGGATATCTTTATTCTAACAATTGCGGCATTCTTGGTGGTGCTGTTTTCCACATTAAATCAATTTCTTCCGGTGTGAGTTGATACGCTTGATTAATTAAATCAGAAAGACGCTGTTCTAATTTTAAAGCTTCGTTTTTCCGGCTGTTAATTTCGGGAACATAATCATTATGTGCTTTACGCAAAGCTGTAAAAGCAGATATATCTAGAGGAGGTATAATTTTTTTTGCAGTTGTTTTCCTTACCATTCTTTTTCTCACTTCTTCTACAAAGTCTGGAAATTCCAAAGTAGCAAAATCTTCTAATTTATTGCCCAGTTTCTCAATTTTGTATTCTATTTGCAACCAGTCAAGAACATCTTTATAAACTTGTCCGTTGAGTTTGGTAATTTCAATTAACCGGGTGACAATTGCTTCTACTTCTGCGCGGATTTTTTCTGTGGGTTGTGCAATCGGAATATTTTCTGTATAAATGTTTTTCAGACGTAATACTTCATCTTTACCATGAATTGTATTTCTCCACAACCATGACCACATAAGAGGTGAATTGAGAACAGCAAGCAACCATAAATCAGAACAAGGTAAAGCAAAACAAGTCATGTCTATGAATACATTTTGTTTATCTAAACAAAATCGTGAATGAAAAGCTAAATCCTGCCAAATAATTTTAGGTTCTTCAAAAAGATGATAAGATGATGGTGATGCTTGTAATTGCCACCATAACTGTTTACCTGCTCTAGCCTCTAACTTATTTCTATAAATTTCTAAATGTTCTTTAATCACAGGATATTGTTCTATATCTATATCTTTATGAGCAAAAATTATCCAAACTTTATCCCATTCAGGAATCCATCTTTTAATATCTTGACCTCTCAATAATGGCTTGATGATTTCTGCACATTTTGGGTCAGCTTGAACTAATTTATTCTTAGTAGCATCATCTATGAAAAAAGCCTCATTAAAACCTGTTTTTATTCCACATATCGGTTTAACCCCAGCAAACTCCTTTAACGGAACTCCTACCCGTTGAATTTTCCGCATTAAATCATCAACCGCAGGAGGTTCTAAACTCCAAGCATTAGCAGTAAACCGCGACCAAGGAATAGTAAAACTGTTTTCTGGATTCTGCACATATTGAATGAGGTTAATATTTTTCAACTCCCCACGGGGAACAGCACAAATTAAAACCGATTTTTCCTCATTCTCTGTATTTGAAACTTCAGATTTCCTCGCAGCGATAATACAAGGAAAAGTATCAGCGTCTTCAAAAATTGGTGCGTGTCCAAAATCAATAATTTGTTCAAAGACACTTTCTTGAGAAAAGAACCGTCGCAAAGGTTCACCATAACCAGAACGTAACCATTTATTAGTGACAATATAAGAAATAATTCCTGCTGGTTTGAGCAGATTTAAACCCTTTTCATAGAAATAAATATAAATATCTGCAACTCCGTCATAAGTTTGATAATTTTCCTGTAAATAAGGTTTAAATGGTGATAATAACTCCTGACGAATATAAGGAGGATTTCCAATAACCACATCAAAACCACCTTCAGCAAATATCTGGGGAAATTCACTTTCCCAAATAAAAGGTAAATCTGTGATTTTTGCATCATTAATGATGGAATTACCGATTTTAATATTATCGTCCAAATAAGTTAAAGTTTTTCCCTGAGTTGCAGTTTTTAACCACAAAGATAACTTAGTAATTTCTACCGACTCTGGAGATAAATCAACCCCAAATAAATTATTACTGAGAATAGTTTTATCTAATTCCATATTTTCTGTAGTTTGATGTTTCAGAAATTGCAAATTATCATTAACTCGTTGATACTGACTTGCAAAATAATCAAAAGCTGCAATTAGAAACGCACCAGAACCACAAGCAGGATCAATAACTCGCGTTTTTACTAATACTTCGTCTCTGTAACTTTGCCAAAATTCAATTTCCCGTTTTTGATTTTCTGCTGTATCTGTAAATTCCCCTAATTTAAACTTTTCTCTTAATTCATCTTCACGGTTTTGTAAATATCCACCAATTGCAACTTCGACAATATATTGAGTAATATAAGCAGGAGTGTAAAATACGCCTAACTTTTTCCGTTTACCTTGTTTTCTATCAAATTCCTGTTTAGCAACATCAGCTTTTAATTCTTCTAAATCTGTAATTGACTGCTCAAAAATTCGTCCTAAAATATCTACAGAAACTTCTGAATCAAAATCAAAGCGTGTTAGTTTTTTAAGTTTAGTACATAAAGGATCGGGAATATCTAATTGTGCATCTAAAATTGGATCATATTGAAATAAACCACCATTATAACCGGGTATTGGTGGATCTTCATTACCTTGGTCAACCCAACGAAAAACGGCTTTATAATTTTCCCAAATTCGTCGCGGATTATAAGCATCTTTGCTATCATGAGCTTTAGCAATTGTCTTTTCTGGCAATAATCCTCTATCTTCACAAAAAGCAATAAATAAAATTCTGTCTAATGTTTTTTGTGCTTTCTCAATTAATACTTGATCACGGTTAGGAATATTCAACTTACTACCAAAACGAAACCGGAAATCTTTAACTATATTTAATCTAACTTGTTTATATTCTTCATAAAGTTTTTTAGTAATGTCCTCTTGTGCTTCCTCAGAAGTTACTAACAAAGTATCAATTTTAGATACATCTTTAATTGGTAAAAAGTTTTCCCGACAAAGCAAAAAATAAAATCTTTTAAATTCCTCTAAATTTGCCAAATCAACTAATAAAAACTTTTCATAATAAGCCGGAGTTTTATTGGTATGATATAATCGTAATTCTCGATAATTAGAAATAATAATCCAATGACAATCAGGTGTATAATTAGCATAGCGCCAACCCTGATCAACGGCGGATTCTTTTCTTCCTGGTGCGGGTCTATCTAAATCATCTTTTGTCCCTTTTAACTCAATTGGTGCAACAACTTTACCCTGTAATTTTACCTTTCCTTTGTTATTTTCTGTAGCGGTAAAAAAGCCCACAGCAGCATCAGCAGAACCCCCACCGTCAGCAATAGTTTGTTCTGCGTGAATTTCCCAAAGTTTGCCACCACCTGCAATAATGGAAGAATAACCTAAAACATCTTGAAAGATATCTTTGAGAAAATCACCATGCAAAGAAACTTCTTTTACTTGATTAAGAGTCCCTGAATTTAAAGCTTCAATCCATTTTTTAATAATTTTGTGCCGTTCTTCCAAATCTGACGGAAATTTAAAATTAACCAAGGCATTTTTTAACGTCTTTTTCTGAAATAAAGTTTTAGAAAATTGTTGATTCATAACTATAATTTATAAATGTAGATCATTTCATTTAGCTCCCCGACCTCTCAAATAAGTCGGGAATCTGGGTAACATATCAATTTAATGATATCATACAAGAGTAAAAAAGTTTCTAGTACATCACAAAAATCTTTACATCTAAAAAACCTTAACCCAAACCAACATCCTATACATCCTTAAATCCTGTACTTCGACTTCGCTCAGTAACCGGATATCCTGATTCTGACAATAATTAAAAAATGGTACAATATTAATAATCCACAAACCCGAAATGGTAATGCTTCAAACTCCTATCAAAACCTTAACCCTTGATGAATTTCTCAAATTGCCAGAAACCAAACCAGCAAGGGAATTTATTAACGGTGAAATCATTCAAAAACATAAGCCTCAAGGAAAACATAGCACAGTTCAAAGCGATTTTGTTTCTGCGGCTAATACGGTTCTCAAACCCCAGCGTATAGCCCGTGCATACTCTGAATTACGCTGTACCTTTGGCGGTAGATCCATTGTACCTGATATTGCCGTCTTCACTTGGAAACGCATTCCCCGTGATGAAAATGGTGAAGTTGCTAACACCTTTGCTATCCCTCCTGACTGGACAATTGAAATACTTTCTCCTGAACAAAGTCAAACTAAAGTTGTGCGGAATATCCTCCATTGTCTTAGTCATGGTACTCAAATGGGTTGGTTAATTGACCCCGCAGAAAAATTAGTTTTTGTCTATTTTAATGATCAACGGATTCTATTATTTGAATTAGAAACAGATAGCTTACCTGTTCCATCTTTTGCAGAATCATTTAATCTTACAGTAGGTCAACTTTTCGGTTGGCTAAATGAATAAATATTCGACATATTCTTTTATTTGAGTTAGAAGTATTAGTTAACAATCAACTACAAATTTTATGGATTCTCATTCCCCGTTATGTCAAATAATAGCCCATCGGATTATCACCAGTCCTCAAAAAAGAATTACCTTTGCGGAATACATGGATATGGTGTTATATCATCCAGAATATGGTTATTATTCCAGTGATGCTATCAAAATCGGATTTCGGGGCAGTGATTTTTTCACATCTGCCAGTTTAGGCGCTGATTTTGGGGAATTACTAGCAAAGCAATTTTACCAAATGTGGGAGATTCTAGATCAACCTATCCATTTTGATTTAGTAGAAATGGGAGCAGGACAAGGTATCTTAGCATCCCATATTCTCAATTATATACAGCAACAATACCCAGATTTTTTGGCAGCAGTCAAATATATTATTGTTGAAAAATCACAAAGTTTAAAACAAGAACAACAACAACGGTTACAAGATTTTTCTGTAGATTGGTGTAACTTAGAAGAAATTCCCTCCAAATCTATTAACGGCTGCTTCTTTTCCAATGAATTAGTAGATGCTTTTCCAGTCCACCAATTTACTTTAGCAGCAGGAGAATTGCGGGAAATTTATGTCACGATTGGGCAACAATCGGAGGAAGAAAATTCTGCTTTACCTTTCGACTCCGCTCAAGGTAAACCTCTATTTATGGAAATAATAGGAGAACCATCAACACCACAATTAGGAGAATATTTTAAGTTAGTGGAAATTGATTTAAGCCAAAATACTTATGAAAATGGCTATCGTAGTGAAATTAATTTAGCAGCTTTGAACTGGTTGGGTATAGTGGCAGACTGCTTGGAACGCGGGTATGTGCTAACAATTGATTATGGCTACCCCGCTCATCGTTATTATAACCCCAGGCGATCGCAGGGAACTCTCCAGTGCTACTACCAGCATCGTCATCATGATAATCCTTATATCAATATTGGGCAACAAGATATCACTGCCCATGTTGACTTTACAGCCTTATCATCTTGGGGTGAACGGTGCGGACTCAAAAACATGGGTTGGACTCAGCAAGGGCTATTTTTGATGGCATTGGGAATAGGTGAAAGGTTTAGCTTGAGCGAAGTCGAAAGGTTAGCTGCACTCTCCTCTCAACAGCAACCAATATCACAGTTGCTACAACACCGAGAAGGATTACACCAACTAATTAACCCGGGGGGATTAGGCAACTTTGGCGTTTTAGTCCAAAGCCAGGGACTAACTGAACAAGAAGCATCACAACCACTCCAGGGATTAGTCGTACCAGAGTAGAGATCAAAGAGAAAGGTTAAAAATCTCTTTAACAATCCTGTATTAGTCCTGATTGCACTAGCATAACAGAGATGACATTTAAGTCAAAAATCTACCCAAGAGAAATAATTATGAATGCTCATGATCTGTTAGTGCTAGTAACTCTACTTTCCCCCGGACTCTTACTTTCCGTCATCATTATGGTGACTTTTGCCGCTGGAGGCTAGTACCGCTTCGCGGAAGTCAAAAGTTAAAAGTCATAAAAGTCATAAGAGGAAAGAGAAAGAAAAAGGAAGAGGAAACGGAAAGAACTTTTTTTATTTATTCTTTCACTTTTCTTTCTCCTGACTCCTGACTCCTGACTCCTGACTCGGTGACTTCTTCTACTAACAACTGACCACTGACAAAGGAACGTAAAACATGAAGGTGGCATTTCTGGGAACTGGATTGATGGGACTACCGATGGCTCAAAGGTTATTAGCTACCGATATAGAACTAATTGCCTATAATCGCACCCCAGAAAAATTAGAACCGTTACGGAAAGCAGGGGCGCAAATTGTGACAAAACCCCGCGAAGCCATCCGTGCTGCTGACTGTATCGTGCTAATGCTTTCTAACGCCGCAGCTATTTATCATGTACTTCTGACCGATACTTCTTGGCATACTTTATCAGGACGCAGCATCATTCAAATGGGGACAATTAATCCCTTAGAAAGCCAAGAAATCAGAGATACAGTAGTTGCGGCTGGTGGTGAATATATAGAAGCACCTGTCCTCGGTAGTATTCCCGAAGCTCAAACTGGCAAATTAATTGTCATGGTAGGTGGAGAAGAGGAACAATATCAGCGTCATTTAAAGTTACTCCAACATTTTGGCGAAAATCCTGTATATATAGGCGCTGTGGGTTCGGCATCAAACCTCACCCTGGCGCTCAATCAACTGATTGCTTCTCTCACAACTAGCTTTGCTCTGAGTTTGGCATATATCCAGTTGCAAGGCATTGATGTTGATTTGTTTATGCAGGTTCTGCGCGAAAGTAAACTTTATGCGCCTACTTTTGATCAAAATTTGCGGCGGATGTTAGATGGCAATTACAATAACGCTAACTTGCCGACAAAACAACTGATCAAAGAAATAGATTTATTTATCTCGGAAGCGAAATCTTTGGGTTTGAATCTCAACAGCATTGAAGGTGTAAGGCAAATCTTACACGCAACTATGAAAATGTCCTATCCAGAAGATGATTATTCATCCGTATTTCCAGCAATTCGGGAATGGGGTGAAGTCAGTGGAGGTTGAAAAAGAATGTAGAGACATTCCATGGAACGTCTCTACAAGGATTATGACTAAAACGGGATGTCATCTGGATCGGGTTCTGGCGTAACTCCTACAGGGGATGGAGACTGCACAGGGGCGGGTTGGTATGTCGGTTGAGAGGGCGCTACCTGGGGCATTGGGGCTGATGTCGGATAGTTTGATTCATAATTAGTCTGGCTGTAGGTTGGTGGCGCTACAGGGGTTTCATTGACTGGTGTGGTTCTCGTGGCTGCTGGTGGTGAATTGGTATAAGTACCTTGTCCGATGGCGTGAATCCTTTGGACTGTTAATTCTGCGCGTTTTTCCTTAAATCCTTCGGGGCGATCAATTGTATTCATGCCTAAGCGCCCTTCAATAATAACGCGATCGCCCTGATGATAACTTTGGTGAATCTCTTTGGCTAAATTTCCCCAACCTACGACTTTTAAAGGATGCGTTGGATCTTCTGGTTTTGCTCCCGCGACATGAACGATCATTTCTGTAACTTCTAACCCATCTGGTGTGTGACGCAGTTGGGGATTATCGTAAATTTCTGCCATCAAAATACAACTGTTCATTGTCTTCTCCTGATTTTTAATACTTTTTCTCACGGTGAATTTCACCTCACGAGAAAAGTCAAGCATAATTAGTTAGGGCAATCATCACACGGATCATTGTTTTTCTATATTACACCTGACTAGAACGAGCATTATGTTTTGTCTGTATAGAACAATTGTACTATATTACGGTCTGGACTGTGATTTATATAATTAATTGGATTTATGTGATTGATAGTTCTGTTTGTTACAGGTATCGCAATTGGCTTTGATTGAAATATCTCATTCGATTAAGCCTGCTCTTTTGATGATGAGATATAGACACAACAAAATTGTTGTGCTATGATTAGTGATAGAAGAATCAACTACAAAATTACAGGCCGTTGCTGAATAATGGAATGATTTTATTGACTGCGGAACAAAATTTTAATGTTTCCAGCCCCTATCAGCCCACAAATATGCAACGCCAATTACGCCTTTACGTGAGTTGAAAAATCTTGTTGTTTTATAAGTTTTTCCAGGGTTTTCCAACACGATAATTTTGGAATTATTAACGAAATTACAAGAGTTTTAATACTAACTCACATAAGCCGTAAATTCTTCTATTAACACCGATAAATTAATCTAGAAATAAGTATCGAAGCTTTGTAAATCACAAGCTGATGTCTAATTCTATTTAAGTTTAATCGGTTAATTTAGTGAATTTATCGGAGGAATAAATTTATGGCAGGATAAAAACATAGTATGAGTTTGATATTCGATCAAAATGGCAATTTGCTACCAGGTATTCATTTGGCTACTTGGAATGAAATTGAAGAGCATCTAGCTCACAACACACGCCGAAGAAATCTTTTATCTGGACTCAAACAAGGGTGCGAGATATTAAAGCAGTGTGGTTGTCAGAGAATTTATATTGGTGGAAGTTTTGTAACTACTAAAAGACTTCCTAATGATTTTGATGTTTGCTGGGAAGACGATCAAGTAGATTTTAAACTCTTGCAAAAACTAGATTCAGTTTTACATCCTAGTAGCAGAAGGTCGGCACAAAAAAATAAATATGGTGGCGAGTTTTTAATTGCTAACATAAATATTGAAGATCCATTTACCACTTGTTTAGAATTTTTCCAGCAAGACCGTAATGGTAATATCAAAGGTATAGTAGCAGTTGATCTGTAAGGATAGGGTGCAAAATACTTTTTGCTGCTTTTGATTATTAAAATTCAAAATTAGCAATATAAAACAGTAAGATAAATTGGCATTATCTAATTAATTTTTATTATTAGGTAATGCCATTCTTGAACAAATGAGTTATGGGTTAAACATTATGATTTTCAATGAATGGCAGTACAGTATTACTAAAGCACAGATGAAGAAATTTGAGTTAGCAATGACTCAATATGCTAGTAAACCAGTTCCAGAAGATGAAAACCAAAAGCTACGCCATGAGGCTCGTATTGATTCACTACAAAGCCAAATTGAGGAGTTTACTGAAGAGATAGAAGAGTATGAAAATCTCAAAAACAATCAAGGTAAAATTGAGCGATTGCAATATGATAGTTTAGAAAAATTACCAGAAGCACTCATCAAAGCGCGGATTATTCGCGGACACACTCAAGAGAGTTTTGCCAAACTTTTAGGAGTTAAACCTCAACAGGTGCAACGTGATGAAGCAAATGGATATGCTAGTGCTAGTTTGACAAAACTTTTGAAAATTCAACACACTCTCAATTTAGAGATTCGGGAAGAAATTATCTTTAAATAAATAAGTGTTAATTTAGTTTAACTCCCATATCTACACCATCACTTTTCAATTGTCCATCTTCCATGTAAATAATCCGATCAGCTATATCGAGAATACGGTTATCATGGGTGACTAATAAGATAGTACAGTTTTGTTCTTTTGCTAGAACTTGCATTAATTCCACCACATCGCGTCCAGATTGTTTATCTAATGAAGCTGTCGGTTCATCTGCTAATACTATTTTGGGATGACTGACTAAAGCGCGGGCTATAGCTACCCGTTGTTTTTGTCCACCGGATAAATTCTCTGGATAGGAATTAATATGTTCTCCTAAACCGACGTGTTCTAACATCGCTGTAGCTGTAGCATTAATATCGCCATTGAGATGATTTTCATGTAACTCCAAAGACATTCGCACATTTTCTTTGGCTGTTAAAAAACTCATCAAATTATGTGCTTGAAAAATATAACCAATTTGGCGACGCAATTTAGTTAATTGCCCTTTTTTTGCACCAAAAATTTCCTGTCCTAATATTTGTAAACTGCCATTTTGGGAAGAACGTAAACCCCCCATTAATGATAATAGGGTAGTTTTGCCCGAACCAGATGGACCAGTCATAATGACAATTTCCCCCGCATTAATCTCTAAATTAATGTCGAATAATACTTGTTTTTGCAACGCACCTTTACCAAAATAATGATTAAGATTACCAACAGAAATAACCGTTTCTGAAGTAGAAATAACTTCAGAAGGAATAGTTGTAACTTCCAATGACATAGTTCCTTACCTTTGCGTGAGATATAAAAATTGTAACTTTAAAAAATATCCGCCGGATCAGCAGAACGGAGTTTTCGCATCGCTATTGCGCCAGAAACAGTACACATAATTACTGTTAAGAAAAAAACATTAATTGCCCGATCTACCTTCATATATATTGGTAAAAGAGTTGCGGCAAATGTAACTTGATATAACCCAAAAGATAGGAAAAATGCAGGTAAATAACCTAATGCAGCTAAGAATAATGCCTCTTGCAATAAAACTCGCAATAGATAATTATCGGTATAACCCATTGCTTTGAGAGTAGCGTATTCTGGTAAATGATCGGAAACATCAGAATACAGCACTTGATAAACAATGACAATACCAACAATAAAACCGACTATTACACCCAAACTAAAAATAAACCCAATCCCTGTCCCCTCAGCCCAATAAGTTTTTTCTTTTTGGGCAAATGTTTCGGGAGTACCAACTTCAACAAAGGGTTTTTGAGGATCTGGATTTAATCCTATTTGCAGTTGTTTCCTAACTTTTTCAATATCAGCACCAGGTTGAAGAGTAATTAAACCAACTTCAATTTGATCAGCTTTGCGAGTAGGAAATAATTGTAAAAAAGTAGAATCACTAGTGACGACATTACCATCAGCAGCAAAGGAAGCACCATTTTGAAATAAACCCTTAACACTGACATTCTTTCCGCTTAATTCGGCGTTAAATTTCCCAGTTTCTCGAAAAATCTTGCCAATCTCTCCATATTCTGGACGACTGGCTTCATCAAACAAAACTTGATTCAATTGTTTAAGATTATCTTTTTTGGCTTGAAGTTCAGGAAACTTTAAACCAGGTGTAGCCGGATCTACACCCCAAACTAAAATAGAGCGATTCATTTTTGTTTCAGGGTTGCGCCATTGTCCCGTACTAATGTAAATAGAACTAACTGATTTTACACCGTTATAACTTAATGTTTGATAAAGTCTTTCTCTAGAAAAGCTTTTGACTGAAAGTAGGGTTTGAAATTGAGGATTTATTAAGACTAAATCTGCTTGTAAATTGCGGTGAGGTTGAATAGCAGCATCAAATAATGCACTTTCAAAACCCATCTGAATAAATATCAGCATATCTGCGAAGGTAATTCCCGCAACTGCAACCACTAGCCGGGTTTTTTCCTTCATTAATTGTCGCCAAGCTAGGGGCGTTTTCCGAAAGATTTTATTAATCATGAGTTTTTTTATGCATCTTGATGAGAAATTAATTACAATTTAATTGCTGTTTGCACTTGCAAATTGGTTAAGCCAGAAACTTTTTTGCTATCTTCAGGATTGAGGCGAATTTTTACTTCGATAATGCGACTGTCTAAATTTTCTCCTGGTTGATCACTAAAAACATTTTGGCGTTTGACTTGTAAACCAATTTGTTGGACTACACCTTTTAATTCTCCAGTAAATCCTTGACTGGTAATTATGGCTTTTTGTCCTAATTTTATCTTACTAATATCAGTTTGATAAACTTCTGCTACTGCCATCATTGTGTTAGTTTGGGCAAAGTCAGCAACCCCTGGGTTATCAATTTTTTCACCGACACGGGCATGAATTTTAATAATTTGTCCCGTCATAGGAGCGCGAATATAAGCTGCTTCTAGTTCAGTTTTTGCACGTTGCAAATTAGCGATCGCACTTTCAACTTCTGTTCGTGCTAACTGCACATCTACAGGACGAATTTCGGCAATACTATTGAGTTTACCTTGAGTTTCACTAATTTGTTGATTGCTAGTATTATTAATGCGATTGAGGGCAACTTTAGCTTCTGCTAGTTGTTTATTAGCTGTAGTATTAATCCGGTTGAGAATAGCTTGGGATTCACTTAATGTCTGTTTAGCAGTTTCTACATTTAAACGTTTACTATCAATTACAGAATTAGAAATTGCCCCTTCAGAAAATAACTGTTGATAGCGTTGATATTCTGATTCTGCATTTTTGAGTTCTGCGGTTAGTTTATTAATAGTTGCTGTTTGGGCAATTCTATCACCTTCCCATTGGGCTGATATCCGAGCAATATTTTCCTGTTGGGATTGTTTATCTCCTGCATATTGTGCCTTAATTCTCTCCACAATTGCTGACTGTTCTTGAATTTCTCCTGATTTAGCCCCAGCTTTAATTTGTGCAAGTTTAGCTTTAGCAACTTCGACTTGTTTCATGCTTTGAATAACAGCATTTTTTAACAGATCACGAGATTGTAAAATGGCAATTACTTGACCGACTTTAACATTATCACCTTCTTTAACTAATAGTTGAGAAATGCGATCGCCATCCAATGCTAAAGGTGCAGATAACTTAATTATTTCTGTTTCTGGTTCTAATCTTCCTAAAGCAGTAACTATTTCAGCGATAGGAACAATTGGTTTTGATTCAGTTACAGAAGTTTTACCCATTTGTCCAAAGTTGGAAACTCCATAAATAATAATTCCTACTGGAATCGTAGTAGCCGCAACCATTAAACCAATCAAACCTGGACTTGGGGACTTGAACGACAGTTTGTAACTCATTTTCACTACCTCATCACAAAATAAATTTATCGGTATTTATTGGTGGTTAATTATTAATTTTAACCTCAGCTTTTTGCTGTAAATATGCTGTAATCATTTCTCCCAAAAGCTGGCATTGTTGAGGGAAATCAATGTTCTCATTACCCCATAATTTCTCCAAAACAACACCATTCACGAAACTTAAAACAAAAGATGCTAATACTACGTCCCTAACACCTAATAAATCACAGGCTACTTGTTGACATCGTTGATTTGCACGCTTAAAAACAGTGCTATTAGTTAGCATTATTTTTGAGTCTTGATGTTGACAAAAATCAACCCATACATAAGTCCATTTAATTAAATAATCCTCATTTTTAACAAGGTATTGACCCAAAGTTTCCATCAATTCTAATAAGTTATTTTTTCCTCCAAATTCTGTTAAAGCTGTAATGATATCCTGCTGACTAATTTCTTCCACCAATTGCTCAAACAAAGCTTGTTTGTTGGGAAAATAATGATATAGCGTACCTGTGGAAACCTTTAAACTCGCAGAAATCTGCCGCATAGTAATAGCTGAATAGCCTTTTGTAGCGAACAAATCAAAACATTTACCGAGTAATTCTTTCCGGTATTGTTCGTGATTAACAATTTTCGGCATAACATGGCTTGTTCCTCACTATGGGGGCTATCTGTTTTTATATCGAACGCTTGTTATATTAAATAATAAAATAAGTATATAGTATTTGTCAATATATCTTTACAAATTAGATGTCCTGATTAAAATGGTGTTTTTACCTGTAAGTGGAGGATTTTTTCTACATGAGGATGCTGAAACCTCAACTCTCTCGCGTGCAGATATAATCTATCAGTATCACTATGATAACCATAGAGTTTATCCCCCAAAATTGCCATTCCCAGTCCTCTTGTATCAGCAGCATGAACCCGTAATTGATGAGTCCGTCCAGTCAAAGGCACAAATTCAATACGGGTATAATCTCCTGCTCTGTTCATAACGCGGAAGTGAGTTAAACTAGGTTTACCTCGTGATAAATCCACTTCTTGATAAGGACGATGATCAGGATTTCCCCACAAAGGTAAATTAATTTCACCTTCATTAATAGCTAGAGAACCTGTCAGCAAAGCTTCATAAACTTTATGAATTTGTCTTTGTTGAAATTGTTGACTTAATTGAGAATGAGTAATTGGATCTTTAGCTATTAAGAGAATCCCGGAAGTATCTTGATCTAAACGATGTACCGCGATTATTTCTTGATTATATAGATGACGTAAACGACTAATTACACTATCTTGATTATGAAAATAACGACCGGGAACAGATAACAGTCCTGATGATTTATTCACAGCAATTAGCCATTCATCTTCATAAATTATTTCTACTTGATTTGGCTTTAATCCTGATAGCAAAAATCCCATTAATGGCTGACATCTTTCCAAGCAAGCACCATAAAATTCTCCAGAAACCTTATTTTCTATAGAAGAATTACCCCACCAAAATTCAGCCATTGCTAAAGGTTTTAATCCATGGGTTGCTGCATAATGTAATAATTTAGGAGCGCAACATTCTCCTGTTCCGGTTGGTGTTCCTGCTGGTAATAATTGCTGTAAAGATAGAGATTGTCCTTGAAAATTAGTTAAGCTATAAGCAGCGTGCATTTCTGTTTGTAATTGCCGAGATAGTTGTTTCCGCTGTTGTTTGAGTTCTGTAATCTTCCTATCTGCGGACGTTATAATTTGCTGTAAAGGCTGTAAAATTTCATTTTGATGGCGTTTAAGATTTCGGCGGTCAATTCCCTGCTGACGGCTTTCTGCTTCTAGTTTTTCCAAAGCAGTTGTGAGAGATTTATCTGTGAGAGTTTGATAAAATTCTTGACGTTGTTTGTGTCGTTGCTGTTTGCTATGATCATGATGTAAGCTCATAGTTTGTAACTGTTGGGTATATTCAACGGACAGAGTTTTATATTCTGCTCTTTCGGGAATTTGTTCAAGGGTAATAATTTCTTGTTTAATTGCTGCTAACTTTGCTAAAATCTGAGTTTCTAATAAAGCCACTTCCTCTCTACCAGGAATTGGTAACACCCAACCTGTAACCATACTATTACCATTTAATAAACCGGAAAATGCTTTAATAACTCTTTGTTCACCATTGGGTAATTCAACTAACAAAATACCATACATTTTTCCCTCATGGGAATAAAGATGATTTTGTTCAAGTTGCTGCATGAGACTATCAGCTATAGCTTCTGCTAAAGGTGTGCGGGGTAATCTCAATATTTCACCAGTTTGGGGACATTTTCCTTCATAGTAATAGTTAGGCTGTGCGGAATAAATGATAAAATTGGATTCGATAAAGTCTGAAAGCGGATGAAGAAGAATCATAAAATGTATATAGTATGATAAATTATTTGATAGTTAACAAATTTTTGTTTAAGTTGTTTGTTTTAATTGGGAAGCTTTTTTTGGTATGGATGTTAGATGTTAGTATATTTTACAATACCTTTGATTATTCTCACACCAGAAATTATCAATAATCCCGTCGGCAATTTTATCATTATTTTGGTATTTTTGTTTTTACCATTTTTTCTCATATATTTTTTTGTAGATGAGGATATGAAACTTTCCCGAAACCTGTGGGAACATCTTTGGGAAAATCCTGTGGAGGAAGTTTAGATAGGCTTTGGTTTGGACAATCTGTAGGTTGTGATCACAAAGTATTTGTTCCCATAGATAATTGTCAACACTCAGAATAAAAAATAAATGGTTATATTTAATTTAGCTTGTGTTAAAATAGTTATTTTTCAGAATTATACCAAATGCGTGATCCACAAAAGAACCACATTAAAATTGATCCGGCTACCCTGGTTTTAATCGGATCTGCTTTGATACTATTACCACTATTACTCGCTGGTTTTTTGGGGTAATTAGCTATCCGCAAAATTAAAAATTGGTTATTTCCATTGACTGAAAATAACCATAAACTAAGAGTAATTTGTTTTCGCAATATTTAAATATCAACATTGATATTTTCTATCTGTCTAGCTGCTTTCTCCCAAAGCTTTGCGGTTTCTTCATCATTCCAGTGAGTTCTCAGATTTTCCGCTTTTTTATGACATATCCGTTCTAGCATCTCTAAAATTGCAGCTAGTGTTAATTGCTCGACTAATCCTTCTAAAGCACTCATGTATTCTTTCATGACAGATACCCCTTTAATTTCTACTGGAAACTGAGGGAATTTTTTAAACTTCCTGAGTTCAAAATCAATACAAGAAGTATAAATTCTCGTCAATTAGTTGTGACTCTTCTATTATCTACCTCATCAGTTGAAGAATTTGCACTTCTTCTTGATTCTCTACATTTGCAGGAAGTAGAGTTGTAATCTACTTTTTGGAGTGAGTTAAGAATCTCTATTTTACCTAAAATTGTGAGATGCTGTACTAAGAGGTTGTTTGAAAAGTATTATATGAAACCCATAATCTCCAAAAACCTAACCCCCCTCCCCCCCTTCCCTACAAGGGAATGGGGGTTTTAAAGCCTCTCCCCTACCAGGGGAGAGGTTTGGAGAGGGGTCTGTTTACACATTAAAAACTTTTAAAACATCCTCTAAGCTGGGATTTCGTGATTTATAGAATTTTATACTTTACAAATACCCTTTGATACTTAAAACACAATATACTGATATAATTATTACATGACAAGATTCATTCATGATCAATTTGCTAAGGACTATTTAGAGGAACTTCTCAAAAACTATGGAGAAGTTCAAGCGCCGAGTCGTGTAGCGGGAGAAGTCAGAGAAATTGATGTTTACTTTTCTCCCTATCCTCAAGCAAATCCTAATTTACAACTTTTAGGTTTATTAGGTAAATTTGCATCTACTCCCGCGATTTTTGAACCTTATCGCAATCCGGCATCATCTGATGAGATTTGTGATTGTTTGTTAAAATTATTAGAAGTAAAGGGAGTGTTAAAAAGAGAAGCGAAACGCAATAAAACTAATCTTCAAGAATCAGAAATTCCGAAACTGTGGATACTTACTCCGACAGCATCACCAGAGATATTATCTGGCTTTAATACTACCTTAAAAACTGACTCTTTACCAGGAATATACTATTTAGGGGCAGCGTTACGTACAGCCATAGTAGTTATTCATCAACTACCACGGACGGAAGAAACTCTTTGGATTAGAATGTTAGGAAGAGGAAATGTTCAAAAACAAGCTATTGAGGAACTAGCAGAATTAACAGTAAACCACCCATTTAGGAGAATCACGCTAGAATTATTGTACAACCTGCAAAAACACCTGGGAGTCAATCAAGAAACCGAAGATAGGGAGATAATTATGAGATTAGCACCATTGTATCAACAGGATAGAGATTTAGCGGTTCAGGAAGGGAAAATTGAGGGGAAAATTGAAGGAGAAACTTTGTTAATTATCCGGCAATTAAATCGTCGTATTGGAGAAATTAATTCAGAATTAATTGCCAAGATTCAAAAATTATCACTTGAGAAATTAGAAATGTTGGGAGAAGAATTATTAGATTTCACCAAACTTGATGATTTAGAAAGCTGGTTAAATCAAAATCAAGAATAATGTAGTTGGGCTTGAGTTCTAAAATTATCTTAGGCTTTAGCCCAACTACAAACTAACTAATTATTAGAGATCATTGTTCCCAGAGCAGCTATCAACTTATCCACGCTTTCAGGACGACTATTAAAACCCATTAAACCTACACGCCAAACCTTGCCAGCAAGTTCACCCAAACCGCCGCCAATCTCAATATTATGCTCAACTAACAACTGCCTGGCCACAGATTTACCATTTACCCCTTCCGGAATACAAACAGTAGTTAAAGTTGGTAGCCTGTATTCCTTTTCAACGTGCATCTTTAAACCCATATCTTCCAATCCTTCCCACAGATACTCGACATTCTTTTGATGACGTTGCCAACAACTAGCTAAACCTTCTTCCGCCACTAAACGCAAAGCTTCCCGTAAACCATAATATAAATTAATCGGTGCAGTGTGGTGATATGTGCGTTCAGTCCCCCAATATTTCCCCAACAATGTCATATCTAAATACCAATTTGCCACTTTAGATTGACGCTTCTGCAACTTCTCCATTGCCCGCCCACTCATTGTAAACGGTGACGCACCTGGAGAACAACCCAAACCCTTTTGACTACAGCTATAAGCCAAATCAACGCCCCACTCATCCAAAAAGATGGGAACACCACCCAAACTGGTAACGGTATCCACTAACAACAAAGTTCCATGTTGACGACATAACTCACCCACACCTTCTAAGGGTTGACGAGCGCCGGTGGAAGTTTCTGCATGAACTAAAGCCAAAATTGCTGGTTTATGGGTGGCTACTGCGGCGCTGATTTCCTCTAAATTGAAAACTTGTCCCCAAGGTTTAGTAATAGTTCTGACATCTGCGCCATATCTGCCCGCCATATCTACCAAACGATTACCGAAATAACCAGCCACACCAATTAATACCACCTCACCCGGTTCTACAGAATTAGCTAGAGTGGCTTCCATTGCGGCTGTACCCGTGCCACTGACGGCGATAGTATGGGGGTTTTCTGTTTGCCATGTGTAACGCAACAGAGATTGAATTTCATCCATGAGGGTTAAAAAAGCCGGATCTAAATGTCCCACTGGTGTGGTATTCATCGCCTGTAATACCTCTGGATGGGCATTGGAGGGACCTGGACCCAATAGGAGACGGTGGGGAACATCTAGGGGTTCAAGTCCTAGACGCTGACTATCGTTGATGGAAATGGTGGATGTCATAAATTTATGTAAGATGAAATGAGAACTTAATCGCATGATATAGCGGTATGTGGTCAATGAGTATGCCGAAATGCGACTAATTAATTAAGCACCATATTTCTGCCCACGCCATTCGATTATATATTTTTATATATTTTGTTATTTTGTCAAAAAATAGAAATCTCTGTTCTCTATGATTCAAATTGACTGGTGACATATTCTCTCAGATTGTTTTGCACTGTAAATCCATCAGAGTTGCATTCAATGAGCGATCGCAATTTTAGGTTTGCTAGTGTTGCTAACAGGTTTTGGGAAGTGACAGGAGAAATGATCTTCCTTACTAATTCTGGCATGAATAGGGGTTGGCGGTGAATCGCTAAGGAATAGATCACGGTTTTTTCTAAATCTGATAAGCGTTGAAATTGTTGATCTAATAAATCGTAAATATCGCCAAAGACGGTGATACCCTGGGCTAAAAAAAGATCAATTTTGCTAGAAAATAGAAAATGAATAATGGTGATAACAATTTTCAGTATCAGGGGATTTCCGCCATAGTGATTATGTAATATTTGCCATTCTGCTTGAGTTTTGTCAATGCCTTCTGACTGGAAAATCTTGAGTCCGTCTTCAGGAAGCAACCCTCTCAGGATCAGTAATCTAACTGAATTAGCTTTTTTCTCTAGGACACTGAATGCGATCGGTGGTTCTCGACTGATGATAATTAAACAACTTTTGTGGGTAGACTCCCCAATTGTGCGAATCAGTTGTCCATAACCTTCAAACCCTGGCCGATAATATCCCCCTCCTCCCCATTGCAGAATAGATTCTAGATTATCCAGAACCAGCAAGCAACGAGTTTGATGGAGATACTGCATTAACTTTGATATTAATTGATCTGGAAATTTTGGTAAATCAACGGCTTGCTGGTGTGAGACGATGTGAATTAGATCAGTTAAGGTTTCTTCTACTGTTGGCGCGTGATAAAGCGATCTCCAGATGACATACTTAAATTCTGAGTTGGTGAAACCTGACATTAACTTGGCTATGAGGCTGGTTTTACCCATACCTCCCATTCCTAAGACCATGATTAATTGACAGCGATTGACCTGAATCCATTGCTTCAATGTTACCAGTTCGGCGGTGCGTCCATAGAAAACGGAGACATCGGGGGCTAAACTATAATCCCCATCAGGCTGAATTGGAGGCTGTAGAGGTGATTGATAATCATCAGCCTCTAGCACCAGATTAAATGCTTTGAAACATTTGACTAGAGACTTTTTATCAACTCTGACATTGCAGTTAAAAATTTTGCATAAGGTATGAGAGTCTAATTCAGTCTGATTACTGAGATTATCAAGGGTAAATCGCTTGCCGTTATTTTCAGCATATTCCTTTGTTTTTATGGCGTTCTCAAGTTTATTTAAACCTTGAATCGTGAGGATTGTCCCACGTTTACGTTTTCTTGGTAGATCCATAAGTGATAAATATAAATTTTTTTAAGCAAAGCCAAATAGGGCAAGAGAATTAACTCTAACCGCCGGAAAAATGACTGATTTCCGGGAAAACTGTATTAATCTGACAAGAGTATAAAGATACAACTAAGAGATTGAACAGAGTATAGCGATTGCTAAATGTGTTTATTAATACAGCATTTTGCAAAAAGGGGAAGTTTTAACAATTTGAAATAATTGTGCGGTCTATTTTGCTTACAATCTCAACGCTTGAAAGGATTGTGGTAGAGGGGTGTGAGCGATCGTTTGTCAGGATTTTTAAGTTCCTTGCTTAAGTTGGCAAACTTCCATTGCTTGAGAGGGATTGTAAAGTATACTCTCTTACCATGTTTCAAATACTGAAACTTTTACGCAAAAGCGAAATGACATGACATCAAAAACTCCCAGACCTCGCCGTAAAGTTTTAGGTGCAGCATTTACAGGTGCTTTAGTGACATTAACAGTTTTTGTTCTTAACACTTACGTAATTAGTGGACAGGATAAAAGAATTACCTCTGAAGCATCGGCAGCAGCAACAACTGTGCTTTCATCTCTTATTGCTTATCTAATTCCACCTGATCCCAATGAAACTACAGTTGATGAAGATGGAAACACAAAATCAGCACTTAAACAATGAGGAGTTGGTAATAAATATCCTAAAATTGAAATTGAAATTTATGAGACTTTTGAGATGATAAATGAATGCTAGACTATTTTAGTCAAATCATGTATTCGTTTGTGTGATTTTTGCAAAATCAACCCTAAAAAAAAGGAAATAAACAATGAAAGTATGTATTGATCCAGGACACGGTGGAACAGATCCAGGAGCAATTGGAAAAGATCCATTTGTATTGAATGAAAAAGACGTTAACTTGTCTATTTCTTTACTTTTAAAAAAAGAACTGGAAGCAAACGGACATACAGTTTTCTTAACAAGAGATACAGATATTTCTGTGTCGTTGGGCAGTAGAGCTTCCTTTGCAAATCAGAAGAATGTAGACATTTTTATTAGCATCCACTGTAATTCATACTCCAACAATAGTGCGGAAGGTATCGAAACATGGATATTCTCAGGTTCAAATGCAGGAAAAAACCTAGCGGAACCTGTACAACAAAGTTTGATCTCAACTTTTTCAACTCATAGGAATAGAGGAGTTAAAGAAGCAAATTTTCAAGTGTTAAGAGAGACAGAAATGCCAGCTATTTTAGTAGAGTGTGAATTTATTAGTAATCCCACACAACTACAATTTTTGTCAAATAATAACAATCAAAAGAAAATAGCACAAGCGATTGCATTAGGTATCTAAATTTAATGGCATAAATCTAAGATAAGTAGATTTTTGAACCTGAGTTAGAAGTATAAACTTCCGGCTTAGGTTAACGGTTTCATTAATGCGTGAGTAGGGGTTTAGCAGTGTTCATAGGTGTCAACTTAGGCTAAAAATTTCTTATCTGTTGGCTGACAAACCCGCCAGGGAATCAATTCCCTGTCTAATAGTTCAAGTCCGTTAAAACGGACTAATAACTTTTCCTAGTATTTAGTCATCTTTAGATGACTTTCGCTATTAGCAAGGAACTTGAGTTCCTTGTGGGATGTGGTTTTTGCGTTAAGTTGACACCAATGAGCAGTGCTAAACCCCTACATAAATCAAATCGGACTGCTATATTACCAATCTATAGAGTCTCTCTAAATAACACTAATTAGAAAACAACACATCTAAATAATTTTTCCTATGGCAACTGAACTCAAAACCTTTACTGGCTCTCAATTTATCGGCAAACCTGTCTTAGCAGATATCGAATTTATTCCCCATCTCGAAACAATTAATGATTTTGCCGCTACCAATGGACTAAAAATTTTTGTGACTAGCTCAAATCGTGTTTTGGGTATTCCTGTAGTGAATCCAAACTTTCCTCCTAGTAGAATGTCTAATCACTTTATTGGTCATGCTATTGACATGAATATCCAAATAGGAAGCACGCTATATAACAGTAATGCTCTGGGCAATTTTAGCTCACTACCTGCGGCAATTAAAGCATTTATTACGGCTATTCGTAACCATCCTGTTTTACGTTGGGGCGGAGATTTTGGTGATCCAGTGCATATTGATGATAACTTAAATAATACGAATCCTAGTCTTTGGAAACAAAAGCTTCCCATTATTCAATCAGAATTAACAGGATTAACTCAGCCTGGAATCAGAACAGGAAGTGGTCCTAGATTGCTTTTTTTAACCACTCCTTTAATGGAGGGAGATGATATCAAAGCAGTACAGAAAAAATTAATTAGCAAGGGTTTTGATTTAGGTAAAAATGGTGCAGATGGCTTATTTGGACAAGCAACTGTTAATGCTGTTCTTAAATTTCAAGATCAAGAAGATTTAGAACCAGTTGATGGCATTGTTGGCGATAAAACTAGAGAAGCACTTGGATTGTAAAAGTTGTAATTTAGAACAAAAAGAATGCCTTTTATTGCCAAAATGATTACAACAAATGAATGTGGAGTAAAACCTAATGAATAGGAATTTTATTGCCTGTAAAGCACAAGTTTTCAATCGCATTGTTACCCCAGACTCGTTTCTGAATGAATTGATTGACTGGGCTAACCAAGCTCCAGATGAGGTCTTTGAAAAGAATGACAAGAAAGATATTTACTCCAGCGTTGCACCAGAACTTGGACCTGGGAATACTCTTCTCCACCGCAAAGCAGTCATGCTGGAGGTACTGAGGGTATTAGGTGGTTTTGAGAGTTCATGGGACTGGAATGAAGGAAGGGACATCACAAATATTAATTCCAATACGGCTTGCACAGAAGAAGCTGGAATTTTTCAATGCTCAGGCAATTCGATGAATTTTGACCCTAGTTTGAAAAAGTTGCTCAAAAATGTTTCAGGTCAGACAGATTGCGATACATTTATCAAAGTCTCGAAAAGCAACCACAAATTTGCCATCGAATATTGCGCTAGACTTCTGCGGTTTACCATCAACCATCATGATCATTAAACCCTAAAATTCTAGCCGTCACTTGTCCTATATTTGTGAGAGATTCAATAGTAGAATTATTCAGTTTAAAATGTTCTCCCCAATTATCCCAACGAGGATGATAAAAACGCACAAATTCTTTTTTATCTATAATAATTGAACCGATATCACTGCCTTTAAAACGATTACAATAAACACAACAATAAGCTAGATTATCTATATTTGATGAGCCACCATGTTTGATACTAATAATATGATCAATGGCACATCCTAAAATAGTATCATGTTCAGCAATCAGGCAATATTCACATAAATTATCTGCTCTTTGAGCAACTAAACGGCGAAGTTCTAGATTTAAATAAGGACGCTCCATAATTGAATTTTAAGCCTTTTCGTGAATAAAATCATAAGCCCTAGCTTTTGCTAGTCTTAATAAATGTTCTAGAATCAAATAATGATCTAATTCTGATTTTTCCTCTGAAGAAATTCCATCAGTTTTTTCCCGAAAAATCAAATCAGATACTCTTTCTTTTACTGTTTCTGATACTTGAAATTCAACTAAACTTTGAGATGTTATGCCAGCAGCGAGAAAGTTGATTATCTCTTCATAAGCTGGATTAATGCTGATTGATGTTTCCATGATGATTAATTATCTCCTTTTTTAATGGGGGCGGACTACCTGTTGGGGAACGATTTTACGCCATTTGAGGCTTGTCATCGAAGGATTTACCCCGAATTATTGAGCGGTTACTAAAATTGTATGATATGAGACGAATTTTAAGAAAGACTTCAGTTGTTTTTGTGCATCACGATGCTTTAAGCCACTGAGAATTTCATAATAAGTAATGATGCTAATGTTACAGCAGATTTCGCTCTAATGAGGTACAAACTTGAATTATGAAACTCTTGTAGTGCGGGCATCTTGCCCGCTGGAGATGATTCTCCATTCAATCGCCAATAATGAATAAAATTATATAATTCTTCTAATTTATCTTCGGGAATGAGATTAATTTCTGTGATTACTTTGGTGCGGATGTTTAATAAATCCATAGAGCAAATAAATGTAGAGAATTGACAGATACACTAATTATATAGCCTGTGTTCTTTAAGAACCAAGATATTTTCTAATGATTGCGATCGCTCTCCCCAATCAGATAAAGAGCGATACCCTCGGTCAACACCCTAAATAGTATTAATCACCGTATTTTCTGCCGCGCCATTCTTTGGGAGTGTGAAATGCAGATAAAAAGATGCGTAGCACTGCTAAAGGGTCAGCCAAGGGTGAAAGCCAGAATAACCAACCACCTGTGGCATCTTGACGATCATAAGAGGGAGCGATCGCTAATAATAAAGCAAAACGAATCACCACCAAAAATATATTCAATCCTAACAACAACATCGCCGGCAATGAAAGCACCAAACTAGGAAGCAACAAATAACCCAATAAAATCAAAAGAGGTAAACCCTGCACCGCAGACAATAGCCATAAATCCCCCCAAATCTGAGCAGGAGAAGCAGCATCTTTCAAATCTAAGCTGCGTCCCCATTCATTCCAAGTTTCTAACGCCCCCTCATACATCCTCACCCTTAGCACCTTAGCACCATCTAAAAAGCCCACCTTAAAGCCTTGAGAGGCAATATTCCGCGCCAAAGTCACATCATCACAAAAAGAACCTTTAGCACTGCTATAGCCATCCACAGCCCTTAATACAGACCGACGACATAAAAAACACTGACCATTAGCCATGACCCGTTCCGGTTGTTCAGTATAAATACCCGTAGGATCAAATCTGTACAGTAACGTCATTAACAAAGCCGGTTGTAACCAGCATTCTCCCGGATACTTGAGAATAAACTGCGGTGATAAAGATACCAAATCATAACCTTGAGCGATCGCAGTTTTCACCAAACTCGCCACTAAACCAGGATGGGGTTGAATATCTGCATCCATGCCCAAAAACCATTCACTCCCCTCAGATGTGAATAAAAAGCCATTATGCAACGCCCAAGGACGACCAACCCAGCCAGGGGGTAAAGGGTCATCTGTGATCACCCAAAAGCGGGGGTCTGTTATTTGTGCGGTTTTCACCAAGTCGGGAGTACCATCTTGTGAGCGACTATCAACCACAATAATTTCCCGAACTTCGTAACTTTGGCGACTCAAACCCTCTAACAGCGGACTAATCCGTAATGCCTCATTTAGTGTCGGTACAACCACACTCACAGTTCCCAAAAGTTCTGGTGTCGGTTGTTGTGGTTCGAGGGCTGGATAACGTCCTGGACCTTTGAGCAACCGGGAAAGTAAAATGGCTGTTGCAGGTACTTGGATAAGTAGCAATAGAAGCGGAATAATATTTAGCAATTTTAACCCTGACTTTTTTCTATAAACTAGCTAGTTTAGATTTTCGCGCAATTTAGGCAAATTAACTTAACAGTATTGGAGTGATGCCAAAATTGACGCAATACTTTACGAGAAATAATGTGCTTGACACTCCCCGGTCTAAGAGGATGTTTTCAAAGTTTTTCATGTGTAAACAGACCCCTCTCCAAACCTCTCCCCGACCAGGGGAGAGGCTTTAAAACCCCCCTTCCCTACAAGGGAATGGGGGTTAGGTTTTTGGAGATTATGGGTTTCATATAATACTTTTCAAACAACCTCTTAGCTTTCTTTTTGTGTAATTGGGAAAGAGGTAATTGGCAGAATTTCTTCTCCTATTCCCTCTTCCCTCTTCCCTATTTGAAAGCAACCTTCACATTAGCAACAGCAACTTCTTGAGTAGCTGCTTCAATATTCACCGTTGCAGGTGTACTAGAACCTTTAGACCACAGCAGCACAGCCGGAGCTACACCCAGTGCCACACCTAGCAGTACAGGAATAGGAAACCCAGCGGCTAAACTCATGACTGTGGCAAAACCAAAGTTACCCAAATAAACCAATAAAGGTACATTTAGTTGGTAATGGTCTAACTTAACCGGGTTTTTGCTCCATAACAAAGCCGCTACAGTCATAAATAACGAACCAGTACCCATCCAACCCGCAAAGTTTTGATAAGGCATTCCAAAGAAAGCCCCCGGTTGGTGCCAATACCAGAAGGGAAGGGAAGTTTGACTCATGGCTGGGTCAAGCACAAAATCCCAAGAAGTGAGTAGTAAAGCCCCTAAACCAATAGCTCCCACGTGACGGAACAAGCTGGGTTTTTTATCTACTTCTAAACCCGCACGAGCCAACACATAAGAAACTAATCCCACATAAAACCAGGAAAGGGGAATTGTAAAAGGGACCAACCCGGAAATTTTATAACCCAGACCGCTCAAATAGCTATAGTAACCAAAGGGAAAGCCTGTGCTAGTTCCTAGTAATTCGCTAGTTAGGGAAATTGATAAAGATGGGATTAAAAATCCTAAAGCGCGTGCTAAACCTAAAGTTCGGTAAGCATAAAGGAACACTCCCAGCGCCCCCAAAATCATATATACCACACCACCACCCGCCATACTCCACTGCATGACGCTCTGTCCGACTTCTGATAAGCTAACAATTAGTTCAGCATTGGGAATAACAATCAATATCCCCAGCAGTCCAAATACCATAGAAACGATATGACCAATTAGGCATACGCGCTCGACGATAACAATTTGTCTCATGATCAATCCTTAATGATATGCCAGATGGCTATTCAACTGCTAACAGTTTACAAATATTTATGAACATATTTAACTAAATGTTGATCTTTATTCTCTTAAATTGGGAATTAGGGATGGAATTCAACATTTAGAAACCTGATGAGTTCAGTAAATCTGTGAAATAATCAATGAAACCGATACTGATTACATCAGTATAGAACGATTTGTAACTGAGTAAGGTACAGAACTTTTACATTTATCAACTGCTTAAAGCCCGTTTTATTCCTGACTCCTGCTATATGTCAATTTTGAAAAAGATACCTTGGTTTTCCTTAACACTTATATTACTGAGTTACAGTACATTGGGCTGGTTGATATTTGAAGAAAAGGCCCCGTGGTATGTACGGCTGATAACTGCGGTAACTATCCTGCTGTCCCTGATATTGCTCACTAACCCTTGGCTAAAACTAGATGATTATTCTCATATTTTCTTCAAGTCAAACGCTAGGACTTTTCTTGTGGCTATCTTAGCAGCTTTCCTATTTTTTCTAATGATTGCCTGGTTTCGGGTATTTCTTGATACTTTACTAATTTTGTCAGCGACCATCCTAGCCAAAATAGACTTTCAAACAGTTGGTTTAAAACCAGCACTAGCTTTTGGCTGTATATCTTTTTGCTCACTGTTAGGACTAGGAATAGGCGCACTTATCAATCACTACATTTAAAATTAGTCACTGGTCATTAATTAATTAATAACGAATGACCAATGACTAATAACGAATTAACCAGCTACAGCTTCTACGAGTTCTGCGGCTACTGCATAAACGCTAACTTTCTTCTGGCTTTTACCTCTTCTTTCAAAGGTAACTACACCGTCAATTAAAGCAAACAAGGTATCATCACTACCAATACCAACGTTGTTACCAGGGTGAACCTTAGTACCACGTTGACGGACTAGAATATTACCTGCGCGTACAGTTTGTCCACCATAACGTTTTACGCCTAGTCGTTGAGCATTCGAGTCACGACCGTTTCGCGTACTACCAGTTCCCTTCTTATGAGCCATGATTCCCTCTTTTCTATTTACTTTATTTATCCCAGGTTGCTAGTTATCCAGTTTAGGCTGGGAAAAAAGTAATTGGTAATTGGTAATTACTCTCTATCACCTTTTCCCCCTTGCCTAACTAGTAACTTAAACCTTTTTTTATGATTCTTCGGATGATTCGTCAGCGGTTTCTTCCACAAAGTCAGTATCAAGAACGGGAAGTTCAGGACTCGTTGGTGCTTCTTCGTAAGCTAAAACTTCGCCGTTGAGATTGATAGAATTAATCAAAAATCTGGTAATTTCCTGGCGATGTCCCCGTTTTTTGCGGGTTTTCTTTTTAGGTTTCATCTTATACACCAGGACTTTGCGACCTCTAAAGTGTCGCATAATTGTCCCTTCCACGGTTGCACCTTCTACTAAAGGTTGTCCAATGGAAACTGCGCCTTCGTGATGTACAAGTAATACTGCGTTGATGGTAACTTTTTCATCTGGTTCAGCGGTTAGTAGTTCAATGTCGTAAAAGCGACCTGCTTCTACTTTCATTTGTTTACCGCCAGTTTCAATAATCGCGTAAGTCATTAAATCGTCCTTGAGGTTGCCGTACAGGTAGCTGGCTATAATCTCCTGTAGAGACGCTATTATTTATAGCTTTGCCAGCTTTTGCAGTATGTCTACCTGATCCGAGCAGGAATTAGACAGACAATCTACTATATTACCTGATTGATGGTTAATCAGTCAACCTTTGAGAAAATATAATTTTATTTCTCGCTGATTTCCGAAAAGATAATTCTGGTGTTTGTAGTTAACCATGACACAGACGGAAAATTTTTTAACTAATCTGAGCAATTTAAATAGGGTTGCTCAGATTTTTTTACTATTCACTTTCAGATTTTTCATAAATAATTTAAGAAAATTGTAGGTTGGGTAGAGGGAGGTGAAACCCAACAAAATCGGGAGAACTTTAGTAGAAAAAGGTGATAACTGTTACGAATTATCAATTATAATTTAGTTAATACTGAAAATGAAAATTTAATTTTTATTAGATAAAGATGAAAAGAATTGAAGTTGAACAAAGAACTATTTTTGTGGGTTTAGCTGGTAGTCATGGTTATGGTTTAAATCGTCCTGAATCAGATTATGATTATCGTGGTGTATTTATTGCTCCTAAACGCTATTATTTAGGCTTTGATAGTATTGAACAAAAGGATTCTGGTTGGGATGAACCGGGGATATTTCCGTTTATAGATGGTAATGAAGATACGGTTATTTATGAATTAAGAAAGGTTATTCATTTATTAGCTGGTGCAAATCCCAATGTTTTAGAATTGCTGTGGTTAACGAATTATCCTTTTTTAACAAATGTCGGACAACATTTAATTAATCACCGTCATTTATTTTTGAGTAAAAAGGTAAAGCATACTTATTCTGGTTATGCTTTTGCTCAAATTAAGAAGATGGAAACTCATCGTAAATGGTTGTTAAATCCACCCACGAAAAAACCGCTTCCCTCGGATTTTGATATTACAGATGAAGTTCCGTTAAGTAAAGATGAGTTAAATGCTTTTTTGGAATATCTTTATCTTTTGATTAGGGGGAAAATTGAGTTTTTGGAAGAATCAGAACAGTTATATAAATTGCTGACTGGGGATATTGATTTTAAAGGTGTTTTGAAACAGTACACTTTAGCAGATGAAACTTTAGCATATACCCAAAATTTAACTCATAGCCGTAAAGATTTTATTCGCCTTTTGCAAAAAAGTCAAAGTTATCAAATTGCTTTAAGAGAATGGAAGGCTTATATATCTTGGCAGGAAAATAGAAATCCTGCTAGAGCCGAAATGGAAAAAAAATCAGGTTATGATTTAAAACATGGAATGCACTGTATTCGATTACTACGCAGTGGCTTGGAAATTTTGCAGCGGGGAGAAGTGACTGTAGATAGAAATTTAGCTGGTGATATTGATGATTTAAAGGCTATTTTGCGAGGTGATTATAGTTATGAGCAATTAATGAAAATGGCGGAAGATTTGGTTGCTCAAATGGATGTTTTTTATGATCAATCCAGTTTACCACATCGTCCTAATTTGGAGCAAATCAATGATTTGTGTATGGAGTTGGTGGAAATGCAAGGTTGGTAAAAAATCTGGAAATTGGAAAGATACCTGGGGTACGCTTCGTGGACGTGGCTAAATAAACAAAATTCAACTGCGTGGGTTATTTCATTAGTCCATGCAGGTTCGTTTAAATTGTACCAACATCTTTACGTAATTTTATATAAAAAAATCAAATTATTAGCCAAAAGTGGGAAATTGAGTCATATAATACATTTAATTTAGCAATACCTTGTCCAAATCGAAAAAAGTCTTGATTTGTAGGTTGGATTGAGGTACGAAACCCAACAAATGCGTCGGGTTGCGCTGTCGCTTAACCCGACCTACAAAAAATGGACAAGGTATTGATTTAGGAAACCCTCTTTATATCCCAATCAGATGACTACACGCCGGGGGAACAGGCAGGTGGTAAACCTAAATTTGCTAGTGATATTTATGCTGTGGGCATGATTGGTATTCAAGCTGTAACTGGATTAGTACCAGGACAATTTCAGGAAGACTCGAATACTGGGGAAATTATCTGGCGTAATTATGCCCAAGTTAGTGATGAGTTTGCAGAAGTTTTAACTAAGATGGTGCGTGACCATTTTAGTCAGCGTTATAAGAATGCAACTGAGGCGTTACAAGCACTAATTCCACCTGATAAAACTATTGTAATACCACCTCCACCCCCTAAAAAGTTTCCTACGAAAATTATGCTTGGTTTGGGTATGGCAGTGGCTATTAGTTTTGCTGGTGGTTATATTGTTAATCAGGTATTATCTTATCAAGCTGCTCTAACAGCAACAACAAAGAAAGCTGAGGAATTTTTAAAGCAAGGTAATGATAAACTTGATAAAAGAGATTCTCAAGGAGCTATTAATACTTTAACTGAAGCTATTCGTTTAGATCCTAAATTTGCTGAAGCCTATTCTCGTAGAGGAGTTGCTTACAGCAATATTGAAAACAACCAGAAGGCTATAGATGATTTACAAAAATCAGTAAAACTATTTGCTACACAAGGAAATAACTCTGCATCTAAACATGATCAGGGCAGAATTCGTGATTACTTGAAAGATTATCAAGGTGCGATCGCTTTATATAATGAATCAATTAATCTTGATCCTCATGATGCCAGAACCTACCAAAATAGGGGAATTGCCCATTACTCTTTAGGAGATAAACAAGCAGCCATAGCAGATTTTAACCAAGCTATCAAGATCAATCCTAACTTTGCCATTGCCTACCACCAGAGGGGAAATAGCCGTTCTGATTTAGGAGATAAACAAGCAGCAATAGCAGATTTTAATCAAGCTATTAAGATTAATCCTAACTTTGCCATTGCCTATAAAAACCGGGGATATATCCATTATGAATTAGGAGATAAGCAAGCAGCTATAGCTGATTACACCCAAGCTATCAAGATTAATCCTAAATATTCTAAAGCCTACCACGTTCTAGGATATATCCATTATGATTTAGGAGATAAGCAAGCGGCTATAGCTGACTTTCAGCAAGCAGTGAAACTTTACCAGCAACAGAAAGGGAATGAAGAATTGTTAAAAATAGCGCAAGATAGAATTAGAGAATTACAAAAATAGTGAAAGTATCTGTTCCATATCCCCTTATTACGCAATGTAATTATAATTAAAATATATCAACTAAACAAATATTAAAAAACAATTTCAATCAAGATGCCAAAATTAAATATTGGAAGAAAAATAAAACAACAAATGAGTAAAAGGGGTTGGACAGAAGAAATGCTGGAATTAGTTTACTTAAATCCTGGTAAAACGGAAAAAACAAGAGATAAAAGGTATAATATGGATGGTACAAGAAAAGATGATCCTGCTACTGTATATTACAGGAGTGATGGTGCATACATCGTCTGTAATGACATCACAGGTGATGTAGTTCAGGTAAGTGATATTAATGATCCTAACTGGATTGAAAAACAATACTAAATTAAATGTTGATTAATAAATATCAGGAATATTTTCACTAATAAGTAAATTCAGGAGTACAAACATGAAATTAATTGATAAATATCAAAAAACAGGATTTATTAAAGCTGGAGAATTGCTATTAACTCCTGCTAATGCACTGGAATTTATTAACGAAATTGCCGAAGGAAATATTTCCGTTTTAGGTGTAGATTTATGGTATTATATCAATAATCAAATATCCGAAGATCCTGGATCATTAGATTTAAGTGAAATTGATGATCCTCAACAAAGTGTATCTATAGCTAAACAATTTATTACCCATAATTTACCAAAAGGAACAGCTTTTGTTTCTTTGGTTTTGAGTGATTAAAATTAAAAGAATGCATTAGATAATTTAGAAGATTACTAGCAAAGAAATTAACCGACATCAAAAAACCTCTATAATCGCCATTACATAGAGGTTTACAAGCTAAACGGCTCATTTCCAGATTGGGCTTGGTTGTATTTTATGATATTACAAAAAGTTTACCCGCCAGGTAATTAATTGAGGTTATTAACTGGCTTTTGACCGGTAGCGACTGCTGTTTTGGGAATTTCAATGACTGGGTTATTTAAAGCCACCATTAAAGGCGAATCTGTGGCTGTTGGTGTTAATTCTGTTGGTTGTGTTGTGGCTATTTCTACCATTCTGGAATTACCTGGGAATAAACCAGATATTGTTCCCAGAATACAAGCCGCAGCGGCTGCACCACCTAACATCCAGTTCAAGCGGTAACGGCGATTAACACGCGTTAAAACTTGGTTAATCGTTACCTCTGATGACTGAGCAGTTGCGGGAACAGGGATGTCATGTAAACCCTTTCTAAGATTTAACAGTCTCTTATACAAGCACTTAATAGAAGTATCATTTGAAAGCCACTCTTCAACTTGCCTGCGTTCAGTAGCTGTGACTTCGCCATCCAGGTAAGCACTTAATAACTCGAAACAATCGCGCTTCTCCATATTTATAGTACCTGTTGATTCATTTTTGCTTCTCAATGGCAGAAAATATATATTTTCGTTGACAGTCCTTAATATTTCTTAAAATCTGCCATAAAATTGAGGAAACATGATGTAGATTATGTATCTAGATAGGTTTGCAATTGAGTTTGTAATCTTGATCTGGCCCTGGCTATTCTAGATTTCACCGTTCCCAGGGAAACTCCGGTAATTTCGGCGATTTCTTCATAGGCCAGTCCTTCAATTTCTCTCAAAACAATTGTAGTCCGAAAAACCTCTGGTAAATCAGCGATCGCTTCTCGCAACTGTTCATAAAATTCTCTGGTCGTCATTTCCTCATCTGGACTTGGGGTATCACCGGCAATTTCCCAATCCATTTCCCCGTCGGCTAACAATCGCGGAGCATCTAGGGATAGAGGACTGGCTACCCGTTTGCGTTTACGTAATTCATCATAAAACAAATTAGTGGCAATCCGACTTAACCAACCTCGGAACTTGGCAGGTTCTTGTAGTCGGTTAATATTTCGGTAGACACGAATCCAAACTTCCTGGGCTAAATCGGCTCTGTCAGACCAGTCAGGGGCTAGATGATATAAAACTCGATCAACTTGAGTCTGATAGCGGCGCAATAGTTCTGAAAAGGCAGCACGGTCTGGACGCAATCCGACTTGACAGCGTAAAATAAGGTCGTGGTTTGAGAGTTTGTCAACTTGCACCGATGCTGCTGGGTAGGTGGCATCAACTGTTGACCAAGATACACTAATGGATTGACTCATGGATCGGTCTAGCTTTAAATCACTCCTTCCTATTAGACTTGATCATTGGTCAAAAGTTCCTCAGTAAGGTGACGGATTTATAATCGGAACACGGAAATAAATATAGAAAGGAGTTTTCAGGGTTTTATTGGTCATAAGATTAGGGATGGGAAAGGAAGACAAAAGAAAACACGGATCAAATTTTTGTGAGGTTGGGAATAGTGATCAGATTGAAAACTGGCCACTAAATACTTGACTAGTAACTGGTAATAGGCAATAAATAATGGCTAATTGTCAATTGTTAATCAGTAAAATTCTCACCTCCAGCTAAATATGTCAGGGATAAATAATAGGCGATGGCAATGGCAAGAAATGAATCTGTAGCGAGTATGGTCATGTTTCTCTGTTTTGGTACAGCAATTTTATCTCTGGCTGTCCATTGGCAAACGATGAGAACAACAGGGCAGTTAAATCAATCTGCATCCACAGAGGTTTATCCGCAGGGTTCACCAGTGGAAATTGGGAGTAGTGCCATTGCGGCTTCTGTACCTACCTCTCCCCAAAAAGCTGCGGTGATTAACTTGGATTCTCCCTGGAAAACACAGAAATCAAGCCTGGATGCTGTTACAGATCCAGTTAATAATCCAAAGCCATCAGTACCGGACTTAAATGCAACTAAAGTAGTTGTAGATTTAAGCGATCGCCGTGTTTATGTTTCTCGATATGATGAGGTTATAGCTAGTTACCCAATCGCTATCGGTAAAAAGGGCTGGGAAACACCAACTGGCGATTTTAAAATTATCCACAAAGAACATCATCCTATCTGGCGACATCCAATTACAGGAGCTATCTTTGATGGTGGTACTGATAGTCCTTTGGGGGATAGATGGATTGGTTTTTGGTCAGACGGCCGGAATGAAATTGGCTTTCACGGGACACCAAATGTTGACTTGGTAGGAGCGGCGGTTTCTCATGGTTGTCTAAGAATGCGTAATTCTGACGTGAGAATGTTGTATAGCCAAGTAAATATCGGCACACAGGTATCAGTTCGTGAATAAAAATATTAAGTAATTGATAATTGTCAATTATCAATTATCAGTTATTGTGGCTCAAAATTAGCCGCATGGGTCTGAAGCAATGTACTAACTTGAGTTAAAACTTCATTGCCAGTGGTCTTGTTCAATGATTGACGTTCTGGGAAGAAATCTGGTGTATCTAAATACTTACAGATGGCTTCGCTAACTTGTTGGGATATTAAAGCATCAAGTTCTGTGTTAGCTCTTTCTCGTTGATATTTCGCGCCTTCTTCCGTCGTTGCATACAGAGGAGGCAGCCTGTTCAGAGCATAGGCGGTTATATCGCCCACATCTAGAGAAATTTCGCTGGTTACTTCAATTTCTGCTACTTTGGCAATGACGTTGCTGAGTACCAATTCTTCCATGACGTTGATAAATTGTTTGCGAGGTACTGCTACTACTTCACCGGTCAACAATGCCCCCATGAGGCGATCTAAAGCCATGTACTCTTCGATCAGCAGTTCTGAGGCGTTACCGCAAATCCGCCCAACTTCTGCTTCCATTGCTGGTGTCAAGTGACCATCTTGAAGAGCTTGTTCTACTATTTTTTCAATACTCATAAAACATTGTGGGTAGTATGGAAGGAACACAGGTTAAAAGTATATATTTTTTACTTAGAAATATATACTTTGCGATAGCCAAACTAAACAGATATGCTATCAATCACCCAGAATACAATAGCAGAATTAGTCTAGATTAGGGAATAAATCAGGGGTTGAAGTCCCCTATTACTGTGTTACTGAATTATTTATTTTACCAAATTATACCATTTGTATATAAGTATTTTGGGTTAAAAAAGTCACAATATCAATACCTTCGCCAAATTCAAAAAAGCCTATGGCAAAGGTATTGAAGATGAGAAACTTAATCAATTTGTTGAGATTTCCAAGGGATTGGATCAACAGATTGTCCGTTTACATACAAACCCCAGTGTAAGTGTGGTCCGGTAGATGCACCTGTTGAACCGACTGCACCAATTTTTTGCCCTGCTTGCACAAAATCACCTTCTTTGACATCAATCCGACTTAGGTGCATGAAAATACTGATAACACCTTGACCGTGATCAATGCCGACTACGTTACCATGAACGCGGAAGCCTTGGGATACTGTACCAACTAAAGCCACTTTCCCCGCCGCTGGGGTAACTACAGATGAACCTGTTGCTCCTGCATAGTCTTGTCCACGATGGTAGTAGTCATTGGCAAATTCGCCATTGTAGTAGCGACGGACACCATATTTAGTAGAGGTTCGCCCCGCGTTGGGGGTGAGAAACAGGCCATGCCAATATTTTTTCGGTGTTTGTAAGGCTTTTAATTCTTTTACTCGCTTGAGTTCGTATTCGGTAGCATTAACTCCAGCTTTTCCGGGTGGTAAGGTGATGCGTTGCACGGGAAATTTGCGATCGCGCACTTTTATTGATAAGTTTTGTTCTTGTCCATCTTGGGAAATTCTGATTGTTCTCACTCCAGCTTTCTCTAAGGGAGTTGTGGGAATAAAAGAACGGTATTGACGAGGGGCAATTTTAAAAGCTGGATATGTTGTTTCCCCAACTGTTACTGTGGGGTTACTAATCTTTTCTTGGGAATCTGCCTCAATTACTACGGAAATTGTATCCCCCAATTGGGGATTTTTAGGTAATACCTGTATTTCTAAAGCTTTTGCGGGTAAGCCTAAAGCTATGGGAACAGTGGCAATTATACCTATTAATATTTTGGTAGGGTTGATGATACTAAAATTTCGCAATTTATGCTGTGGATGAATAGTGTTAGTCATGGTAAGTAGGTTAGCATTGAAAATCGTCATTATGGCACTAGGCAAGAGGCAATACTTCGACTTCGCTCAGTAACCAGAGGCAAGAGGCAAGAGTGAAGAGGGTTTGGGCGATTTTACTTTTCTTTACATATTACTCTTCGAGAAGCCGCTTCGCGTCTACGGTTTTTTCCGTTCACCTACTTAGTTATAGGCCAATAAGCCGTTATTTAGGGATAATTTGGATAAGTGTGTGGAATTAATTGAGGTTAATACACATCAGTAAAAATTATGGAGAAGAAGTATTCCTCAAGGCTGACCAACTACTAGCAATAGGCATTCTCCAACCAGTCCCAAAAGCGCGGTCAGTAATTTTTAATCCCGGCGCTGCTTGTCGGCGTTTAAACTCCGCACGAGATAATAATTGTAATACTCTATCTACAATTGCCGGTTCATGACCTGCGCTAATAATTTCTGTTGCTGATTGATGTTGATGAATCAAACGGTCGAGAATATCATCTAAAATTTCATAAGGTGGAAGAGAATCTTGGTCAACTTGACCCGGTTTAAGTTCTGCGCTTGGTGCTTTCGTGAGAATATTTTCGGGAATAACTTCTTTTTGTTGATGAGAATTTAACCATTTGCAGATAGAATAAACGCGAGTTTTGGGAACATCAGCAATGACTGATAAACCACCATTCATATCACCATAAAGGGTGCAATAACCAACAGCAACTTCTGATTTGTTGCCAGTAGATAAAAGTAGATAGCCAAATTTATTAGAAATTGCCATTAATAAATTACCACGAATTCGAGATTGCAGGTTTTCTTCCGCAATCCCAAATTCTGTTCCTGCAAATAATTCATCTAGGGAATTATCAAAACTTGCCATTAATTCCCCAATAGGTAAAAGTTGAGTTTGAATATCTAAATTTGCTGCTAATTTTAAAGCATCACTAATAGAATGTTCCGAACTATAGGGAGAAGGCATTAACACACCAATCACATTTTCCTTTCCTAATGCCGCAGTCGCAATAGCCGCAACTAAAGCGGAATCAACTCCTCCACTTAAACCCAATAATACTTTAGAAAAGCGACATTTACCAACATAATCTTTTACTCCCAAAACCAAAGCATTCCAAATTTCCTCATCTTCAGATTCATCAACAGGAGAAATATCACCGAAATCTAAATCTTGTTTATTGCTATTAAATTCAACAGTCAAAAAGTCAGATACAAAACCTTTTGCACGACAAACAATTTCACCTTGTTTATTTAAAGCAAAACTGCGTCCGTCAAAAACTAAATCATCATTTCCACCAACTTGATTTGTATAAATAATCGGTTGCTGGAAATTAACTACACTATGTTTTAACATCGCTTCTCGCAGATGTTGTTTACCAACAGTGTAAGGTGAAGCGGATAAATTCACAATTAAATCTACTCCTAAATTTGCTAAATCAGCAATAGGATTAACTGCGTAACTCCGCTTACCCCAAAATTCCTCATCATTCCATAAATCTTCGCAAATTGTTACACCAATTTTCAGATGATCTAATATAAAATAATTAGCTTCTAGTCCTGGTTCAAAATAACGTTTTTCATCAAAAACATCATAAGTAGGTAATAGCCTTTTATGGAAAAATTGCTGAATTTTACCATTTTCTAATAAAGCAGTGCTATTAAATAAATTTTTTCCTCCAGAAATGTGCGCTTGGGAATTTTTAACAACAGTTCCTACTAATACAGCTAAATTTGCTGGTAAATCTTCAGCTAATTTTTGCAATGTGTTATCAATTACTTCTATAAAACTAGGATTAACTAATAAATCCCTCGGTGGATAACCACAAATTGATAATTCAGGTGTTAATAATAAACGAACATTTTCTGATGCTGCTTGTTGGGACATTTCCAGGATTTTTTGAGCATTTCCTGGTAAATCACCAATAATAGGATTAATTTGAGCGATAGCGATTTTCATAATTTATCTGCGTCTATTTGCGTTCATCTGCGTTCAATTATTATTCCTTAAATAAACACCAAAGGTTTATCTTTAAACGGTGCGAATGCTTCTTTATCAAACTTATACAAACTGGCAGGACGACCCGCACCTCGTGATACTTTAATGCCGGTATCTGATAAAAAACCTAACTTTAGTAACCGCGCTCGAAAATTAGAATAATCGGCAAAATTTTCCCCTAAAACTGTGGTGTATAGTTGATACAAATCGTTTAAGGTAAAAGTTTCTGGTAAGACTTCAAAAGCTACTGGACTATATTCTAATTTGTTTTTTAATCTTCCATGTCCATAGGTAATAATTTCATTGTGGTCAAATGCTAATTGTGGTAATTGTTTGACAGGATACCAAGCAATACCTGCGACTTTATCAGCAATTAATTCTGCTTCTTCAAATCTGACTAAGGCAAAATAACTAACTGATAAATAACGGACTCCATAGCTATCAATTTTTTCCCTGGGGTCACGATTTGGACCACCAAAAGTATAAAGTTGTGCTAAATAAAGATTATTTACCTTTATTTTCTCAGCCATAATCCGATAAGCAGCATCTTCTAAAGATTCTCCTTGACGAACTAAAGTGCCAGGAAGACTCCAATCATTTAAAAATGGTTCTTGCTGTCGCATAACCAAGAGAACTAACAACCGATTTTGAGCAGTATCTACAGAAAAAATCACATTATCAACACCAACTTTAAAATCAGCTAAAGGTTGTTGATTTATGGGGTTTAAAATCTTTTTTTGGTTACGTATTGGCATTCGTACAAATGCTGTTGATGAATGTAGGCAATGACGGGAGGTGTGAGAGTATTAATATCTCCTTGTTCACGAAAAGCGGTAGAGGAAACATCTAAACCAATCAAATTAGCAATGGCAATTTTTCCGCCAATTTGTTTAACTTTATCTAAACCAGAATCATCTATTATATATCCTGGTCTGGGAATTACGAGTAATTGCACTTGTTTTAATAAATCTTCAACATGATACCAGCGCGGTAATTGATTTACTAAATCAGCACCAATTACTAAAGTATATTCAATATTTTCTCCCCATTTTAATTTTGCTTTACCTACAGTTTCTAGAGTTTTCCAACTACTTAAATCTTGTTCTAAGGCAATATTTTGATTAGCAACATTAATATCTTTAATTAACAGTTCTAACATTGCTGCCCTGTGTGGTAAAGGTGTTTGTTGGGACTTCATGGGATTATCCGCAGCCCATACACCTACCCAATCATAACGTTCAGATAACCATTTGAGAATTATTAAATGTCCAGCAGTTGGAGGATCTGCACTTGTACCAAATAAGGCTATTTTCATGATTTTTGATTCTGCTTTTTTGCAATTTTTAGAGTAATTTAAACGAACCACAGAGACGCAGAGGGCGCAGAGGTAAGAGAAATTATATTAATTTATCACTTCGTTTTGTCATCTGAGATGCCCTTACCAAGAATGTCTCTTCACTTATGGTAGTATTCACTATAAATAATGTCAAGCCTTGGCTAATAAATAATGACAAATTCCTGAAAAGCCTATATTTACAAGGGAGTTAGGATATTTTTTACAATTAATTTATATTTCTTAATAGTACAGCCAGTCAATATCCAGGAGTTGGATAAGATTTTAAGAATAATTGACCGCAGATAAACGCAGATGAAAATGGATGAAAATGGATGAATTAATTAATGGATTTTATGATTCTGTGCAGCTTTACATATAATAAGTTTAAGGGTTTAACCCGAATTAGACTAACAAATAGTTTTTGTGTTTGTATGGGGAATAATTGCGTTATTATATAACAGTAGAAACTAAATTTATATAAGCATAGGAAAACCAAGAAGAAATTAATACCAATTTCTTTGAAAACAGATAAAAGTTATTTCGATAGAAGGATGATATCAATTATGGATTCTGTAAGTCTCACCCACGAACAATTATCTCAAGCTATTAATGAACTTCCACTGGCAGCACTTCCTGAATTAGCTGATTTTATTGAATCTTTACTTTTTAAGCTGAATTTAACTCCTGCGGCTATTAATAATGAACCAGAGGAGAGTAATTTTTTATTAAGTATTTCTGGTATAGGAGAGTCTAGTGAACCCAATTTATCAGACAAAGATACAGAAAACGGAGAAATGGAAATTGATCCAACTAGAGGTATTAAGGAATTTAATCATGAGGTAAATAAATAATCATGACGGCTATTTTAGATATAAGTTTCTTAGTGGCAACTGTTGATATTAAGGACGAAAATTATGGGCGTATCCTTGATGTTATAGTTGATTCGAAGGAAGTATTGGTTTTACCAACGACAGTTTTACCTGAAGTTTGTCATTTGCTTGCTTCTCGGTTAGGATATCCGACAACAAAACAGGTTTTAACTGAATTAGCTCATAGTAATGTCATTATTGAAGGGATTGATAAAACTGATTTAAAAAGGGTGACGGAGATTCTAGACCAATATACTGATAGTAAGTTAAACTTTGTGGATGCAACGATTGTTGCTATTGCGGAAAGGATGAATATTACTAAGATTTTTACTTTAAATAAACCTATTTTTAGTATTATTAGTCCACAACATTGTGCCGGTTTTGAGATATTTCCTGAATAGGCTATCAATCAGATACCCGACTTCTTTAAGAAGTCGGGGATCTTGTATTTTGTACTTATTTTAAAGGAACAATTGCACTCATTTGGTCTAAATCCAAGACTGTTGCTAATTCTGTTTCTGTCATTAAACCTTTTTCTAGAACTATTTGCCGGAGAGATTTACCTGTTTCTAAAGATTCCTTAGCTACAGCCGCAGCATTCAAATAACCAATATGGGTATTTAAGGCGGTGACTAATGCTAAACTACCTTCAGCATAGGCTAAACAACGTTCTTTGTTAGCAGTAATTCCTTGAATACAGCTTGTAGTTAAAGCCGAAATTGTGTTACCTAAGATCTCAATGCTGTGAATTAAATTATAGGCAATGAGGGGCATCATCACATTTAATTCTAATTGTCCAGCTTGGGCAGCAAAAGCGATCGCATTATCATATCCCATAACCTGAAAACATACCATTGATGTCATTTCTGCCATCACAGGATTATATTTTCCGGGCATAATTGAAGAACCAGGTTGGACTGGAGGAAGTTGAATTTCCTTAAATCCAGTTTTGGGACCAGAATCCATTAACCGCAAATCGTGGGATATTTTCACCAAATCCTGGGCTAAATTCCGCAAAGCCCCGGAAACATTCACAAAAGCCCCCATACTTTGCATAGCAGCCATTAAATGGGGTGCAGCTTCTAGGGGAAATTCCAACAATTGCGACAGGATATCCACAACTCTTTGCCGATATTCTGGGTGAGTATTCATACCTGTTCCCGCAGCGCTACCACCTAAACCCAATACCATTAAATCCCCAGCAGCAATGTAAAGACGGTTTTGATGTTCTGAGAGGATTTGCGCCCAAGCACCAAAATTATCCCCTAATCGCACAGGTACAGCGTCTTGGAGGTGGGTTCTGCCAGATTTGACGATATCTTGAAATTCTATAGCTTTTGCCTCTAAAGCCGAAATTGCCTGTTCTAAAGCTGGTTGCAAAGTGCGAGAAAGTGCCAATAAGCCACCAATGCGAATGGCTGTGGGGATAACATCATTGGTAGACTGTCCATAGTTTACATGATCATTGGGACTAACGAGTTTATAATTACCTTTTTGATCACCGAGAATTTCTAAAGCGCGATTTGCCAAAACTTCGTTAATATTCATATGGTGAGAAGTTCCTGCACCGGCTTGATAAACATCAACCACAAACTGATCTCGTAATTCACCTGCTAAGATTTCATCAGTGGCTTGAATAATCGCTTTACTGATATCTGCGGGAATACAATCTAATTCTCCGTTGACAATAGCGGTAGCTTTTTTAATATATAAACAAGCATTTATATAAGTAGGTAAAGGTTTAATCCCGCTAATGGGGAAATTTTCGATCGCCCGTTGGGTTTGAATACCATAATAAACGTTGTTGGCAATTTGGCGATCGCCCATTGAGTCTTTTTCAATGCGAAAATCTGAATTGTTAGTCATATAAGTCGAGAATGGGAACAAAAAGAACAGGGAACAAACTTGTTTTTAAATTCTATCCGTCTCAAGTCATTGATTTGTCACGGTTCTATGTTTATTCAGCCAGCCCTATGTATTTGTTAGCATTAGTTATCAAAAAAGTATCGGTACAGACACCTGCTCATTAGTAACTTTAACTTGAGTATGGTTAGCGACCATTGTGCGGAATAGATCACCTTCAATAGTTTCTTGTTCTATCAACAAATCAACTGCTCGTTCCAAAATTAACCGATTTTCTTGGATTATTTCCTTAGCCTGAATATAGCAGCGGTTAACAATTTCTCGAACTGCGGCATCAATTCTAGCAGCAATGTCTTCAGAATATTCTGATTTATTTCCCCAGTCACGCCCTAAAAATACATCATTGTTTTGATTTTCTAAGGAAACTGGACCCAAATCAGACATTCCAAATTTTGTGACCATTTGTCGAGCCAGACTGGTAACTTGTTGTAAGTCATTTCCCGCACCTGTGGTAACTTCCGCTTTCCCAAACACGATTTCTTCCGCTGCACGACCGCCTAAAGTTGCGGCAATGCGGGCTAAAATTTGGGAACGGGAAATTAAACCCTGTTCTTCATTGGGAGTAAACCAAGTTAAACCTAGTGCTTGTCCTCTGGGAATGAGAGTAACTTTTTGCACAGGATCATGACCTTTAACCAACGTACCTACTAAAGCGTGTCCGACTTCATGATAAGCAATCAGGCGTTTATTTTTGCTATCTACTAAAGCAGTTCCTTCCATACCCGCAACTACTCTATCTATCGCATTATCAACTTCTAAATCGGTAACAGCTTCTTTGCGTCTTCTGGCGGTGAGAATAGCAGCTTCGTTGAGTAAATTGGCTAAATCTGCACCTGTAAAACCAGGAGTGCGCCGAGCGATCGCTTCCAAAGATACACTAGGATCAATCTTCTTATTCTGAGCGTGGACTGTCAAAATTTCCTGTCTTCCCTTCAAATCGGGGACATCCACAATTACCTGTCTGTCAAAGCGTCCGGGACGTAATAAAGCCGAATCCAGGACATCTGGACGGTTGGTAGCAGCAATAATAATAATTCCCGTATTTCCTTCAAAACCATCCATTTCCGTTAATAGCTGGTTAAGAGTTTGTTCCCGTTCATCATTGCCACCACCAATACCCGCACCCCGTTGTCTACCTACTGCGTCAATTTCATCAATAAATATCAAACAAGGCGCATTATCTTTCGCTTTTTTGAACAAATCCCGGACACGGGAAGCACCCACCCCGACGAACATTTCTACAAATTCCGAACCAGACATACTGAAAAAAGGTACACCTGCTTCCCCCGCAATGGCTTTTGCGAGTAGGGTTTTCCCAGTTCCAGGTGGTCCAACTAACAGCACCCCTTTGGGAATTTTCGCCCCTACCGCTGTGAATTTTTCTGGAAGTTTCAAGAAAGTGACAACTTCTTCTAATTCTTCCTTTGCTTCCTTGACTCCCGCAACATCATTAAATGTTACCCCTGTTTTCGCTTCCATTTGAAACCGAGCGCGAGATTTACCAAAACTCATGGCTTGGTTAGAAGCATTTGCAGAACGGCGCAGGAACAATAGCATTAAAGCCACTAAGGGCAAAATCCACATCAGATTGATTAACAACCCCACAGCGGCTCTATTGCCAGCTGAGGAAACTTCACCAAACTCAACGTTTTTTTCTTTAAGTTTATTAATTAATTCGGGATTTTGATCTAAAAGGCGCACCTGTAAAGGTATGGTATCCGGCTTTTGTCCAGCTAAATAAACCTTAGCTATCTGTTCAGTTTGATCCAATTCTACCTTTCTAATTTCTCCTTTATCTGCCTTCTGAATCAATTGCCCATAGGTTAAAGAATTCCGCTCTGGCTTTTGCTGCGCTAAAACGGGACTACTACCAACTAGCCCCGGCAACATCATCAACCCAGCAGCTATGACTCCAGTTAAAACATGACGCTGAGACGAACTTGATAAACGCTGTTTCATTAAAGCATTTTTGTGCAAATTTTTCATAATAGTTATCCTTTATGGCTGTTTTTCTGGTGAAATTGTCAAATCTAGAAATTACAGTTTTCTGATCTAGTTTAACAGTTTTGCGTAATTCCCCACCCTCAATGTACTCATAGGGTGGGGATGTAAGCAAGTCAATAACGAAACATCCTGAAAATGTTTTTTACTGTAAGTAAAAGACTTTTGAGGATAGTTGAGTTATTGACAACTATATTTTATTTATTCCAAATTATCAATGTATTTCTCGACTAATTCGCGTATCCAGCCGCCATAAGTCTGTGACGGTGGTTTTATTTTGTCTATTTGTTCAGCTATCTCTTTCTTGAGAGTAACACTAACCTTGACTCTTGATGCTTCATACTTAGCCGTATAAGCCCTAGTTTTATCGGCATTTCGTTGTTGCCATTCTTGATGTTTTTTATCTATCATTTTCATTGACACTCTAAGCTCTTGGATTATATAATAGTAGTATATTATCAAAGAAGATGAAGGTAATAGTTAATGGCGTTACGTAGAGCAACTTTCAGGCTATATCCTAATAAACAAGTCAGTGAGATGTTGCACTACCACCGCAAACTTCATAAAGATTTGTATAATGCTGCTGTATCTAACCGCATTACTTCATATAAAAAGTTTGGTAAAACTGTTTCTTACTTTGAACAACAGAACTGTTTACCGGATTTCAAAGAAGTCTGGATAGAATATAAAGTAATTAATTCCCAAGCATTACAAGCCACATTAAAACGGGTTGATTTTGCTTTTGGAAGGTTTTTTAAGGGACTAGGAAAGTACCCTAGATTCAAGCCAATCCGTCATTATTCTGGTTGGACTTATCCATCTTTTACAGGCTGGAAAGTACATAGCACAGGGGATAACGGCTATTTAGAATTATCAAAGATTGGTCAAATCCAAATGCGTGGTAAGGCTAGACTTTGGGGGCATCCTAAAGCTTTAGATATCGTTAACCGCAATGGTCAATGGTATGCTTCCATCGTCTTAGAAATTGATGATACTTTGTTAAAGAATAGCCGCAAAACTGATAATGGTGTTATGGCAATTGATTTAGGTTGTAATGATGCAATTGCTTGGACAAATGGTGAAGAAAATGGTTTAGTGGCTGCACCTCGGTTTTTCCGAAAAGCAGAACAAAAAAATCAAGAGTTGGGTAAATCAAAACGTCGAAAACGTTCTCCCAATTTCAAAAAGAAAGTTAAGGCTTCTAGAAGGTGGAAGAAAGTTCAGAAGTTAGTTAGTAAACTTTCGAGAAAAGTTGCCAACCAAAGACAGAACTTTGTTCACCAAGAAACTACACGAATAATCAGCGGTAATAGCACGGTAGTTACTGAAAAATTAGAAGTCAAAAAAATGAGTGCCAAAGCTAAGAAAGGCGATGCCCTGAGCTTGTCGAAGGGTAAACGTAAAAAACAAAAGGCAGGACTAAATAAATCAATTCTTGATGTGGGAATGGGGATGATAAGGGACGCTCTAAAAGCGAAATTATCAGACATTGGTGGCTTATTTGTAGAAGTTCCTACAAAGAAGGTAAAACCATCTCAAACCTGTCCAAAATGCGGAAATCAAGAAAAGAAGAGTTTAGCCGCAAGAACTCATGTTTGCCATAACTGCGGATATACCCAACAGCGTGATATCGCCGCCGCAGAAGTAATGCTACTTTGGTACTCAAATAATCTACAGGGGTTAGGAACTAGCCTCTTAGACGTAGATGATTCTAGCTCTACTTCAAACACCAGCGAACGCAAGAATGCTGGAAGTATGAAGCAACTAGGTCGTGCGAAGCGTCAAAAATCTCAGGCTCCGCTAGGGGATGTAGAAACCCCTGGCTCAAACGAAGTTAGCAAGGGGTAGTTCATCTGCCAGACTCAATTATTAACAGGTGACAGGGGACAAGGTGAGAGTCTTTAAGATAACTGATTATCATGGGGAATTTTTGATTTTTCCCAGGATCGCCCAACTCCATGTAAAATACATATTCCGGTCTGTATTTCCTGAATATCATGGGCAGCACTTTTGGTCATCTTTTCCGTATTACTACTTTTGGCGAATCTCACGGCGGCGGTGTGGGAGTTATTATTGATGGTTGTCCCCCACAACTGGAAATTTCTGCCGAAGAAATTCAATTTGAGTTAGATAGAAGACGACCAGGACAAAGTAAAATTACGACTCCTCGCAAAGAAGCGGACACCTGTGAGATTTTATCTGGGGTGTTTGAGGGGAAAACTCTGGGAACACCAATTGCCATTTTAGTCAGAAATAAAAATACTCGTCCCCAAGATTATGATGAAATGGCGCAAAAATATCGCCCTTCTCATGCGGATGCTACTTATGATGCTAAATATGGATTCAGAAATTGGCAAGGTGGTGGTAGGTCGTCGGCGCGTGAGACAATAGGTAGAGTAGCCGCAGGGGCGATCGCTAAAAAGATTTTACATCAAGTGGCAAATGTGGAAGTTATTGCTTATGTCAAGCGAATTAAGGATTTAGAAGGTGTTGTTGATCCGAATACCGTCAGTTTAGCAGATGTCGAAAGCAATATTGTCCGTTGTCCAGATGGCGAAACTGCTAATACCATGATTTCATTAATTGAACAAACCGGTCGAGATGGTAATTCCATCGGTGGTGTGGTTGAATGTGTGGTGCGGAATGTTCCCAAGGGTTTAGGCGAACCTGTTTTTGATAAATTAGAAGCAGATTTAGCAAAAGCGGTAATGTCATTACCAGCAAGTAAAGGTTTTGAAATCGGTTCTGGTTTTGACGGAACTTTGTTAACAGGTTTTGAACATAACGACGAATTTTATATTGATGAAAGTGGCGAAATTAGAACAGTAACTAACCGTTCGGGCGGAATTCAAGGGGGAATTTCCAACGGTGAAAATATTATTATCCGAGTGGCTTTTAAGCCGACGGCTACTATTAGAAAGGAACAAAAAACCGTAACTAAGGAAGGTGAAGAAACTCTTTTATCTGGGAAGGGAAGACATGATCCTTGTGTTTTACCCCGCGCTGTGCCAATGGTTGATGCTATGGTGGCTTTGGTTTTATGTGATCATTTATTAAGGCATTATGGGCAGTGTAAGGTGTTGTAGGCAGTGAGAATTTTATGGGGTGTTTATCTGGAATCCTCCTATTTAATGGCAAAATATTCTTTTTTCCAAAATCTTTTTTTGTCTCACGCAAAGTCGCAAAGAGGAATGCAAGGAGGAGAAATAGGTGGTTGCCATAGAATATTTTTTATTTGCAATTACAAGCCACTGCAAAACGTTTAATTCCGGCTAAATCAGCATGAATGGAAATATTGATATAATTACCATTATTTTCCAACAATTCCCGCACCATTTCTGCCTGTCCTGCCATCATTTCAATTAACCACAGCCCACCAGGACGCAAATAATTAGGGGAAATATCAATTAAATGACGAATATAGTCTAAACCATCTGCACCACCATCTAAGGCTAAATGAGGTTCATGGTTGACTACTTCTGGTTGTAAGGTCAGTACGGTATTACTGGGGATATAGGGCGGATTTGATATCATGCCGCTAAACTGACCTTTGAGGGATTCTAGGGGTTGCCACCAAGAACCTTGATAAAATTGAATCCGTTCCCGAAAACCTAAATCTTCCGCGTTGGTTTGAGCAATGGCTAAAGCGGCTGGACTGACATCTACAGCATGAATGGTTGCGGTTGTGAATGCTTCAGCTAATCCTAGGGCGATCGCCCCACTACCCGTTCCCAGGTCCACCCATTGACCTGCTTTGGCTTCACCGTTAGCAGCAGTTACGGCCAAATCAATCAATATTTCTGTTTCTGGTCTGGGAATTAAGACCGCAGGGGAAACTGTGAGTTGAAACTTCCGCCAAGCTGTCGTCCCTGCAATATACTGAACCGGTAAACGGTCATCTAATCGCCTTTGCCACAATTGCTCTAATTCTGTTAAGGACAATTTTATGGGGATTTGCTGCCATGTTTTGAAAGACTCCAAACGCAGTGCCAAGCGGTCTAAATTAGCTATTGTTAATAATAGCCAATCTACCTCCATTGGGGATATGTCCGAGGCTATAGCTGTTTGAATTGCGGTTTTTCGCCATTGCCAAAGTTCTAATCCAGAAACTACCTGTAGCTGTTGTTCTACCATACGTAAACTTTACTTTTGCGAAGGTTTATTATTCGGTAGAGTCTTTATATATTCCCTTGACATCATATATTCCCTTGACTCCGGAGATGGAACTAACAAAACTTGTTTTAACCAGTCATCATTTTTACTTTGTAAAGTTTTAATTACTTCATCTACAGCTATAACTTGAATGTCCGCTGTCCGATATTTCGGCTTCACTTGGGTTAATAAACCTTGTGCATCTTGTTTACTTAAAAATAGAGGAATGAGTTGCTGTTTTTCGGCTGCGGTTTGAATTGGCACATAACCCTTATCAGCACCAAATCTTACTGCAAATACAGGTAAACCCGAAAATTTATCTACCTTTTGACCACTTTGCCGCAGCAAGTCTAAGGCTCCCTGAATATCTCGATCTACAGGTTTAAAATCAAATATAAGGCGATTAGGCTGATTTTTGGTTTCTCGAATTTGCTGATAAATACTTCCCAGCGGTACTGCTGTTACTTGCAGAGTTTTCACAACTTCATCTAGTTTGGGATTTTTGTCCTTGACCTGTTGTAACTTCTTAATAAACTCTTGAGCCTCTTGACGACTCATATAAACTCTTGTCAACAAATCCCCATCTTTTTGACCATTTTGATTATTAGATAGGGAACGGCTTAAAGGTATACCTTTACCATTAGTAACTAAATAGACAGGCACTCCGTCTAATTTAGCCTTTATTTCTTGTTCTGGTAATGCCAATGCTGGGATATGAGGGACAAGTACCACCCCCAAAAATGTACTGCCAGCCAAACCCAATGTTAAGCTCCAACGAACTAATAATTTCATGATCACTCCTCCCGTCAATAATTTTATTAATGCCAGCAACTAGACAAATTGTGAGATTTATGCACCAATAACCAGTTTCAGTTATATCAATACCTTGTCCAAATCGAAAAAAGTCTTGATTTGTAGGTTGGGTTGACGTATGTTACCCAACATGAGCGTCGGGTTGTGATGATATTATCATCTCTAGAAACTGAATATACGCACTAAAGTTAGTTTATTTTTATTTTTACTTTGCTACTCATTTCCATGATCCCACCCAAAAGCCTGAAAACCCTATTATATGTCTTCTCTAGGAAGAAAGAAGATCCTGATGTTTTGCCATTGAGTCCTCCATTTAGAGATGCTCTAATTGTATCTAACGTTCCCAAAAGGTCAGTTGTCAGGAGGAAAAAAAGAAAAAGTAAAATCCCCCCTGCCCCATGCTCCTCTGCCCTATACTTGACTATGTAAAAGGTAACTATATGGTTCTTCTAGGGATTGCACGGTACTAGATTTAATGGCATCTAAATAACGTAGTAATAACTGGACTTGTTGTAAATTGGGACGATAGGAGAGATTGCCTTGTTTTTCAAATAGTGGTGGAGAGTTTATGCCTGCTTTGAGGGAATCAATTGCTTTGTAGTCGAGATTTTCCTGGGAGTGATGGGTCAGCCAAAGGTAATCTGAAGCCGCAGGAATTAAGCCTGGTGGTAGTTCACCTTCCAAGAAAGCCAATAACCGCTGTTGACAGATACGGGTATTGATACCACGACTTTCAAATAATTGCAAGACTTCACCAAAGGTTAAAGAACGGTTGGGCAATAGTTTTAGCAATTCAGAGAATAGGAAATAATCTGTGTATTGTTGTTTAGGTATGTCTAAAACTTGGGGATGCAACGGTAACATAGTTAAACCTAATGCAACTCGACTGCAATTAGGAGCGCCGTTTTCACCAAGGTATAAGTCCTGAATAATTTTGGCATTAGGCAATTTTTGCCGTAACCAACGGTTAATAGTGCCGACGGAAGCCACACCACCGCTGAGGACAGCTTGATTAATAGCTTCGGTGGGAATACCACGGGCTACTAATAATTTGTTAAGCTCTCGATTGAGACGACGGACAAAGGGAACAAAGACTTGACTTTCTAAATCTCGGCGCTGTAATACCCAACGTTGGTCGGCGAATTCTAGGGTAAAGGTTTCTTGGTGCTGTAAAATTAACTTTAATGCCAATGCTGCATCTAATAAGGCTTGTCCCAGGAGAGAACTTTCTAGACGTTGCTGGAGACGAATCCGTGCTTGTGTATCTGGTTCTCCAACTTTGGGTAGTACCAGTCCTTCTAAACCCAAATTAGAGAATTGCATTTGGTCTAAACCGGGAATTGAGGGTTGCCAATGCCAAGGATTAGCATTCGCTTCTTCATGATGAAATTGCCCAGGTTGGCGAAGTTGGCGGGATTTTGGTGGTAATAGTAACTGACAAATAATATCCTGTTCAATGCCTTTACCAGAGTAGGCAAAATTGTGGAGCATGAAGTTTTTATGTACCAATTCTTCCAGATTTGCTGGTATATCTACCAAGGTCATTTCTACTAGGGTTGCCCCAATATTAATTGCTAAAGTGTTACCTACCAGGAGATAATTGCTAGTTTTTAAAGCCCGTAAACCCTGCTTTTCGCTGATTTGGATAGATTGACCATTGGCACTGTCTAATTCTGGCAGTAAACTGGCGATCGCTTCTTCCACAAAAAAGACTTGTTGAGGATGAGAGATAAGTTCGCTAGTCACAATCGCTTCTCGAACGTTAAAGCGATATTGTTCGGTCCAACTGGAAGGACAAGTACAGATGACACCAGCGATATTCTTAATTACCTTGGAAAAAGTTGGTATATTCATTCCCACAGCATTAGCAATTAAAGCTGGTGTGGTACTAGTTTGACTAGCTCTGAGAGTTGATAGTAGCTTAGAGAGCGATCGCACTACCCAAATCAATGGACCTGCGGAAAACTCATTTAATTGCAGCATTGGTTCCCATTTTTGTCGTTCTTGCTGGTAGGGAACTGCTATTTGTAAATAAGGCTTTAACTGTGCTGAATAAAGATGAGGGGAAGATTCTGATTGTCCATTTTTCACCTGATGAGAAGTTGAATTTGTCGGTAAATAAACTTCTGCTGGTAACCGGAATGATTGCTGAAAAGAAGCATCACCACTTTGATTTTCTGCTGACCAATAAATTGGATAAACTACCAATTTAGAGTGATTTAATAAAGCCGCAGAAATTCCTGTCGTGCCAATATCAATTCCTAAATACCAAGTCGTATTTAAATTATCCTCTGGGACAAGATGATTATTTTCATCATTGGGAATTGAGGGTTGAGGACTGGTAATTGGAGTTTGCTCACTGGTAATTAAAGCTTGAGAAAAATCTTCTTTTTCTGCTTCTATATATGTCTGAGTTGTCAAACTTAAATCTACTTCCTGACAGTTATCTAAAGCTACATCCTGATTTTCCGGTTCTATGTGGGAATTATCTGATTGATTGATAACTGTTATTGGTACTTGTTCATGAGTCGTATCTACTAACAAATCAGTCAGAACTGTAATTGTATCCACAGAATTTGGTTCTGCTAACGTAGTGCTGTCAGCTAGACTAGAAACTATCGAACTGTTAATTTCTAATGCTGATAAATCATGATTAACCACTTCAGAAGCAATGGATAAACTTTCATCTTCCTTCAGCAAAATATCAGGAGAAAATGAGAAACTTAGCGGTGAAGAAATTTCAGTATTAAAGAAACTGGCATAAAGTTCAGCTACTTCATCAGTATTTGTTAATTGTAAATCTTTTGCAGATTGTGTTGGCTCTTGTAACAACTCTGTATCCAGATCAATTGGCAATATTTCCGCAGCAGGAAGTTCTACAAGTACATCTTCTGAAGGTGTTAATTGTTCAACAACCGTGGACTCAGCTAATAATGGTGATGCCGCAGTCGGAAGTTCTGTAGATACATTTTCTGAAGGTGTTAATTGTTCAACAACAGAGGACTCAGTTAATAATGGTGATGCCGAAACTATTTCAGTGTTGACATCAGAAATAGAAGACTCATTAATCAAGACTTGTTGTTGTAAATATTGAGTCAAATTATTGAGAAACTTCGCCATCAATTGTTCACCTTGCATCCCCTCATTGTGCATTTTAGCTAATGCTTGGGATAAGGATTGATAATAGGCGTTAATATTCCGTTCTAGGGCTTCAAAAATAGTATTAACAGTTCCATCTAGAGACAGTAAGTGTTGATCTAAATTCCGAGCCAAATTTGCCAACTGTTCTACCCGTTCTGCTGATTCTAAAATAGGTTGAATGGCAGAAGTAATTGCTTCTAAATTCTGTAAATCAGGGTTAATTATTACCGCAGAATTTGATTTTAGATGTGGCACTAAACGACCCATGAGGACTTCTAAAAATTCAGAAATCATTTCGTCTTGGTTCGCTAACTGCTGACTTAATGAATGGTTTTGCAGTCGCTTTTGCTCTAGTTGCCTAATTTCCTGAATCAAATCGGCTCTTTCTGCTAACAGCCTGGATAATTCCGCTTGTAAAGGCTGAATTAAGACCATCAATTCTTGTTTGATTTGTCCTGTTTCAATACTACTAAGCTCTGGTTGATGCGAACCAGACTCAAATACAGATGGAACATTAACCTCTTGGTTAAATTGTGTCAAGAGAGATGAAAATTTTGGTGTGGGAAGTGGGTTTGTAGTTTCCGGTAGGACATCATCTTTTGATACTTCCTCCTCACTCAGTCGCACCAAGAAGTTATGCACTCGTTGTAAAACGTCTTTTTCCTGTTGTCCTTGGTTAGACAGGAACTTAGAAATGCCTTTAGCTGTGTGAGACAGTAAGTGATCAATATCTGCAATTAGTTGGTGAATTTCATCAATATGGGAAGTCACGTTAAATTACCTTAGTTAAAAATGTACAAAATTTTAGAAGATTCAGGTTTAGGTAGTTTTTAAGCGCAGAGCGCAGTCTACGCGATTGCGTGGTGTTATTCATGCACTCTCGTGAGGGATACAGGAAAATCAAATAATACTTCTAAGTAGGTTGGCGTTAAAAATTGTCGTTATGACAAGGGAACAGGGAACTCTTAACTGGGAACAGGGAACTTAAACATGAGTTTTTCCTGTTCCCTCTGAAATTTTTATAACATAGTTGGTGTAATCTCAGACAATCTCTATTAAAGGTGGTTGTAATTTAATGGGTTGCGACAAGTTAACAGAAAATTGCAGTTACGGGAATCAGATAGTCAGTCACGGGTGGCGGATACGTTGCTATTTTTGGCAGAGGGGCAAAGCAAACAAGAGAATACAGGCACGGAAATTCCTAATTTACCCCACCGCGAGTTAAGTAGTTTAAGCGGATTGGCACGGGAAACTGTGACAAGAGTGCTGAGAAAATTAGAAAAAAAGGGTTTGATTGTGAGAGATTATACTCAAAACGGCTTGATTGTTTGATTCTAAACGTAGGGGTTTAGCACTGCTAAACCCCTACACATCTGGGTTCTTTGTCATTTGGCAAAAGTTTAAATCTCACCCGTGTTTAGTATAAGATAGAATTCATATTCCCGATTGGTCAGCTTTGGAAAAAACCATCGTTTAATTTAGTTGCCTGCATGAGTATTGTTGATTTGCTCCCAGAAGAACCAGAGAAAGATTCATCTCCTGAATCTCTTCCCCAAATTCAATTACAGTACCAACCTCTTAAAGTTGAGAGTACCTTGAGGATGGTGGAAACGGCTTTTTTAGCAAGTACGGCGAGTTTAATTTGGTTTATTAATTTTTATTTTCCTTTGGGTCCTGTATTGCGGGTATTTTTTCCTATCCCTATTGCTTTGGTTTATTTACGTTGGGGTAAACGGGCAGCTTGGATGGCAGCAGTGACTTCTGGGTTGCTGTTGTCTGTGTTGATGGGTCCATTCCGCAGTTTGTTATTTGTCATGCCTTTTGGCTTGATGGGTGTGCTATTGGGGGTGACTTGGTATCGTCGTGTCCCCTGGATTGTTTCGATGACTTTAGGGACGTTATTGGGGACTATGGGGGTGTTTTTTCGGCTGTGGTTTTTGTCTGTGCTATCGGGGGAAGATTTGTGGGTTTATGTGATTAACCAAGTGACAGAAATTATTGAATGGATTTTTTTAAAGTTGGAATTGTTAATGACTCCCAATTTATTATTAATTCAATTAGGAGCGATCGCTTTCATTGTTCTTAATAATTTTATTTACTTGTTTATAGTCCATCTTACTGCTTTGTTACTTTTGGATCGCTTAGGAAATCCCATTCCCCGTCCACCTCATTGGTTGCAAGTGTTGATGGATTATGAGTAGTCCTAACTATGATTTTTTTGATTAATTTGATGAAGATGATTAATTGTAAAAGTCATAACTATGATTTTTTTGATTAATTTGATAAAGATGATTAATTAATCAGGAAAATCAGAAAAATCAGAAAAATCACAGTTTAGATATGATTAATATTTACACACAAGTTCCCCAGGGCAAAGCATGGCTTCATCGTTATCGGGGTAAATTACCGATATTTGCCTGTATTTTGGGATTTACAGAAACGGGTTTAATTCCTGGTATTTCTGCCGCTGGGTTGACTCCACAGGATCGCCAATATACAGCTTGTGCTGATGGAGAATTTCTCTATTACGGTGCTGAACATCAACCCAAGTACCCTCTCCCTCCTTTGACTTCCGGGGCTTCTCCTGTGCTGATTTCGCGGGCGGTGGTGGCTAATTTAAATATCCCTGTGTACTTGTTTAATGCGGGATTACCCCATACTCCACCTGTACCATTAATTGATTTGGGTGGTGCGCCGGCGAAGTGTTTAAGTCAGGGTGCAGCTATGGATATAGATACTGTCAAACATTTATTAGTACAAGGATTGCGTTGGGGTGATCAATTAAGTTCTGAATTAAGTTCTCATGGGTATTTAATTCTCAGCGAGTGCGTTGTCGGTGGCACAACAACAGCCTTGGCAATTTTAACTGGTTTGGGCATTGATGCTGTTGGTAAAGTTAATAGTAGCCATCCTGTGTGTAATCACGGACAGAAATGGGATTTGGTGCAAGCGGGATTGGCAAAAATGCCCCCGTCAGTTGATCCTTTAGAACTGGTGGCCGCAGTAGGTGATCCTATGCAGGTGGTAGTAGCAGGAATGGCGATCGCCGCGAGTCGGAGTTGTGGGGTATTATTGGGTGGAGGTACACAAATGTTAGCAGTTTATGCTTTAATTCAAGCGATCGCTTACACATATTCTTTATCTTGGCAACCCGCAGAAATTGTCATCGGCACAACCCGTTGGGTAGCAGAAGATCCCACAGGTGCAACAGTTGATTTAGCCCAAAGTTTACACAAAAATAGCATCCCTCCCTTGTTAGCTACACAATTGAGTTTTGCTAATTCTCGATATCCTCAACTTCAAGCTTATGAACGGGGTTTTGTCAAAGAAGGTATTGGTGCTGGTGCGGCTTGTATCGCTGCCTCTTTAAGTCAAAATTGGCAACAAAATCAATTATTAGCAGCTATTGAAGCCCAACTTGAAGAAATTAGCCGCAATTAATAAGCTCTCTGTCTGAGTAACTGTTCTTCCAAAGCAGCAATCCGATGATATGCAGCGGTTAACTGAGCTGTTAGCCGTTGAATTTGGATTTCTGGTGTTATTTGTTTATCTGTCGTCTGATAATTCATTTCTACAATACCATCTGACAAAATATCTTTATGCTTCAATTCTTTTAACTCAGGCACTGGCTGTTTCTTTTCTAGATAATGTTCTATGACTGGTAACTTATCTAAAGATGAATCTGACAAAGCTTGAGATAGCCGCATATCAAGCCTTTCAATCACTTCATAGATAGCATCAACTTTCTGGCTCAATGTGAGAATTTGTTTTTCTAAAGATTCCATTTAATACCTGCACCAAAAAATATTGTCTCTATGTTATTCACTTTACTGAGGATCTTCGATATACTTATGGATTATTTAACTTTTCATCTTGTTTCAATACCTTAGCCATTTTTTGCAGGTTGGGTTAAGTGACAGCGCAACCCAGCGCTCATGTTGGATTTCATGCTGATTGCTTGGCGTTCACGCAGTGTCCCGCAGGGATACGTTTACGTTCCACAACCCAACCTTGTATCTTAGAGGTATGTTAGAAGAAGTGGTAGATGATCCAGCAAAATTTTTACTGGCGGGTCATCGAGGTGGCGGTAAAACTACTGAACTGCGACGATTAGAACAAAAATTAGGAAATACACATACTGTTATTTGGATAGATACCCAAACAGCCCTAGATAGATATAACATTGGCTATGCTGAAGTTGTAGGTTTTGATTGGTTTGCAAATTGCACAGCAAGCTATTAAAGCAAAAACAGCCTGATAATCAAGTTATTGCTCATCAGTTTTTAACTCAGAGTTTGCAAATCTATCAAGATTTAGATTTACAGAAACAAGCTGGAGAGATAAGCATGATATTGGGTAATGTATAATTCATTACTTATGATTATCAATAGACATCTGGTGAGAATTAAACGTGCGTGGTTTGAAACCCTTGTAGAGATGTTCCATGGAACGTCTCTACAGTTCCCAAAACACAGATACCCCCAGTTCATTTTGTTGTGAACCAGAGGTATCTCATAATTGGTAGACTATAAATCTTTCGGTATACTGAAGTTGAAACCAATATACACTCTTTATTCCCATTTGCATAGTTCTGTAATAACAATTTATTTAAGTTTTGTATACTTTTAATTATTTCTTTATATTTAAGATTAATTAAGCCAGCAAATATCCTGTTTTTCTTCCCTTGCACTAGCAGCATTTTGGTGATAAATACCGCCTAAATCAGCTAATTCGGCACTTAATGATCGGAAATTAAGTTATTCTGAAGCTTATTTGCAAAAAATATGGAAACATTGAATATGGAACGCACTATTTCATTTTTAGGCATTTGTGTTTTCATCAGTATATGCTACGTCCTGTCCGTGAGTCGTCAAGCTGTGCGTTGGCGGACAGTCGCCTGGGGATTGGGGTTAGAATTTATTTTGGCTATAGTCATTCTCAAGACCCCTTGGGGTTTGAACTTATTTAAATCCTTGGGAAATATCGTTGGTAACTTTTTAGCTTTTTCTGATGTTGGTGCAAAATTCGTCTTTGGTGAAAACTTCAAAGATCATCTGTTTGCTTTTGAAATTCTCCCCACAATTATCTTTTTCTCATCATTTATCAGTATTCTTTATTACTATGGCATTTTGCAAAGAGTTGTCAATGCCCTAGCATGGTTGATGATGAAAACCATGAAAACATCAGGTTCTGAATCTTTGTCCTGTGCGGGAAATATCTTCTTGGGACCAACAGAAGCAGCACTCATGGTCAAACCTTACCTAGCAAACATGACAAAATCTGAATTGCACGCCGTCATGACTGGTGGTTTTGCTACCATTGCCGGGGGTGTACTAGGTGCTTATTTGTCCTTTGGAATTCCGCCAGAACATTTAATTGCGGCTTTTTTCATGACTTCCCCTGTTTCTCTAATAGTATCTAAAATCATGTATCCAGAAACAGAAGTATCGGAAACTACTGGAACAGTGAATATAGAGATCAAAAGTAATTATGTTAATGTTCTTGATGCTGCGACTTCTGGGGCAATTGATGGCGTAAAATTAGCGGTTAATGTTGGAGTCATAATAATTGCTTTTTTGAGTTTATTAGCCGCTGTCAATGCCAGTTTAAGTTGGTTGGGGAGTTTGGTAAGTTATCCGCAATTGTCCTTAGAATGGATGTTATCTTTTGTTATGTTTCCCGTCGCTTGGTTGATGGGTATACCTTGGGCCGACTGTGGACAAGTTGGGGCATTATTAGGTAAAAAGACGATTCTTAATGAATTTATCGCCTATTTGGATTTAGGAGAAATGATTAAGAAACAAGAAATTTCTCAACGTTCAGCAATTATTGCCACTTACGCTTTGTGTAATTTTGCTAATATTGGCTCAATTGGCATTACTATTGGGGGGATGACAGGAATAGCACCCAACCGCCAACAAGACTTAGCCCGTATGGGTGTAAGAACTATGATTGGTGGATTATTAGCGGGTTTTATCACTGCGGGAATTGCGGGGATTTTGATTTAATAATATAAAATGATGCCTTGCTGTTGTCCTAAAAATAATTTAAATCAGGTTGAAAATAAACTATGAAATTGGCAGCAATCAATCCTATCAAAACATCAATTAGAGTTATAATTTTAGGCATTTGTTTAGCGAAAGGAAATGTTTTTGCTCAAACATTATCACTTTCCCCTAACTTGATTGGTTTTGATACTCCTGAAGGTGAAACATTATTAATTGCTAGTAAATCAAAAAGTGATTTTTTCCCATTAAGTACACAATTTGTCACCCAAATTAATCAGGCATATTGTGGAGTTGCTAGTATGGTGATGGTGTTAAATAGCTTGAAAATTCCTGCACCAGAAGCACCACAATATAAACCATTTCGAGTATTTACCCAAGATAACTTTTTCAGTAATGAAAAAACTAGAAAAGTCGTAAATTCTGAAGTTGTTGCCCGTCAAGGTATGACTTTAGATCAGTTAGGAGGATTATTGGAAAGTTATGATGTGCAAGTTAAGGTGTATCATGCTGGTGGGATAAATTTAGCAGAGTTTCGCAAGTTAGCAGCAGAGAATGTAAAGCAACCAGGAAATTTTATTATTATTAACTATTTACGTCAGGAAATTGGTCAAGAACGAGGTGGACATATTTCGCCTTTAGCTGCATATAACGAGTTAACAGATAGATTTTTAATTATGGATGTTTCGCGCTATAAATATCCACCTGTTTGGGTGAAAACAGCAGATTTATGGAAGGCAATGAATACTGTTGATTCAACAGCAGCCAAGACGCGGGGGTTTGTATTTGTGAGTAAGAATAATTGATGTTTATCTACAGGGAACAGGGAACAGTTGTTACCAAAACTGTAACGATTGAGGATTTATGAATCTGTGGATGAGATAGTGAACAATTAGTAGATTAGCAACGTCTTTTGCAATAGACACCCGAAAATCTGGAGTAATTGAGGAAATAATTATGAATTCTATCACAACCAATTTTCTGCAACGACGTTATGGGGTAAGTTTGGGCAGACGTTATGTTTTAGCAGCCGCTAGTGTTATGCTATTAGGTGCGTTTGCTTATTCCTCGATAGATAACAGCAATAACGTTTTTACTAGATCTTATCTACCCAATACAGAACTAGGCTTTTTACCAGAAAGTCTAAAGACACGCTCGTTTCCCACTTACCGCGAGGTCTTATGAAACACTCAAGGAATTATTGGTTTCTACTTTTGGAGATGCTTCTGGTGTCATAGGTGTGGCTATATCATCCAGAGAAGAGTCTTCTGGATCAAGACTCAGTGCTGAGGGGCGAATAGCACTGATGATGCTTTTAATAACCACAGCGCAGGGGACAGCCACGATTACTCCTAAAAGTCCGCCAATTCTCGCTCCAGTTAAGACAGAAATTAAAATCCAAACGGGGTTTAAACCCGTAAAACTGCCTAAAATTCGGGGTGCAATCAGATTTTCGAGAATTTGCTGCACGATTACGGCAGCTATTAAGACCCTCACCCCCATAGAAACATCTTGGAGTGAAACCAAAGAAGTTGTCAAAGCGATACCCACAGAACCGCCAAAGGGGATAAGTGCCATGACTCCAATAGTTAACCCAAATAATAGACCAAAGGGAACTTTCAGCCATAAAAAGGTAGGAATCAGCGCGGAAGCCATGCAGGTTGATAAAATTAATTGGGTGATAAAAAAGTTTTGAAAGCTTAAACGGACTGTTTTGGAAAAGGGAGCGCGAAATTTAGAAGGTAGCCATTCTACTAAACTTTGCCAAAGTTCACCGCCATGCTGTAATAAATAAAACGTTAATACCATTGTTAGTAGGAAATCCAACAAACTGGTAACAGTGATCACGGCTAGATTTAGCACCTGTCCAGCTATGGACTGTAATTGTCCTTTGACGCGATCATTGATTTGTGCAGCTAAAGCATCTAAGTTAATGGGTAAACCTACACTTTCTGCCTTACCATTGAGTATCATTAATTGTGAACGTCCTGAATCAATTAAGTCTGGTAAACGCGCCACCAGTTGTTGGGCTTGAGTCAGGGCGAGAGGAAACAGGGTGACACCTAGAGCTAATAAAATGGATAATGCTAACAAAAATACGAGGATGGCTACTTGCTCTCGTTTTGCTCCGTGATTTTCCATCCAACTTACGGGATAGTTGAGTAAAAATGCTATTACCGAAGCTCCGACTAAAATAACGATCAGGGAGTGAAAATAATTGAAAATTGCGGCAATAGCCCAACCATTGAGAACTAATAATGGTGCAAGTAGCGCGATCGCTAAGTATCTCGCTATAGGTGTCAATGTTTGCCACCAATTGAGTAGCTTACGTGTTTGCATTTTTAGGTAATTACACTATAGAACTAAATTAATTTCTTCTTGACAAAGTATTAATCCCATGGAAGTTGGTCATCGGTAATTTAAATTGTTAGTTGCCCCTACCTAATTAACAACTTAGGTTATTATCTCTAACTTAATGACTATTATTCACCATCTCTAGTTTATGATCACATCAACCACTATGGATAACTTGCCAGCAAAAGATACAGATATCTCAAAAACACAACTTATTTTATATTTGATTCCCATTATCGGCTTTTTTCCCTCGCTGTGGACTCTCTACCAGCGTCAGGGTAGCCGGCAACAAGTTACTGCCAGCCGTTTATCTATTACCTTGGCCTTTATCTGGATGTTAGGTTATTTATTGTTAACTACTGGAGCAGTAACAGATTTTTTGACACTGCGCTTGTTAATTCTCAATAGTTTTCTGACTTCTGGTTACTTTTTAGTCAGTGTTTGGTTGATTTTCCGGGTCATTCAAGGCAAATCTTCCCGTTTACCAGGATTTAGCAACTTGGCAGAGCGACTATGGCATAAGTATTAAATAGCAAATCGGAAAATCATAGAAATTATCGCAGCCCGTTACAGATTGCCGGAAGTATAAATTTCAAATCAAAATCTCAAGATTAATAAAAAGGCTTTCACCCCTAACTCCTGGTTTGTGAATTCTGTTGTATATTCGGAGGTTTATTATAGCAAATTTGATGAGAAGTTAGCTATTATAGTCTGATTTGTTTGGGATGTATTGAGTCGGCAAATTTACTTTATTTAAAATCGTAGGTGAGAGGAAGTCTGTGACTAGTCAAAAAACATCAGCAGCACAACAAAAAGCCGCAAAAGCTAAATATAAGGGGAAAGGGCAAAATTCCCGCCCATCAAAATTAGGACGGTGGCTATGGTTTGCGGTGGGTATGGGTGGGATTGCCATAGTATCTGGACTTGCAGGGGCGTTGTTGGCGGTTTCTTGGGAAAGTACGCCTTTGCAACAAGCTCAACTCAGTCCCCAGGAGGAAGCGGTATTTGATGGGGATAGTATTTCTGGCAATGGGTTACAATTTTCCCAACTAACTCGTCCTGTTAATATCCTGCTAATGGGGATGAGCGTACTGCCTCCAGATGTCCAAAACCCCCCTTCTGACAGCAAAAATCTGAGTTATTTACCCCAAATTAATTCTTTTGACGGTCTTTCTGATGTCATGCTGTTGATCAAGTTTGATCCAGAGACAAAAAAAATAGTCATGCTTTCTGTGCCTAGAGATACCCGTGCAGAAATTGAAGGGTATGGAGTGAAAAAAATTAATGCGGCTAATGCAGAGGGTGGACCAGCGTTAACGGCGAAAACCGTTAGTAATCTTTTAGGTGGAGTAGGAATTGATCGCTATATTCGTATTAATGTTTTGGGCGTTAGTAAGCTAATTGAAGCTTTGGGGGGAGTGAATATTTATGTCCCCAAAAACATGAAATATCGGGATGATTCCCAGCATTTATACATTAATTTAAAAGCGGGTCAACAACATCTCAATGGTGAACAGGCATTGCAATTACTCCGCTATCGTCATGATGAACTGGGAGATATTGGTCGAATTCAGCGCCAGCAAATGGTGTTGCGGTCCTTAATTGAACAGACTCTGAACCCGACAACCATCACGAAATTACCAGACATTCTCAATGTTGTTAAGGAAAATATTGATACCAACTTATCTGTTGAGGAATTAGTAGCGCTGGTTGGCTTTGGCTCAAAAATCAATCGCTCGAATATGCAAATGTTAATGCTACCTGGACGCTTTAGCGACAATCATGAGTTTGATGCCAGCTACTGGGTTCCAGATGGGCGGAATATTGCGAAAGTAATGACGCAGCATTTTGGTTTAGAAGCGAAGACGGCAGAAATATCGTTTGCTGAACCTAGTCATCTGCGTGTAGCTATTCAGGATAGTACAGGGAACAATCGCTCTCAATTGCGTCCCCTAATTAGAACATTGGAAAAAGCTGGATATAAAAATATCTTTGTCTCCAAACCCTGGGGACAACCCCTGGATATAACTCACATTGTGGCACAACAAGGAGATGGAGATAGTGCCGAATCAGTCCGTAGTCTCTTGGGATTTGGGGAAGTACGCGTAGAAAGCACTGGTAATATCGGTTCAGATATTACTATCCAGATAGGAAAGGATTGGTTTCAAAACCAGGCTATTTTCCAAAACTCCACCAGTCCGTAAGCCCTATTGATTACAAACATCTTTACTGAACTTAAAATTTCACAAAAGTCAGCAGTTATGGATTAGAGTCCAAAGAGACAAAATCAGCAATTATCCTCAAGAATGAATCATTAAAAGCAAAGTTGGATTCCGTTCTTCTTGCCAAAATTATGATTGTTTGATCTTGATGAATAAATCTTCATACTCTTTCATAACTGCTGGAGGTAAGGGGAGTATAAATTCACTTTTGGCCAGAATTTCAGCATCAGTTAATAATAAATTCTGTAACTGTTTCTGAATATCCCCCAGAACCATAGCATTGTCCACAGGAGAATTGCTTTTAGTTAGTAAGGCAATTTGTTTAGAGGTATTGGGTTGTAAACAAAAATCTAACCATTGATATGCTAAACCATCATTACTAACACCTGTGGGACTTACCCATAAATCAGTCCAAATTGCTGTTCCTGATTGGGGAACAACTGCGGCAAATTTTTGATAACGACTGATTACCGGAATAATATCATGAGACCAACCAACTGCTAACCAAGTATCCCCAGTAATTAATGGTTCTAGATAGTTTTGAGAATCATAGAATTTGACTTGTTGATTTAATGCTTGTAATTCTGGTTTTAGTGCGGAAATTTGCTTGATATTTTCCGTGTTATAAGATTTTCCTAATTTCTTCAAAACTAAACCAATTACTTCTCTGGGATGATTAAGTAAAGAAATCCGATTTTGTAATTCACTTCGCCATAAATCACTCCAATCTGTTGGTTTCCAACCTAATTCTTGAAACTTTTCTTGATTATAAATAATTACTGTATTCCCCCACCGATAAGGAACACCCCAAATTTTACCTTCTTGATCACGCTTAATTAGTTGTTGCCATTTTTCATTTAAGTTAGCTAAATTTTTGATATTTGTTGTTGCTAATGGTTGAATTAGTTTTTGATCAATTGCTGCTTGTAACCAATAATCTCCCAAGGTAACTAAATTAGCAGTCGGTGATTTTTGATTTTGATTAAATGGTAAATAACGAGTCCATTCTTGCTGATTATTAGTTGGCGGTTGTTGCCAAGTCTGTAATAATTTAAATAACTCCTGAAGCTGATTCACTGGGGTAAATTTCAATTTTCCCCCTTGAGTTACAGTTTTCCGAAACTGATTAACTACCTGACCAGGAATAGAATTTTTTAATAGCTGTACATTTAAGGGGGGTTGCTGGTTTGTTCCGCATCCTGTGATCAATTGAGAAAGTGTTAAGGTACTTGTACCCAATAAAAAAGATCGTCTGTCCATTGATTTTACAGTTGGTGAATATAGCCATCCTCAATCATAGCTTGAGTTTGATGGGGCAATTTTACATATTGAGCTAAAATAGATAAATAAAAATTTACCGCTTGCATCAGCAAAAAAGACACGCAAGACTTGAAAAGTTAAATAATCCATAAGATACAAGGTTGGGTTGTGGAACGTAAACGTATCCCTGCGGGACACTGCGTGAAGGCCAAGCAATCAGCATGAAATCCAACATGAGCGCTGGGTTGCGCTGTCACTTAACCCAACCTACAGAGAATGGACAAGGTATTGTTACTAATACCGAATTTTTAATTGTTATCGCCAACCTAGCCAGCGTAAGCAAGGGACAACTAGGTAATAGCTTATACTCAAGGAAAAACTAATTAAGATACTCACTAAACTAAAAAAACCTATGGGTGAAAATACATCCAGCCCTTGTGGTTGGCTGGAAAAATGGAATAAATGCAGTCCCAATCCTAACCGCACGAAAATGGCTATCAAGTTGGCGCTACCTAAACCTGCAATCACAGCATAAGCGATTTGATGAGTGCGAAGACCTAAGCCGAGGGTTAAGAGGGGAAGTGAGATTAAAATCCATGTGACTAAGCTTTCCGCCGGATTTGGAGTGGTGATGAATTGACAAGCTATCCAGCCTAAACTGTAGCCAATTAAGCCCATTAAAGCTGTGATCAGAAACCGCCGCTTTTGTCCAAAACAGCCTGATAAGGTTAATCCCCAACCTGTTCCCAAACCTGCAAAACCATAAACTATACTTTCTGCGGCTATATAAGGTTGTTTTTGGACTAATGTTGGTAATGGATAGGTTAGTAATTCTAGCCAGCGATCGCCTAAACTGGTATGGTAAGCCAGGACAAAACCAATTATAGTCCCGATTCCCGCGCAGATACTTGTCAGAATCATCACCCAAATAGTCGCCAAACAAGCTAATAAAAATTTATATATTCCCTCAATTATAAATACAGTAGTATTACTTATGAATTGAGTAATATCAGTAATTGATGTTACGACAAAATGACCTGCGCTGATCAATAACCCCTTGTGTGGACGTAAAGAAGCAATCTTGATTAATCGCTTATGAATAATAGCTGCATCCGCTGGACGAAATTTCGGATCATCCTGTACCATCTCATCAAGCAAGTCCGCTAAATCTGATTTAATCTGTCGGTAATTACGCCAGCGTAATTTACCTGTCAGACTATCTTCTAAGTCTGGCGGATACTTACCTGTTAGTAGTTGAATTATAGTCCGTCCTAAAGCATAAAAATCTGCGGCTGGGCCAACATTACCACCGCGAATTTGTTCGTAAGGACTATAACCGGAGGAGTACAAGCGTGTAGATGTGGGATGCGATCGCAAAACTGAACCACTAAATTGTTTAGCGCCGCCAAAATCAATTAGCACCAATTTATCATCCTTCCCAGGGGTTGCGGGTGTAGAAGTACGCAACATTAAATTAGAAGGTTTTATATCTCGGTGAATAATTTGGCGTTGATGTAATTCCTGTAAAATCTGTACAGCTTGAATAAACCAACCTATTACCAAATCTTCGGAACAACCTTGAGGAGAATTTATTAATACTTCCTCTAAAGTGTAGCCATTGATTTTTTCCATCACCAAACATGGTAATTGATAGGGTTTAGGGTTAACCAAATTAATTTGAAAATATCCGTCAGCATCAACTGTAGGTACGCCAGAGTTACGGAAACTACTTAAAACTTCCGCTTCTTGCTTGAATAATTCCAGCGCCTTGGGTGAGGTTTCTACCAGCACCTTCAGCACTTTTTCTGTCTGTGTCTTTTCATCCCAAATTGTGTAAATTTGGGCAAATCCCCCCGCACCGAGAGGTTTAAGAGAGAAATAGCGATTTAACAGATGCAGCGGTGCGCCACAACTGTTACAGAATTTGTTTCCCCAGGGTTGAGGATAGGGACGTTGACAATGGGGATTTATGCAGTGAACCGAGAAGCAACCGTCCATTAAGGCTTTTAAAGATTAAAATATAAAAATCAATCAATTCTCACAACTACTAATTATCGGCTTTGGAGCATTTAAAATCAAGTTATTAACTATTTTCCAGAATGCTCAACCCATGTTTAATGTTAACACATGATTAGTATAGTGTATTTGTATTGTTAGCGTTAATGTTAATCATTGGAGTATAATTAAGCGGTAAATAAGTTTTTACTGTTCCCAGGGAATAATTACTGTAAATGTTGTTCCTTGTCCTACTTGACTATCTAAGATAATTTTGCCTTTGTGCAAATCTACACATTTTTTCACTATGGATAATCCCAAACCTGTGCCAGAAATCGAACCGACGTTAGAGGCTCTATAAAAAGATGTAAATAAATTAACCTGATCTTTTTCAGGAATACCGATGCCACTATCGGTGATTTTAAAGATCAGTTGGTCATTTTCTTTTGTTAAATTAAAATCAACTAAAGTTTTTCCAGGTGAGTATTTAATGGCATTAGTCAGTAAATTAGTCAGAATCTGATGCAAGAGTTTTTGATCAAAATTAACAATTAGAGAACTGTCTGCAACTCCTGCGCCTAAGTTCCAAGAAAAGTCAATGGTATGGTGCTGACAAGTAGTTTCTATTTTCTTTTTGAGATCATGACAGAAAGCAATTATATCACTTAATTCTGGGTTAAATTCTATTTTTTCAGCTTCGGTGCGGTTGATAGTGAGGACATCGTCTAGAAGTTGAATCATCCGAGTAATAGTTTCTTGGATAGTCTCTAGGTGTCCCTGTTTATTTTCTGAAGTGAGGCGATCGCCAAAGTTTTGTAAAATGCTTGTAGATGAGGAGATAATGGTTAGAGGTGTGCGAAACTCATGGGATGACATTGTCATAAAGCGCGATTTCATTTCGCTAATAGCCTTTTGTTTTTTTAGTGCCTCAATTATCTCATTTTTAGCTTGTTTAATTGGAGATATATCCCTAATAATAGATGCTAAATTAGTGGTTCTTGCTGTTAGCTGATCCTTGATTAATAAAAAATAAGCGATACTATAAATGATTGTTCCTGTTTTCAAGTTACAAAATTTTAATTCTCCTTCCCAACTTCCTATTTCTAATACAGTTGGCAAAATCTGTGATTCAAATAAATTTCGCTCCTCTGGACAAAGATAATCTAATATATTTACTTCTGAATCATAATTTTCACCAATTAAACCGATCATTTTCTTCGCCGCATCATTCATAAAAATTGTTTCTCCATTAAGATTAGTAATAGTAATAAATTCTGAACTATTTTCCACTATCATGGCTAGTTTTTGTTGTTCTGATGCTAGTTTGTTGCGTTCTTTTTTCAGTAAATTAATATGATCGCTTAAAGCTATGGCTAAAAAAAATAATAAGCCAATTACTTCAAGACGAATAAATGCTTCAGTCAATGGATTGACAGATAACCAACCAAGGTAGGTAGCACACAACATAGCTATACCTAATAAAAAGCAGCTAAATGCTAAAATAGCAAATCGAGCCGGAGTAAAACCTTTAGACCAGATGTAGAAACTAGCATAAATCATCACTATAGACATAATTATCAACAACAACATAATAATAATGATGCTATTACGAACAGGAAAATACCAATTAAATAAAGTATATCCCACACTAGTCCAGCGAAACCAATTCATGAGTTTGTAGAGTTGATAACTATAAACACGCACTTGCAAAAATGAGATAAAGAAGCTGGAACAGCCTACTAGAATAATGCATAGAAATATTAATAAAACAGGAATGTTATATCCAGGAAATTCTGGCCATAGATATTGGAAGGCCAAACCATATCTGATGAAAAACTGACCACTCACACCAATTATGAAAAGAATATAGTATTGGTAAACAACATCTTTTAATAAGCAAACCAGCAGTAAATTTATGATTACAAAACTCAATAAAATCCCATAAAATCCACCCAGTAATAGTTGCTGGGTAGAACTACTTTTATAGTAAGCAAGAGGTGTCCAGAGAATGACATCAATGGCTATAGTTCCCTGACTGGTATATCGCAAATAAATAGTCTTTTCTTCATCTACAGCTAAAGGGAGGATAAATATAAGCTTACGATCTGACAGTTCACGATTAGAAAAAGGCAGTAAGCGACCAATTTGTTTTTTAATCCAGGTATTTCCTTGAGGAATATATAATTCCACCTGATCCACATTATTAGGTGCGCCTTGAAGATACCATTCTGAGGTGACAGTGCTATGATTTTGTAACTTTACCTTAGCCCAAATTGCAGATTTAGAGAAGCCCATATTCGGGATATCTGTATGACTGGGGGTAAATTTTTGTGGCTGTTGACTAACATCTGCTATTGTTAACTGTTGGGTTGGATCTTGGAAAATTTCTACAGATTTTCCCAGTTTATATTGTTCTTGTTGGTCATGTAATACTACGGTATTGCTTGTTTCTAAGGGATTATTAGTGTTAGCAGGTTGGAACGTTCCCAACAACATTACCACTCCCATCAGTGATAATAAAAACCATAATACAACTATAAAATACTTAGGTAAGTTCAATTCCTTATACATTTGTGATATTTGTAACATAGCACCTCAAAATTTTAACAACTATATCCATCTCCAGTTAGAGGAAAATTGTCATCAGAAAACATAGCACGATTAGTATAATCACCGCTAGTTTCTTGATCAAGAACTTCAATAACTTTGTGATAAATATCTTCCGCTTCTTGGGGAGAATCACCAATACTTGTTAATCCCAATTTACCAAACTGGGAAAGGCAACCCATGAGATGAAATACCGTACCTGTTTCCGTGCCACTATCAAAATGTAGTCTATGGTGGGCGATAATATCCATTAAATCATTAGGTAATAATCCCTGATAACTAGCTTTTTGCAAATTGTCTGTGGCAATATAATATTTTGGTCTACCTTGTTGACTATAAAATAAACCCGTGGATAAATCATAACGACCATTAGTGAGGAATTTTAAAGTCATAAATGGGTGAGTTGTTCCCCCTTTACGAAGGTTAATTTCAATGGCTTGAATATCCCATTTACCATCACCTTTATCAACAGTCACAAAGTCAACTGCAAATCTTTTCCAAAGCTCCTTTCTCTGCTAATTTTTTGCCAACTCTTAAACCTAATTCCTGTAACTCACAGCGATAATTTGCATCCGCAGGAAAACGACAACCTATATAGATTTGTCCGTCTGGACCGCCTAAAATTTGGTCATGGGTAGAAATAATTTCTACCTCTCCATTGGGTGTAATTCTGCCTTGAACACTGGGAGAGTTTTTGATTTCTCCTTCGATAAAAGCTTCAACAATTGCCCCTAATTCGGGAATGCGCTGGGAAAAATTTGCCCAAGTTTCTTGTAAAGATTGAAAGCGTAAATTTAGAAAGCGATCGCTAATAGCTGCTACCCTGTGAATATGATCAGCTTTTCCCGGTGCAAAATCCATTATTTGTCTTAGATCTAAGAGTGCATTTCCCTCTCCTGAAAACCCTTCATTCAACTTAATTACCATTCTTTGTAATGTGGGTTGACGTTCCCACAAATCAGCCGCAGCATTGGCTAGATCGTTGGTATTTCTGACTAACTCACTACCGTCGGGAAGGGGGACATCACTTTCTTTGAAAATTTGTCTGCTGCCGCTTTTTGTTCCCCAAATTTGTAAATCTGGTGCAGCAGCATATAGAGGTACACCCAACTTTAGAGATAATTCCGATTCCCAAAAAGTAGAATTATAACAGACCATAAAAGCCTTATCTAACCGCAAAGCCTTGTGAATTCTTTCTAATAAGCGAGGACGTTCCAATATTTTTTGACTCAGAGGTTTTAAAGAAGAATCATAAGTAGAAAGTAATAATAACCGATGACGAGCATGAGAAAAAGGAATACCCGGAAGTAATTGCAGATAATAGTCAATAATGCTAGGATGAAGCGGCATTGAAGTCACATAAATCAACCTAGTGCGGGGATTTCGTAACCGCATTAACGAAAAAAGTAACCTTTCCTCATAATGCTCACAGCCTTCCACCTTGAGTAATTCCCGCTGATCTATACTCAAAGAAGGAATAATTAAAATATCCGCTTCACTATTATCGAATAACTCGCTAGTTTTCCAGCGATCGCGTAAAGTTAATTGTAAACTCCGAAATTTATCAACTTCCTGAAAATCATCAATATTTAGTGTCACCATATCCCCATACCCATACTACTTCCTTACCTAATATATACCCCAAGAGAGAGTGCAGATAAAGATTGTAAATGTATCGTTTTGTTAAATATAAAAATCTCCATCTCTTCATTCTCCACCTCTGCGACCTCTGCGCCTCTGCGGTTCGTTAAAAAAAATTACAGTTCACCACACAAACAAATGCCATATTAATTAATAAAAATTTCAGACTAAAGACAGATAAATAAATATTTAATAACTAATATAATTGCGAAATGGAAATAGATAAATATTAAAAAATCCACTTATGGCATCTCCAGAACCATTACATGATACAGAATTAGTAGATTGTGCTAGAGCAAACGCCAACCAGGGAATAGAAACCGCTGCGTGTCAGTGTGGTTATGGGGATGATATTAATACATTTGCTCAAGAATTACGCCAAGCTTGTGAAAAAATGAATTTGCAAGTTAAAGAACTCAAAGAATTGATTACCGATCAGGATATAATGTTAAAACTGGGTGCTGGAGAAATTATTGCCCCTGAAACAGCATCAGAACTTTGATACTGTCCTTTTGTAGCGAATTTTCAAATCATAAAAATTGCACTTTGTCAATTCTTTGACAAAAGAATATTACTTAAAGCCTGATAACTGCGTGTAGTGTCACCACAACATAGCGCAATTTGAGCAGAAAACAAATCAACTTATTTATTGATTTTATCCTCAAAAATGGTAAAATATATAGAAAAACAGACTTGTACTAGTACACAACGGCGTAAGTCAATCAACCATTAAAAATTTGACAAAAGCTTGTGTAATCTGCTTTTTTAATTTTTAATTTTTAATTTTTAATTCCGCACTGCGGTACTAGCTTCGGTCTCAATAGCAAAGGTTTAGAGATGTTGACTTCATCGGAAACTCCTATAATTGCAGCCATTGTGCTGATAGCGTCCGGCATTTTAGGCTGGGGCTTTTATCGCGCCAGACCTTTTGGTAAACTAGGCATCTTAGCCTGGTTACAATCCCTCGTTTTAATGACTCCCTGGCTTTTGTTCTTTGGATTATTTGCCGCTGGGATTTATATCAACATCGTTGGTATCTTATTCTTAGTGGTAGCTTCCGCTGGATTGTATATTTTCCTGGGTAGAAAATTACGGGACGCGGGACAAGATGCTATTCTCAAACAACGGGCAACAGAGCGACTCGCTGCCCAAACTGCAAGCGAAGGTGATAAAGACAGTTCAGTCGTAGTATCAGAACTACAATTAGCACCAACACCCATACCTGAAGCAGATTTAAGCCTAATTAGAGGCATTTTTGGCATTGACACATTTTTTGCCACCGAAACTATTCCCTACCAAGAAGGAGTAGTTTTTAAAGGCAACTTGCGCGGAGAACCAGAAGCCGTTCACAACCGACTGACGAAAACTTTACGAGAACGGTTAGATGATAAATATCGGCTGTTTTTGGTAGAAGATACTGACAGTAAACCTGTGATGATTGTTCTCCCTAGCCGCACAGACCCCCAACGCACCCAGTTAGCACAAAAAGCTTTTGCGGTGATCTTGTTGATAGCAACTATCGCTACCAGCTTAGAAGTGGGGGGTATATTACAGAATTTCGATTTATTCAGTAACCCCGAACGCTTTGCCGAAACCTTACCTATTGCCTTGGGTTTATTGGTAATTTTGATCTCTCACGAAGTGGGACATTGGTTATTAGCACGTCGTCACCAAGTTAAATTAAGTTGGCCATTCTTTTTACCAGCGGTGCAAATTGGTTCTTTTGGGGCAATTACTCGGTTTGAGTCCCTTGTCCCTAGCCGGAATGCTTTATTTGATATTGCTTTGGCTGGACCGGCTTTTGGGGGGATTACTTCCTTACTATTACTGGTAATAGGATTGCTACTGTCCCACCCAGGCAGTTTATTTCAATTACCCAATCAGTTTTTCCAAGGTTCAATTTTAGTCGGTAGCTTGGCACGAGTTGTCCTCGGTTCGGCTTTACAATCTCCGTTGGTGAATATTCATCCTTTGGTAATTGTTGGTTGGTTAGGATTAGTCATTACTGCTTTGAATTTAATGCCCGCTGGACAATTGGACGGGGGGAGAATTGTACAAGCGATTTATGGACGCAAAACCGCAGGGAGAACCACCTTTGCGACGATAGTTTTACTGGCTATCGTATCATTAGGTAATCCTTTGGCGATGTATTGGGCAATTGTGATTTTGTTTTTACAACGGGATTTAGAACGTCCTAGTTTGAATGAAATCAGTGAACCAGATGATGCTAGAGCGGCTTTATGCCTTTTGGCTTTGTTTTTAATGATTGCTACTCTTTTACCTTTGACTCCGGCTTTAGCTGGGCGTTTGGGTATCGGTAGTTAGGAATTTTGGCGTTGCATAGAATTATGTTTCGCGCAAAGGCGCAAAGGAGCGAAGGCGCAAAGTTTATGCTTTTAAATTTTTCACTTTCATCCTTTAATTCTGCAACGCCAGATTTTCTTTACCAATTTTCTACGGTTTCCAGTTTGCTAATAGGTTGGGGTAGTTTGTGGGTGTGGGGAATATTTTTTGCCATGTTTGTTGACGTTGTTGGGGTTTTTCTTGGCTCATGTTCCAGAGGGTTTCGTAGAAGAAGAAGGAAACGCCGGCAAATTTTTGCTCTCGTACTTTTTCTATTTGGGTTTTGATTTGTTCCATGGGAACTGTACGATTTTTTAACCCACTTAAAATGCCAATGCTGACGGGAATATGAGTTTGGGCTTGTTTGACTTCGGGATATTCTAATTCGCTGATAAAGACGTTTAAATCATTTCGATAAATCTGTAAAACTAAATCTTCAATTATTCCCATTCTTTCCCATTTTTGCCAATCTGCAAGGAAATATTCGTAGGAAAAACGCTGGGGATTGGGAGCAACGGAAACGATACAATCTTTTTTATTTGCTTTAATTGCTGTAAAGACTCGTTTCATAAAGTCGGTGATTTTGTTCGCTCTCCAATTTACCCATTCTGGATCTTTGAAGTCTGCGGGAGGAAGTTTACCTTGATGTTCTTTTTTGTATAATGCTGTGGTGTAGGCATCATATCCTAGTTCTGATGGTAATCCAAAATGATCATCAAATTGAATCCCATCAATGTCATAGTTTTTGACTATTTCTATAATTAAATCTTGGATAAATTGTTGCACTTCTGGACGAAAGGGATTTAACCAAACTCGGTTATGTGTTCCTTCTTTGACTATTTTTGTGCCATCTCTGCGGTTTGTCAACCAAGTAGGACGATTTTTAGCGAGGAGAGAATCAGCAGGTGCCATAAAGCCAAATTCAAACCAGGGAATTACTGTTAAATTTTGTTTATGTCCCTCGGTGACTATTTCTTTGAGCATATCTCGCTTTTGCAGTCCGGGGGTAGGGTCAACTGCTTTACCAATAACTTTGGCTGCGACTTTACTAGGATAAAGTGTATATCCCCAATTCCAGACGGCGGGATAAACGGTGTTAAAGTTGAGTTGTTGTAATGTTCGTAAACTTTGTTTTAGACGATTACTCTCAAATAAAACGTCACTATCAATATTTGTTAACCATACTCCCCGTAATTCTGTGGATTTAGGAATTTGAGCATTTAAGGGGAATGATAGCATGAAGAATGCAATCATACTCACGGCCATAATAGCTGCTAAAAATCCTAGTTTTTTAGTTTGACGTTCCCATTTTATCAATATTTTTTTCATTAGTTAAGTCTTTGAAAGTCGCGTAATTTTTACATTTATTAATTGTTGTTGGGTTGCGCTTTGCTTAACCCAACCTACAATTACAACTAGAAGATAAGCTGAATATAAATTTCTATTTAATTTCTGTATATATTGCTATTGGTTCTATTACTAAGTCAATTTCTCCTGTCCAAGCTTTCCATACTTCTGTCATATCTATTAATCCTGAAAGACCAGGAAAAGTAATTTTTTCTATTCCTCTTCTCGGTATAAATCCAACTATTGTCATTTCTACATCCCCTGGCATAATATATGCTGATCTAAGTTGATCTCTTGTTATCCGAAGGTGTTCTTGATTTATAGTTCCTATTAGATTTGAATTTCCTATATTAGTATTGACTGTAACAGAACCAATTGAAAATGCTTTGATTATCTCTAATCCAGCTTTTGTAGTTTTCAAATGATTTTCTTCTTCTTTTTTTTGTTGAGTATTCTGCTTAAAACCCTTCTTACTATTTTGGTCAGAATTTGGTAAAAAAAGATTTATTACATTATCATGACTAAATAATTCTATAATAGAATCCCAATCAATAAATCTACAAACTCCAGTTATTTTTATTAACGATGAATATTTTTCTAATTCCTCTATGTCTTTTATTTCTTTTAAAATTCCTTTATTTATTAATATTTCTTCAAATGTTAGATAGCCATAGTCATGTTCAACAATATCTTCAGTGGTAGAATATAAATATTCATCGGATGTAGTATTAACCCCTTTTTTATATCCATCTTTCTGGGTTGTTTTATCTACTGTTTTTCCACTAGCTCCACCTGCATAATTTTTGGGACCAATGCTTATTTCACCTTCTTTACCATCCTCTTGAATTCTTTCCTTATATTCTTCACCTGAACTTTGTGTAGATTTAGTACCTTCATTCTCTGTTAATCTTCTCAGTTGTACTAGACCTCCAAATAATTGAGAAGAATAAGAATGTAATTTTATTTTATCCAAATAAATAAAATGTTTTAAGCTTAAAATCTCATCTTCTTCTATTAAATTTTCTTTTAATTCGAGATCTTCTTGCATTAAAATCCTCCTGACATTTCTGTTGCTCTATTAATGATTCATTTTTCATTGCTTGAACAGCTTCATTAAAATCCAAATGATTTTCACCTTGTTTTTTCATCTCATTAACTATCGTTTGAGATGCCGTAGCTATATACTCAGCTAGTTCTTCTATATCAAGATTTCTATCAAGATCGGAATTGTTCATATTCCAGTAGTATTGACTGGACATCTCCATTATACACTATAGGACTAAATTTACTTCATTATGTACCCTAATTAAATCACTCGCACTTGTATAATGATTGACATTTATTAAATGATTTACTGAGCTTTTGATAAACAAAAATCTCTATAATCCTAACTTGCTGGGGATAAATACGACGGAAAATGGTCAAAGTTATCTCTTTTCCAGCCTGATAAAAGATAAATTTTTATTATCAATAACTTCAATAACCCAAAGTTTATATTATAGTGTACTTAGGTGTACACAATTTGTCAATTCACCATTATGGACATCCAATCTGTAGGTATTAAAGAATTTCGGGCTAATTTACATAAGTACACACAACAAGCATCTGAACCAATTGCAATTACTTCTCATGGAGTCCCAATAGGTTACTACATACCAACACAACCTACTCCTCAAAAACAAGATTTAATGGCTTTACAAGCAGCAGTCCAAAAAATCCAACAATTGCTGGAAACAAGAGGTATTAATGAAGATGAATTATTTGCAGATTTCCAGAATGCTAAAGAAAGTACAATATAATTTTATTCCATTAAACAACAAAATCAAACAAATAATGCGCCATTTCCAATTTAGAACAAGTCGGAATTTCTAACTCTCTCCCTTCTTTATCTAAAAACACCGCTTGATTATGATCACTCCCAAAACCACTGTCAACTTTATCAATAGGATTTGCGACAATTGCATCTAATTTCTTTCTTTGCAATTTCTCTTTCGCTGGAGTAATAATATCCCCAGTTTGTGCTGCAAAACCAATTAAATATTGATGAGGTTGTTTGCGATTTCCGATTTCAGCAACAATATCCGGTACTGCTGCCAGAGGTAAATTTTCAGGAAGCGATCGCTTGGGCAATTTTTCGCTACAATAATCTCTAGGCTTGACATCTGCAACTGCGGCTGACATGATAATTATATCTGCATTGCCTAAATGCTTGAACATTACCTGCTGCATTTCCTCCGCACTAACTACCGCAATTGCTTCTACTCCCAAAGGTACATCCCAATTCGCCGGACAATGGACTAATATTACCTTTGCGCCTCTGTGCAGTGCAGCCTGTGCCAAGGCTAAACCCATTTTACCAGTGGATGGATTGCCAATAAATCGCACCGGATCTAAATATTCTCGCGTTCCCCCAGCACTGATTAAAACCTGTTTTCCGGCTAAATCTCTCTTGCCTTGGGTGTGTAATAAAGATTGAATATAAACAAATATTTCTGCGGCTCCTGCCATTCTACCAGCACCAATGCGATCGCAAGCCAACAACCCAGAACCTGTTCCAATACCATAAAATCTGCTATCTGTCAATAGCTGCTGCAAATTTCTTTGTACTGCTACCTGTTGCCACATATCTGTATTCATGGCAGGTGCTAACAACACCGAACAGGTAGAAGCGAGAACCGTATTTGTTAGCAAATTATCTGCCATTCCATAAGCTAACTTAGCCAAAGTATTAGCAGTTAAAGGCGCAATTACAATTAAATCAGCCCATTCACCCAACTCAATATGCAAGGGACGGGCATAAATTGGCTGCCAAAAATTATCATCTGTATAAGCTTGATGACGGGATAAAGTAGATAAAGTTAAAGGAGTAATAAATTCTTGGGCAGATTTAGTGAGAATAACTCGCACTTCTAGCCCCGATTTGAACAGTGTAGATACCAATTCACAGACTTTATAGGCGGCTATACCACCGCCTACACAGATAAGAACCCGTTTAGATTTGAGATTTGTAGATGATGGCATTTTGGGGCAAAATTCCGATTACCTTTGATTTTAGCCCGTCCCACCCAATCTAAAATCCAAAATCCAAAATCTAAAATTCTTAGGCTTCGTCGTAAGCTTCTAAATCTAAGAGGTGGATATAGGCTTCAACTAACTCTGGACGCTGAAAAGCAATTGCTCGCAATAGATGCCAATCATTTAAACCCTCAAAAGCATTACTATAATTATCTAATTCCAGACGTGTAGCCAAATCTTTTACCTCTGTCGCTGTCATAGCAGAAATTTCTGTTTTGGAAATGCTTAGAGTTTTCATAATGCTTGCCCCTCCCTTTTGCAGCGCTTACATTCAGCTGAGGGTGGAGTTGATTCCACCTTTACTATCTTACTCATTAACGAGCATTAAATTTGTAAAAATTCTTGTGAATTTCACCGGAATTGTAAAAATTCTGTAACTAAAGCTGACCAATTGTGTTGACAACAAAAGTTCGTAGCACTTCTAGCATTTGGAAATTAATTTCATGTCCCATGGCAAATTCATGATATTCCACTGCTACACCTAGAGATTGTGCCACATCTCTCGACTTAATTGCCGCTTGGAGAGGAACAACTTCATCCTGTGTCCCGTGCATGATTAATGTCGGCGGAAAATTACCTTGATTCAGCATGGCCACACTAGGATGTAAATAGCCACTTATCACTACTAACCCTGCCAAGGGTAAGCTTAATCCTACATCTAAAGTCATCGCCCCACCTTGAGAAAATCCGCTCAAAATTGTGCGTGATAACGGTACACCTGTATTACTTTCTAAAGAGAGCAACCAATCTATCAGTAGTTGTTTACTTTCATTTAATCCATCATACATATTTTCCGTCCGCAGGTCATACCATGCCCTACCTGTATCAGCATAAGGATAAGGATAGGGGGCATTGGGGAGTAAAAATTCGTAATCAGGTAAATTGACATGAGGGATTAAAGATGCCACATCTTGGGCATTTGCACCCCAACCATGTAGAGTGACGATTAAAGCGTCTGGTGTTTGGTTTTTTGGTGGAGAAACCCTAATAAAATCTAATGTTGGAGTCATGGATAATTGAGATAAGAATTAAAGATAATTGTAGGTTGGGTGGAGCGATAGCGTTACCCAACATTTTGAGATTTTGTTGGGTTTCCTTTGTCAATACTCCCCAGCCTAATTATGATTCTGACCATCCTTTCGGTAGAATGTTCATCACAGAAAGCAATTTAGTCCAAAGGAATCTGGGGAATTATGGCGCGTTTAGCCCTGCTGAGTGTATCTAATAAAACTGGTGTAGGCGATTTAGCCCGGAGTTTAGTTGAAGAATTTGGCTTTGATATCATCAGCAGTGGGGGAACAGCCAAAACCCTGAAAGATGCTGGCATACCAGTTACAAAAGTTTCTGATTATACAGGTTCACCGGAAATTTTAGGCGGTCGGGTGAAAACTCTTCATCCTCGCATTCATGGCGGTATTTTAGCACGGCGGGATGTCGAACAAGATATAACAGATTTAGAAAATAATCAAATTCGACCCATTGATTTGGTAGTTGTGAATCTTTATCCTTTTGCGGAAACTATTGCTAAACCAGGAGTTACCCTAGCTGACGCAGTGGAACAAATTGATATTGGTGGCCCGGCAATGTTAAGGGCTTCATCCAAAAATTACGCCCATTTGACGGTATTATGTGATCCTGCCCAATATGGTGAGTATTTGCAAGAATTACGCCAAAATGGAGCAGCATCTTTAGAGTTTCGCCAAAAATGTGCGTTAAAGGGATTTTTGCACACTGCTAGTTATGATCATGCCATTGCTGCCTATTTAGCTGGCACACAAACCCAAGAATTTACTATTTCCGGTACACAACTCCAATCTTTGCGTTATGGGGAAAACCCTCACCAACCCGCAGCATGGTATCAAACAGGAAATGAAGCTACAGGTTGGGCTGCGGCCACCAAACTGCAAGGGAAGGAACTTAGCTACAATAATTTGGTAGATTTGGAAGCTGCACGGCGGATAATTGCTGAATTTACAGATAGTCCCGCAGCGACAATTATCAAACATACTAATCCCTGTGGAACTGCGGAAGCAGAAACTATTTTCGAGGCTTATCAAAAAGCTTTTAATGCTGATTCCACCTCTGCTTTTGGCGGAATTGTCGCTTTAAACCGTCCTATTGATGCAGCCACAGCGACGGAATTAACTAAGACATTCCTAGAGTGCGTGGTTGCTCCTGGTTGTGACGAAGCAGCCCAGGAAATTTTAACTAAAAAAGGTAATGTCCGAGTTTTGATTTTACCAGATTTATTGACTGGACCAAAAGAAACTGTGAAAGCAGTAGCAGGTGGGTTTTTAGTCCAATCTGCTGATGATATCATTGCCGATCCTAGTCAATGGCAAGTTGTCACGGAGCGTCAACCCACCCCCAGTGAGTTAGCGGAATTACTATTTGCCTGGAAAGTTTGCAAACACGTTAAATCCAATGCTATCGTGATTGCGAGCGATCGCACAACCTTGGGTATAGGGGCTGGACAAATGAACCGCGTTGGTTCGACAAAAATCGCTATCGAACAAGCTGGAGAAAAAGCCCAAGGAGCATTTCTCGCTAGTGACGGCTTCTTCCCCTTCGATGATACCGTCAGAGCCGCAGCAGCAGCCGGAATTACTGCCATTGTCCAACCAGGGGGAAGTCTCAAAGATAAAGACTCTATCAAAGCCGCTAATGAACTGGGTTTACTCATGGTTGTCACTGGTGTCAGGCACTTTTTACATTAGGTTAGTGGTCAGTGGTTAGTAGGGGCGAAGCATTTGGAAGATAAATTATCGGTCATTACAAAAAATAGTTCTCCAAATGCTTCGCCCGTACAGTTGTCAGTAGGGGCGAAGCATTTGGAAGATAAATTATCGGTCATTGCCAAAAAATAGTTCTGCAAATGCTTCGCCCGTACAGTGGTTAGCAGGGGCGAAGCATTTGGAAGATAAATTATCGGTCATTACAAAAAATAGTTCTCCAAATGCTTCGCCCGTACAGTTGTCAGTAGGGGCGAAGCATTTGGAAGATAAATTATCGGTCATTGCCAAAAAATAGTTCTGCAAATGCTTCGCCCGTACAGTGGTTAGCAGGGGCGAAGCATTTGGAAGATAAATTATCGGTCATTACAAAAAATAGTTCTGCAAATGCTTCGCCCGTACAGTTGTCATGGGGAAGAAAAATATTCTCTGTTCCCTCTTTCAAACAATTTCCAAAATTGTTGTCTCAGGTACTTGCCATTTGAAGAAAAGAGTGATAAGTTATATTTGTGTGTGAGGAGAAAATTTAAAAAGCGTCTGGGGTGGAAACACGGCAACACTCCCAGGCGCTTTTTAATGTCAAAAATTTTTCTATAGCCAATAATCAACAAAACAGTAGAGATACTGGAAACTAAATGCTCGCTATCTATGCAAAACAGAGAATTCCAGAAATGTTTCGGCAATGATCTAATATTTTGGCAATTTGGCAGATAACTATTTTAGTTTAGAGCTTTAATTGAATATCAACAGGGTAAATAAGAAAGCTGAAAAGTTATTGATGTCAGGATTTTCCCAGTGCTAGAGACTTCTAGACCAGATCAAAAGTGGTAGATGCGGTGCTGTCAAACTGACCATAAATATGGCGACATTCAAATTATAGCCACTGCTAACAGCTATTGGCTAAGGATCGCAAAGAAAATATAAATTAATCGAATTGACTGGTTGCCTAATGAATAAACGGAATGATTCAGTACAAAATTGCCATGATTGCCATGTCTGAGTACAAGTTAACTTGAAAATAGTTGGATTTTGAAAAAAGGATGAAAAATTAATATTTTAGGGCTTAATCACGAAGCATTTGGGAGATAATAGCATCAGCTTGTAATCTCTTGTAAGTCAAGTGAACTAGGTTAGCTTCATCTGATTGTCCACAAACATAGCAAGCTAGACTCAAGGCATCTAATAACATTAAAGTAGTAACGCCTTCCGCTGCTAAAGATGATATATACTGAGAAACGCCTTTAGCACAGGTTTCTGCTGGCATCAGTACCAGTAGCAACCGTAAACAATCGGCTGATGCCATCATTCCGTCTAATTCATGAGTCTGGGTGGCTAATTGAACAATTCCCAAAACGATTTGATTGGGGGAAATACCTTCCTTCATCAGTAGGCTAAAGAAGGAAGTTAAATGACATGGAGTGCTGTGATCAAGTTTAATATTCATAGTGCTTATTAAAATCAGTGTAACAATAATCGCAGATTTTTTGACTAATCCGGAAAAATCTCAAAAAAGTTTTCGGGTTTTTTTCGGGTTTTTACGTCACATTCTAGAACCTTTTAACAGATAGCACCCCAATTTGTCAACTTGAGTTTTGATCAATCGCTGTACATTCGGCAACTCACAATTTAACTGATCGTTTTGTATCCCTTGATGCTGTAAATCAGTAAATTGTTCCTCTGCCATCATTTTTACATCTTTTAACATCAAACTGGCGAGTAATTTTTGTGCTACCCCTAAATAAACTGTTTTTGATAGCCTATTTTAACTGAAATTGGTAGCTTATGTAACCGATAGTAGGCATTGAATGATGTAATATGGAAAAAATAGGGTTTTGTTTGTCTTTTATTAATGAGGCACAGTAGAGAGTTAGACAATAAATTCTAATATCTTTACTTGATGTTGACAGCCAATGAGGTTAAAGGTAACTTACATCTAATGGTTCTGGATGTAAACGCCTGAAACCGGGAAAAAATAATTAGGAAATTGACATATACAATGATAACTTGAGCCTATGTCATACTAATCAGTATGGCTGTGATCTTGATCAATACTTTCTCATCTTTTAATCAATACCTTCACCAAATTGGAAAAAGCTTTGATTTGTAGGTTAGGTTGTTCACAGTAGCGTGTCCGAGGCATCAACCATAATTCAATAAATGCGTTGAGTTGCGCTGTTTCTTAACCCAAGCTGCAAAAAATGGCGAATGTATGGCTGATATCTCGACTTTGAACAATAGACGAAGTAGATGCTGGCATTTTTGGTAGCATAATAGTAGATTAAAGCAGTAACTATATTTTTAGAGGAAAATCTGTATGGCAAGCTACCTAGAAGCCCAGTCTCCAGATGAGTTGTTGACTGAACTTATTGAAGACACCACAACCCCAAACCATGTGGAAGTAATTGAAAATGTGATTGATAGTCTAGCACAAGATCAAAGTGCAATGGTTAGTCATGCTGCCGAGGGTGGATATCTGTGGAAATTCCAATATGGCAGTATAGAAGTATTTGTGCAGTTGACGGGAATTACTGATGAAGATACAATCACGGTTTGGTCTGCGGTGCTGAAGTTACCCGCTAAAAATGAACCAAAATTGACACGATATTTGTTAGAGATGAATTGTGTGAGTACCTTTGAAGCCCGGTTCGGGATTATTGATAATCAGGTGGTTGTGATTTCTACACGCACTTTAGCGGAGTTGTCACCAGGGGAAGTTTCTCGGATCATTACTATCGTTGCTAGTATTGCTGATGATAATGATGAATATCTGCAATCTGAGTTTGGTACAGTTTAAGTTTCCAGAATTTTAGTTTAGGGATGTGATATTTAATGCCGGATCAGCAGGTGTGGCGACTTATTCCGATTTTAGCAGCCGCTGGTGATGTTCAGATGGCTATAGACCGCTGGTTATTAGCACAGCATGAGTCAGGAAAACATCCGCCAACTTTACGTTTTTATACTTGGTCGCCACCCGCAATTTCTTTAGGTTATCATCAACGTCAATATCCCGAATTTTGGCAAAGTTTGCGGTGGAAAGGTGAAAAATTGGCTTTGGTGCGCCGTCCTACAGGTGGTAGGGCTGTTTTACATCAAGGTGATTTAACTTACTCTGTGGTAACATCTGGACTGAGGGGAAATCGGTTAGATGTGTATGGGCAGATTTGTGAGTTTTTGATTCAAGGATGGCGATCGCTCGATATAGAATTGTACTATGGTCAAGCTGGACGCGGTTATATTCACAATCCTAATTGTTTTGGGACTGCGACAGGTGCAGATTTAGTTTTAGCAGATGGTTCTAAACTGATTGGTAGCGCTCAATTAAGGAAAGGTGACGCAGTTCTTCAGCATGGTTCTATGCGATTGAATCCAGATGCAGATTTATTTGCAAAGGTATTTAATCAAGAGTTTTTTCATCCTATCCAATTTCCAGAAACTATCAATCAAGAAACAATAATTAAGGCTTTAATAGCCGCAGCTTGTGATTGTTTTGCTATGGAAATAGAGGTAATACCTTTGTCTCAAGATGAGTGGAATTTGATTTTGGCAAATTGTTGATTAGGGGAGGTTTTTATTCTACCCTATATTTTTTTCTCACGCCAAGATGCAAAGCAAGAAAGATATTAATTGCAGTCTGTAAGGTCTTTATCTCTAATAAATTGATACAGTGAATTTCCGGTAAATAATGTGCAAATATGAATAGTTAAACTTTTGTGAATGGGTAGGAAATGTCAAAGATAGAATGATCTGGTCATCTAAAAGATGATACATATAAATCTCGCTATATGGTGGAATTTATTTAAGTAGAACGGCTTGAATAATTCAAAGTTTGTAGTCAGGAATTTATTCGTCATTTGAGGGCTGAAGCCCTCACTACGAAATCATCTCCAGATTTTTTACATTACTTAATCTACTTTGATTTATTTTCGTCTACTTACTTAATATCTGTATAAAATTTTTCTAAAAAAGTCCAATGGATAGAAGATCCAAGTCTTCCCAATTTTTTGATGTCATGGAAGCTTGTAGAAAAACTCTAGAAAAAATCCGTCTTTTATTTAGAAAGTAATCAGTGAAAACTTGGATAATATTTTGAGTTTTTAGGGAAGAATCGCTCTTATTAGAGTTAATATAGAAACTGTGTGTTATTTTTTTGTGATTCGCGCTAAAGTAGTCAAGTATCGAATACAGCAAGACTAACCGTATGGAAACGAAAGAGTTAAAGTTCATCTTAAAACTGTTGGGATGTCCCAATTATCGTACTGGCTTGAGTTCCAGCACTTTTGATAGTTTTAAAAGTGAGAAAAACAAAATTTGTCGAGATTTGGGGGAACTGGAATATGTAGACTATTCCCGCGAAATTGCCACAGTCAAGATTTTACCTCCTGGTCAAGCACTACTGAAACTCGACTCGGCACAATTACCTATTGATGATAAAGAACTCAAGGTACTGGAGAAGATAGGTAAGAGTTCTGGAAAAATAGCCCCCAGTGAAATCAAAGTTTCATCGCTAAAATCAGATGAACGAGACGCAATCTTAAAAATCTTGAGTGAACGAGGTTTAATTGCTGCTGAAATCAAGATGAAAAGGGTTAAAGCTGAAGTTTGGTTAACGGAAAGAGGAATTGAAGTTTTGCGAGATGAATATAATCCCGAAGGAAAAGCAAATATAGACTTTAATTTGCTGGGTAATTATGTGCGGTTTTTACGGAAGAATTTGCGGGTTAAGTCAGAACAAGTTTCTACTCCTGATCATGTAGAATCATATTCTGATATTACTAGCAATATCAGTGATGAAGAAATTTTAGAGACTATCAAGAAATTAGATCGGGAATTGGGTACAGAGAATTATTTACCAATTTTCCATGTACGGCAAAAGTTACAACCGCCTTTATTACGAGATGATTTAGATCAGGCTTTGTATAGGTTGCAAAAAAGTGACAAAATTGATTTTAGTACCCTACAAGAAGTCAGTGCTTATACACCAGAACAAATTGACGCGGGAATTCCTCAAAATATTGGTGGACAACTGTTTTTTCTCATAGTTAATTAACAGTATTCCCGATATTTTTCATTTTTTCATTACTTCCTCCTCTCACTCACCCATATCTATGACAGACATTAACGACATTATTAAACGCGAGGTCAACCCTTTTGACATGATCAATTTAAAGCCCACTAATTTTTGGGCTGAAGAACAAGATTCAAAACTCATGGTTGAGTCAATTCATGAAAACGCAATCATAGAAATTGAAGGTTTACTTGATTTAGTAGGTAAAGATCATCGTAGCCGTACAGTTTTATTAGCTGGTGAGTCTGGTTCTGGCAAAAGTTATTTATTAGGTCGGCTTAAACGTACTCTTAACCCGAAAGCCTTTTTTGCTTATATTCTCTGCAACTGGCCTGATAGTAGCAATATCTGGCGGCATATTTTACGTCGTACTGTTGATAGTTTAATTCAAGTTCCTGAAGGAGAAAAAGAATCACAGTTAATGTTGTGGTTGAAAAGTTTAACCGCATTTACAAGATGTGATATCAAACAACGAATATTTAATGATAATTTTTGGGAAGCATTACAAAGTAATCGGCAAAAATTTATCAAACACCTCAAGGATAGTTATAAAAAAGCAGGTATTTATAACCCTGATATGTTTTTTGGAGTGCTACATGATCTCGCAAATCCAGAATTATATGATTTAGCTTGTGAATGGCTACGTGGTGATGATTTAAATGAAGATTCCATGAAAGAAATCAAGGTCAAAACTTGCATTGATACAGAAGATGCTGCAAAAAATATCTTAGCCAACTTTGGCAGAATTTCTACACAAACTCAACCGATTGTTTTATGTTTTGACAATTTAGATACTATGCCCCAGTTACCAGAAGGTTTTCTGGATATACAACCTTTTTTTAATGTCAATACCACAATTCATGGGGATAATTTAAAAAATTTCTTGGTGATAATTAGCGTTATTACAGATACATTGAAACGGCATTACGACCGGATTCTTCCAGCGGATAAAGCAGGAATATATAAAACAATTCAGTTGAAACGTATTAACATAGAACAGGCAGAAGCACTTTGGGCTTATCAACTTCAGCCATTACATCAATTAGCAAGTCCTAGACCTGAATCGCCTATTTTTCCCCTAAATCGGGAAATTTTAGAGAAAACCTATCCTGGTGGTAAAACTATGCCTAGAAATGCACTAACTCTAGGTCGTGAAGAATATCAAAAATATAAAGGTTCATTATTAGATGAAAAACCAAAGCCCGAACCAGTTACAATACAAATAAAGGTGACAACACCCGATGAAAAAACTATTCCTAAACCTATAATTATTGTTCCACCACGACATCAAGATAATCAAGATACAATTCAAGCAGAATTTCAATTATTATGGCAGCACGAGTATACAAAAAGCCAGGGGAAAATTACCAAGATTTCTTTGTTATCATCACCTGATTTAATTCAGATGTTGCAGCAGTCTATATCTACTTTAAAAATACAGGGAGTTAAGTCTAAACTTTTAAGCGGAAAATATGCTAGTTATTCCTTGAGTTATCAACATCCTACCAAGCGGGAAAAATTGGGTATAGTTTGGACAGAAGACTCCAATATGAATAGTTTTTATCATGTAATGAATGCTTGTCAAACAGTAATTCAAAAAAATCTCTGTCAAACTATGTACTTAATTCGTGGTGGGGATTTAGGAAAACCAAATCTGGCTGGAAATCAACTCTATAGACAGATTTTCACGGATACTAATCATGTTCATATTAAACCAAGTTTACAGTCTATTCACTATTTGGCAACATATCAAAGTTTGGTAAATTCTGCCAAATCTCAAGAGTTAGTAATTGGTGGAAAAACGATTAATTTACAAAGATTAGAAACTTTAATTAATGAATCTGAGATTTTGCATAAATGTACTTTATTACAGGATTTAGGTATTGTTTCTAAACAAGAAAAACAGTCAGATACAAATGGTAAGGTTAGAAAAGATTTAAGACCTGTTAAAGATTTCTTATTAAATCTCGTGAAAACTCAAGGTTATATGGGATTGGCTACATTGATTTCACAGGCTTCCAGTCAATTTTCTGATGTAAAAGAAACTGAAATTCGGAGTTTGATTGAACAACTATATCAAGAAAAAAAAGTGGAAACAGTCAATCCAGAAGCTAAATTATCAGAACAATTAATTTGTTTAATTCCGTAAGTTCATTTATTACAATATGATCAGCCAATGCACTACCTGACAGAAGCTTCTGAAATTTACAAGCAAATTTCCCAACTGTCCCTATCTAAAACTCTATGGATAGATACGGAAATTGCTGACTGGTATACTGATAAACCAAAATTAGCACTAATTCAGGTATTGGCTAATTATACAGACTTAACTGGTGAATCTGCTTACATTTTTGATGTTTTAGATAAACCTGATTTGGCTGTATATTTCATTAACCAAATTATGGTTAATCCGCAAATTGAAAAAGTTTTTCATAATGCTGGTTTTGATTTAAAATATTTAGGTAAGGAACTAGCCCAAAATGTCACTTGTACTTTAAAAATAGCGAGAAAAATCACCAAAGAAGTTTTAGAAACTACCAACCTAAAACTAAAAACTCTAGCTGCTGAACTCTGTCAATTTTCTCATGTAGACGCAGAAGAAGGAACAAGTGATTGGGGAAAACGTCCCCTGACTCAAAAACAGTTAAACTATGCAGCTATGGATACTGTTTATCTCGCTACTGTTCATTATCGCTTGCTTGAAATATCCAATCCTGATGTTATCAATCGTGTATTTAATATGGTAAATCACAAATCTGAAAATTCATCTTTAACTCCCACTAAAGTTAGATTAGCTTTTGAATGTCCTCGACTATTTTATCTCAATCACCATTTTAATTGTAAAGCAATATTCTCTCCTAAAGATACTCTTGGGGGTGTTGGTAATGTTTTTCATAAATTAGCAGATGATTTTATTAATTTACTGCTGATTGAACCCAGATTTAAAAATTTATTTAATCCATCTACAACACAATTAAATGTAGATCAAATTACATCGGAAATTCAACAATTATTCTATCAAATTAAGTTCTTTCCCTATTTACAAAATACAATTGTACAAGACGGAAGTAAAGCACCTGTATTATTACAAGTTTGGCAAGGTTTACAAGGATTAATTAAAAAGTTTACTGAATTGTTAGTAATTAATCGTCGTTATTGTAGTGCAGAAAAACTTATTTCTAATACGTTTATTTCTGGAGAACGCAATTTAGAACATTACTTTGATTTACCTAATGGGACAAAACAATTAATTAGAGGTGAGTTTGATTGTCTGGTTTTTAATTTTGAACTTAAACGCCTTTGTATGGTAGAATTTAAAACCTATCAACCTGTAGATTCAGCAGCACAATTAGCGCAAGTTTCTCTTTATAGTTATATGTTGTGGAAGCAGAAAAAAGCACCTGTTGATTCTGCTGTTTATTGTGTTTTACCAGAATTTAAAGAGTACAAATATTCTTGGGAACAGTTAGAAAATACGGTTCATCAATTAATTCCCTATAAATTATTACAAATGCAACAATGGTTAAGTTGGGAATCTCCCAATCCTAACCCACCACCTGCGACAACTCAACCTCATTTATGTGAAATTTGCCCCCAACAACAAAAGTGTCAGACTTTTTTCGATGTTGAATCTAATGCACCGCCAAATAAAGTTATTCCAGATAATGACAATCCTGATTTTATAGCACCTTCCAAAAAACGAGAAGATATATCTGACTTTTCACATTATTTGGAAAACCCAACACGAAACCTAACCCCCCAACCCCCTTCCCTACGAGGGAAGGGGGAGAATTCAAAGCCTCTCTCCTTGCAGGAGAGAGGTTTGGAGAGAGGTTTTTCAGATACTTTTAAAAGTCAGAAAGATACATTTATTAATGCTGATGAAATTGGCGCATCTTTAGTGGCAATTCTAGAATCTTTTAAGGTTAATGTAGATTATTATGGTGCTGATGTAAGTCCGGCATTTATTCGGGTGAAAATTAAACCACATTTAGGTGTGAAAGTTCCTTCAATTCTCAGATTATCCGCTGATTTACAAGTACAATTAGGGTTAGAATATCCGCCTTTAATTGCTCCCCAAGCTGGTTATGTAAGTATTGATTTGCCGCGTCAAGATAGACAAATTGCCAAATTTGAAGATTTTATTCAAAAGCAATTTTTAGCCCCAACAGCACCCGTAAAAATTGCCATTGGGGTGGGTATTGATGGTAAATTGTTAGAGGCTGATTTATCAGATCCAAATACCTGTCATTTTTTGGTGGGAGGAACAACAGGAAGCGGAAAAAGTGAATTTTTGAGATCCTTACTTCTCAGTTTAATCTATCGTCATTCTCCCCAACATCTTAAAATTGCCTTAGTTGACCCCAAGCGGGTAACATTTCCCGAATTTGAACAAATGTCATGGTTATATGCACCAGTTGTCAAAGATAGCGATCGCGCCGTAGAATTAATGCAGGAACTAGTTGCAGAAATGGAATCTCGTTATCAAAAATTTGAAAAAGCTAAATGTGCAGATTTAACCACCTATAATCAACGTTCTTCCCCAGCTTTACCGCGTATTGTCTGTATATTTGATGAATATGCCGATTTTATGGCAGAAAAAGAAATTCGCACCATATTAGAACAAAGTATCAAACGTTTAGGCGCAATGGCAAGAGCCGCCGGCATTCATCTAATTATTTCCACACAACGTCCAGAAGCCAGTATTGTCACCCCAATTATCCGTTCTAACCTACCTGGACGAGTCGCCCTACGTACCTCCAGCCAAGCAGATTCATGTATTATTCTGGGTGGAAAAGAAACAACAGCAGCCTATTTATTAGGCAAAGGTGATTTAGTTTACCAAGGTGGTTCGCACGGACAACGTCTTCAAAGCTTATTAGCACAAACTATTAAACTACCTTAAAAAAAAGATCCCCGACTTCTCTAAGAAGTCGGGGATCTAAATTTATTAGATAATATAAACGCTATATCATTGGGAAAGCGTCAGTAGGGGAATTAAAATGGGATATGTAATTGCAACCGCAAACATGAAAGGTGGAGTCGGTAAAACCACCATTACCGTGAATATAGCTACTTGTTTAGCCAAAAATCACGGAAAAAAGGTACTTGTCTTAGATTTAGATAGTCAAATTAGTGCCACGCTAAGTTTAATGTCACCAGTAGATTTTGCCAAACGTCGCAAACAAAGAAAGACATTTAGATATTTACTAGATCAAATTATCAACCCTGAACCAGAGGCAAAATTTACAATTGGGGACATCATTCAACCTCAACTTTGTAACCTGACAGGATTAAATTTATTACCGGGAGACATAGATTTATATGATGAATTTGTGGTTTCAGAAATGCTGCATAATCAATCAGTAGCATTAGGAGAACAGGATTTTGAAACCATCTGGAATCGCTTTGAAAGGGTCTTAATTAGAGATATTTTAGAACCTATCCGGGATGAATATGATTTTATTCTTTTAGATTGCGCTCCCGGTTATAATCTCTTGACTCGGAGTGCTTTAGCCACTAGTGATTTCTACATTCTTCCAGCTAGACCAGAACCCTTATCTGTAGTCGGAATTCAACTTTTAGAAAGACGTATTGCCCAATTAAAAGAAAGTCATGAACACGAAGCTAAAATAGATATTAAAATGTTGGGAATAGTCTTTAGTATGTCCAATGCTAATCTCCTGAATGGCAGATATTATAAACAGGTAATGCACCGAGTTATCGAAGATTTTGGAGTAGATAAAATCTGTAAAGCCCAAATACCAGTTGATGTTAATGTTGCCAAAGCTGTTGATAGTTTTATGCCAGTTTCCTTACTAAGTCCGAATACAGTCGGTTCTAAGGCATTTATGCAGTTAACTCAGGAATTGTTGCAGAAATTGTAAATTGAGAAATAAGGTATCTGACTTCGTTAAGAAGTCGGGTATCTGGGTATATTTTAAGAAAAAGGAGGTATTGAAGATGGTAAACCAACTCGCATAAATAATTTAGCAAATGCTTGAGAAAAATGTTCTAAATAAGGAGATTTTAACCGGCATCTAGAACCCAATTCTGTAGCGTGTTTTAAAATATATTCATAAGGTAAACTGTAAATTTGACGAAAATCCACAACTAACGCTTCCCTATTATTACCTGGATTTATGGGCGAAGCAAGTAGATGTAATCCCTCAATTCTACCTCTTAACACTTCATTCCATTTACCCTTTTTGGCAAATGCTGGATTGGCAATTTCATATTCAGATATTGAATAAATAGGACATAGTAAAACTTGACTAACTTTTTTATTATCTAAATCACAACTCTGAGTTAAAATAATTAAATCATATTCATTTACTTCTATTTCTATGTCCTGAGTTTCATAGTTTTTTCCAAAAGTTGTCGGATCAAATATTGGTAATGGCACAATACACCCAGGTAGGTAATCTCCTTGCCTGAGCGTCGCTTCATTTATCTGCACCCAAAAAGATTCTATCGTCATTCTTCTTCTAAAGGATATGGCATAGGTTTTCCACGCCCTTTAAATTTGGCACGCATAATTATACGTTCTGAGCGTTTTGGTAAAACAGGATTGTAATTTATTTCACTACTTATTTCAATAGATTCTAGATATTGCTTGATAAATATCAAATTACGCAAAATATCATCAATCTTGCGTCCTTCTGGACTTTGCAACTGTGAAGTTGCTTTTGTGTCTAACACTATTCGTCTTTGTGGGATAAGAGTCCCATTCGGACGTAGGGGGGTAATAGTAGCCATTAGTTAATCAACTCCCTTGTGCGTTCTGTAATACAAGCTTCAAAGGCTTGATTATTTTGTGTGTGCATTTGTTCTAGAAGTTCCCAAATTCCTAGTTCATTATTAGCAATATTCTGTTCCACAAATAAGTCTAAATCTAATAGTATAGAAACAACTTCTTCTGTAGGTGGTGTAACAATTGCTTGGTTAATAACTAGCATTGCTCCTAAATTATCCTGAGGAATTTGTAGCTGCATAAAATAGCCGCTTAGTCCTTGAGGTAAGTCACCAGAAACTTCAGGAAATGTCCTTAAATATTCTTGTAAATCACCAACAGGTAGAGGAATATCTAACCTATTAATATACCTAATTGCTAAACGAGTAATAGCTTGTGGATATGTCAATGATTGATATATACTCCACAATCGCTGGGCTTCATCTCGGAAGTTTTCCCAACAGTCGTAGGGCGCTAAACGACTGAAACTAAATCCATCCAATCGCATTTCTATAATATGCTTTTGGTCACTACTTAAGACTCTATAACCAATTTGAGATTGAGTGGCTGTGGGCTCTACAGTAGCAGCTACAATCATTTGTCCCTGCAAAATGAACACATCTTCGCACTTTGGGTACTCAGTTTGAATATTTGAGTACATTTGCCACAAAACATCGAGCTTAACTTTTGGCGACAGTTGAGCTTGGATGTTAATCACTGCTTCGGTGATTGGTGCGTGTGAATAGTGTTTTCTAGCTTCCATACTAGAACTATTGTAAACTGCCTTGTCAGTTGAAACAATACAAATTACACTACTTTACAATTTATATGGCTGTTTCTCAAGGCATTTTGTTTAAAAATAATTGCTATAGCCCCAGCATTTACCACCGGATGATCAGGACGCTTGGAATGTCCATCAAGGATAATGGCGTTAAATGCGCCTCCTGTCCATAAACAAAGACTTTGGCAATTAACTGAATAGTAAACAGTTGTTGAAAATCTCCAACTTCGTAAATTTGTCCGTTTGTGGTAACGCTACAAATCATCAATAAATCAGGATTTAATTTGGTAAGTTTGGGAATATAGTTGGCTACTACACCATCTTTCAGGGATTTATACTGGGAATGCAATTCTTTGAGCGTGTCTAAAAGTGCTGGTGGTAATATTTCTGGATTTTCTAGCTTAAAGATGGGGCTGATTGATTGATACAAAATTGATTGCTGGGGTTATTACGGTAAAAGCTACTATAAAGTAGTTTCTTATACCTAAAATGCTCATATATACGCGCTTACCACTCTTTTCATTGTCTCATTAATTATTTATCTCAGGATAAGAATAAATACTTACTGGAGATAAATCACTTTTATTGCTTGAGTAATTATTGTAATAATTAAAACTTATAAAGTTAAATACTTAATAGTATTTACTTATTTAGAATCTAGATAAAAAACTATCATCCTTGAGCGAAACAACCCAAGTATTTTGCAAATAAAATCTTTGTAGAGATTGGTTTTGCGCTAATTTTAGCTTCTAACAATCAAATTATTGAAAGTAAAATTTTATCTAAACGCAAATTGACTTGATCATTTTTCAATACTTAATAATTTACAACTACTGAGGATAAATGTTGGGGAGTAACCGTTGAATTATGTGATCAGCCAACATGAAGTTTCCCTAGGAAAATCTGGAAATTTCCCAAAAAAACGTTACATAGCCAAAATCCTGACTTGAACACGGTTTACAAGCTCAAACTCAACCGGAAATTTAAGCATTTCTTTCAGACTTCCGCTAAAACCCTGATCCCCAAGCCCAAAAATTCATGCTAATGTATTCGAGTTACAAAACGCAAAGTGAAAGCGGAACGGGTTCGAGTTTCCAAAGGGGATCACTATTCATCAAGTGAAAAACCCTAGCTAAATAAAACTTAAGTTCTATAGTCGCTTTAAAATCGGACGCATGAATCAAAGACATTTGTGGACTACAGTTGCCGTATTTCTAGCTGTTTTGGGTCTACCCTCAGTTGGTCGAACTCAAACCATTGCGGGAATTTCCCCAACTAGCCAAGCATCATCTGTGAATGATGCAGTCAAAGTAGGAGAGTACCAATCCCAGACAGAAAGCCCCATTTCCAATCCTGTGATTACCAGAATTCATCCTCACAGTATTCGCGGCTTACAAGCAGCAACTCTTTATATTCGGGATATTCCCGTTCTCACCTTTTTGGGTTCTAACCCAGTTACTAACAGCAAAACAAAAGTTGGAGTAATCGGCAATGGCGAGAATTTAAATTTTTACCCGCAGACTGCTACCAACTCCGCCAAAGTTACCAGTTTTAGCAATACTGGGAATGTAGTCAATTTTAACAAAAAAGTTAGATCCATTGACAATGATCCAGTTCAAAAAGCTAGTGTCATAGCCGCTAGAATCAATGAACTGATCGAAAAAAATGTAGACGCAAGTAAGATTACCGTCAGTTGGAAAACAGGAGATAACTCCACAATTAACAATAAAGCCCAAAAGCCAGGCTTCATCGTTCAACAACCGTCGGCAGATCGCTACACCATTACTATTGACGGTCAAGAACTGGTAGAAGTCAATAAAGTCACAATATTAGCAGATAGTACCAAAAATCTTGCCCAAGATGCCTTACAAGCAACTAATAGACTGCGGCGACTTATAGGTAACGCATCTCCTATTCAAGCAATTGCCAACTTACCAGTAGATAGATCAGTCTCCAGAGCCAGTCTACCGCAAAAGATTGCCTTTAGAAATATCAATCTCAGTTTTCAAGGGATAGCCTCTTGGTACGGATATGATGGCTCTGGCAATAAAACCGCCAGTGGTGAAAGATATAATCCCGAAGGATTAACTGCGGCTCACCGGAGTTTGCCCATGGGGACAAAAATCCGTGTCACTAACACCCGGAATGGTCGCTCTGTCGTCGTGCGAATCAATGACAGAGGTCCCTACATCCGGGGTCGAATTATTGACCTTTCCGCTGGTGCTGCCCGGCTATTAGGCATGATCGGCAGTGGCATTGCTCCAGTCAGTCTTGAGGTTTTAGGAAAATAACCCGTTTCCTCATTCCTACTCTCTTTTCGCTCTTCACTATTAAATTCCCCTGGTTCGTCCCTCCTATCCCCCAATTATCCTTTGCGCCACGCCGCGCTATCAGATATACACTAACGGGGGAAAGGATTATTGGAACTAGGGGTATTTTGTGCTTGTGCTGACAACAGTTGTAGCCTTACGCTGCTATTTAAATCGCCGTCGCTGGCCAAGCCATCTTAGGCTACCAGAGGATCTCGGACTTGATGAACAAACCAGTTGGTCTCCCACAGCAGTTGGTTTAGTGCCAACTATGGGGGGTTTACATCAAGGTCATTTAAGTTTAATTGAACGGGCTAAACAGGAAAATTCGACGGTGATTGTCAGTATTTTTGTCAATCCCCTGCAATTTGGACCAAATGAGGACTATCAACGCTATCCCCGCACTCTAGAGCAAGACCGACAATTTTGTGAACAGGCGGGAGTTGATGTGATTTTTGCCCCAACTCCGGAGGAAATTGGTGTCCCTGGGAAGAATATAGCAGCAACTCAGGTGACACAAGTGATCCCGCCATCTGATATGATATATAGTTTGTGTGGTAATTTTCGGCCGGGTCATTTTCAAGGTGTGGCAACGATTGTTACCAAGCTTTTTAATTTGGTACAACCTGACCGAGCTTACTTTGGACAAAAGGATGGTCAACAACTAGCAATTATTAAACGGTTAGTGGCTGATTTAAATTTGCCAGTAGAAATTGTTGCTTGTCCTACAGTGCGGGAATTGTCCGGCTTGGCTTTAAGTTCTCGTAATCAATATTTGACGGCTACAGAAAAAGAGCAAGCAACGGTGTTATTTAAAGGTTTACGGCAAGCTGAGGCGGCGTTTCGGGCTGGCGTTCGTGACAGTGGTGAACTCATAGCATTAACGCGGCAAGAAATCGCAAAAGTTAGCAATATCAGCTTGGAATATATTGAATTGGTTGAACCGAATACGTTGATGTTTTTAGAAAAAGTTGAGGATGAAGGAATGTTGGCGATCGCTGCTCGTCTTGGTTCTACACGGTTAATTGACAATACGATTTTGCGCGATGGCAACGACGGACTACGCCAACCAATCATTGCTATTGATGGTCCGGCTGGTGCTGGTAAATCTACCGTCGCTCGCCAAGTGGCACATCAGTTAGGTTTAGTCTATTTAGATACGGGCGCTATGTACCGGGCGATTACTTGGTTAGTGCTGGAACAGGGGATTGCCATTGATGATGATTGTGCTGTTGCTGAATTAGTTGCTGGGTGTAAAATTGAACTGACTCCCAGTCAAAGCCTGCAATCTCCCGTCAGAGTCCAGATTAATGATATTGATGTCACTCAGAAAATTCGCACAGTTGAAGTCACTTCTCAAGTATCAGCGATCGCTGCTCAAAGCACTGTGCGTCAAGCATTGGTTCAACAACAGCAAAGCTGGGGACAACGTGGCGGTTTAGTGGCGGAAGGTCGGGACATTGGCACTCATGTTTTCCCAGATGCGGAAATTAAAATCTTCTTAACCGCCTCTGTGGGTGAAAGAGCGCGTCGTCGTCAGCAAGACTTTCAAAAGCAAGACCAACCCGCAGTTAGTTTAGAACAACTAGAACGGGACATTGCTGAACGGGACTTGAAAGACAGCACTCGCAAGGTTTCCCCCTTGCAAAAAGCGGCTGATGCGATTGAATTACAAACTGATGGTTTAACAGCTTCTGAAGTAGCAGCACAAATTATTAGCCACTACAATCAACGGCTATCCCATTGGTAATTCGGGAATTTTTGAGTTGAAAATGGTGGTGAGTGCCGACGGACTCACCATTATTAGATTTTATTGCTTTGAACTACATCCTAAACTATTTGCAGATTGATTCATCTATCTTGAGATGGATATTAGTCTGAGTTAATCATTATATATTTTAGACTGGGCTTTTTTCTCACGCTTCAGGTGCAGAGGCAACAGAGGGAAGTTAGGAGTTTGGTCTAAATAGATGAAATTTGCTTTATTTATAAACTAATTGCTGGGAATTTTCAGTTTGGTAGTAGAATAATAATGTTAAGTTTTGTATAAAATTCCTGAATACGAAACCTGTAATTTGCCTAGCTCTGGCAATAGCTTTCAACTAGAAAACAGTAAAGAGAGGAGATCTCACACAATGGCATTTACCCAACTAGCTTTACCTTTTGCTTCTGATGCTTTAGAATCCTATGGCATGAAAGCGGAAACCTTTGAATATCACTATGGTAAGCATCATAAAGCTTATGTAGATAATTTGAATAAGCTTGTTGATGGTACAGAATTAGCTAATAAGTCTTTGGAAGAAGTAATTCAAATTGCTTTTGGTGACTCTGCTAAGGCTGGAATCTTCAACAATGCGGCTCAAGTTTGGAATCACTCTTTCTTCTGGAATTGCTTGAAACCAGCAGGTGGCGGCGCACCTACAGGCGCATTAGCAGCTAAAATTGAACAGGATTTTGGTAGCTTTGAGAAATTCAAAGAGGAATTTTCTACTGCTGCTGCAACTCAATTCGGTAGTGGTTGGGCTTGGTTGGTTGATGATGGTGGCACACTCAAGGTAATGAAAACCCCTAACGCCGAAAACCCCCTTGCACATGGTAAAAAAGCATTGCTTACCATTGATGTTTGGGAACACGCATATTACATTGACTTCAAAAATGCTCGTCCTGGATTCATCAAGAATTTCTTAGATAATTTGGTGAACTGGGATTTTGTCGCTGAAAATTTTGCAAAAGCTTAATGCTTAGATTTTAATGGGGAAAGGGGTAATTGATAATTGTTAATTACCCCTTTCCTCACAACTAATCCTCTTGTTAAGATTGCTTTACACATTTGGGTTTTCCCCAGTCTACCTACTTGTTTGACGTGATTGATATTCATACATAACTCCGCACAATGCAGCAACAAAAACCCAAGAGAGAGTATTCAACCGAATATCAAATGTGGTAACATCAACGGTATTAAATAATATCCACCCTATAAAAGTAATTAGATAACTAAAGAAGATTAGGCGATTTTCTGCTTCTATAGATGCAGAGATCCCCGATTTCTTTAAGAAGTCGGGGATCTTATTCTTATTGTTAAATAAAATTTGACTAGCTGCAATTAATATCCAAGCCAGCAAACCACAAAATAGCAAAGTAGTAATTAACCCAGTTTCCGCAGACAGCATTAAAAATAGGTTATGAGGATGGTTGACATCAATTTGCATTTGGGTTTTATAAAGTCCACTAAAACTGCGTAAACCTGAACCAGTTAAAGGATGTTGCTGAGTTAAATTCCAGGCAAATTCCCATTGGGTTTTCCGCATTAATTCCAGCGGTCTATCAGGAAACATATCATCATTTAACCGCGCCCAAATGCCGTAGGGAACAAAAAGGCGGAAAAATTGGGCAATAGGTGAAGGTGCAAAAGCTGCCAAGAAAAAACAACTTGTAATACTGACAACAGCAGCAACAATTAATCGCCAACCTTGATATAAAGCATAAACTAAACAGGCAAAAATAGTTATTCCCCAACCATTGCGAGAATTGGTTAATATCAAGGCGATAAAATTAGCAAATACCGTAATTGTTAAGAAGATAATCAGGCGATTTTTTTGCTTGAGTTTGTGATAGTTTTCCAGCAATAAACCTAAACCCAAAATAAAGATAGTTACTAAGTATGCGGCTAAGGTATTTGGGTGCATGAAGTTAGAAGCCATGCGTCCGGATAATGATTTTTCTGGTGCAACTATCCAATCAAAGACAATCCATAAAACCTGAAATCGGAAATTCCAACCGAGAAATAATTGCCCAAAACCGATGATTAAAACAGGTACAGAACCAAACACCATGATCCAAGAAATTTGTCGTAATTGGTTGGGTGTTTGCATCAGGGAAGTTAGTCCTGTAAAAAAGAAAAAGAAGGGGATGAAGTTGAATAAACCTAAAAAGGCATCTAATTTATGATAGGCAAATCCGGTAGTAATGAGTAGTAAGATACTCAAAAGAGCAAATCCCTTGTGAATTGGCCGATTGCTAATAAGCCGCGATTGTTTTCGCCAAGTTAACAATGATGCCACGACGATAGAAATACCGCCCAAAAATGGACTCAGGGGGCAAGATAATAGTCCAAATTGCAACCAATTCCAAGGGGTTTGCAAGCGGGAATTTGGATGATAAAAAGTTTTATTTATGCTATTTCCCAACATTCTGTACGGGTAAGACGAATTTGCGCGAGGGTGAAGACACAAGGAATAATTCTGCCATAGTTTGTGGCGATCGCTCTCCAACCTAAATCAGCAAAAAACCAAGCCCACATGACTGGACCGACCAAAGCAAACGCACTGCGAACCGCACCATAACGGGCTGCACTCATAGTCATACCTCGACGGGACATTTGTAAAGCTACATAGTTTTGAAACTGTTTGGTTGCTAATCCTGTACCTGTAATTGTGGCTTCTTTCGCTACCTGATAAGTAGCTAAATGAATAGCAAATTGACGGGCGATTTGTTGGAGAACAAAAGGTTGGATTACAGACGTTACAGCCAAGGCACTACCACCTTTAAATATTAATCCTAAAGGATCACGTTGCAATGATAATGGTAATGGTTGTTTAAGTTTTGATTGTGCTAATTGATGTTGAACATTAATAGTTAGTTGTTGTTTTTCCTGTTTTGGTAGTTTTTTCCAAACCTTTCCTAAGAGATGCAAAAATACTTCTGCTTCTAAATCAATTGTTGTTAGATCTTGATAATAGTGAATTTTCAAATATTTGCATACTTGAATTAGGGCTTGTCTGTAAGTTACTTGATCAGTACGTCCCCGTAATACTGTCATCCCGTCAGCAGCTAAAAAACGAAAGCGATTTTCTATTGTATCTAACCAAGTTTGACGATCTTGGCTTTGTACTGCAATGGGTTCGGGTGTGTGAACATAATCTAAGGGGTTAAACTTGCGACTAAACAGAATTGCTGTTAAGTCCTGTAGTTCCTCTTCTGTAGCTAGTTCCAATACCGCCCTGAGTTCTTCCAATTTCCCTTCCTCTCTTCGGTGCAGCTTATCTGTCCCCTATTCTACTATCTTATAAATCAAATCTTCCATATTTATTCTTAATTTATATTTTTCTTCCAGTCATTAACAATTGTGACAGTTGAGGTCGGAATGTGAGCTAAAGTTGTTTATTTTTTTCAGTAAAAAACCCGCTATAGGAATACTATAGCGGGTAAAATTAACAATTACAGTTATGGTTAATTTTCAGATACAAATATTATGCCAGCCATTCCAGAACAGCTTCATCTTTAGTATTAGTATGACGAGAAGGTGTTTCCCGCTCAAATTTCATGTGAATAGAACGGGTTTGTTCACCATCAGCCGCAACAGCTAAAATTGGATAGTCAATTAAACCATCTTGGAAGGACATTTGGAAGCGGAATGTACCATCGGAATTGAGTTTAATTGGACGACCACCAATGGTAACATTTGCATCAGGTTCAGTTGCACCGTAAACAATCAATTCAGCGTCAGCAACTAACCAGAATTTGCGAGGACGTGCAGGAACAGCAGAAGCGGAGAAACCGGACATTCCCACACCGGACATGGTTAAACCAGATACGGTAGGAACAGCCCACATACCCACACCAGATGGGAAAACGTAGGAACTGAGAGCTTGTTCGGGAGCAGCAGAACCGGGGACGTGCTGCATAGAACCGAAGATAGAACCTGCTACCCGTTGAGCTTCAGCGGATTCTGCTAGACCAAAGATTTGTTCGTAAATGGGATTTCCACCACCCGCAGTCGCAGCAGCAGCAGTTGCTAATTTCTTAGATGGGGGAACTAGTTCGTAGAAAGTCTTAGCACGCAGGTCTTCTTCAAAGTCTACGGTGATGAAGACATCTTCAATCCAATCGGAAGGATAGACGGGGGGAATATGTACTCTCGCCGAACGTGCTAATACTAACCAACCACCATCAGCGGTGCGATAACCAACATCTATCACATAATCGCGATCGCTCACGGGAATTGGCAAATACCATTCTCTCGCTAGTTCATCAGCAGGGTATTCTTGAATACTGTGGGGACTTTGATAATCTAGATCAACATCAGTGACATCATAAATCCGCAAAGCTAGGGTTTGTCCACCTTGACGACGCAGTGCTTCTTTATGGTCGTTAGGAATATCCCAGTAAGTGTAAGCCCATTGAGGATCACGAGGTAACAGAACAATCCGACTGTCACCATAACCAGCTGGTAAATCTGCTAGTGCTTCATCAACATCAGCGAGAGAACCACCAGTCCGATCTTCTTGACCTAACTCAAATTTTGCTGCTTCCACGGTTTCTTGTGCCTCCAGATTAGGGGATGAACTGAGCGAGAACTTACTATGCTGAACTTCTTCAATTGATGCTAATAACTGCGATTTCCGCATTCTGCTATAGCGAGATATACAGAATTCACTGGCAACTTTGCGTAATTGCCGTAGGGTCATCTCTTCTAGCGGTGGCCGTTCTTTTGCCATTGATTTGGACTCCAGTAGTTTACAAGGTAAATTATTTTTTCCGGGTTAAAAAAATTTTGATGAAATATCATCTACCCAGATTTTTTTATTCCTGACTCCTGGTTTGTCTCCAGTTTTAAATTTGTTTACTGTTTGTTTTTTATTAAGATACCAACTCATCGAAATTCCTAGTTATGCCGTTGTTTTGCATTTCTTTGGGATTGCCAAAAGTTGTTAAGTAAATATTAACCAGTAAAACTATCTAGGGATCAAGGGGTCTAAAGATAGGTTTTACTATATTTCACGTAGTTATCAGCCTTGCGGGGATCAGTTTGTCATGGAATCTTAATATAGTGATCTCAGATAGAGGATTACTGTCAAGGTTTGATGACATTGAGGGCAGGGAACATGGAAAAGAGTAGATTTAACAACGAACAACTGTACGGGCGAAGCATTTGGAGAACTATTTTTGGCAATGACCGATAATTTATCTTCCAAATGCTTCGCCCCTACTAACAACTGACCAATTACAAAAAATTCTGAATTACTGACATTCGCTGAATCAGCCATTTACCTTCTTTGCGAACCAAATCATAGCGAACGCGCAAGTTTTCATTAGAAGACTTTTTCTGCTGACTATTCTGATAGAACTGGGTAACTTCTTGTACCTTAGCGTCTACAGATACATAATCTTTATCTGTACCTTTTTTAGAAACAGCTACTATTTCTACATTATGTTTATATTGGCGATAGCGTTTCTCTTCTTGTTCTTGCTGGGCTACTGACTGCCATTGTGATAAAACTGCACCTGTTAAAATTTCCTTTAAACCATCAATGTCATGTTTTTGCCCTAAAGCTGAGGTTTTGACTGATAACCAAGTTTCAATTACTTCTTTTGCTGTCTCCTTGGTCAGTTCTTCGGTGCTTGATTCAGGTTCGCTGTTGGGGTCAGGAATGGTGATTGGTGGTTGATTTAGTTGTATTGCTAACTGTTCTCCCTGGAATGATGCACTGGGAAAGAAGATATTTTTGACCAAGCCAAAAGTTGTTGATACTAATAACGAAAAAATTAATACTCCTCCCAATGAGAAGAAAACTAGCCAAACTAAGCGTGTTTTTGGATCTAGACTACTGAGAAAATTAGTTTGAGACTGGATGAATCGCTGGGAAAGGTTATTAGCAGTAGGTTTACGTCTTCTGCGTTTGGGGGGTTGGTGGTTTGTTGCTGTGGTCGGAGTACCATTGGTTTGATGTGGTATTAGGTTCGGGGTTGCTGCTGTTGAGGGTATTTGTGATGTTTGATTTCCCGCATTTGCATTTGTTGGTGGATGATTCCATCTCGGTATGGAAACTTGGGTAGATTCAGGTTGAGGTCGAGGCTGGGTTTGTGGTAACTCAGGATTGACGGGTTGATGATGTTGCGGTGTTTGTGTGGTGTTATTAGTATGGTAACGAGAATTATTAATATCTGGTTGGGGAAAGGATTGATGATTAATTACTGACCATTCATTAGTAATTTGGGCATCGGTAGGTAAAGATTCTAGATAAGCTTGTACTTGTCTATCGGCAAAGTAATCTTTTAAAGAGGCTTGCTGTTTTGCTAAATCCCGAAAATGGGGAAATACTTCTTGCTGTAACCATTGTTCACTATATAAACATAGTCCTGGTAATAGGTCTGGTGAGTCTTGGGATTTTTCCCGAATAAAAGCTAAGGCTTCATATTCTTGACTTAGTTCTAAAACACGGGTGGCTTCTTCGGTTTGTCCCATTAGCAAAGCACAAAGCGATTGTTCTAAATGCACGTCTTGGCGTTTGCCTAATTGCATTAACATTTGCTTGGCTTGGCGAATTAATGCTGGTTGGCGTTGGGCAAAACCTCTGGCGATTAGGGAGTATACTGCTAAATATGTGGCCACGGCTGAGGGGCGTTTACTTTCTAATTCAAAGAGTTTATGCTGTTCTGCGACTGTTAAATAATGGCGAATTTGTTGGATAAATCGTAAAAAGTCATCTATATTTAATCCTGATTGATCATTGCCTGTACCATCAATACCGCCACGATCTTCTAAGATACTTTGTAATAATTCTAATCCTTGCCGACGTTTGGGAATTTGTGTTTGTGGTAGTGCTAATAGTTCCAAGATGCGGTAGGGACGCAGTTTGTAAAGATCAGCGGTCATTTCAGCGCGGACGCTGGGAAATAAGCCTTCTCGTGCTAATAATTCTTCACCTGTTTCTAAGGATACGGCGGCATTTTCATAGTGACCTTGTTGCCATTCTTCCCGTCCTAGTTCTAGGCAAGCTAGGGAGACGGTGAGGATAATATCTGGTAAGTCAGGGTTTTCGGGAATTTCTATTTGGGTAGCACGATGACCTGTTTTCAGACTAACTGAACTAGGTTTATTAACTAGGTACGGGCGACCAAGTTTTAATACTAATTCATATTCTCCTAGTTCTTGGAGGATTAACAAAGAGCCAACTAATCGCTCTGGGGTGATTTCAATGCTGAGACTTTGAGCATCTTGATCTTTGGAGTTATTATCTGTTAGGGTTTGTTGTGGAACTTGATCAGCAGTTTTGTTAGGAGTATAAACGTGAGCTAGATAAAGCTGATCGTAGGCTTTGCGCTCGTCGGTATCTAATAAAACCATATAAGCTTCTTCAATCAGCTTCTTGCGAGAAGATATAGATGTAGTCGAATATTCCCGTCGGGGCAATTGGACAATGCGATCGCTGTATGCCTGTCGCAATTGTTCCTCATTGGCCGCCAACGGTAATCCTAGAATTCGGTAATAATCAAGCGGAATTCGCACAGCTTACGTCCCCTGCACTGTGTTCTCGTAGCATCTCGTAAAAATTAACATAATTTACCCAGAGCGTTCCAGGCTTCTAAAACCGTCCCATAATCATAGCTTGATTAATACCGTGTTGACCTAGTACAATAAGTGTAGATAGTAACAGATATATTAGTCATTTCCGTTAATTTTTTTATATCTTCAGTTTAAGGTTATGGAGTTGGGAGTCAGGAGTTAGGAGTAACACCTTATTACCTATTGCCTAATTTTTAAACGATCCATTCTGAAGCGCGTTCACCTAAGTCCAGGGGGATACTAACTGCTTTACCAAGACGGGGACGCTCTTTGGTTTCTAGAATGAAAGTTTGTACTTGTTGTATTCCTCCCAAGGCATTGAGATAATTAGCAATGCTGTCAAGATGATCTTGGTAATCTGTTTCGCTTAAAGGGAAAGAGGCTTGTCCAAAGTATTTCCACATGATTTGTAGAAATATTTTGCCCTGAGTGCGGCGAAACTGGACATCATAAGGTTGTCCCCATTTATCAATCAACAGTTGGCGTAATTCCTTTCCGGTCATAGTAATTTTGGTCTGTTGTCCGTTGTCAGTTGTCAGTTGTTAGTAGGGGCGAAGCATTTGGAAGATAAATTATCGGTCATTGCCAAAAATAGTTCTCCAAATGCTTCGCCCGTACAGTTGTCCGTTGTCCGTTGTCCGTTGTCCGTTGTCAGTTGTCAGTTGTTAGTAGGGGCGAAGCATTTGGAAGATAAATTATCGGTCATTGCCAAAAATAGTTCTCCAAATGCTTCGCCCGTACAGTTGTCCGTTGTCCGTTGTCCGTTGTCCGTTGTTCGTTGTCTGTTGTTAGTAGGGGCGAAGCATTTGGAAGATAAATTATCGGTCATTGCCAAAAATAGTTCTCCAAATGCTTCGCCCGTACAGTTGTTCGTTGTTCGTTGTCCGTTGTCAGTTGTTCGTTGTCCGTTGTCAGTAGGGGCGAAGCATTTGGAAGATAAATTATCGGTCATTGCCAAAAATAGTTCTCCAAATGCTTCGCCCGTACCGTTGTCCGTTGTTAAGAAGTTTCCTTCTGTTCCCTGTTCCCTATTCCCTATTCCCTGAGCTTATCTAGATTTTACATTTAGTTATGATATTAAGTTCCGTGACTCCAGTATGATAAGGATATAAAGAAATGTAATGCTAACAGATAAAGATGCTCACTATGTCTTGCAACTGAGAATTAGGGTATCGCTGTGAGCGTTATGATTTCGATTCAGATAAGAGTGGCTCTTGTGCTGGTACTCTTGTCAAAATGATTAATAAATTACACAAACAGCGCGGAGATTATGGCTCAATTTTCTGAATCAGCAGATGTTCCCGATATGGGTCGTCGTCAGTTTATGAACCTACTCACTTTTGGGACTGTTACCGGAGTGGCGTTGGGTGCATTGTACCCTGTTGTTAGCTACTTTATTCCTCCTTCTAGCGGTGGTGCTGGTGGCGGTACAGTAGCCAAGAATGAATTGGGTAATGATGTTAGTGTTAGTCAATTTCTAGACAGCCATAATGTGGGCGGTCGCAGTTTGGTACAAGGACTCAAGGGAGATCCTACCTATATTGTAGTGGAAAGTAAAGAAGCGATCGCTGACTACGGGATTAATGCTATTTGTACCCACTTAGGTTGTGTTGTCCCTTGGAATGTGGCTGAAAATAAGTTTAAATGCCCTTGTCATGGTTCACAATATGACGCTACTGGTAAAGTAATTCGCGGTCCTGCACCAAAATCCTTGCCTCTAGCCCATGCCAAAGTGGCAGACGACAAAATTCTGTTAACACCTTGGACAGAAACCGATTTCCGCACTGGGGATGCCGCTTGGTGGGCTTAAATAGTGCAAAAGTTATTAGTCTCAAGTCAACAATCTAGGGCTTTTAATCAACTCTTGACTACTGACTACTGACCAATGACAACTGACAACTGACAACTGACCACTGACAAATGACTTTATAGAGATGAGAAATGCCCTTACACCTGCGAGGTTAACTCGCACTGCTAAAGCAATGGTTAATACATTGCTTATAGCGATCGCTACTGTGACTTTTTTCTTCACTAGCGATATAGCCGTCCCACAAACTGCTGCTGCCTATCCTTTCTGGGCGCAAGAAACCGCTCCTGCAACCCCCCGCGAAGCAACGGGTCGAATTGTTTGCGCTAACTGTCACCTAGCAGCTAAACCCACAGAAGTGGAAATTCCCCAATCTGTGCTTCCTGACACTGTATTTAAAGCCGTTGTCAAGATTCCCTACGATGCCACTGTGCAACAAGTGGGTGCTGATGGTTCTAAGGTGGGCTTAAATGTTGGTGCTGTACTAATGTTGCCTCAAGGCTTCAAGATTGCCCCAGAAGATCGCATTTCTGAAGAACTCAAGGCAGAAGTGGGTGATATGACATTCACTCCTTACAACGACAGTACAGATAATGTTGTCATTGTTGGTCCATTACCTGGTGAAGAATATCAAGAAATTGTCTTCCCTATTCTTTCTCCTAACCCCGCTACAGACAAAAATATCCACTTTGGCAAATACTCTGTTCATGTAGGCGGTAATCGTGGCCGTGGACAAGTTTACCCCACAGGTGAAAAGAGCAATAATAACGCATTCAACGCTTCTGCTGCCGGTACAATTAGCAAAATTGCTAAAACAGAAGATGAGGACGGTAACGTTAAGAATCTGATTAGTATCACAACTGCAACTGGTGATGTTGTTACAGATACAGTTCCTGCTGGTCCTGAACTAATTGTGACTCAAGGACAAGTAGTTACAATTGGTGATGCTTTGACTAACAACCCCAATGTTGGTGGTTTTGGTCAAAAAGATGCAGAAATTGTGTTGCAAGATTCTTCTAGAGTTGCATGGTTGGTTGCTTTTATCTGTTTGGTGATGTTGGCACAAGTAATGCTAGTTCTCAAGAAGAAACAAGTAGAAAAAGTTCAAGCTGCGGAAATGAATTTCTAAATCATAACTATGATTTGTGTGATTGATTTGATTGATTACAACAATCAGGGTTCAAGCTGCGGAAATGAATTTCTAAATCATAACTATGATTTGTGTGATTGATTTGATTGAGATGATTGATTACAACAATCAGGGTTGAGGATACTGACAAATTCTTTGCTAAATCATCAGCTATTTGACAGGCTTTTTGCCTGTCTTTTTTTATAATTGATAATTAGTAATTGGGAGTAAACAAATGATAGAACCTAGCAAATCTTTTTATGTTGATCATCTATTGGTAGAGGTTTATGCTTCTGAAATGGAAATGTCAGAAAGTGTGGCTAAAATCACACATCAATATTTACAAAATCTGCTTGATAAACAGGATACAGTTGCGATTTTATTAGCTACGGGAAATTCCCAAATTCGATTTTTGGAGGCTTTAATTGCTTTAGAGGGAATAGATTGGTCACGGATAATTTTATTTCATTTAGATGAATATTTGGGAATTACATCCGATCATCCTGCTAGTTTTCGGCGTTATTTGCGGGAACGGGTCGAAGAAAAGGTGTGTCCCCAACAATTTTATTATATAGCAGGGGATACATTACAACCAATAGCTGAGTGCGATCGCTATACTCGACTCTTAGAAAATCAACCTATTGACCTATGTTTTTTAGGTATTGGGGAAAATGGACATTTAGCATTTAATGATCCAGTGGTGGCAGATTTTCAAGATCCTGCTAAAGTTAAACTTGTCAAACTGGATCATGTTAACCGTCAACAACAAGTAAATACAGCATATTTTGCCAATTTAGCAGATGTTCCTCAATACGCATTTACTGTGACTATTCCCATGATTTGTCATGCTAAAAAAATAATTTGTTTAGCACCAGCAACCAGAAAAGCCCAAGTAGTTAAAACTCTGTTAACAGGAAATATTACTACTAATTGTCCAGCTTCTATTTTACGTCAACAACCCCAAGCTACTTTATTTTTAGATGTTAATTCTGCTAGTTTACTATAACTAGATCCCCGACTTCTTTAAGAAGTTGGGAATCTAAATAAATCAATCATGTTGGATTAAATAACCATCTTCCATATTAATGATTCTGTCAGCAATATCTAAAATTCGGTTATCGTGGGTAACAATTAAAATGGTGCAATCTTGTTCTTTTGCTAATTGCTGCATTAAATTAACCACATCTCTTCCTGATTTACTATCTAAAGCCGCCGTAGGTTCATCAGCTAAGACTAACTTAGGATGACTCACCAAAGCCCGCGCAATGGCTACTCGTTGCTTTTGTCCCCCGGAAAGATCGGAGGGGTAATAATTAATTCTATCTCCCAATTTCACAGCCTGGAGCATTGTTTCTGATTGGATATAAGATTCCCATTGAGAAATATTGCGTTGTAATTCCAAAGACATTTGCACATTTTGCATAGCTGTGAGGAAATCTAGTAAATTATGAGCTTGAAAAATATAGCCAATTTGTCGCCGTACCTGGACTAATTCTTCATTACTAGCACCTAATAATTCCTGTCCATTAAATTTTAAACTTCCCTCTTGGACAGAACGCAAACCACCAATTAATGTTAATAAAGTAGTTTTTCCTGAACCAGATGGTCCAGTCATAATCACAATTTCTCCAGCTTTGATAGTTAAATTAATATCAAACAAAGTTTGAGTTCGTAATTTACTATGACCAAAGTAATGATTAAGATTTGTGATTTTCAAAATATTGGCATCAGGTAAATATTGCATGATTAGTTAATTAAAGATTTCTGCTGGATCTACTTTACGGAGTTTATTGGTAGAAAAGAAACCAGAAGTTAAGCACATAATAATCACAGAAGTGAATACTAATGATCCCTTACTTAAATCCATAACAATTGGTAATTTAGTTGCATCTTTAGCAATATCATATAGCCCTAGAGAGATAGCAAAACCAGGAATAAAACCCAAGACAGCTAAAATTATAGCTTGCTGAAATACGACATTTAAAAGATATTTATTTCTAAATCCCATAGCTTTAAGTGTCGCAAATTGGACAAAATGAGTTGATATATTACTATAAAGGATTTGATAAACAACAATTACACCAACCACAAAACCCATCATTACCATTAAATTAAATACAAATCCAATTGGTGTTCTTAATGTCCAATAGCTTTTTTCAAAGTCAATAAATTCTTGGCGTGTCATTACCGTGACATCTTTTGGTAAACTATTAGATAAAGTTGTGAGAATTGTTTGGGGGTTAACATTAGGTTTTAGATGAATTAAGCCTATATCTATTTGATTTGATCTATGTTCTGGAAAGATTTTAAAAAAAGTAGAAGAACTGACTATTAAATTACCATCCACACCAAAGGAAGGACCAAGAGTAAATAAACCACTAACTTTAACTTTATAACCAATAGTTCCCAAATAACTAAATATTTCCATACCTATAGGTTGATTTTTTTGAAAATATTCAGCAATTGGTCCAAATTCTGGCCGGGCTGCGCGGTCAAAAAATACTTGATCAGGAATTTTTAGTAATTGAAAATCTTGATCTACTTCTGGTAATCTAAAGATAGATTTTACCGGATCAAATCCTAGAATGTAAATAGGATATTTGCGGCCATTAATGGGATTTTTGAGTTTAGCAAATTGGACATATAAAGGTTCAACAGATTCTATACCGTTAAAACCTAATATTTGATATAAACGACTACGAGGAAAGCTTTGAGTAGAAGTCAAAGATTTATATTGGGAACTAATTAAAAACAAATCACCTCGCAGGTGTTTATGGACTTGAGTAGCACTAGAATAAAGAGCATCTTGAAACCCAATTTGCATAAACATCAACACAGAAATAAAAGCAATCCCAGCCAATGCTACAAAAAAGCGCACTTTTTGTTTGATCAATTGTAGCCAAGGCAAAGGTATATTTAAAATCATGTTTTACCTCCTATTCCTTATATAAATGCACCCCACCCCGCAAGCGAGGAGGGGACTATGATGTATCTCATTCAAGTGCATACCGCTATATAAATCATCCAAATCAAATTAATCAGACAAATCATAGTTCAGACTTTGTTATATTTTAATAAGTGCCTGTACCTGTAAATTAGTTAAACTAGAAACTCGTTGATTATCTGCCGAGTTGTCAATGCGAATTTTCACATCAACTATTTTATTATCTGTATCTGAACCGGGATTAGTATTGAAGATATTTTGTCTACCAATTTGTAAACCAATATCTGTGACAGTTCCCTTTAATTTTCCGCTAAAAGCCTCACTGGTGATAGTTACTGATTGACCTAAACGAACTTTTTTAATATCAGTTTCGTAGACTTCTGCAACTACATACATTTGTTGAGTTTGTCCTAGTTCTACTATGCCTTTATTGCCAATTATTTCTCCTGGCCAAGTATTAATTTTTAGAACTTGAGCATCAATAGGGGAACGGATAGAACTTAAATTTAGCTCGGCTTGAGCTTGTTGAACAGATGCTATAGCACTTTTTACATTTGCTTGAGCTAGTTGCACATCTGTGGGGCGAATTTCGGCAATACTATTAAGTCTAGCTTGAGATTCAGTTAACTGTTTTTGCAAAGTTTCTATAGTTCGTTTTAGACTAGCATTAGCTTCATTAAGTTGTTGTTGCACAGTATCCCGGCGTAATCTTTTAGTATCTGCATCAGAAGCAGAAATAGCACCATCTTGATATAATTTCTGATAGCGTTGATTTTCGGTTTCTGAATTTTTTAGTTCAGCTTCTAAACGAGAAATTGTAGCTTTTTGAGTAGAAACTGATCCTCGTAAATCAGCTTCTAAACGAGAAATTGTGGCTTTTTGGGCTGAAATATCCCCTCCTTTTGCCCCTGCTTCTACTTGTTGAAGATTCGCTCGACTAACTTCTACTTGTCGGTTTGCTTTTTCTAAAGCTGCAAGATTAGGTATATAATTATCAAGAATTGCTACTAATTGTCCTTGACGAATTTTATCTCCTTTTTTAACTAGGAGTTGATTAACTCTTATCCCTGTTTGAGAATTAGGTGCGGAGAGACGAATTACTTCTCCTTGGGGTTCTAAACGCCCTAAAGCAGCAACAGCAGTAATAGTAGGGGCTGAAATGGGAGAAATAGAAGATATGGTCGGGGATGATTTAGACGTTTTCTGAAAATATGAAAGGCTATAGATAGATATTATGCTAGTAGCTATAACTCCAGCACTTCCTAACATTATCGGCCACAAACTCATAGGTTTTGTGAATGAGTGCTTTTCTTTGTGTACCATAATTTTGTCTTTTAAATTAGGAAATATGACAATATTTCTGACTCTAAATTAGAGACAGAAAAGCCATTACACTTGATAGCATCTCTTGATAACCTTATCTGGTTCAGTTAAGAAAAAAGTAGGTTGGATTAAGTGACAGCACCACCCAACATTATCAATCATTTTGTTGGGTTTCCTGCCGTCAACCCAACCTACATAATTAACTGAACTGGATTAATTGATAACCTTAATATCCAACAAAATACAACTAATCAAAAATTCTTTACTTTGGTTGACTAAATGGAAAGTTACATAAAATACTTAAATACTAAAATTCTGCCAGGTAATTGGTAATTAGTTGCTGACTATTACCAATTACCATGATCAAAATTTTATTTATTTAACACAACCTCTTTCTCTTTTTTCTTCCGCATGATTGCCAAATATTCGCTGCGGGTTCCGTCTACTCGATAATGATCACAAATTTGACAAAGTTTGAGAAGATCCAAGCGACTGAAGATTTTTTGATGTTCAATAGCGTTGTCATTCCGCCACCGCCAGAATGTGGTTCTATCAATTCGACGATTGCTTTCAGGCCATCTTCTCCGTGATAGAAAATCTACTAATTCATCTTCATGAAATGAGTAACCTTTTGGTAATTTGAGGAGTTGTTCTCGTAACTCATTCAGCGGGATGAGTGGATCTAATTCAGATAGTCTCATGCCAGCAATTCCTTGTAGTTTTTGTAATTCCAATATTGCAGAAGCCAAATAATGCAATAACGTTTAATTGACTAATTTTATGCTCGAAGACTGTTTGAAATTCACAGTCTAAATTTCCCTGATTTAATAATTTAGAGTAAACTTATTTTTTGAGAATTTCAACCTATATGCAACAGATTGTTTCATAGAACCTTGTTTATCGCACTATCTGGGATTTGTAAAAATCGCAAGCCTCAAATTTTTAATTCTTTAAATAGAGGATTACTAATTTTGCATTATCTCAAATTTAGGACTTAAGTTGATGAAAAAATATATTTTTAACTCCTGAGATATATTTAATAGTGATCTATTTTACAAAGGTGAAAAAATATTTCTGGAGATAGATGTAAAAAATAACTATTTAGCATTAGAAACTAATGAACAATAATTACATATTGCACATTCTATTTTTATCCAGAGAATTTGTTATTCTTAGTTATTGTAAAATAAAGTTTTCAATAAGTTGGAACTAATAATATGCAATCTCTATGCAACTTTTGTCAAAATGGCTAAAACTTAGATAATAATTAGTGTATTGGATAAGCAAAGATATTTCTGCGACGACTCTATCAATTTTACATCTGCAAGACTTTTATAAAGTTGCACGTAAGTTGCTTATGAGTTGCAATAGGGTTGTCACCAAACTCAGATTAATATAGGCGGAAATTTAATTTATAGTCTGGAGGATTAATCAGACTATTTCATATTTAATCGCCACAATATTTATCAATAATTTATGTCGAGTTCAGATTTCAATACTGTTAAGAATGAAAATCAATTCTAGCTTAGTTTAATTTAGTCAAAAAACAAGCTGCTATTCACCTCTATATTGCTCGATCAAAAGAGGGAAATATGATCATGGCTGCTTCCAAATTTGAAGCTGCTTTTGCACAGTTGCAATCTGAAATTAGTAACTGTGAAAAGTCTGTACTCAAGATGATAAAGGTTAAAAAAAATATGCCTGATACCACAAAGATGAAAAATGAAATTAATGCTAAATTGCGAACAACTAATGTAGCAATTGTTGGGATGGCTTCTATTTTTCCCCAGGCGAAGAATTTACAGGAATACTGGGAAAATATTATTCAGAAAGTGGATTGTATTACTGATGTTCCGGCTTCCCGTTGGCAAATAGATGATTATTATGATCCTGACCCCAAAGCAGCGGATAAGACCTATTGTAAACGGGGTGGTTTTTTACCAGATATTGATTTTAATCCCATGGAATTTGGCTTACCTCCTAATATTTTGGAGGTGACAGATATTTCTCAATTACTCGGTTTGGTAGTGGCAAAAGAGGCATTAGAAGATGCTGGTTATGGGACATCTCGCCAATTTAATCACGAACGAACAGGAGTAATATTAGGAGTAGCAATTGGTAGACAATTGGCTGTTCCTTTAGGTGCAAGATTGCAAGATCCACTTTGGAAAAAAGTTCTCAAAAATAGTGGTTTATCAGACGAAGATAGCCAGAAAATTATTGAAAAACTCAAAAGTGGATATGTGCAATGGGACGAAAATGCCTTCCCCGGAATGTTAGCTAATGTGATTTCTGGACGTATCGCCAACCGTCTGGATTTGGGCGGAATGAATTGCGTAGTGGATGCAGCCTGTGCGAGTTCTTTGGGTGCATTAAGAATGGCTATTAGCGAGTTAGTGGAACATCGCGCTGACATGATGATAACTGGCGGGGTGGATACGGATAACTCAATTTTCGCCTATATGTGCTTCAGTAAAACCCCTGCTGTTTCCCCTGGAGAAAAGGTAAGACCCTTTGATACTGATGCAGATGGAATGCTATTAGGCGAAGGCGTGGGAATGCTGGTACTTAAACGCCTAGAAGATGCCCAACGAGATGGCGATCGCATCTATGCAGTCATTAAAGGGATGGGCAGTTCTAGCGATGGCAAGTATAAAAGTATTTACGCACCTCGCGCAGAAGGACAAATTAGTTCTTTGGTTCGTGCCTATGCAGATGCAGGTATTTCTCCTGCTAGTGTAGGATTAATCGAAGCACATGGCACGGGAACGATGGTAGGAGATCCTACAGAATTTACATCTATTACCAGCGTTTTTGGCGAAAATAACCCGAAAAAACAGCATATTGCTTTGGGAACTGTCAAATCTCAAATTGGACATACTAAGGCGGCGGCTGGTGCAGCTAGTCTCATCAAAGCGGCTTTAGCGTTGCACCACAAAGTCTTACCACCGACGATTAATGTCAGTAAACCCCATCCTAAACTGAATATTGAGAACTCCCCATTTTATTTAAATACGGAAACTAGACCTTGGGTAAGTCATCCTACCCAACCAAGAAGGGCAGGAGTCAGTGCTTTTGGCTTTGGTGGTACAAATTATCACGTTGTCTTGGAAGAATACGAGCATGAACATCATCACCCTTACCGTTTACACCATAGGCCAGAATCCTTACTGCTATTTGCCCCCACCTCTTCAGAGTTGTTATCTCGTTGTCAACAAATCCAGCAACAATTACAGATTGAGGGTAAAGAAAGACACTATCAACAATTAATTACTGATTCTCAAACCAGGAAAATTCCCGTTAATTATGCCAGAATGGGCTTTGTAGCTAATGATTTAGCGCAAGCTGAGGAATTACTAAAAATTGCGATTGCAGGGCTAAAACAGAAGCCTGAAGCCGAATCCTGGGAACATCCTCAAGGGATTTACTACCGTCAAAAGGGGATAAATCCGACAAGTAAAGTAGTGGCTTTGTTTTCTGGACAAGGTTCACAATACTTAGAAATGGGGCGGGAGTTGGTGATGAATTTTCCCTGCTTGCGCCAAACCTATACGCACATGGATAGCCTTTTGTGTGAGGACGGGTTACAGCCCTTGTCAACGGTAGTATTTCCTCAGCCTGTTTTTGATGAAGCACAAAAGCAAGTTCAGTTAGCAACGTTGCAAAAAACTGAATATGCACAACCAGCAATTGGAGTATTTAGTGCGGGTTTATATAAAATTTTGCAACAAGCTGGATTTAAACCTGATTTTGTTGCTGGTCATAGCTTTGGTGAATTAACAGCTTTGTGGGTTGCAGGTGTATTAAATGAAGAAGATTATTTGTTCTTAGCAAAAGCTAGAGGACAAGCTATGGCTGCACCGGCAAATCCCAATTTTGATGCTGGAGGAATGTTAGCCGTTAAAGGAGATATTCAGCAGATAACGGCAGTAATTAAAAAGTTTCCCCAGGTAGCAGTTGCTAATAAAAATTCTCAGCACCAAATAGTATTAGCTGGGAAGAAAGAGGAAATTAGTCAAGTCCAAGATATTCTCAAAAAACAAGGTTTTACTACTTTTTTATTAGGAGTTTCCGCAGCATTTCATACACCATTAGTATCTCATGCTCAAAAACCTTTTGCCCAAGCTGTTGAAAAAGTAAATTTCAACGAAGCACAAATTCCCGTTTATACTAATGTTACAGGTGGCTGTTATCCTCAAGAACCCCACGCTATCCAAAAAATCCTCAAAGAACAATTGTTCAATCAGGTATTATTTCAGCAGGAGATTGAAAATATTTATGCTGCTGGTGGTTATTGTTTTGTGGAATTTGGTCCTAAAAATGTGCTTACAAATTTGGTAAAGGAGATTTTAAATGATCAACCCCATATAGCTATAGCTGTAAATCCAAATCATACCAAAAATAGCGACAAAACTCTTCGACAAGCCATAGTTCAATTGCAGGTAGCTGGGTTATCTTTGCAAAATTTAGATCCCTATCAAGTCGTAACTAAAATTCCCGAAATTCCTCAACAAAAAGTTTTGAATGTGCGGTTAAATAGTACCAATATTACCGAAAGAACTCAAAAAGCCTTTGCGAAAGCCTTAGAAAATGGTCATCATGTAGGGGTGATATCTTCCCAACCAACAATTAACGAAAATTACCCAACTTCATTTAACGAAAATCATCAACCACAGGGTAACGAAAAGCCTCCAACTTCATTTAACGGAAATCATCAACCACAGGGTAACGAAAAGCCTCCAACTTCACTCAACAGTAAATTAGAAAAAGTAGAAATTCACCCTCAAAATTCTGAAAAAGTTATTCACAGCTTAGAAAATTTCATCACAGAATTTAGTCAGCAACAACGGGACATTATCCATGTTCATGAACAATCTTTGCAAAATCAAACAGAATACACAAAGACATTTTCTCAATTAATGCAGCAGCAGTATTCATTATTGGGAAATAATGAACCTACAGAACATCAATCTCAAACTCAGCAACTAGCAATTTCCAATTCTGAACAGAACATGATGCGGTTTCATGATCATCAAGGTGATACCCTCCGCATTCATGAACAATATCTCAAATATCAACATGAATATACCCAAAATTACTTTCAACTTCTGCAAAAACATTTTCATTTACTGACTTCAGAAAATAAAGTCATCAATTATGTAAATCATCCTCAACCCACTTTTTCTCCCCAAATTCAACAAGACTTAGAAAACGATGAAAAAACCGACTTATCTCCACCTCTTCCTCTCTGTACCTCCGCGCCTCTGCGTGAAGAAAAAATCATCCCAAATATAGATAAAGCCACCCTTAGTCAAACTCTACTAAACGTTGTCAGTGATAAAACAGGCTACCCAGTAGAAATGTTAGAACTGTCAATGGATATGGAAGCAGATTTAGGAATTGATTCTATCAAACGAGTCGAAATTTTAGGAGGTTTATTAGAAATATATCCCGATTTACCTAAACCCAACCCCGAAGAATTGGGACAATTAAGAACTTTGGAACAAATTGCCGAATATATGCAAACTTTAGTTTCAGATGTCTTAAATCAACAGATAGAAACATCAACCGCAATTATTACCACAGAGGTATTAGTAGAAGTTCCTCAACCGGAATTAATAACATCCACACCTGAAATTGAAGAACAAAAAGCAGAAGTAGAAATTCCCGCAGATTTAAGCGATATTCTGTTAACAGTTGTCAGTGATAAAACAGGCTACCCAGTAGAAATGTTAGAACTGTCAATGGATATGGAAGCAGATTTGGGAATTGATTCTATCAAACGGGTAGAAATTTTAGGAGGTTTATTAGAACTATATCCCGACTTACCTAAACCCAACCTCGAAGAAATTGGAGAATTGAGAACTTTGGCCGAAATTGCCACTTATATGCAGCAACAAGCCCAGGGAATTTCTAATTTATTGACTGAAGAAATAGTAGAGATCACAACAACCACATTTCTGCCAAATATCCGCCGCAGTATTGCCAAATTACAGCAACTTCCCACACCTGATAGTTTAGAATTTTCTCTTCCTGAAAACCACATTGTATTAATAACTGATGATGGTTCTTCTACTACTGAAAAATTAGCAGAAAGTTTGACAGCTAAAGGTTGGAAAACTGTAGTTTTAAGTTTCCCTGGAATTGATTCAAATATTCATAAAGGAATCAATAGAGTAGTTTTAACTGATTGGAATGAAGAAAATTTACAACAACAGTTAGAACAGATTGCTGATAATTATGGTACCGTAGCTGCATTTATTCATCTCCACCCAGCAACACCATTAGACATAGATAAATCCATTCTGCGTCACGTCTTCTTAATCGCTAAATACCTGAAAGAACCACTCAACAAAGCCGCAAAATTTGGCCGCAGTTGTTTTATTAACGTTGCGCGTTTAGATGGTGAATTTGGATTAGGAGAAACCCATGATTTTAGTGCAATTTCCGGAGGATTATTCGGACTTAGCAAGAGTATTAATCAAGAATGGGAAAATGTATTTTGTCGTTCCCTTGACTTAAATCCAGAAATAGATCCAGAAACATCTGTAAAACATATCCTCGCGGAAATTCATGATTCAAACTTGTTAATTCAAGAAGTAGGATATAGCAAAAAAGGAAGAGTCACTTTAATTGCAGACTTCAGCCCATTACCAACTACTAATTCTCAAAGAGAGATTACCAAAGATCAAGTTTTTCTAGTTAGTGGTGGTGCAAAAGGAATCACAGCCCAATGTGTCATTAAAATCGCCCAGCAATATCAATGTAAATTTATTCTTTTAGGGCGTTCCAGTCCAGAACCTGAACCAGTTTGGGCAGAAAATTGCGAAAATGAAGCAGAATTAAAACAGCGAATTTTAGAAAATTTCCAAGCCCAAGGGGAAAAAGCAACACCAATAATGGTACAGAAAAAGTATCAAGCAATTTCCTCACAGCGAGAAATTCAAAGTACTCTTAAAGCCATTGAACAAGCAGGAGGAAAAGCAGAATATCTGAGTGTAGATATTACCGACACAGTATTACTAGAATCAAAACTTGCAGATGTAATTGAACGTTTTGGGGCGATAACTGGCATAATTCATGGTGCAGGAAACTTAGCTGATAAACGCATTGAAAAAAAATCAATTCAGGATTTTGAAAATGTTTATGCAGCTAAAGTTAAAGGTTTAGAAAATCTTCTGCGGTGTGTACCAGCGAGTCAATTGGAATATTTAGTTTTGTTTTCTTCCGTGGTAGGATTTTATGGCAATGTGGGACAATCAGATTATGCCATAGCCAATGAAATCCTGAACAAATCTGCCCATTTAATTAAACATAATTACCCCAATTGTCATGTCATGGCTATTAACTGGGGTCCCTGGGAAAGTGGCATGGTATCATCAGAACTAAAGAAAGCTTTTGCAGAAAGAGGAATTGAAGTTATTCCCGTAGAGACAGGAACACAAATATTAGTTAATGAACTAACTACCGCTAATCAAGACACAGTTCAATTAGTGATTGGTAGTCCCTTAACTTATGTTCCTGCAACCTTATCTAATGAGCTAAAAACCTATCGAATTAACCGCCAATTAACATTAGCAGAAAACCCATTTTTACATGATCATGTTATCCTCGGTCGTCCCGTACTTCCTGCCACCTGTGGGTTATTATGGATGACTAATGCTTGTGAACAACTCTATCCTGGATTTACAGCCTTCGGTTCTCCCAATTTCAAAGTTTTAAAAGGCATAGTTTTTGATGAAACCTCAACAAATGAGTATGTTTTAGAAATTCAAGAACTTGCAAAACATGAAAATCAGAAAATAGAATTTGCTGCTAAAATTAGTAGTAAGACATCAGACGGAAAAGTCCGCTATCATTTCAGCACAAATCTAATTCTCAAACGAGAAATCCCCACACCTCCTAATTATGGAAACCTGAACTTTAATCAGGATGAAAATCTCCTCAAAACCAATCAAGAATTATATCAAGTAAATGCTTCTAGCCTATTTCATGGAGTCACCTTTCAAGGTGTAAAATCAGTTTTAAATACCAGCCCTAGTCAGATAACGATTGAATGCTACTTACCAGAACCCACAGCACAACAACAGGGACAATTCCCAGTGCAAACATTCAATTCCTACATAGCAGATGTCCAGATTCATTCTCTCTGGATTTGGACACAACATTTTCATCAAGTTGGATGTTTACCATCAGAAATTAAGAACTTTGAACAATTTGCAAAAGTGCCTTTTGGTGAGACATTTTATGTGACTTGTGAAGTGCAATCAAAGACAGAATCATCGGTGGTTACAGATGTGATTACCTATGGTCATCAAGGACAAATTTATAATCGCATGATTGGCGCTAAAGGAACAATTCTACCTCGACAAATAGTCAAAGATTAGATTTTTTCACGCAGAGACGCAGAGGCACGGAGAGAATTAAGAGTGTATTTATCTGCAAATATTTTTTCTGTGTCCTCTGTTTCGGTTAGTTTATAAAAAAATGGAGAATCATAATGAAATCAATTGCACAGAATCAAAAGTTAGCAATTGTCGGTATGGATTGTTTTGTGAGTAGTTCACCAACATTAAATAAGTTTGAACGTCTGATTTATGAAGGTAAGCAAAATTCAGTTACATCTGAAAATTATCAGCAAACTCCTTTAAGTCGAGAGGTGATCAATTCTGCGCTGGAAGATGCTAAAATTCAACCAGATAGAAAGATAGCTTTAATCATCATTTCTCCCACAGAAAATTCTGCTAAATTAGCTAATTATATTTCTGCTGAATTAGCATTTTTTGCCGAAGAAAATTCGCTTTTATCAGCCTTGGATGTCAGTAAAAAATTATTAATTTCCCAACAAGTTGAAGCTGTTTTAATTGTCGGGATAGATAAGAATTACCAGATAGAAATTAATCCGACTGGATATGCTTTCAGTTATGACGAAAAAGCTCAGAGTATCATAAAAACAGCAGGTGCTGCCGCAGTAGTATTACAACTGTATGAAACAGCCAAGCAACGAAATCATTGCATCTATGCAGTCATTGATGGTTTGAGTGTAGTGAAAGATGCTCCAAATCATCCAGAAACTGTTAAGCAAGCTTGTCAAGAGGCGTTTCAAATAGCAGATGTTAATGCCGCAGATATTGGTTATTTGGAAGTTGTTGCTAGTGGGATTCCTAACGCAGATATAGCGGAAATTCAAGGTTTAATATCGGCTTATCAGACAGGGGCAGAAAATCTGAGTTGTGCCTTGGGTAGTGTTAAAGCAAATATTGGCAATACACAAGCCTCTGCGGGCATATTTAGCCTCATTAAAACCGCACTTTGTTTATATTATCGTTATATTCCCGGTGTTCCCCAGTGGTTCAATCCTAAACAGCCAGAAATTTGGCATGGAAGCCCCTTTTATGTAGCCGTAGAATCAAAACCTTGGTTTTTAGAACCTGGTGCGACTAAAAGAATAGCTGCGGTAAATATAATGGAAGAAGATAATATTTATGGACATTTAATTTTGTCAGAAGAAATCAGCCAGATAGAACGCAGTAGTCAATATTTAGCAGAAATGTCCTATTATTTATTTCCCATTGCGGCTGATGATCGTGCTTCTTTATTAACACAAATTACCGCACTTCAACAAAGTCTCACAGATGTTTCTTCTCTATCGCAACTTGCTAGTGATTATTTCCAAAAATATCAGCAATATCAACAATCAACTTACGCTTTAGCAATTCTTTCACGACATCCAGAAGAATTAAAACGAGAAATTGAAAGGGCAATTCAGGGAGTGAAAATTGCTTTTGCCACTGGCAAAGATTGGCAAACTCCTCTTGGTAGTTATTTTACAGTTAATCCCCAAGGAAAAAAAGGTCATATTGCTTTTGTTTATCCTGGTTCTTTTACTTCTTATATAGGAATGGGACGAAATATTTTCCGTCTTTTCCCTCAACTCTACGATGATGTTGTTGTTAAAAGCGTTTATAATCGAGCCGCTGACATTGAAAAATTTATCTATCCTCGCAGCATTAATAAATTATCAAAAAGACAACTAGAAACTATAGAACAAAAATTAATAAATGATCCAGTTTCTATGCTGGAATGGGAAGTTGGTTTAGCGAGATTAATGACAGTAATGCTGAAAAATCACTTTCGCATTCAGTCCCCCTATGCTTTTGGATATAGCCTTGGTGAAACTAGCATGATGTTAGCACAAGGGGTCTGGACTAGCTTTAAAAGTACCAGTGATTATTTGAATTCATCCCCTTTATTTAAAACCCGGCTATCTGGTCAAAAAAATGCAGTTCGTCAGCATTGGGGATTACCTTTAATTTATACAGGTAAAAGCGAAGAATTTTGGAGTAACTATATTTTGATATGTTCCTCTTCCCTAGTCCAAGAAGTCCTAAAAAATGAAAGTCGGGTTTATATCGTTTTAATTAATACACCTGAAGAAGTCATTATTGCTGGTGAAACTCAAGCTTGTGAAAGAGTTATTCAAACATTAAAATGTGACGCTTTTCCAACATCAATTAATCATGTAATTCATTGTGAACCAATGCACTCTGAATATGATGAATTAGTAAAAATCAATACCTTACCTAGCCAAGCAAATTCAAAAACAATTTTCTACTCTGCGGCAGAATACGCACCCATGAAAATTGATAGTAATTTAATAGGCAAAAATATTGCTAAAGCCCTTTGTCACCAACTTGATTTTCCTCGCTTAGTTAATCGTGCCTACAATGACAATATCAGAATCTTTATTGAAGTTGGTGTTGGTAGTAACTGTAGTCGGTGGATTAGCGAAATTCTCAAAGACAAAGAACATCTAGCTGTATCTCTAAATAGAAGAGGTGTAGATGATCATACCTCCATTATTAAAGCCTTAGCCAAGCTATTTAGTCATCGAGTTGAATTGGATTTATCACCTTTATATTCTTTTCCCAACATCAAATTGGATCAAGATCATGCTTGCGAAAATCAGTCATCTTTTCCAGATAATTCCTTATTAAATTATGAACACAAAATAAAATCCACCCCTAATTATAAAAGTTTAAATGATCATCATGTCCGGCTGGCTAAAGCACACGGATTTTTATTAAAGTCCCGGCAAACATCACTTCAACAACTTAGTCTCTTTCTCCAGCAGCAATTAGATTTGTACAAAAAAATGGTGACCCAAGTTAGAAAAGAAAAGTAGAAATACAGAGTAATTCTTGTGAATCTATTGTGGGATAGGCATCTTGCCTGTCCAAAACATTCAAATTGATGATTAGAGGTTAAATAACGTGGTTAATTTAGAAAACAAATATCAACAACAACTCAAATTTTCTCCTTCAATGAATAACAATTATCAAGGATGGCAAGGCGATTTAAATACTGTGTCTTTTGATGCAGTAAATATTAAAAATAAACTGATGAATTTAAATTCTCCTTGTTATATTCTGAATAAAGAAGGACAAATTGGCATTAGCAATGAAGGCAGTTTATCATATAGTGCTAACGGTAAAACTCAGAAATTGGAAATGCTTTTAACTGTTCCTACTATCGGATTTCATCAATTAGGTGATCCAACTTTTCTAGAGTTCTACGGCGTAAAATATGCCTATATGACTGGGGCAATGGCTCAAGGTATTGCATCTGAAGAAATGGTAATTACCTTGGGAAAAGCCAACATTTTAAGCTCCTTTGGTGCAGGAGGTTTATCTCCTTCCCGGATAGAAACAGCAATTCACAAAATTCAACAAGCTTTGCATAACAAATCTTATGTTTTCAACTTGCTTCATAGTCCTAGCGAACCTGCTATTGAACGGCGTTTAATTGATTTGTATTTACAGCATCAAGTCAGAATAATTGAAGCCTCTGCATTCTTAGATTTGAGTGATAATATCGTCTACTATCGGGCTGCTGGACTAAGTTTAAATTCAGCTAATGACATTGAAATCAAAAATAAAATTATTGCCAAAGTTTCCCGGCGAGAAGTTGCCACTAAATTCCTCCAACCTGCACCCACAAAAATTCTCACCCAATTAGTTGAACAAGGATTAATTAGCGAATTGCAAGCTAATCTTGCCGCGAAGATTCCTATGGCTGATGATATTACCGTAGAAGCAGATTCAGGAGGACATACAGATAATCGTCCCTTGGTTTGTTTATTACCTTCTATCTTAGAATTAAGAGACGAAATTCAACGTAAATATTGTTATAAACAACCTGTAAGAATTGGGGTAGCTGGGGGAATTTCCACACCCCAATCAGCACTAGCAGCCTTAATGATGGGTGCAGCTTATATTGTCACCGGTTCTATTAATCAATCTTGCCTTGAAGCTGGGACTTCTGAATATACAAAAAAGCTCCTAGCTGAAGCAGAAATGACTGATGTAATGATGGCACCCGCAGCAGATATGTTTGAAATGGGAGTCAAATTACAAGTTCTTAAGCGGGGAACTCTTTTCCCCCTTCGCGCTCAAAAACTAGGGGAATTATACAGAAATTATAATTCGTTTGCCGAAATTCCTCCAGATGAAATAGAAAAGTTAGAAAAACAAATTCTGCGAAAAACAATTGCCGAAATTTGGCAAGAAACATCTACTTATTTATCTCAACGTAACCCAGAAAAATTAAGCAAAGCAGCTAATAATCCTAAATTAAAAATGGCATTAATATTTCGCTGGTATTTAGGACTATCTTCCCGGTGGTCAAATACTGGAGAAAAAGGTCGGGAAATTGATTATCAAATCTGGTGTGGACCAGCAATGGGAAGTTTTAATAATTGGGTACGTCATTCTTACTTAGCAGATATCAATAATCGTCGAGTAGTTGATATAGCCGATCAAATTATGACAGGTGCAGCGTATTTATATCGTATTCAAAACTTAAAAATTCAAGGCTTACAAATGCCAGAAGAATTCAGCCAATATCATCCACAAAATTTGTAGTTAGCACTATACAGCATTTCCTCTGTGATCTCTGTGCCTCTGTGGTTCGTTATCAAAATACAATAATGCCCACAACATAAACAAATCAAATTAGATTTATATGCAAGTGAGGGATTTATCCCTCACTACCAACAACGGTGATAAAAATGGCTATAAATAGAAAATTAGGACAGCTAGAAGAAACAATGGAAATCCTGAATCAACGAGCTAAAACATGGAACTTAGTTACCATTAGCCGGATTCAAGGAAATATTCAAGAAACGGTTCTCAGACAGTCTTTAGATATTATTCAATATCGTCATCCTGCGCTTAATGCTCATATTATTAATTCTAGAAATTCCTACTATTATCAGTCCAAAGGTACAGGAAAACTTCCTTTGCAAGTTGTTAATATTAGAGAAAGTCAGGAATGGGAAGCAATCGTTAATACAGAAATGAATCAGGTAATTGATAGTAGTAAATATCTGCTACGAGTCGTACTTGTAAAAATATTAAATCAGCAGAATATTAATTATCTAATTACAACTACACATCATGCTATTACCGACGGTTTATCAAGCATCCAACTTCATTCAGAAATTTTAACCTACTGTCAAAAAATTACCGCAGGTAAATCCATTCCAGCAGTTACTACGTTAGAACCACTTCCACCCATTGAAAAACTATTACCTCCATGGACAAATAGTTTTAAAGGCAAACTAGGGAGAATTGCTTTATTATTAAATCTCGCACTGCAAAAATATTGGAATCAACCAAAAACATTAGGAGTAGAAAAATATGTTCCCATTTCTCAACGGCGTTGCGAAATTATTCATAGACAACTTAGCGAAGAATCAACACAACAGTTTATTCAGCAATGCAGACAAGAAAAAACTACAGTACAAAGTGCTTTATGTGCGGCATTAATGTTAACAGTCTCCAAACAACTGACTAAAAGCCATGAAGATAATATTCGAGTTAGTTGTTTATCATATCTTGATTTAAGAAGACGGTTACAACCAGAAATTAGTCAAGAAAATATGACGGTTTTAGCAGCCTCTATCATGGGATTTTATCGAATTACTAATAATATATCTTTTTGGGAATTAGCGCGAAAAGCAAAACATACTCTTAATAAAAAAATTAGCCAAGGAGAAATTGTTCAAATGATATTTCTCGCTAAACAATTGATAAATTTTTCTTTGCTATTCCCGAATCAAGTATCTGCTACAGTTTCAGTTTCTAACATTGGTAAAGTTAATATTCCCCATACTTATGGAGAATTAGAACTAGAAGAAATCAGTTTTGTTGGTTCTCATGCTTTATATGCAGGAATGTTTATTGTTCACGCTGCTACTTTTCAAGAAAAAATGACTTTAAATTTTGTTTTTTCTCAACCTGCACTTAATCGCCAAACCATAGAAAAACTTGTTGATAATTGCATTGATTATATCATGAAGATCTCATCTCATTACTTAATACCAGGAGGTACATAAATGAATAACAATCTCTCTCATTCCCTACCCGACAACCAAGATAACGCCACTAAAATTCAAGCTTGGTTAGTTTCCGAAATTTCCTCTTTACTGGGAGTTAATCCAGAAGAAATAAATATTCGTGAACCTTTAGATAGTTACGGTTTAGACTCAGCACAAACCATAATTATCGCTAGTAGAGCCGAAAAGTTTTTGGGATTTAAATTATCACTTATCCACCTTTGGTATTATCCCACCATTGAAGAACTTTCTCTCAGATTATCTGAAGAATTAGAAAATTCCCAGTCAGAAATTATCCAGATATAACCTCTACAAATTCTGTTTAATTACTGATAAACCAGTTTTTCCTCCTTGATTATTGGGACACTTCGCTAGATTAGGATAGCCTAATTCAGCCAGGTGTCCTCTTTTCTAACTTCCTATTTTTAAATACAGGAAATTTTGTTATGAACGCAGCAGAAATTTTAGCAAAACTCACTCAACAAGGTGTCTTATTCTGGTCAGAAAATAGCAAGCTAAATATTCGTTCTCCCAAGGGTGTAATTACTCCAGAAATACAAATAGAAATAGCTACATATAAAGAAGATATTTTAGCATTAATCCAGGAAATGAATGTTACAAATAACTATGCCCATGAACCTTTAACTCAAGGTATTAGTTTACAAACTATTGGTAAATTAATTGGTGGCTTTTCTGGAGAATCACCCACAGGATATCAAGCACCAATTATTAATCCTCAATTCATGGCTGAAAACTTAAAAGTTACTTTTAGACCTTTACCCGATAATTATCATCATCAAGTTATTGTCAGATTTCGCCAACAATTAATTTTCTATCTGCAAAAGCATGGTGTGAAAGTAATTCCCTGGAAAGAAGCCACAACCGAATTAAAACATACCATTAAAATCCCCATTATTAACTGGCAGAAATCTTTAAAAATGCAGAGTGTCAGAGCAGATATTGATGCTGTAATAGACGTAGAAAGACCAAACTCATGGTTAAGAAAATTAGGAATATTTATAGCTGAGGCTTGGTATAAGTTATCTTATACATGGTTGAAAGAAAAACAGCAAATGTCCGTTATTGAAATTGCTAAATTAAGTAGTTGGGCTGAAGATCATGCTGCCAAATATGTGGAAGATCCGACAAATACACAAGTAATAATTCTCACTGATATAGATGCTGAATTTGTTAATCCACTCACACCTTATTCAGAAAAAATTCGCATTGGTATCAATACACTAGTTAAAACCTTTTCAGAAATTGTTATTGGTGTATCTGATGAAAAATTTTCTATTTTGAATATGAATCTTTCTGATTCTAAATTCGCTCCCCATGAAATTGAAAATTTTGCTTTAAAATCACTTATCCCTAAAGTATTTGTCCCCATTACTCCATTATTAATTAGTCGCTTTGAACTAGGAGAATATAATCCTCATCTATCAAACTATGCCGGAAAGCTGGTAAAATTAGGGCAAGAATTAGCATCTACAGGTTTATTTCCCGCCGGATTTAAATTAAATGAAGTTATTAAAAGAAAATCCCATAGAGACATTGTTAATGTCATCGTTAATGGCAGAACAGGAGTATCTTATGGTTTTGTGGCTTATGCTGAACCTCCTCATTATGTCGGTAAGCCAGAAATCACTATTGATGAATGGGAGAATTTATTACCTGTAGCCGGATTTAGTAGTTATGAACTTCGCCAAAATGAACAAGGTAGACGTTTTATTAAACTAAATATCAACGCCGAAAATAGATTTAAGCAAATACCTGATATTTGGTTAGTTAGTTCTCGTTCTGGGGCAAATAAAACGGATTTAAACATTGATTCTGATATTCTGCGGATTGGTTTACAAGATAAATTACATCTGCAATTACCATTAGGAAGTAATTCAAAAAAAACAGATATCAAACCTTCCTATGATATCTATGTCATGTTAGCTATTAGTTTAGCTGCCGCTTTATATACACCAGAATTAATTGCCAATGGTGCGCCCATAGTTCACTTTCATGGCTATCCTAGTTTTGATTGGTTTCAAGAAAATGAATATTGTGTCGGGATGAATAATCCTTCTGTACCTTGTGGAACTTATGAATCAGGGGTTTTCAATTTTCTAGGAATTGCTGATTTAGGTGATCAAATAATCAATGATGTCAATTTAATTAGCTTAGTAGAACCAGATCATGGCACAAATTTTATTGCTAATGATTTGGAGTATTTAGTAAATAGGTTAAAAGCTGGGTGCGTAACTGGACAAATTGAACTAGGTGGGAAAAATTTTCCTTCTCTTAAGAATCGGTAACAAGATCCCCGACTTCTTCAAGAAGTCGGGGATCTGACTCTGGTAAATAAGCAACGCATTTATCTTACAATATATACATAATATACATAATATACATAAAGCAGAAAGACTAAAGACATGAAATTCCTAAGAACAGACGTTCCGATCACTTACGAGAACAGGAAGTCGCTTAAAATATCGGATCTAAAGGAGATTGGGTTTGAGTTAAAGTTTTTCTGTCCCAGTAAGGCGGGTTATATACTCACGTTTACGAAAGCCTGGGATATGGCACCTGTAGCGTTCTGCGAAGACGAGCGCACAGTGCTTTTCGTTACAATGAAACTAGCTCGAGAGATCATTGATCTCATTGAGGAGGAACTCGACTACGATGAAATGACAACAGAGGAACTTCACCTCTGCAAAAAGGAAAAGGAATTATTAATGCTTGCGGCAAAAGCAGCAGGGTTGCTTCTCCTCGTTGGTAAATTGGCGCATGAATTCCCGGTATTCTAGATTTAAGCAATGAATTTAGGTGTTTTCATCCGTCGAGAGACAGAAGCCCTCAATTCTAATATGACATTTTTCATCTCGTTCCCAGTCTCGGACTGGGAATACTATCTAGAGGCTCTGCCTCTATTGTTATTCAAGGCAGAGCCTTGAGAATTCATTCCCATACAGAGTATGGGAACGAGAAAAAATTTTCTTCTTTCTTCTTTCTTCTTTCTTCCTGACTCCTTAATCTCCTGACTCCTGACTCCTACTATATGCCGGCTGGATAAATGTCCATTTTTGCGCCGTTGGGTGAGAATTGTGGCAGGATAGAAAGAAGCCTGTGCAACATCACAGACTTAAAAGGGTGTTGTTTTGCTTCAGAAACCGTCAAGAAGATTGTTAGTTTCGCACTGTCAACGAAAAATTTGGCGGAAGGGATATACTATCCTCTGAATGTTAGTAAATTGCAGAACAAGCTATAGCGGTTGTCAGTTGCATGAAAACATCCAGTTATCATCAAACTTTTCACCCTGTTCCCCGTTCCCGGCTACATATACTCCCCACCCTGACTAGGAAATGAATCCAGAAAACTCAGAAACTTACATAAATCATCCAACTTGGGGTTTACTCTATAGGATCTGTATGGTTGATGAGAACCAGGATCTGTTTACCACACTCTACGCCCAACGCTTATTTTTTCTGGTAACAACTGAGCTTAAAGCCCTGAAATTTCAGCCAATTGGCCGGACTGAAGCCAGAATGATGCTGGAAAATCGCCTACGGACTTTGCGCCGCAGTGGTAATTCTCAAGAGTACGAGCAACTTCAAGGTGTATTTCAGCGCACATTCCAATGAATAGTTCACTTAGCGATCGCCTTACTCAAATTCGCGCCTCACTCCCATCTACAGTGAGGTTGATTGCTGTTACAAAAAGAGTATCTACCGAATTAATGCGGGAAGCATACACCGCAGGAGTTCGTGATTTTGCCGAAAGTCGCATCCAAGAAGCTGCCAGTAAACAAGCCGAATTGCAAGATCTATCGGATATTACCTGGCACTTAATTGGACATCTGCAAACGAACAAGGCCAGAAAAGCCTTAGAACTATTTCAATGGATTCACTCCGTTGATAACTTGCCGCTGGCACAACGCTTAAATACTCTAGCGCAAGAACTGGGAGTGAATCCTAACGTATGCTTACAAGTCAAACTTCTCCCCGACGCGAATAAATCTGGTTGGATGGTTCCAGAATTATTAGCTGACTTGGCAGCACTCAACCAATGTCAAAATTTACAAATTCAAGGTTTGATGACAATTCCGCCGCAAGGTTTGGCGGATGCAGAAATTTTAACACTATTTAATAGTACATACAAATTAGCACAAACCATCAAATCACAAAATTGGCCAGATATTACAATGCAGCAATTATCAATGGGTATGTCTGGTGATTACCAATTGGCAGTGCAAGCAGGAGCAACAATGGTACGATTAGGTACAATTTTGTTTGGTGAACGAGCGTAGATATAGCTGTAGCCTTGGTTCTAAACACCATGATTGGCAATCGGTTGCAAATTTATTCTACCAAATATTCATAATTGTCAAAAAATATAATATTCTCATAAGTAATTCTGAATTGCAAAGGTGGTCAGACCCCCTTTATTTTTAATGATCATTAGGCTACAATTTTAACTCAATGTTACAGATTCGTTAATGTGCAGGCATTAACATGAGTATCTGTTGATAATTGAGAATTTGTACTAAAGAGTAAAATCAGTAGTACAATTGCTACGTCAAACATCTACTATAGTTACGACTACTGCCTAAAAGGAACTTTAATGTAACTTATAGCCAGGAAAATTAGGGGAATTTTAATCCGGGAGCGTACAACATGAGTAATATATTTTCCAAACTCAGGGACTTTGTTGGCTTAAATGAGCAGGTAGAATACGAATACTACGAAGAAGAAGCTGATACAGCCAATAACTATCAAAACATCTATCAGCAAGAAAATCCTCAACCAGCGCCACAGGAAACTACTCCTGCCAATCGGCGTTGGCGGGAAAATCCACCTACCACTACTGAAGAAGTAGCAACAACAGTATCCAAACCTATGAGTAATGTTATTGGTATGCCAGGCGCAATTAATGGAATCTCTGAAGTTCTAGTCCTCGAACCTCGCACATTTGAAGAAATGCCCCAAGCGATTCAAGCATTGCGCGAACGCAAATCAGTAGTATTAAATTTGACCATTATGGACCCCGACCAAGCTCAACGTGCAGTTGACTTTGTTGCCGGTGGTACTTATGCCTTAGACGGACATCAAGAACGAATTGGTGAAAGCATCTTCTTGTTTACTCCCAGTTGCGTGCAAGTTAGCACTCAAGGTGGTTTAATACATGAAGTGCCTATCAGCCAAGCTCGTCCCGCTCGTCCCGCAGCGACAGCAGCAACGACCGCTTGGGGAAATGAACCCACTCGGATGGCACAGTAAGGTAAATTAGTCATTAGTTCTGATAATTAATTGACCACTAACTAGTGACTAATGAAAATGAATATAAAATTTGGCTTAATTGGCGGTGGGGTAATGGGAGAAGCTCTATTATCCCGCCTTATTGTCAGTGGTATTTATCAAGGCTCAGAAATCATCGTCAGTGAACCCCAGGCTGAACGCGGTAGCTATTTAGAGCAGCAATATGGGGTGGTTGTAACTACGGATAATAGCTTGGTGTTAGGGGAAGCGAAAACAGCGGTGATGTTGGCAATCAAACCCCAAATATTTACGGCTGTGGCTCAAGAATTAGCAGATATCCTGCCCACAGAACATTCACCCCTGATCATTTCTATCCTCGCGGGTGTAACTTTAAAACAATTGGAAGCAGCCTTTCCCCAAGTTCCCATAATTCGGGCTATGCCTAATACTCCCGCTACAGTAGGTGCAGGGGTAACGGCAATTTCTTTAGGTGCATATACTCATCCCCATCACCAACAAACAGCACAGCAGATTTTTACCGCTGTGGGGGAAGTCGTCGAAGTCCCGGAAAGCCTCATGGATGCGGTGACAGGATTATCTGGTAGTGGACCGGCTTATGTGGCATTGATGATTGAAGCGTTGGCTGATGGAGGTGTGGCTGTGGGTTTACCAAGAGCGATCGCTCAACAACTAGCTGTACAAACGGTATTAGGAACAGCTACACTGATACAAGAAACAAAAATCCACCCAGCGGAACTCAAGGATAGAGTTACCAGTCCTGGGGGGACAACCATTGCCGGTGTCAGCGCCTTGGAAAAAGCCGGTTTTCGTTCTGCTATCATTGAAGCCGTCAAAGCCTCAAAAGAACGCGCTCAGGAATTGGGGAAAGGGTGATAAGTGAAGTTTTTTTATGATATGCAGCACGGGAAATTACAAAATACAGCGGTTTATGGTTGAAAACCCAGAAATATCCACTCCCTCTTAACCACGTTTAATGGGTAAAATACGCACCCTAGATTGGGCTTTGTCAACTGTTAGCAACGCACCGGAAAAAAGAGAAGATTCAAACTGGTTCAGGGCTGAAATTACTATATTTTCAATGCTACTAGGCAAAATATCCTGAGTCCGAACCTGAATAACGCTGGGAGTATTTGCACCTGTGGCAGCTAATAGAGAACCGAAGTCTAAATCGTGGGTAAAGACGATATATCCATTAGTTCTTGCCCACTCCATAATTACCGAATCTTTCTCACGGGTATCGCCAACTGTAGACCAGTGGACAGCGGTAATGTTATACCTCCCAAAAACCGCTACCCAATCAGGGGAAAGATTCATATCAATCAAAATTTTCATGCACTTATCAACGGGACTTCAATTTCTTCAGCCCGCCATGCAGCATAGGCAAGAGCTTCATAGATATCTGCTTCTTCAAGGTATGGGTAAGCCTTGAGTATATCATTTGCACTGTGTCCAGATGCCATTAGTCCAACGATAGTACCAACTGTGACACGCATTCCCCGGATGCAGGGTTTGCCGCCCATTACTTCTGGGTTACGGGTAATTCTGGTGAGGTTTTGCATAGCTGATTAAATTGGGAAACCAGAAATGGCTGCGTTAATCTTTTCCATTATCACTCTTTTTGACTGAACTTCCCAAGGCTGCAATTGAAAGCAAAAAGTTTTTACTAGTTTTTTGGGATTGTTTTTGAGTTGCTTTATAGCGCAGGTAATCAATAAAATTGATGAGTTCAGTGAGTGAATCTTCTGGCAATGTCTTAATTGACTCAATAATCTGCTCTCGGTTTTTGGTTAAAGTATCCATATATTGATTTAAAGGAATGCGGCTTACTTCAAACACACTATTCTATTCTGGCTGAAATTGCTAAATTAGCTGTTAGAAAATGTTGTAGTTCTTGGATCTGTTGATCACATTTGTTGATATCAAACTTATAAGGAAAAAGTGTGATCACGAATAATCTTCCTTTTTGCGGTCAATAATATCAATTATCAAAAAACCCTGATCTGTTTTTTTAAATAGTAACCGCACAGTGGGATCTACTCTGACTACCCATGTATCTGTATCCTCAAGTTTATCAGACTTTAAGCTCTGTGATTTATCGACATCTAGCTGCTTTATTACTTTAGAAACCCTATTTTTCTGACTTGATGGCATGGTTTCATAAGCCATCAAAGCTTTTTCTCTAAATTGCACAGTCATATTTATATCTCCATAAACTAGCAGCAGGGGAAGAAATCAAAGGTTTACCCCTATATCATAGCCTTATTTAATCCGCTTCATTAACGTACCCTAAAATATAGTGCGATAGCGAAACGCTCCGTAGGAATCGCTATCCTCAATTTCATTAAATTGGTCTGGGAGAGCGATCGCACTTTTTAAATCTGGGCAAATCCAAGACGTTATTTAACTACAAATTGCCAGACTCTAATTTTTTCTTGATTTGATCGAGATAGGCTTTTCCATCACGAATATTAGGATATCCTGATTTAATCCATTGAATTAAAGCCTCACCAAGCACAAGCACCCTTTTTTGAGATTCATTCCATTCTTGAATAGTGCCGTATACGGTAACTGCCAAAGATACACCAAATGTGAAAGGAGCTAATGCAATACCTATGACACCCCATAATGCCTCAATTTTTGCTGCGCTCCATACACCCTCCCAAAACACCTTGCTAATAGATTCAGCATTTTGCATTTTTTCTGCTGGAACACCCATAATCTCACAAATTATCAGATTCATCTCATGTAATTTTGCTGGGAAAAAAGTAACAGAAGAAAAAGGAATGAGTGCTGATGCTGCATTGCCTTCTGCATATTCAGTCACTATTCTTCTGGCTACTTGCTCTCGTACTTGCAAAATATTACTCTCAATATTAGTTAAAGCCTGTTTAGCTGGATCAATCACTTTAATTAAGGTGCTACTGTAATCAGCGTGATTATATAACCAGTTCATCAAGTCTTTTGGAGGTGGCTGTCTCTTGTAAGATTCAGAATCAGCATCAAAAAGAGATGCAGAACCAAAAACAATATCAGTTTCAATATTGTTTACAAAAGGTTTCATCTTGGATTTTATAACTTCAAGAATTCGTTCTTTGTCAGCACGGGGTTGGTTTTGAAATTTATCATACTTATTAAAAAAGACGACGGTAGGAAGTCCAGGCATAATTTTGGTTGCCCATCTAAACAACTCAAGTTCTGGTTCATAGGGCTGATCATCTATTACAAGTATCTTTACGTGCGCTCGACGAATATTTTCTTTGGCTTCTTCATCATCAGCCAAGTTGTGCATAATACCGGGTGTATCATGGATTTCCCACTTATCAAGTTTTATTGAACCATTAGCTTTTATGGCTGTACCTTGAATAACATCAGTTTTGTAAACATCAGCTTTTAAGAGAGCATTTGATAAAGAGGATTTACCTGCGTTTACTTTACCCATTACTACTATCCTGATATGTTGCTCTTGAAGTGCTTCCAGAATTGCGTCGAGAGTATTAAACTCATCGATAATCTGTTCTTTTTCACTTTGACTTATATCCAAATTTACTAATTGAGTTTGAAGAGGCTTTAGTTTTCCATGAATATCTTCTCGTATTGATTTCAAAGATTCCAAACGATTAGCTTGTAATGTCATAGTTTTTCCCTTTCCTTAAAGATTTGAATGTTGATTGATTGGGTTTCGATTACATACCCATCATACCTACACTATATCGCACTACTATAGTATTTTTCTGTTTTTATACATAATTTTTTTATATAACGTCTGTATCCAGGTATTAGACAGAGTTTTTCTGTAGTAAGCTGTATTAACACTGTCCCATCTGGGTTTTTGCTCTCAACGTAGCAAATCACTAATCAAGTTACAGCAAATTGTCATCAAACCCGGAACAAGAACCCCACCCCCAACCCCCTCCCCGCAAGCGATGAGGGGGCTAAGATGTACCTTATATGATTGGAAATCGCTGTATGATAGTAAATAGTCTGCTTGTAAATTATGAAGGTTAAAGAAGTTCTAAAAATTCTGGAAGCAGATGGTTGGTATATAGATCGTACCAGAGGTAGTCATCGTATCCTCAAACATCCAAGCAAATCAGGTATTGTAGTTGTACCCGGAAAGCCAAGTGATGATATTCCAGTCGGTACACTCTCATCAATTTGGAAGCAAGCAAAATTATGAACGAAAAAATGATTGAGTACACAGTCATCTACGAACGTGGCCAGACAAACTGGGGCGCTTATGTTCCCGACTTACCTGGTTGTGTCAGCATTGGCGATACTTTAGCAGAAGTACAGGAAAATATTAAAGAAGCGATCGCATTATACCTAGAAGTATTGAAAGAAGATGGACAACCCATACCCGAACCATCTACAGAAGTTGGTAAAGTTGCAGTGACGATATAATCACAGCTACCGGGATAGAAATCCACCATGCAAACACTAGCCATTACTGAAACCATCGCAGAAGCAGAAAAACGATTTGGCTTGAGTCGGAGTAGCTTGGATTTTTTTACAGAATGGCATGATCAATTACCTGAAATTAATCCCAATGACCGTACCAACCTAGAAATTCTCTGGAAACGTTATCTTTATCATCGTTCAGGTGGGCATTTATTAGAAAGTACGGTAATGCTATTACTCGTTTCTCCATTACTTACCATTGCAGGTTTATATGATCCACCTTTTCGCATCAAAGCAGAAGAATCTGTACAAATAACAATAGCTGATGGCGAAGAAATTCTTCAGGGTCGAATAGATTTACTGGTATTGCAAGACAACTTATGGATAATTGTTTTAGAATCAAAAAAAACCATGTTATCAGTTTGGTCAGCATTGCCACAAACCCTGGCTTACTTAATGGCTAGTCCCAACACTAATCTACCTAACTTTGGAATGTTAACCAATGGTGACGATATTGTGTTTGTCAAACTAGAAAATAAACACTATGCCATATCACGAGTGTTTGCACCACTTTCCACCCAAAGCGAATTAGAATCTGCCTGTCGAGTTCTGTGCAAAATTGCCGAAATAGTAAAATGATAAAAAAGTGTAAAATTAGGGAAAGAGGAAAAATACTATGCTAACCCAAACAGATTACGCCCTCTGGATTGAAGAGACAATTAATCTATTGAAAGAGCAAAATTATCATAGTGTTGACTGGGAAGACTTAATTGAGGAGATTGAAAGTTTGGGAAGGAGTCAAAAGCGAGAATTGCGAAATCGGCTCATCACAATGTTAGAACATTGTCTTAAACTTTGTTATTCAGACTACGTTCAAGACTATCGTGGTTGGACAGAAACAATTAAGCGTAGTCAGCGAGAATTGAAAGGCTTATTGGAAGACTCTCCCAGCTTAAGACCGTATTGGGATGAAATATTTATAGAATGTTATATCAGCGCATTAACGACTCTGCGAGAGAACTCTGATTATCAATCTTTTTCTTTTCCTGATGATTGTCCTTTTCCTCAAGAAATAGATCAAATTTTGCAACAAACTTCTTGGCGGAAGTAGTCAGTGTAATTGCCTGTCGAGTTCTCCGCAAAATTGCTGAAATAGTAAAATGATTAAAAAAAGCTCAGTAATAGCCTCACAACTTGCGCTTTTCATGTCAACGTAGCAAACCACGAATCACGTTATGATAGTGGATAGTCTGCTTGTAAATTATGATTGAGTGAATTATTCTGCCTTCGCTAATGAAATTGACCTTGGGTCAATCTTCCCCTTTGAATTAGATCAATTCCAGAAAGAAGCGATCGCCTCCCTCAATGCTGACCGTTCAGTAGTCGTCTGTGCGCCCACAGGCTCAGGAAAGACCCTCATCGGGGAATATGCTATCTATCGTGCCTTATCTCGCGGGAAACGGGTATTTTACACCACTCCCTTAAAGGCATTATCTAATCAAAAACTTCGAGACTTCCGCGAAAAATTTGGCTTTGATCAAGTTGGACTCCTCACGGGAGACGCTTCCATTCACAGGGATGCACCAATTTTAGTCATGACCACAGAAATTTTCCGCAATATGCTCTATGGCACACCCATAGGTCAAATCGGGATCTCCTTAGCTGACGTTGAGGCTGTAGTGCTAGATGAGTGCCACTACATGAACGATCGCCAACGGGGTACAGTTTGGGAAGAATCCATCATCTACTGTCCCCGCAGCGTCCAACTTGTAGCCCTTTCTGCCACCGTTGCCAACAGTGATCAACTTACCAGTTGGTTAAATCATGTTCATGGTCACACAGACCTGATTTACTCCGATTTTCGCCCCGTTCCCTTAGAATTTAACTTTTGTAATCCCAAGGGCTTATTTCCCTTATTAAATGAAACTAATACCAAAATTAATCCCCGCCTAGTCAAAAAGGCTAAAAAAGGATATTGGGAAAAAGGCAAAGCTGGTAGACCAGAACCGCCCGGTATTATTTATACCCTCAGCCAACTGCAAGAACGGGATATGCTCCCTGCGATTTACTTTATTTTCAGTCGTCGGGGCTGTGATAAGGCTGTCGAAGAAGTTGGTGATTTATGGTTAGTTAATAATGATGAGTCCCAAATCCTGCGGCAACAAATTGATGAATTTTTACGCAAAAACCCTGATGCTGGCAGGGCTGGACAAGTTGCCCCACTGTATCGAGGCATAGCTGCCCATCATGCCGGGATTTTACCAGCCTGGAAAGGATTTGTCGAAGAACTGTTTCAACAGGGATTAATTAAAGTTGTATTCGCTACGGAAACCTTAGCAGCGGGAATTAATATGCCCGCCCGGACAACAGTAATTTCTACTTTGTCTAAGCGGACTGATAATGGACACCGCTTACTCAATGCTTCGGAATTCCTGCAAATGGCAGGTCGCGCTGGTCGTCGGGGCATGGATCTCCAAGGCTATGTAGTGACATTACAAACTCCTTTTGAAGGAGCTAAAGAAGCGTCTTATTTAGCTACATCTAAGGCTGATCCCTTAGTTAGTCAGTTTACACCCAGTTACGGCATGGTATTGAACCTGCTGCAAACTCACACCATCGAAAAAGCCAGAGAACTGATAGAACGAAGTTTTGGACAATATATGTCCAACTTGCATTTGCAACCAGATTTTGAAGAACTGGCGCAAGTTCAAGGCGAATTATCGCAAATTCAGTCACAATTGGCAGCTATTGATGAAAATGAATTGATGCAATATGAAAAATTGCGTCAACGGCTGAAAGTAGAACGGCAAATTTTCAAAACCTTACAAGAACAAGCACAGGAAGATAGACAGGCACAATTGGCAATGATGCTAGATTTTGCCATATCTGGAACTATGTTGAGTCTCAACGACAGAAACGCCATGTCACCCCTACCGATAACAGTAGTGTTGGTTGACAAAGCCGTGAGTGTGGGTGAAACATCTTACTTTGTCTGCTTAGGGCAAAATAACCGTTGGTATGTAGCAACTTCAGCAGATATATTAGATATGTATGCGGAAATACCACGGGTAGAAGTTCCAGCGCAGCTAATACCACCTTCAGAATTGAGCTTGAAACGAGGACAATCAATCCGTGGTGATGAAAGCACGATAGCGATCGCTCAGAGTATACCCAATCCTGAAGAATTTAATCATCTACCGACAGAGGTACAGGAGCAACTCAGTCGCTTAACTGCGGTTCAAGAACAGTTAGAAACCCATCCCATTTATAAATCGGGGAATATTGCCAAAATATTTAAAAATAGAGCGCGTTGTGTGGAACTAGAAGCAGAACTTGAACATTTACAAGAGCAAGTATCATTACAATCCCAACGATATTGGGAAGAGTTTCTCTGTTTAATTGAAATCTTGCAATCCTTTGAATGTTTAGATAATTTAGTCCCCACAAAATTAGGACAAATTGCTGCGGCTATTCGCGGTGAAAATGAATTATGGTTAGGTTTAGTTCTGTCCAGTGGAGAGTTAGATAATATTGGTCCCCATAACTTAGCAGCAGTAATAGCCGCTTTGGTGACTGAAAGCCCCCGTCCAGATACAAAAGTTGACTTTAATCTATCTCCAGAAGCGGACGCAGCTTGGTTAACATTGCAACCCATTCGTCGTTCTGTATTAAAGGTGCAGTATCGTCATGGGGTAGCCTTACCTGTAGGTTTAGAAACTCGTTTTATCAGCTTAATCTCTTTGGTGGAACAGTGGGCATTAGGGGTAGAGTGGAAAGTATTATGTGAAAAAACCACTTTAGATGAAGGAGACGTAGTGCGAATTTTACGCCGCACTCTGGATTTATTATCTCAGATTCCTCATGTTCCTAATTTACCAGATATGTTGCGGCGGAATGCTCAACGGGCGATGCAATTAATTGATAGATTCCCTGTGAATGAAGCAATGGAGTAATCAGTTAAAAGAATGCAGAATTTAGAATTTAGAATTACGTTTTGCAACGGGGATTTTACCCCGACGCAAAACCCGCTGCTTGTAGAAGCAGGGGACTTTAACCCCCAAAGGTAAGTTAAAAAATCTCTAATTTGCACAGCATATTTAAATTAAACCATTGTGGGACAGGCAAGATGCCTGTCCCAGTTGTGCAATTTGAATAATATTTCCAATTACATCTCTTCTTGATATTTCACTAACAATGTAGGAATATAATCATAGCCATCAACACCAATAATGGCAATCATTTTGGGGCGATTTTGTTGGAGTAATAATTGGAATTTGTCTGTACCAATTTGTCCCCTAATAATAGTCAATAAACCAGCAGGTTGTCGCCATTCATCAGAAGCAATTTGATCTAAAAGATACATTCCCAGACTACCAGTATAACTGGCTTTTTCATAATTAGCCATAAGATAATTAGCTTCAGCTAAATATGCTAAATTTCTGCCTTGTAAATACAAATCTCCGGAAATTTGGGCGGCTTTAAAGGCATTTTCTAAATAGTTAATTGCTGTTGGATATTGTGCGGTAACTAAATAAGCAATTCCTAAACTACTAAAACATAAAGCTTGACTTTGTAAATCATTTAATTTTTCTGCTAGTTTTAATCCTTGTTCCAGATAGTTAATTGCAAATTCATAAACTTCTGGTTCACTAAGTTCTGTTTGCTTGGCTTGCATGACTTCGCTATAACCTAGATTTACTAAAGCGTTAGCTTCTCCAGTTTTGTCCCCGGTTTGTCTACTAAAAATTAATGCCCGTTGACTATAATTAATTGCTTCACCATAATTTTGTTGTTGCACATAAGTCCGACTCAGATGGTTAAGATTGGCGATTTCACAGATTTTATCTCCGGCATTTCTGGCTATTTCTACGGCTTGTTGATGAAAATCAAGGGAGCGATCATATCTGCCTAAACCGCGCTGGGAATACCCCAATAATGTCAAAATCCGGGCTTTTTCTTGAGTACCTTCGGCAGAACGTAAAGGGGCATCTAAATAATCTAAAGCATCCCGCAAATAACTACCAGAAAATGAGGCAAAAATCCCACCGTAAAGGGGAAAGTAAGGACGTTGGGCAAAGGTTCGCAAAATTTGCAGCATGATTTGCGATGCACTGTTACTATATATTAAAGCTTGATTTTGAAAACCGCTGGCTAATTGACTCCAAATTACGGCAAATGTTAAAAATGTGGAAATAGATAATTTGGGTCCTGCTTGAATATCATAAGCTTGTTGGTCAAACCAATTAATTAAACCCCTTTGTAAAAGCTGTAAAATTATTGTTAATTCTACCCAATTACTCAAACTAATTGCCTGTTGTTTTTCGGCAAATTCTAGGGCTGATTGTTCTACTGCTAAGGTATGAAAAAAGGCTTGGGGAACTTCACTATTAACTACTTTAGCCCAACTTGCCCAGGGACTATTTTCCCCAGGTACACCTCCAAATCCTAATGAATTTTTGCGTTCATACATCCAATTCAGTAAATTTGCTTGGATTCTTTGCCAAGAAGCGATACCACGATTAATCCCGTCAGCAATTTGCTGAAAATCTTGATTAGCACTGGCAAATTGTTGTAAAGATTTGGCTAACTGTTGAAGTTGAGACAAATTTAAGGGATACTTTTGATTGGGATCTGTAGCTCGTAATAAAGCCGTTAATCGTTCATCTGCGGTAGCTGTGGTAATTTCCCGCATAGACAAAGAAATCGCTTCAGTGGCTTTATTTTGTTCTTGCCACCGTTGCCATTGAGTTTGGATAGTTTTAGCCGCGCGTAAACTCCGGGTGGCTTTGGCTTTTTTCAGTTCATCGGTTTCCGAGTCTACCTGAGATTGTATCGTATTCAGGCGATCGCTCAAAACTAATTCAAACACCTCCCCAGTCCCGGAAGTGATACCTTTGAGCAACATTTGATAAACCTGCTCTACAGAGCTAATTTTACCCTTGAGAGTGGTTTCGATAATATCGTTAATTAAAGCGAGATAATGCTCGCGTAATGGTAAAGAGTCTGACACTTTAGCTAATAGAGAACATCACAACAATTCTCATTGTAGCTGTTGCAGGTTGAGAGATTGGGAATTGACTGTGATTAAATTCCCATAAACATAAGTTTGAAGACTGAGCGATAGAATCTAAAATAATCACAATTTGGCATCTCAATTACAACAGCGATCGCGCACAGTGACAAAATCTGGTAAATTTTGGATTATATAGGTTAGGCGTTGGAAGTCTGTTTGTGATAGTTGTACGGTCATGGGTATTGTATTCTATTGAAATTAGGTAATAAATTTTAGTTTAGAGCAAGATTTATAATCTAAGCTATATATAAATGAGGTCAGATTGAGTATGATTGCACCTACAGAAATTCGTCAAAGGGCAATTGCACTCCTGGAACAATTACCGGGAGAATCTTTAGTAAAAGCAGTTGAATTTTTAGAATCTCTTTCTCATCAAGCTTTACAGGTATCAGAAACAAAGACATCTGACACCAGAGAAACTGATTTAATTTCAATACCCGTGAATGAAATTGTCAAACTGCTTGTGGGGGAAGGATTTTCAAGTCTTTTTCTATATCTCTGATTTCAGATTTATGGGAAGAGTTTTTGCGCTTGAATTTGGACATTTTAATTTTGACAACACGGGGATTAATACGTTTTCGTCGGGGGCGATCAATTTCAGACTGGGAAATTAATGATAATAAATATTGATGTTGAATTTCTCGTAATTTTAAGGATGAATGGCTGATGAGTTGTACTAAATCTATAACTAGTTGCAAAGATTCAAGAAAACTAAGGAGTAAAGGATTTTTATTATATTCGTTAGCAGATTGGTAAATTAAATCGCGGAGTAGATTATAAGCAATTAACATAGCATAAAGTTCTTGTTCGACTAATTCAGATGTTTTGCTCCGAAAAATAGTGGGCATTTGTCCTTTGAGCGTAGCACATTGATGTGTTTTTATTTCACAGAAACTAATTTCCACCTCCCATCTGCAATGATAGTGAATAATTAATTCTTTGGCAGAAATATTAGGGTCAATAATACTAGTAACTAAACGACGAGGGAGAAAACCAGGAATTTGATATTCAATAACTCGGACAATGATACTTTCCTGATTCCATTGTTTATGCGATTCTGTAGATTTTTCTAAATTGAGAATTGTGCCAGTAATTTAGTCATTAAAGTCCTCTCACCAGTTCCTTTACCTTGGCTCGATGACTTGAAATAAACTCTTATAAAGCTTAAATATTCTTTCATATTTTGTCAATATATACTATCAGGCTACTCATTTTGGAGCAGGAATAAAAATTCTCGACGAAAAAAATGACACATTTATGATTTTTTAAATTTGATTTCAAATAATTGACAAGATTGATGATTTATAAATTCAAGAAAAATCTCATGATCATATAATTTTAGATACATTTTGCCTGGAGTTTAGACTAAACTGAAGTTATTTTTATGCCTTAATATTTGCAGAATTAATATTAGTAATTATTTGTAGGCTATTAATTTCATTCACGGGTATTGCCTTTAGGTTAGAAAGTCCTGCTCCCAAAGCATTGAGTATTGAAGATATTAAAGAACTGATTGCATCATTTGTAAATGCGGCTCAACGTTCCCTAGCAGCCGGATTTAACTTAATTGAAATTCACGCGGCTCATGGTTACTTGTTGCATGAATTTATGTCTCCACTGAGCAATCAGCGGACAGATGAATACGGTGGCCGTTTTGAAAATCGGATTCGGTTTTTATGTGAAGTAGTTCAAGCCGTGCGAAACATTTTACCAGATCAGATGCCGCTGTGGGTGAGGATTTCTGCCATTGATTGGATTAGTGATGGTTGGGATATTGAGCAAAGTATTGCCCTCTGTCATATTTTAAAATCCCTGGGTGTTGATTTAATAGATTGCTCATCAGGGGGAATTGTACCTGGAGAGAAATTTGTCCTTGGTGCTGGTTATCAAACTGCTTTTAGCGATCGCCTTCGCCGCGAAGCTAAAATCGCTACCGGAGCAGTGGGCATGATTACAGAACCGGCACAAGCCGATCAGATCCTTCGCACTGGACAAGCAGACATGGTGTTAATCGGTCGAGAAATGTTACGTGATCCTTACTGGGCAAGGCGGGCTGCAAAGCAACTACGCCAACCTGTATCAGTCCCCAAGCAGTATGATCGCGCTTGGCATTAAGAACATCTAAAACCAAATTAATATGAAGCTGCATAGAATAAAATATCAAGAATAATTGACCGCAGATAAACGCAGATAAACGCAGATAAATATGGATGATTATTATTCTGTGCTCTCTCTCAATCCCCATTTTGCGTTATGAGTAGTTACATCAGTGTAACTGGATTGAGAGAAAATAAATGGCTCGTCACCCGACTTTAACTTTTGATCGTGGTACGTTAATTTTACACCCACCACCACGCAGTAAAACTTGGATAGATTATGCAATTTGGGATGATAGAATTGAAAAATTCCGTATTCCGGCAATTAGATACCGTTCCTTAGTTGAAGCACTCCAAGCAGAAGCCACAGATTTTATTGATCAAGCTAAGGCTTTTTATCCCTTAGAGTTGGTTGCCAGTTTAGAAATGACTCCCTATCCTCACCAAAATGAGGCGTTAGCGGCTTGGAAACTCGCAGGACGACAGGGGGTAGTTGTGCTACCGACAGCAGCGGGTAAGACCTATTTAGCCCAAATGGCGATGCAAGCCACACCGCGCACCACGTTAATTGTCGTCCCCACCTTGGACTTAATGCACCAGTGGTATGCTCACTTAGTAGCGGCTTTTCCTGACGGGGAAGTAGGTTTACTGGGGGGTGGTTCGCGGGATAGAACCGCAATTTTAGTTGCTACCTATGATAGTGCGGCTATTCACGCAGAAAGTTTGGGTAATAAATATGCTTTGATAATTTTTGATGAATGTCACCATTTACCTACAGATTTTAACAGAGTTATTGCGGAATATGCGATCGCTCCCTATCGGCTAGGACTGTCCGCAACCCCAGAACGCACAGATGGTAAACACGCTGATTTAGATATCCTCATTGGTAAAGAAGTTTATCGCAAATGCGCTGAAGATTTAGCAGGAAAAGCTTTAGCTGCTCATGAAATTGTGCAAATTAAGGTTAAATTATCCCAATTAGAACGAGAAAAATATAATCAGTTAATTCAAACTCGCAATGATTTTTTAAAGCAATCAAAAATATCTTTAGGAAGTCTCCAAGGTTGGCAAATGTTTGTGCAAATGAGTGCGCGTTCTCAACCTGGACGTAGGGCAATGTTATCACATCGTCAAGCCAAAGAAATCGCTTTAGGCACAGATGGTAAAATCCGGGTACTTGTAGACTTATTAGCCACCCATTATCCCGAAAGAATTTTAATTTTTACCGCTGACAATGCCACAGTTTACCGCATTTCTCAAGACTTATTAATTCCCGCGATTACTCATCAAACACCAGTTAAAGAAAGACATGAAATCCTAACTAAATTTAAATCAGGTGAATATAATACTTTAGTTGCTTCTAATGTCTTAAATGAAGGTGTAGATGTCCCCGCAGCTAGTATTGCCATTATTTTATCAGGAACAGGTTCAACGAGGGAATATATTCAACGTTTAGGGAGGATTTTACGCAAAGGTAATATAGAAAATAAACAGGCAATTTTATATGAAGTCATAGCCGAAGATACCAGCGAAGAAGGAACTTCAACCAGACGCAGAGGAGAAAATAATAGTCAGGAAGAAAAACCGCAAAGAGCAAATTTACAAGTTGTTTATAGTAGTGAAAAGAAAAGCGATTTAAAAGCAGCAGAACAGTTAGAAATTAATTATTCAACCGAAAAGAAAGATGTTACCAACAGACCTACTGATACACCGCCAAAACGGCGAAGAAATTATCCCAAAAAGACTGAAACTTGATCAAAAACATTTGAATCTAGCAACTGAATTAATTAGCTTTTTTCAGGAAGCAGTCGGAAAAACTCAAGGATTATTAGAACGTCAGTTAGCAGACTTTGAAGGAGATACCACAGATTACCGCATGAAACGGGGTTTAGCTTATATTCTGAAAAGTGGTTTTTGTACATTTGAAGTAGTTAGTCCCCTCGAACCTCCCATGTTAAGAGCAAAAGTATTTGCATTAGCAGCAAAATCCGTTGCTAGTCGAGAATCAACTGATATTATTTTAAATAAAATTGCTGATGATTTAAGTCAAGAACTCAACCAAGAAGTTTTACCTGCTCAAATAAAAAATGGACTTTATGCTGATTTATCAGAAAATAAAATTTTAACTGCTTTTGATGCACCTAAACCAGAAGAAGTTTTACATCGTTATAATTTATCTCAAGTCCAAGGAGTTTTTTATAAAGCTAGTCAATTAGTATTAAATGCACATCGCAATGTTCCCGGAGAATATAAACTCTTATTTCGTTATTTAAAGCTATTTCAACTAATGGCTTATATTGAAGGTGATGCTGATCATGGTTTTACAATTAGTGTGGATGGTCCTACCAGTTTATTTACTCCCAGCACCCGCTACGGTTTAGCCATAGCCAAACTAATTCCGGCTTTACTTCATGTCACCAAATGGAGTTTATCAGCAACCTTAAAAACCCGTGATTCTTATACAAACGAATGGAAAACCGGACGATTCACCCTCAATTCAGAATGTGGATTAGTATCCCATTATCCCCCAGGTAAACCCTATGATAGTATGTTAGAAGAATCCTTTGCGAGTAAATGGGATGGCTTAAAAAGTGGTTGGATCTTAGAACGAGAAGTAGATTTAATTCCCATTCCTGGTAGTGTGATGATTCCCGATTTTCGGCTAGTTCATCCAGACGGACGGGTGTTTATCTTAGAAATTGTCGGTTATTGGCGACCAGAATATTTACAAAAGAAATTTGCTCAAGTTAGAAAGGCTAATTGTGATAACTTAATTTTAGCAATTTCCGAAAGATTGAACCTAGAAAAAGCCGGAATTAAACTAGATAACGTTCCCGCAAGGATAATTTGGTTTAAAGAAAAACTCTTACCAAAATCTGTATTAGCCGTCATGGAATAATCACAATTTTATATGAAACTGTACAGAATCATAAAAATCTGCGTTTATCTGCGTTTATCCGCGTTCAATTAATCATAAACTTAACTAACAAAAGTTACAGCCCGCAGTTCTTCTTGAAAGACTCGGCGTAGTGTATCTTCATCTAAGGGGGGGTTGGCTTGATCAAGATATTCTCGTAACGCTTGGTTCATCATTGTTTGATAACCTTTCCCTTCAGCGTCTCCTTTTTGTCTAAACGCTTCCAAAATATCATCATCAATATAGATGGTAATACGAGTTTTACCTTGTTGTGGGATAATCGCACCCCGTTTAGCTTGATCAAAATCATATTCCGGTTTCATATTCACGTCTCTCCTTAGGAGTAGCAGGACGGGCAATGTCATAACGTACTTAAAAATTTTAAATGTTCTCCCTCAATTTTCAGAACGTCATTTAAATTTTCCTGTAATTTTAATCGTCCCTCTTCCATATAAATTATCTCATCTGCTCTACGATTGACGCTAGGACGATGACTAATAACAATCGTTGTTTTTCCCTTACGTGATTCAAATAGTTTATCTAGTAGTTTGGCTTCACTAATAGGATCTAAACCAGCAGTAGATTCATCTAAAATTAAAATAGGTGGATTATTAACGATAGCTCTAGCAATGGCTAATCTTTGTCGTTGTCCTCCTGATAAATTTGATCCAAATTCTCCCAATACAGTCAGATATTTCTCAGGAAGATTATCAATAAATTTATCAGCTTCGGCAATTTGACAAGCTTTAACTATTTCTTCAAAGGTAAGATGTGGTGAACCTAAGCGGAAGTTTTCGATAATACTTCTACTCCAAAAATGAGAGTCTTGAGAAACTAAAATAACCTGTTTTCTAATACATTCTGTGGCTAAGTTTTGTAAATTATAAACTCCTACTTTAATTGTTCCTCCTTGTTGTTCATATAATCCTGTAATTAATTTCACTAATGTACTTTTACCGCAACCTGATTGACCAATAATTGCTGTTACCTTACCACCTGATATCTTTACATTAAAATTATCTAGTAAATCTAATCTTCCTGAATGATGAAATAGTAATTTTTCACAATAAATATCATCAGTATCTCTAATATTTGCCCATTCTTTCTGCTGGTCATTTTCTATTTCTGAATGATAATCAATTACTGATGTTAATCTTTCAATTGCAGTTTTAACTCTGACAACCTCATCAATTAAACCAATAACTGCACCAATAAAACCAGAAAAATTACCATTCATGCTATTAAAAGCTAATAATTGCCCAATAGTTAGTTCTTTACTAATGACAAAACTGCTACCTATCCAAAGTAAAGCAACTCCTCCAATACTAGAAATAATACCAGAAAAGGTACTATTAGTAATTCCTATTTGGGCTGTTTTAAACCCTAAATTAGCAAGTCTTCCAAATCTACTTTGTAAATCTTCCCAAAATTGAGGTTCTGCGGTGGTTGTTTTTAGAGTAACTGCACCTTTGAATGTTTCTACTAAGATACCTTGATTTTCTGCATCTAAAACCATAATATCTCGAATTTTTCGACGCAAAGGTATGAGAAATACTAGAGGTGATACAGCATTTAAAATGGTTAATAATATAATGAATAAGCTAAGTTTCCAGCTATAAAACAGCATTAAAGCAAAAGAAATAACTGCAATAAAGAACTGGCTGGGTAAACTAATAACTATTTGACTGACTAATTGATTAATTTGTTGAATATCTTGTAAACGACTAATCACTTCGCCACTGCGGTGGGTTTCGTAGTAAGTTAAGGGTAACCGGAGTATTTTTCTGGCAAATTCTTTAACAAATCCTAATTCTAAACGTTGAGCAAATTGTGTAATTAAATTAGCTTGTACTACTCCTAAACAACTACTAACTAGATTCATGACGATAATGGCTATTGCTATTCCTCGCAAAATATTTGTATCTCCACGAATTAGCACATCATCAGTGAGAATCTGAATTAAAAATGGTGAATTCAAAGACAAAATACCAACGCAAATATTAATTAAAAATGCTACGAATAGAATGAATTTATAAGGTTGAACACGGTGGATAAAGCGACTGATACCTTGAACTTTATCATCTGGCTGTTGTGCAAAGCGAATTGGATCAGGTTGTAATAAAAGTGTCGTTAATCCTGCCCAATTTTGAGCCAGTTCTTCACGGGTAATATAACGAATTCCCACACCCGGATCAGCTATAATATATTTTTTGCCTTTTTGTCCATATAATACTACATAATGATATCCTTTCCAGTGAATAATCGCTGGTAAAGGTGCATCTTTCATTTTGTCGAATATTTCTGGTTGCGCTCGTTTTGATACAGTATCAAATCCCAGGTTTTCCGCACCTCTTCTTAATCCGGTTAATGTTGTTCCTAATTGTCCTGTGCCGATAGCTTCTCTAATGCGGTTAATATTAAAATTCTTTTTATAATATTTAACAATAGTTGCTAAACAAGCAGCACCACAATCTTCTTCGTTTTGTTGTAGGACAATGGAATATTTTTTCATGAATATTGATAACTATCTTTAGTTATGTACAACAAACGTCTCTATAGATTTGGTTATTTTGTCTGAGGATTTTATACAGAATAATGGTAGGGGTTTAGCATTGCTAAACCCCTAATATCTATAACTATCTACGAGTAGAGAAAGAGTATGGAGAGCGTAGTTTAGCTGTAAAAGCTCAGGTTAATGAAGCTAAGGCAAATGTGCAAGTTGCTGAGGAAGAATGGCAAAAAGCCCAAAGTGATCTCAATGCGTCCGAAGCATCTTTACGTTCTAGTCAGTCTGCCTTGAGGATAGCACAGGAAAAACGGGAACGATATCAAAATGTAGGACAATCTGCATTAGGTAAAAACCTATTAGAAGAAGCACAATTAGCAGTTGAACAACAACAGGAAGCAGTAGCAGAACGCACCGCATTATTACAAAGTCAAAAGCAAACTATAATCCGTCAATCCAAATCCTTAGAATCAGCAAAAGCCAGATTACAAGCAGTATTAGCTACTCTTAATCCTAGTGATGGATTAGTAAAAATAGCTCAAGAAAAAATTGCCCAAGAAAAAGCATCAGGAATGGCCAGTTTAGCTCGTTTAAATCAAGAGGGTAATAGTTTATTACAGCGTCAAAGCGAACTAAAAAAACAATTTTGGAGTGATAGACAAGAATTTTTGCAAGTACAAAAAGATATCAATAAAACTGTTGTTTCTGCACCAATATCTGGAGTTATTCTGAAGTTAAATTTGCGTAACACTAATCAAACTGTCCGCACAGGAGAAGAAATTGCTCAAATTGCTCCTAGTAATACTCCTTTGGTAATTAAAGCTAGGGTTTCTACACAAGATATTGGTAAGGTTAAAATTGGACAAGTCTCACAAATGCGAGTGAGTGCCTATCCTTATCCAGATTATGGTATTTTAAAAGGGGCAGTAATTGCAATTTCTCCTGATGCAATCACCCCACAAAATACAGGCAATAATCCGGTTATTCCTTACTATGAAGTAACCATTAAACCAGACAAGTTATATTTAAAAGATGATTCAAAAAATGCTTTACAGTCTGGAATGGAAATGCAAGCTGATATTATTGCTAAAAATGAAACTGTGTTAAAGTTTATTCTTAGAAAAGCACGGTTGTTGACTGATTTGTAAAACTACAATACTCTTATAATGGAGGTTAGAGCTAATTGTATCTAAGAGGATGTTTGAAAAGTATCAGAATTAATCGAGATCCCCCCCACCCCCCTTACAAAGGGGGGCTAAATTCCTCAAAGTCCCCCTTTTCAAGGGGGATTTAGGGGGATCTGCGGGTGTCAGATCCCACACGAAAAAGTTTTCAAACAACCTCTAATAACAAAGAGATATTTTTCTATATTTTGGATTCTCAAAAGTAGAGCTAAACTCTTTGCTACAAACCGATCTATTTTGACTGCACATAATCATAAAATCCATTAATTCATCCGTTCTTATCTGCGTTTATTTGCGTTCATCTGCGGTCAATTATTCTAGAAATCTGATTCCAGTGAATAAGGTGCGTCAGAGAGAAGATATCTGTTTTTTACGAAATTATCGGGTCTGACGCACCCTACAAACTACTCTCTGTGCCTTGTGCGTCTGAAAGTGAAAAAAATTCAAAAAAGAATATTATTTCCCTTTACCAGATTTAAGAGATAACAGCATCTCCATTTGAGTCAGAGATTTACTAGGACTATTAACAGTCACACCAATACCACGAAGAGAATCGAGAATAGCAGTAGCGTCCGCAGGTAAAGGTTGACTTTGAGCGGATAAACGCTCAATTATGGTTTTGGTTTTTTCCATATCTAAATAGAAATAACCACCATTGGGTTTTTGTAAAGAACCTGTAACAGTTTTAAAAGTATCACTTTGATCAAGTGATGCACCTTTGCGATCTGCCAGTATTTCCGCAACGGGTCCACCAATAGCCAGAAATGCTGTATTATCATTGAGCCAACCATGTGCCACTAGAGCGCCTTGTTGGGGGATTTGCCATTCTGTGACATTTTTACCGCCAATGGTTCTTTGAGCGACATTCAGCCGTTGCTGTTTGGCAAAATTATCGAGTTTAGTGAAAGTGGCTTCAGCAGTTTTGCGATCGCTCGTATCTAATACTAGCGCACCTCCAAAACCGGTATTAGCTAATAAACCTTGATTAGATTGAATTGCACCTAAACCAAACTCTCCATTCATCCAGCCAAAAATATCTTTATCTAAATCAATTTGCAGACTTTTTAATTGAGTCCGCGCTTGTTGAATTCCTTGATTTAATTCGGGATAATCTTTAGATTGTTCCACAAAAGTTTGCCAACTTTTACTAATACCTTGTCCACTAGCTAAAGCCAAAGTTTCACTGGGGAATTGTCCCACAATTTTGGCGGGAGTAGTTTGATATTCAAATTTATTCAGTTGGGGATCTAAATTCACAATTGCTTTTAATCTTAATCCGCCATCATCTATGCCCACACCTGCTGTCAGTGATTTGACTTGCTTAATTTGCGCGAGGGTTTGTGGAGGTAATTGTTTAGATTGAGGATTGAAAGCAGTTAATTGTTGTACCATATTGGCATAATCAGGAACATAAATTTGCGCTAAACTGTTTTTAACATCCACACCTTTGCTAAGAATATCATTTGCCCCTTCTTTACTAGCAAAAGAAGGTTCACCTTTATAGGTATCAATCGCTTTTTCTACAGATTGTTTATTGGATGTAAACAGCAAATGGTCATTATTCAAAACTGTTACATAAGTCGGTTGACCTTGACCAGTAGATTCGATAATTTTTTGACCTTTGTAGTCCGATTCCTGAATTTTGACGTTTTTTTGGTCTTTCAACTTATTGGCAAATTTCAAAGCAGCTATTTTATCTTTAATCCCTACCACTAACAAATAATTTGGGGCTTCGGAGGCGGGAAAGTTATTCTCGGATACTTTTTTTGCATCTGGTGGTAGTACCGCAATCATCACCCCACCAACCCAAGGTTTGATATCTGCTTCGTAAGAAATTTTATGATCATTCAACATTTGTTGGTTGAAACTCTGGAATTCTTTTGCCAGTAATTTCTGCGCTTCCGGTGTACCAAACTGCTGTAACTTATGCCAGGATTCAGGATTAGTGTCAATATAAGTTGCCATTAGAGCAGTTGCAGGTACTAATTTAGCACTACCTAAAGGACTAGAACTATCACCACCACCCTTTAGATACATATAAGCTGCTATGCCTCCTGCTATAATTACAGCAGTACCGATTATAGGGATTAAAAATGATGATTTCTTTTCAGACATTGGTAAATGCTCCTTGTTGTTGTAAATTTTATTGCAGAATCTACGCAATGATCATTGGTAGACAGAGGATTTTATCTAATGGAGAACCCATGAAAAACAAGTATATTTTGGGGATTTTGTCAACTGAGTTGATATCAGTAAATATCGCATATTGAGTATAAAAGGGTTGAAAATACCTCGCGGTTAGAGACAGTTTACAATCAAGTGGTGAAAAAACATAATTCCCAGAGATTTTGATGTTTAAATCCTTTTTTTATCCCTAATTTCCGCTAATTTTACGGTAATTACTGATATAATTAACGGTTTATGCTCACCAAAAAGTTGTAATTGGGTCTAAATAATACTCCATTATGGTTAAGGCTGAATCCGCAAATGATATCTTATTCCTGTGAAAACAATAGTCAATTTCTCATCTCCAAGTTATTCTAAAACTAATCTATATGGAAAATTAGTAGTATTTGTACTCAATAACAAATGATCACGGATCAAGATTCTCTTGAATCAAGGTAGGGAAGAGTTTGCTGATCAAAAAATGTCATACTACGCTACACTTCTTTACTTGTATGATTTACATCCCATTAAATCTTTTAGAATTAGAAGGCTAGAAATAATAAATGTTGCAGTTTTATTTTGATACCGAAAAAACCGGACACAACCGTTTTGAGTTACCAGGGGCAAAACCACACTATAACCCTGACCGACCTGGACAGGTAGAACATATTTTTCTGGATCTGAGTTTGGATATCCCTAACCAAAGTTGCTACGGAACTTGTAGTATTCGCCTATTACCAGTGCGGAATGGGATTGATAGATTGACTTTGGATGCGGTAAATCTGAAGATCACCGCTGTACAAGTAAACGCAGTTGAGCAAAAATTTGAATATGATGGCGAAAAACTTGGTATCTACCTGTCACAACCCACTGAAATTGGTCATCGCTTGTTAATTGCGATCGCCTACGCCGCCGAAAAACCCCAACGGGGCATTTACTTTATTCAACCAAACAAACACTACCCCCACAAACCGACCCAAGTCTGGACACAAGGAGAAGACGAAGATTCTCGCTACTGGTTTCCCTGTTTCGACTACCCTGGACAATTATCAACTTCAGAAATTCGCGTTCGTGTTCCCAATCCCTTAGTAGCTATCTCCAACGGTGAACTAATTGACACCGTAGAGGAGGCAAAATACAAAACCTACCATTGGTCACAACAACAAGTTCATCCTACCTACTTGATGACCTTAGCCGTTGGTGATTTTGCGGAAATTCGGGACGAGTGGCATGATAAACCCGTTACCTACTACGTCGAAAAGGGACGAGAAGCAGATGCTCAACGCAGCATGGGCAAAACTCCCCAAATGATTGAATTTCTCAGTGAAAAGTATGGTTATCCTTACGCTTTCCCCAAATATGCTCAAGTTTGCGTAGACGACTTTATTTTTGGAGGCATGGAAAATACTTCCACAACTCTATTAAGTGACCGATGTTTACTAGACGAACGAGCAATATTAGATAATCGTAATACCGAAAGTTTAGTTGTCCACGAACTTGCACACCAATGGTTTGGGGATTTGGTGGTAATTAAACATTGGTCCCATGCTTGGATTAAGGAAGGCATGGCTTCCTATTCAGAGGTAATGTGGACCCAACGGGAATATGGCGACCAAGAAGCCGCATATTATCGGTTAAAGGAAGCGTGGAGTTATTTAAGTGAAGATAGCAGTCGCTACCGCAGACCCATGGTAACTCATGTTTACCGGGAAGCAATTGAACTTTATGACCGCCACATTTATGAAAAAGGATCTTGTGTTTATCACATGATTCGGGCAGAATTGGGTGATGAATTATTTTGGCAAGCAGTCCAAACATTTGTTCAAGACAACGCCCACCAAACTGTCGAAACGATAGACTTATTAAGAGCAATTGAAAAAGCCACAGGACGAAATTTGGCTTTCCTGTTTGATCAATATGTCTATCGTGGTGGTCATCCTGATTTTAAAGTAGCTTATGCCTGGGATGGTGACGCAAATTTAGCGAAGGTGACAGTCACCCAAACCCAAGCCAAAGCCGATAGTAAGGATTTATTTAATCTCAGGATTCCCATTGGTTTTGGATATAAAGAAAATCCCCAACTCACAACTTTTACAGTTCGGGTACATGAAAAAGAACAAAGTTTTTACTTTCCACTAACACAAAAGCCTGATTTTATTAGCTTTGATGTGGGCAATAATTACTTAAAAACAGTCAAGTTAGAATTTCCAATTTCCGAATTAAAAGCCCAATTAGAATTTGATCCTCATCCCATTTCTCGCATTTATGCTGCGGAAGCTTTAGCGAAAAAAGGCGGATTAGAAGCGACTTTAGCCCTATCCTCAGCTTTGAAAAATGAGCCTTTTTGGGGTGTGCGGATCGAAGTTGCTAAGGAATTGGCAGAAATTCAATTAGATCAAGCTTTTGATGGTTTAGTAGCTGGATTAGATGATCCTAGTCCCTTTGTGCGGCGGGCTGTGATTAGTTCTTTAGCGCGAATTAAAACTCATGATAGCTATAAAGCTGTAAAGAGTGTTGTCCAACATGGGGATGCCAGCTACTATGTAGAAGCTGCGGCTTGTCGGACTATTGCGGCTATAGCAGCGGCACATTTGGAAGATAAACCCCATGAAGACAAGGTAATCAAGTTACTCAAATCTGTTTTAGAAGAACGGGCTGGTTGGAATGAAGTTGTCCGCAGTGGGGCTGTGGCTGGTTTAGCTGAATTCAAATCCTCAGAAGCAGCTTTAAGTTTATTACTGGAATACACGAAAGCTGGGATACCGCAACCATTACGTCTCGGTGCAATTCGCGCTGTTGGCAAAATTTCCACTGGTCAAACTCCCGCTAATATTGAACGAATTTTAGACCGATTAGCGGAAATTGCTAGAGAGACTTTCTTTTTAACTCAGGTAGCGGTTTTAACAGCCTTGGGACAAATGGAAACTCCCAAAGCCATTGGTATTTTGCAATCTTTAGCCAATCAAACCGCAGATGGCCGTGTTCGTCGCTATGCTGAAGAGGAAGTGAGTAAAGTGCAAAAGAATATTGGCACAGACAAAACCCTGAAGCAATTACGTGAGGAACTTGATCAAATTAAACAGCAAAATCAGGAATTGAAAAGCCGGCTGGAAAATTTGGAAGCGAAATCAAATTCAGAGGCAACGGGGAACGGGGAACAGGGAACGGGAAACAGATAAGAGGTTTTGAGCAACTTTACTTTTCGTTACATATTACTTTTCGAGAAGCCGCTCCGCGTCTACGGTTTTTTCCGTTCACCTACTTAGTCTGTCAAATTTATTTTGACGGGTTTTTGGTAGTGCGGGCATTTTGCCCGCTAATCATCAAGGACACCTAAAAACTTTTTGGATTTTTAGGTGTCAATTCCGGGGTTTTCAGCCTATTTTCTGATAACTCTACTTTAGGTAGTAGCAATATTTTTTAAGGTCGAGTAGTCTTAAATTTATTAATGCCTGAAAAACGTATATGTACCCTGGAGATAATTTCAGGGTATTTTTTTGTGTTTTTAACAATCACCTAAGTAAGTCTGCCCAATAAAATCGATATATGTTTAGTTTTGTAAAAACCGTGAAACACCCTATTTATAAGGTATTCGTTAATTTATATTTCGTTACATAGATTGATTCTTTAACGCCGACCTACTTATTTTCGAGCAAAATGTTTTTCCATTACTTCTAAAATCATGGGTGCTGCAACACTACCACCACCACCACCGGAATGTTCAGCAAAGGCCACCACTAAAATTTCTGGCTTATCCGCAGGTGCATAAGCCCCAAACCAAGCGTGATTTTCTTTAACTCCTTTCTTCCAAGCTTCAGCCGTCCCACTCTTACCGGCTACCGGGGGAAGAGAGGGGACATTTAAGACCTTACCTGTACCTTCACTAACCACCTTTCGTAATCCTTCACGCAAAATTTTGACAGTTGTGGGCTTGAGATTTAATGATTCTCTCCAGCTTTTAGCTTCTTCATTATCTTTCAACACATGGGGTTGGACGCGATAACCACCATTAGCCGGAACAGCAAACATCACAGCGACTTGTAAAGGTGTAGCTTGTAAAGCACCTTGGCCAATGGACATATTCACAGTGTCACCGACACTCCAAGGTATCTTCCATGTTTTCTGTTTCCAATTTTCATCGGGAACTAAACCCTTGGACTCTTCTGTAGTAAATTCAAAGCCGGTTTTTTGACCAAATCCATATTTACGAGTCCATTCGATCAATGTTGGTCCACCGACTCGCTTACCAATTTGATAAAAGAAGGTATCGCTACTCCACTGCATCGCTCCTACAAAACCCAATGGTCCAAAACCAGCATGATTCCATTCACCAAAGGTAGTCCCACCAATAGTTAAAGAACCGTAGGTTTGTAATACCGTATCAGGAGAAAATTTACCTGATTCTAGTGCAGCGGTTGTGGTGACGATTTTAAAGGTACTGGCTGGAGGAAAGACACTAATGGCACGATTGACTAAAGGATGTTCAGAACCTTGGACAGTTTCCCAATCTTTTTGAGAAAGTTTTTGTTTAGAAAAGATATTGGGGTCAAAGGTGGGATGAGATACCATGGCTAAGATAGCCCCATTTTTAGGGTCAATGGCGACTATTGCGCCATTGCGTTTACCTAAAGCTTTTTCTGCTGCCATTTGTATATCTAAATCTATGGTCAAGTGCAGATCATTACCAGCTTTCGCTTGTTTGCTCCCCAATATTCGTAGAGGTATACCGCTACCATCTACTTCTATTTGCTGCCCTCCCCATTCACCTCTTAACAATTTTTCATACGCTTTTTCTACTCCCATTTGACCCATGACATCTCCTAATCTGTAGCCTTCAGCTTTCTTTTTTTCCAACTGTTTAGCGGTAACTTCACGGGTGTAGCCAAGTATATGAGCCAACTCTTGACCATGAGGATAATAACGCACCGCTTCAGTATTTATTTCTACTCCTGGTAGTTCATTTTCATACTCTTTTAAGGCTGTTACCTGTGCTTCGTTTAAATTGCGAGCGATGCGAATTAGTGAAGAATGATTAACAGCAGATTGTTCAAGTGTTTTCTCGATCTCTTCTGGGGAGGTGTCAAGAATTTTGGCTAGACGTGGACCAACTACCGGCCAGGAGGGTTTGGTATGTGCCATTGGCCACAAATATACAGATCGGGGATAACGGGTGCTGGCTAATAATTTACCATTTCGGTCAAAAATATTACCTCTTTCTGGTTGTTTGGAAATAATCCGAATCCGATTAGATTCTGCGCGGATGCGGTGGTTTTTTCCTTCGATAATTTGTAAATATATTAATCTAGCGCCGATACCAGATAACATTAATAATGTGAATAAAATTACAAATGTGGATTGGACACCACGTCCAACTGTGCGTGTATTTTTTTTTATACTAAATAATGATGATAAGATAGCCATAGGAATTGGGGAGTGGGGAGTGGGGACTAGGGACAACGAACAACTGACAACTGTACGGGCGAAGCATTTGGAGAACTATTTTTGGCAATGACCGATAATTTATCTTCCAAATGCTTTGCCTGTACGGGCGAAGCATTTGGAGAACTGTTTTTGGCAATGACCGATAATTTATCTTCCAAATGCTTCGCCCCTACTGACAACTGACAACTGTACGGGCGAAGCATTTGGAGAACTATTTTTGGCAATGACCGATAATTTATCTTCCAAATGCTTCGCCCCTACTGACAACTGACAACTGTACGGGCGAAGCATTTGGAGAACTATTTTTGGCAATGACCGATAATTTATCTTCCAAATGCTTCGCCCCTACTGACAACTGACAACTGACAAGATTATGGCTCAAACTGCGATACAGAATCAAAGAGGTTCAAAAACATTACAGCCACTTGATGTTGAATTGCGTAATGTATTTAAGTTTTTCAACCAAGAACCCGCAGTCCACGGAGTGGATTTGGATGTTAGGCAGGGAGAGTTCTTTAGTATTTTAGGTCCATCTGGTTGTGGAAAAACAACGACACTCCGCTTAATTGCTGGATTTGAAAGGGTGGATGCTGGTAAGTTACTCATTCAAGGTCAGTTAATGACTGATGTTCCTCCTTATCTGCGACCTGTGAATACTGTATTTCAAAGTTATGCTTTATTTAATCACTTGAATGTGTGGGAAAACATTGCTTTTGGATTGCGATTAAAAAAAATATCCAAATCGGAAATTGCTAGTCGCGTTACAGATGCTTTGAAACTAGTAAAAATGGAAAGTTTGCGATCGCGTGTTCCCAGTCAACTCTCCGGTGGTCAACAACAGCGGGTAGCCTTAGCAAGGGCTTTGGTTAATCGTCCCGCAGTCATTCTCCTCGATGAACCTTTGGGAGCATTAGACTTAAAACTTCGCAAGGAGATGCAGGTTGAGTTATCTAATCTTCACAAGGATTTAGGGTTAACTTTTGTGATGGTGACACATGATCAGGAAGAAGCACTATGCTTATCTGATCGCATTGCGGTGATGAATCAAGGCAAAATAGAACAAATTGGTACTCCTAGCCAAATTTACGAAAGTCCGCAAACACCTTTTGTGGCTGACTTTATTGGTGATACTAATCTATTTAGCGGTGAAATTGTGGAAGTAGATGCAGAATCTGTGACAATTTCTACTAAAACCGGATTAACCATAATTGTTGGTCGTAATGAACAAACTCCTCTAAAAATAGCTCAAAGTGTTGTTGTTAGTGTGCGTCCTGAAAAAATTCAACTTTCCCTTTATCAACCTAATATACCCACAAATTGTTTCGAGGGACGACTAATTAATGTCATGTATTTAGGAACTCATGTTAATTATGTTGTGGAATTAATCAATGGTGTGAACCTCAATGTTTTACAACCCAATACTTATGGTAGCTTACCAGATAGAAATACACCCATTTATGCTTGGTGGGAAAAATTTGACTGTTTAGCTATTAGTCAAGATGTAAATTAGATGACTAACAGACGGAATTTTCTCAAAAAGATGGCGGCATTTTCTACCTTATCTTTAGGTAGTTGTGGTTGGCGACTAGCTAATGTGGGGTCAAACTATATTAGCTCTAATCAAAGTGACAAACTATATATTTATACCTGGACTCAATATACAGATAAAGAATTAATAACTACCTTCACGACCCAAACAGGTGTGAAAGTAATAGCAGATGTATATGAATCCAATGATGTGATGTTGGCTAAGTTGCAAGCTGGAGGTGGTGGTACTTATAGCATCATTTACCCATCTGACTATATGGTACAAAAGATGGCGGAAAAAGGGTTATTAATAGAAATAGATCATAGCCGTTTAATTGGCTTAGATAATTTATTTCCCCAGTTTAATAATCCTAGTTATGACCCTAATAACCGTTACAGTATTCCTTTTAATTGGGGAACAACGGGTTTATTATATAATTCAGAAAAACTCACAAATGCCCCTGAAGATTGGGAGTATCTTTGGCAAAATCAAGATCAACTAAATAAACGCTTTACCTTACTCAATGATGTGCGAGAGGTAATGGGTGCAACATTACGGATGTTGGGCTATTCCTATAATTCCCAAAATGAAAATGAGGTTAAACAAGCATATCAGAAATTGCAGATATTAAAACCTGCTATTGCGGCTTTTGATACAGATGCTTGGCAAAATAAAATTCTGGCGGGAGATTTAGCGGTCGCTATGTGTTATTCTGCTGATGCCGTCAAAATTTGCCAGGAAAATCCCAAACTCAAATTTGTAATTCCTCGTAGTGGTTCTTCATTATGGACTGATACTATTGTCATTCCCAAATCTAATCCTAATATAGCTGGTGCTTATGCCTGGATTAATTTAATTTTGCAACCAGAAGTAGCAGCAAAAATTTCTGAAAGATTATATATTTCTACTCCTAGTCGGGCAGGATTTGAACAGTTACCAAAAGCAATTCAAGAGAATACTAATTTATTTCCTCCTCAATCACTTTTAGCAAAATGTGAACGTCTGACACCTTTAGGAAAATTTGAAGAGATTTATGAACGTTATTGGACTCAATTACTAACTTAAGGAGTCAGGAGTCAGGAGTCAGGAGAAAGAAGAAAGAAAGAAGGAGGAAAGGAGGAAAGAAAGAAGGAGGAAAATATTTTGTCCTATGGCTTTTACCGTAAATATTAATATCTCATTCAAGTGCATACCGCTATACAATCACTAATTTGCAAATGGAATCTTCTAGCGACCTGAACAAAATAGAGAAATTACAACCTGCTGGGAAAAATTGGTTATCTCCTTTGGGCTTACTAGCACCATCTGGTATTTGGTTATTAATGTTGCTAGTTTTGCCAACATTAATAATTTTTGAGTTAAGTTTAGTCCCGGATATTCGACCAGGAGATTTAGTAAATCCCAGCGGTTTAGGTAACTATCTTCGCATTTTTGAACCGATTTATTTAAAGGTGATATTCAACTCACTTCTTTTGGCATTTGGTACTACTATTATTACTTTAATTTTAGGTTTTCCCGTTGCTTATTGGATTGCTTTAATAGCACCGAAGCGGTGGCAAACTTTATTAGTATTAGCTTTTGTTTTACCTTTATGGACTTCTTCTTTATTGCGTTCTTACGCATGGATTACAATTTTACGTCCCACTGGATTATTAAATAGTATATTAGCCAGTTTTGGTTTACCCGCTATCAATATTTTGAACAGTAACTTAGCGGTATTAATTGGCATGAGTTACAGCCTGTTACCCTACATGGTATTAATTTTATATGCTTCCTTAGAAAAGTTAGATAAACAATTGTTAGAAGCTGCTGCTGATTTGGGTGCAAATCCCATGCAAACCTTTTGGAAAGTGACTGTACCTCAAGTTTTACCAGGAATTGCGGCTGGTTCGCTACTAGTTTTTATTACTGGGTTAGGAGATTTTATAGACCCAGAATTACTGGGTGGTACTTCGAGTATGACTGCTGCGCGGTTAGTTTATAATCAGTTTCTAGGTGCTAGTCAAAATTGGGGGTTTGGTTCAGCATTGAGTATGGTATTGATTTTGATGGTGAGTATTGCAATTGCTTTCGTGATTAAATTTGATCAAACTAAATAATTGATTTTCTATCTTCACAAAGGTACAATTATTTTTAAGTAAACTTAGCAAAGACTAAACATGATTGGGGTAGCAGTTATTGGCACGGGATTTGGTCAAAAAGTCCATATTCCCGCATTTCAAGCACATCATAATACTAAGATTGTCGCTGTTTATCATCGAGATGTCAATAAAGCAAAAACTATTGCAGAAACTCATAATATCCCTTATGCAAGCGATAATTTAGCCGAAATTCTAGCTTTACCGACAGTTGAAGCTGTCAGCATTTCCACACCGCCATTTTTACACTATGAAATGGCTAAACAGGTTTTGCAAGCTGGTAAACATCTTTTGTTAGAAAAACCTATAACTTTAAATGTCAATGAATCTCAAGAATTATATCAATTAGCCAAAAATCAAGGTGTAATTGCCACTGTAGATTTTGAATTTCGGTTTGTTCCAGAATGGCAATTTTTTGCTCAACTTCTTGCTGAAAATTATGTGGGGAATATCCGATTAATTAAAATTGATTGGTTGGGTTCTTCTCGCGCTGATACTTCTCGTCCTTGGAATTGGTATTCTACTCAAGAAAAAGGTGGTGGTGCTTTAGGTTCTTTAGGTTCTCATGCTTTTGATTATATTAATTGGTTATTTGGTCCAGTTCACAAATTAAACGCTCATTTAATTACTGCTATTTCGGAAAGAGTTAATCCAGTAACTGGAGAATTACAAGCAGTTGATACTGATGATACTTGTTTATTATCTCTAGAATTGGCAAATGGTACACCTTGCCAAGTTGCTATTAGTGCGGTTGTTCATGCAGCTAGAACTCATTGGATAGAAGTTTATGGTGATAAGGGAACATTAGTTTTAGGTAGCAAGAATCAAAAAGACTATATTCATGGTTTTCGGGTTTGGGGTTCTCAACCGGGAGAATCTTTAACAGAAATAGCAATTCCCCAACAATTTCTCTTTCCTCAACATTATCATGATGGGCGAATTTGTGCTTTTCTTCGTGTTGTTGATGAATGGGTAAAAGGAATTACTAATCATCAAGAAATTACACCTTCTTTAAAAGAAGGGGTTTATTCGCAATTGTTAATGGATTTATCCCATGAATCTCATGAAACAGGAAGTTGGGTAAATGTGCCAAGTTTGGAAGAGTTGGTTCTACCGCTCCCCTTGTGATTAAATATCCCTTTTATATATCCAGAACCATTGATGTATATAAGTTTTAAGTTTTATCCAAATTAATAGCGATTCCTATGTCCTAGGTCGCGCTAGTAGTTCGTCAAATTTATTTTGACGGGTAATGATCGGAAAAAACTTCTGTTTTTCCCTCCTCTTCTCCCCCTGCTTGCCTTTACCCGTCATTTTTGGATTGACAGACTACTAGTTCCCTCTTAATGAGAACTTGGTCTTATGTCTTAGTGTAACTGATACATTATAATACTAATGCTACCTTAATAAAACCCACCTTCCGCTTGTTCCTGATAATGGATTTTAATACCATTTTTGGTAATTCATAGCGGCTCTTGTGTCTTTTCTCTACTTAGAATCTCATGTAATCAATAAGCTAAGGATTTTACTAGGGTATTGACATCTGGAAATTTTATGCTATTGTCAAGATATACAATCTGGAAGTTTTCATATCTAAAAATTAGCGTTGCGGAAGGAAAGAACTTTTTGCACGCAGAGACGCAGAGGCGCAAAGAGTATAAAGTTTTATTTGCTGAATTTTATTGACTATGTTTTGTGATATAGTAATCACGACTTGACAAGTAATACCAGTTAACATGAATAATCGTCAGTTGCTAAAATTTAGCGAGTATGTATGTTTGGGGTTATCAGTATTAGGAACAATAGTAGCGACAGCGACGCAACAGGTGGTTTATGCAGTTATTCCCCTGAGTTTAAGTGTAGCTTTAAATTTAGTTAATCGTCCTAAGTTTAATTATTCCCAATCACAAATTGAGCAATTACAAACAAGTTTGCAAAATATCACTGAAGAATTTCACCAAGTAGAAAAAACCATGAATACCTCTAATCAACGTTTGGAACAAATCGAAGCTTGGAGACAACAACTCAGCCAAATTATTGACCAAACTATTGAAAGTGCTATTAATGAACGTTTGGGAAAACTTGAAGTGTACAAACAGGAAATTAGTCAAATTGTTGACCAGAAAATTCAAATATCAATGCAAAAATTAAGTACAGAATTTAATGCAGTTAATCAACAAATGCAAATTGTCAATAATCGGGTACAGCAATTAGATGTTTCTCTGGAAAATTTGAGTTCTACTGTTGATAAAGATGAATATTTAAGCAATATGGCAGAATTGAAGACTGAATTATCACAAATCAATCAACAGCTACAAGTCTTTAGTTCTCGATTTGCAGAAATTGAACCTTCTATCAAAAATGGCAATGAAAGCAGTCAGCAACAATTAGCAGAATTACGGGATAATCAAAGTCAGAAATTTACCCAAATTCATCAACAAATCGAAGTTGTTAATTCTCGATTTGCAGAAATTGATAATTCAACACAAAAATTACATCAGACAATTTTAGAACAAAACCAATCAATAGGTGAAATTAAAGAAAAGCAAGAAAGTGAAATTTCCAAAAATAATGATATCCTTGATTCTATTAACCAACGGTTGACAGATGGATTAACAGAATTAGATAGTTTATTTACAGCTTTGGTACAACCGTTACAGGTTGAAAATAAATCAAATTCGCAAACAAATCCAATACCAGAAACAGCAAGTCAAGAAAGAGAAGAAATTAATAGAATTAATAACTTAGATTCTATTGGAAATTCTATTAACGAATCGTTAAAAACATTAGATGTATTAACGGAATTAAATACTTGGTTTAACCCGTCACAGTTAGGAAATGAATCAAGTATAAAAGAATCAGATAATTATCAAGAAACACTAGAAGTAATTCCTACCACATCTATAACAGATGACAAAACAGGAAAATTAGTATTTTTCAGTAATCTCAAAGGACATGAAAATAAAGTTCTCTCTGTAGCTTTTAGTCCTGATGGTAGATTTTTAGCAAGTGGTAGTGATGATACAATAATTAAATTGTGGGATTTAGCAACTCAGCAACATCGCACCTTTGCAGGACATGGAGAATATTCTTGGTCTAGAGGGATTAATTCCCTAGATTTTAGTCCAGATGGTAAATTCTTAGTCAGTGGAAGTGATGACAAAACTATTAAATTGTGGGATGTAAATTTAGGAATAGAAATTTTCACTTTTACAGGACATCAAGAAAGAGTTAATGCTGTCTCATTTAGTCCCTTGGGAAAAATTTTAGCAAGTGGGAGTAAAGACAAAACAGTTAAACTGTGGTCATTAGAAACAGGAAAAGAAGTTTACTCTTTCAAAAGTCATACCGATGATGTTTTATCTGTAACTTTTAGTCCCGACGGTAAACTATTAGCTAGTAGTGCAGGTGGTAATGATAAAACTATCAAGATTTTACAATTAGCTGAAAATAAAGTGAAAACATTAACAGGACATTCTGATTGGTTTGGAGGGATTACTTCTCTAGCATTTAGTCCCGACGGAAAAACTTTAATTAGTGGTAGTCAAGACAAAACTATTAAACTTTGGAATCTAGAAACTAGTCAAGAAATTAAAACCTTATCAGGACATTCTGATCATATTTGTTCCGTTGCATATAGTCCCAATGGACAAATTTTAGCGAGCGCTAGTAAAGATAAAACAGTGAAATTATGGTCAGTCGCTAGTGGAGAAGAAATTTCCAGCGTAAAATGTACCGATTCTGTAATTTACTCAATTGCTTTTAGTCCAGATGGTAAAATATTAGCGGCTGGGAGTGGAGATACAACCATTACTATGTTTCCCATAGCCTAAGTTTGATTCTACAGGTAGGGTAAAGCCTGAACTAAACCCTTACACCTCTAAGTTTTGAGCGTTGCTGATAGCCATATTGAAGTAAAAAAAAGGAAAATTAAAAATCTTCACCTTTGCGCCTTTGCTTCTTTGTGCCTTTGCGCGAAACATAATTTGAAACCGGGTAAATCTGCAATAGTAAGGATTATTTAAATGCTGCTATATTTAAGAATTGAAAATTTCGCCTTAATTGATCATTTGGAATTGGATTTTGGTGCGGGTTTGAATGTGTTGACGGGAGAAACCGGCGCAGGAAAATCAATTATATTAGATGCTATTGATGCGGTTTTAGGTGGTAAAGTCTCTAGTCGGGTGATTAGAACTGGCACAAATCGCGCTATAGTGGAGGCGACTTTTAGCGTTACTCCGCCCCTAGCAGCTTGGTTGAGTGAACAAGAAATTGATTTAACCGATGATCATGCTGTGATCATTAGTCGAGAAATTGCCACTACTACCAGTAATATCCGCAGTCGGTCACGGGTGAATGGGGTACTGGTGAATCGCCCCTTAATGGCAGGATTACGGGATAACTTGGTAGAAATTACGGCACAAGGGCAAACGGTACAAGTGGGACAATCTGCCCAAGTTCGAGATTGGTTAGATTTATATGGTGGTGATGCTTTGTTGCACAAACGCCAAAATGTCGCTGCTGCTTTCATTGTATATCAACAAGCCCGGCAAGCGCTGGAAAAACGCCGGACATCGGAACGGGAACGGCTGCAACAATTGGATTTATTAACATATCAAGTCCAAGAATTGGGCGCTGCTAATCTTGATGATGCCCAGGAAATGGAACAATTAAATCAAGAACGGGAACGCCTGAATCATGTTGTGGATTTACAACAAATGAGTTACAAAGTTTATCAGGCTTTGTATCAAGATGATCAGGAAACTCGGACTGCTGCTGATTTATTAGCCGATGGAGAGATGACATTAACTCACATGGTGGAGTATGATTCTCAATTACAATCTTTGTTGGAATTGGTGCGAGATGCCGTTGCAGCGGTAATGGAAGTGGGGAGACAAATTAGTATTTATGGAGAAGGGTTAGAAGCAGATCCGCAACGGTTGGAAGAGGTGGATGAACGGATACGGGAATTAAAACAAATTTGTCGCAAATATGGACCGACTCTGACGGAAGCTATTTCTTATTATGAACGTATTCAAACTGAATTAGCTGAATTAAATAATAGTGAACAATCTATCGAAACTTTAGAACAACAAGAACAATTATCTTTACAAGAACTCCAACAAATTAGTCACCAATTAAGCCAATTACGGCGGCAAACTGCGGCTAATTTAGAATCTCGGTTATTAGCTGAACTCAAGCCGTTAGCGATGGATAAGGTGAAATTTAAAGTAGAAATTGTCCCCATTTCTCCCGCAGCTACAGGTGCAGATAAAATTACTTTTATGTTTAGTCCTAACCCCGGTGAACCTATTCAACCATTAACAGAAATTGCTTCTGGTGGAGAAATGAGCCGTTTTTTACTAGCTTTAAAAGCTTGTTTCCATCAAGGAAATGAAGTGGGAACAATGATATTTGATGAAATTGATGTGGGAGTTTCTGGTAGAGTTGCCCAAGCTATAGCGGAAAAATTGCACCAACTTAGTCAAGGACATCAAGTATTATGTGTAACTCATCAGCCTCTAGTTGCCGCAATGGCAGATCGTCATTTTCGCGTTGATAAATTAGTTATTAATAAAGCCAGAAATAGTAATGATGAACAGCGGACTGTGGTGAGGGTGACAAGTTTGGATAATTTAACTACTCGTCGGGAAGAATTGGCTCAGTTAGCTGGTGGTAAATCGGCAAATGAGGCAATTTCTTTTGCTGAATCTTTATTATTACAAGCTGCTAATCATCGGGAAAGGGGAAAATAGATGGTGAAATTGTCTGATAGCCTAGCGTGGTGCAAGCCGGATCAGGATGTCCAGGATTTTAGCAACTTTGTCAAATTTAATCAATAGCCAAAAGCGATCGCACTTCGCACAATACGGAGAGCGATCGCCATTAAGTTTACAACAACAAAATACTCAAACCTTAGATAGAAACTGAGGCTGGGGGATTAATGTTATTAACAAGTAAATCTGCATCTTTTGACGCTTCATTTACACGAATAATTTTTGCTCCTAATTGCTGCAACTTCAGATCCAGACGATCATAACCCCGATCTAAATGGTGTAATCCTTGCACTGTTGTTGTTCCAGATGCTGCTAATCCGGCGATAACTAAGGCTGCGGAAGCTCTTAAATCTGTACCTATAACTGGTGCGCCTGATAACATTGGCACTCCCCGCACAAAAGCAGTATTACCTTTAACACGGATATCTGCACCCAAACGATTCAATTCGGAAGCATGACGCAAGCGATTTTCAAAGACTGATTCATTAATGATACTGTCACCTTCTGCTACAGCTAGTAAAGCCATAAAAGGTGCTTGCATATCCGTGGGAAACCCAGGATGAGGCAAGGTATCAATATTTATAGCCTTGAGAGTTTTCGCTGGTAAAATCCGTAAGCAATCTTTTCCTTCCTCAATAATTGACACGCCAATCTCTTGCAATTTAGCAATAACTGGGATTAAATGATCCGGTACAATTGGGGATAGAATAATTTCAGAGCGGGTAATTGCTCCAGCGATTAACAAAGTCCCTGCTTCAATGCGATCAGGAATAATAGTATAGTCGGTTGAGTGTAATTTAGGTACGCCAACTATAGTAATTGTACTTGTTCCCGCACCTTGAATTTTTGCTCCCATTGAGTTGCAGAAGTTAGCTAAATCAACTACTTCTGGCTCTCTGGCAGCATTATCAAGGATGGTTTCTCCATCTGCTAGAGTAGCAGCCATCATCAAGGTTTCCGTCGCACCGACACTGGGAGTATCTAAGTAGATTTTCGCGCCTCTTAACCTACCATTATTTCCGGGAACATGAGCATTACAAATACCATGTTCAATTTGCACCTCTGCGCCCATTGCTTGCAGTCCTCTGACGTGCAAATCTACCGGTCTAGCCCCTATGGCACAACCACCCGGCAAGGGCATTTGTGCAACTCCTAGTCGGGCTAAAATTGGACCAATGGCAAAAAAACTGGCTCGCAGTTGGGTAACGAGTTCATAAGGGGCTTTAGATGTGGTAATTTCCCGCGCATCAACATCTAAAATGTCCCCTTCTCTATTTAAACGTAATCCTAAAGCTGATAGAACTTGTCCCATTCGCGCTACATCCGCCAATAAAGGAACGTTGCGAATGCGACAATCGCCAGAACAGAGGAACGTTCCCGCCATGATTACCAGTGCGGAATTCTTAGCCCCGCTAATGTTTACATGACCGCCCAAAGAATGCCCTCCACTGATTTGCAAGACTGAGGAGTCTGCTTCTAGTGAAGATTTGGCATCTGGTAAGCTGCTAGAAGAATTAATAAGCCTACCTCCAAAAGTAAGTAATTATAAAGGTTTGATGTTGGTTTTGATTCTATCTCGACAATCATCTAGCTAAAAGCGGGAAGATTTTTCTTGAAGTTGTCAAATGCCATAAAGTCGTTAGATTCTATCATGCGGTATGCCAGTTTGATTGGAAAAATCGGGATTAGCTAGATGTCTATTCTGGCAAATTTTTTCTTGACAAATGAAAATGATTAGGACATAATGATAAATCGTAAATAAGATTCAATTCCAGCGGAACTGGCGGAATTGGCAGACGCGCTAGATTCAGGTTCTAGTGCCTTCACGGGCTTCCGGGTTCAAGTCCCGGGTTCCGCATATCAGTATATCAATTTTGGATTGATCTCAAATCCGAAATTTCAAATCTAAGATTGTGTTAACAAGTTTACAAAATTCCCTAGTTAAACAAATCCGCAAGTTGCACTCCACCAAGGAGAGAAATAAGCAACAGCTTTTTTTATTGGAAGGAACGCATTTATTAGAAGAAGCTTGTGCGGTTAGCTATCCTTTAGATGCGGTATGTTGCACTCCTCAATGGCAGGAAACACATCCCCAATTGTGGGAAATTATTTGTGGTCAATGCTATCGTGTTGAAATTGTTAGTCCAGAAGTTTTAGCAGCAATGGCAACAACTGTCAATCCTGATGGTATAGTGGCGATAGCTCAACGAGAAGCACAAGCAAGACAAATTCCGTTTACTGGTTTAGTTCTGGCTTTGGAAACTGTCCAAGATCCTGGTAATTTGGGGACGATGATTCGCACAGCCGCAGCGGCAAGTGCATCAGGTTTGTGGTTAAGTGAAGATAGTGTAGACTTAGATAATCCCAAGGTTTTACGCGCTTCTGCTGGGCAATGGTTTCGTTTGAATATGGCTGTAAGTGGAGATTTGAAAGCCACAGTTCAACAAAGTCAGCAAGCAGGAATGCAGGTAGTAGCTACCTTACCTCATGCCGATTTAACTTATTGGCAGGTAGATTGGTGTAAACCTAGTTTAATATTATTGGGTAACGAAGGGGCAGGATTATCAGCGGATTTAGCCGCGTTGGCAGATATTCAAGTAAAAATTCCTCTTAATCCTGGGGTGGAATCCTTGAATGTAGGAATCACTGCTGCTTTAATGTTATATGAAGCCCAAAGACAGAAAATTTCTGGATAATCTTCAGTTATAGATTTTTGTTTTTATGTGAGAGATTTAAGATTGGACTTGAGAACTTTGTATAAATAACACTCAAAATTTTATTAGTGTTACAGAATACTATATTATTATATATAAAAATTGTTATCAGAGGAGAATCGGCTTGAACCAAGCGACATTGCACCAGTTGAAGGTGTTCGAGGCTGCTGCCCGGCATGGTAGTTTTACACGCGCTGCGGAAGAGTTGTTTTTGACTCAACCTACCATATCCATGCAAATTAAACAGTTGACGAAATCCGTAGGTTTGCCATTATTTGAACAGGTAGGAAAGCGTTTATATTTGACACAAGCAGGACGGGAATTATTTGCTACTTGTCGGCAAATTTTTGAGACTATGGACAAGTTTCAAATGACGATTGCAGATTTAAAAGGACTAAAGCAAGGACAATTAAGGCTGGCAGCAATTACCACAGCAAAGTATATTATTCCCAGATTGTTGGGGCCTTTTTGTCAGCTTTACCCTGGGATTGATATTTCTCTCCAAGTCACAAATCATGAACTGATTTTAGATCGGATGATGAGTAATTTAGATGACTTGTATATTATGAGTCAGATTCCCGATCATTTCGATGTCAGTTTTCAGCCATTTTTAGAAAATCCTTTAGTAGTTTTTGCACCAGCTAATCATCCCTTAGCGAAGGAAAAAAATATTCCTATTGAACGTTTAGGTGATGAACTGTTTATTATGCGTGAACCGGGTTCAGGAACTCGCAGCGCTGTCCAAAGTCTATTTGAGGAACATGGGGTAAAAGTGAAGGTGAAGTTGGAATTGGGGAGTAATGAAGCGATTAAGCAAGCGATCGCTGGTGGTCTAGGTATATCCGTATTATCTCGTCATACTTTACTCACGGACATTGCGGAATTTAGCATTTTAGATGTCCAGCACTTTCCCATTAAACGCACTTGGTATATGGTTTATCCTGCTGGTAAGCAATTATCCATTATTGCTCATACCTATTATGAGTATCTTTTAGATGCAGCGAAAAGAATTACAGAGCAAGGTGGTTTAATCTTAGATCATAATTTGGTGGAAACTAATCTTTAGATCAAGCTGCTGTAGATACATAATCACATGGCTATGTATCTAAAAATTACCAGTAGCTAAACGTAAATACAGGTAAATTAATGTATGAAAAATTACTCTAAAAGATTCCTAGGTCGCGCTAGTTCCCTCCGGGACGCAATGCGTTCGCTATCGCTCACAACCCCTTAATTTTAAACAAACTGCTTGCAGCAGCGCAACGCTTACGCACCCCAACATCCCCAAACAGCGATCGCACTATACAGATTTAATTGTTGCTTTCTATCAACGATAACCTACGTTTATTTTCCATACATTCACGCAAATAAAGATTAATTAAATTCAAATAAGAAATACCTGTTTCTTGAGCTATTTCTTCAAAGTATTGAATTATATCCTTTTCTAAATCAATTGTAACTTGTTCTTTTAATTGTTTAGAATAGGGATTTTTAACGGATTTAGAAAAATCATAATTTTCTCTCATAGGAACTCCTGATATTGTTTGTGTTCTAGTTTATTTGCTTTTCTGGCTGAAATAATCCGAATTATTGCATCATTTTCTCGATAACAATGACAAACAACTAAAAGGCGATAATAAACACTGATTCCTAATAAAATAAATCTATCTTCATCTTGAGAATGATCGGGATCATAAATTAAACGAGCATTATCATCAATAAAGGCAGATTTTGCTTCTTCAAAAGAAATCCCATGTTTTTGAATATTACTCTCGGCTTTTTGTGAATCCCAAGTAAATTCCAACTTATTCATTATTATACTAAATTTTAAATTTCTATTCCTAAAATTTACATTATGATTATGCCACAAGTTATAGATTATTCAGACGATTCCTAGGTCGCGCTTCCTATCGCACACAACCACCCTAATTTTAAACGAACTGCTTGCAGCAGCGCAACGCTTACGCTCTCCCAAACAGCGATTCCTACGGAGCGCTTCGCTATCGCTTACAACTACTCCTAATTTTAAACGAACTGCTTGCAGCAGCGCAACGCTTACGCTCTCCCAACCAACATCCTAAACAGCGAACTGACAAGTTAGAGCTTGCACTATTGCCCCCTCTGGTTGACTTCTAAGGAGATTTCCACTCTTCCCCTGGGATCATAGCTGTAACCATAATGTTACGTAATGTTCCAGTGGGCAAATCTCTACCTTGATGAAAAGGCACAATAACTTGGGTGTCTTGAGCTTGACTACGCCATTTTCTATGACTACCTTTCTGAGATATCAGTTCAAAGCCATGTTTACGTAATATGCGTTCAACATCATCAGCCTTCATTACTCCTGAGTCGAGTCATCCGAGCATAACCTCACGGATTACTGCTCCAGGAAGAAGTTGAATAGTATCAGGCTGTAAATAAAGCTTGATCGCTTCTCTTATATTATTAAGGGCTTCTTCTTGTGTAACACCAGCAGAGGTGCATCCAGGGAGTTCTGGACACCAAATTGCCCATTCGCTTGTTTCTGGATCAGGTTCAAGTATGACTCGCCACTTCATAGTTACTATAATATTTGTAGAATTAATCTCAATCATAGCAAACGGTTCTTCGTAGTATCCTGGCACTACAAGATTGGCGATTCCTTGGTCGCGCTGTACGCGATCGCACCCCAACATCCCCAAAACGCTATCGCTCATAACTACCCCAATTTTAAACGATTCCTAGGTCGCGCTTCGCTATCGCACCCCAACACTCCCAAACAGCGATTCCTAGGTCGCGCTTCGCTATCGCTCACAACCACCCTAATTCTAAATGAACTGCTTGCAGCAGCGCAACGCTTACGCTCTCCCAACTTATTCCTAAATGGCGATTCCTGCGGAGCGCTTCGCTATCGCTCACAACCACCCTAATTTTAAGCGAACTGCTTGCAGCAGCGCAACGCTTACGCACCCCAACATTCCCAAACAGCGATTCCTACGTATCCCTTCGCTATCGCACAAATAATTTGTAGAAGGTTTAAAAATTTGATATGATGTTAATGAAAACTGTTTAATTTTTGCAGAAAAACTATGTCTCAAGCAACTGATAAACCTATAATTCAAGAAAACACACTGTTAGATAAATTTAGAAATCTAACTATTGAACAACAACAAACTATCTTAGATTTTATGGAATTTATGCACAGTAAAAAAACAAAATCACAAGACAATCAAGAGGTTTCAGCTTATGATTTAGCTAAGGAATGGGCTGGATCTGTAGAAAGTGGGATTAGTGATTTATCTACTAATAAAAGGTATCTTCAAGGATTTGGTAAATAATGAAATCAGAAATTATTATAGATACTTCGCCTTTAGTGGCTTTTATTGATAAAAGTGATAATCTTCATAAATGGACAGTAGAAAAATGGAAAAATTTACGTCCCCCTTTATTTACTTGTGAAGCGGTTATTGCGGAATCTTGTTTTTTATTACAAAATGTTCATGGAGGAGAAAGTGCTATTTTATCTTTATTGGAAGCAGAAGTAATTAAAATACCTTTTAATTTAAGTGAAGAAGTAACAGTAATTAAGCAATTAATGAAACAATATCACTCCGTTCCTATGTCTTTAGCTGATGCTTGTTTAGTAAGAATGAGTGAATTAATTAGAGGAAGTAGTGTTTTCACTTTAGATAGTGATTTTAGGGTTTATCGTCAATATAAAAATAAGGTTATTCCTGTTATTATGCCTGAATAACATCATTGAATTGCACCACAGTCTCCTGATCGCACCCCAACATCCCCAAATAGCGATTCCTAGGTCGCGCTTCGCTATCGCTCCCAACCCCCTAATTTTAAACTATCACTCTCCCGACTTATTCCTAAACAGCGATCGCTCACAACTACCCCAATTTTAAGTGATCGCCATCCTAACTTATGGCTAAATGGCGATTCCTACGGAGCGCTTCGCTATCGCTCACAACTACCCTAATTTTAAGCGATCGCCTATTTTTCTTGATTCAGGAGTGAACGCTGATAAACGCAGATAAACGCGGATTTTTTGTCTGAATCAGGATGTCCAGGATTTGAGGATGTACAGGATGTAATTGCTCATTTGTTTGTTGGTGGTTAATATTGTAATTGTCTGATAGCGTAGCGTGGCGTTAGCCATATCAGAATAAACAAAATCATCCCCAAATTTTCACCAACAATTATTAAATAACATCCTGTGAATCCTTTAATCCTGGTTATCCTGATTCAGACAAAAAAATTCTAACTGACCACAAACCAATTCTTGATTATTGATTGATCTGTAATTTTCCTACTTGAAGAAATAACGAACCACTTCAGACACAGAGGAAGAAGATTATCTTTGGGTTATAAGATCCCCGACTTCTTCTTTGATCACATCAATCAATTATCTGTTATGTTCAGAAGTCGGGGATCTAGTTAGAGTGCTTCGCTATCGCTCACAACCACCCCAATTTTAAACGATCGCAATTCCAACTTGTTCCTAAATGGCGATCGCTCTAATTTATCAGTCCTTTAAAATCTTCAAATATATTGTCCTTAAATTCTTCAATGCAATGGGAAGAATCTTTCTTACTTAAGATACACTTCCAATAAGAAGGAATATCCGTACCACAAAACCTATCTATATCTCGTTGATAGATATTCTGCCAGATATTATTCAATGTGTTTTCAGTTTGAGAAATATTAAATCTAACTGAGGCTAGAAATTCTATTTCATTGATACATATAGAATCTAATGTATCAGTATCTTCTTTTTGATAGCATAAACAATAATCTGGACTTATGGGGAAATAAATTCCTTCTGCTGTTGGAGACCATAATACAGGAGAATCAGAGATGATATATTTCGCATCTTCATTGGATTTTATAAGCTTTAATCTCAGCTTGTAAAGAATATCAGAAACGTGATTAATAAAATTTTTATCCAATAAATTCAGTCCCTGAATTTGCTTTGCATCTCTTTTATTAGTAGTCAAAGATATAGCAATATTATTGACGGCAGGCGATCTCATGTATTGATATGTGACATACTTAGCAAGGTTTTTCCTATCATTTTCATCAAGAATCTCAACACTAACTTGACCAACTATTTTCTTAACTATTGGGGAAATTAGTCCATCAATTTCGTCAAAAACTTGTTTGTCATAATCAAGAGTTTCAACTGTATCTTCATCTTCAATATCTAGAGAAAAACAATAGAAACTTTTTTCCGCACATAGATTTTCAACGGTGCTGTTAATGATTTTACCATCCTGATCTTTCATTAAACAAAATACATTTTTAGTGTTAATAAAATTTCTAAGGATCGAGCGAGGAACATAATGCTGATTGTATTTTTTCATTTTACTGCCTAACTAATTATTACAAGGAAATTTTTCGTGTAATGCTTTTGCTTTTGTATACAAATAATATAGTAAGCATTACAGACAAATTTTGTCAAGTTATTATGCAGGAATTTTCTATATAATACCCCTGTTTAGAGGCGTAACGCAGCAACCCCAATGATTTTGGGTAATTTACCGTCTAATCTAAAACCGAAATCTCTTTTAGAGATAATTCCTATACATCATCTTCCCAAATATTTCTTCCATATTCATCAAGTTCGCAAATTCCATAGCCTTCACGTCCGTATAGTTCAGATTCACTTTCAGCATAATAAGGTTCATCATCTTCATCATGATAATATTCATCATCACGAAAATATTCGTCTTTTGTCACAGATTCGTCTTTTGTCATAGATTGAACATTTATTTGTTCATTTAAATTTGTTTGATTGTTTTTTAGCTCTAACTTTTCAGCTTTACTATTAATGATAGATATAAGCCAGCAAAGAAAACCAAAAATAATTGCGAAGAATAAAAATACTGACATACTACACCACACCCCATCTAAATATCAACTAAGCAGCATTGACACGGCAAAAAATCGCTGAAAATGTGGAAATTAGAGCGATCGCCCAACTCAAAACCAGAATATCACAATACTGTCAGCACTAACGTTTTGTTACATAACAGCATAGCTATTGTAAACAAAATTTAAAAACAGGTGAGAAAACCTGTATTCTTTGTTAAGATTCATTAATAAATATGTTGTTTTCTATATCATTTTGTGTCAGATATAGGACAAAACCCCCACAGAATCCGAGTTTTCTGCTAAAAAACTCTTATTGCCGAAAATAATTGCAGTTACAAACGGCCATATTAGCCGTGACTAACTTCATGAGAACACGCTTGAAAGGAGCTTATTTGAATGTTTACCCAAGTCAAGTCCACGATTCGACATATTGCACCTGACGATTTACGGGGACGTAAATTAATCAAGGTTGTCTATGTCGTGCTTGAATCCCAATACCAAAGTGCATTATCGCAAGCGGTACGGGAAATTAACGCTAATCATCCCAGCGTAGCCATAGAAATCAGTGGATACTTGATTGAAGAACTACGCAACTCTGAAAACTATGAAGAGTTGAAACGCGATATAGCCAGTGCTAATATATTCATTGCTTCTCTGATTTTTATTGAAGACTTAGCACAGAAAGTAGTTGCCGCAGTTGAACCCCATCGTGATAACCTAGATGTGTCGGTTGTCTTCCCCTCCATGCCCGAAGTTATGCGCCTCAATAAAATGGGTAGCTTCTCTTTGGCGCAATTAGGACAATCCAAGAGCGTAATTGCTAACTTCATGAAAAAGCGCAAAGAAAAATCTGGCGCTGGTTTCCAAGACGGAATGTTGAAGTTATTGCGGACTCTTCCCCAAGTGCTGAAATTCCTCCCCATGGAAAAAGCACAAGACGCGAGAAACTTCATGCTCAGTTTTCAGTATTGGCTAGGTGGTTCAGCGGAAAACCTGGAAAACTTCTTGCTGATGCTGGCTGATAAATACGTATTGAAAGGCGTAGAAAAAGAAAGTTTTGCTGCTGCTAAGTATGAAGCACCAGTTGTTTATCCCGACATGGGAATTTGGCATCCTTTAGCGCCGACTATGTTTGAGGATGTGCGAGAATATCTGAACTGGTATTCTGCTCGCAAGGACATTTCTAGTAACCTGAAAGACCCCCTTGCACCCTGTGTAGGTTTGGTTTTACAACGAACTCACCTCGTTACTGGTGATGATGCCCATTATGTGGCAATTGTGCAGGAATTGGAATCATTAGGGGCAAGAGTTCTCCCTGTTTTTGCAGGTGGTTTAGATTTCTCTAAACCGATAGAAGCTTACTTCTATGAACCAATTACCAAAATGCAGTTAATAGATGCGGTGGTATCTTTAACTGGTTTCGCTTTGGTGGGTGGACCCGCTAGACAGGATCATCCTAAAGCCATTGAAGCATTAAAACGGTTAAATCGTCCTTACATGGTTGCCTTGCCTTTGGTCTTCCAAACCACCGAAGAATGGCTAGATAGCGATTTGGGGTTACATCCCATTCAAGTGGCTTTACAGATTGCTATACCTGAACTAGACGGCGCAATTGAGCCAATCATCCTATCAGGTAAAGATGGGGCAACAGGCAGAGCGATCGCTTTACAAGATAGAGTAGAAATAGTTGCTCAACGCGCCTTAAAATGGGCAAATCTGCGCCGCAAACCCAAACTAGACAAGAAAGTTGCCATCACCGTTTTCAGCTTCCCTCCCGACAAAGGTAACGTGGGTACAGCCGCATATTTAGACGTATTCGGTTCTATTTTCGAGGTTTTACAAGGACTCAGAAACAACGGTTACGACGTGCAAGACATTCCTGCAAACGCCCAAGAGTTGCTAGAACAAGTCATCCACGACGCACAAGCACAATACAACAGCCCCGAACTCAACGTTGCTTACAAAATGTCTGTGCCAGAATATGAAGCACTGACACCTTACTCCCAACGCTTAGAAGAGAACTGGGGACCACCTCCCGGAAACCTCAACAGCGATGGACAAAATCTGTTGATTTATGGGAAACAATTTGGTAATGTGTTCATTGGTGTCCAGCCAACATTTGGTTATGAAGGCGACCCCATGCGGTTGTTATTCTCCCGTTCCGCAAGTCCCCACCACGGTTTTGCAGCTTACTACACCTATCTAGAACGGATTTGGGGTGCTGATGCTGTGTTACACTTTGGTACTCATGGCTCGTTGGAATTTATGCCCGGTAAGCAAATGGGAATGTCTGGTGATTGTTACCCAGATCAACTAATTGGCTCAATTCCTAACCTGTATTATTACGCAGCTAATAACCCCAGTGAAGCCACAATCGCTAAACGTCGGAGTTATGCAGAAACAATTTCTTACCTGACACCACCTGCGGAAAATGCTGGTTTATACAAGGGTTTGAAAGAACTCAGCGAGTTAATTGCTTCTTACCAAACTTTGAAAGACACTGGCCGGGGCGTTTCCATTGTCAATTCCATCATGGATAAATGCCGCATTGTCAACTTAGACAAGGATATTGAGTTACCAGAAACCGATTCTAAGGATATGTCCTCGGAAGAACGGGATAACATTGTTGGTAGCGTTTATCGGCGGTTGATGGAGATTGAATCGCGCTTATTACCTTGTGGACTGCACGTGATTGGTAAGCCTCCTAGTGCCGAAGAAGCGATCGCAACTTTGGTCAATATAGCTAGTTTAGATCGACAAGAGGAAGAAATTCAAGGTTTACCGGGAATTATTGCCAGAAGTCTGGGACGCACCATTGAGGATATCTACAGAAACAATGATGCCGGAATTTTGGCAGATGTGCAATTATTACAAGATATCACCCTCGCTACTCGTGCGGCTGTTACAGCCTTAGTTCAAGAACAAATTGACGCAGAAGGTCGAGTTATCGCGGTTTCCAAGTTGAATTTCTTCAATATGGGGAGAAAAGAACCTTGGGTAGAATCACTGCATCAATCAGGTTATCCCAAAGTTGACACCTCTGCATTAAAACCTCTGTTTGAATATTTGGAATTCTGCTTAAAACAAGTTTGTGCAGATAACGAACTGGGTGGACTTCTCCAAGGTTTAGCCGGTGAATATATTCTCCCTGGTCCCGGTGGAGATCCTATCCGTAATCCTGACGTATTACCCACTGGTAAAAATATTCACGCTTTAGATCCCCAATCTATCCCCACTTCCGCCGCAGTCCAATCTGCGAAAATCGTCGTGGATAGGTTGTTGGAACGGAACAAGTCAGAAAATGAAGGAAACTGGCCAGAAACCATTGCCTGTGTCCTCTGGGGTACAGATAACATCAAAACCTACGGCGAATCCCTCGCCCAAATTATGTGGATGATTGGTGTGCGTCCAGTACCCGATGCTTTGGGACGGGTGAATAAGTTGGAATTGATACCTTTATCAGAGTTGGGTCGTCCTAGAATTGATGTTGTAATTAACTGTTCTGGTGTATTCCGCGACTTGTTCATTAACCAAATGAATTTGCTAGACCAAGGTGTAAAAATGGCTGCGGAAGCTGATGAACCTTTGGAAATGAATTTTGTCCGCAAGCACGCTTTGAAACAAGCGGAGGACATGGGCATAAATCTGCGTCAAGCTGCAACTCGCGTTTTCTCTAATGCTTCTGGTTCTTATTCTTCTAATATTAACTTAGCGGTGGAGAATAGCACTTGGGATAGTGAAGCTGAGTTACAGGAAATGTATTTGAAACGGAAATCTTTCTCTTTCAATTCTGATAATCCTGGGGTTATGGATGAGTCGCGGGAGATTTTTGAAACTACTTTGAAAACTGCTGATGCAACTTTCCAGAATCTCGATTCTTCGGAAATCAGTTTAACAGATGTTTCCCACTATTTTGACTCAGATCCGACTAAGTTAGTAGCAAGTCTGCGTGCAGATGGTAAGAAACCATCTTCTTACATTGCAGATACAACTACAGCGAATGCACAGGTGAGAACTTTATCAGAAACTGTGCGTTTAGATGCGCGGACGAAGTTGTTAAACCCCAAATGGTATGAGGGGATGTTATCTCACGGTTACGAAGGTGTGCGCGAACTTTCTAAGCGGTTGGTAAATACTACTGGTTGGAGTGCGACTGCTGGCGCTGTGGATAACTGGATTTATGAGGACACGAACGAAACTTTCATCAAAGATGAGGAAATGCAAAAGCGTCTCATGAATCTCAATCCTCATTCTTTCCGCAAGATTGTTTCTACTTTGTTGGAAATGAATGGACGCGGTTATTGGGAAACTAGCGAGGAGAATTTGGATCGGTTACGTGAGTTGTATCAGGAGGTAGAAAACCGGATTGAGGGAATTGAGTAGAATCTATCACTCAGACTTAAAAAATTATCACTAATAGAAAGGAGCTTAGATAGCTCCTTTTTTTTATAAAAAATTATACTACATAAACTTATAGTGTGCAAAACTCCACTAATAATGTATAGACTTTCCCTGCTGAGTATTTAAAGATGTTGATGTGGAAAAAATAAAAGACGAAATTGAATACCGTTTTGGAAAAGCAATTCGGAGAAGACGGCGAGAACTAGATTTGTCGCAAGAACAGCTTGCTGAAAAAGCTGGTCTTCATCGTAACTATATTTCGGGGATTGAATCAGGTACTCGTAACCCTTCCTTAAAAAATATAGAAAAGCTGGCTAAAGCTTTAGGTATTTCTATTTCTGATCTTTTCTCAGAATATAATATTGAAAACAATGAATAGTATTATTGAGCAAGTAAAGATTATTCTGGACGAAGAACTAAAAGCAATTGATTTGAGCAAGGAACAAAGTAAATTAGACACAAGCATTAAGAAAAAACAGTTTAAACTTATTTCACTCTGTAACAAAGTTTTGCCTATCTTACAACAAGAACCTGAGATAGATAAAAGATGTTTGCAACTTGAGAAATTTTTAACAGAACAACAGATATTTAGCAGTTTAACTGATATATTCAGATTTTCTTTTTTTATTCAAATTGTCAGAGAAAAAGGAGGGTCTGCTAATTACACTAGAAGATGGTCTGAACATTTGAAATTAGAAGATCCACGATACAGTAAATATGAAAATTGTGTAGATATATTTATTAGAATATTAAGTGATTTAGTAAATTTTTTAGAAATAGAGGAAAATACAACAAATTTTATTCAACTCCAAAATTGGACAAAATTTTATTGGATTGACTATCAACACAAAATAAATGATGATAGTATTCACAAAGTTGATAATATAAAAGTTATTAATTTCAGTAGACATCAATTGATATTGAAAATCTTTAATTTAGAAAAATTTTTAATAAATGGAACTAAAAATCCAGATTATTATAAACTCTTTAAAGAAATTTATAATAAAGTAAGAACTAAAGCCTATTTAACAGATCGCAGTCAAACAGGAGACTATCCAACTAATCGTGAAATAAGATGGGAAGTACATCCAGAGTCTATAGAGTTTGCTTTTGTTCGAGATTGTCAAGAAATAGAATACAAATTAATTACACAAATTTTAGAATTTAAAGGATTTCCGGTAGATATTATTCAGAGTCTTGAAAAAGAAAAAATAATTGAACAAGGGGAAATTATTCCCGAATCTTGCAAATGTCCCATAACAATGGAAAATTTGTTGTTTACTGATTTTCAAAATGAATTATTAAATCGTACTCATGGGGAATCTAAGTTTCAAGTAGGTCATATAGTTCCTAGAAAAGCTAAAGGTGTAATTGATCTTCAAATACAAAGTGGAGAAAATATTTGCTGGATTAGTTCAGAAGGTAATGAAATCCAGCAAAATCGCTCAGTAAATGAAACTAGAAATTTATTAAAAAAGATTTTTAATAACTATAAAGACAACAATCTTTTATAAATACTAAATTTTCGCTTTTAACTAACTAATTCAACACAGGCTTGTCTAGCGAGTTCACGTGCTTCAATTCTATCATCTATGGATCTTTTTACTATTTGTGTAATTTTTTCCTTTAATTCACAGTCTTTAGGAATAGGTAAAATAATTTCACCTAGTCTATCACCCAATGAATCAATAATATCTTGAGTGAATCTTTTAGCCTTGATCTGCATAATTACAGGTTCGGAACTTAAAGCTGCTATTAATAAATATGCAGATAATTTAGAATTATCTTTTATTCTCAATTTATAAATGTGACTTTGAAATACTATTCTCTTATCATATTTCGTAATATAAGCACAGTGTCCTACTAAATATGTTCCGTCTCTCACCATAAGAATATCACCTTCTCTGACATCTTGTTTAGCAGCAAGAGAACGATAAATTTCTTCACTTAAACAATGTTTAGGATTTCTTTTTATTTCCCAGTTAGAAATATCTGAAGTTCTTACAAATGGAATATCACCAGTTCCATAATTTTCTTTACCTACTTCATCACCTGTTGTTACATCTAGTAAACCCTGAGAGATTAATTCAGATATGGGAATCAAATCATGGGTATTATGCAATCTTTGCAATTCATTAATTATTTCTGGGTTATAATAACGAGGGGCAAGAATGTAATCTGTAATTTTACTAAATTCTACCTCGTACCCTAAACTAGAATTAACTAGATTATTCTGTCTATATTTATGATAATTTAAGGCAATAGTTGGCAGATCGTCCCTACTATTTTTCCGTCCTCTGCTATCATGTCCACATAATTTAGCATCAGCCATAAAAATATTATTCTTCTGCTGTATATTTGCTTCTTTTTTCTTATGTAAGACTAATAAACAAGTTTTTGTATGAGTACCACTTTTTCCTGAAACCTTAAATAATTCTTCTGGCATTCCTATAACCGCTTTGATATCTGCTTTTTCTTCAATATAATTAATAACATAGCGATAAGTTTTACTAGAAATTAGACTTTCTGGAACTACTATACCTAAACGTCCTCCAGGTTTAACTAAAGAAAGACATCTTTCAATAAATAATACTTGTGGAGGTACAGAGGATTGCAGTTCATTGGATTTAATAAAATTATCTGATTTTTTATCTAAATGCCATTTATAACCTAATTCAAAAGTTCTTTGAGTGTTACTAGAAGCGGCAACAATTCGAGTCCCAAAAGGTGGATTTGCTAAAACAATATCAAAAGTACCAAGTTTATCCTGTAATGATTTATCTACATCCCAAGCCAAAGAATCACCACAAAATATATTAGCTGATGTTTTAGTAAATAATGATAATCTAGCTGAGGCAAGCCGAACTAAATAATTATCTTTATCTATACCAAAAACATATTGATTTACCTCTTCAGATGTAATTCCTAAATTAATAAGATGACGTGCTGCTGAGTTTAAAAAACCTCCAGCACCACAAGCAGGATCTATAATTGTTTCACCGGGTTGTGGATTAATTAATTCAACTAATAAATCAATAGCATTTTGAGGGGTAAAAAACTGTCCTTCTTTTCCCTTAACAATAGAGCTAGTAAAAACTTCATAAGCATCTCCGAAAGGATCATAACTCCATTGATGAATATCAAGTATTTCTAATTTTTGATCAACAAATTCTAAACTATTTTTATCTAGCTGTAATTTATCTTGAGAATTAAATAAGTTAGGTAATAGAATCTGAATTTCGCTAAAAGTTTTTTGATATTGTTGTTGAATACTTAATCTAGTATCGGGGTTAATTACTATATTTTGGTGTTTTTTTAGATAAATCTTGCAAAATAAACACTTAATAACTTCCTCTAGTAAAGTTTCATCACGGGTAGCGCCTATCATTTGGCCTGCTAAATAGTTACGGATTTGGTGTAGTGCATCTTTGTAATCTAATACCAGAGAAAGTTGTGCAACATTTTGATGAGTTTGTTTAACTTTCTGTTTCATACAATTTAAGTTTTTATTTTTGACGTTTTTCCAGCATAGCACCTTTCTTTCACTTTCTTGATACACGGAGGAGTTTGTATGATAGTCATCGCTTTTGGGATGTTGGGAGTGCGATCGCTTTTGGGAATGTGGGGAGTGCGTAAGCGTTGCGCTCCGTAGGAATCGCTGTTGTGGATGTGGGAGTGCGTAAGCGTTGCGCTCCGTAGGAATCGCTTTTTGGGATGTGGGAGTGCGTAAGCGTTGCGCTCCGTAGGAATCGCTTTTTGGGGGTGTGGGAGTGCGTAAGCGTTGCGCTGTTGCAAGCAGTTCACTGCTGTGGATGTGTGTGAGTGCGTAAGCGTTGTGCTGCTGCAAGTAGTTCGCTTTTTGTGGGTGTAGCGAAATGCTCCGCAGCGATCGCTTTAGTGATAAAATAACCACTTATCTTTGACTCTTTAGGAGAAAACTTGATTCCAGTTAGTATTAAGCAAATCTACAAAGTTAAAGAAATTATTGCCAAATATAAGAATCTGGAATGTGTTGAATGCGCTCAAGCTATCCAAACTTGGTATCACAGAGAATTTCGGGAAAGCGGCTAAAACTTTATACAGGTTCAGGAATAGGACGCGATAGTTATATCTATGATGAAAGTGTTTCTGGGGATGCAATCTCTATTAATGGTCGTCATCAAGGGATTATGATTATAATAGATGGAGTAGAAATGATATTTGATAATCATCATCCTGATGGAATTACTAGAAATCAATGGTTAGCCAACTTACTGTTTTATAATAAACTGTATAACGGGCAGTAGTTCCAAACCACAGAAGAAACTTTTTAGGTGTTAAAACATTTCTCAAGCTGTTTTAGATGAAGTTGCCGCAGGAGATATAGAAATAGCTAATAAACGGCTAGAATTGCTGGAAAACTTTGAACTTTTATCAATAAACGAAACTGTTATAAATCTTGCAGAACAATTTATTAATAAAAGTAACCTACCTTCTAAAGCTGCCACAGATGCAATACATATTGCACTAGCTACAATTCATGGTATCGATTATCTGTTAACATGGAATTGTAAACATATTGCTAACGCACAAATTCAGAAAAAATTGGCTCAAGTCAGTTTAGACTTTGGCTATGAAATGCCAACTATTTGTACACCTTACGAATTAATGGAGCGATAAATTATGTGGGAAGATGAAATTGTAGAAGAAATTCATCACGTTCGAGAAGCCTACGCTAAGTCCTTTAACTATGATTTGCGTGCCATATTTTTGGACTTACAAAAAAAGCAAAATTCAAGCGGACATAAAGTTGTTACACTACAACCAAAACTAAGGTCTAACAAATTATTGGAAGGTACAAAATCATAAATAAATGCGATAGCGAAAACTAACCTAATTCTTTCCGCAAGATTGTTTCTACTTTGTTGGAAATGAATGGACGCGGTTATTGGGAGACTAGCGAGGAGAATTTAGACCGGTTACGTGAGTTGTATCAGGAGGTGGAAAATCGGATTGAGGGTGCGGAATGTGGGTTATATAGGCAGGTATAAAACCTGCCTATTTTTGATTTTTTTGCACGCAGAGGCGCAGAGGCGCGGAGAAAGAGAGAGATTGGTTTATGATTTGAGTAAAGTGATAATTTTTGTAATTGTGGGATATGGCTATGAATGCTTTAACTGTGAGTTTAAAATCAGTGATAGATATGACTGATGATCAGTTTTTTCAGCTATGTCAAAATAACCGGGAATTGAGATTTGAAAGAACTGCAAATGGGGAATTAATTATTATGCCACCAACGGGAGGAGAAACGGGAAATAAAAATGCGAGAATTACTCAACAAGTAATGAATTGGACTGATGTTGATGGTACTGGGATAGCTTTTGATTCTTCCACTTGTTTTAAGTTACCTAATGGTGCAGATCGTTCTCCTGATGCTTGTTGGATAAAGTTGGAAAGATGGGATGCTTTAACTGATGAGGAAAAACAAAAGTTCCCCCCGATTTGTCCTGATTTTGTAATTGAGTTACTTTCTCCTAGTGATAGTTTGAAAACTACACAGGAAAAGATGAGGGAATATATAGATAATGGAGTGGGTTTGGGTATATTAATTAATCGTAAATCTCGTCAAGTGGAGATTTATAGACCAGGAAAAGAGGTTGAGGTTTTGGATTCTCCTGTTACGGTTTCGGGGGAAGATGTTTTAAAGGGTTTTGTTTTGAATTTGGGGATGATTTGGTAGTTTATCACGTAGAACAAGAGTAAATTTTTAAGATGTAGATAGTGTCTATAATTATGAAATCAAAACATTACTTAGCATTAACATTTAGTTTAAGTTTAGCTGTGCTAAATTGTAAAATCTTACCAGCTTATGCACTGCCAGAACAAAGTATAAAAACAGTAATTAAATGGTCTCAAAATCATGCAAAAATTCCACCTTTAACTTCTGTTAAAAAGCTAGAAGAAGGTTATCCAGGCTATAGTAGTAAAACCTCTTTTAAAAAATATTCTGTTAGTTTTAATGTTTGGATAAATTCAAAAGGTGCAGTATCTAAAGCCACAGTTTGTCCCTGTAATTGTTCTATCCATTGCATTTTCCACGTTCCTGATTAACATATTCTTGAGCATCAATACCTTGCCAAATTTCCTTACCTAAACCTTCTAAATCTAGGATACTACGCTTTTTTGATTTATCTATAACGCGATTACGAACCACTGATATTAATTCAGCTACTAATTTAAGTTGTTCTTCAGCAGTTAAATTTTTAGCTTGCTGTAGCAATTCTTGATAATTAGACATACATTTTTTTGCTTAATAGTACCACTGAATTATATCATAATTTTATATTTTGACAGTGTGCGTAAGCGTTGCGCTGCTGCAAGCAGTTCGCTTTTTGGGGATGTTGATCTAATAAATTTCTCTACGATGACCAATTCTAATGATAATGATTAATTGTTCTTCTATATCTAACTCATAAATAACTCGATAATCACCCACTCTTAACTTATAAAAACCTGACCATTGACCTGTAAGAGATAGAGGAGTTATCTGCTCAAAATTGACACTTAACCATTGAATTTTATTCAGAATCCGCAGACGCACAACCTGATCTAAATTATCTAAATCAGTGATAGACTCTGATTCAAAACTTACAGAATAACTCATTTAACGTTCTATCCCGTACCTTTTATAAACTTCGGCTAGAGGAATAGTAGGTCTTCCTTCTTGACGTTTACGCCGGATTTCCAATAAACTTTGCTTGAATGATTCTTTAATTTCCTTATCCTCATCAGGATCACCGAAGTATTCATCTAGCATTTCATCTACAGTAGTACGGATTAGGTTTTGTAACTGTTCCGCCGTCATTTCTTTAATTTGCATAGTTTCTTTAAACAGTGAACTATAGGAATGATTATACCAGTTAAGAGAAAATATTGCGATAGCGAAGCGCGATCTAGGAATCGCTGTATTCAAAAACACTCAACTCATCAACTGATTTAAAACCAAAACCGTTAACCCTGGTAAAGAAGGTAAACGAATATCATTTGTTAAGAAAAAAGACGCACCACCATAAATAGCAGTGGCCATTTGAATAGCATCCGGTGTTCTTAAATTGTAATCTGCTCTTAATTTGGCTGCATTTTCAGCAATATCTGGTAAAACTTCAATAGTTGTTAAACCTTGAGAATTGAAGAGAATATCACGATATTGTTGAGCCAATATTGTATTTCCTGCACGTAAAGGATAAACTAATACTTCTGATATAGTTAAAACTGACGTAACAACACTAAAATCACCTCTATACATGGCTGTAAAAAAAGTATCTGTAACTTCTAAATAAATAGGATTTTCTTCTATAAAATAAATTAGCGGTGCAGTATCTAAACCTATAATTTTACCCTGTAATTTATTTAACCATTCCATGAATCACGCTCCTGATTAACATATTTCTGAGCGTCAATATTTCCCCAAATTTCCTTACCTAAACCACGCAATTCTAAAATACTACGTTTTGGTTTTGATGTCATTTTCAATTGTTGACGAATTAAGATAGATAAATTTTCGACTAATTTAAGTTGTTCTTCTGGAGTCAGATTTTTAGCCTGTTGTAACAATTCTTGATAGTTAGACATACATTTTTTGCTTATTTATAGTTTTAAGCCTAATTTAACTATACGCTGTTTTGGGGATGTGTAGGAGTGCGATAGCGAAGCGCGACCTAGGAATCGCTTTTGAGTCTCAAATTTTATAACTCATCTCCTAATAAATCCTGTATATTTTCCAATCTCTGCTGAGAACCATGACGAACACGATGAATATATACAACTCCTTCCTCTCCTTCCTCTTCCCCAAGGTTTTGAACCGTAAATAAAATCAAAAATTGTTTTTGGTAAAGAAGTTGTCGAACATCAATTCCCATATACCTACTTTCTATAGCTAAAGAACAACGTTGGGGAAAATTTTCCAACGTCAGCATAATTTCATAACATCCCCGCACCCAACGAAAAGCTCGTTCCTGTGACTCCTCTTTTATCCACAGGAAAATACTCTCAATATCAGCAATAGCACTAGGTGAAATCTCAATCCGGTATGCCATATTTTTCCTTAAATTCTGCAAATGCTTGATTTAAGGGCATACCCTCACCTTGCTTAAACTCATTTATACTTTGACGGATCTTAGCAACAGATTCCAGTAATTCCAGTCTATCAATAAGTTTTTGATAACTTTCAGCATCTTGAACCACAGCAGCAGCTTTACCATTCACAGTCAGCACAATGGGAGATTTAGTTTCTTTTAACTTATCCAGAAACATCTTTGCTCCACGCTGAAATTCTGATAAGGGGTGAATATCGCTTAGGCTAAACATGATAATTTCAACAAATTATTTGATAATTTCATGTTAATTGTATGAAAATATTTTGTCAAGGGAAGATATAGCTGTTTTGGGATGTGTGAGATAGCAATAGCGAAACGCGACCTAGTAATCGCTGTTTAGGGGTTTAGGGATGTGCGTAAGCGTTGCGCTGCTGCAAGCAGTGCGCGACCTAGGAATCGCTAAAATAGACTTCATTTACAAACTACCAAACAATAGCAACCAAAGCCGAAGCAGTTATACTTTTATCGCACGTCAATAACCGTACAATTTCACCTTTAGGGTCATTAATAAAATCCTTAGTGCGAGCATCTTGCTCGCTAATGCTGTAACTCACGCAGATGGAATGTGCTGTAAAGTAAGGGTTTAGTTTAAAATATACCAAAAAATCTCACGCCCAAACACAAAAACACTCTTTGCGCCTGGAGGGTGAGATAATATCCTAACTTACAACCACCGAGCCGCATCCTTAGCGTGGTAAGTCAAAATCAAATCAGCACCAGCCCGTTTAAAGCCAGTCAGAGTTTCCATAACAACGCGCTGCTCATCAATCCAACCATTTAAAGCCGCAGCCTTCACCATCGCATACTCACCAGAGACATTGTAAGCCGCCACAGGTAAATTAGTAGCTTCCTTGACGCGCCAAATAATATCCATATATGCCAAAGCTGGTTTTACCATGAGCATATCAGCACCTTCAGCAATATCCAACTCAATTTCTTTTAGCGCTTCCCTAGCGTTACCCGGGTCCATTTGGTAAGTGCGTCTATCCCCGAATTGTGGTGTTGAGTCCGCCGCATCTCTAAATGGCCCATAATAAGCCGAAGCATATTTAGCAGCATAGGACATAATGGGAATATCTTCAAATCCCGCCTCATCCAAACCTGCGCGAATAGCTTGCACAAAACCATCCATCATCCCCGAAGGTGCGATAATATCTGCACCAGCTTGAGCTTGAGAAACTGCGGTTTTCTTTAATAATTCCAAAGTTGGATCATTTAAAACCCTTCCAGTTAAATCACCAACTTGTAAATAACCACAATGACCATGACTTGTATATTCACATAAACAAGTATCAGCCATAACAATTAAATCAGGAACAGCATTTTTAACTGCGGTTGCTGCTTTTTGAACAATACCACAATCATGCCACGCCCCGGTAGCATCTATGTCTTTATCTGCCGGAATTCCAAATAAGATAATTGCCGGAATTCCTAAATCATAAACTTCCTTAGCCTCTTCAACAATCTTATCTACTGAAAGTTGATAAACACCGGGCATAGATTTGACTTCCTTGGCAATACCTTCTCCTGGTACTGCAAACAATGGATAAATCAAATCGTTAGTAGTTAAAACGGTTTCACGTACCATCCGACGCAATTGGGTATGGCTACGCAGACGACGAGGGCGATGTATAGGAAACATAAATTTTGTGCAGACAAAATAATACAATGGACACAGAATAAAGCGTCACAAAAGCAAGTTTTTAACTTGCTCTATTCAGACAAACTACAAGCAGTGCGTAACTGTCTTTTGCCCTACTGTTGATGAAGCTGTGGGGCAATTTTATATTTTACAACTTGATAGACATTTGCTTATAACAAATTTGCAAAAAATAATCTTAAAAAATCATGGAATTAATTTTGGTAAGTTGTTTAATCAAAAGTCTATGATTAATTAAATTACCATATTTTCCCTGATTTGATCTAAAAAACTCGAAAAATAAACGGATAACGGCAAGGTTGATTAGGATCACTAAAAACGCCAATTAGCGCCCAAATTGTCAATCCCCAGTGGAGGATATAACCTAAACCTGCGAGTGGAAACAAGATGAATAATGGTAAAATCAACCAACCAAACAGAAAAAACAATGCTCCCAGAATTGCTCCATATAACCAAACGTTAAAATGGAAATTGATAGATTCTTTGGCATTCTCTTTGACAACAGGATCATCTGATACAAATAGTATGGCTATGGGTAAGCCAACGGAGACAATTGTGGTACTAAAAAAAATTGCTCCATGACACAATGCTGATAATAATTTACGTTTATCGCTGTCGTACATTGTCTACTCCTATGCAATTCTAGTTAACTATTATATCAAACATGGGTGCTGCAAACATCGCACACTCCCTCAACTGTCACTTCATACCGTTCCACTTTTAACCCCTGTCGCAATTGACTGACATCAATATCGGGGAAAGTATTCCAGTTGATATCTTCAATTGCACCACAGCAGTTACAGCGAAAATGATGGTGGGGGGCAACGTTAGCATCATAACGGGAGACACCCTCCTCTAATAGCACTTCTCGCACCAAACCCACCTCTCGCAGTGCCTGAAGTGCCGCATATACGGTTGCCTGAGAAGAGGTGGGTGCTTCATGATTCAAGTCCCTCATAATTTGATCAACCGTCGGGTGATCTCGTCTGGCTAATAGGTTGGCATAAACGCCAAATCGCTGGGGTGTGACTCGCAACCCTCTAGTTTTCAAGGTTTTGACAATATCATTAGCTTTTTGCTGCATAGGATTTACTTAGCTATATAAAAATATAATCCCTCATTATAACGTTCATTTTTTAAGAACTAATATTTTTTAATAAATACATTATAAAATAAGTATTTATGACTATTGACTAATTCATAAATCAGAATTATTCTGATTTATGAGATAAGCTACTGATGCTCTAAGCAAAAGCAGCAACACGAGTTAAAATCTTCCATCTAAAAAAGAGGTATTTATGACTGCTATTACTCACGTTCCAAATGTAGTATTCAAGACTCGTGTGCGGGATGAATCTATCGGTGGACCAAATCCTTACACTTGGAAAGATGTCACCACACAAGAAATTTTTGCCGGTAAGAAAGTAGTATTATTTGCGCTTCCTGGTGCTTTCACTCCTACCTGTTCTTCTACTCATTTGCCTCGCTATGAAGAACTGTTTGAGGAATTCAAAGCGCAAGGTGTTGATCAAATCATTTGTTTGTCAGTTAATGACGCATTTGTAATGTTCCAATGGGGCAAACAACAAGGCGCTAAAAATGTTTTCTTGTTACCAGATGGTAGTGGAGAATTTAGCCGCAAAATGGGAATGTTAGTTGATAAATCTAACATCGGTTTTGGAATGCGTTCTTGGCGTTATGCAATGGTTGTTAATAACGGCGAAATTGAAAAAATGTTCATTGAACCAGGTTTTGAAGATAACTGTGGTAGTGATCCTTTTGAAGTATCTGATGCTGATACCGTTCTTGCTTACCTCAAAGGTGTAGAACGTCCTGCTGCGGTTGCACCTCGGTTAGCATTTGTTGGTTAATTACTAAAGCTAGAAAGAAACTTCCACCTTTTGATAGAGGTAGATAGTTTTTAATTCATCTAAGGCAAGGGAAGTTACTTTTATGAAACTTCCTTTGCTTTTTTTGTTTTGATAGACAAAATACCCTTGATTCTGTCTAATAAATTAGTTTCAAATCATTTATTTTGTCAGATACTATTCCAGAATATAAGAGCAGGATAAATTTATAGCCTGATTCCATATAAATGGAGCATTCAAGGAGGTGAATCAACAATGAGAATTACAATTTCTGAATTAGAAATTAGGCTTGCAGAACCGATTCTGGATCAACTAACACCTTGGGAAATGAAGACTCTTAAAGGTGGTTACGTGATGAGAAAAGACAGAATAAATCCGCCAACAACCAATATAACCAATACAACTGATCTTTCAACAGTATTCAAAGAACTAGACAGTAGTATGGAAAAGTGGAAAATCAGCCTCAAAGATACAACAGATAGCCTAAGAAGCAAATTCGATTTTTAATATCTGCTGTGAAAAAATTCAATATTTTACTTATTTTCGTGTGTTTTCAGATTTATTAACCTGAAGATACACGATTTTTTATGGAGGTTAATTCCATAGTTTGCAGTTTTTATAAAAGACAGAATTCAGATATTTGTGTCTTTTTTACTAGGTTCAAAGCCTTGATTTTTCTATTTTTTATGAATAAAAATAGGAGTAACGGTTAAGGAAACACCAACTTAACCGACTCACAAATTCTAACTTACAAAAACAAATCTTCTTGGAGGAAATTATGGCAACTATTACCCTTTCTCAACTAAATACAACTGGTTCTGAATTATTTGCAGATTCTGAAAGCTATCTTAATGAATTGAATGATGCAGCTTCCGTATCAATCAATGGTGGTGGTAGCGATTTCAGCGGTTTTAGTGCTTATGGTGACTTTGGTGTTAAATATCTAGAATTCTTAGTTGATGGCTATGCGATTGCTAGTATTAAGCATATCGCTAAATCCTTCAGCAATGATTCTCACTACGGACACTAATTACTTGGCTTTGTAGTCAACTACAAAGCCGATATAACTATCCAGGAGTAAAAGTAAAAACTAATCTATGTTACTTACATGAGATTGATTACTAATAATTCTGGATAGTTAATAAAATTGCAGTACACAAAAATCGAATCTTTCTAGAGGTAAGAAATGGCAAACATTAGGATTTCTAATCTAGAGAATACTGACGAAAAAAAGTTTATTATTAATTTAAGTAATCTGGACGCAGTATATGTATTTGGAGGTGAATATAATAATGCTAGTCAAATACTTAATTATGGGGTTAAGGCTCTAGAATTTGTCTTAGTAATTTATGCTATAGATGCCATTTCACTATTAACGAAGACATTTAGAAAATAAATAATTTTCAACCTATCAAGTTAATGATTTTACTAAAACTGAAATTAACTCAGCAATAGCAATTTTACACACATATATTATTATCATTTGAAATCATGCCATTCTTAATAAGTTTTGCAAATGTTTTCAATTACCTTGTTGAAAACAAAATTTGTCAGCCACAAGAGGAGTCCCTAAGTAAAATCGAATTAAAATCTGCTAAAAACTTTAACCTATTAATCACTTTATCAGATGGTCGTCAACTATTAGTAAAACAAGAGCGTTATGATCAAAATGGTAAAACTTTAGGTGAATTTATAGATGAGTGGAGAGTTCATGCTTTTTGGCAAAAATTCCCAGAAATAAATCATTTACGATCATCTTTGTCAGAAGCAATTCATTTTGATTTAGAAAACTCTATCATTGTTTTTAACTATCTAAATCAATATCAAGACTTAGCTGAATTTTACGCGAAAGATCAGGAATTTCCGGAGGAAATTGCTCAGGTAGTTGGAACAACTATTGCAGCTATTCATCGCATGACAATAGACAATAATAACTATCAAAAGTTCTTTGAAAATTCTTTAAAATCTCAAAATATTAACAAAGGATTAGATAGAATTACACCAGAAATATTTGGTCAACTTCCGGCTGATGGTTTAAAGTTTTTTACTCTCTATCAACGTTACGATAATTTAGGAAAAGCAATTACACAATTAAATCAGGCTTTTACTCCTGCTTGTCTCACCCATAATGATCTCAAACTTAATAATATTCTTGTATCTTTGAACTGGGAAACAGACATAGAAGATAAATTACCTGAAAATAAAAATATCATCCGATTAATTGATTGGGAAAGAGGCAGTTGGGGAGATCCTGCTAATGATTTAGGCACAATAATTGCTAGTTATCTGCAAGTTTGGTTATATAGCATAGTCTCTAGTAAAACCATACCAATTGAGGAATGTTTGCGTTTAGCTGCGATTCCCTTATCAATGATTCAACCTTCTTTATCAACATTAGTTACTGCTTATTTAACTACTTTTCCAGAAGTTTTAGAATTGCGTCCAGATTTCTTACAATTAGTGATGCAGTTTAGCGGTTTAGCTTTAATTAGAGCTATTCAAGCTAGACTTCAACATGAAAAAACCTTTGATAATTCAGGTATTTGTATGCTCCAAGTTGCTAAGAGTTTATTATGTCGTCCTCAAGCATCTATTCCCACAATTTTGGGGATGGAATTGTCAACAATAACTGCTAAAAATTTATCTCTTGTTTAGAGAAGGAAGGCTTATATGCAAGTATTAGATTCTATCTATAATCAACTTTTTCAACTTCCAAAAGAATTACAAATAGCACTGCAAAATATTGTTGATCATCTGGAAATTAAATCATTTTATTCTATTAAGCATCCAGATTACAAATTATTAGAATTGCCAGAATCAGTAATCGCTCGGTTTAAAAATCTATCCTTAGATATTCAAGAGAAGCATTTGCGTATTCACTTACGTAATTTTCTCTATAGTGCTTATTACAATGGTTCTTGGCATGATTCTCTTGGTGATGACAATCAAATAAATAACCTCAGTAATAATAGCTTATTTGGCATGGATCTGGCATTTTACGAAAAACTCCATACGAGTAATACAGGTGGAGGTTATTGGAGTAAAAATTGGTTAGTAGTTAATGAAGAAGAAGATGGTTGTTTAGCAGTCCAAAAAAATGGGTTGACTTTGCATATTGAGCGAGATCTATATTTATCAGAAATTGATAAATCAGCTAATGTTGGTGATTTGGTGGGAATCAAAATGCCTAAAAATCTAGTCCAAAATGGGTTTTATATGGCAGTATCTAATCTAGGCACTCAAGATAATCAAGATATTGTTAGAATCTACTTTAATGTATCACCTGATGGGGCGGTATCAGTGATGGATAATGTGACTAGAGAACTCAATAATATGCACATTGCTTTCTCATTTAAAGCTCTATATAATCCTGATGAATATAGCCGTTATGATTCGGCAGTTCTTTACTTTAATAAACATCAATATAAAACAATTTATCCTATGTTACAACAGGTATATTCAGAAAATCAAGATAGTTTTTTCCCACAAGTACCGTTGTTTACTAAGCAACTAGCACCAGGATTAGGTTGTGCTGAAGAACCAACTAATAAACTGGCAGAAAAAGAAAGTTTTGGGACTAATCGTTGTCAAATGATTGCTAATGGTTTAATTGCTGCTTGGCAAGGGGGGAATAATCATCCTGAAAGTCGTATGAAAGCTATTTTGGAACAATTTGCATTACACAAAATTAATTTACAATATCCTTATCTTAATCCCGATTCAAAGGATATTTATACTACTTTAGATGGATGATACTCACTCAGATCCCCGACTTCTTTAAGAAGTCGGGGATCTAACTATTTTCAATTTTAACTAGCTTCACTAAATATTTCTATGGGAGAAACAGGAGAATTTATTTCATCTCCTAATGTGGCAACAATTTCTAATTTATTAACTTGCTCTTTTAACCAATTGCTAAATAAATCTCCGAGAATTGCTACGCGCATTTGTTCATTCAATTCGGGGGCAATAATTTCTTCAACTATAATGATATGGACTCCTTTAGGTGTAATGACTGGTTTAATAATTTCTGGGGGATTAGCTGCAAAAACTGCGGCAGCAATTTCTGGTCGAAAATCACTACGTTTGCGGATACCTTGATATCCTCCAGCGCGACGAATTTCGGGATTTTCGATATATTGACGAGCTACTTCTTGAAAACTAATTTCTCCTTCTTGAAGAGCATAAAATATTTCTAAAGCTAGATCTTCATCATCTAATATGACTTCATAGGTAACTGCTCCGCTGTAATCAAGTTGGTGAGCATAAAAGAATGGTTCAACTTTTTCAGCGAATAAATGATGAGCTAATTTTGCTGATAGGAGATTGAGATTTGCTACTTCTTCAAAGTTATCTAAGGAAAGATAATGTTTTTGTAACCATTGCCATGTGTCCTCTGCTTTAAGTAGATTATTAACTAATCGTAAACTATCTGCGGATTGTTGTAATTCTGCTATTTCGATGGTAATATTTTCTTTTTTAGCAGTTTCTGTAATAATTGTTCTGGTGGCGATCGCTTCTAACAAACTAGGGATTTGACAAGATATTTTGAGGTGATAAATAATATCTTCTTTGGATATTTTTACAATATTGGACATAATTTAATCTCCTGAATTTACTGAATTTATTAAAAATTCTTTTTTCTGGCTTAAATAAGTTATTAGCGTATCTATCATATTTACCTAATATGTTATTTTTTTATCTCTATCTAATGATACTTTTAATATTTTTGATAATTTATAGCCACAAAACAAGATCCCCGACTTCTTAAAGAAGTCGGGGATCTAAATTAAGGGGATCTAAATTTTTAACCGAGAGAAACAGTTAAACTTCCAGGTTTAGCTAAATCACCAGTTAACACCACACCCCGATTATTGGTGTGTAAATGACGGAGAATTTTGTAAATTGCTTCCACTTCCTCAGCAGCGCCGGACATATCTGCAAGTTCAGAAATAGAAAGTGCTTTTTTCTGAGTTTTTAACACTTCTAAGACTCGGTTTTGTAAATCCAGAATCACAGCAGCGGCTTTTTTACCAGCTTCCACACCTGGTTGGTGATAAGCATTGACATTTATTAAACTGGCATATAAACTCACAGCCCGTTCATACAATGCAATTAACGCGCCAACTGTGCGAGCATTAACTTGAGGAATAGTGACTGTAATCGAATCGCGGTGATTCTCATACAATGCTTGACGAGTTCCTAACAAGAAACCACAAAGATAATCACCGGAAGTGACTCCAGGATCAACTTCTACGGATTTTCCTTGACGATCTTCCAAAACTTCAATTAAGGTAGCAAAGAAATTGGGGACACCTTCGCGCAACTGTTGCACATAGGCGTGTTGGTCGGTAGAACCTTTGTTACCATAAACTGCAATCCCTTGAAATACAGTCTTCCCATCTAAATCTTTTTCTTTACCCAAGGATTCCATGATCAGTTGTTGCAAATAGCGGCTAAATAGCAACAGGCTGTCTTTGTACGGGAGGACTACCATATCTTTTTCACCTTTGCCATTTCCTGAGAAATACCAAGCAAGGGCTAATAAAGCGGCTGGGTTGTTTTTGAGATTGGGGACGCGGGTGGCATCATCCATTTCTTTTGCACCATCCAGCATGGCACGGATATCAATGCCCTGTAATGCCGCAGGTACTAGCCCTACAGCGGACATTTCTGAGGTACGTCCACCTACCCAATCGTACATGGAAAACCGGGCTAACCAATTTTCAGCTTTGGCGACTTGATCCAGGTTGCTATCTTGTCCGGTAATCGCAACTGCATATTTAGCAAAGTCTAATTTTTTGGCTGTGTAGGCTTGTTTAACCTCAATCATGCCGTTGCGAGGTTCGGGTGTGCCTCCAGATTTGGAAATGACTAATACCAAAGTGGTGGCTAGTTTATCGCCAAGTTGGGCAAGAACCCGGTCAATTCCGGTGGGGTCGGAATTGTCTATAAAGTGAATTTGTAGGGGTGGTAGGTCGGGGGATAGGGCTTGGGTGACAAATTGTGGACCCAAGGCTGAACCACCAATACCAATGGAAATGATATCTGTAAAGCGGCATTCCTTGGGGGGATGAATTGCCCCGGTGTGTACCTGGTCGGCAAATGCTTCGATTTGTTCTAAGGTTTGAACTATTTCTTGGGTGAGTTCGGGGGTGGGGGCTAAATCTGGATTCCGCAACCAGTAATGTCCTACCATGCGGTTTTCGTCGGGATTGGCGATCGCCCCTTTTTCCAATTCTGCCATATCCGCAAACGCTTTCTCGAACTTAGGTTGTAACGATGCCACAAACCCATCATCAAAACGCATTCGACTGATATCTAAATACAGTCCTAATCCCTCGTGTAAATATAACCAATCTTGGTATCGTTGCCAAAGTGCCTGAGCATCCATAAGAGGGAATTCTCAAATATATTGATCAAACTCCAGTTTAATGTATGGTTTTGGCGATCCCTGCTTTGTCTTATACAGTTTGTAATCATCTGCCGAAACATAGGGAAAATGTGCTATATAATATATCATCAGTAATTATTCAGATCCCTGATTTCTCTAAGAAGTTCGGAATTTTGTGCTTCAGTTCAACTCTTCACTACGTGAACTACGTGAATCTTAAAAGCTTTAATCACTTAACTCATTCTCTAACACAGTGCTAATATCTAACCGTATTAGCACTGTGTCCGCTGTTTTGTAATAGTCCCCCGACTTTTATCTAAGAGGATGTTTGAAAACTTTCTCGTGTGGGATCTGACACCCGCAGATCCCCCTAAATCCCCCTTAAAAAGGGGGACTTTGAGGAATTTAGCCCCCCTTTGTAAGGGGGGTTGGGGGGATCTCGATTAATTCTGATACTTTTCAAACATCCTCTAAGATTAAGGATTAATAAAATGCTAAATAAGATATTATTTTTGTTGATAGGCTTCAAAAAAGACACAGTAAAATACTTGCTATCTTTAATTAAAAAAATAAATATTAAATTCCCAAAAATCAACTTAAAATCCCATCCATCAAAAACTAAAAGTAACCAAACAGATCAAATAATTTGTGAAGTTCAAGAGTTCTTATTTTTATTACAAAAAGAATGTCAGTTATATTTATCTGAAACTCAAAGATTCACAGATATAAAAAATGAAATAAAAGCAACAGGAACATATTGGCAAACTTATGATGAGTTAGCTTATGGTGCTAAATTGGCATGGCGTAATAGCACTAGATGTATAGGTCGTAACTATTGGGATTTATTGGCAGTTAGTGATTACCGCAGTTTAAATAAACCAGATGAAATATTTGATGCTTTAGTAGAACATTTAAGGTTGGCTACTAATGAAGGTCGAATTAAACCTTTGATCACTGTTTTTGCACCGCAAGAACCCAATCAACCAGGAATCCGAATCTGGAATGAACAACTTATTCGCTATGCAGGTTATAAACAATCTGATGGTTCTATTATTGGTGATCCAAAATATGTAGAGTTCACAAAAATTGTTCATCAAATGGGATGGAAAGGAAGTAAAGGCACTCCTTTTGATATTTTACCAATTGTCATTCAAATGCCTAACCAGCAACCTCATTTATTCGAGTTACCTCCTGATGTAGTTCTTGAAGTATCAATTCAACATCCTGAATATCCTTGGTTTGCTGAATTGGGTTTGAGGTGGCACGCAGTACCATTAATTAGCAATATGATGTTAGATATTGGTGGACTTAAATATACATCTGCTCCCTTTAATGGTTGGTATATGGGAACTGAAATTGGATCTCGTAATTTTGGAGATGAATCTCGTTATAACTTGTTATTTATCGTCGCACAAAAATTAGGTTTGAATCCTCGATCTAGCTACACATTATGGCGAGATCGTGCTTTAGTAGAATTAAATGTCGCTGTTCTTTACTCATTTCAAAAAGCTGGCGTAACTATCGTTGATCATCATACAGAAAGTCGTCATTTTATCCAGTTTGAAAATAAAGAAAAATTAAATAAAAGATGTGCTTATGCAGACTGGTCTTGGATTGTGCCTCCGATGTCTGGGTCTGCAACTCCAGTTTTTCATCGCACTTATGAAAATATTGAGCTAAAACCTAATTTCTTTTATCAACCTGACCCTTGGCAACAATCTGATGTTTACCTCAAATTAAAGTGTCCCGTTACCTAAACATCCGGCATTGGCACAACACGCAGAAACCTAACTATTTCTCCCCTAATTTCTATACACCTATCAAATAATTATCTAAAGCGGAAGAAAATCCCCTCCTCGTCCAACTGTCGTAATTCTGGCAGGTAATGGAATTGTAACTTTTCCGCTAATTCAATAAGGACAAAATTATACACCCGTTCATAGCACGTGGGTTCTAAACTTTTGAAGTCCACTAAAAAAGATTCAAAATACACTACAATTTATGGCACTAAGAAGCAGGGCAGCAAATAAATAATTATTACTGACAACTAACTAAATTAAGCTATAACGCATCTAAATTTGATTTAGTGAAGTTAGAAAATAAGCCATCAAACTCTTCTCTGTTCCCTGTTCCCAACCAGTAATTTAAATGCGTGACAGCTTATGATCGAATACCTGATTTTTCTCGCTATTTCTACCGCCACCTTCGCCCTGTTCGGACTAGGACTCAATCTCCAATGGGGTTTTACCGGTTTAATTAACTTTGGTCATATTGCTTTTATGACTTTGGGTGCGTATACGACGGTTTTATTAAGTCTCAAGGGCGTACCATTACTGCTATCGGCGGGAATTGGGGCAATTGTTGCCGCAATGCTAGGTTTAGTAATTGGCTTTGCAACTTTGCGGTTACGCGAAGATTATCTTTCAATTGTCACCATTGGTACAGGTGAATTAATTCGATTAATAGTCAATAATCAGGATTTACCTGTAGGTAATACGTGGATATCGGGATCTTTCGGTGTGCAAAGTTATGTTATCCCTTTATCAACAACTCCCAATTTATTTTTCCGTTTGGTAATGATTGGAGTATTAACTTTATTAGCAGGAATTACATTATTTTCCCTATGGCGTTGGGTACGGACTGCTCAAATTTCTGCAAGTAATAGTATAGTTAGAAATAGTAGTCTTAAACAAGAATTTACCTCTCGGTTAATAGTCGGAATTGCTTTAGGGTTATTAGCTGTTGCAATTTATATTTCTGGTGTGATTGGACTCTATAATTATAATCCCAAAGCCGGGTTAATGTTGTTCATATTGTTAATTTTAGCTTTTGTCTTTTGGCGGTTAGAAATTTTAGTGCGATCGCCTTGGGGAAGAGTGCTAAAATCTATTCGTGAAGATGAAGAAATTCCCAAAGCCTTAGGCAAAAACGTTTTCTCCTATAAACTACAATCATTAATGTTAGGTGGGGCAATTGCGGGCATTGCTGGAGCATTTTTTGCTTGGCAACTAGGCGCAATTTACCCCGATAACTTCCAACCCCAACTTACCTTTGATGCCTGGATTATGGTAATTTTAGGTGGTTCTGGCAACAATCTGGGAACTATTTTAGGTGCAGTCATTTTCTTTACCTATGATGCCCTCACTAGAGAATTTTTACCCAAAATTGTTCCCCTAGATGTAGAACGGATTGGTGCGTTTCGGATCATGTTTATTGGGTTACTTTTAATGGTATTGATGATTTGGCGACCTCAAGGGATTTTAGGGAAAAAGGAGGAACTGACTCTTGGTAAATAATTGGGCATTTGTGATGTTAAAATAGTTGATACAAGCCGTTTATGGGAGGAATAGCCATGATAGTTGCAACTGCTAACAAGATGACTTTGGAAGAATTTCTTCAGTTTGACGATGGGACGGATAATTTATATGAATTAGATAATGGAGAATTAATTCCTATGCCTTTAGAAAGTGAGCTAAATCGGCGAATAGCTACATTTTTATTAATCTATTTTTCTAAATTGGGTATTCCCTATTACCGCTTGAGTATGAAAACAGAAATTGCTGTGAATAGTCGCCAAGTGGGGGTGCGTGTTCCTGATTTGGTGGTGTTTTCTGAAGAATTAGCTCAGGTGATGCAGGGGGCTACACGCTCGCTGATTTTAATGGATATGCCGCCGCCTCTGTTGGTGGTTGAGGTAGTGAGTCCAAATCAGGAAAATCGTGATTATCGTTATAAGCGTTCTGAGTATGCAGCGCGGGGAATTACTGAGTATTGGATTGTTGATCCAATTGGGCAAAAAGTGACGGTTTTAGAATGGGTGGAGGGTTTTTATGAGGAGCAGGTTTATAGGGGAGATGATATGATTTGTTCGCCTCTATTTAGTGATTTAAAGTTAACTGTGGCTGAGGTTTTCCAGGGATAAAATTTGATGAACTCCGACAATTTTTATTTCATAACAATAATTAAAAACCAACAAAAAACCTAAAAATGAAGTTGAGAAGAAAATTATAATGGTAAATAATATCGCATCACCCCAACTACCTCTTTTAGCTGCAACTGGACTTTCTAAAAATTTTGGCGGCATTAAAGCAGTTCAGGAAGCTAATATTGAAGTAATCAAAGGTAGCATTACTGGGTTAATTGGTCCAAATGGGGCTGGTAAAACCACTTTATTTAATTTACTCTCTAATTTTATTCGTCCCGATAAGGGTAGAGTGATTTTTGATGGTGAACCCATTCATCAATTACAACCATACCAAATTGCCCAACAGGGATTAGTGAGAACCTTTCAAGTTGCCCGGGTTTTATCGAAGTTATCAGTATTAGAAAATATGCTTTTGGGAGCGCAAAAACAAACCGGGGAGAACTTTTGGCAAGTACAATTTCAACCCCACATTGTTGCTAAGGAAGAAAAGCAACTAAAAGAACGGGCAATGTTTTTATTAGAGTCAGTAGGTTTAGAAAAAAAAGCCGCTGATTATGCCGGTGGTTTATCTGGGGGACAGCGGAAACTTTTAGAAATCGGTCGGGCATTGATGACTAATCCTAAGTTAATATTGCTAGATGAACCTGCTGCTGGCGTAAATCCCAGATTAATTGATGACATATGCGATCGCATTCTAGCGTGGAATCGTCACGACGGTATGACATTTTTGATTATTGAACATAACATGGACGTAATTATGTCCTTATGTGATCGAGTTTGGGTATTAGCTGAAGGACAAAATCTAGCCGTTGGTAGCCCTACAGAAATCCAAAATAATACCAAAGTTTTAGAAGCATATTTAGGACAATGATATTATATTAGATATGCCCAAAAAAATTAGAGAACTGAAATATACAATTGTTATTCAATGGTCAAATGAAGATAAATGTTATGTAGTCTCATTACCAGATTTTACAGATATTATGCAACCTTGTACTCATGGAGACACTTATGAAGAGGCTTTGAAAAATGCCCAAGAAGTTTTAGAAATGCTGATTTCATCTTATTTAGAAGACGGACAACCAATACCCGAACCGCAAATTATCGGCATTAATTAGATCCCCGACTTCTTTAAGAAGTCGGGGATCTGAAAATCCACAATCAAAAATCCTATGAATCGTAACCTACAAGAAACTCATTTAAATCGCGCCCGTGCTAGTCTCAGACAAGCATTATCTTGGTATGGATATCTCCGTAAATCGGGACAAATGGCAGCAAATCCAGAGTTAGCAAGTTTGCTAAAACCAGAAATAGAAACCTTAAATGCCACACTCAATAAATTAGATGCCAATGTTATCAGAATTGCCGCTTTTGGTTTAGTCAGTCGGGGAAAATCAGCAGTATTAAATTCTTTATTGGGAGAAAAAATTCTGCAAACCGGACCCCTAAATGGTGTCACTCAATGGCCGCGTTCTGTACCTTGGAAACCAGGAGATAAGGTATTAGTCGAATTAATTGATACTCCCGGTTTAGATGAAATTGAAGGCGATTCACGGGCGCAAATGGCACGAGACGTAGCGCGTCAAGCTGATTTAATCTTGTTTGTGGTTTCTGGGGATATTACGAGAACTGAATATCAAGGATTATTAGAATTACGTCAAGCACAAAAACCTTTAATTTTGGTATTTAATAAAATTGATTTATATCCCGATACAGATAAAAATGCAATTTATAAAAATCTGCAACAATTAGGGGCAGGAAATATCCAAAATCAGCCATTATTACCTGATGAAATTGTGATGATATCGGCTGAACCTGCACCAATGGAAGTGAGAGTAGAATATGCAGATGGAAGCGTTACTTCTGAATGGGAAACACCGCCACCGCAAGTAGATGAATTAAAGCAAACAATCTTAAATATATTAAATCGAGAAGGACGATCTCTTTTAGCTTTAAATGCACTAATTCAAGCTAGAGAATCCGAAGAAAATATCGCCCAAAAAACCGTTCATATCCGCGAAAAAGAAGCAGAAGATATAATTTGGAGGTTTAGCCAATATAAAGCCCTAGCCATTGGCTTAAATCCCATTGCTTTCTTAGATATAATAGGTGGTTTAATTACCGATTTAGCCTTAATTCGGGCATTAGCTAAATTGTATGGTTTACCCATGACTAGCTATGAAGCTAGTGAATTATTAAAAACAATTTTATTTAGTTCTGGTGGTTTATTATTAAGTGAAATTGGCAGTAGTTTTATATTAGGTTTAGGTAAAAGTGCCGCAGCCATAGCTAGTGGTGATAATCCCTTTAATATTACTACTTTTTTCGGGAGTGCATTAGCCCAAGGTGGAATTGCCGGTTATGGTGCTTATACAGTCGGTAAAGCCGCCCAGTTATATCTAGAAAAAGGCTGTACTTGGGGACAATTGGGTGCTAACACCGTCATTCAGGAAATTTTGTCACAAGTTGATAAAAATACTATTTTGTATCGCTTACAGCAAGAATTAGGCAGTACTTTTGGTGAATTTTGAAATTACACAAGATTGTAGGGGTAAAGCATTGCTAAACCCTTCCTTCTTTCTAACTCCTAACTTCTGACTCCTGACGTATCATGTCATGGTTATCCCATCATAGAATCAAAAAGTATATAAATTAACTAAAAATAATTATTTGAATTGTTACTCTGAAAAAGAGTTTACCAACTATGAGTAATTCTCTTCATTAGCAATCCTTGAAATTCCTAATTAACCTTTATCTCCCTCAAAAAAGGTAACATGATCATGGTCTCCCTAAACGAAGTTATCAATGGTAAAAAACCCATTGAAGAAGCAATTCTTGAAGCGATTACAGAAGCGCGGACAACCTGTACAGAAAATGGCAATAATTCCGCCAATTGTGCAGTAGCATGGGATATTGTCGAAGAATTGCAAGCAGAAAAAGCCCATCAAAAACAAGCAAAACACCGCAAAACAGCCCTAGAAGACTACTGCGAAATGTATCCAGATGCGTTGGAATGTTTGATTTACGATCTTTAATTATCTTTAATTTAGATCAGGGTTTAGCATTGTGCTTTACCCCTACCCAATTTATGATCAAAAAATATAAAACCCCCTACTCCACAGCCCCCAACGCCTTCAAAGTTAATATTTCCGCCCGGCTTAACCCCTTCACCCCCTGAATCTTCAACCCTGCATATAACCTATGGTCAAAGGTAGCGATACAGTCCCCAGTCTGCACATTCCACAGTTTCACCGTTTCATCATAACTACCACTAGCCAAGGTCAGACCATCTCCACTCCAGGCTACTGACCTAACAAAATGGCTATGACCCTCTAGGGTTCGCACACAGTCCCCAGACTGGACATTCCACAGTTTCACCGTATTATCATTACTACCACTAGCCAAGGTCAGACCATCTCCACTCCAGGCTACTGAGTTAACCCAATCGCTATGACCCTCTAGGGTTCGCCCACAGTCCCCAGACTGGACATCCCACAGTTTCACCGTATTATTATTACTACCACTAGCCAAGGTCAGACCATCTCCACTCCAGGCTACTGAGCGAACCCAATCGCTATGACCCTCTAGGGTTCGCCCACAGTCCCCAGTCTGCATATCCCACAGTTTTACCGTTTTATCTTTACTACCACTAGCCAAGGTCAGACCATCTCCACTCCAGGCTACTGAGTTAACCCAATCGCTATGACCTTCTAGGGTTCGCACACAGTCCCCAGTATGCACATTCCACAGTTTCACGGTTTTATCTTTACTACCACTAGCCAAGGTCAGACCATCTCCACTCCAGGCTACTGAGTTAACCCAATCGCTATGACCTTCTAGGGTTCGCACACAGTCCCCAGTATGCACATTCCACAGTTTCACGGTTTTATCATCACTACCACTAGCCAAGGTCAGACCATCTCCACTCCAGGCTACTGACCTAACAAAATGGCTATGACCCTCTAGGGTTCGCACACAGTCCCCAGTCTGCACATTCCACAGTTTCATCGTATTATCATCCAAACTACCACTAGCCAAGGTCTGACCATCTCCACTCCAGGCTAATGACAAAACCAAATGGCTATGACCCTGTAAAGTCCGCACACAGTCCCCAGACTGGACATCCCACAGTTTTACCGTTTTATCATTACTACCACTAGCCAATGTCTGACCATCTCCACTCCAGGCTAATGACATAACCCAATGGCTATGACCCTCTAGGGTTCGCACACAGTCCCCAGACTGGACATCCCACAGTTTTACCGTTTTATCTTTACTACCACTAGCCAAGGTCAGACCATCTCCACTCCAGGCTAATGACAAAACCAAATGGCTATGACCCTGTAAAGTCCGCACACAGTCCCCAGACTGGACATCCCACAGTTTCACCGTATTATTATTACTACCACTAGCCAAGATCAGACCATCTCGACTCCAGGCTACTGAGTTAACCCAATTGCTATGACCCTCTAGGGTTCGCACACAGTCCCCAGACTGGACATCCCACAGTTTTACCGTATTATCAAGACTACCACTAGCCAAGGTCTGACCATCTCGACTCCAGGCTACTGACAAAACCCAATTGCTATGACCCTCTAGGGTTCGCACACAGTCCCCAGTCTGCATATCCCACAGTTTCACCGTATTATCACCACTACCACTAGCCAAGGTCTGACCATCTCGACTCCAGGCTACTGAGTTAACCCAATTGCTATGACCCTCTAGGGTTCGCACACAGTCCCCAGTCTGCATATCCCACAGTTTTACCGTATTATCACGACTACCACTAGCCAAGGTAAGACCATCTCCACTCCAGGCTACTGAGTAAACCCCACTGCTATGACCTACCAATGTCAATAATTCCCGTCCTGTTAAAGCATTCCAAATTTGAACTCTATCATCACTATCTCCTGTAGCAAGGTATTTCCCATCTGGACTAAAAGCAACAGAATAAACTGATCCTAATGCCTTAGCAAAAAAAGCATCTGTTAAATTTGCTCCCGTCAGGTTGACATTATACAAACTAGCCAAACCAAAATTTACACCAGGTATAACTGTCTCACTCAAATCCTGTTTTTCTAAAGCAAACCGACTCCCTTTTAATAACAACTGTACCGCATTACTACCACAGTAACCTGCAATTGTTTCAGTTTTACCTTTGGTGGCTTTGACCTCTGCTAATAAACGTTGATTTGCTGTTGTTGACAACATGGGAAACATTAAATCTAAGACGGCTTTGGCTAAGAGAGTTTTCCCAAAAGTTTGACTTAAATCTATTTTTCCTTGGTCGTAGGGAAGAACCTCCACAACTTCCTGAAAATCTGCTGCTAAAATGCCTAATTCTCGTCCCAATTTATAGGACACAAAAAATTCTAATAATGAACGATGGGCAGGATAATAATCACCATCAGCATTTCTAATTAACATGGTTTGCCCCATCATATCATAATGCCAATGATCTAAATCTTTTTGTTCCTGTACCGTTTCACCAAAATAACTACGAATTAAATCAGGAAATTCTTTATAATTTAAACTCATTTTGTCATTCGACAGCATTTCCCAGGATAATTCACACAAGAAATATAATTTATCTGCCATTGAGGTAAAAGTGCGGTCAGCTTTAATATCCCGTGCCATTTTCTGACGCACTGCATAGAGATAAACACGGGAAATATCCACAGGTTTACCAGCTTCAATATCCGGTAATGCTTCCATAATCAAATCAATCATTACCGGACGACGTGCCAAATCTAATAATTGTTCATTATTAATGATACTATCAACGGTTTCTGGTGTGGCTTTAAAATTAAGTACCTGTTTGATCTGTTGATCATCAAATTTTTCTAATTCTAAAACTTCAAATTGGGGTGGTTCTCCTGTGAGATTAGAAGTAGATGCTTGTAATTCTGCATTTAACAGGCTGCGTCCTTCTAATGCTTCGGGGAAATGTTCAGTCCGACAGGTTAAAATTGCTTTTGTTCCTTCTGTTCCCACAACTTTTGCTAATTCCCAGAAATTATTAATCATTGCTTGACGGTCTACCCGTGCGGCCATTTCGTCAAAGCCATCAAAAATTAATAATAATTTCCCCATGCCGTTAAGTTGTTCAAAGGCAGAATATCCAGGTAAACCAATTTGATGTTTACGAAAAAAGAACTCAGAAAATAGAGATTCAACACTCACCGCCTTAGCATAATCTCTTAAAGGAATCACTAAAGGAATACGCGGTCTTTGAGTACCTTTCTCTTTTGCTTCTAAATATTTTTTCAAAGCCAACCAAGCATAATGGAAAGCAAACCAAGTTTTACCTGTACCAAATTCCCCTAAAACCGATAAATGTTCTTTAACTGGGTCATCTAACCATTGATTAATATAACCCTCAATCCAATCGTCTTCTTTACCATAATGACTAACGCCAATATGACGTTTAGTTACTAAATCAATTTCTTCTTTAGTACAAGCCAAGGGAACATAATATTTATCAATTCCTCGGCTTTTAACTTCTGTTTCTAACCAATTAAAATAACCATTAAAATCAGCTTTTTTTTCGATTAATTCATCAAAGGTATAACAAAAAATCTGTTTTTTTTCTGATTTTTCAACTGTCTCTCTAGCTGCTTTACTAACTCGACGCGGTGCAACAATCCAACCTTGATCAACTTTTTGAGTTTCTACGATTGTTTTAACTGCATTAATATCATTAATTCCTGCTTCTGCTTCTACTCCGTGAATTAAAATGCGGTAATATCCTCCTAGTGGATGGGGAATATTAATAATCCATTCAAAATATTCTTTTTCTAAGACTTCGTAATTTTCAAATTTATAACCCAGTGTTTCAAACCATTTTTTTAATTGTTTAGCTAATTCTGTTTCTCTGGGAATTTCCCCAGGTGATAATAATTGCTGTTGACTTTGTGCTAATTGGGTAATTTGTTTTTGAATTTCTGGTAAAGGATTTAAACTATTTTGTAAACTCTCTAATTTATGGTCTTGTAAAATTTCCGTTGCTGTTCTAGCTCGTTTGGCAATTTCCACAAATAACCGGGCAAATTCAGTCAATTCTCGGCGATAATCAATATTTTGATCTTTGATTTTATTGCCAATATCAGAACTTTGAATAAAATTATCTAATGTTTGAATATTAAAACTTCTATTTTGACTAAATGCTTGCTGAAATTCTTTTTTAATTTCTTTTTCTTTAAATAACTGTAAAATAACTTTTTGTTTACCTACACCATACTCAATTAAAGTATAAACATAAACTCCCTCAAAATCATTTGGTGGTGTATCTGATTTTAAACCAAATTTATTTAACAATCGTAATCGTATTTCGCTATACTTTAATTTATCTAAGACTTCATGTACTGTTTCCCCAATTAATGCGTCAACAACCTTATCAAGCATAAACAAAATCTGGTATAACGAATCCTTACTGTTTATACCATCAAACACATTTATCTGTCAAGCTGCTAAAAAATCACTTTTATACTAAACACGGTTGAGACATGGACTTTTACAAAATTACGAAAAACCTAGATTTGTAGGGGTTTAGCACTGCTAAACCCCTACCCACAAAATCAAATTATTAAGCCGTGTTGAGTATAACCTTGATTAATCATCATTTTTTCCCAAACTCCTGCATGACTTGTTTAGTAATTTCTTGAATTGCTGCTAAAGTTGGAGGGATAATTTCGCTGTCCATTCCCAACCATAAAAGATATTCAATATTTCCCGCAGGTCCTGTGATTGGCGACCAAGTTAAACCTTTATATTTCCATCCTAATTCTAACGCCCCTTTCATCACATTAAAAATTGCATCTCCTTGGTCATCAGAATCGCGGACAACGCCTTTTTTACCTATCCGAGACTTGCCAACCTCAAATTGTGGTTTTACCAGCAATACAGCCTCTCTGGGAGCTTGTGTTAATTGCCATACCGCCGGCAAAATTTTGGTTAAAGAAATAAAGGAAACATCCACAACTATCAAATTAGGAAATATGGCATTTTCAGCATACAATTCCTCTGGTTGTAGTTGACGTAAATTCGTCCGTTCTTTTAAAATTACCCGTTGATCATTTCTGATTTTCCAGTCAACTTGTCCATAACCAACATCTACACCATAAACTTGTTTTGCACCGGCTTGTAATAAACAATCAGTAAAGCCACCAGTAGAAATTCCCCCGTCTAAACAAATCCTGTCAGTTACAGAAATCTCAAAAAATTTTAAAGCCTTAGCCAGTTTTTCACCACCACGAGAAACAAAAGGAGGACGTTCTTTAACTTGAATTTCTGCGGTAATATCAACTTCAGTCCCGACTTTATCAACCTTATGTTGATTTACAGTCACTTCTCCAGCTTGAATTAGCCGTTGTGCTTGCTGACGGGAGGGACATAATCCCAAATCTACTAATAATGTATCTAATCGCTGTTTAACCAATTTCACTTTTTATAGCTGTTTATATTTGCTTTCCTATTCTAAATCCTAAATTATACGATTAATCTTAAATATTCAAAAAATAGATCCCCGACTTCTTTGAAAAGTCGGGGATATTTGATTTTAATTTAATGTCATTAGTTAATATTGTGAATATGATGATCATTTATTTTATTTGTGAATTAACACCCTTATTCAGAAAACCCAAAGTAATTCGTTTCATAAACCAATACAAACCCCAAAGGATTATAAAAGTGAGAGTAATAATTATCAAGGGTTGTTTACCAAGAATTTCTTCTACACCTTTTGTGATTATGGCATCTGGTTGAGTAATAAAATCCCAACTGTTAAATCTCAAAAATCGTCCCCAATAAATACCCACAGCAGAAAGAGCGTGAGTGATTAACTCAACAGGAAAAATCCATTGACTTTTACCCGTTCGATGTAAATAGTAACCCAAATTTATTAAAGATATAACATAAGCTTCAAATCCGCCAAAAATGACGACAAAATACACAGGAATTAAGACTAATGTAATCATCCATATTGACTGAACTCGCCGGATATCATCTATCAAATGAATGACATCAGTTAATAAATAAGGCGCATTTGGTAAAAAAGCATAGAAACTCAAAAATCCTAGCCACCAAACCCATGAACCACTGCGCTGACGGCGAAATAGCCAAACACTCAAAGCTAAAGGAATAAAAGCCAAAAATAAATTCCAAGTCATCCACCGCAGATTAACTTGTAAAACATGGAAAACCGTTGTTATTAATTCAATCACTTCTGCTTTCATGGAATTGCAATAGCTAGAATAAATTTGTTCTTTTGGTTACACAAAATTTGCAGTTGTAGATTTGTTAAAAATCTCAAGACATTGTTTGTGAAACTCTATTTTAGATCACTGCTGCATGAAATGGTTATTTATCAACATTTCTATCATGGAGCAGTTCATATTCACAAGGTTTTTGCCGATGTTCGGTGAATTTAGAAATTAATACTTTCGGAAAAATTCAACCCCTATATATATGGGCGCACAGATTTCCACTATACTCTTATAATAGAGGAAAGTCCGGCATTTGTCAACTATCTCACCCATAAATTTCTGATAGCGTCGTCTGACATAAACCAGATTAAGATTGAATTAACGGTAAGAATTAATATAGCAGTATGCACTTGAATCAGATCCTAATTTTAATCCCAGAGCGTTATATTCAAAGGGTTTTACTGAAAGCTGCTAGAGAATTTATAAATTTGTTCCCCCGTCCTGAAAAAGATTACATTTAGTGAAGTTACAAAGAAATTACAGATATGTCCATTGAACTGCAAGCAGAATTAGGTCAAGCGGTGGAACAGCGTCGCAACTTTGCGATTATTTCTCACCCTGATGCTGGTAAAACCACACTGACAGAAAAACTATTATTATACGGGGGTGCTATTCACGAAGCTGGAGCAGTAAAAGCCCGCAGAGACCAGCGCAAAGTCACTTCTGACTGGATGGCAATGGAACAACAACGGGGAATTTCCGTAACTTCTACGGTATTACAATTTGCCTATCGTCACTGTCAAATTAATTTACTCGACACTCCTGGACACCAAGATTTTAGTGAGGACACCTATCGGACTTTGGCAGCAGCCGATAATGCGGTGATGCTAATAGACGCGGCTAAAGGTTTAGAACCCCAAACTCGGAAACTCTTTGAAGTCTGTAAAATGCGGGGTATCCCAATTTTTACCTTTGTGAATAAACTCGACCGTCCGGGCAGAGAACCCATAGATTTGTTAGATGAAATTGAGAAAGAATTGGGATTACAGACTTATGCAGTGAATTGGCCTATTGGCATGGGCGATCGCTTTAAAGGCGTATTTGACCGCCAACAGCAGCAAATTCATTTATTTGAGCGCAGTTCTCATGGTAGTAAAGAAGCAAAGGAAACTATCCTCAATATAGGTGATCAGCGACTTGAAGAATTACTAGAAAAAGAACTATACCACCAACTTAAAGACGAGTTAGAACTCTTAGAAGGAGTTTGTCCAGAACTAGATTTAGACTTAGTACACGCCGGCAAAATGACCCCAGTATTTTTTGGTAGTGCCATGACTAACTTTGGGGTGGAATTATTCCTCAAGAACTTCCTGGACTTTGCCCTCAAACCAGGTACACATAGCAGCACTGTCGGCGATATTCCTCCTACCTATCCAGAATTTACCGGATTTATTTTCAAACTGCAAGCCAACATGGACCCAAAACATCGAGATAGGGTGGCTTTCGTCCGGGTTTGCACAGGCAAGTTTGAAAAAGATATGACAGTAAATCACGCTCGAACGGGCAAAATTGTCCGTCTATCACGTCCGCAAAAACTATTTGCCCAGGAAAGAGAATCTATTGATGTCGCTTATCCAGGGGACGTGATTGGTTTAAATAATCCAGGTGTTTTCGCAATTGGTGATACAATTTACACAGGACAAAAATTAGAATATGAGGGAATTCCTTATTTCTCACCTGAACTTTTTGCCACGTTGAGAAACCCCAACCCATCGAAATTTAAGCAGTTTCAAAAAGGCGTTTCCGAATTGCGAGAAGAAGGTGCTGTCCAAATTATGTACTCCACCGATGAAGCCAAGCGGGAGCCAATTTTAGCAGCGGTTGGTCAATTGCAGTTTGAAGTAGTCCAGTTCCGCTTAGAAAATGAGTATGGTGTGGAAACTATTCTCGATTTATTACCTTATAGTGTCGCCCGTTGGGTTGAAGGTGGTTGGGAAGCTTTAAAGCAGGTGGGACGTTTATTCAATACCACTACTGTTAAAGATAGCATGGGACGACCAGTATTGTTATTCCGCAATGAATGGAATTGTCAACAGTTGGAGGGTGATCATCCAGAGTTGAAATTAAGTGCCATCGCTCCCGTCTTTTCCCATCAACAATCAGCAGAAAGTTAGACGCAGTGGTCAGTGGTCAGTGGTCAGTTGTCCGTTGTCCGTTGTCCGTTGTCAGTAGGGGCGAAGCATTTGGAAGATAAATTATCGGTCATTGCCAAAAATAGTTCTCCAAATGCTTCGCCCGTACAGTGGTCAGTGGTCAGTGGTCAGTTGTCCGTTGTCCGTTGTCCGTAGGGGCGAAGCATTTGGAAGATAAATTATCGGTCATTGCCAAAAATAGTTCTCCAAATGCTTCGCCCGTACAGTGGTCAGTGGTCAGTGGTCAGGAGGAAGAAAGAAGTTACCCAAAGTTACCCAATGACCAATCACCAATCACCAATGATCAGGGTATCTCAATAAGCGTGCTATTTGTCACCTAGAACAGATTGGAGTACCAAAGTTTGTATGCCTTCCCACGCTGAATCATGTTTAGAGGCTGGTTTAGCTGCTCTCAAGCAGGGGAATTACTACACAGCGATCGCTAACCTTCAACCACTAGCCAAAGATCAAAGTCAAGAAAGGATTTGTTTACAGGCGCAAGTTGGGTTAGTGATGTCCTATGCCCGCACGGGTGAAGTCTCTAAGGCGATCGCTCTGTGTCAAAATCTGATTGCTAATAGTAATCCCCAAGTTCAAGAGTGGGCAACACTTGCTCTTGAACACCTGCATAAACGCAAAAACCAGAAGAAAAAATCCCATAAAACCAGTAATGGACTTGTTTCTAGTTTAAATCCTGCCCAACCACAGCTACAAACAGCTTATACTGGTAATGATGGTAACAACACTATCAAACCGATTAGCGTTTATTGGCGCAATGCTAGACGCGCTAAAGTGTGGCAACCCCTAGGCAAGCCTAACATCATTCCCTCTCGACTACTTGCTCTGGGAACATTCATGGCATTGTTCTGGACTTGTCGAGAAGTGCTTAAATTAGTATTGGGTTTAATCAATCAAATTCTCTATCAACTGCCCTACTTAGAACCCATCCAGATTTTATATAGCGATCCTAGTTCCTTGATGTTGGGATTGTTGATCATCTTCATGGCATCGTCTCCTTGGTTGCTCGACTGGGTACTAACAAGATTTTCCGGTCAAGAAGAGTTAACCAAAGAGAAATTAAACTCCTACAGCCGGGAAACACCCAGAGTATTACAACGCGCTTGCCAACAGCGGCACGGGTCAACCCCTCAACTGAGAATCTTACCAATTTCCGCCCCGATGATTATCAGTTATGGCAACCTCCCCCGCACAGCGAGAATAACTGTTAGTCAAGGTTTATTAGAACAACTGGCAGATGACGAAATAGCTGCCATCTATGCTTTATCTTTAGGACAAATTGGGCGTTGGGATTTTGCGGTCATGTCCCTAGTTTTACTCGTGGCCATGCCATTTTATGGAATATATCAGCAAGTGTCAGTTTGGGGAAATCAACATGACAGTAAAATTTGGCGTTGGCCAGGTACAGTTTTAGCAGCCATCAACTATGCAATTTGGTGTCTGTTCACGGGTACAGCCTTACTTAATTGCCAATTGCGGCTTTACCATAGCGATCGCCTGGCCGCAGAAATCACCGGTAATCCTAATGGACTAATTCGCGCTTTACTGAAAATATCCATTGGTGTAGCCCATGATATCAGCCTCAAAGAACAAACCTGTTGGCAGTTAGAAAGCCTGAATCTCCTCTCGCCAGTTGCATACCAACACAGCATAATTTTAGGTAGCACCGCCGGTCATCTACCTTTTGAATCATTTTTAAAGTGGGAAAATTTTCATCCCTATCGGCAATGGTTTACAATTAATAGTTGTCATCCAACAATAGGCGATCGCATCGAACGCCTTTGTCAAATAGCCCGTCATTGGCATTTAGACACCGAATTATATCAAACAAAGCCATCACAACCCATTCTCATCAGGCCCCAATCCTTCTATTTACAAATTGCCCCTTGGTTGGGAATCCCCCTCGGTGTTGTATTTGCCTGTCTAACTTGGTTAATTTGGCAAACAGCATACACCTTACACTTGTTAAACCTCAAGTGGATCTATGATAATTGGTCTTTTGTCGGCGGTTGTATGTTGATTGGCTTTAGCATTGGCACAGTTATGCGGATAAATGCTTTATTTCCCGATATTACACCTGTCAATGTTCAAAAAGATGAAAACTTTACCAACCTCTTAGCAAATCCCGCTATTTTACCAATTGATAGCATTAGAGTTCGGTTTACTGGTAAGCTATTAGGCCGCCCTGGTATTGGCAATTGTTTAGCACAAGACCTAATCCTGCAATCTAGCCAAGGTTTAATTAAATTACATCATATTCCCTGGTTAGGAAAGTCATTCAATCCTCAAGACTTGATTGGCAGACAAATCACTGTTACAGGTTGGTTACGACGGGGGGCAACTCCTTGGATTGATATCCAAACTTTAGAAACTAAAGGTGGCAAAAAAATTAATAGCCCTCATCCTATCTGCTCCACTGTCATCGCAGTTGTTGCCCAAGCCTGGGGTGCTTATATTATGCTCACAGGTTCTTAGATATTAGTCAGTTGTCAGTAGGGGCGAAGCATTTGGAAGATAAATTATCAGTCATTGCCAAAAATAGTTCTCCAAATGCTTCGCCCGTACAGTTGTCAGTAGGGGCGAAGCATTTGGAAGATAAATTATCGGTCATTGCCAAAAATAGTTCTCCAAATGCTTCGCCCGTACAGTTGTCAGTAGGGGCGAAGCATTTGGAAGATAAATTATCGGTCATTGCCAAAAATAGTTCTCCAAATGCTTCGCCCGTACAGTTGTCAGTAGGGGCGAAGCATTTGGAAGATAAATTATCGGTCATTGCCAAAAATAGTTCTCCAAATGCTTCGCCCGTACAGTTGTCAGTAGGGGCGAAGCATTTGGAAGATAAATTATCAGTCATTGCCAAAAATAGTTCTCCAAATGCTTCGCCCGTACAGTTGTCAGTAGGGGCGAAGCATTTGGAAGATAAATTATCGGTCATTGCCAAAAATAGTTCTCCAAATGCTTCGCCCGTACAGTTGTCAGTAGGGGCGAAGCATTTGGAAGATAAATTATCAGTCATTGCCAAAAATAGTTCTCCAAATGCTTCGCCCGTACAGTTGTCAGTAGGGGCGAAGCATTTGGAAGATAAATTATCAGTCATTGCCAAAAATAGTTCTCTAAATGCTTCGCCCGTACAGTTGTCAGTGGGAAGAAATATTCCCCCTGCTCCCTGCCTGTTTTGCCTCTTGCTTTAAAAATGTGTTTTATGTTACGATAAGCTCATACTATTGGCTATTGGCGGAAAAGTTTCTGCGGAACTAGCTACGTAGGAAATACCATGATAATGTTAAGCAATGGTATTTTGTTCTGCGGGCAAGAATTAAGAAGAATGAATTTACTGTGGTGGATAGTTGGCTATTAAATTAACAATTCCGAAAATTAAAGTGATATTAGCCCACGAGTGCATAAGTGCTTTCGTGGCAAATAAGCTTGATCCCAATAAAAAACTGTATTCTATAAGTTGATAGCATGACTTACGCCACGCTACACTATCGGATTACAGAAATTGGTTTGTGGCAGTTTTTAGTCCATAGTATCTATTCAAAAACCAAAGCCAATTGATTGTTTTTATCTTGCCCTGTTTAATCCCAATTTGGAGGTATGTTCCATGTCCATTCGCCTATATATAGGAAATTTGCCCAAGGAAGAAATTGATCGTCAAGATTTGCAAGCTGTATTTGCAGAAGAAGGCGATGCTGTCACCACTAAACTAATTAAAGACCGTAAAACAGGCAAATGCCGTGGTTTTGGGTTTTTAACGGTGAACAATGACGAACAAGCCGATCAAATTATTGAAAAATATAATGGTCAAATGTTCAAAGATACACCCATTAAGCTAGAAAAAGCTTTACCACGGACTAAAGGTGAGGAAGGAGACGAACAACCACAACAACAGGTCCCTAAACCAGTCATCCAAGGTAGTAGTTCCCCCGCTCCTAGCAGCAACAAAGAAGGCAACCGTCGGGAGAGAACTAAAAAACCTCGCCGTGGTGGTGGTGGTGGTGCGCGTGAGACTGTTGGTAACGTTGATAACGAAGCTTTTCGTCCAGATCCCCGTTGGGCAGCGGATTTAGAAAAGCTCAGACAGATGTTGGAAGCACAAACTACCAACTAGATTGTCTATTCAATCAATGTGCTTTGAGAGTAATTCTTGAAGCTGCTTCGATATCAGTTTCAGCGGTTAGAAATTTCTTTCAAATCCAATCAACAAGCAGTGCAGGTAGCCACATCAGGTTATCTGCACTGTTTGTTTTGGCAATTTTTGAGGTTTGACGGTGCAATTAAGTAGGTTAGCATTAAAAATTGTCGTTATGGCACTAGGCAAGAGGCAAGAGGCAAGAGGCAAGAGTGAAGAGGGTTTGGGCGATTTTACTTTTCTTTACACAGATTGGTTTTATTGTGTTTACCTACTTACACAAAATTTGTGATTTTTTAGGAAAACTGTATCTAAATTAACAAAAATTCTGACAATGTAGGAATAGTATAAGCCAATACACTTGTCTTGATTAAATCAGTGCTTTTGAAAATGATGCTAATTAAGGTGATATTTTCGGCAATTTAATTTTGATGTATTTACTTTCATGGAAATAATTTTGATTGCTTGAACCTTGTAAATAATGAATTGTAAATATCTAACTTAGGATGTGGCTTTGCTACTTCAGATAGGTTTTATCATGAATTAACTCATATATCATGATAGATAATATTCGTTTGTCGCTATAAAAAGATAGAGAAAAATATCTATCGAAGGTATTAAACATAAATATAGAAAGTGGGGAAAATTAACCAATATTTTGGTAATAGTTAAAATATAATAAATATTAATTATGCAAAGTTCCCCAGAAAAACACAGATTTAAGTTTAATAAGCGCAAGTTGAAAATTCACTCCCATATTGTTAAAATCAGGAACACAACAAATTTATGAAAGCTACCACTAAAAAACACATTGCTTTAATTTCAGTTCATGGCGATCCAGCAATTGAAATAGGCAGAGAAGAGGCAGGAGGACAAAATGTTTATGTCCGCCAAGTGGGTGAAGCCCTGGCACAGCTAGGATGGCAGGTAGATATGTTTAGCCGGAGGGTCAGTGCTGATCAAGAAAGGATAGTGCAACATCACCCTAATTGTCGGACTATTCGGTTAACCGCAGGTCCGGTGGAATTTGTGCCAAGAGATCAGGGTTTTCAATATTTGCCAGATTTCGTCTTTCAGTTAATAGAATTTCAAAAAGAAGCTGGGATTAATTATGATTTAGTGCATACTAATTATTGGTTATCTAGCTGGGTAGGGATGGAACTAAAGAAAAGACAAGGAACTAAACAGGTTCATACCTACCATTCTTTAGGGGTGATTAAATATAACACCATAGAAAATATTCCTTTGGTGGCTAGTCAACGTTTAATAGTTGAAAAACAAGTATTGGAAACAGCGGAAAGAATTGTGGCCACCAGTCCCCAAGAACTGGAACATATGCGATCGCTTGTTTCCAAAAAAGGCAAAATTGATATTATTCCCTGTGGGACAGATATTCAGCAGTTTGGTTCAGTGGAAAGACAAGCTGCCAGGGCTACTTTAGGAATTGCTCCAGAAGCTAAAGTGGTGTTATATGTAGGTAGATTTGACCCCCGGAAAGGCATAGAAACTTTAGTCAGGGCAATGAGAGAATCTAAGTTTTATGAATCAAAACAATTGCAGTTGATTATTGGTGGTGGTTGCACACCGGGAAATAGTGATGAAAAAGAACGCGATCGCCTCACCGGCATTGTCAACGAATTAGGGATGAATGAATGTACCTCTTTTCCCGGTTGTTTGAGTCGGGAGATATTGCCAGCTTATTACGCCGCTGCGGATATTTGTGTTGTTCCTAGCCACTATGAACCCTTTGGATTAGTAGCTATCGAGGCTATGGCCTGCGGTACACCTGTAGTCGCTAGTGATGTCGGTGGATTACAATTTACCGTTGTCAATGAAGAAACTGGTTTATTAGTACCGCCGCAAAATGTCCCAGCTTTTAACCACGCTATTGATCGGATTCTGGGCAATCCTGCATGGCAGCAAGAATTAGGAAAAGCTGCTAAAAAGCGTGTTATTAATAAATTTAGCTGGCATGGTGTAGCTGCTCAGTTAGATGAACTATATACCCAACTGTTGCAACAATCTGTTAAAGAACCCGCATTAGCAATTAAATAGGGAACAGGGGAAGTTGGGGAAGTTGGGGAAGTTGGGGAAGTTGGGGAAGTTGGGGAAGTTGGGGGGGAGAAAGAATTTTCCCAATGACAACTGACAACTGACAACTGTACGGGCGAAGCATTTGGAGAACTATTTTTGGCAATGACCGATAATTTATCTTCCAAATGCTAACAACTGTACGGGCGAAGCATTTGGAGAACTATTTTTGGCAATGACCGATAATTTATCTTCCAAATGCTTCGCCCCTACTAACAACTAACAACTGACAATTCGTACATAGTTGTAAGATAGGAAAGATCAAGTAAGCTCTAAACATAGTTGCAGTTAGACGGTGAAATGATGGAAGTTCAAGAAATCAAAAAATTCCCTAAGCCCAGGAAACCAGACAGCGAATCCCAAAATTTTCAGCACGTCAAGATCCTTGACTGCAACGAACCAGTATGCAGGGTAATTTGTGAGTGTTGGCACTGCAAACAGGGGATATTATCTGAGGTAGACGTATCAACTTCACAGTATTTAGAGGTAGAATGCCCAAGTTGTGGGAAAACTGCCGTGAGACTGATGGCAGAAAAAGTGATTTCCACTACACCTATCCCTTCACCCTGGCAAGGATGAGTGAATTTTAGATTTTGGATTTTGGATTTTGGATGATACTCTACTCTTAACGGTTGAGATTTGAACTTTTACAAGATTACCAAAAACCCAGATATGTAGGGGTTTAGCACTGCTAAACCCCTGCGTTTTACTAAGTTATCGCCATCACCCAAAAAATGTTAAATTAATCCTTCTGTCTTTAAATTAATGTAAATGACTCGCTTTATACATGATCAATTTGCCAAACAATATCTAACAGAATTATTAACGCCTTATGGAGAAGTAGAAACCAGCAAAGATATTACCGCAGAAGTCAGACAAATAGACGTATTATTTATTCCTTCACCCCAACCAACACAAAGTCTAGAAACACTAGGAATACTGGGGAAAATGGTGACAAATTATGCAATATTTGAACCATTCCGTAATGCCGTCAGCAAAAGTGAAACTCGCAGTTGTATAGGTAAATTGTTTGACATTCATGCAGACCTAGAACGGCAAGCAAAACGTAATAATACGCGAATAAATGAAGCAGAATTAGCTCAATTATGGATTTTTACACCTACAGTATCATCAGAAATCCTAGAGATTTTTCATGGGACTCTGGATGAAACAAACTGGGGAAAAGGTATTTATTTCTTGCCAAAAGGATTTAAAACCGTAGTTGTGGCGATTCATCAACTACCGAGTACACCCGAAACACTATTTTTGAGGGTTTTAGGCAAAGGGAAAGTCCAAAGACAAGCAGTAGAAGAATTAGAAGCACTAGCCAATAATAGTCCGTTCCTTTCGGATATTATACAATTAGTACATAACCTAATTGCTGTGTTATCGGCTCGTCAGCGTCAAGAACAAGATATTGATAAAGATGATCAGGAGTTAATTATGAAATTATCGGAAATGTATCAACAACAATTAGAAGAACTGAAAAAACAAGGACTTCAAGAAGGACTTCAAGAAGGACGACAAAAAGGACGACAAGAAGGACGACAAGAAGGACAACAAGAAGGTATAGAAAGAGAACGACGCGCTATGATTGAAAGTATATTGCAAGTACGTTTTGGTGCAGTTGATTCACAGTTAGCAACAATTATCAACCCTCTAATTGCAATGTCCAGAGAAGAATTCACGCCTTTGCTTCTACAATTGTCTCGTGAGGAATTATTAGCTAGATTTGAGTGAATCTTACTAATTGTATTTGTGATATAGACTTAGCAAGCTGAAAAATATTTATTTAATGAACCAAGAAAATAATCAAGAAAAAAGTAATTTTGTCGGGAAAAAGGGGTAATTGTTTTGCAACCCCTGGACTTTACCGCTTTAACCGCCGCTTGTGGCGAAATCCGCGCTAATTGGTTGCCTGCACGCATAGAACAGGTATATCAGCGCGATCGCTTTACCATTGCCATTGCCTTACGCACCTTAAATCAACGGGGTTGGCTAGATATTTCTTGGCATCCCCAAGCCGCCCATATTTGTATTAGTGAACCACCACCACGCGCCCCAGATACTTTTACTTTTAGTCAACAGTTAAAACACCAATTGGGTGGGTTGGCCTTAGTAGGAATTGAAGCGATTTCCCCTTGGGAACGGGTAATTGATTTACAATTTGCCCGTCGTCCTGAAGAAACAGCCCTGTATCACCTCTATGCGGAAGTGATGGGCAAATATAGTAATGTGATTTTAACTGATGCTAGTAATGAAATTATCACTGCTGCCCATCAAGTTAGTCACCAACAATCTAGTGTTCGTCCGATTCAAACTGGACAAAGTTACGAAACACCACCGAAACTGACGGGAAAAGTCCCTAATTTAAGCGAATCTCTAGAACGTTGGCAAGAACGGGTAAGTTTGGTCCCAGGGGGAATTAAACGCCAATTACTCAAAAGTTATAGTGGGTTAAGTTCGGCTTTGCTAGATACGATGCTGTTGGCGGCAAATATCATCCCAGATACGAATACTGATGAACTTACTCCCCAAGATTGGCAAAATTTATTTCAACGTTGGCAAGAATGGTTACAAGCTTTAGATTTAGGTAAATTCCAACCTGCTTGGACAGAAACTGGATATACGGTGATGGGTTGGGGTGGAGTTGCACCCACAAAGAATATCCAAGAGTTACTTTACCGTTATTATTCTGATCAACTGAATGAACAGTTATTTGGGCAACTGCGTCATCAGTTAAGTCAGAAATTATTGAATATTTTGGGTAAATTACGCACCAAAGCGAAAACTTTTAGCGATCGCCTGCAACAATCAGATCAAGCTGAAGAATATCGTCAAAAAGCTGACTTATTAATGGCTAACCTGCACCATTGGCAACCAGGGATGCAGGAAATAATTCTACCAGATTTTGAAACCGAACAGCCAATTGCGATCGCTCTTTTGCCCGATAAAAACGCCGTCCAAAATGCCCAAAAGCTTTATAAACAGCACCAAAAACTCAAACGCGCCCGTGCGGCTGTTGAACCGCTACTATTTGCAGTTCAAGCAGAAATTGACTATCTCGAACAAGTAGAAGCCGCAATTTCGCAAATAGACAAATACCAAAATCCAGAAGATTTACAAGCCTTAGAAGAAATCCGTGATGAACTCATTGGGCAAAAATATCTAGAAAACTTAGAATATCGCAGCCGTAGCAGCAACGACACTCCCGGCACTAATTTTCATCGTTACCGCAGTCCGAGTGGCTTTGAAGTCCTCATTGGTCGTAATAACATCCAAAATGATCAACTAACATTCCGTGTCGCTGGAGACTATGATTTGTGGTTTCACGCCCAAGAAATTCCGGGGAGTCATGTCCTCCTGCGTCTAGAACCGGGTACAGTGGCGGAAGAAGCTGATTTACAATTTACAGCCAATCTAGCAGGTTATTTCAGTCGCGCCCGTCAAAGTGACCAAGTACCAGTAGTTTACACCCAACTCAAGCACGTCTACAAACCCAAAGGCACTAAACCAGGACTTGTGGTTTATAAACAAGAAACGATTATTTGGGGGAAACCGCAATTGGTTATTGGTCATTAGTCATTGGTCATTGGTCATTGGTCATTGGTCATTGGTCATTGGTCATTGGTCATTGGGAAAATTCTTTCTCCCCCCCCAACTTCCCCAACTTCCCCAACTTCCCCAACTTCCCCAACTTCCCCAACTTCCCCAACTTCCCCAACTTCCCCAACTTCCCCTGTTCCCTCATCTTTCCTCGAATAGAAAAGCTACTCACCGAAAGACAGATATTTTTTGAGATATTTTCATGAAAAAATTGTACTGCCTGTTACAATCTTGTTAAGAAAAGTTGCCCGTTGAATTTTGGGAACGCGCAATTTGGTTTTGACTCTACTGAGAAGACAACTCGAACAACGTTTTTTCGCTGACCAGCCTGTGGGAGGGCTGGTTTTTTTGTTACCTGAAAAACTTAGAAACTGAAAGTAGTTCTTAAAGCACCAATCACCACATTATCATTGTTATCATTGTGATCTGGGGCTGTTAGCCAAATCACAGCAGGAGTAAGGGTGATATTGTCGCTGAGTTTGTATTGATAAAATCCCTCAATGTGATAAGAGGTATTTGGATCTTTCGTAACTCCAACAACGTTAGAACTTGTGACTTTTGGTTCCATACCAACTATGACACCAGCCAAATTACCTTTTTTACCCAAATCAGGGAAACCAAGGGTAACAGCATAGTTAAAAGTATCAACTTCTCCCTTTGTCGTCAAAACCTTACTATTGGTATAACCAGCCCAACCACCAAGAACAAACTTCTTGCTAATACCTAGAGATGCTTGAACACCGTAGGAATTGCTAGAAAAATTTTCACCGGAAAGAACGATATCAGATGTGGCCGCATTACTACCAGTGAGTAGTGGCTGATTGTAGGAATTGATATAAGTTAAACCAAGAGAAATGCGATCGCTTGGCTTGACAGTTAACTGCGCTAAAGCACCATAATTCCCATCAAACAAGCCATTTCCAGGGGTAGGGTCATTAGCCGTACTACTTAAATAGCCTAAACTGAGGGCTATTTTATCGCCAAACTGATGGTTAACTGCTATACCTTTATCACCCAGTTGTCCATAAATTGGGTTTCTTGTCCCAAAAGTAGACACAGCCCCAAAAGCACCATCACCATCAAATAGATTGACTGTACTGGTAACATCGTCCGCTGCACCAGCATTAGCAATTAGTTTGACTTGGGTATTTTTGCCCAGAGGGAAAGCATACCATAGCGCATCTATGGTAACATCATTAGTACCAGTAGTACCAGGAAGATTGGCAAAAAATAAGTTGCCTTCTTTGGTTTTAATATCAGGGTTGTTGATATTATTACTTTGGATTCTGGTAAAAAGTGTATCTTTTCCAGTGAAACTGCTTACCAATTCTAGCCGTGTTCTTGTGCCTAAAGTGGTATTTTTATCAGTTATTTCCTCACTATTAACTTTTTTATTTTTCAAAACATCACTAACAACTGCCACAACCTGCCCTTGTAGCTTAGTGGTGGTAGAAAATTGATTAGCTTCTAACTCAGCAGTTTTGGCTTCTACTGTATCTACACGTCCCCGGAGGGTGACTAATTCTGTGGAAAATTGCTCTTGCAATTTTTGGATTGTTGCTAAGTCTTGTTTTGTCGTCAAATCAGCGGTAGCAGTAGCAATTAGTTCATTGACTCGATCTAAACAAGCATTCAAACCGGCTGCAAACTCGTATCTTGACAACGCCCGATTACCACGAAAAGTCCCGTTGGGATAACCTGCAATACATCCATAGCGTTCTACCAATGATTGTAAAGCCTGAAATGCCCAATCATTAGGTTGAACATCGGATAACTGAGATACGGAAGTAACTTGAGATACTGTCTCTTCTTGGCTATTATTAACTTGTTGTTCTGAATTAGTTGCTGGTACTGGTAATGCTTCTGCCCTTGCAACAACATTCATACATAATATGCCACTCACAACTGTTGAACTAGCAATTAGATAAGTCCAGAATTTTTGCATTTTTCCTCACACCCGTGTTTAAAGTTGATAATGCTACACTTGAGTTAGTACAGCTATTAATAGTGATTTTTAATATACTACAGTCCTAAGTTAAGTTGATCACAATAAAAAGTTAAGAAATCTTTATGAACTGGAAATATTCTCAGTATACAGCAGTATTACCCGAAATTCCCAAATAGTTTGTAATTCTTGATACGGTAGTATTTTTTGATGACTTATATGAGAATGGATCTCATTATAAGATATAATGCCAATGAAGTTTTATTGTCAACCTCAAACCATGAGAAGTTCTAGAGAAGTTAAAATAGATAGAAAAACCAGAAATTTCTTACCTCTGATTACCTTAATAATTTTGTCAGCAGTTTATGGATGTAATAATCCTAACAGTAGGGAGGTTGTAAAAACAGAACCAGCCCCAGTCCAAAAATCACCAAAAACTAAGGTAGTTACCACATTTTTACCAGTTTATTTGTTTACTAAAGCGGTAACTGGAGATGTAGCAGATGTAGAGATTTTAGTTAAGCCTGGTACAGAGATACACGAATATCAAGGGACACCGACTAATGTAAAAGCGATCGCTACAGCGAAGATATTAGTCAAAAATGGTTTAGGCTTAGAGGAGTTTTTGGCAGATACAATTAAAAATGCCGGAAATTCCCAATTAGTGGAAATTGATGCTAGTAAAGGTATTCAAGCTATTAATAAAATTTCCCCCATAGATAAAACACCAACAGGAGAACATGATCATGATCACGAACACCAATTTGGAAATCCTCATGTTTGGCTAGATCCAGTTTTAGCAAAACAGCAAATCATCAATATTCGAGATGGTTTAATTATCGCAGATCCGGTCAATAAAGCCAACTATCAGACCAATGCAGCGGCTTATGTTCAGAAATTAGATAATTTAAATAATGAATTTCAGCAGACTATTAAACAAACACCAAACTGCACCTTTATCACCTTTCATGATGCTTTTCCCTATCTTGCCAAACGTTATAACATTAAACAATTAGCAGTAGTAGAAATTCCTGAAAAGCAACTTTCCCCAACAGACGTGCAAAAAGTGGTGAATACAGTCAAAAAATACCAAGTTAAAGCCCTATTTAGCGAACCAGGGTTAGATAACAAATTACTCACCAGCATTTCCCAGGATTTGGGGTTAACTGTGCGGACTTTGGATTCTTTAGAAACGGGTGATACCAATCCAGAGTATTATTTTAAGGCAATGAAAACCAATTTGGAGAGTTTAGCCGCTGGATGCAAGTAGCAGGAATATTAAAAATCTCATTATTTCCCATCTATCACGATAAATTATTGGCATCTCAAATCCTAAATTCCATGACTGACGAACAAGCAGAATTTACATTACCAATATTAAAAGTTTCTGGGTTAACAGTCTACCAAAGTAGTTATTTAGCTGTGCGAGATGTTTCCTTTGAATTATTAGCAGGAACAGATACAGCTATAGTTGGTCCAAATGGGGCTGGGAAAAGTACCTTAATCAAAGCTATTTTAGATTTAATTCCTCGAAGTACGGGAACAATTGAAGTTTTTGGTCGCCCCATTTCCAGACTAGGAAATTTGCAGAATCAGTTGGGATATATGCCACAAAACTTTATTTTTGATCGCAGTTTTCCAATTTCAGTTAGTGAATTGGTGGCTTTAGGAATAGGGAATAGAAAACATTCATTTTTCTCAAAATTTTGGCAACAAAACCGGGAAACATCAGCAGCAGTCACCGCAGCTTTACACCGTACTGATGCTTATCGCTTGCGAAATCAGGCTATTGGCACTCTGAGCGGTGGTCAACTCAAACGGGTATTATTAGCTTATTGTTTGGTAACACGGCGAAAATTGTTAGTATTGGATGAAGCTTTTGCCGGGGTAGATGTCCAAGGAACAACGGATTTTTATGCTTTGTTAAATGAATTAAAACGAGAAGAGAATTGGACAGTGTTGCAAGTATCCCACGATATTGATATGGTAAGCCGTCATTGCGATCGCGTCATCTGTCTAAATCAAACTCTTGTCTGTTCTGGTAAACCGGAAATAGCCCTTTCCCCACAAAATCTTTTAGCTACTTATGGACCAGGTTTTAGTCGCTATGAACATCATCATTAGGGAATTGGTAATTGGTAATTGGTAATTGGTAATTGGTAATAAACTATTCTTCTTCCTTCTTTCTTCTTTCTTCTTTCTTCTTTGTTCTTTCTTCTTTGTTCTTTGTTCTTTCTTCTTTCTTCTTTCTTCTTTCTTCTTTGTTCTTTGTTCTTTCTTCTTTGTTCTTTGTTCTTTGTTCTTTGTTCTTTCTTCTTTGTTCTTTGTTCTTTCTTCTTTCTTCTTCCTCCTGAACTCCTGACTCCTGAACTCCTGACTCCTGACTCCTGACTCCTGACTCCTGACTCCTGACTCCTGACTCCTCTTATATGACCATTAACTATCATGATTTGCTGAATTTATTACAATTTCCCTTTATGCAGCGTGCCATTATGGGTGCTGTGTTAATGGGCATTTTAGGCGGTTTATTGGGTAGTTTTGTTACTTTACGACAATTATCCTTTTTTAGTCATGCCGTTGGTCATGCAGCATTGGTAGGTGTGGCATTAGGCGTGTTACTCAACACTAATCCCACTTGGATGTTACTCCCTTTTACTTTAATTTTTGGGGTTGTTGTTCTCTACCTAATTGATAAGACTGATTTGGCTAGTGATAGCGTTCTCAGTATAGTGCTATCTGGGGCGTTAGCAATTGGTGTAATTCTCACCAGTTTTATTAAAGGATATCGCGGTAACTTAATGGGGGTACTATTTGGCGATATTTTGGCTATAGATAACACAGATTTAATTTTGACGCTATTGGTACTTGTTGGTAGTAGCGTTTTTTTATTATCAACTCTGCCACAACAGATTTTATTAACTCTTAATCCCGATGTTGCTCAAGTACAAGGCGTGCCTGTACAATTATATCGTTATGGATTCGTTGTTTTGCTTTCCCTCGCTGTAGCTGTGGCGATTAAAGCGGTTGGTGTGTTATTAGTAAATGCGTTTTTAGTGATTCCGGCTGCTACAGCCAAACTTATGAGTCACCATTTCAGCCGCTTTCTGATTCTATCGGTGGTTGTCGGCTGTAGCAGTAGTATCGCAGGAATGATGGTTTCTGGGTTATTTAATCTAGCTTCTGGTCCGAGTATTGTTTTTGTGCAGTTTCTGGTATTTGTGACTGTGTTTACCTGGGTGAAGTTGACAATGAAGGTTAGCTAAAATTATTTTAAATAACCCCTTGACTTATCTTTTTTTCTATGCTAAATTCAATATCGGTGGTGAAGAAAAAGCCCCCTGCCGGGATAGCTCAGTTGGTAGAGCAGAGGACTGAAAATCCTCGTGTCACGAGTTCAAGTCTCGTTCCTGGCATTTTATTAAAATAGCTGAAAGCCGCTGTTAATGAGACTAGAAGTGAAGGTAAAGCTGCTGTTTTCTATGATGGTGCTACTATTCCTTTACCAGCAGAATTACCTATGGAACTAGAACTAGCAAAAGATTGACTATCCTTGATTATCAGTCATTCCTGTCAAAATAGTTAGCATTGTATGAAAAATATCACTCAAAAATACACAAAGTCAATAGCCTATTTCCGAGGTGAGTATTGGGATACAGCACTTTCCGGTTTTGTGAGGTACATATATAGCGGGCAAGATGCCCGCACTACAAGAGTTTCATAATTCAAGTTTGTATTTCATTAGAGCGAAATCTGCTGTATGTGAAGAAAGTTGTTGAGGAATTGCGCTTTGTAACTATTTTGGATAACTCTGAGGCATATTCCTTTAGACTAGGTTTCCATAGGAATATCAAAACATTGAAAATGGAGACTAGGACAAATGCCTACGGTAAATTTATGTTGCCATGAGTTTGTAGTTGCTATTTCCTCCGTCGCTTGTATAGTTGGTCTATGGTTATTGAAGGATCATAATCAAGCAATAGATGATTTTCAAGAAACAGAACAAAGTCTTTTAACAATGAGCTTTGCTTACTGGTTAGTATATTGCATCGCCTTTGGGATGGAAAAAGTATTTTTATTCAATTGGGAAGCTGTAATTATAACTTTGAGAATTACTACAGCTTTGTCATATTTCTTAACATTTTCTTGTATCTTGAGTTTGCCGTTACATAAATTTGCAGTTCATAAAATTGAAGAATAATCAAAAGTCAAGGTTAGAACTATATTTAGCTCCAACCTTGCCATTGTAAATTCATAATTTAGGCAATTCTCATAGCAATAGCGATAGCGAAGCGCTCCGTAGGAATCGCACCTTCGAGTTGTTCCTGGAGTAAAGTTGTGAGGATAAATACCTCTTGCACAGTTTTGCCTTGACGAGCAATGATTTTATAACCACCGCGAATGGGTACAGACACACGCAACTGCATTTTTGGTGCATGACCTCTAGCTCTACCAATCACCGCAGGTGTCACCGTCCCAATACCATCCTCTCGACACAAACGTTCTAAAATAGGAATTAGACCGGGAATATGGGTAGAGTGATTCCAAACTAGCCTACCATCGGTGGGTTTAGACATAATGATTAGGCTGCTTCCAGGGGAGCCATTGTCAACCCAGCCCGACGGAGTTGTTGGTGGTATAATTCCGCTGGTTCTTGGGGTCCTGTCCAGACAATTGCTTGTCCTTCATGGTGGACTTGATTAGTGAGATCCCAAGCGAGATCCCCCGACATTCCCGGAATATACTTCATTAAACACTCAGCTACGTGCTGGAAAGTATTGAAATCATCATTCAATACAATTACCTTGTAATTAGGATAGGTTTTCCGAGTCACTTGATTAACTCGGTCAGGTGTCACAGTCGGTGCTGAAGCCATACTGTACACATCTGCAAGTCTTGTCACCATAGAAAAATCAGCCAAAAACGACGTTGTACAAACTGACATTAGAAATAACTAGTTTAATCCATTGCTGACTGAGTTAGTAGTCAGACACAAGCCGATAATGTGTAAAAATATTAATTTATATCTATGAAGTAATTGACATTTTACCTTTTAAGAACTTCCTATATGAGATATAGAATACAATTGAACTAAGAACATATAAACCTATAATAGGTGCGAAAATGAACACTTTTCTCCTCTATACAAGCGACTTTCATGCTTGGACTCAAGAACAGGTTAATTTACTCAAAACTCAACAATGGGATACATTAGATACTGTCAACCTAATTGAAGAATTAGAAACCTTGGGAAGAAAAGAAAGACAAGAATTCAGAAATAGATTAGCTGTGTTGCTAGGACATCTATTAAAATGGCAATTCCAAGCAGAAAAACGCAGTAGTATTTGGTTGAGTACGATTCGAGAACAACGGATTCAAATCAAACTACTTTTACAAGATAGTCCTAGTTTAAAACCTTATTTAGAGGAAGTTTTTCTCACCGCTTACGAATTAGGTTTAGCATTAGCAATGAGAGAAACTCAATTAGGTCAACAGGTATTTCCCGAAATATGTCCATACACTTGCGAACAAACCCTTAATTCTGAATTTCTCCCAGATTAAGCTTTATTTAGATCCCCGACTTCTCCAAGAAGTTGGGGATCTTTTACCTACCGCCAATCGTCCCAATTTTCGTTAAAAATAGAAGTATCAGGAAAAGCCGTAGGATTCCCATTTGCTTCCAACAGCTTTCTTAAAATTTGTAATTGTGGTTCTTGTTTAGGTAAATTATCAACCAATTGATAGGGTGCAATTCCTTGTTTTAGTGCAAAACTGGCCACAGTTCCCGCAGCAGCACCAGAAGACCATTCAAAGGAATGAACTCGATAAGCAGCAGCCGCAATATGACTTGTAGCAATACTTTTTCCTCCTACCAATAAATTATCGATTTTTTGGGGAATCATTGCCCGTAGGGCAATTTGGAAAGGATAAGCTTGTCCTGCACCGCGTCTTTCTCCAGCACGTTCAGTATTACCAGGTGCTTCTACTGGACTTTTTGCCATACATGGATGAAAATCTATGGCATAATGACCAATACCCACAGCATCAGGGTAAATTGTGGAACGAGTTCTTCGCATAGCTTTTTCTGGGGAAATTCCCCCCCTAATTACAGATGTTGCTTCCAAACCTGATACAGTTGCTTTTAAACTGCGATACATATTTACTGGCAGAGTTTTTCGATAATATTGATCATTATAATTACGACGAGAAATATCAACTTCCCAAATGCCAAAACCATCCGGTTGTCCCCAACTAGGACGGCCAATAATCCGTCTTCCTTCCCTCATGTAGGGGTATTTAGATAACCCATGAACTGTCCCCATTGGCGAATCTAAACCTGTTAAGAAACGAATATTTGTTTGCGGTTGTTTAACACCATTACCTAGTTGAGAATCTGTAGTTCCTGCATATAACCAATAAAAAAAAGAAAATGCCTTTTCTTCAGCTTTACGCAGGGTTTCTGTGCGTAGTCCTCCTTGCCAACCTCCAGGTTTTAGCTGTCCAGAATTTTCTAATTGTTGACGAGTATAAATGAGATTATCTGCGGCTGTTCCCGGACGGTAATCATTTCCCCAAGTCCAGTTTTGCATGGAAATATCCCCTGGTGTGGGTGCAGTAAACTTCACCCCATTAAATGTAGTTGGTTGTCCTTTTTGGGGACTCCAAATTCGCCGATAGGTAAAGACTAAATCAAAGTTTGCTAATCGTTTTAATTCATAACTAAAATATGGTGAATATTGTAAATAAAATGGGGGCATTGTTTGTTGCTGCGCTGCTTTTGTTGCCTCCATTGCAAAGGTATAAGTGAAACCTTGGGTACAGTAAGGATCATTTGTAGTGCTAGAAGATGAAGGTTCAAGATAGGAACGGGCATCAATTCCTAGCCGATAGGGAACATCTGCTAAAGCGATAATTTCCCCGGTTTCACTTGCGTCTATAATGTACCATTTTCCTGGGTTATTTTGAGATTGTTTGGGGAGAAACTGAATAATAGTTTTACTCAAACGAGATGAGTTTTTATAACTATAAGCATCTTCAATGGTTTGAGATAAGGTATTAGTATTTAAAGGTGGTTGATTTTTTGCTGGTTGATGTTGAATTGCTATGGCGTTATTAATAATTTTGCCATCTTTGCTAATTTGTAGATCTTTAATTACCGTATTGGGAAACCATTGTAATTTTCCTTTACCTTTTTTTTCCGCATCTTCGAGCATTTGTGTCATGATATTGTGGGCATCACGAGGCAGAAAGCAGGAATCACTTACCCAACAATCTCCAGGATTAAGTTTGCCATATTTGCGCTCAATGCGGTTTCTTAATTCGGAATAACCGCGAGAATAGAATTGTTTATCTCGTTGAGTTGGTCTTTCGTCTAATGCAGATGTTCCTTGAGAAGAAATTTGTCCCCCTAACCAGTCGGTTATTTCTGTTAAACAAACTGTGCGTCCTGCAAGTAAACCTTCATAAGCTGTAGCGACTCCTGAGAGTCCACCACCCACAACGAGAAGCTCACAGTTAACGATTTTATCTGGGATACGTGGAGGGGTAGCGGTGACGGCATAAGGGATGAGAACGGTGGTAAATAGGCTGAAGCTGATGAACGTTTGCAAACGTTTTTTGTATCTACGGTTCATAGAAGAGGGATAGAGTGGAGTTGAAACCGAATAAGTTATGAAATTAAGGATTTTAGAAGTTTTAGGACTCCAAAATCCCCAATTCCTTGATAATATATGAAACTAACGCAATGCCGGCGGTAATCGTGGTCTACCTGTAGTAATTGCATAGTTAATTACTAACAATTGTAACCATAATCCTGGAAAGCGATTTTCTAACCAAGATTGATTCCATTTCAAAAATTGCGGCAACCATATTCCCAAAATAACACTGATGAAAGCATGACGAGCAAAGCTGACATAATTCCCAACCCAACGTAATAAATCTCGCCAACCAGCTAATTGCCAAATCCACAATAATAAAGCCGGATTTTTCATAGCTGCTTTCAAAGCTAGACGGTTAAAAGTGAACCAATCACAACGGTCTTTAATGAAATTATCAGTTACTTCTGGGGTTTCATCTGTTAATAAGCCAAAGAAAGTATTCAGCATCGAATTTATCATTTGGGGGGCGATAAATCTGCCCGTGGGAACCATCATTCCCTTAGAAAACAACCACATTACAGCCACATTGCTTTGGTAAGCTCGAATTTTATTTAAGTGCTGCTGACTCAATAAATCATGTTTAAGGGCAATATTTAACAGAGTAGTTAATCGGTCTAAATTGCGGACTAAAGAACCAAAACCAGTAAAAACTAGCGGAGATTGCAAAGAAGCAGCATCACCAATGGCAATTAATCTATCAACTGCAATTGTGCGATCGCTACTATCTGCGCTAAAATGTCCTGGGATATAGCCAAAAGTTGGTTTCCTCCAGACTAATTTATCTAGATCACAACGCCGATATTCTGGCAAAATTGTGAAAAAGTCCTCATACATTTCCAACAAAGAACCAGGATTTTCTTCATTTACTTCATGATAGTGAAATAGGTAAATTGTTAATTCTTCACCAACACCAGGAAACAACTCCCAAATTAACTGTCTACCTCTCGAAATATCCCCATGACTGTAAAGAACATCCCCATATTCAGAATCCCAAACCCCAGGCTCAAAGCCCTTTTCAATCACTGCTCCCACCGTTGGACACACACTATCAAAAGCCCTACCACCATTTAATTGCCAAGCAATTGGTGAAGCCGTTCCCATTGCGTCTATCAATAAACGTCCACTCACCTGCTGTTCATTACCAGTAGGCAAATGTTTAACGTTAATCGTAACTTGTGTAGGACTAATATTCACTTGGGAAAACTCCGTTTCATCCCAAATATCACCACCAGCAGCTTGAAGTTTTTGCCCACATAATGCCAGTAACCTTTCTGAATCTAAAGCTATATTTAGGACTGTGGGAGTATGGAGAACAGAGGATTTCAAATTAGAGGGATTATTACCATCAAAAAACTTATTAAAACCGTCTTTATATTCCCTAGAAATAATTTCTGCTAATTCAGCATTGGTGAGCAAACCCAAATTTATTAAACTTTGGATTTCATCACGGGAAATATTCCATTCTCGGTTCATTTTACCAAAAGGTAATCTTTCCACCAACAGCACCTTATAGCCCAATTTAGCCATGACTGCGGCATGAATTGACCCCAAAGCACCACCAATATAAATGAGGTCATACTGAGGACTAGCAGCAGGGGAGAGGATAGGTGATATTTCCTGACTATTCCCTTGATAAAATACTACTTGACGAGGCTTTTGAGGATTTCTTACCCCTTCTCGCCACCTTTGCTCCCACCAGTAAGCGCGCTTGAGGTCATATTCTCCATTAGGCATTTTCTGAAAATACTTGACAGTTAGAGGATAATAGGGTTCTAACTCTGCGAAAATTGATTTTTGGGGATCAATGACAGGTGGTTCTGGGTAGCAATTGGGAAAGCGACTTCTAATTTTCCGCGTTAGAGATTGGAGAATGCGTCTCTCCTGGGGAAAAGGTTTATCTCCCCAACGGAATACTTTTAGGTAAGTTGTCCGCTGCACCGACCACACAAATACAGATAGTTCTACGCTATTGGCAATGGTACTTTTAGCCGCACTTCCCAGCCGAAACCCATCTGGAGTGATGAATTTTTGACTATTTTCGACAACGAAATCTGTTTGTAGCCATTTGCTGACGGATACTGTATCGGGTGTAGGAATTTCTAAATAAAGAAGTTCTTGCATATTGTTCTGATATCTCATAACGAATCTACTCACTCAGACAGATTAAAAAAAGGCAGAAACTAGGTTAAACTCTGCGCTAATTAACTTCATAAAGATTCCATAAAGAATTTTAATCATTTATCAATTTTATTGTTCATGTTGTAAATTTCCTAAACCCATACCATGAATTATCCTATCCCAGACAGTCCCCAAGAAATATCTGCATTAAGAAAACAGCCAGTTGATGAAGAATTAGTGGCTGCGGTAATTGCTGGTGTAATTAGAGTAGTTCGCGCTCAGGGTCAGTCTTTAGATCAATTAACTACCCAGGTATTAGCGGATGATAAAATGTTAGATAGGCAACAAAGGCGCTGGTTAAGTCAGTTGGTTGCCCAAGCATGGGAAAATTTTCCTTAATGCGCTGATGATATACAAGTATGTAGACGAGAGAAGACTTCCACCCCCCTCATATCCAAATGCTACAGGGATGTGTGCTTTGAGTTTTGTTTAGTTGTTGTTTTGTCAAAACTAATATCTTTATAATACAACCACTTTCCGTCTTTCCTCCATCCTACTGTGTCGCCTAAGGACTGCCAAACTTTATCGTCATTTTTATTCAGTACATATTATTAAACTCAGGTGCCGCATTGTTAAATGTCATACATTAGCATTTTCGGGAATATCATAAATAATTGCTTGCCTAATTCAGTATTAGGGACTTCCAAGAAATAAAATCCCCAAAAATTTCTTGTAGTGCGGGCATACTATGGCTAACGCCACGCTGCGCTATCGACAAGCTCAGTACAAGTCTTGCCCGCTAATCATCAAGGACGGGCAGGATGCCCATCCCACAAAATTGGGTAATTTATTTTTTGGTGTTCCCTTAAACCTCGTCCAAGTTGAAAACTGGAGTTTTTCAAAAGGGAACAGGGAACGGGGAAGAGTATAGGATTTGGGAATAAAACCCAATTAAGAAAAAACTATGGGTTTCAAAGTAAACGCGGTTTAACACTAAATTTCCTGAATTTTTAGCGATTCCTACAGAGTGCTGTTTCTTTGAGTCTCGTAAGCGTTACACATTCAGATATAATAGGTGGCGGGAATAGGATTAAATTAATAGGACAAAAATTACTGAAAGTTAGAAAACAAAGGCTATTTAGTTAAACATAGATAGGGTTAACACTAAGCTGTTATTCTAATTTTTTTAATTTCTCCTTAACCTTTAATTATTTATTCCTTAAATAAACTGAGATAAATTCTCTTTATAGTCAGGAATTTACCGATTTTTTTAAAGCTCAAAAAGACTAAAATACCCATTGCGGACTAAGTAACAACAAACCTCTAATTGCCAATATAAAAATTATGAATTCAATTCAACTTAACCATGTCGGTACTATCAAATTAAGCGGCGCAGAAATTTCTGATTTTGACCCCATATCTCAACGCATTTTTGTGACTGGAGAATCTGCAAATAAACCTGTTCTCCAAGTAGTAGATGTTTCTGATGCAAATAACCCCACTCAAGTTACTAACATTGATCTTTCTAGCTTAGGTGCAGGAATTCAAAGTGTAGCCGTCAGAAAAGACATAGGAACTGGAAATAGCATTGTGGCGATCGCTATTTCTGCAAATACAAGTACCGACCCCGGTAAAATTGCTTTTTATGATGCTGTAACTCTCACTAAAATTTCCGAAGTGACAGTAGGTGCTTTACCTGATATGATCACTTTCACTGCGGATGGTAGCAAATTACTTGTCGCCAACGAAGGAGAACCCAGTGAAAATTATGCTATTGATCCAGAAGGTTCAATTAGTATCATTGATGTTTCTGGAAATATTGCCAGTTTAGATAATAGTAAAGTTACAACTGCAAATTTCACGACATTTAATGGGCAAAAAGAAACTTTAAAATCAGCCGGAGTCAGACTTTTTGGACTTAATGCCACCGTTGCTCAAGATTTAGAACCAGAGTATATAGCAATTTCTTCCGATGGCAAAACTGCATTTGTTACCCTACAAGAAAATAACGCCTTTGCAGTTTTAGACATTGCTACTGCTAATATTACTAAAATTGTTCCATTAGGTTTTAAAAATCATAATTTACCAGAAAATGGTCTTGATGCTAGTGATAGAGATGTTAATGGTACTTCTGGTGGTGGAGGTAAAATTAATATTCAAAATTGGCCAATTTTCGGGATGTATCAACCCGATGCAATTAGCTCTTTTCAAATTGCTGATAAGACCTATTATATCACCGCAAATGAAGGAGATGCGCGGATTCGTCCTACAGCAAATGGTACTTTTGGTAATGAAGGATCACTATTTAACGAAGAAGCAAGAGTTTCTAGTTTAAATCTTGATCCTACAGCTTTTCCTAATGCTACTGAGTTGAAAAAACCGGAAAATTTAGGACGTTTAACCGTTACCAATAAACTAGGAGATACCGACGGAGACGGAGACTTTGATCAACTTTATGCTTACGGCGCTCGTTCTTTCTCAATCTGGGATGATCAGGGTAAATTAGTATATGACAGTGGCGACCAAATCGAACAAATTCTCAAACAACAAACGCCTACATTCTTTAATGCTAATAATGGTTCAGCCACTGAATTTGATACTCGTTCCGATAATAAAGGACCTGAACCGGAAAGTGTAATCGTTGGTGTGATTGATGATGTCCCTTATGGATTTGTGGGCTTAGAACGTGCGGGTGGTGGGGTAATGGTTTATAACCTCAGTAACCCCACTGCACCTCAATTTGTTCAGTATATTAGAACCGAAGGTGATGTCTCTCCTGAAGGTTTAAAATTCATCTCTGCGGAAAATAGTCCCAATTCTCGTCCCATGTTGGCAGTTTCTAATGAAGTTAGTAATACTGTTAGCTTTTATGAAATAGCTTCCCCACCAAAGTTAACTACTTATGAATTTCAAAATCTACCCAAATTAGGCACAACTTCCACCGGACAAGATATATTTTTGGGTGGGTTTTCTGGATTGTATTTCCAAGGTGTAGCGGATAATGGCAATCTCAAATTTGTTACTAATACAGATCGTGGTCCTAATGGTGAACCCACAGGTCAAAATAGACCGTTTTTCTTACCCAATTTTCAACCAGAAATAGTCAGTTTTGAACTTAATCAAACTACTAATCAAATCACCATTACCAAAAGAACTGGGTTATTTCGTGAAGATGGTACAACTCCATTAACTGGACTTCCCAATGTCCAAGCTGGGGCTGCTGGAACAGCTTACACTGATGAAATTGGGGTTGATTTAAATGGTCAAATCTTACCTAATGATACTTTAGGGGCTGATGTTGAAGGTATCGTCATTGCGAAAAATGGCGACTATTGGCTGGTAGATGAATATCGTCCCGCAATTTACCATTTCGATGTCAATGGGAAATTACTTGATCGTTTTGTTCCCCAAGGAACAGCAATAGCAACAGAACCAGATCAACCCGCAGGAACTTTTGGAACTGAGGTATTACCAGCAGTTTATGCCCAAAGACGGGCAAATCGGGGCTTTGAAGCAATAGCATTAGAAGGTAACAAACTATATGCTTTTATTCAAAGTGCAATTGATAATCCCGATAATGGCACTGATACAACTTCCAGAAATTCCCGCAATTTGCGAATTCTGGAATTTGACATAGTTTCTAAACAGGTAACTGGTGAATATCTCTATCTCTTGGATGATATTACAGGCAGTGGTAATGCCAAAACTGATAAAATTGGTGATGCTGTTGCCTTGGGTAATGGTAAATTTGCCGTTGTAGAACGAGATGATAGAAGTGATAATACTTCCAATAAACTTATCTATCAAATAGATTTAGCAACAGCGACTAATATCAATAATCCTGCTAACTTTACTTTGCCAAGTGGTAAGACTATTGAACAATTAAGCGCGGCTGAATTAACTACCGCTGGAATTATTGCTGCTAACAAAACTTTAATAGTTAATGCAGCGCAAGTAGGTTACACCGGAGTTGAAAAATTAGAAGGTTTGGCATTAGTAGCACCCAATATTCTGGCTGTGATTAATGATAATGATTTTAATGTCGCAGGAACAACAATTCCTGAAAAATTAGGCATTATTGAACTACCTAATAATCTACCTGTTACTATTAGTGGTACTTCTGGAAACGATGTATTATTAGCATCTGCCAGCGGTTATACTCTCCTGGGTTTAGCAGGTAATGACTCCATTGATGGTGTCACAGGAACAGGTGACAATATCCTAGATGGTGGTGAAGGTGATGATGAAATCTTTGCTAAGGAAAATGATACGGCTTTAGGTGGTGAAGGCAATGATCAAATATTCTCCGATGGTCAAGGTAATAATATTTTATCAGGTGGTGAAGGCAATGATCAAATATTCCCTGATCAGAATGACAAAGTATTTAGTGATGCTGGTAATGATATAATTTACTCCGGTCTTGGTGGTAACACCTTAACAGGTGGTGATGGTCAAGATACCTTTTGGTTAGCTAATGCTGCATATCTGCAAAGTCCCAACATAATTACCGATTTTAATCCAGCACAAGATTTATTAAACGTTAATGTTGATGGGTTTAAGGACATAAATCAACTTACACTTTCACCCCAGGGAGATTACACCTTAATTAGTGCGAATAGTAATCCCTTAGCTATTCTGAAGAATTATGAATTACCACAGTTTGCTATCACCTCAGCTTCAGCAACAGAAGGAAATATCATAATTTTCACTGTCACTCGGACAGGAAATAATTCATCTTCACAAAGTGTAACTGTAACTACCTCTATTGCTACAGGTGATACAGCCAGTGATACTGACTTGACTGCAAAAACAGCAACTTTGACTTTTGCACCGGGAGAGACTACTACAACCTTTTCTGTCCAAACAACTCCAGATGTCCTGTTTGAAGGAAATGAGACATTTACTGTCAGTTTAAGTAATCCTACAAATGTATCAATCATTAGTTCTACAAACGCCACAGCCCAAGGAACTATTACTAATGATGATCCAGCCCCCATATTTAGCATTGCTACCGCTGAGGCATCAGAAGGAAATGCTATCAACTTTACTGTAACTCGAACAGGAGATGCCCAGGCTCAACAAAGTGTGACTGTAGTTACCTCTATTGCTACAGGTGATACAGCCAGTGATACCGACTTGACTGCAAAAACGGAAACTCTGACTTTTGCACAGGGAGAAACTACTAAAATCTTTGCTGTCCAAACAACTCCAGATGCCCTATTTGAAGACCAAGAAACTTTTACTGCTAGTTTAAGCAATGCTACCAATGGTGCAATCATTAGTTCCACCAACGCTACAGCGAAAGGAACAATTAATAATGATGATACTGCACCCGTATTTAGTATTGCTGCTGCTTCCGCAACGGAAGGAAGTGAGGTAAATTTCACTATCACTCGTACAGGTGATGCTCAAGCTAACCAAAGTGTGACTGTAGCCACTTCTATTGCGACAGATGATACAGCTAGTACCAGTGACTTGACGGCAAAAACGGAGACTTTAACTTTTGCACCTGGAGAGACTACTACAACCTTTACTGTCCAAACAACTCAAGATACCCTATTTGAAGGCAATGAGACTTTTACTGTCAGTTTGAGTAATCCTAATAATGGTGCAGTTGTTAGTTCCACCAACGCTACAGCGAAAGGAACAATTAATAATGATGACGCTGCACCCAACAAAAAACCAAATCTGCAAAGCTTCACCCAAAATGGACAAGAAGATCAAATAATTAGTTTTGGTATTGGAGACTTCAAAGACAAGGGTAAATACCAAGACGAAGACAATAATGATTTAATGGCAATTAAGGTAATAAGTTTACCAACCGCTGGAAGCCTGACTTTTGTTGATGGTCAACAAGTGACTGTCAATCAAGAGATATCAGTTGATGACCTAGCTAATCTGCGATATAATCCCGTTCTTAATGCTAATGGTAATGTTGCCACATTGACAGTAGCAGCGATTGATAATGGTACTCCAAAAGCAGAATCTGATCCTGCTACCATCACAATCAATCTGACTCCGGTAAATGATCCTCCCGTTGCACAAAATGATCAATTATCTGTCAGTCAAGGAAGTGCGGGAACTATCAACCCTTTAAACAATGATAGTGACCCTGAAGGAGATAGTTTAAAGCTCACCGGCAAAACCGACGGTAAATATGGCAAAGTTGAGATCAATGGCAATAATTTGACCTATACGCTGTTAGATGGCAATTATTTGGGCAATGATGTCTTTAGTTACACTGTCTCTGATGGTAGTCTTTCCGCAAGTGCTGATGTTAGGGTAACGGTTACGGGTAAAGCTACAACTGCTACAGTAGCACCAACTCAGCTAATCTCAATTGCTCCTGTTGATAAACTGATTCCCAAGGAAGCAGGTACATTAACTGGTATTGTTGATAAATTGGGCTACGAATTTCCTAATAACTACAACCCATCCCTTGTCAAAAACTCCCTGCAAAATGCCCTAAATCAGACCACCGCAGCTTTTAATAATCTGTTCGGTCTCTATGAGGTGGATGATGTAACGGGGTCTGTAAATGGCATTAAACCCGGGGAAATCGGTTATGCGAAAGCCGCTTTGAGTAAGGTAGTAGATAACTTTATTGTGCGGGTAGGGGGTTCAAGTAGTGGTGCTGCGAGTGATGTCATTGTCAATGGTGGTAAAATCTATTCTCCCTTTGTAATTGCCAATGGTGGTAACTTCTCCGGTAATCTCCAAGCAGCGATTAATGCTTTCTTTGCTGCGAACCCTAATAATAGTCCGGCTACCGCGCAAAATTACACGACTTTACCTGTAGCCTATTTTAGCTTTGGGGTAGCTAACCCGGACGGTGCGGCTCATTTAAGAAGTTTTGGGAATAATACCTTTGGTTTTGAAGATTTACCTGCGGGTGTGGGGGTAAGTGACTACGATTTTAATGATGCGGTTTTCTCCTTTGGAGCGGTCGTCTAGTTTGTCCTATTCTAGATCATGATCATCGTCTCTGTACTTAGCCGCTAAGTTCAATTGTCAAAGCTAGTTGATAGAGATAGCGACGAGATAAACCCGTATCCTTTGCTATCTCACGACTAGCTTGAGAACGAGAAATACCCTGTTTAATCATTGATAATAGTTCGTTTTTTAATTCAGTTTCTGTGAGTTGAGGTTTACTAGGTGGATTTCCAGCTACTAAAAGAGTATATTCTCCTTGGGGTTCTTTGTCTTGGTAATGGGTAATCCCCTCGGCAATTGTTCCTCGCCAAAATTCCTCGTATAATTTAGTTAGCTCCCGTGCTATTACTAGAGAGCGATCGCTTCCTAAAACTGTCCCCAAATCGGCTAAAGTATCCCGCAATCGGTGAGGTGATTCATAGAAAACCAAAGTTCGAGATTCACCTTGCAAAGATTCCAAATATTTCTGGCGTTGTTGACTTTTAGCCGGCAAAAAACCATCAAAAATAAACCTATCTGTGGGTAATCCCGCCGCACTCAAAGCCGTAATTACAGCACTTGCACCGGGGATAGGCACAACAGTGATACCATTATCAATACAAGCCTTAATTAACTCATATCCTGGGTCAGAAATTCCCGGCATTCCCGCATCACTTACCAAAGCGATCGCTTTACCATATTGTAAATGCTCTAATAATTCAGGAATACGACTATTACTATTATGTTCATGGTAACTAACTTGGGGAGTTTTCACTTGAAAATGCTGTAGTAATCTGCCTGTGTGGCGTGTGTCTTCTGCCGCAATCATATCCACTGCTTGCAAAATTCTCACGGCTCTAAAAGTCATATCTTCTAGATTACCAATGGGTGTAGCGACAATATAAAGTGTTCCTGGTTTTGGTTCAGTTTGCATATTAATTTAACAAAGTTATCAATGATCAAATCTGGCTTATTTGTGGGTTTAATTACCTTAGATTTAATTTATCTCGCGGACTCTTCCCCCCAAAATAATCAAAAACTTGTTGCCACTGACTATACTGTAGCAGCAGGAGGACCAGCAACAAATGCCGCCGTCACCTTGAGTCATTTAGGCAACCAAGCTACAGTTTTAGGTGTATTGGGTTCCCACGATATTACACAGCTAATTCGTAGCGATTTAGAGAATTACCAAGTCGCAATTATTGACTTAGACTCCCATCGCCATACACCACCACCCGTTTCTTCAATTATTGTTACGCAAGCTACAGGAGAAAGAGCGGTAATTTCTATTAATGCCATCAAAACTCAGGCAAATATTACCTCTATCCCCGCAAATATCTTACAAAATATTGATATTGTCTTAATTGACGGACATCAAATAGAAGTTAGCAAAATCATTGCCCAAATGGCTAAAAAACAAAATATTCCCGTTGTCATTGATGGTGGTAGCTGGAAACCAGGATTTGCAGAAATATTACCTTTTGTAAACTATGCTATTTGTTCTGCTAATTTCTATCCCCCTAACTGCAAAAATCAGCAAGATGTTTTTGCCTATTTGCAAAATTTTAACATTCCTCACATTGCCATTACTCAAGGGGAAAATCCCATTCAATACTTAAATTGTAGTCAATTTGGTGTGGTAAATGTGCCAAAAATCCAGCCCGTTGATACACTAGGAGCAGGAGATATTTTTCACGGTGCTTTCTGTCACTATATCCTGGAAACAAATTTTATAGAAGCATTAGCACTAGCTGGTAATACTGCTACGGAAGCGTGTAAATATTTCGGTACGCGCCCTTGGCTAAATTCAAATATTTAATGTTCATTTTTCCTATTCCACCCAAATTTATCCTCAAATGAAAGACCTATCCGAAATATTAACAATTGCGCGGTCAGTTGGTTGGGGTGCAGCCAGTCTCCTCAGTTCTTATTATCATGGTACTATCGCTGCACCAAATTTAGATATTCAATATAAAGACAATGAACCCGTTACAGTTGCAGATTTGGCTGTTAGTGAATATATCTTGTCACAGCTACAAGCCGCTTTCGGGAATGAAGACTTTGGATATATCAGCGAAGAAACTCATAAATCAGAACAGGGAAAAAATCCTGCTGAGTGGGTATGGATAATTGATCCATTAGATGGGACAAGAGACTTTATCAACAAAACTGGAGAATATGCCATTCATATTGCCTTAGTGCAAGGAACACAGACAATGTTAGCCGTCGTGGCAGTTCCAGAGACACAAAAGTTGTATTATGCCACCAGAGGCAGTGGGACTTTTATCGAAACCACAACTGGTTCTATGCCTGTGCGACTTAACTCCCATAAAAATATCCAAGATCTAATTTTGGTTGTTAGTCGCTCACACCGCAACGATAGGTTAGAATATCTCTTACAGCACTTGCCCTGTCAAAATCAAAAAGCGATTGGTAGCGTCGGTTGCAAAATTGCGGCAATAGTTGAACAGCAAGCAGATGTTTATATTTCCCTTGCCGGTAAATCCGCACCGAAAGACTGGGATATGGCTGCTCCCGAACTTATATTAACGGAAGCAGGTGGCAAGTTTACCCATTTTGACTGCACGCCATTAAAATACAACACCGGCGACATTCATCAATGGGGGGAATTACTGGCGAGTAATGTTCAAAATCATGAGGAACTATGTCAAGAAGCACAAAGCATTCTCACACGGTTTGCTTCCCGCTAAAATAGTATTGATCGGGGCAAATTCCCTAACAATGCTCAAAGTTTTGTGGGGAAATTTTGCTCATCATGGGTTAATATTCTCATATAGTGTTATAATGGGGGAGGTAAGGATTATTTTCGGTTGAGATCGCAATCGCTATTAAGTCCAGTAAAAAAAATTAAAATCTAGAGTATCCAGCAGATACAGTCCTAGACTAAACGCCGCTGGAATATTTTACTTTGACTTTAGTTCTCAAATATTAATTTAAACTACGGAGGAACAGGAATGACACAAGTGGTCTTAGGTGAAAATGAAGGAATTGAATCAGCACTGCGAAGATTTAAGCGGGAAGTTTCCAAAGCGGGAATTTTCCAAGATATGCGGAAAAAGCGTCACTTTGAGACACCTTTAGAAAAAGAAAAGCGCAAAGCTATAGCTAGACACAAACAACGTCGTCAACAACGTTCTCGCTTCAAACGATAAGTTTTTAGTCTTGTCTGCTGCAACTGGAAATCCCGACGGATTTCCTGTTAATTGAAACAAATTACAAGTAGTTACTAATGATATCAAGTACAATTTATGCAGTGGTTAGGGGCGAGTTTATCCTGCCCCTATTTGATTTTTTGTGCAATTAACTGCTAGATTTCAGCGATCGCTCGTTCAATTAAGCGGCGTGCTAATGTCTGCGTACCTGTGTGTTCATAGTAGTTTGTAGACACGTCTAGGAATGCGGCTACATAGTCCAATTTATCATCAGCAAAGTCGAGAAAACCTTTGCAATGTCCTAAGACTTTTTGGGCTGTTAAAGCATTAGCTGTAACAATACCATTCATCCAGCCTTTAACTCCGTCTAAACTGTTGCCAATAAAGTCGATTTTACCACCCACACCATTACCGGGAATTGTATCTTGGATGGTTCTAAAAGTCGGGTTTTGTTGTAACTCTTGAGGGTTCATTTGACTAATCATTGATAATGATTTATCAATGAAGTCGGGTCCGAGGGGAATTAAACCATCAACACAAATTAATGCCACCATGCGGATCAGTGATTCGCCACCATACTCACCTAAAGCAGCAACAAAATCACCAATGCTGTCCCCAGGAATGCCATTAATTTGACAAAAGGCGACTAATTCAGCAACTACTTTCAAGGTTAAGTCAATAGTTTGCGCTTTGTCAGGTTTGGGGGTCAAAGAGTTTAAAAAACCGAACAGGGGAATTGTTTGACCAACTTTGTTAGCTAAAGCGGCTGCACCTAAAACTTTATCTGTACCGTCAACGGTTTGATACAGCCAGAGGGCGGTTTGATAGCCTTGGGATTTGTCGTTAAATAGATAAATCGCTCTTTCGCCAATTTGTTGAATTAGGTCTTCGTCAGTTTCACCAGTAACAGTTTTAATGGTATTCACAAAACCAACAGTATTTTGCCATTCACCAGGAGCAACAAAATCTAAAGCATTCAACATGGAAACAGTCAAGTTACTGCTAGGAAGTTCATCAACTAACTGCTGAATTGGTTTACTCACAAAAGTCTCCTTATCTATGTTTTGTATTAATGTCAGTTGCTAATCAGGAAAGCGGTTGCTGACCTATTTCAACTTTGCTAAACCATCGAGATTAAATTTTTCTATCCAGGCTGCGCGATCGCTCGCAGTAAATGATGGACTTTTAGAAATTACCTTGACTTGGTACTTATCCACCAAAACCGAAGTTTGAGTGTTACCAACTTTTACCGCAGGATAACCGCCTATTTTTTCAGTGCTGTTAGCAAATTTAGCTGCTGCTCCTGGTATGCTGCTAGTATCAGAAATAGCGAGTTGAGCAACTACTTTGCCACCTTTTTTCAAGTTTGCTTCAGAAAAGCCTTTTTTCTCTTGGGTATAGACACGATCATAGCCATCTTCGCTACTGGGGAAGAATTTATTTAATTTACTACCCTGAGTTGCACTTTTAACTACTGCCTGTCCACTTCTTTGCTTGGTACTTTCCTGTTGTACTTGATCAAAACGACTAGGTGCTTTTGTCGAGCAGGCTGTAGTTAGTAGTACGATTGATAGCAATACAGCAGCTAAAACTCTCCGCCCATGATTTTTCACCATTTTTGGCTTCTCCTTAATACTTGAGCTTGTGAGGCAATTATCAACTATTTTGCCATTTACAAACTAGAAATTTACTTTTAAATAATACTACGCAAGACGTTGAGCTATCACTGCATACAAAGGATCTCCGCCTGGTACCCCCAACCACTGTAAAAAACCTGGTGCTGCTGACTTTGAGCAAATCACTTCTGGGGTGGTGAATCCAGGAACTGAGGCAAAATAGCCCTTGACCAATTTTACTCTAAAAGCTTCCGAACCGTCTCGCCAGACTTGAATTGCCTTTTGAAAAAACATCCGGTTAGAAAAACTAATAATTGCTATCCCACCGGGTTTAAGAATGCGGTGTATTTCCGAAAATATAGCCTCTGGGTATTGGATATATTGCACAGAAACACAGTTAATAACAGCATCAAAGTCTTGATCTGGAAAAGGTAACTGGGGATTTGTGTTGATATTTTGGACAAAGTAATGATTTAACTGGGGATTCCGGGCTAATTCTTCAGCATTTAGTCCATGTCCTGCTACATGAGCAAAATCTATATCTGTGGGTAGATGCGATACCCAACTACTCATCAAATCAAGAATACGAGTATTTGATTGCAGTCGCTGACGATATAAATCAGTTAATTGTTGAATAAAACCCTCATCTACATGAGTGACAAAGCGAGGGTAACTATAGAATAACAGATCATCCGATTCATCTAATTTAATGCGTTGACTTGGTTGCAGGAGCATAAACGTCTTTTTTCCCCGATTGGAAAATTTTGAATAGTATTCTAATTGATAAGTTATTTTTGATAACTTAACTTATTCTACATGAGTAAATACTATATTTACTATTCATAAATGTTTTTTAAATCACCCCTAATTATTTTGATTATCCAATTAATTCGGCTATTTTGGCAATTACCATATCCCAAGTTGTTAATTTGGCTACTTCCTTTGTTGTTATTTACTTCTGGGGAAACCAGTCTCATGGCTCATGATGAAACCCTTTATGCGTTAAGAGCCAGACAAATGTTTGAAACTGGTGACTGGGTATCTCCTTGGGGTAATCCTCATCATAAAACCCCTGGTTTTTATTGGTTAATTGCTATTTTTTATCAGCTATTTGGTGTTAGTGATACAACTGCGCGAATACCGGCAATGATTGCGGGAATTTTGAGCATATTTGTTATTTATAAAGTTGGGAAAATTTTACTATCTCAAGAATTAGCATTTTTGGGAATTATGATTTTAAATGTAGCATTTTTGTGGTTAGAATATTGTCGGTTAGCCACACCAGATGTCCCAACTATCTTATTAGTATTTATGGGAATTTTCTCCCTATTAAAATCTGACATAGATCCTCGAAAACGATATTTTTATGGTTTTATAACTGGGTTAAGTTTTGGCTTAGGCTTTTTAATGAGAAGCTTAATGATTTTTTTACCAATGATAGCATTATTACCTTATTTAATTATAGATCATCGCCGTCATCGTCATTTAACTAACCCCATGTTGTATTTAGGGTTTTTAGTGGGTTTAATTCCTAGCTTAATTTGGCTTTATTTTAGTTGGTTGCGTTATGGTAGCGATAGTATTGGGGCTTTATTGGGATTTGTCATAGAACTAGGTAGTCATGAACAACATAAAAATGGCATTTTCTTTTATGTGTGGAATCTAGCTTTAAAATCTTTTCCTTGGTTATTTTTTAGTTTATTAGGTTTAGCATTAGTCATACGGCGTTCAATTTCTAAATATCCATTAATATTAATCGGGTTTCCTGTTGTCTTATTTACTGAATTGAGTATATTTTCTACTCGTTTCTCTCATTATAGTCTTGGCATTTATCCATTTATTGCCTTTCTAGCTGCGGTGGGTTTAGATTGGTTAGGAAAAATTTACCAAAAAGGATTTGATGATCAATATTCATCTCACAAGATAGTTTATTTACCCAGAAATATTAGTTATGCTTGGGGAATATTAGGCGTTATTTTAGTTTTAGCTGGAACAGGTATTTTAATTTGGGGTGAAGTAGATATTCACAAATATGCAATTCTAGGAATATATTCTGGTTTTGGCAGCTTAATTGTACCATTAATCTGGATAGGTAATTTTCACTATCACCACAAGTTTTTGACTTCTCGTTATTGGCTAAGTGGATTATTAATTAGTTGTTGGTTATCTCTAGCTACAGCGGGTAATTTAGGTTTATTAGGTGATTTTAACCCGAATTTTAGAGTATTTTATCAACAAAAATCAATTAATAAAATTTTGCATAATCATCCTATTAACTTTGTCAAAGGAACAGGATTTAATGATAAAGAATCTCTGTTAATTTACTTTTATACACCCCAGCATGGTAAAAGTGTAGATTCAATTTCTCAGTTACCTATTTTTAGTTATGCTTGGATTTATCAACCAAGTTTTGTTAAGTTACCAATACCTTATCGGATTATTGGTAGTTTTAAAGATTATCAATTAATTCAGATTTTATCTGCAAATAATTCTGATAAGTGAAAATATAGAATACAGCACTTCCCGGTGTTATTAGGTACATATCTAGCGGGCAAGACTTGTACTGAGCTTGTTGATAGCGCAGCGTGGCGTTAGCCATAGTATGCCCGCACTACAAGAGTTTCATGATTCAACTTTGTACCTCATAAGAGCGGAAACCGCTGTAAATCTGATTAAATGAGGTCTATGTTAGAATATAGGAATATTCTCAACTATTGTAATTTGTACCATGAAAAAATTAATTCTCACAACTTCTTTATTTCTTAGCTGCATATCTCTGGTAAGTTGTGGTAACGCACCAAAGGATATGTTTAAAGAAGATTCGAGTAATACTGTCACACAAAGTCAAAGGGAAATTTCTTCAGTAGCACCAAGGGAACAAGAAGATAAACAAGAATCTTCTCCAGAATCAGAAACTCAAGAAGATGAAAATAATAAAGAAGAGGAGAAAACCCCTGTTCGTAAAAACCTGGATAAAAATACTAAAAGAGATGGAAGTAAAAAACCAAAATTAGGAATAGTAAAGGAGTTAGTTAATGGTGATTTAATGTGCTACGTTACCTTAGTAGATAAAAAAGGCATTGAACACAATGTTGGTGCGAGTTTTGATATTTGTGCAGACGAGAAGAAGTTTGTCAATAAAAAAGTCCGTGCTGTTTATGAAATACAATCAGTTAGTGATTGTGAAAGTGCAGAACCTTGCGGTAAAACTCGCAAAGAATCCATCATTACAAAAATGCAAGTTGTCAGTGAAGGTTCAGAGAGAAGATCCTCAAGCGATAATTCAAAAAGTGGTAATTCACAAACTTTAAGTAATGGTAAATGGACAATTACTTTGAGTAATACTGATTCTTGGAATGGGGTTAATGGTACAGGAAATGTGAATTATCAAGGATGTGATACTAATGGTAAATGTCTCAAGTTAACAGGTGGTAAAGTTTCCTGTCGAGATGGTAAATGTGTTACAGGTTGGAAAAATGGGGATTATGTCTACATTTTAGAACAACCGATAACTGAAGATGGTAATTCTACTTCTACTTTAAGAGTGAGAAAAGATAATACTGAAATTTTGAAGGCTACAGACTTGAAATTGCTGAATTGAGGGATAAAATTCAAAAATTCCATCTCTCAAACTCTGACTCTCTGAGCCTCTGCCTCTGGAGCGTGTTAGCGGAGCGGAGCCAAATAAAATCATACTTTCACTCAGCAAATCTGGGCAACCACGGGGGGTTTGCCCCTACTCTGGTGTGAAATTTTGATCCAGAAAATTAAGAGCATGATTGCGAAGTTCAAAATATTCTGTAGAGTTCCGCATGGCCACTCTATCTCTAGGATGTTCAAAAGGAACTGTTAAAATTTCTCCTATTTTTGCAGATGGTCCATTAGTCATCAAAATAATTCTGTCAGACATATAAATTGCTTCGTCAACATCATGGGTAATCATCATAACAGCTTGCCGATGATGTTCCCAAATATCTAATACTTGACGTTGCAATTTACCACGAGTTAAGGCATCTAAAGCCCCAAAAGGTTCATCCATTAATAACATTTTGGGACGAATTGCTAAAGCCCTGGCAATACCCACTCTTTGTTTCATTCCTCCAGAAATTTCATCAGGATATTTGTCTGCGGCTGCGGTTAAGTTTACCATTGCTAAATGTTCATTGACAATGCTAATTTTTTCAGCCCGATTGGCATTTTTCAAAACTTCATCTACTGCTAAACGGATATTTTCACGGACTGTTAACCAAGGTAATAATGAATAATTTTGAAATACCATCATTCTATCTGCTCCTGGTTTCCGAATCTCTTTACCATCTAAGCGAATTGAACCAGATGTAGCTTTTTCAAAACCACCAATTATTTTTAATAATGTGGATTTACCACAACCAGAATGACCAATTACAGAAATATATTCATCTTCACCAATGGTCAAATTAACATTATCTAAAACTGTGAATTCTCCTTTATCCTGGGTTGGATAAGATTTAACTAAATTCTCTACTTCCAAAAATCCGTTACGGGGTAAAATTTCTGGAGAAGTATGATCTTTTGAAATCGTATATTCCATGATTAATTCCTTTTGATATAATTAGCTATTTTTAAGACATGAAAAACTGAGAAGGAGCGTTAGCACGAATATCAAAACTATTGAGATATCCTACAGGATCACTAGGATCAAATCCTTTTTTATCTATAAATGCTTCAGGAGGTTCAACTTTATAATCATCCTGGGGACATTCAATTCCCATTTCTGCGGCTATGTCTCGATATAAATCGGTTCTCCAACCTTTTGCAGCTACTTCTTTGGCGTTTTTAGGAATTTCTTTGATTTGTCCCCACCGGGCTGCTTGAGTCATTAACCAAAGACTGCGAGAACGCCATAAAAATGTGGAATGTTCTCCTATTTCATGGGGAATACTATTAGGAAGATCATAAAAAATTGTGGTATCATCTGCTTTGATAGTTCTGTCTTTACCATCAAAACCACCATAATTATAATTGCCAATAATTCCCGGTCCAGTAAACTTAGTAATAGGAACACCCGGCTTTTTAGGTTTTGCCCCAGTGAAAGAACGTTGTGTGAGTAATTCGGCTATTTCTTGGCGATTTTCGGGTTTTCCACAATATTGACAAGCTTCGATCATTGCTTTCACCAAAGAACGGTAAGTTTTGGGATAATTGACAATAAAAGATTCCATTACTCCCAGGAGTCTATCTGGGTGTCCTTGCCAAATTTCCTTACCTTGGGCAAAGGTAAAACCGATACCTTCATTACCTGTAATTGCTCTAGTGTTCCAAGGTTCAGCAACCATGTAAGCTTCCATTGCCCCAATTCTCATGTTTGTCACCATTTGCGGTGGAGAAACAATGATTACCCGAAATTCCTTTAAAGGATCAACACCCGCAGCAGCAGAAAGATAGCGAGCAAAGTATTCATAAATGGCAGAACTGAGGACTACAGCCCAAACTTTCTTTTCCGGGGGTTGTTTGTCAAAATAGCCGCGAAAGTCCCGCCCAAAGGCTTCTAAAGCCCCATCACCGTATTTTTGCTGATATTCAAACCAAGGACGGATGCCATAGTCCCACATATCCTTACTCATGGTCATAGCGTTACCATGACGGTGAATGGTCATTGCTGCACACAAAGGAGCATGACGCGCCCCTTCAGCCCCTATTCTAGCGTTGGTAACTGCACCAGAAACGACGGGGGAAGCGTCGAGACGACCAAAAATTAAGCCGTCGCGGGAAGTAGCCCAACTGGCTTCGCGGTTGAGTGTGACATTTAAACCATATTTGCGGAAAAATCCTTTTTTCCAAGCGATCGCAAATGGCGCACAATCATTAACAGGAACATAACCCACAGTAATGTCCGATTTTTCTAAATCTTGGGATTTAACTACAGGTGTCACCGCTAAAGCTTCTTCTGTTAATCCCCTAGCAGACCTATCTCCAGAAACTGCACAGGATGATAAAAATAAACCTGCTGTAGTCGCACCTATTCCCGTAATAAAATCTCTGCGAGTTAAATGATTTTCAGTCATAATTTATCATTTGGGATTTTATGAAAATACAAATTCATCTGCGTTTATCCGCGTTCATCATCTTCTATCTGCGTTTAAATCATTAACTTCCTGAACGGTGAGTAACTAACTCTTGAAGTTTTCCCACACCGTAATCTAAAATCAACCCAGTTAAGCCAATTACAAACACGGCTAAAAATACAGAACTCAGATTTAAACGACTCCATTCGTCCCAAACAAAAAATCCTATTCCTACCCCACCAGTGAGCATTTCTACAGCCACAATTACCAGCCAAGCTATCCCCAAACTAATTCGCAAACCTGTAAAAATATAAGGCAAACTTGCAGGTAAAATAATTTTGGTAATCTGTCCCCAGCGGTTCATTCCCAAGACTTGTGCTACATCTAAATAATCTTTAGGAACATTAGAAACTCCCAACGCTGTATTAATAATAGTTGGCCACAGCGACGTAATGAAAATCACAAAAATAGCGGAAGGATCTGCTAAATTGAACAGAGATAAAGAAATGGGCAACCAAGCCAGTGGTGATACTGGTTTAAAAATCTGAATAATGGGATTAAAAGCCAGCATTGCCGGTCTGGACATTCCGATCAAAAATCCCAAGGGAATGGCGACTAATGCACCCAAACCAAATCCTAATATTACCCGCCGTAAACTTGCTAATAATAACCAACCAATGCCTAAATCACCGGGACCTCTTTCATAGAATGGATGTAAGATATAGTCCCAATTAGCAATTAAAGCTTCTGGTGGTGTGGGCATTAATTCATGATTAGCTAATGCTACTATCCACCACAATAAAATAATTCCTAAACAGCCTAATGCTGGGAATAAAAAAGTATCTTGAAAAATTACAAGTTTGGCTTTTCTCCAAACAGTTTGTCCCGCAACTGCAAAAATGGCAGCTATATTTAGTTGCAATATCATTTATTTCACCTCAGCAGAGTTAAGCTTGGATACGCAAATATTAACTAGTACCAACCTTGGACACTGATGAGATCAGAACATAATTAAAATTCTGTCTCTTCAGTCTCCTCTCAATGCCTACGAAGTTAGCTGACGGGCTAGGGTTGAGAGATCCCCTTTTTTGCTCAATTTTAGATTTGATTTGAGTTTTAAAGCTTAAATTCCTAAACTCATCAAGACAAAAATACGCCCCACAATTTGGTTCCTCCGTTCCAGCACTATTAACTGAAATGTACTGGATTAAGCTGACTTACTCAATCATGAATAATGATAGAACATTAACATTTATATTCAGTAATAACATCAGTAGTTGTCATGAATATTAATTTCCGGCGATTATAAATCGCTACTACACAAACAAAGTCCACCTGCGTGGACTTATTAAAAATCAAGACCTTTGAACCCACGTAGCTGGGTCTTGTCTATGTAGCTGCGACTTCTAGTCGCCAAATCAAGCAGAAAATCAACAATTATCAATCTAATAAACCTGATTTTTCCATTTCGCTAACGCATCTTCAGCAGCAGCTTTTTCGGCTTCTTTTTTATTCTTTCCTTTACCTTCTCCCTTTTCTTTACCTTCTACTAATACTTTAGCTCTAAATTCTGGCGCGTGAGATGGTCCCCCTATTTGTTCCGTTACATACTTAGGGGGATTTGTGATACCTTTAGCTTGTACCAATTCTTGAAACCGATTTTTGGAATCTACATTAGAACGGATTTCTACAATGTGTTTTGAGGCATCATTAAATAATATTTTAACAATCTCACGGAGTGGTTCAACATTACGATTATTATCTAAATAGTAAGCGCCAATTACAGCCTCAAATGTACTACTTAGTAAGTTAGGATTTTGAAAACCGCCATCTCTAATTGTTCCTTTTCCTAATCTCATTCTAAAGTCTAAACCTACTTCTATAGCAAATTTTGCCAGTTGTTTTTCTTCTACTAATGCGGAACGAAGACGAGTTAATTCATCTTCTCCTTTTTCAGCAAACTTTTCATAGAGATATTCACCGCTTAAAAAATTGAGAATAGCATCACCGAGAAATTCTAAGCGCTCGTTATGTTCCCCTTCTCCGGGGTTTTCGTTAACATAGGAACGATGGGTTAATGCTTGACGCAGGAGTTTTTCGTTAGAAAATATCAGAAGTTTGTGTACATCAGATAGTTTTTCTTTAATACGAGCTTCTTCCGCTTTTTCTGGAGACAACATTTTCAAAACATCTTGCTTTTGCTGTTCAATAATATCTAGTTCAGATGCGGAAATTGCTTTCATAATTCTTGTCATACTATCAAGAGCGCGATAAGTATCATCTGTGGAAAACCTTGATTGATGCGCCCATTTATTTCTCACGTCAATTAACTCACTGACTAAAGCACGTTCAGCATTACTGAGTTTTTTCTTGAAAACATTATCCCACTGCTTGATAATTAATTTTAGTAGAACTGAAACATCTTCTTGTAAAGTTTCTTCTAAATTTCGTCTAAGTGTTTGATCCTCAGATATACAAGATTTTGCAACTACTAACCAGCGATCACCATGCACTATTCGCATTTCTTTTTCTATATAGGAATATAATCCTTGAGATAGAGTAGCTAAAGCTCTATTAATTCGCTCGTGATTACTAATGGCCATTGAACTTTGCAATAAAATTATACAAATATATATAATTTTACTATTTTTAATAATATATTGTCTATATAAAAATTCGTAAAATTACCTAAGATTAATTAGGAGATTGTTTAAGTAAGTACAATACAGCCTATTTTATCTCGATCCAGTATATAATGGTGAGTAAAAACACACACAATAGTATTAAAATGTGTGCTTTATTTATGTACAAAATACTAGAAAATAAATTTCAAGTTAGATATATAGGACTAATATTTGATTTTTGAAATATACGTAGGGTGGGCATTGCCCACCGTAGGGGGATTTTGGTGGGCAATGCCCACCCTACACTACTTAAAATTTTTCAAATATCATTTATGATTCCTATAGTAAAATATAATAATATATAAAAAGACTAAATTTTAAACCAATGCCAGCTAAAGATATTTTTCATGATGCTGTGAGGAAAGGATTAGAAAAAGAAGGTTGGGTAATCACGGATGATCCTTTGAGGATTGAAGTTGGTGATGTAGAAATGTATATTGATCTTGGGGCTGAAGAAATTCTCGCTGCTGAAAGAACTGGAGAAAAAATAGCAGTGGAAATTAAGAGTTTCACTGGTACATCTAATATTTCTCAATTTCATACAGCAGTTGGCCAGTTCTTTAATTATCGTTTCGCATTAGAACAAAAAGAATCAGAAAGAGTTTTATATTTAGCTGTTCCTTTGGGTGTTTATCACGCTTTCTTTCAATTGCAATTTATCAAAACAGTTGTCGAACATTATCAACTTAAAATCATTGTTTATGATCCGATTCAGGAGGCGATTCTAGAATGGAAAAACTAAAGCAATATCAAAATTATGTTCAACAAGTTATCAGAGAGTATGCTCAAATAGGTTCAAAGAAAGATGAGATTGAGCAACAACTGATTTTTGATCCCGTTGGTAATCATTATCAGTTAATGTATGTTGGTTGGAAGAACAGACGCAGACAGCATGGTTGTGTTTTACATCTTGATATTAAAAACAACAAGATTTGGATACAACATGATGGAACGGAGATTGGTATTGCCGATGAATTAGTTAAATTGGGCGTACCAAAAGAAGATATTGTCTTAGCTTTTCATGAGCCTTTGATGAGACAATATACAGGCTTTGCAGTTGGTTAATTTCAGATCCCCGACTTCTTTGAGAAGTCGGGGATCTAACGGGATCTAACTACTTATTCCAAGCAGGATGACACAACAGAGAAGACATCACCCGCACACCACGCAATTGATTAGAGAGGGGTAAATGACCTCTAGGGGCGGTTAAATCCCAGGTGAACCCGTTAGGATATCTTGTCCAGTTATTACCATTCTTCCAGTCAATTTTTGGCCACAAGTTGACCCAATTTTTACTTAAACCTAACCAAATTTCGCGCTGGACAGAAAAGCCAAATTTACCTTCTGAGTGAACTACCCAGAGTTGATTAATGGTGCGTAAGTCTTGAATTGGTAAACTTTCTACTTCTGTAAAGTATAGCCATTTTCTTTTTACTGCTTGGGGACCTGCTGCTTCACACATCTTTTGAATTGTCAAGAGGTCAGCGGCTTGAAAATCTTGATCTGCAAGTAGCTTTTGCAAAGAATTGTAACTGATCCCACAGTCCGATTTTAGAGGTACAATTCCTTCAGGAAAGTTAGTTTGTAGAAATCCTTGACTTGTCGGTGCATCAGTATTGTAGATGACTTGGTAGACTTTGCCATCAATCCAAGTTGCTGGGGTATCACGACGTTTCAGCAAAAATTCCTTCAACACATCTAACCCATCATTACCCAAGTCAGCTAACTGCGGGATGATTTGTTGTTGGACTTTTTCGGACCCAGCGATTAACTTTTGGCGGAGGGAGTCGAGATCATTTGTAGTGCCTGATACAATCATTGGGTCTGTCATGCCGTTACTCGTGTTAGCGTGAGCGTGAATAAACTATCTACTGCTATCGGTTATTCTACAAAATGAAAGCCGAATAGCGAAAAGTAGTTTACTCCGAATCTTGGGTAAAGTTGGCAAGCCCTTGAGTATATATCTGAAAGAATCACTCACGGTGGCTTTAGCGAAATCCTAGCCCACAATACTTTATCAGGTAAGGAGTTACAGAATCCAGGAGTTACAGAAATTATGACTCCTGACTCCATACCCGGTGAATTTCTTCTATTTGGAATTTGTGAATTATGTACGAAAAGATTACTCCTCCCACCACCGGCGCGAAAATTACCTTCAAAAATGGTGAACCGGTTGTTCCTGAAAATCCCATTATTCCCTTTATTCGCGGTGACGGTACGGGTATAGATATTTGGCCGGCGACGGAAAAAGTGCTTGATGCTGCGATCGCTAAAGCATACAATGGTCAAAGAAAAATTAGCTGGTTTAGGGTTTATGCTGGTGATGAAGCCTGTGATTTGTACGGCACATATCAGTATTTGCCCCAGGATACATTGACGGCTATTAAAGAATATGGCATAGCAATTAAAGGACCTCTAACTACTCCCGTTGGTGGTGGAATTCGGTCTTTAAATGTGGCATTACGCCAAATCTTTGACCTTTATACTTGCGTGCGTCCTTGTCGTTATTACGCTGGGACACCTTCTCCCCACAAAACTCCTGAAAAACTGGATGTGATTGTTTATCGGGAAAATACGGAAGATATTTATTTGGGGATTGAGTGGAAGCAAGGTAGTGAAATCGGCGATCGCCTGATAAAATTCTTAAATGAAGAATTGATACCCGCTACCCCAGAACACGGTAAAAAGCAAATTCCCCTCGATGCTGGTATCGGTATCAAACCCATCAGCAAAACTGGTTCTCAGCGTTTAGTTAGACGTGCTATTAAACACGCCTTATTATTGCCCAAAAATAAGCAACAAGTCACCTTGGTGCATAAAGGCAATATCATGAAATACACAGAAGGCGCTTTCCGGGATTGGGGTTATGAATTAGCCACAACGGAATTCCGTCAAGAAACTGTAACAGAACGGGAATCTTGGATTTTGGGTAATAAGGAAAAAAATCCCCATATTTCCGCAGAAGAAAATGCCCATGAAATTGATCCCGGTTTTGATTCTTTGACTCCAGAGAAAAAAGCGCAAATTGTCAAAGAAGTAGAAACAGTTCTAAATACAATTTGGGAAAGTCACGGAAACGGCAAATGGAAAGAAAAAATCATGGTCAATGATCGCATTGCTGATAGTATCTTTCAACAAATTCAAACTCGTCCAGATGAGTATTCTATTCTGGCGACAATGAACCTCAACGGTGATTATTTATCTGATGCTGCTGCTGCTATCGTTGGCGGTTTAGGCATGGGTCCAGGGGCAAATATTGGCGACTCCTGCGCGATTTTTGAAGCTACCCATGGGACAGCCCCAAAACACGCTGGGTTAGACAGAATTAACCCCGGTTCTGTAATTCTTTCCGGTGTAATGATGCTGGAATATATGGGTTGGCAAGAAGCCGCAGATTTGATTAAAAAAGGATTAGGTGATGCCATAGCAAATGGTCAAGTTACCTATGACTTAGCGCGGTTAATGGAACCACCTGTACAACCATTAAAATGTTCTGAATTTGCTGACGCAATCATCAAACATTTCGGTTAATTTCCGTTATCGTGAAATTAAGATTCCCGACTTCTTCAAGAAGTCGGGGATTTGAGTAGCGTTTGCTTAGACTGTCTGAATCAGGATAACCAGGATTTAAGGATTAACAGGATGTGATTTTTTATTTAAAGTGGGGTTTTCGGATCATAGAGAAGCTGCTATTACTTAAATAATAAATTATTATTTAAGTAATAGTTTACAAAATAACGTTTTCAATTTGAGAATATTCAATTTATCAATCTGTGCTAGTAATTTTTCCAAAGTTTCAGATTCTTCATTTGACAATTGATTATCAGAATTTTTTATTAATAAATCATCTTCGTAAGAAATTACTAAAACCTGGAATAATAACTCCTTTTATGATTCACCACTAGAAAAAAACAAAGGTAAAACAAATGCTGTGATAATTCCCGCCAATACAATCACCTCGATTATTTTCATTAATAAACCAACTGCCATAAATTGATTAATTTCTTCTCTAAGATTATTAGAAAAATCATTGAACCAAGCACGTAAACGATCATACCAGTTAGCAGGGCTATCTTCTGGACGAAATTTCCATGATAATATTGACAGTAATAATGGCACACCACCAACTTTAGCAGACATCAAAACATGAATTGCTAAACAACAAATCATGATTAACCAAGCTATTAAATGAGCATAATACCAAATATGATCAAGTTCTCCTGTGGGCAGCCATTCTTCTTTCATCATTCTTCCAGATACTACCGCCAAAACAGCAGCGAGTAACATTTTAGTATTTACTAAACGTTGGAGACTTACCCACCAAATTGGTTTACCAAATTGAGTTAAATTTTGGATAGAGTCTGGTTGTAATAGTCGTCTTTTTCCAGCATGAAAACTATAAACAGCAAAAAATGGCAGTAAAATCAAGAAAAATACTGCCAATGTCCCATGAATATCCTGTATAGGATTGATTTTGGGAATGGGAATATATCCAAATCTTTTGTCAAAAGTGTTGTACACTAAGAATCCACTAATAATTGCGCCAATGACTAAAATCCCGCTTATACCATGCAGGATTCTGAATATTAATGGTTGATAGGGGGCTGAACGGTTCATAGATTGATGTAGTAAGTTTGAAGAAGGGTAATTTTGTTGTAAATATTAAAATGTAAAATATATATTATCACTTCTTGAACATTGAACAAAATGAATATCAAAAGTCCTCTCCGTTATCCTGGTGGAAAATCAAGAGCAATTAAAAGCATCGCTGAATGTCTCCCAAAAAAGTTTTCTGAATTTAGAGAACCCTTTGTTGGTGGTGGTTCAGTTTTCATCTATCTTAAACAAAAATTTCCTCATCTCCAGATTGCTATTAACGATTTAAACCCAGAATTATATCTATTTTGGCATTTTGTAAAATCTGATTTATCAAAATTAGTTTCCGAAGTTTGGCAAATTAAAAAAACCTCCCAAGATGGAAAATTACTCTTTGCCAAATTAGCTCATGTAGATGTTAACACCTTATCTGATTTAGAAAGAGCAGTGCGCTTTTTTGTTCTTAACAGAATTACATTTTCGGGAACTATAGAATCAGGAGGTTTCTCCCTAGAATCTTTTCATAAAAGATTTACTAACTCATCAATAGATAGACTGGAAAAATTAGAACATATACTAACACAAGATGTGAAAATCACCAACTTAGATTATAGTCATCTAATTAATGAACCAGGAAAAGACGTATTTATATTTTTAGATCCTCCTTATGTTAAAGCCGAAAAATCTAAATTGTATGGTAAAAAAGGAGATTTACATATAGGATTTGATCATCAAAGACTTGCACAAATATTAAAGCAATGTCCCCATAACTGGTTAATTACATACGACGATTGCCCAGAAATTAGAGAAAATTTTCAATGGGCAAATATCATCGAATGGGAATTACAATATGGCATGAATAACTATAAACAAAAAAAAGCCGAAAAAGGTAAAGAACTATTCATTAGTAATTATGAAATAAAACCAAAACCCGAAAAATCTCTTCCTTCTCTACCTCTGTGACCTCTGTGCCTCTGCGGTTCGTTCTCATTCCATAAAATATCCACTAACAGCGATAGCGCGAAACAAAAAGCCATTTTTCGGTAAAATCACATGGAACATCATCAAAAACCCGAACAATGGATTTTAGTATTTGGTCTAACTTACTCAAACAATTATTAGAACGTCAATCATTATCCCGCACTCAAGCCGCAGAATTGATGCAAGGATGGATAAATGAAACAATTCCCCCAGAACTATCAGGGGCGATTTTAATGGCCTTAAACTTCAAAGGCGTTTGTGCAGAAGAATTAACAGGAATGGCCGAAGTCTTAAAATCCCTGTCTTCCGTACCCATAAACAAACGTGAGCATACCCCATTTGTCCCGTTAATTGATACTTGTGGTACAGGTGGTGATGGAGCATCAACCTTTAATATTTCCACCGCTGTCGCCTTTGTAGTGGCTGCTGCTGGTGTACCTGTCGCTAAACATGGTAGTCGTTCAGCCTCCAGTCTTACAGGCAGCGCCGATGTTTTAGAAGCACTGGGAGTAAACTTGACTGCTGCGAGTGAAAAAGTCCAAGCAGCAGTGCAAGAGGTAGGAATTACATTTTTATTTGCCCCTGGTTGGCATCCAGCCCTGAAAGCAGTGGCCCCATTACGGCGAAATCTCAAAGTGCGGACAGTGTTTAATTTACTTGGACCTTTGGTAAATCCCCTGAATCCCACCGGTCAGGTAATTGGTGTTTTTGATTCTCAACTGATAGAAACCGTTGCCGAAGCCTTAAATCTCTTGGGGACGCAAACAGCAATGGTTCTCCATGGACGAGAAAAATTAGATGAAGCTGGTTTAGGCGATATTACCGATTTGGCGATCTTAAAAGATGGTAAAGTATTGTTAACTACTGTTGATCCCCAAGAAGTCGGTGTCACACCTGCCCCCATTACCGCCGTCAAAGGTGGTAACGTTCAAGAAAATGCGGTGATTCTGAAAGAAGTTTTGCAAGGGAAAGGAACACAAGCGCAACAGGATATAGTGGCGTTAAATGCTTCCCTAGCATTACAAGTAGCAGGTGCAGTTCCCTGGCTAAATCATGCTCAAGGAGTGACTTTAGCTAAAGAAATTTTACAAAGCGGTAGCCCTTGGACAAAGTTGGCACATTTAGTGGAATTCCTGGGGGATTAGCTTCTGAGTGGGCTTGGGGACGAAATTCCACAACGTTACGTTTGATAGTTACATCGTAATTACCGAAAAAGTCATGTCCTAAAAGTCCTGTGTCTAATTCTGTCCCAGCGATCGCTACTGGGACTTTATTTACCGTCATCCCCCCAACTTCCATAGAATCAAGATAGCCAATGGGGAATTCCACAGCCTTAGCGCTGGCCGTATTCGCTTTAGCTTTTCCTACCGTTACCACTCCTAAAGCCGCTGCTATCTTTTGGGTGATTACAGTCCCACTAGCTCCCGTATCCACAATCATCTCAAATCGCTGTGTACCGTTGAAGGTAACTTCAATAATTGGTGTACCACCAATTCGCCGCTTAATTGGGGCAATAAATACCTCATTATTGCGGGGGAGGATAGTTGATGACGGGAAACTAGGCTTAGATAAGGATGGTTTTAGGGTTTTGACAGAGGAACGGGGGGGAACTATGCCATGACTCTGTGGCTGAGGAACATCAATGACAACCGATTGCGGTTGAGTTAAAGAAGATGCTAAATTTTTGGGGTAGGCTTTGCGGCGAGCAAAAGCAATTTGACGGCGATATTCACCGATTTGGCGTTGAGCAAAGGCAAAATTGCCACTATCACGGCGGACTTGCTTCATGAGAGCGATCGCATCTTGCAACTGACTCACTACCAAATTCCAATCATCCACAGACACAGCAGATTGGCTGATACTTTTAGCACCAGCAGCTTTATCTAGTGCCATTGCCAAAGGACTTAATTGGGTGAGAGAAGATTCTCGTGGCGTTGATTTCGGACTAGCTAACAATTGTTGACGTTGACGGGGAGAATGGATGGCTGCCAAACTCCCAGTTGACAAAGATTGCTTAGATTCATCAGTTGTCGTTGTCTGCTGATCTTGATCACAGGCAACAGTCAAAACCGCTAAACTAACGGAACAAAAAATGAGGGCTGTCCGGGACAAAAAAGACTGAAGCATAGTGAATGTTTTAACCGCCCTGGCTGCTCTTCCCAAGTGTACTCCTCCCACCCAATTAAAGATGCGTGACTATTGAATCATTTTAAAATTAAAGTTTTGATGAAGAATTTTTGGTGATTTTATATACATATATATGATTTATATGATTTTTTTTGTAAAGGATTGTATAGTAACTACGGGAAGGTTCTGAGTTTTCGATCAACAATATGAATATATTGTCTGTCTGGCATTACCAGATATTATAAGGGAAATGCCGAAAACATAGACTGAAACTCTCTATAGAATCTCCGCGTCTAAAGACGCGGAGAGTGTCAAATACAAGTAGAGGTATTAACCATGTCTAGCGCAGTTTTAATTGATTTTGGTCAAATTTATCAAGTTCGAGGCAACAAGGTTGCTTCTGCTGCAAAATTTGATGAAATTACTTCACGTTTAAAAAAAGCATCAAGAGAGATCAAGACTGAATGGAACAATTTTTCTTCTGAACAACGTGATTACTTAACAGATTTTGCCTACTCTTTCATTGAACCAACGCAGGAAGCTACAGGGTTTTTGGATATCCTCAAATCAAAAATTTATTTGCTTTTTTTGAATCTTACCTCCCAAAGAGAATCTTTTGATGCTTGTGTTGATGCTATTGATTTCTTGGTTGATACAATTCTTGATTGTATTGAGCAAGATGATCCCGGCTATCAGGCTGTTTTATCTGATACTTTAGAGGAATTGCGTTTAAATTACGAACGGATTCCAGAAGTAAAGCCGGAGGATAGTAGTGCCTGGTTGCGAAATATATTCGATAAGGCCATTGCCGAAGTTTGAGATTAGTCTTGTTAAACTTGTTAAAACTCACTACAAAAAAAATAAAAGAGCTAGAGATTCATTTGAGACTTTGATACAAAAGTATATAGAGACTCTTGCAAAAGATCCGCTTTTTGATGAATCAGATAGCGAGAATTTTCCTAAAGGTGCTTACAAACCAGATTTTGAATTTAGAAAAATTCGGTTTTTAATGCCGGAACTTCAAGGTGCTTCTCGTCAAGGCAGATTTATGTATGTTGTTCATCAAGCTTCTTGCTCTGTCTATCCTGTATGGATTTATACACACGAAGAATATCGGCAAAGACCTAGCGATCAGGAATTGAAAGAGCAATTTGCAATTATAGAAGAAATGAATATTGTAGATGTAGACTCTCCACCTTCATAAACCATGAGAAGATATACCTTTGCTGTCTTCTAAAAAAATAATTTATAGAAGATATAAAACCCTTTTTTCTCTCCAATTACTAATTACAAATAATCTATGCCCCTATCTGACGCAATACCTGCTCTACTTGTCCTAGCAGATGGCTCTATTTATCGCGGTTGGTCTTTCGGAGCGACAGGAACTGCCATTGGCGAAATCGTATTTAACACAGGCATGACCGGATATCAAGAAGTGTTAACCGATCCTAGTTACTGTGGTCAAATTGTCATTTTTACCTATCCCGAATTAGGTAACACTGGCATTAATTCCGAAGACGAAGAATCAAATCAACCCCATGTTAAGGGAGCGATCGCTCGGAATATTTGTCATAAACCCAGCAATTGGCGTTCCACCCAATCCCTCCCCAACTACCTCCAACAGCACCAAATTCCAGCTATTTACGGCATAGATACCCGCGCCCTCACTCGGAAAATTCGCACCTTTGGGGCGATGAATGGCGGCATTTCCACAGCAATTCTCGACGAAGCAGAATTGTTAGAAATGGTACAAGCTGCTCCCAACATGACAGGCTTAAACCTAGTCAAAGATGTCACCACACCAACCGTTTACGAATGGCTGGAAGCCACAACAGCCCCTTGGGAATTCAATTCCGCAGCAGTGGCTAAAATTGGCGAAACCTTCACCGTCGTCGCCCTAGACTTTGGTGTCAAGCGGAATATCTTGCGTCGTCTAGCCAGTTATGGATGTCGCGTCATAGTTGTTCCTGCCGATACACAACCAGAAGAAATTCTCAAATACAATCCAGATGGTATTTTCCTCTCCAACGGACCAGGAGACCCCGCCGCCGTCACAGAAGGTATCAACACCACAAGAGCCTTACTAGACAGCCAAAAACCCATATTTGGCATTTGTATGGGACACCAAATTTTAGGTCATGCTCTCGGTGCAGAAACATTTAAACTAAAATTTGGACATCGGGGTTTAAATCAACCTGCTGGTTTACAAACAAGAGTGGAAATTACCAGCCAAAATCACAGTTTTGCTCTTGATCCAGACTCCTTACCAACTGCTACAGTCGAGGTCAGCCACTTGAACCTCAATGATCTGACAGTAGCTGGAGTTCGTCACAAGACCCTACCTGTGTTTTCTGTTCAGTATCACCCAGAAGCCAGTCCTGGACCCCATGATGCTGATTACTTGTTTGAGCAGTTTGTACTAAAAATGCAAGCAGCACGTCAAGGCGCAATCGCCTAACTTGAGGATAAAAAATGTCATGATGGATATTGGTAATTAGTAAAAATTTTTGCCAGTCCCCAACATAGACAAATTGCTCAAAAACCATCTACACTAGAACGTTTACTTTTAGTAAAAAGAACGAGGAGAAAATCATAGCTGAACCACTGAATCTAACCGTGAGCCTGAGAGGTACACGCGAAGTCCGCGATAGCTGTCAGCTATTCCGCCTCACAGGTTTATTAGACGCTTTCTCTGAGCCAACATTCATTAAAGTAATCGGCAGTAAAATTGAGGACGGTCCAAAAAACATCATTTTGGATCTTTCACAGATCGACTTTGTGGACAGTTCTGGCTTAGGTGCGCTCGTAAGACTAGCCAAACTGGCTAAACCTGAACCAGATGGTGAAGGCAGTTTCCAAATTGTCAGTAATGCCCGTGTAACCCAAACGGTTAAGCTTGTTCGTTTAGAAAAATTTCTCTCCTTACAACTTACAGTTGAAGCAGCCCTAGAAAACATCCCCTCTGCGGCTTGATTGCTTAAATGGAAAATCTAAATTAGGCTGTCCGATGTCAAATCTGGATAGCCTAATTTTTGGATATAGTAGGGAATGGAGTTGAAAGTCTTTTAAGTGCATACTGTTATATCAGGGAATAACCCTTATAAGAAAAATGCTGAAAACCCTTGAGAAACAGCAACGCAGTTGCATTTTTCGGACTTCAGGCAAGGGATGAAAGCTGATTGCAGCATTTATACTGCGCTAAAAATGCTAGAATGCTCTTATCAGTACAAGATTTAAAAACCTACCCCCGGACTGGGGGAAAGTCTACGCCCAGAAAATCTTGAGGAGATATCAGCACGCCCAAAGGGCAAACGTGTTGAGCCTGGGAACCTTAGTGATAAGGATATTAAGAGCGTAATCTCTTAAGAATCCCCGTCTCTTTAGAGCGGGGAGTGTCAAGTTGAGAGTTAAATATAATTTAAGTTGTTTTAGATAATGCCGGCAAAAATTGTCTCCCGATGTAGTGCTTTTTTAAGGAATGATTAATCTGTGAAGTCCAAGGAGGAAACAGGCGAACACGAAGAAGATGAAACCGCTACACAGCATTCATCAGATATTTTCCCGTGGTTGGTAAATGCGACGCAACTGCCCCAGCAAATATCCCCAGCCCAAATAAAACAGATATCTCCTTCAGCTTTAGCCTACTTGGGGGATGCAATTTATGAATTATATGTTAGAATGTTTTATCTGTGGCCACAACAACGACTAGACAACTACCATCGTTCCGTCGTGGATCAGGTAAGAGCAGAAACACAAGCGCTACATTTGCGAATGTTAACTCCTTACTTGAGGAGTAACGAATTAGAAATTGTTCGCAGAGGTCGTAACTCTGCTACGAGTCGTCATAAACGACTGAATCCCGAAATTTATCAACAGGCAACTAGTTTAGAAACCTTAGTTGGCTACTTATATCTTACTGATTACCCCCGTTTAACCGAGCTATTACAAAAACTTCCCCTAGAGAAATAGTGAGAAGCTACATCTGGCGATTGTTACTGATTTGTAATTGTTCATTAAATTGATGTCATCGGGCTGTTCCCTCATTTAAATCAAACCTCAATACTGTTATGACAAGTCAACCAAAGAAAAGTAATTCTGGCGGACAACCAAAACGTGGTCAGCCAGTGAAAATCAAGGGCAAACGCGTTGTCCCTCAACCTAGCCGTAATCAAGGCAAAAGTGATGGTAAACCCATTACTGCAAAACCTCGCTCTCGCTACGGTTCTGAACAATCCCCAGAAGTGAAAGTAGACAGAGAAGGTAAATCCTATTCTGCAAAACCTCGGACATCTCGCTACGGTTCTGAACAATCACCAGAAGTGAGAGTAGATAGAGAAGGTAAATCCTATTCTGCTAAACCTCGCTCTCGCTACGGTTCTGAACAATCCCCAGAAGTGAGAGTAGACAGAGAAGGTAAATCCTATTCTGCTAAACCTCGCTCTCGCTACGGTTCTGAACAATCCCCAGAAGTGAGAGTAGATAGAGAAGGTAAATCCTATTCTGCTAAACCTCGCTCTCGCTACGGTTCTGAACAATCCCCAGAAGTGAGAGTAGACAGAGAAAGTAAGTCATTTTCCGTGAAACCCCGCACATCTCGCTACGGTTCTGAACAATCTTCAGAAGTGAGAGTAGACAGAGAAAGTAAGTCATTTTCCGTGAAACCCCGCACATCTCGCTACGGTTCTGAACAATCTTCAGAAGTGAGAGTAGACAGAGAAAGTAAGTCATTTTCCGTGAAACCCCGCACATCTCGCTACGGTTCTGAACAATCTTCAGAAATCGCATTACCAACGGGCGGTAAATCCTTCACTGCTAGATATCGTCCCTCTTCCCAATTTTCCGAGCAATCCTCAGAAATCACACCCACAGAAGAAACTGATCTAATCTATGGTCGTCATCCAGTTTTGACTGCCTTGGAAAATGAACACAGTATCAACCGTCTTTGGATTACTACTCGTCTCCGTTATGATCCCAGATTTCATCATTTGATTTTGCAAGCCAAAGATAATGGCGCAGTTATTGATGAAGTTGAACCAATGCGGTTAGACCAAATTACTGGTCGGGCAAATCACCAAGGAATAGCGGCTCAAATTGCTCCTTATTCTTATATTGAACTAGAGGATCTGATTAGCAACGCTAAAGCTGTGACTGATCCTGTAATTGTAGTTGCTGATGGTATTACTGATCCCCACAATTTAGGGGCAATTATTCGCACAGCAGAAGCGATTGGCGCTCACGGTTTGGTGATTCCTCAAAGAAGGGCAGCGGGAATTACTTCTACGGTAATGAAAGTCGCAGCAGGGGCATTAGAAACCTTTCCTGTATCTAGAGTTGTCAACCTTGGTCGCGCTTTAGAACAGTTAAAAGAAGAAGGCTTTTGGATTTATGGAACTGCGGTTACAGGTAGCGAACCATTACAAAGTGTTAAGTTTAGCGGACCTGTGGTTTTAGTCGTGGGTGGTGAAGGCGAAGGTCTGGGGATGTTGACACAACGTTCTTGTGATGTTTTGGTGTCCATTCCCTTACAGGGCAAGACTCCTAGCCTCAATGCTTCGGTGGCGACTGGTATGGCACTTTACGAAATTTATCGCCAAAAATCTCAAAATACACTGTATCTTGATAAACTACAGACAATTGCTTTGAAAAAACAATAGTACAGTTACTGATTTCGTAGACAAATATCCACGAAATCAGTGACTATAAACAATGTAAAAGACAATAAATCTCACCTATTTTCACACATCCAGTCACACGTTTATAAATCGGCGAAAACCATGAAAACGATTTGGCATAACTTCCAAGAGGGGTTGATTAATACATTCAATGGACTCGGCCTTGCTTGGTGGGTAGAAATTGTCACACAAAATCCCAGTTGTACATACTACTTTGGTCCATTTTTCAGTTCTGTGGAAGCTACTAAAGCCAGCAATGGCTATATAGAAGATTTGGAAATTGAAGGAGCGCAGGGAATTATAGTGAATATCAAACGCTGTAAACCTACTGTTTTAACAATTGCTGAAGATTTGGGGGAATGGATTGACCGTAAAGTAAAGCCTGTCTTTAGCGGTCAAATTTAGTCTAATCAACAATTCCAGAGGCTGTTATCGTTCCTGGGCTAATCCTGGGAACGAACTATGGCTAATTTAAACTTCGATTATTTGGGGGTTGGTTACTAACCAACTATCAATGTCTCCTAATAACTGTTGGGGTATTTCCCAAGGAAAGAGGTGGGCTGTGTTGGGGTAACATTGCCATTGAGAGTTTTTGATGTGTCTGGCTGTTTCTAAACTGGCATCAGCGGTAATGTGACGGTCTTGTTCACCAGCAAGCACTAGGCTAGGACATTGGATTTGCCAAAGGTCGGGGGTGCGATTATAACCTGCTCTAATGGCACTGTAGAGGGCGTTTGTAGCTGCTGATGAGGTTTGTAAGTAGGCTGGTAGGGCATCCCTAGCTATGTAATTGTATGCTGTGGATGTGTGTTGTTGAATTAAGTAGCGAAAGAGCGATCGCTTGCCGAAAGTATCAATATTCCATTGCCAACTGGGTTTTATATAGTTCAATATACCAGCAATGCCTGTATAAATATTGTCTTGCCAAGAAATCCGGGGATGATTGCCCCAAGGTCTAGCGGCAGTGGCTACTAAAATTAAGCCTGTCACCCGTTGCGGTAGGCGCATGGCCAGTTCCATGGCTAAAATGCCTCCTAGCGACCATCCCAATAATAAACATTTTTCTATTTTAAATTGGTCTAATAGGGCTTCTAGGTCGTCTAAATGGTCTTGCATCTCAAATTTGCCCTGAAACCGACTTTTGCCATATCCACGCAAATCTGGGGCAATGGTTTGGTAGCGTTTTGATAGATGATTGGTAAAGATAGAGAGGCTACGTCCCGAACCAGGATGACCATGTAAACCAAGGATGGGAAATCCTTGACCTTGGATGTAGAAGTTAAGTGGTACAGCCATAAATCCTGATTGTAAGTTCTATTTTTCGATATAACCACCAGCATAGGTAATGACGCAGATAGTTCTGTATTGTTTGTGAGAACCGTAAGCTACACCAGTTACCCGAAAAGATGGGTTAAAAATATTTGTCCGATGTCCACGGGAAGGTACACCATCATCAATTATTAGTTGCATGACAATGTCTTGGGCTGTATTTGGTCCATAACTGATATTTTCACCAGCGGTAGTTTGCCATTTCCCATAACGATTGATGCGAGTGTCAGGTCTGCTACCATCACTACCATCATGACCTGTTGTTCCCTTTGGTCCTTGGTCTTTAGCATGATCTCGCGCACCTAAAGACATTCCTTTGGAGGCACGTAATGCACTGACGGGACGGACGGATTTTAAAAAAGTTATCGCTTCATTAACCGGTTTTACGCCTTCTTGGGTGATTAAATAGGTATTATAGGAAATTTTGACGCGATTTCCCTGAAACCGCTGTTTATAATTTTCTAAAATGGGCAAATATGATTGAGGATTTGTTCTGACTTTGTTAGTTTCCGCAATTACTTGTTTTTCCAAGGTGGACAGATAACTTGTTTGTGCTAATGAAGTTTGATTATTTTTATTAGCAAGCAGTTGAATGGTAGATTCTGGAGGTTTTAGTAATTGATCAGAAAAAGTAGTTGCCAGCGTAATAGGTAATAATATCAAAAATCCCAGGTAACGCATTCATGACCCCGTTTTCTTGTTTACTGTAGTAGTAATCTTTTTGGATAACTACCTATTACCTGTTGTAATATTTTTGGTTATTAAATGTAAAGGGTTATTTGTAAATAAACTGATGATTTGTCAAAATAGGAATTGAGAAGCGAAAAGTTATCCTCATCACTTCTCATAAGACTACTCCTTACACTTATTGCAATTAGAACAGTTAACCAATACGTGCCACCTCTAGCTAAAGGTGCAGATTTATTGGCAACAACGATAAAATTGGTATAAAGTATTGCTTAACCATCAGATTTTATTATTTACCTTGCAATATTTCTTCCACTTCTGTGAGTTTTACCGGTCCAGCAAAATTTGGACTGGTCATAATAAAAGATGGTGTGCCACCCAATCCTAATTGTTGGGCTAATAATAGGTCTTTTTGGATGGATTTATTAGCTAATTTGCGATCATTGCCAAATTTTGTGAGGTTTAAATTGAGCTTTTTAGCAGTGTCTAAATATAAAGTCTCACCCAATTGTTTTTGGTTGGTAAACAAGGCATCATGATATTCCCAAAACTTACCTTGTTGATATGCGGACCAAGCTACTGTAGCTGCGGGTAATGCTTGATCATGAATTTGATAAAGGGGAAAATGCTTATAAACTAAGGTGAATTTATTTGGATATTTTGCCAATAAATCTTTGAGTGTTTGATGGGCTTCGGCACAATAAGGACATTCAAAATCTGAAAATTCTATCAATAAGGTTTTTGATTTGGTTGCACCAATTGTGGGAGAATCACCAATTACAGATTGAGGATTTGTTTGAAAATCATTGATAAATTTTTGTCGTGATTGTTGTAGTTTCTCTTGCTGTTGCTGCTGGTATATTTCTACAGATTTAATAATGATTTCGGGATTTTTGCGGATAATTTCTAAAACTTGTTGTTCTAGTTGGGGGTTGATTTTGGTATCAGCTTGGACAGGAAGTGACCAGGTTAATATCAAGCCGATCAAGCTAACAATTGCTAAATTTCGGAAATGAGTCAAAATTTTGAACATTTTTTTTCAAGGTATAGCACTAGCAATGTGATTTTATCAAGTAGCGGATAAAACAGCAATTATTTCAAGTTTCTGAAATAATGCCTTTAGTTAATATACATTTTTTAAATTAAAGTTTACATAGAATTTAATTCTGGACAAAATTTATCAGTAAATATCCCAATCAAACAGGAGTGAGATCACAGTTATGCTAATTAGTTGGCTTTATCTGATAGCAGCAATTATTTTTGAAGTTTCTGGTACAACTTGTATGAAACTGTCAGAAGAATTTACCAAAATTATCCCCTCAATTTTTATTTTTGTATTTTATGGACTTTGCTTAACGTTTTTAACTCTTTCTCTCAGGACAATTCCGGTGAGTATAGTTTATTCTATTTGGGCAGGTTTTGGTACTCTGATAATTGCTACGATTAGCGTGATTTGGTTTCATGAGTCTTTTACGCTGGTAAAAATTATCTCTATGTCTTTTATAATTATCGGTATTATTGGTTTAAATTTGGCTGAGTAAAGGGACGAGGCAGAGGCAGGGGGAAATAATTACTAACAACCACTGACAACTGTACGGGCGAAGCATTTGGAGAACTATTTTTGGCAATGACCGATAATTTATCTTCCAAATGCTTCGCCCCTACTGACAACTGATAACTGACCACACTAAACCAGAAACTTAGATTAATACAAAAATAAATTATGAACAGTAAAATTTTGCTAACATCTGTATTTTTAGTCACAGTCAGCTTATCAGGTACAGTGCAAGCGGCAAATTATGAAGATATTAGACAGTTATTGGCAAATAAACAATGTCCAAAATGTCTTCTTGGTAACGCTGGGTTAGTAATGGCTGATTTAGCTGGGGCAAATTTAAACGGTGCAAATCTTGCGGGTGCGAATTTAAGTCGGGCAAATTTGGCTGGTGCGGATTTGCGAGGTGCGAATTTAAGCGGTGCGAGTTTATTTGGCGTGAATTTAAGTGAGGCTAAACTTGGTGGTGCAAATTTAAGCGGTGCTGATTTAAGAGATACTTATTTAATGAATGCTGAATTGAAAGGTGCGAATATTACAGGTACAAATTTTCAAGGTGCGGTAGGAATACCTTCGCAAATTGCTAAATCAGAAGATTTTTATGCTTGGGGTGTAGCAGCAGCAGAAAAGGGGAATCTTAAACCAGCTATTGATTATTTTAGCCAAGCGATCGCACTTAAACCAGACTATGCTGGGGCATATTTAGCCCGTGGTGTCGCTAGTTACCAAAGTTTAGATAGAAAAAACGCTTTAGAAGATGCCCAAAAAGCAATAGAACTATTTGAAAAAGAAAAGAATAGTGAAGGAACACAAACAGCCAAAGCATTTATTTTAGAATTAAAAACCCCTTACACAGAAACAGTGAATACAGGTAAACCTAGCTTTATGGATTTTGCGGGTAGTCTAGGTTCAGTCTTATTACAATTTTTGCCCTTCTAATACCCAGTTCATTAATCTATCATTATCTGCGGTTAATGATTATGAAAATCTTGTTCTATGCAGCTTCGTCTTAACTTAGGATACTAACTAAGAAGCAATAATGGCACAGAAGGGAAAAAGATAAATGTCAGAAAATCTTAGAAGTAAAACTATCACACAAGGGGTACAAAGATCGCCTAATCGCGCCATGCTTAGGGCTGTAGGTTTTGAAGATGCAGATTTTAACAAAGCCATTGTCGGTGTAGCCAATGCCTATAGCACCATTACCCCTTGTAACATGGGGATAAACGAACTGGCACAAAGGGCGCAAACCGCGATTAAAACCGCCGGTGCAATGCCCCAAGTTTTCGGGACAATTACCATTAGTGACGGCATTTCCATGGGAACAGAAGGGATGAAATACTCCCTCGTTTCACGGGAAGTTATCGCTGATTCCATAGAAACAGTCTGTACTGGGCAAAGTATGGACGGTGTATTAGCAATTGGTGGCTGTGACAAAAATATGCCAGGGGCAATGTTAGCCATGGCGCGGATGAATATCCCTGCTATCTTTGTTTACGGTGGTACAATCAAACCCGGACACTATGAGGGTAAAGATCTAACCGTTGTCAGTTCCTTTGAAGCCGTTGGTCAATACAGTGCTGGTAAAATTGACGAAAATGAACTGTTAGCAGTTGAACGCGGTGCTTGCCCCGGTGCGGGTTCATGTGGAGGGATGTTTACAGCCAATACCATGTCTTCAGCTTTTGAAGCCATGGGCATGAGTTTACCCTACTCCTCCACCATGGCTGCTGAAGATCCAGAAAAAGCCGACAGCACCGAAAAATCAGCCGTTGTCCTCGTTGAAGCTATACGAAAACAAATATTACCTCGGCAAATCATCACCCGCAAATCCATAGAAAACGCCATTTCCGTGATTATGGCTGTGGGTGGTTCTACCAATGCAGTATTACATTTTTTAGCGATCGCCCGCGCTGCTGGTGTTGAACTAATTTTAGACGACTTTGAAACCATTCGCGGTCGTGTTCCCGTCATCTGTGATTTAAAACCCAGTGGTAGATATGTAGCCACCGACCTACACAAAGCCGGCGGTATTCCCCAAGTCATGAAAATGCTATTAGCCCATGGCTTGCTGCATGGTGATTGTATCACCATTTCCGGGCAAACAGTCGCCGAAGTCTTAGCAGATATCCCCGCAGAACCACGGACAGACCAAGACGTAATTCGTCCTTGGCATAACCCCATGTATGCCCAAGGACACCTAGCCATTCTCAAAGGCAACCTGGCCATAGAAGGGTCAGTAGCCAAAATTACCGGAGTCAAAAAGCCTGTAATTACAGGACCCGCGAGAGTATTTGAATCGGAAGAATCCTGTTTAGAGGCAATTCTCGCCAAAAAAATCCAAGCTGGGGATGTTATAGTTATCCGCTACGAAGGACCAAAAGGCGGACCCGGTATGAGAGAAATGTTAGCCCCCACCTCCGCTATTATTGGGGCTGGTTTAGGTGACTCTGTAGGCTTAATTACCGACGGACGCTTCTCCGGTGGTACTTACGGCATGGTAGTCGGTCACGTTGCCCCAGAAGCGGCTGTAGGTGGTAACATCGCCTTAGTAGTAGAAGGTGATAGCATTACCATAGATGCCAATGCCCGATTGTTGCAACTGAATGTATCAGCAGCAGAATTAGCTACTCGTCGCGCAAATTGGCAACCACTTCCACCCAGATATACTAAGGGCGTACTTGCGAAATATGCCAAACTTGTAGCTTCCAGTAGTGTGGGTGCAGTAACAGATTTGGACTTATTTGCTAATTAGTAATTATATGAGATCCCCAACTTCTTTGAGAACTCGGGGATCTGAAATTTAGTTAGTATATTTTAAGATTATACTTCGACAGGCTCAGTAACCATGCAGCTAAATTCAAACTTATCAGAAACAGTTACTCAACGTTGGCAAATATTGAAAAATGGTATTAATCACAATTTAGATTCTTTCACTCAATCTGTACAACAACAAGCGACAAAAACAACTGATAATACTAAAGATTATTTAGAAAATAATTGGCACAATGTCGAGAGAATTAGTAATAATACATCAGGAGTAATTCAAAAAACTATTAATACATCTGTGCATGATTTTTTATCACAATATCCCTGGTTTTTCCAAGTATTAGAAATATTCACATGGGGAATAAATCACCCTGTCAGGGGTGGAATAATTTTATTATTTACAATTGCAGTGATTTGGAGTATCATTAAAGCAATTGTTAGAATCATAGAAACTGCCAGTTGGTCAATTTTAAAAATTCCTTTTATATTACTACAAAAATTATTAAAATCTCTTTGGATAACATTTCCTAAAGTGGGAATTTTCGGCATTGGTAAAATTCAAAGTAAACAGCAACGGTTAGCTGAAATTTCCCAGCGTTTAGAAGTTATTCACAACGAACAAAAAGCACTATTACAAGAAGCTGCTAAACTCATGAAATCAGATCCAGAAAATATGATGACTAATTCTAACGGTCAGGAGACATCTGTTTAATTATCTCATCTTTTTGACCAGATACAAAATTAGCAAACCGGACAGCTAAAGGTGGTACAAAGAGAAAAGGACTACTAAAACCGGAAAATATATGTAGTCCTGAAAGTTCAGAAATAGCACCAATTAAAGGCAATTTATCCTGAGTAAATGCCACTAAACAATGATGCCATGTTCCTGGTAAATTTCCTAAACTTGGTAATATGTTCGTAATACTTTCTCGTAACCATTGTTCACTTGCTGTTGAGTTAATTTCCGCTTGCGGATTTGTTAAAACCCGGCTAATTTGACCTATGCGTAAACTCCCGTCCAGAAATTGCACCACACCAGCATCTAAAATTGGTGATACTATTTCATGATTGGGGTTATCCCATAATTCATCAATTTGAGTAGATTCTGCTTCTAGTTCATATCTTTGCAAATTTGCGGGTGATACTAAGCTATGTAATTGAATATCTGTAGATGGTATTTCAATGATTTCTGCATGAGAAAAATATATTTTCGCAGCAATACCCATTGATTTTAGTAGTTTACGAGTAATTCCCCCAGCACAAATCACAACATTATCACTATGAAAAGTATTAGTATTTGTTTTCACTCCTGTACATTTTTTTATGGGAGTAGTGATTAATTCTATAAATTCCCCAAATTGGATTTCTCCTCCTAAATCTACCATTGCTTGAATGTAAGCTTGGGTAGTTTTTTCTGGGTGAACATGACCATGTTTAACAGTTAATGCACCAGATATAGCTTCGGGGTTTAAAAAAGGTTCTAATTCACAAGCTTCTTGAATACTAATTAAATGCGGAGGAATAACAACATCTTGATAAGATTTAGCCATTGTTTCGGGATTAATATCTACAGGAATAGTCATTAATAAATTTAATTCCCGAAATTGAGTATCTGCATTTAATTCTTCTGATAATATCCGATGACGGGTTAACCCTTCTGTAGATAATTGTTTTGTAATTGCTGTTGTTGCTGACCAAAAACTAATGCCACCATAACTATAACGGGTAGCATTTTGGGGTGTTTGGTATTGTTCCAACAAAAGTACAGAAAATCCAATTTTTGTTAATTCATACGCAAGTGCAGCACCAGTAATTCCCGCACCAATAATAATCCAGTCGTAAGTTTTCATAATTTAGTAAAAATGTATATTGCACATGAATTATTAAATGTTTTATTCATTTTAATGAAAGCAAGAATTCTTTTGTCATAAATTCATCAGCGATTTTTCCATCAGTGGGTAAGTATATACAAACTTGAATATCTAACTCTTTTAAAAACTTGCACATCAATGGTCCAACATCTTGCCATTGTAAATTACCAAGTCCACAACCTAAAGCCGACATTGCCAAAGATTTTATACCTTGTTGTTTATAATTATCCTGAATCCATTTTAACACCAATCCACTTATCTCAGAGTAGTTACTCAACTACGTAGAAGTTTTGCTTGTATACTAGGAATTAAGCAACTGAGCTTTACGCTTACCTGGAAAGGGTGTAAAGTCTATTTATAATTCCTAGTGTTGATGACTCAGCAGCTTACAATTAAATAGACTGAAATTATAAATATCATAACTGCTTGACAACGCTTTCAATTAAACTATTTCAGAGTATTTAAAACGATGAATATGCAAGAACAACCTAACGGTGCAGATAATAAACGCGCTGACAAGACAGAAATCGCTCTGCATCTAGATTCTGAATTAATAGAGCAAATTCAACATCTCACTAATGACCCCAGTAAAGTGATTGAAGTGGCTATCCGTCAATGGTTACGCGGTGATTTCACCAGAGATGATGAGTTAACACGTACACCCCTACGCACACCCGTTCCCCCTCGTGGTGAATGGAATGATTAAAATCATCCGACAAGTGTCAACAAATAATAAGAAATGTAAAATTTAATGCCTTGAATGCCATAAAGGTCAAAAATCCACAGTTTAAAAATGGGAAAGCTGTAAAAGTTTATGCCAGAATTCAAGTAGCGTTAGTTTGACACTCCCCGTGTCTGTAGACCGGGGGGTGTCAATAAACAGAACTACCAGAAATATTCGCCGAACACTAGATTTAGTGAAATTAGTGGTTTTGTTGATAATTGTTTACAGGTTGCCAAATTATGGTAGAATAGTGTACTGTTGTTGAAGTGAAGTTATAAATCAATGACTAAACTAAAACTACAGGGTTAAAATCCAAGTAAATAAGCGCCTTTGGCCGATTGGGGAGGCAACGAACTCATAATTCGTCTTCAGGCTGGTTCGATTCCAGCAGGGCGCACTTTGCAAAATCCTAACTATAATAAATCACGTTTTTCAGGTTTTTGCCTGTTAATTGCCCATTCTATCTGTCGTAAAATCCCCCTTAACATTCTCACTTCCGCAGTTTGTGGATAAGCACGATTATACAGGTAGCGGAATTTTTCCATGCGACTAGCTGCGGTATGAGGATAAAGATAACCAATGGACAGCAATAAAGATTCCAATTGTTGATAGTATGCTTCCATCGCATCTAACGGGGCAATTTCTGAAACAGGTATATTCTCATCTATAAATAATTCTGTAGATTGTGACAATTCATAACAACAAATAGAAACCGCAGTAGCTAAATTCAAAGATGGATATTCTGGATTAGTGGGAATAAAAACTAATTTGTGGGCATAATTTAATTCTTCATTAGTTAATCCCCTATCTTCCCTGCCAAAAATTAAAGCTACAGGCTTTTCTGCTGCTGCTAATAACCAGGGTAAAGCGGTGCGAGGGGTTTCTAGAGGAATTTCTCCACTGTAGTCCCGTCCCATGGTTGCAATGGCACGGACACAGCCCTGTAATGCTGCTGGTAATGTATCTACTATGATCGCAGATTCTAAAATGTCTTTGCCACGAACTGCCATTTTTATAGCATCCGAGGATGTGCGATCGCATTGAGGATTGACTAATATTAATTTAGATAAGCCAAAATTTTTCATAACTCTGGCCACTGAACCTATATTCAATGGTCCGGCTGGTTCTACTAATACGATAATTACGTTATGGCAACTGGGTTGTATATTAAAACTTTCTGTCATACTTATTTACTTTTACTGGCTCTAATCATCATAATTCAACATTTCTGGCATTATCTATATGCAAAACTAGTGGTTTAAGTAAAAAAATATCAAATACTAGAACTTATGCACAATATTCAAAAGTTAAAAAACCTTGGCAAAACTTGGAAAAATATCAAGTCCTGCCAAGGTATTTAGTTACAAGTAATTACTATTAAATGCTGGCTTTAATTAAACCAGGACAAACTGATTAGGATTAGCCACACTCAAAGCACTGGCTTGAATACCAGTTAAAGTGGCTAAAGTTTGACCACCAAAGATAACCGCAGTATCAGCACCAACTTGAGTCAAAGTTAGATTGGCTGTAGTGATACCTAAACTGGCAGCGCCAGAAATACCAATTACATCAGTACCAATTTGGAAATCTAGAATGGTGTTAGTAGCTTTGGTTAATTCACCAAAAACAATCCAGAATTGGTCAGCGCCAGCACCACCAGATAGGGTGTGACCACCACCAAGACCGATTTCAAAGGTATCATTACCATCACCACCCAAGGCACGACCACCAGTACCATTACCCAGGAAGAATAAATCATTACCAGCGCCACCAGAGGCACGGAAATTATTGGCTTCATCTCCAAAGAATGTGTCGTTATCAGCACTACCAAAAGCGCGATCGCCATTGGCTAAAAACACGGTATCATTGCCACTACCACCGTCAATAATGTTATTACTGGCAAGAGCGCCCGCAGCCGCACTATCAACCTCGTCATTACCAGCGCCACTAAACACGACATCCTTAATACCACCAAAGCCAGGAGTTTGCTTGGCTACAATCGTATCGGCATTAGGTGTACCAGCAAAGAATTGTGTGTCCTGAATCAAATTGGCATTAGGCGCAGTCAAGAAAGATAACTGACCACCTTCAACCAGGTTTTCTTGTCTAGTTTTTGTGCCATCACCATTACCATCAATATTTGTGGCGGTAATAATTGTTCCAGAACGAATACTATGCGCCTGGACATCAAACACAAACTGTGTACCAGGAGCGTTACCAAAAAGACTAGAAACGTCTAGAATACCTGAAGTTTCCCAGTTACCGATATCAGTGGGGCTAGAATCAGTTTGACCAGAAGGAACAGCCGAGCGATCAACTTGTGCAATTTTAGTTAAGCTGTCCGCTGGATTGGCAGCAGCAGGATCAAGAACGTAAATAGAGGCTTCTTGCTTAGAAGTTGCACCCCAGATATCTGCTCCTAGTGCGCGGTCTTCTTGTAAGTAAATTTTGCCATTATCAGCCCAGTCGAGGTTATCAGGACTACGCATACCGAAATCTTGTTTACCAGCGTCGTTGCCATCGTAAAGGATGTCAATTTTTGCAGTGATTTCTGGTGCAGTTGTAATCTTCCACAGAGCATCATTTCCAGATGTGGGGTGTTGAATGGCAACGATAAATTCATTGGGATTGTTTGTAGAAATCAACCCAGTAGGTTCAGATCCAGGAACTCCCAAACTAGCCCAACGAGTAATTGATTCAGCTACACCATCCTTATTGCTATCAGATGCCTTCCAGATATCGCCAGGACCGTTGTCTTCGATAATGTAAAGATTACCAGCAGCATCACTAGCCAAGTTGTCAGGGTTATTGAGGTTGGTACCCGCAGCTAAAGCAGTACCACCATCAATTGTGCTACGACTAGCAAAAAGCTTAACTTCATTAGTTTTGAGGTTAATGCCATAAACTGCGTTTTCGCTAGTTGTAGCTACATAAAGAATGTCACCAATAATTTCTAAGTCTTCTGGACGACCGTAGGGTGTACCACCAACTTCATCCGCTGCTGCCCGTCCGCCCGTAGTAGTGCTACTAAAGTCAAAGGGATCGGCGGTGGTGGTTTTCACGCCATTAGCATCGGTAATCGCCACCCAAGTAGCTGCACCAGTGCGAGTAGTAGCTGTATTTGTAGCAGAGTCCCAGTTTTCCGAAGCAATACCTGTAAAGGCAGTTACCTTCAAGACAAAACTTTGTCCAACACTCAAATCACCAGCAGTCTTAGGTACAAACTTGTAGATAGAACCAGTGTTGCTCTCATCAATAAAGTACAAAGTACCAGAAGCATCAAACTTCAAGCCTTCATGGGAAACAGCAGGAATATTACTGCGCCAAACCACATTAGCTGTATCACCAGCAGCCATCAAGGGGTTAAGCCACTCAAATAGACGACCATTGGTTCTTTCTTCGGCTGTAATAACTGTTCCATAGGGAGTATATACCGCAGGGTCAAAAGGACCAAAATCATCATTATTCTTATCCCAAACCGTAGGATTGGTGGTGTAGGGTAAGGCCGCTTGACCAGTCAAGGCTGAAACAAAGTCACCAGTTTGGGTGTCGTAGCGAGCTAAACCAGCGCCTTGACCTACTTCCATCGGAATGTAGATGTAGCGGTTGGTGGGATCGAGTGCCACCATGTCCCAGTTACCAAAGGTGGCAGCAAATTGAGGATCTAGATTAGCTTTGTTGCGGTCAACAATTTCTGTCTGAGTGAATCCTGTTGGTAGTAAAAAGGGTGCAGTGTCTTCTGCTGTAGGAACAGTAGCAGTAGTAGAAAGAAGTTGGCTAAAGTCAACATCAATTTTGTAGGTTGTACCCCAAACATCAGGTCCTGCAGTAATACCAGTGGAGGCTAAAACAGCTTGAGTACCATCGGAAGGATTTGTAGCGATATCTTCAGGACGAGAAAACCTGAAGGCATTAACTGCGGTAGCTAACTCATTTTGTTTTGTTTGTGTAGCAAAACCTTGAGAGTCATAACCTGTAGTATTTGCTTTTGTGGGATCGTAGTAAGAAATTTCTACAAATTGACCGTTTGTGCTGTTACCACTGCCTTTGAACTGGCTAGGATTAGCTTCAATTGCATCAGTAGCATTTGCAGGATCGTCAGCCACCCATACGAATAGTTTACCCTGTGCTAAACCATTGCGTTCCAGGAAACCGCCAGCTTTTTTATCGCCAACATAGAGATATAAAGGCGCGTTATTGCTATCGTCACCAATTAAAAAGGCAACTTTATCAGTGCGGCTTGTATTTAGTTCTGTGACGTTTTCCCACGAAGCGCGACCAAATGCGGGTACTGCATATAAAGTATTTGTTTGTGTATCCAAGGCGAATTGTGTACCATTACTGGTTTCTTCACCAGAGAAGAAAATACGATCAGCTAAACCAATACCTGCACCAAACTGGTTGGCTTCAAATAAAGCAGCAGAACAAAAACGTTGAATACCAGCGTTCTCTAAATCAGCAGCAGCATCAACAACTTCACCTTTGCGGTTGATAATGGTGTCATGGGCTAATCCAGCATCGACGATTTGCAATGTGCGCTTGTCAACATCAAAATAGTTAACTCTTGCACCGGGGAGTTGAGTACCGTTTTTCAGGGTGTACTTATAACCATCAGCAGCCCCTACTTCATTAACAACTAATACACGAACAGTTGTATCGTTGAGTGAAAAAGCACCAATACCGTCAAGAATACCGGGAGGAACATAGTTGCCAATTTTGTCGCCAACTGTAAAAATTGGGTCAACTGTGTAACCGTTTAATCCTTTGACTTGAGACGGTTCGGTTGTATCGAATGGTGTGTTAGCCATAAAATCCCTCAGTTTTCTTTGTAATGCTTACTGAATCAATGCTTGGTAAATTTAGGAAAACCTATATTTACCGAATATGAATATTACCTTCCAGTAGAATCTCACGCAGAGGTTAAGAAGGCACTATGATTTAGCTATTTCTTAATTAAAAATTTTTCTAGAAGTTAATTTTAGATTAAGAAAAGAGAAAAGATTATCTATTGATCGGTACTATGCCAATATTAAAACTAATACACACCCGATCTTCATCACTCATATTCATTTCCACACCATGTAACAGCCAACTGGGAAATATTAACATTGTCCCTTCACGAGCTTTATAAGTGATTTTGGGGAAAGTCCAGAGATTAAACTCTATAGATGGTGGTACGATCATTTGTGAAGCTGGTCGAGGATCAGAGAAAAATATGCCACCACAATTTTCAGGAGTTTTCAGATAATAAACTCCACTTAAAATTGAGTTGGGATGATTATGTACAGAGTTGGAAGCAAGTTTACGATTAATAATTCCCCAACAAGTTGTAATTTTGAGACTAAACTTTTGTAAGTCCCATTGTAAAAATGTGGCAACTTCTAAGACATTTTGATTAATGATTTGTATCAGGTTGTCAAAACTATCCCTTTCATGCAACCTATCTGTACTATGCCATCCTAGTATATTTGACCATTTCTCACCCTGACTATCTCGACGTTCTTCCGCATAGATAGTTTGTAAGAGTGGAGGATTTAATTGTTGATAATTTTCTAGGGAAAAATGCCAAACAGAAGTGGGAAACCAATCATTTCTAGAACCAACCATAATTTTGATTTATGTTTATATTGACTTGTGAACTTTGTCGCTGGGCAAAAAACATGGACGGCTAAAAACAAAAAAAGCCTAAGTCCTGTTAAGCTCAATAGGTAACTTTCCTGCACTGAACTGTTTTATGCACCTACCTTCCTTTCTATGGTTATGGAAAATAGCCGCTTGGTCAATGGGATTATCTTTACTAGCCTATTTATTTTTAGCCATAACTGGTATTTGGATGTTACGGGTTAGAACAAACCCAGAATCTTTCGGTATTCTCTTACCTTGGTATCGTCAGCAGGTGCGATCGCTCCATTATATAATCGGCATCACGATGGTTAGTCTAGTATTACTACTTCTAGCTGTTGGCATTGTGGGTACATTAGGACACTTTGGTTCACTGGGACATTCACCACATTTAGCCGCTGGGTTAATAGTCGTCATCTTAGTTTTAGTATCCGCATTTAGCGCCACTCAAATTAATACCACACAACTTTGGGCTAGACCATTACATCTTGGTTGTAATTTCTGCTTATTACTAGGATTCGCTTGGGTATCTCTCAGTGGTTGGACTGTGGTGCAAAAGTATTTGCCTTAATTCTCAGTTTCTACCATGCTTCTATTATGCCTGGGAAATTGTGCAGACCACACACAAATAATTTATCCTGAAAATCCTGATTCAGCCCTTGACAAAATTCTCAGTTTCGATTACACTTATGTTATGAGTGGAAAAGTGTGCGCCCATATATATAGGGTTTTCATTTATCAAATCATTTAAAACAGTAAAACCTTTATAAATGATTCATGCTTTCAAGAACTTGGGTACGCAAGACATTTTTGATGGTAAAGATTCTAAAGCTGCTCGAAAAACCTGTCCCTCAATTTTGTCTGATAGCGAAGCGTGGCGCAAGCCATATCAGGATGTCCAGGATTTGAGGATTTTCAGGATGTGATGGCAAGATTGTTTTTGAGGAAGTCGTGATTTTTTTAGTCAGAATCAGGATATCCAGGATTAAAGGATTTACAGGATGTGATTTAAGGATTGTTTTTGAGGAAGTGGTGATTTTTTTAGTCTGAATCAGGATATCCAGGATTTGAGGATTTACAGGATGTGATTGAAAGATTGTTTTTGAGGAAGTGGTGTTTTTTTTGTCTGAATCAGGATATCCAGGATTTGAGGATTTACAGGATGTGATTTAAGGATTGTTTTTGAGGAAGTGGTGATTTTTGGAAGTTGGGATATTTTAAAGATGTTGTTTTATGCTCTTCTTTAGATGGTTAGTTTACAGCATTTTCGCAATTACCAATTACCCATATTGAAAATCCTAATTCTGACAAAATCATCTCCAAAATCCCCACAAACAATCATTAAACAACATCCTGTAAATCCTGTAAATCCTGTAAATCCTGATTCTGACAAAATCATCTCCAAAATCCCCACAAACAATCATCCAACAACATCCTGAAAAATCCCAAAATCCCACAAACAATCATCCAACAACATCCTGAAAATCCTGAAAATCCTGGATATCTTGATATGGCTTGCGCCACGCTTCGCTATCAGACAAAATCAAATCATCAACTCCCCACCAAAAATCATCCAACAACATCCTGAAAATCCTCAAATCCTGGATATCCTGATTCAGACAATTTTACCCCTTGACAAAATTCTCAGTTTCGACTATGCTTAGGTTATAGGTGGAAAAGTATGCGCCCACATATATAAGGTTTCCACATCCAGTATTTATCCAAAAGAAATTCCGCCTAACTGCGGGACAAGGGAAAAGAAAAAAGAGCAGAGGGCAAAAGAGCAAGAGTATAAAGGGCAACTAAGTCCTCGCCGCACCACTACATACAACCCGAAAACCAATAGTGTAGGAGTAGTCGAGACCGTTGTTGTTGCGATAAGCAGAACGGCAATCTTCAGGATCGAAGCACCACGAACCACCGCGCAGCGTGTTTTTATCGCTTTGACTAATCAAAGCACTGCCATTTATAGGCGCGTTTATATAATTTTCCTGCCAGTCATCTTCGCACCATTCCCACACATTTCCGTGCATATCATACAAACCAAAAGCATTAGGGGGAAAAGTTCCTACATCTGTGGTTTGTTTTCGATATTGTCCTTTTGGTGCAGCAGCGTAGGGATAGTTACCAACACAGTTTACCAAATCTGGGGTAATACTTTCACCAAAATAAAAAGGTGTGGTTGTTCCTGCCCTACAAGCATACTCCCATTGTGCCTCACTGGGCAACTTATAGTTTTTACCTGTTTTTTGGTTTAACTTTCGACAAAATGCCACTGCATCATCCCAACTCACTTTTTCAATAGGACGATTAGCACCTTTGAAATGAGCAGGGTTATTCCCCATAATAGCTTGATATTGTGCTTGAGTCAAAGGATATTTACCAATAAAGAAGCTAGGAACAGTAACTTGATGTTGGGGACTTTCTATATTGGATCTTCCCATTTCATTTTCCGGTGAACCCATGTAAAATGTTCCTGCGGGTATTTCCACCATTTCCAACTTCACCCCATTTCCCAAATCTTCCACAAAGTAATTTGCTGAGTGGTTGCGTTTGTTGATAATGCTTCCTTTCGCGTTCGTTGTGACAACTTCAAAAGTGAAAGTTTTCAGGTTAGTTAAAAACCTCTCTCCCAACCTCTCTCCTACAAGAAGAGAGGCTTTAATATCCCCCTTCTCTTGTAGGGAAGGAGGGTTAGGGGGGTTAGGTTTTTCATTTGTTTGAATACCTAAAAACCTAAACCATTCTGTAATAGACTGAGGACGGTTTTGATAATCTAACTCCATTCCCTTGAGAATAGCATCATTTACCTTTTGACTAATTTGAGAATTGTATTTTTGCGGTGGTTCAATCGCCATTTTCATATCTAGCATTATCTTAGCATTCAGATAAGGACTAGGCAGAGGAATGAAAGGAGGTTCATGAACAGCGATAATTACATATAATGTGGCAGCTAAAGCATAAATATCTAAAGCCGGAGTGAAATTACTTCTATTTTCAAATTGTTCTGGTGGTGCAAAAACCGGAGTTTTGGCATTAGTTAAACTCATCAATTCGGCAAAGTTGACTTCTCTGGCTAAACCAAAATCAATTAATATGGCTTTATTGTCTTCTTCTCTTAGTAAAATATTCGCAGGTTTAATATCTCGGTGCAGATAATTACGACTATGAATATAAATTAAAGCTTCTCCAATGCCTTTAATAATTTCTAAACCCGCACTTTCACTAAAAACACCATTCGCGTATAAATATTGTTCTAAATTTTTGCCTTTGACATATTCCATCACCATACAAGATAAACCATTTTCTTGAAACAGTTCAGGATACACTTTGACAATGTGAGGATGATCAAAGGTAGCTAAGACCATCGCTTCGGTGTTAAACTTGTCCTGTTCTTCTGCTAAAAATTCTCCAAAACCTTCTGTATTCCCATATTTATCTCGATAGCGTTGTTTCAAAAAAGAGACATTGAGACTTTTGATAGCTACTTGTTTTTTGCGTTTATGGTCTTGCGCTAAATAGGTAATACCAAATCCTCCCTGTCCAAGAGTATCAATAATTTCGTATTGTCCTTTTTTGAGTAGTTGCCCTGGGGTAAAATAAGCCATAATAAAATTTAAATTGTCTGAATCAGGATTTGAGGATTTTCAGGATAAAGAGGAAAATAATTATATTGGTGTTGGAAAAGTCTATATATATGGGCGCACACTTTTCCACCTATAACATAAGGATAACTCAAGCTTTGAGCTTTGTCAAGTCTTGATGGATTAAATTGTCAGAATCAGGATGTCCAGGATTTGAGGATTTTCAGGATAAAGAGGAAAATAATTATATTGGTGTTGGAAAAGTCTATATATATGGGCGCACACTTTTCCACCTATAACATAAGGATAACTCAAGCTTTGAGTTTTGTCAAGTCTTGATGGATTAAATTGTCAGAATCAGGATGTCCAGGATTTGAGGATTTTCAGGATAAAGAGGAAAATAATTATGTTGGTGTTGGAAAAGTCTATATATATGGGCGCACACTTTTCCACTCATAACATAACTATAATATAAACTTTTGGCTTTGTCAAGTCTTGATGATGATTTTAGTGATTTTGAATTAAACCGCATCTACTTTGAACCCCATAGTTTTTTCTTAATCGGGTTTTTGCTGATTACCTATCCACCAAGCCAAACCACCCATAAATAATACCCCCATAACTCCCTGTAAAGGATTATTATTCACACCAGTCACCCAATCAGGAACTTGACCCGAATATTTGGTTAATTGTCCCACATTAATGATGTAATAACCCCAAACCAACCCACCATGTAAACCAATAGGTAAACCCAAACGCCCCCGTTTCCAACGTTTTCCCCATACCTGCGTTAAGCCCAACAGCACCAAAGCCGGAAACTGGGGTAAAGTGTGAATAATTGCCTCCAAAGGTTTAATAAAATGGGATACAGCAAATAAAATTGCATCTATCCAGAGAGCGATATTTAATTTATAATCTCGTTGTAACTCATCCAATAACCAACCCCGAAATAATAATTCCTCTGCAAAACCCACACCCAAACTTACTAATAAACCTTCTAAAATTATTCTCCCTAAAAATACTTGTGGTTGTTGCCATACCAACCAACCTAGTACACCTTCCAAACCAAATAAAACTAAAACAGTAGTTAGTCCAATAGCCAACCCCTGCAACACATTCACCCCATTCAGGTGTGTAAATTCTAAACCATAATGGCTGAATATTTTTGGTTGTTGATAAACTTGCTTACCCCAAATATTCAGCAGAAAAATAAACTCTACATATAATATCACCAGCGTCAAAATACTTTCTAAATTGGTATCTTTGACTAGCAAATAAATTGGTACAGCTAGGGGTAGCCATAAAAATAGTAAGGCCAGTATAAAACAAACCAGCCTCACAGGAACGGGGTATTGGGTAAGTTGAGTGAGATTAATTTTCATAAAGTTAGTCAGTTATCATTAGTCAACAATATACTGCTAATGACCAATGACCAATGACTATTCGTCAGGTTCAATCGTACTACTTAAACCATGATTATTGAGGGTTTCAGAATAGAACTCCGCGTGTTCTTGAGCGCACCTAATTACTAAAGCTAACCCGTTATGGTGAGCTTCCATCATAATACTAACAGCTTGCGGTTGGGTGATGCTATTAACAGTAGTCATTAGCACCTGTACTACATACTCCATCGGATTATAATCATCATTATGGAGCAAGACGCGATACTGAGGCGCAAGCTTGCGGGATGTAGAACGCTTCTCAATGGTTTCGACTGACACGATTCTTTGCTCTTTTATTGTTGATTTACTACAATACAGTCCTGTTAGGCATTTGCTCAACAGTTATTTACTTCTGCACTGCCGCGGTTTCACCTGGAAATACTTTTGGCGTTGCTGAGAAGTTTTTTCCTAAAACATCATAACACAAATAAAAGAAATTTGCATTGATAATGGGACAGAGAAAATTTTTCTTTGCCTTCTATCTCCTCACTAGCAACAGAAATTATTAAAATCAAGGAAACTGCAACATAGTTCCTACTCTAGATAGTTATGGATATCAGCCCAAAATTTCAACCAGGACAAATTGTGTCCTTGGATTATAGTCGTCAAAATCTTTATGCAGAAGTTATTGAAATCGTGGTTTCCCGTCAATTGTGCTGGGTGCGTCCTTTACTGCTTGTGAACTCTACCCAAGAATTACCACTTGTGATGGATTTACGAAATGTATCTGATTTGTTATGGCCATTAGATTTATTTAGACCGGCTCTAGATACAGAAGTTATTGCTTTTTTAGGGCAACTTTTTCCCAAAGAACTCAAATTTGAGCCTGATTTAGGAGCTAAACAACAATTTAATTTATTTATTCATCAACTGTGGCAAGCATATCAACAAGGACAAGAAACATAAAGAGACTTAATTGCATAGGTAATACTAGCAATATAGGATGTTAGTAAGCAGCGTTGATGCCCAGTGCGATGAGACTTATCCCCAAGTAGGAACTAACTGTACTCTACCAGCATCCATCTCGGCCATTAGTAATTCTAAAGCTTCATAGTCAACATCAGAGATATGACCAAGCTTTGTTAATTCTGAGTTAATCTCATTTTCGATTTCTGGCGTTAGCTTGCGGATATGCAGGGCTTTTTCTACCAACTGACGAATCACGTATCGAGTTTTCATAACAAATAAACCAAATTGCAGTTACTAGTCATTATCTCAGACAATGTTCGGTATAAAAGGTGATTTATACCTCTCGACCCTGTGATTTAGATCACTACTAAATAATCAAGACCAGTTATTCGGTAACTCTGTTTTTATCAGCGACAAGGGTAAAAATCAGGGCTGACAACTACAGAGAAATTTTACTGAAACCACCTCCATTCCTAGCTTCAGCAATAGTATTGCTATAGCGACAGATGATTAATCTGCATTCAGAAGGCATAAGTAGATTGTTTTTTAACTCGCTAAAAAAAAATGTATATATAAGTACACTTTACCATTGACTTATGACAATCTTTAAATAAACCCACTCAACCGATAAAGATTGAGTAAAGAGACTTCCAACTTGTAGCCAAGTGAGGAAAAAAAGTTATCTTCAAACCAAATGCAAATTTAAACTTATAAAAGCTTATATGATAATTTCAATATAATTCCTAAAACTTTGCGCCTTTGCTTCTTTGCGTCTTTGCGCGAAACATAATTCATGCAGCACCAAATTTGCAAGATAAAATTATTGAACTCAAGTTAAAATCTCTAATTAATGCTATTCTTAGATTGGTTAGCTGTAATTTATGGTAGCTAGAAGATAGCAAGTGGCTGTTTTAGTTGAACAATTAATAACATCGGATATTTTAAAACCTGCTCGTTACCTGGGTAATGAGCGTTTAGCAGTCCATAAGCCTTGGGATACGGCAACAATTCGTTGGGTTTTGACCTATCCAGAAGTGTATGAGGTAGGAGCATCAAATTTAGGGCATATCATCTTATACAACATTTTGAATGCCCAACCTCGTCAATTATGCGATCGCGCTTACCTACCAGGAGCGGATTTAGCCGCAAAACTCCGCACTACGCAGACACCCCTGTTTGCAGTGGAATCTAAACGGTGGTTAACGGACTTTGATATTTTAGGCTTTAGTCTCAGTTACGAATTAGGCGCAACTAACATCTTAGAAATGTTAGATTTAGCCGGAATTCCCGTCACTAGAGAAGAACGGTTACAGGGAAATTACCCGCTAATTTTTGCCGGTGGACAAACAGCAACATCTAACCCCGAACCTTATACAGATTTCTTTGATTTCATCGTTTTGGGAGATGGTGAAGAACTACTTCCCGAAATAGGCTTGGTTTTAGAAGAAGGGAAAAAAACAGGCTGGAATCGAGAAGAACTATTATTAGACTTGGCACAAATCCCTGGTGTCTATGTGCCGCAGTTCTATGAAATGGGTATTGGTGGGGCTGTATATCCCCTGCGTCCAGATGTCCCCAAAAGAGTCCTGAGAAGAGTAGCTACGCCCATTCCTGCCTATTCTATTGGCTTAGTACCTTATGTAGAAACAGTCCATGATCGCCTCACCATTGAAATTCGTCGAGGTTGTACTCGCGGTTGTCGCTTCTGTCAACCAGGAATGCTAACTAGACCAGCGAGGGATGTCGAACCGGAAAAAGTAGTAGAAGCTATAGAAAAGGGAATGCGGGAAACTGGTTACAATGAGTTTTCCCTGTTGTCTTTAAGTTGTTCTGATTATTTAGCCCTACCAGCGGTGGGGATGGAAATTAAAAATCGCTTAAAAAATGATAATATTTCCTTAACCTTACCAAGTCAAAGAGTAGATAGATTTGATGAAAATATTGCTAATATCCTGGGAGGTACGCGCCAAGGTGGGTTGACCTTTGCCCCGGAAGCGGGTACACAAAGAATGCGGGATATTGTTAATAAGGGTTTGACAAATGAAGAATTATTGCGGGGTGTAAAAACAGCTTGGTCACAAGGTTGGGATAAAATCAAGTTGTATTTTATGATTGGTTTACCCGGTGAAACAGATGCCGATGTGATCGGTATTGTAGAAACGGTCAACTGGTTAAAACAGGAATGTTGGGAAAAAGGCCGAAGATCGTTAAACTTTACCTTGACCATTTCTAATTTTACCCCCAAACCCCATACTCCCTTTCAATGGCATTCAGTCTCCACAACGGAATTTGCGAGAAAGCAAAATCTCCTGCGACAAGAGTTTCGCAAAATGAAGAATGTGAAAGTAAATTTCACGGATTTTCGCATCTCCGCCATGGAAGACTTTATTGGTAGAGGCGATCGCACTCTGGGGAAAGTGTTACGTCGCGCTTGGGAACTGGGTGCAGGTATGGATTCTTGGTATGATAATGTAGATGCAGCATTTACAGCTTGGGAAACAGCCATTACCGAAGCCGGTCTAGACTGGAAATACCGTCAAGTTGAAAATGGCGAATGGAATCTGTTTGCTGCTGACAACAAAGAACCAGAAACCCTCTCACCTCTGGATACTCCCTTACCTTGGGATCATATTGATACTGGCATTGATAAAAAGTGGCTACAAGAAGACCTCCAACGCGCTCTAGAAGCCGCAATTGTCCCCGACTGCTCTTTTGAAGGTTGTTCTCATTGTGGAGTCTGTGGCACTGATTTCGGTCATAATGTGGTTGTGGCTGCACCACCCATTCCCAGCTTTACCGGTGATTTTGTTCCCAACACCACCAAAGCTCAACGATTGCGAGTATGCTTTGGTAAACAAGGGGATATGGCTTTGGTCAGTCACTTGGATTTAATGCGTCTATTTGATCGAGTTATGCGCCGTGCCAGTTTACCAATTACATTCACAGGTGGTTTTCATCCTGGTCCGAGGATTTGTCTAGCCAGTGCTTTGACTTTAGGTGCTACCAGTGAAGGGGAAATTGTTGATTTTGAGTTGACCCAAGCCATTGATATTGAAACTTTTCATGCCCAATTGGTTAAGCAGCTACCTACTGACATCCCTATATATAATGTGGTAGAAGTAGATATCAAGTCTCCCTCTGCTACCCAATCTCTAGAAGCAGCCGAGTATTTACTAACAGTGTCTATACCCCAAAGCGAGGTACAACTGGCACAATGGCAAGGTTGGATTGAAACTATTAAAAATCAAGAGGAGATTTTATCGGCACATACAACTAAATCCGGTAAGCAGCAATTAATAAATCTGCGCTATCGCCTGTGGGAGATAGAATTAGTATCATCCTCTCACCGAGAATCAGACTCAACAGCAGTATTGCGTTATTTGGGTGTCTGTCGTCCCGACGGTGTGATCTTGCGTCCTGAGCAAATATTGTCTATGCTAGAAACAGTGGCGAATGGAGAATTTCACCTCTTGCATATCCACCGCAAGCGTCTAGTTATTGGATAACTTGCTAGTAGTTGCCAAAAATTAGGACATTGTGGGAATTGATTTTTCGCAAGGTTGCGTTAGAATGATAATCAAGAGAAATTTTCTGGTGCTGCCTTGAATGACCGAAAAGACGGGACACAAGCCTCGTCCTTCCAGGACGGCTTTATGTTAAAATTTGGTCATAGTCGCCATAGGGCATTGGGAGACTTTAAACGGACATGGAGGGACGATAAGACCACTTGTGGCGTGTTCTGGCGAAGTGTCAAGAATCACCGCACCTTCAGTTCGGTGAGTATGTCAATTGATTCACTACCTGTGATCATCACGGGAGCGAAGGCAAAAATATAAGAGTGTAACTTCTAAGATTGTATCCCAGACAAATTCCGCTGCTGATTACAAACCACTCTCTCTATAGCTACCTTGTGAATCAATCACTAACAATAGCTTTCGTCAACTTCTCCATTCACTGATACATTCTATCTCTTAAATAAGACTTGCTTTGATTGCGGGCTTTTATGCAATTGCTGCAAATGCAAGTGTGTTTAATTGTAAAAAATACCACGTAAGTATTGACAGAGATTAAAACCCTGCCAAAATTCTTGTAAAGATGACTCAGTGAGTTATCTGCACCCAGCTAGACTTTCTAGTAAAAACACGGATAGTGAATCCAGTGCTAAAGGCAGATTTCCCTCCGTCAGCAGATGGTAAACCCAAAAAGAAACCGTGTCTAAACGCGGAGGTTTTCCACAAAGTGTGTGCTATTTAAATATAGTCAACTTTACTTGATGAAGCGTTAACTTTGAAATAGATATCTACGGATATCCAAAGTTTAAATAGCAGCGTATAGTATGGAAAATCGGCCAAAGGCGGTTGATTGAAGTCTGTAAAATATATGCAGCTATTCAGGAATAATCCGGCGTATAAACGCATCCAAGGTATCATTAGTTAGCTCTTCATAACTTTGCAGAGCTACTCAAATTGCGAATTTTTATTACTAGTAGCGTCTTGTAGCAGCGACCGTCAGGACAAGCGGGATAACAGAGAACTTCCTTGTAATTCCCAGCGGTGCTGCCAATTTTTGAGGAAATTGAATGCCAAAACAAATTATCATCGCGGAGCAGCATCAAATCGCTGCTGTATTTTCGGAAGATCAAATACAAGAACTCGTTGTAGCTACTGGTCATCACCAAATTGGTGATATCTATTTAGGTGTAGTAGAAAATGTCTTACCTGGGATAGATGCGGCTTTTGTCAATATCGGCGACCCAGAACGCAACGGTTTTATTCACGTCACTGATTTAGGTCCATTAAGGCTAAAACGTAGTGCAGCAGCGATTACAGAACTGTTGACACCACAGCAAAAAACCTTAGTGCAGGTGATGAAAGAACCAACGGGATCAAAAGGACCCAGACTGACAGGTAACATCACCTTACCTGGTCGTTATGTCGTGTTGATGCCCTACGGACGGGGAGTAAATTTATCGAGACGGATTAAGAGCGAAAGTGAACGTAATCGCCTGAGAGCTTTGGCAATTCTAGTAAAACCAGCCGGAATGGGGCTGCTGGTACGCACAGAAGCAGAAGGCAAGCCAGAAGAAGCAATTATTGAAGATTTAGAAGTGCTGCAAAAGCAGTGGGAATTTGTGCAACAAGAAGCAGTAACCTCTCGTTCCCCAGCTCTACTGAATCGTGATGATGACTTTATTCAGCGCGTTCTCAGGGATATGTATGGTGGTGATGTGAATCGCATTGTTGTTGATTCCAGCACGGGCTTAAAACGGGTCAAGCAGTATTTACAAAATTGGAGTGGTGGACAAACACCCCAAGGATTGCTAATTGATCATCACCGCGATCGCTCTCCTATCTTAGAATATTTCCGGATCAATGCGGCTGTCCGCGAAGCCCTCAGACCGAGAGTAGACTTACCATCAGGTGGTTATGTCATCATCCAACCGACAGAAGCCTTAACCGTCATAGATGTTAACTCTGGTTCTTTTACTCGTTCCGCAACCGCTAGAGAAACAGTGCTGTGGACAAACTGTGAAGCTGCGGCGGAAATTGCTCGTCAGTTACGGTTGCGGAACATTGCTGGGGTGATTGTGGTTGATTTCATTGACATGGAATCTCGACGTGATCAAATGCAAGTTTTAGAACACTTTAACAAAGCTCTAAAAGCTGATAAAGCTCGTCCCCAAATTGCTCAACTGACTGAACTAGGTTTGGTTGAACTCACTCGTAAACGTCAAGGCCAAAACATTTATGAATTATTTGGCGAAACTTGTCCTACTTGCGGCGGTTTAGGACATACCGTCAGATTACCGGGAGAAACGGAAAACCGCTCACCCATTCCGGCTGCGGACATCCCAGAGCGGTTTGTACCGATGCCACAAAGGGAATCTCGGACACCTGCACCTACCCGCATTCCTGATATTGGTAGCGTAGCCCAAGCCACACCCCGCGATACCTATGATGGTTTTGGAGATGGTTTTGAAACTGAACCAGAATTTAGCTCTCTCCATTTGATCAATCATCCTAGTTACCAAGAACTAAATGATAAGCGCCGGACCCGGACTCGTCGGAGTCGTATTGGTGTGAATGGCGCTAATGATAAAGATGAATCCCGCTTACCTACCAATCCTTTAGCTTTTGTCAATGATGCAGATTTAGACTTAGAAGAACCTGAATTACCAATCCCAGAAATCGCTCCACCTACTATTAATAAATCCGGTTGGACAGAAAGGCCAGAACGGGCAAAAGTCAAACTAGAACCGATTAAGGTAGAACCACCAGAGATTATTAATGTGGAAATGTCAGCAAAGGAACAAGATACTTATGCTGAAATGGGAATTTCTCCTTTACTCAAGTTAGATCGGGAGGGAAAAAATCCAAGATCGGTGATTATTAATGTTGTTCAACCAGGACAATCACCTATTGAAGAAACTGAATTTATCCCCGAACCAATTGTAATGGAAAAGACAATTCCTGAAGTTGTCACCATTAAAATACCGCAACCAACTTTTGAGCTAGAAGAAGAATCATCTTTCCCACCATTAGCAATATTCCCAGAATTGACAATAGTTCCCCAAGTAAAAGCAACTGAAACTGAAGGAAAAACTGAAATAGAAGCTGAAATAGAAGCTGAAACTAATAATGGATCTACTCCTAATCGTCGTCGTCGTCGTCGTTCATCAGCCTTAGATCCAGATGTTTTCGGACTATGATTTTCATGATTTGTGTGATTTATGTGATTGATTGATTAATTAATTAAGTAGGTAGGTAGAACGGCTTGAATAATTCAAAGTTTGTAGTGAGGAATAAATTCCAGATTTTTTACATTACTTAATCTACTTTGATTTATTTTCGTCTACTTACTTACTTAAATCAATTACATAAATCATAGTTACGACTAATCATCTGAATCAAACAAATCACACAAATCACAGTTTAGACAATGGGAGAAATTAAACCTGCACTCTGGGATAATTCGAGTTGGTTAGAGTTTTCTAGCTACTCAAATATGCAGGGTGCAGTTGGGGGTGTGGACGAGGTAGGAAGAGGGGCTTTATTTGGTCCTGTGGTGGCAGCGGCAGTTATATTACCAGTAGAGGCTTTATCAATCCTGATGGTAGATAACATTAAGGATAGTAAAAAGTTGTCTAGCTCTCGCAGAACTAAACTAGCTGAAAAAATTAATACCCTGGCGTTAGACTGGAGAATTGGTTATGCTACAACTGCGGAAATAGATGAGTTGAATATTTTACAGGCAACTCTATTAGCTATGAAGCGGGCTGTTTTGAAGTTGAAGGTAAAGCCTGAACTGTGTTTGATTGATGGTAATCAGTTGGTGAAGAATTTGCCAATACCACAAGAAACAATTGTTAAGGGTGATGAACTATCGCTTAATATTGCCGCAGCTAGTATTATGGCTAAGGTTTGGCGTGATGATTTGGTGCAACGGTTAGCATTAAAATACCCTTTATATGATCTAGAACGGAATAAAGGTTACGGAAGTCCGCGTCATTTACTGGCACTTCAAAAATACGGACTCTCACCTTTACATCGGCGTTCTTTTCGTCCTTGCCAAATTCCATCTTAAAACTACTCAAAATTCAAAGTTGGTAATATGGCTTGGTCACTCTACCGCTATCAGGAATGTTATGATCAATCTCGTTATTTTGAGTTTGCGAGATTACCCAATGCCGATAATCTGCTAAGAGGTGATGTAACAATCTTTGTTTAATTGTCAGTAGCACACTTTTGAGTAATCCATTCCCTGTAGTTTCTAAAATTGATTTGGGTGTAAAGGAAAATGGTTGTGGTATGTCTACTAAAACTTCCAAATCAGCTTTCCCTTGCAAGTGAGTTTCACCATTGAGTTGAACTGGTGATAAATAGCCTTTTAAATTCAGCGCAAACCTTTCGTTAATATACTCAAAACCCAGTATTTCACAACCGAGCGATCGCAAATAAATTGTACCGCTGGCATCTGCCCAAACTCGCATATCTACGGTTGGCTGAATACTCAGTGACATAAAAGACAGAGGACGCATTTTTAACCGAAAAACTTCGTCAGAAAGTTGTTGAATTCTTGTATTATCAGCTAAGGCATTGACCAAACGTTGAGGTTGACGCAAGTAGTGTTGAATAGGAATAGATTGCTTAGGAACGGAAATTTCCACCGATTGAGAGGCAATAAACTTAGTAACCATGAGCAAATTAAACCATTTGTTTTTTTTATTGTAATATTTTTTAACAATTTAAATTGCTAAAAAATCAAACTTTCATTTCATTATTAATTAAATTCGCCAAATTTAAAAGCATGAATCTGAAAATCGCTCATTTAGGTCCACAGGGAACTTATACCGAACAAGCAGCTTTTTTTTATCTCAACTGGTTAAAAACCCATCAGGGCATTATCGCTAATTTATATCCTTATCCTAGCATAGCTCAATCACTACAAGCTATAGCAGATAAAAAAGCAGAAATAGCTGTTGTCCCTGTGGAAAATTCTATTGAAGGTAGTGTCAACATGACACTGGATAGCTTATGGCAATTGGATAATTTAAAAATTCAGTTGGCGTTAGTTTTACCAATTCAACATACATTAATTTCCTATGCAACTAACTTAGATACTATTAAAACTGTCTATTCTCATCCCCAAGCGTTAGCTCAATGTCAAGGATGGTTGTCACGTTTTTTACCAAATGTCAATTTAATTCCTAGTAATTCTACTACTGAAGCACTACAGAGATTAGAACAGGAAGTAACTACAGCGGCAATTTCTTCTAGTCGAGCGGCGCAATTGTATAATTTACCTATTTTAGCTAAAGGTATTAATGATTACCCAGAAAACTGCACTCAGTTTTGGGTGGTTAGCACGGAGGAAAATCATCCCATTGATTGTACTCATACATCCTTAGCATTCAGTGTACCAGCTAATATACCGGGCGCATTAATGAAAGCATTGGCGGTATTTGCTCGTTTGGGTATTAATCTCAGTCGGATTGAATCGCGTCCTACAAAACGCTCTTTGGGCGAATATTTATTTTATTTGGATATTGAAGCAGATGTGAATGCACAGATGATGAAATCTGCTTTAAGAGAGTTACAAAATTATACAGAAATCTTGAAAATCTTTGGTAGTTATAGCGTGTTACCCATTAGTTTATAATTGGTGATTGGTGATTGGTGATTGGTGATTGGTGATTGGTGAAAACTATTCTTCTTTTTTCTTCTTTTTTCTTCTTTTTTCTTCTTTTTTCTTCCTTCTTCTTCATCCTGACTCCTGACTCCTGACTCCTGACTCCTGACTCCTGTAATAGAATCTTCTGCAAATATCCATTACATTACTTTTTAAAATGTCAAGTTTTCAGACTTCTACCTTAATGCAATTATCTGTATCGCCAAAACTTTGTCAACCTTTAAAGATTGTCGCCTTGGGAGATAGCTTAGTATATGGATACGGTGATCCAGAAAAAGGTGGTTGGGTGGAACAACTGCGACGGTGGTGGATGCTACCGGATAGTGTGGGTCATGTGCTTTATAATTTGGGAGTAAGGGGCAATCGCACACAGCAAATTGCCCAACGCTTAGAAGTGGAATTTCGCCACCGGGGAGAAATCCGCAATCGTGTACCAGACTTGATTATTTTATCTGTCGGTGTCAACGATACACCTCGATTAAGAAGTCCCAAGGGCAGAAACTACACAGATTTTAGTCAGTTTGAATCAGAAATCGCCACATTACTAGATCAAGCTCAAAAACTTTGTCCTGTGGTGTTTGTGGGGATGGTTCCCGTAGACGAAACAAAAATGCCTTTTCTGGATTGTTTATTCTACAATCACGCTGACCAATACCGCTACAAAGAAGCAACACGGCAAGCTTGTGAACAAAGACAAATTCCCTATTTAGATATTTTTGATCAATGGATGCAACGTAGTCAAGGATGGAGAAGTGAACGGATTACCAATGACGGACTGCACCCGAATACACTGGGTTATCAGGACTTACTAGAATCTGTACTTAACTGGAAAGAATTATCGGAATATCATTGTCAAGCTGATTATGGGGCAGAATTGCAACAAGAATTTAGATGAAAATAGGGATTTTATTTATTAACTTACCTTTGGGGGTTAAAGTCCCCTGCTTCTACAAGCAGCGGGTTTTGCGTCGGGGTAAAATCCCCGTTGCAAAACGTAATTCTAAATTCTAAATTCTAAATTCTGCATTCTTTTAATTACCCTTAATTTGACACCAATGAGCATTGCTAAACCCCTACAGTTTAATGCTGTTTACCTACTTAACTTGAGTTGATACCGTTAAAACCTGTGGTGGTGAAGCATCTGGTGGATACAGAAAGTCAACTTGGACTAAAGATGTATTTCCTGGTTTTATATTCAACGATACCAAAGGTTCTCCCGTTTCACCACGCTTTTGAATTAAATGCACAAATTTATTTTGCCATTTTCCCTGGTCTTGATAACGTAAGCGCACAGTCCCTCGGAAGAAGATTTGACGCGCTGGTAGCTTAAAAAAGCGAAGTCCAGGTTTACTTAATTGATTTTCTTTGAGGGGAGTTTGGACTGCAACACTTACGGTTTGTTGATTTTGAGTATTGTTGTATAAAGGTAACTTGAGACTATATTGAATCCCATAATTACCATGAGCGTAATAAGCAGTATCAGGATAGCGCACTAACATGGGTGCGGTTTGAATTTGATTTGTTCCTAATGTTCCCCCATGTAAGGTACTCAAACCGTAGGAAAACGCTGCACCCGGTTGAGGAATAGTTAAATACTTGCTTTTTGGTGTATCTACTATATCGGCTAACCATCGAGAACCCTTAGATACTCCCGCTACACGTCCGTAAATTGTCGGTTTGTTGTTTCCTGTGATAGGAGTGGGGACTTTATCTCTAGGGGTGGATAATTCACCATTATCTAATAAATTTTGCCATTCTGCTAAATTAGGCGATCGCTCACTACCGTCAGTATTTGTCCGGGCAAACATCGCCAAACTTGCGGCGTAAACATTACCATTACTTCGCAGTCGCAGATATGTAGAACGACCATTTAAAGGGGGTGTTAGTCCTTGGACGGGAATTGGTAAATTTAATAACATCTGACTTGTCCCTGGGGGAATGACAATTTGGGAGGGAAAAATATCTTGTCTTTTTCCTCTCAAAATATCAGACATGACTCGACTCCCTGGACCTGCAAAAACTGTTCCTAAATCATTAGGGATTAAAGATGGTAATTCCTTAAATGGGGCATCTGGTTGACTTAAATAACTCGCACCTTGCCATATATTTACTGTCACCGGTTGAGAACCAGGATTATGTAAGATGATGCCCAAATACAAAGAACGTAAATTTTCCGGTGGGTCAGCTTTAGCAATATGATGGGCAAAAATATCAAACTGTCCACGCAAGGGAAAATCTAAATGGGCTGATGTGACTTTTTTTCCCGTTGCGGGAAAGGTAGAAAGTAAAATTCCTTCTTTTAATACCAGTTCTGGACTATTGCTATTAAATACCGGCACTGAATCCAATTTTCCCGGTAAAGGACGGACTGATTGTATTTGTAATATTTCTTCTGGTGGTGGTGTGGCAGGAACAGCTTGAGCAAGAGTTAAAGCTAGTAATAGTGGCAACATAATAATACTGAGTAATTTTTTTTTAACAGACGGGAATTTTTCTAAAGAAGTGCCAAGTTATTCATGATCAAAACGAAATCGGCAATTATCTTGAGCGAATTTTCTGGATTTAAAATTGGGACATGAACAAAAATACACTTAACTGACAGTTGAGACCGGTGTAAATAGTCTAAAACTGAATAATAAAGTCCCTCGCAGACAAACTTACCACAGTCGTAGCTAATCTCAACTGCGGCTGTTCCGACTAATAATTTTTCTAAATCCACGCTGGTTTGGAAAATATTTTCGGGGGAATTTCTAGACTCTTGAGGTAAGATGTCGGCAGAATTTGTAGACTCTACAGGCAAGGTGCTTGTGCTACTGGCAAGGACTTCTACGCTTAATTGGGAACGACTTGCAGCCATACCACAACAGATAATATAGTCAGGTTGGAGTTCATTAATTTTGGCAATGACGAGAGAACTTGCCAGTTGCACATCGACAGGGAGACGGTGCAAAAATTCTAAATCATGGGAGAGTGAAGCCATTTTGGCTAGTCCGAGTAACAAGTCATCGGATGAATTTGACTCTTGTTGGCTTAACCAAATGTCAAAAGAAGTTAATAGTATTTTTTTTTGCATTATAAATAATAATTAGAATTAGAATAATTAAAAGCCCTGCCTCATAAATTTACAAGGAGCAGCTAAATGGCAGTGATTGCAGTTGTTGATTACGATATGGGAAATTTGCACTCTGTTTGCAAAGGATTAGAAAAAGCTGGTGCGACCCCTCTCGTTACTTATTGTTCTCAAGAGTTGGCAAAAGCAGATGCTATAGTTTTACCAGGAGTGGGAGCATTTGATCCAGCGGTACAACATTTGCGATCGCGTGGTTTGGAACAACCGATTAAAGATGCGATCGCTTCTGGTAAACCGTTCTTGGGTATTTGTTTAGGATTACAAATTTTGTTTGAATCCAGCGCCGAAGGAACGTTACCAGGACTAGGAATTGTCCCCGGAAAAGTCCGCCGTTTTCGTTCTCAACCGGGGATGACAATTCCCCACATGGGTTGGAATCAACTCCAACTTAACCAACCAAAAAGTCTTTTATGGGAACATTTACCTATCGATCCTTGGGTTTATTTTGTGCATTCTTATTATGTTGAACCCACAAATCCCCAAGTTCGCGCGGCAACTGTGACTCATGGTGATCAAAGTTTTACAGCAGCGATCGCTCATGAAAATCTCATGGCTGTCCAATTCCATCCTGAAAAATCATCAAATGTCGGATTGCAAATTCTATCTAATTTTGTGGCTCAAGTCCGTGAAAAAGTTTTTGCTTAACAAAAGTTTGTAATATTTTCAGGTGTTTATTTGCTCAAAGTTGAAGATTTAATGATCAATTAAGTAATGAGTCTAAGAATTTACGGGAATCGTCTGCTTAAAACTTTACCAGGTGAACATACCAGACCTACCAGTGCGCGAGTCCGGGAAGCATTGTTTAATATTTGGCAGGGAACAATCGTTGGTTGTCGCTGGTTAGATTTGTGCGCCGGTAGTGGTTCTATGGGTGCGGAGGCTTTGTGCAGGGAAGCCAGCGTCGTTATCGGCATTGAAGAATCTAGTCAATCCTGTGCCATAATTCAAGAAAATTGGCAGCACGTGGCCAAGCCAGACCAAAAATTTCAGCTATTACGGGGAGATGTCACCCAACAGTTAAAAAAATTATCAGGTCAAAAATTTGACAGAATATATTTTGACCCACCTTATACTAGTGGATTATATGAACCAGTATTACAAGCGATCGCTCAATATCAGCTTTTAGATTGCCAAGGAGAAATAGCCGTCGAACATCGTTACAGAAATTGGCAACCAGCAAACATTGACAACTGGGAAATCTGCCGTCAAAAAAGCTATGGCAAAACAGCTTTGACATTTTATCAAGAACAGGGAACAGGGAACAGGGAACAGGGAATAGGGAATAGGGAATAGGGAATAGACGGAGAATTTTCTTCTTTCTTCTTTCTTCTTCCTTGACTCCTGACTCCTGACTCCTGACTCCTGACTCCTGACTCGGTGACTCCTGACTCCTGACTCATCAATTAATATCAGCCGCCCAATTCGGTGGGACGTTTGTATTGTCTATAAGCAGCGTAGAATAATCCGCTTAAAGTTACAAAAACTAAACCAAGCACAATACCTGATAGTAGGGGTTCAACCACTGTAAAGCTCCTTGTTGTAATTATGGAAAGATTCGTGTCCTGTTTTTGATTTTACCAAATTTGGCAATAATCTCCCATCCCATAACAGTTTTAAATCTAAATACTAGTTGACACTCCCCGCGTCTTTAGACGCGGGGATTCTATAGAGAGTTTCAGTCTATATCCCTCAGTTATCCCAGTTTCAGGCAGGATTCCTTAAATATTTGGGTTCTTGCCCTGATCCTGTTTGCCATTACTGGCAGAATCATCTCTGACAAGCGTAACTTTCCGAGAGTCCCCCGGTAGGTTTTTAATGTCTTTGCTGACAATTTAATTGTCTCACGAATATGGATTAAAATTTGAAATAATTTCAAATTTTTCAATTAATGTCAATGCAGGATAAAGGAAAGCCTCTAGCCTTCATCCCTTGTCTAAAGCACAGATGTAGCTGACTTAGTCAGCTACATCTTCAAGGGTTTTCGGCATTTCCCTTATAAAAATTATCATTTGTACTTGCGAACACCATCAAGAAATTTTAAGCTATGTGTAGGAAATGAAAACTTGCACATTGTCAAAGCAACCCTTTTGGATAACCAGCTCATCAAACCTGAAACCCTAATTCAACAGTTCGTTATGTTCACCGTAGCGATGCTGATAGCCCTCCCATTAATCCTGTTTGGGATTGAGATAGTAAAAGCCTCTGATCCTTATGTTAAAAGTGTTCTATCCCTCCAGGGAAACCCAGTCCAGGGAAAAGCTATTTTCCAAATCAACTGTGCTGGTTGTCATGGTTTAGAAGGAAATGGACTAGTTGGTCCGAGTTTACATGAAATCTCCAAATATAAATCCCGCTATGGACTAATTCATCAAGTAACTAGCGGTGAAACTCCCCCCATGCCAAAATTCCAGCCCAGTATTCAAGAAATGGCAGACCTTTTAAGCTATCTAGAAAGTCTATGAACTTTTGTCAGACAAAATTAAATTCACTCGTTAAAAGAGGCAATAGGGAACAGAGAACAGAAAAATTAGTTGTGTATACTAAGTAAGTGAACAGAAAAATTCAAAGGTATGTAACGATATGTAAAGTTGTCTTAATACGAGATTCTGGTTGAGGGTAAAACGCAAAGATTGTAAAGTTTTATTGCAGGATTCAACAATTGTGGATTTGTATTAACTGATAATCAATAAGAAGTATACATGATATGATATGACGGCGTTACATAATAGCTATATAAATTATGTTTCGCGTCAAGGCGTAAAGACGAAAACTTTAAGACTCTTTGTGTAATAATTCTGATACACACTATTTAATGGGCTATAGGGTTTGTGACTTTGACAAAAATTACCCCTGGACAACCACTGACTGATACGCAAAGAAATGGCTTACAGTTAGTATCCCTGTGGGGTGGGGGTAAACGTGATGTGGTTTTAGCTATTGATATCACGGAAAGTGTAGGTTTAAATGATCAAGGTCGGATTCATTTACGTCAAATAGTTGAAGACAGTCTCAAACCTGGTGATTCTGTTTATGTTGTTCCCTTTGCTCAAGATTTGGTTTTTGATGCCGTTATCTCTGTTGAAAATCCATTAGGAACACCCATATATTTTAGAGATAAAAATTCGGAAAATATTAATAAAGTATTAGCGAAAATTCCTTTTAATTCTGACCCTAACCGCTATGGAACAGATATTCAAAGAGCAGAGTTAATAGTATATCAAGGTATTGCCCAGATTAATCAAAATCGAGTTTCCAAAAATCAACTAATTAAGCCGCAATCGGTTGTTTGGATTACTGATGCACCGTTATTTACTCAACCAGGAATTACTTCCCAAGTTTGGATAGAAACTCCTGCTAATAGTCCTTTGAGAATTGCGACATCACCGGAAAGTCAGGAAAGACAGAATTGGATTAAGGCTTTATCATTCAAAGAGCGATCGCTCATCATTAAAAACCAAGATAATAAAGATTATACATTATCTGTAGTAGACATTAATCCTACAGTTCAAGAAGTTTGCACACCAGTACCAGGAGGACAAGAAACTTGTTTAGTTAATCCTTATTTATTCAAACAGCTATGGCTACCAAGTTTAATTTTATTATTCATACTTGCATCAATGGTAGGGGGTATATTAAAATATGCTAAATTGCAAAAAAAATGGGAGGTACGAATTAAGTTAGAAGATGATGGAGAAGATGAAGAACGAATATGTAGATTACCAAATAATAAAAAAATTGCTATTGGTGAATATGATCCTAGCTGTATACATTCTATTGACTTTAGAGGTGGAGAATTACAAGCATATTTAGAACGGAAAGGAGAAAAACTTTATTTAGTTCCCACAGAAGATACAAAAATTGAACTTAACAATAAAAAAGTTACATCACGAACTCTCATAACCAATTCTAGATTTACGCTAAATTGTCCAGATTCACGCCAGCGTGATTACCAAATAAATGTTAAAATTGAAAAATAGTATTCAGGGGAAAAACTATGACTCAAGCATCTGCAAAAGAAACCCAATCTAGAGGCATTAATCGCACAATTTGCATCGGTTTAGGGGGAACTGGTAGAGATGTATTAATGCGAATTAGACGGTTAATTGTTGACCGTTATGGAGACCTAAATAAGTTACCAATTGTCAGTTTTGTTCACATTGACACAGATAAAGCAGCCACCCAAGTCACAGGGATTAGAACAGGAAGTACCTATCATGGTGTTGACTTAAGTTTTAAACAATCTGAAAAAGTCAGTGCTACCATGTCATCAAGAGATGTCACCATGTTTGTAGAAGGACTAGAACGGCGTTCGGAATATAGTAATTATGGACCTTATGATCATATTGGCAGATGGTTTCCTTCTGGGTTATTGCAAGATGTTGGAGCAATTGAAGACGGAGCAAAATGTATAAGACCTGTAGGAAGACTAGCCTTTTTTCACAACTACCAAAAAATTAAAACATCAATTGTAACAGCAGAAAACCGAACGAGAGGACACGAATCTTTTTTGCTGAAATCGGGGTTAAGAATTGAACCAGGGTTAAATATTTTTGTTGTTGGTTCTCTCTGTGGTGGTACAGGAAGTGGGATGTTTTTAGATGTTGCTTATAGCCTTAGAGATATCTATAGAGATGAAACTGCTAAAATTTTTGCCTATTTAGTGATTAGTCCTGATTTATATGACAATAGCAACAAAATGATTACAAATACTTACGCGGCTCTGAAAGAATTAAATTATTACAGCACTCCCGGTACAACTTTTGAAGCAGTTTATGATCTTGAAAATTCGGTAATTGTACAAAATAAAAAAGAGCCATTTGACTATACTTATTTAATTTCTAATAAAACGCTAGGAGAATATCAGATTCTGACACAAGGTAAACTATGTAATGTGATTGCTCATAAGATTGCTCTTGATTTTTCAGGTGAATTAGCACCTGTAATGAAAGGCAACAGGGATAATTTTAAAGAAAAAATGATTGAATCAGATAAACATCCTCGTCGTAACACCCAAAGATACTTAACATTTGGACTGTCAGCAATTTATTTTCCTCGTGATACTATTATTGAAATTGCTTTAACAAAGGTAGGTTTAGAGTTAGTCAGGTTTTGGTTAAATGGTAAAGGTCAAAGTCCAGATCCTATTAACTTACTTGAGCAATTTTTGATTCAACATAATTGGCATAATGACTTAGGCAAACGAGATGGTTTAACTAATAAATTAGCAGAGTCTGTAGAAGAATCTAATAAGACCTTTAGTAATAGTCTTAAAACTTGGCAAAATAAATTATCCCGGTTAATTGCTGAATGTAAAAACAAAGATGACCGCACTAATATCCGTCAGCAATTAGCAACAGAGTTTTATAAACAATTTCGCACAGTGCAACCAGGAGAAACAGAAAGCAGTCGCGGTTATTGGTTGACGAAATTAATGCAAACTACTCCCAAGATTACCAAAGAACTTAATGGGAATATTGATGATTATGTGATGCAATTACTCACACCAGTAGATCCTAATTTCTCCATTAAAAATACACGCAATTGGTTAGATTCTCTGCGACACGAATTACATAAATATCAAGGGGATTTACAGGAGAAAATTACCGATTTTGGAGGCATGAAGCGCTTAGAAGATGTAGAAAGAAAATGGGATAATGCAGAAAAAACAATTGAAGATATGGAAAATAAAATAGGTATTCCCTTTGTTGATTTCAAAAACATTCCATTTCAGGAGGAGTGCAAAAAAGTGATGCAAGAAGTTTACAAAATTATCAAGCATAATTTTGAATTAACTGTATTGCAAGAAACTTTAAAAATTGTCAATCAATTACAAAAGCAAGTTCAAGAAAAAGAAAAGCGAATTGCAGCTTTTAGTAGTTTAGTAGAGGACTTAGAAAGTGCTTATGAAAAAGAGGAACGAGAATTAAAACAATTGAATTTTGATGAAATGAGTGGTGAGGCAATTTTTGACAGTGAAGATATAGAACTTTGCTATCAAACAATGATACCAGAAAATGATAGTCGTCCTCAATTAATATTAGCAAGTTCAGAAATTACTAAAGAAACCGATAGAGGAGCATCTTTAGGATTTTTCCTGAATATGGAACGCACTACTTATTCTCAGCTAAAAGAAAAAATTGACTTGAAAGTTGATAGTTTATTTGCTTTTCGTGGTAGAAATATCGTCAATTCCGTGATTAAACGCTTCATGCAAAAATACTCATTAGGTGCGCGTTCAACTCGTTTAGCGCAAATTATACAGGAAGCTCAACCACTTTTGCGTTTAAATTTGAATGATCCTTATTTCCGAGACGAAGATGCTAAGAGTAGCAAATTAGTAGGATCTAAAGATATAGATGAATCAGATGTAACAGAGTTTAAAAAACTGCTAACACAAGAATTGGGAATTTCCACAAGTGTTTTAAAAGCAATACAAGCAGATGATGAAATCCTAATTGTGAATGAGTATGCAGGGTTTCCGTTGAGATTAATTAGTAGTTTGGAAAGAATGAGAAACCCATATTTACGAGAACAAAATTCTGGGACATCTTTTTTGCATAATGATTATCGTATATCCTTTCCTGATATTATGCCACCTAATGCTGGAAAAATGGAAGAAGTGGAAAATATTTTTTATCCTTGTTTAGCATTAGAACTGTTAGCAGAAAATCATGCTACTCAAGAATTAGAGTTTCAATATTATGACCATTTTCAGAATAGTTATGATACTGTTTCCTTGAGTGGAATTTGGATAGAATCTTTGGAATATCTAGCTAGTAACCCCAATATGACTGAAGCATTAAAGCAAATTTTGGATAATACAATTTTAGAAATGGAAAATAATCCAACATTATGGGAAAATGAATATTTACCCAAATTGCGTCAATTTCCTGATAAGCTGACCAGAATTTCCGAAGATAGTCCTAATTCTCTCTATAAGACAAGAGTATATACAGATACAAGGAATACTAACGATAATACAAGGGAGGGGATTATAAATCGTTTTTTGAAGAAAATGGAAGCAAAATTTATAAACACAAAGTCAATTTTACCAAGAAACAATACAGGAACTCAAAAATCTATTGTGGGGGAAATAGTTGCTAATTCTTCTGATAATCGTTCAAGACGACGACAAGAATTAGAGCAGCTTAAACAAGATTTAGATGAGGGTTTTATGACTCCAGAAGAATACGAGCGAGAAAAACAAAAAATCTTTCTGCAATATCCATTATAGTTTTTCATGGGTAGTTCATATCTACCCAATTCTCACAAACTTCTTGCACTACCAAAGGTCATTTTTATGCCACTATTACTACTTTACTTAGTTTTCATCATCCTATCTATAGTTACTATAGTTACTATTTTTCTTCGCAGATCTCTTTATCGCTATTTAATACTTTTAACTGATAAAGTCCAAAGATTAATTAAGACAGGATTACGAGGAGAACAACCGAAAATTATCCAAACATTGGAGGATAGATTTCAGCAAGCTAGTAAACAATTAGAACAGGTAAATACAGGAGCATTAATAGACCAGATTTATAGTCAGGAAACAATCAAGGGATTTACCTGTGAACAAATAGATTATTTATGTCGAATTCTGCCAAATTTACTGTTAGCTTTTGGGTTACTGGGAACTTTTTTAGGTATCACTATTAATTTATCTACCCTTAGTCAAACGATTAATCAAACTAATGCTAGTGATGTTAGTAATTTAGTTACTGAATTAAAGAAACCATTACAAGGAATGAGTATTGCATTTAGTACGAGTTTGATAGGAATTTGCTTGAGTTCTATATTAACAATATCCAATGGTATCTGGAATACTAGTTTTGCAAAATATCAATTAATTAGTTCTTTAGAAGATTATCTAGATAATGTATATTTTCCTGAAGTACAGGGTGATACCCGTCTTGATAAAATAGTTAATAGAATGGTATCCCAGCAGGATGAATTTTTAACAAATTTTGGGGAAACAGTGCGAAAAGCTGTAGAACAATCTATGGGAAAAGTCGCAAAACAAATTGCTGACGGGAATAAAGAAACTACAGATTTAGCTAGACAGGTTTATGAAAAATTTACAGTTTCTGCTGGAACTATATCTAGTGCTGCTAATGAGTTCAGAAGTTCAATGTCAGAATTAAATATAACATCTCAGATATTTAAACAGTCTGCTGAAACTTTTAATAAAAGTGAGTTTCCTCTCAAATTATCATTAGCTACTGTAGATTTGGGTAATACACAGCAGAAATTTTCTGAGTCAGCTACAAGTTTAGCAGCAACAACGGAATTGATTATAAATGCCTTAGTTGAAATAGAAAATTCTAGTCAGAGTTTAATTAATTTAGGAGAAGAAATAAAATCTATGAACCAAACTTCAATTCAGGTACTAGAATTACATCAAAATAACCAAAATCTTCTTAGTGAAATTATCCCCCAACTTCATGCAGGAGCTAATAGTTACGAAAAAGCGGTTAATAAACTCGATGATTTAGATCAAAGAGTGGGAGATAAGTTCAATAATTTTGATCAATTAATCACAGCTATGAGTCAGTTATTAGAAAATGTGAAAACTTATACAACGGAATTAATTAGCAAAGTTGCAGCGGAAACTGAAAATTCTAGTCAGAGTTTAATTAGTTTATCTGAAGAGATAAAAGCTATGAACCAAACTTCAATTCAGGTATTAGACTTACATCAAAATAACCAAAATCTTCTCACTGAAATTATTCCCGGACTTCAGCAAGGAGCTAATAGTTATGAAAAAGCAGTTAATAAACTGGATGATTTAGATCAAAGAGTGCGCGATAAAGTTAATAGTTTTGATAAATTAATCACAACTATTGAGCAGTTATTAAAAACTGTGAAAACATATACAAATGATGTGAATACTGCTACTAGTATAGCATCTAATCAAATAGATGCTAATAATCAAAAACTGATGAAATTATTAGAGAATAATAATTCTCAACTAATTGCTGAATATCAAAATGTGAGTAATACCATTATTCAAGGAATTGACAGACAAACTAATATCAACAAGAAGGGTTTTGATGCTAATATTAAAGGTTTGGAGCTATTAATCAAGAATCTTGAGAAATATCAACAAAAACTTGATGACACAAATACCGATACATAAGGTGCGTTACGCTGGCGCTAACACACCCTACTGTTTAAATTGACTAACAAATTTACAAAAATAAAACATTGCAATTATGGCTCGTCGTTCACGCTACACAGAATATAATGAAGATCTAAACGTTTGGCCAGCATTTACTGATTTAATGTCTAATGCGTTTATGATATTGGTTTTATTTTTGTTTTTAACTATTATCATATCACAAATCAATAAATCACAGATTAGTAAAAATATCAATCAAAGTGTTCAAAATTCAGAACAGTTAGCTTTAAAAATCAAACAATTACAGCAGCAAGTAAAATATTTACAAATACAACTACAACTACAGTCTGAAAAACAATCAACAGATACACCTCCAATCATAGTTATAAAAGATCAAGGTGATTATAGATTTGCTTCCGGTAGTGCGGAAATTCCTGCGAAAATGTCAACTTATATATTTAACCAAATAGTACCGGAAATAGAAGCTAGAACTAAACAATATGGGATTAATGTAGTAGAAATAATCGGACATACAGACGGACAAGCTAATAGTAAAGTAACAAGTAATTTAGATGTAAATTTAGAAAATGTAGCTAGTGGTAACTTACAAGTAGGAAAACTACAAGCTGGTTCTAATGCTGATTTAGGATTAATGCGGGCTTTGTCAGTTGTGAAGGTGCTGGGTGATATCCAGAAAAAACAAGGTAAACTATCTGGACTATCATTTCGTGCTTATTCTGCGGCACAATTAATATTACCAAATGGAAAATTTGCAGGGATAGCGCGGAAAGAGGATGTCACTCGACGACGAATTGAAATCCGTTTTACACGGTTGGGAGAAGTGCGAGAAGTTAGATAAAAAATCATACTTCATCTATCAAAATTTTGCCTTCCCCCTTCCATCAAAAATCTATCACCTTCCCAGATTCGAGACTATTCCTAATTTGATCTAATTCTTCCGTCTGAACTCCTGAACTCCTAACTGAGAACCTTATGTCAAATGTAGCAAAAAGCAAATCCCACCGCCGACTAAAACGCCAACTACTTATCGTCATGCTGGTGATTTTTGCTTGGAGTGTGGCCATGGGCTGGATATTAGGATTCGCTACCAGCGCTCGCGGTGCAAATCCTGTAGACTCAATTGGGACTGTTGATGTCGTACCAACACAATACCAACCAGGACAAGAACTGTATTTAGAAAACTGCTCATCTTGTCATATCGCATTACCACCGGCTGTATTTCCTAGTTAAACTTGGAAAAACCTTTTACAAGACTCCCAGCACTATAGCGTACAAATTAAGCCTTTAGGCAAACTTGAACATCGTTTAGTATCAAAATATCTTTACACCTTTTCCCGTGTGCAACTACAGGAAGAAACAACACCCTAGCGTCTCAAGGACTCTCGTTATTTTAAGGCTTTGCATCCTGGTGTCAAATTACCCACTCCTATAAATATGGGTAGTTGTGTGAGTTGTCATTTTAATGCTGATAAGTACGACTTCCGCAGCCTTAGTCCAGAATGGAAGTAGGGGTAGGAGTTTAGGAAGAAGAATTTTCTCAATGACGAATGACCACTGACCAATTACCAATTACCAATGACATTCAAAGTCTATAATTATATAGCTAAAGCTTAAATCTCCATTTCCCTTGATTTAATTCTATAAACTGCCATGCTAAAACTTTTGTTGGGCGATCCCAACGCTCGTAAACTTAAAAAATACCAACCTTACATTACAGAAATTAACCTCTTAGAGGAAGATATTAAGCCGCTGTCTGATGAACAGTTAAAAGCGAAAACCGTCGAGTTTAAACAACGGTTGGCTAAAGGCGAAACTCTAGATGATATTTTACCGGAAGCCTTTGCTGTGGTTCGGGAATCGGGGCGGCGTGTCTTAGGATTACGTCACTTTGATGTGCAACTTCAGGGTGGGATAATTCTGCATACTGGGCAAATTGCCGAAATGAAAACCGGTGAGGGAAAAACTTTGGTAGCGACTTTACCAAGTTATTTAAATGCCCTGACTGGTAAAGGTGTCCACGTTATTACTGTGAATGATTACCTGGCGCGTCGAGACGCGGAATGGATGGGTCAGGTACACCGGTTCTTGGGGTTGAGTGTGGGGCTAATTCAGTCCACTATGACCCCCAGCGAGCGCCAAAAAAACTATGAGTGTGATATTACCTATGTCACCAACAGCGAAATAGGCTTTGATTATCTCCGGGATAATATGGCTACTTCAATGGCTGAGGTGGTACAACGTCCGTTTAATTTCTGTGTAATTGACGAGGTAGACTCGATTTTAGTGGATGAAGCCCGGACTCCATTAATTATTTCTGGTCAGGTGGAAAGACCAACGGAAAAATACTTACAAGCGGCAGAAATTGCTTTTAGTCTCAAAAAAGATGAGCATTACGAAGTTAATGAAAAGGATCGTAACGTTCTCTTGACAGATGAGGGTTTTGCAGAATCGGAAAATCAGTTGGGTGTGACAGATTTGTTTGACCCAGAAGACCCTTGGGCGCATTTTATGTTTAATGCGATTAAGGCTAAGGAATTATTTCTCAAAGATGTGAATTATATTGTCCGCAATGACGAAATTGTGATTGTAGATGAATTTACAGGTCGGGTACTGCCGGGACGGCGTTGGAGTGATGGTTTACACCAAGCTATTGAAGCCAAGGAACACGTAGAAATTCAGCCAGAAACCCAAACTTTGGCGACAATTACCTATCAAAATCTGTTTTTGCTCTATCCCAAGTTGGGGGGAATGACGGGAACGGCAAAAACTGAGGAAGTGGAATTTGAAAAGATATACAAACGGGAAGTGACGATTATTCCCACCAATCGGATTAGAAGACGGGAAGACCTGTCTGATATGGTGTTTAAGACTGAACCAGGGAAGTGGGGAGCGATCGCTAAAGAATGTGCCGAAATGCACGAAAATGGTAGACCTGTGTTAGTGGGGACAACCAGCGTCGAAAAGTCCGAACTTCTCAGCCGACTCCTCAAGGAAATGGAAATTCCCCACGAGTTACTTAACGCTAGACCAGAAAACGTGGAACGAGAAGCGGAAATTATTGCCCAAGCTGGACGCAGTGGGGCTGTAACTATCGCTACCAACATGGCAGGACGGGGTACAGACATTATCCTGGGTGGTAACTCTGAGTATATGGCGCGGTTGAAACTGCGGGAATACTTTATGCCTCGCATTGTTAGCCCTGAAGATGATGAATTTGGCGTACAAAGGGCTTCGGGTCTACCTATGGGTGGTAGCGGTGGTGGACAAGGCTTTGTTCCTGGTAAAAAGGTGAAAACTTGGCGGGCTTCTCCAGAAATTTTCCCCACCCAATTAAGAAAAGAAACAGAACAGCTTTTAAAAGCGGCTGTAGAGGTGGCTGTGAAGGCTTATGGTGAGCGCAGTTTACCGGAATTGGAAGCAGAAGAGAAGGTAGCTGTGGCGGCGGAAAAAGCCCCGACAGATGACCTGGTAATTCAGAAATTGCGGGAAGCTTACCAGCAGATTAAGCATGAGTATGAAGAATTTACTGTCCGCGAACATGATGACGTTGTCAACAGAGGTGGTTTGCACGTAATTGGAACGGAACGTCATGAGTCACGACGAATTGATAACCAGTTACGCGGACGAGCGGGAAGACAAGGCGACCCTGGAACGACAAGATTTTTCCTCAGTTTAGAGGATAACCTATTGCGCATCTTTGGGGGCGATCGCGTTGCCGGCTTGATGAATGCTTTCCAAGTGGAAGAAGATATGCCGATAGAATCAGGTATGTTAACTCGCAGCTTAGAAGGCGCACAGAAAAAGGTGGAAACCTATTACTACGACATCCGCAAACAGGTGTTTGAGTATGACGAGGTAATGAATAACCAAAGGCGGGCTATCTATGCGGAACGTCGCCGGGTGTTGGAAGGTCAGGATTTGAAGGAACAGGTGATAAAATACGCAGAAAAAACGATGGACGACATCGTTGATTATTACATCAACCCTGATTTACCTTCGGAAGAATGGGAGTTAGAAAAGTTAGTAGATAAGGTGAAGGAGTTTGTTTACCTGTTGGCTGATATGCAGTCTGGACAGTTGGAGGATATGGGGATGATGGAAATTAAAGCTTTTCTCCATGAACAAGCGCGGATTGCCTATGATATGAAGGAAGCGCAAATTGACCAAATTCAACCGGGTTTAATGCGCCAAGCAGAACGGTTCTTTATTCTCCAACGCATAGATACTTTGTGGCGGGAGCATCTGCAACAAATGGATGCTTTGCGTGAGTCTGTTGGTTTGCGTGGTTATGGGCAAAAAGACCCGCTCATTGAGTATAAGAGTGAGGGTTATGAGTTGTTCTTGGATATGATGGTGAATATCCGCCGTGATGTGGTTTATTCTCTGTTTATGTTCCAGCCTCAAGCGCAACAAACTGCTGAGATGGTTTAAGGGTTTTTTTCTCGCAACAGACGCACAAGGCACGGAGGGTGTTTTCTGCGTCTTTGTTTTATTTTTGTTTCGCGCAAAGTCGCTAAGGAGCAAAGGCGCAAAGGAAGAGGAGGAAGAAGAGTTATTCGGCGAACATTTCAGCTAGGATATCCAGAACTGTTTTTTGTTCTTCTGTAGTAATTTGACCCAGAAGTTTGACTAATCGAGTTTTATCTATTGTGCGAATTTGGTCTAGGACAATTTGTCCATTTTGTCCTTGAAATTGACAGGTTACTCTTGTGGGGTATGTTTGCCCTTTTAAGGATGCTGTATGCTCCAATTTCTTGTAAACTAATGAAAAAGGATTAGGTCAATTTTCTATGCTGAAGTCTTTTGAAATACGCAACTTCAGAATCTTTGATCAAATAGAGGTTAAAAAATTAAGTAATATTAACCTTATTGTCGGTATGAATAATGCTGGTAAGAGTACATTTCTCGAAGCAGTAGAACTCTATGCCAGTAATGCTTCCCCTATGACTATACTTGAGCTTGTAGAATCAAGGCAAGGATCTTGGATTAGTGAAGCACAACAGCATCCTCCAAATTTTCTTAGTAATCCCATACGTCATCTATTTTTTAGTCATAAATTACCCGATATAGGAGAACAAGGTATCATTATTGGAGAAATTTCTTCAACCTCAAAAATTCACATCGGCATTGCTGTATATCAGATTAAATCTGATGATGAAGGGACAATGAAAAGAATTCGCATTTCTGGTGAGCAACTATATGAAGACTTATCAAATATTGAAGTTATTCTAGTAGCAGAAGAAGGCGAAAAAACTCGAAGAATCTTGAGATTAGATAAGGATTTTAGAGAAATTAGACGTGGTTCTAGAGTTGTTTATGAACGACAAGATTCTGAATTAAAATACAAATGGCAATTTGTCTCGACAGAGAATATGCCCAACCGAAAATTAGCTGCTCTATGGGATTTGACAAGTTTAACCAGTTTGGAATCAGAGGTGATTTCTGCTCTTAAACTTATTGAACCTAAGATATCAGGAGTTGCTTTTGTAGAAGACATTAGTAAAGGCCGTAGTAGCGACAATCGTATTCCTCTAGTAAAAGTTGAAGGTATAGATGAACCATTAGCTCTTAAAAGTATGGGTGATGGTTTAAATCGTTTATTTCATATCATGGTAGCTCTGGTGAATGCGAAAGATGGAATTTTGTTAATTGATGAATTTGAAAATGGCTTGCATTGGACAGTACAACCTAAAGTTTGGGAGATTCTTTTTCATTTTTCCGAAAAGCTCAATGTTCAAGTATTTGCAACCACACATAGTCGTGATTGTGTAAATGGTTTTGATAGTGCATGGAATAAGTATCCTTTACTTGGTGCTTTCTTTAGACTAGAAGTTAAAAATAATCTGATTAAAGTAAAAGAATATTCTGCTGAAACATTGGCAGATTCTATTGAAATGGACGTTGAAACAAGATAAAGAGAAATAGTATGAAAGATATTTGTAAACAAGATACCGATAAAGTGTTACTTTTGGAAGGTAAAAATGATTGTCATGTTGTTATGGCTTTGTGTGCTGCTCACCAAGTTCCTGAAACTTTTGGAATATATGAATGCGGTGCAGATACAGAAGTTTTGAAGCGTCTGAATGCTTTGATATCCCGTTCTAATGCTCCTCAAGTAATCGGAGTAATGCTTGATGCTGATAGCCCTTCTCTAGAAGGAAGATGGGCAAGCATTAAAGGCAAATTAACTCATTATAGCTATAACTTACCTAAGATTCCTGATAAGCATGGAACAATAATTAAGGGTATTGAAGATGAACCTAAACTTGGATTTTGGTTGATGCCGAATAATCAAGATTCGGGTAAATTAGAGGATTTTTGTGCAGAATTAGCAAAACCTAAATCTTTAGAATTTGCGAAAGAATGTATTACTAAAGCACAAATTAATAAATTAACAACTTTTAAATCATTGGATCTTAGTAAAGCAATTATTCACACATATCTAGCTTGGCAAGATGAACCAGGATATCCTATGGGACAGGCAATTACTAAACAATCTCTTCGTCCTCATACAGATATTGCTATAAAGTTTACTGACTGGTTAACACGGTTATTTAATTAAAAATTTTTCCTCATCTTCCTGAACAATAGTATATGGTATCGCTACACCTAAGCAAGACATTGACTTAATTGAAGCAAGACTTGAAAGGGCAAAACAGCATTATAACCAAGTTTATCGGTAAGAGAAAAATAAATAATCATGACAGAAAATATTGAAATAACAACTAGTAGCGGTAATGTATTTGCTGATTTAGGTTTACCCAACCCAGATGAAATGCTAGTAAAAGCAGAACTAGCACGCAAAATCAGTAATGCTATCACCGCACGTCATATCACCCAAGCTGAAGCGGCTGAATTATTAGGAATTGATCAACCAAAAGTTTCTGCTTTAATGAGAGGAAGACTCACAGGTTTTTCTCTAGAAAGAATGTTTAGATTTCTCAATGCTTTTGAAATTGATGTAGAAATTAGAGTAAAACCTAAATCTAGCCATAATGCCCGAATAACTGTAGTTTAATTCGAGCTATTTCCAAGTCAAAATTCATAGCAAAATTACAAGATAGAAAATAACACACTTTGGAAAAACACATTAGAACTGAATGAATTACGAAGGAGGGTTGTCATGATTTTCAATTATTCTCTTACCTTAAAGTCCGAAATATCACCCTTCCCGGATACTCTTGCTGATTAATTTTGGTATAGACTCGCAAACAAGTTAATACTTCACCTGGATTACCACCACAGTCTAATTGCAAGTCATCTTTAGAAAATTCACAAACATCACCATACAGTCCTGATAACTGTTTGAGTCGGACTTCATTACCTGCTTTCATAGCTTTATCAACGGCTTTTCTGAGAAGACGACGAGATTCTTTTTGTAATTTTCCCCACCAAGAATAACGTTCAGCCGGGGGAATAAATACTAAGGAATGAATGGCTTCATCCATGTCAATCCAGGCACATAAATTTAAAATAGTATCAGTATTTTCCTCGGATTTTTGCAGGCGGTGAAAGCGATCGCTTAATGTGTCAATATATTGATGACGTTGTTCTAATTTAGAATGTAAAGAAACTACGTCAAAGCTAAAAACACTTTTTAAAGCATGATGTAAGTCTGGATCTATTTCAATAAACTTAATATATAAAAGTAAAAATCCGGCGATTAAATATAAATTTTCAGAAAGATGAGTTTGGGCAATTCCTGAATTTACCAAAGCTGTTTGAGATAAACATAATCCTTTGGCCTTAACTGTACCACTTAACCCTGGATAAATAATTTCATCACGGACAAATGGTAATTCCTCCAGATTTATATGATCTACAACTGCACCTACTTCTTGCGCTAATTCTAAGGCCTTATGTCGCCAAAATGTAGCTACATCTTCAGGAACTCGCAACAGTTTTCTATGAATTTCGTTCCATATTTCCGCATCAATTTGGCTTTGAATACAAGAATTACCAAGATAAGATTTTAATTCTGAATCATCATTAAAAGCATCTTTTAATTTTATTAACTGAGGTTGTTTTAGATCCCCAACTTCTTGAAGAAGTCGGGGATCTAATAATTGATGAAGTTCTTGGAGAATTTCTTCTGATAGCTGAAATCCGGTATCAAGCGGATATTCTTGATTTGCTTTTGTTAAAGTTGCGGCTAATCCATATAAATTAAACCGTAATATTTTGGCTAATTCTGAGTTTTTTGTATTTAGTAGTTTATGTAAATTCTGCATAATTTTGTTAGGATGAAAATAGAAGATTTTATATCCCCGACTTCTTAAAGAAGTCGGGGATATAAGATTAATGAATACCGCAAAAAGGATCACGTTCTTTATCAACTTCGTTAGGTTGTAATTCCAATTCTGCGCGATAAACACATCCTTCTTGTTCCAGACATTCTTGATTATTAGATGTCCAATAAGGAACTGCCCCAGCGTGCATTCTTAATATGCCTGTATTATCAATAGTTACATGATATTGACAAGGATAATCTGTGATAATATCTGGTCTGCTGAGTGTGCCAATCCGTAGCCATTTCTTAGTATTTGTATCACTATCAGTCTGATAAATATAGAAGGTGTGTTGACCACTTTGGGGAAATGATGGCAAAGGTTTACTGATTAATCCTGTTCCTGGTTGTTTGACACCATCTTGTAAATAATGAAATGTTTCCATTGATTTACTTTCATTATTATCAACTGCAAATACTAAATGATAAGCATGAGGTTGATCAACTGTGGCAGATTCTAAAACATTAACAGCAATATCACCATCATTTAAGTTGTGTTGATGGTTTTCTATGGCGATATTCCATTTTAAATTACCATCAGTAAATAAGGTATTTTCAGTAGATTTAGATATGACTGAATTAATATCAATGCCAACCACATCTATTAAATAATGAGGATTACCTCGGCATAGTAAAACGCTAAATTGTAAAGCTTGGTCAATCTCAAATTGGATTTTAATTTTTTTGAGAAATTCCTGTTCTTCCATACCCAATTTATCCATCAATATTTTACCGTCGAAACTACCCCACAGGCGAAAAGTGCCATTTTCATAATCTTGACGATGGATAATATTTGTTAATTGGATGCCCTGCCAAGGTGTCCGCACTTTAGCAACAGTGTCCCAAGGTGCAAGTTGATATAGTTCTTGTCCAGCATTAAAAATGGCTAATGGTTCGTTACTTTGGGTTTTGCGTTTGAAGTTACAAGGAAGATAATAAAACAGGTTTTTGACATCAATTTCTAGTTGATTTGCACCTTTACGTAACAGATTTTTAGATTCTTCTGGATCAAATCGAAAGCGACGCAATTTTTCGGCATAACAAGCACCTGCGGAAGTGGCAATTTTGGTAAATTCTAAAACAAAAGTAATTCGTTCGGGATTCCAAACAAAATAAGGCGATTTACTAAATTCTTCGTAAATTTGTTGTTGAACAAGATTAAAATTGCAAGTTTTTCCAGACAGAATTAACCAATCTACTTTTTGATTTGTTTCTGAATTAAGACGGCTTTCCATTAAGCCTTTTGCAATACCAATGGCTTCTTTAATTGAAGAAGTTGCTGCCCGTTCAAATTGCTGATGATCTAAAGTTAGAGAAATAGATTCAGAACTTCTAACTTGAAATTTAATCGCACTTTGGGCAAGAAGTTCACCAATTTGTTGTTCATTTAAAGTGAAGGTTAATAAAGAACCATCTGCGGGTGGTTTTTGCCCTAATTTGAGTTTAGCAGCTTCAGCATGATCCCACAATGTGTAAAAGGTTTGTAGGCGTTGGGTTGCTTGTTGCCAACGAGTTGGTAAGACTTTTTCCGCTGTATCTAGGGCATCTTTAAAAGCAACGTCACCTTCGGGATTTTCTTTATCTATACATTTTAATAAACTACCAGTTTTAAATTTTCCATCTTCTAAAAAACGGTCATTTAATTCAGAGTTAATTAAGTCTTCTAATTTATCGCTTTCAATGTCACCTGTGGTAACTGCGGTCAGCAGAAAATCAGAAATTGCAACTTTTAACAAACGGAAAATTCGTAAAGTAATTAATTCACCACCTAATTGTAAATGTCCCGAAGAACCTAATAATTTGGGAGTAAGTTTATAGTAACGTCCTCCTAAACCTCTATCTTCATGATCTGCAAAGAAGGGAGTTTTATCTTCTAGAGTAAGTTCAATTAAAGCTAAGTCTGTTGTACCCCCACCAATATCTAAAACCAGGACATTTTGTGACCATTTATTCCCATTTTGACGACAACGAGTTTTAAAAGATTCAATCCCAATATTCAGATTTCCGCCAAATTCTCGCCACAGGAAAAAGATAGCTACAGAAACAGCTTCGTCATAGGCTGTTTGCACATCATCAATGCCTAATTCCTGGACTAATTGCTTAATTTCTTTGCGAACTACGGGAGGGGCAACGGTGGGATAGGTAACAACTGCTGTTAAAAAATCGCCTTCTGAAAATCTCCGTCTAGCCCGTTGCCGATAATCTTCTGTTAGTTCAATTAATTGCGCCCAAGCTGCTTGAATGAGGCGATTAACTTGAATGTTTTCTTCATCTTCTTCTAAGATAATTGGGAAAGATCGATCTTGTCCAAAATAGCGTTTGGGTGAATGATGAAATCTGCTAATAATTTCTTTAACTGAAACAGTTGTTCCTTGGGCTATGGCTTTTTTTCTATTATCTCTTGCGTCTCTACCCATGCGTAGTTTTAAGGGAATTAATTGCGATACTTCCATTTCACTGGGAATTTCTGTACTGCGTCTATCAATATCTAAAATTACGGGAATTAAATTTTGTGATTCTAATGTGGGAACGCGGAAAACTTCGTGATATATAGCATAAAGTTTCTTGCTAACAGCCCGCCGAAATCTATCACTTGTTCCTAAACATAATTCAATTTGGCGAATTGCTTCTAAAAATAATTCTTTGTTATCACTTTCAAAAATTTCACTTAATTGATCTGATTCTATTGCTAAGTTTTTGCTAATATCAACTAGAAATTTTTCCCACTCACTACTACTAACATCTGGTAAGGCTAAATCTGGGGAGGAATTGAACCATTCCGCCATCCGTTCTCTTAATCTCAGTTCTTGTTCTCTGGGTAAAACTTCGGCAATGGGGACTTCTATGGGGTCAAAAAGTGTCACTGTGGAGTTGGAAGTACCAAAATCTAACGCTAACCAACCAGGAAATCTTTTTCTTTGTTTTTCGTTGAGTTTTTCACTGAGTTGTTGACTTAAATTATTCAAATAGTGATCAAATTGTGAAGTATTCATGGGTAGATGATTTTTTGTAGATGAACTTGATGATTTTTGTAAATTGGGTATAAACCAAAGATCACATTCAGCACATACATGATTAGATATGGACAAATTTGGTTTTCCCCCAGCGTCAGAATCAAAATATTCGACAATCACCTTTAAGGTACAATCAACTATTGTGATTAAAGGTGCATCTAACTGACAGGGATCTTGTCCTAATTGAGAAATATTATAAATTTGTTTGGGTGTGGCTGTGTGAAGTTGTCTATAACTTTTTTGAATTTGTGCTGCTAATTCATTTGGTGTACCTCTAACTATGCAGGTAATTCGAGAAATGTACGGTATGTTGCTTTTAATAGGGACAATTTGGATGGTGGGTAGATGCAACTGTGTGTTTTCTTTCACACCTAATTTAAAGCTAGGTAGAAGCTGAATTTCCACAGGCATTTTTGATGTTCCTTTTTTGTTTGTTAATATTTCATTGATAGTGCATTTCCCTAAATTTATTTGATAACTAAAGGTTTACTCTTTTCTTAATAAAAGAATATGGATTAAATGAACCACGAAGGGACGAAGAACACGAAGGAAGAAGGAAGAAGGAAGAAGAATGAAGAATAAAAGTAGTACCAATTAAATGCAGGTAAATAATTCTTCTTCATTAATTGTGGCAATATCGGTTAAGATTTCTAACCAAGCTGGAATGGCTAATTCGGTTTGTGAATCTCTTGCAGCAATATATCTTAGTAGTGCTTCTTTTTTGGCCAGGTTTTGCAAGCTGGGAATAATTTGATCTAAAATTCCGTTGATTTCTATATTTACTTGCTGATTACTTTCACTCACATATTGCACGAGGTGAAGACTAGCACTAGCGGTAATTTCATCTCGCAGTCGTAAAACGAAAAGTTGATGATTTGCGCTTCTTGATGTGTTTTGATTTCTCTCTGGTGACCAATCAAAAATTTGTCCTACACTGTGTTTTTCATCTTGTCTGGCTAGGGGAAAAATACTTTCTGGTTTGATACTTTGATCATGGTTATTGATTTCGGTAATAATGGCTTCTTTCCATTGACGAGGATCAGATCCTAGTAAGAGTTTATAAAATAAATCTGCTTCTTCAAGTCCAAATTTTGATTCAATTTCTTGTTCCATTTCTGGGATAAGAATGGTTTGCAGTTTTTCCCGTTCTAAGGTAATTTGATGTGCCAATGAGCTTAATAAGTCTACCACAGCTTGATGAATGCGATCGCTCGCAAAGTTCTCCAGTTCTTTAACGGTTTTCTCGAAAGCCGGATAAAAGTCATCACTCTTGGTTGCTATGGAGGTATTGACTCGATTTCCTCTATCAAATAATTTCCCCGCTGCACCTTTAAATTCCGCTAAGGTAATTGTGCCATTTTGAATTTTATTAAATAATAATGTCCACTGACTCCAATTCAAAATTTTCAAAGTTAGTTCATCTTTAATGACATCACTAACTACAATTCCTCTTCTATCTTTCAGTTGTTCTTTACCTAAATCTTTCTGAAAGTTTCTGTAGGTTCTATCTAAACTTTCTATGGCTGATCTTAATTCTAGTAAAGCTGGAGTATCAACTGTGGGTATGCCTTGTTCATGGATTTCGGCAATAATTTCTTTGAGATATTCTTGTTGTTGACGAATCACATCAGCAGCCCGACGAGTATCTTCATACAATTGCTTTAAGCCATGATTAGCAACATGAGTTTGAATCAATTCTCTTAATTTACTAATCCCACCATCTTGAGCAAAATAACCTAATTGTCTTCCTAATTGATTCCTCCCATCTGCTGCTAATAAAGCTTCACTTAAATCACCCCATTTCTGTTGTAATTTTTTCGGTCTTTCCAGATAATCAGGATAATCTAAATTGGCAAGAAATTCCTCAGAACCTGCTTTAATTTGACTAGAACGTTTGGCAAATTCAGACAATCCTAACAGTGGCGATAATAAAACAATTCTATCTTTTTGAGAAGTAAATGCTTCCGCCCCATCAATAATGGTTTTGAGAACTTTCAATTTTTGAAAAACTGCATTTGTTTGTAACGGTTGAGAATCAGATTGATTATTAATTAATAAATCTAGTTCCCTTTCTCCTCCTTCACTTTCTAAAGGCAGTTGATCAAAACGTCCCACACCGACAAGAATTAAATCCTTGAGGTCTTGTCCTGGACGCTGTTGCTGCATCATTGTGAAGATTTTATTGGCGCGATCGCTCCCCGGTGATTTACCATTAAGTAAGACTAAAATTGTCTGTACCTGTGCCAATTCTCGCAAGGATAAAAATGTATCTCTAGTTCCAGAATTAGCTGCACCCAAGCCGGGAAAATCTAAAAGGACAAATTCTTCTGCACCTGTAACATCCCAAATTTCTCGTGATATTTTCACATCAATATCAACACGACGAATTAAGGGAAAACTGGTTTGTAATAATTGCGTTCCTAACCTTTGTGGCGCATTTGGTAAGCGAACATTCGCTGCTGGTAAATCCTCAAATTTGAGAGATTGAATCGCCATAGGCATTTCTGCCAGTTGTAAACCTTCACGGGCTGTAATCCCATCAATTGGGTAAAGACGACCGCATAAAGCCTCACCATAAGCCTGATAAGCCCGCAAAAATAACACTAACTCCCGCACCAAATAACGCAACTCTAAATTATTGGAACTTTTCCAAACTTCCTCACACCAAATACTGATATCCTTACCGGTTTTAATTTTAGCTACCTGTAAAGGTGTCACCCCAGCGGACGCAGCGCGACGGTTTGCTTCTTTGAGCATGAAGTGTAAGCACTCATTTACCCCTTCATGGGATAAATATTCTACCGTATAATTATTTGCTTGGGTAGTTGCAAAACCATCCTGGGGTTTAATATGAATAGCTGTGACATTACCGGTTGTCGGATTTTCGCTCACGGGTAAAGCGTCTGCGTAACCAATGAGACTTCCTAGCAGCAAACTTTTACCGCTGCTAAATTCCCCCATGATGCCAATTTTTACCGGTGAGTTGGCCAGTTCCACAGTTTTCTCTGCTGCCTCTCGCAGCCGCAGCAGACAATCATCAAGGCTAGTGGGAACCCAATCTTCCTCCTGGGAAGGGCGCTGGGGAACTGAGTCAATTTTGCGGAGGATAAATTCACCGTACTCTTTCAATCGTGCCAGCTTATCTGGTTCCATAGAGTAGTCTTTCGTTTGAGTTCATTTTCACAACTGGGTTATAACACAAAACCTTAAAACTATTCCTATGTGGTGCCACGAAAACAGGCAAGACGCAAGACGGAAGCGGGAATTTCTTTGTTCTTTGTTTTTCTAATCTTCATCTAAGTAGGTGAACACAATAAAACCAATCTGTGTAAAGAAAAGTAAAATCGCCCAAACCCTCTTGCCTCTTGCCTCACCAATGAGCAATGCTAAACCCCGGCAATTGCCAGAAATTACCCAGCTTTCAAAATCTCATCATCTACAGAAAAATCAACTTCTAATTTATCTTGTCCATTGATTAAATAATCATTTACTAAAGAATTTTGCAAACCAGAAATCAAATCATATTTAGGTTGCCAATTTAATTCTATTTGTGCTTTATTCACTGATGCAAAGAAATGCTGTACCCGCATCGGAAAAGCTTTCCGTTTACCGAAATCAAACTTTTTCGGATCATAATGGACGATTTTCACATCATCGGCAGATTTACCAGCAGCTACAGCACAAGCACGCGCTAACCCATCGAAAGTGACAAAGCGATCGCCCGAAATATTATAAATCTGCCCAATTGCTTGATCATTCCCAATTATCTGGGTCATCGCTTGAGCTAAATCCCAGACATGGCCAAGTTGAGTGATGTGCATACCATTTCCGGGAATACAAATCGGGCGATCGCGTACAATTCTATCAAAAAACCAACTTTCCAAAGGATTATAATTTTGCGGCCCGTAGATATAAGTAGGACGAATAGAAGTAAAGGGGATTCCCAACTGCTTGAGGTAAGCTTCCGTTTCATGTTTACCCTGGTGACGACTCTTAGGATCAACAGCATCCCCTTCTAAATGGGGCATTTGGTCAGATTTGAGGTAAACACCCGCAGAACTCATATAAACAAAATGTTTGACCCGTCCTTGAAAAATTTCTGCCAGAGGTTGTGTATCCGTGAGTTCCCTACCATTATTGTCAAAAACGACATCAAAACTTTCTGGTGCTAACTTTTCTTGAAGTTGAGTTGAGTTAGTGCGATCGCCTATAATTTGTCCTACCCCCGCAGGTGCAGCATGATTACCACGATTGAACAAAACCACCTCATGTCCATCCTTAATCAGCAGTTGAGTCAAATACACCCCAATAAACCGAGTTCCACCGATAACCAGAATCCGCATAACTTTCTAATTCCTGAATAAAAATTACCGCTATCTGTAGAGGTTATCAGGTTGTAGTATCACTAGAGGAACATCTTTTGGTAGGATTATATCTTCTATTCAATCTAGAGAGATCAAACTCTTTCCCCCTGCCTTCTCCGAACGACAATTTTTAATGCTCACCTACTTACCTTCCACCCATTCAACTTAAACGTGTCCTTAGAATATGCCTTAGTTCATGAGTGGTTAACCCCTCAAGCCACAGGAGGTTCAGAACTCGTAGTCCAGGAAATATTAAATCACATTGACGCTGATTTATACGCCCTGATTGATTTTGAATCCAGCAATCCAGAAAGTTACCTGTATAAACGTCAAATTGGCACAACGTTTTTACAGAAATTTCCCCAAGCCCGTCAAGGAGTCCAAAAATATTTACCCCTATTACCCTTGGCCATTGAGCAATTGGATTTGCGACAATATGAAGTTATTTTATCTTCATCTCATGCTGTAGCTAAAGGAGTCTTAACCACCCCTAATCAATTGCATATCTGCTATAGCCATAGCCCCATGCGCTACGCGTGGGATTTAACCTTTGATTATCTCAACCAAAGCAAACTAGGGCAAGGAGCAATCGGCTGGATCACCCGCCAAATCCTCCATAATTTGCGGCAATGGGACGTAATTAGTGCCAACCGGGTGGATTACTTCATTGCCAATTCACAACACACAGCCAGACGGATTTGGCGTTGCTATCGTCGGGAAGCAACCGTTATCTATCCACCGGTTAACCTAGATGAATGTTTATTTTCTCCAGAAAAAGAAGATTTTTACTTGATAGTTTCCCGATTAGTAAGTTATAAACAAGTTTCCTTAATTGTTCAGGCTTTTAATAGCCTCAAAAAACCCTTGGTTATTATTGGCACTGGTCCTCAAATGAACAAATTACGGGAAATAGCTCAACCACATATTCAAATCTTAGGATGGCAACCCGATCGTATCGTCAAAAATTATATGTCCCGTGCCAAAGCCTTTGTTTATGCAGCTTGCGAAGACTTTGGCATTGCCCTAGTTGAAGCCCAAGCTTGTGGAACTCCCGTAATTGCATACCGTGCAGGTGGTGCATTAGAAACAGTGAGAGATATTCAGACACATCCTGATACAGGAACTGGTATATTATTTAAAATCCAAACAGTAGGAGCTATAGTAGATGCCGTAGAAAAATTTGTAGATCATGAGCATTTATACAATTACGAGTATATACAAACACACGCTAATCAATTTTCTCGCCAGGTTTTTGCAGAACGTTATCTAGGTTTTGTGAATGAATGTCGTGAAAAAGGAGTTTACCAAAAGTAAACATCGGCCTTTTGTATTTATTTTCTCAGAAGAGTGCAAATTTTTCCTCAAAATTACTGCCTTTTAGCTTTAAGATTGGGACTATGTGTGGTGTGGATTATAAAGGAGTATGATGACTGCCCAGAGTTCACTCCTCTCCGGCAAGCGATACCCGCGGAAGGATAACAGTACATCTGTGACTGTTTTATCAAAACGTGGTCAAAAAGTTAAACAGCCAAAGGTGAAATCCAGAAGTTTATCTTTTCAGGGTTTATACGGAGAGTTTTTTAAACGACTGTTTGATATAGTTTTTTCATTGTCGGTCTTGATTTTGTTTTCTCCCATTTACATGATATTGGCTTTATTGATAGCCATAAGCTCAAAGGGTCCGATCTTTTATGTTCAAGAACGGGTGGGCAAAAACTACCGCAGCTTCAATTGCATTAAGTTTCGCACCATGGTCAACAATGCTGACGAAATTCTTGTCGAAATGATGGCTACATCACCTAACCTCCGAGCAGAATTTGAAGACAATTTTAAGCTGAAAACAGACCCAAGAATCACTAAAATTGGTCACTTTTTGCGAATTACCAGCTTAGATGAATTTCCCCAATTTTGGAATGTTCTCAAAGGAGATATGAGTGTAGTTGGTCCAAGACCTTTAGTCGCGGAAGAATTAATCAAATATGGTGATTATATCAATCATGTTTTAACGATTCGTCCTGGAATTACTGGTTTGTGGCAAGTATCCGGGCGTAATGATATTCCATATCCTCGCCGGGTGCAAATAGACCTCCATTATGTCAATTTTAGGAATTTTTGGCTTGATTTGTGGATCATCCTGAAAACAGTTAATGTTGTCATTATGCCCAAAAATAAAGGAGCTTACTAAGTAAGTACGCAAATTCCATCTTATGGGGCAACATTATGCCCCAAAAACTATTTTCGATAGCAAAGGTATAAAATTTATTCTTACGCATATATACGGCTCAAGGAATTTCTAGTGCTGACAATAATTGATACACTTGAAATCAAGAATATTAATTGAACTAAACCTATAATTATTTGTTAAAGTGTTTTTTAGCAAAAATATTTGTTGACCTTTAACTTGTAATAGCAACTAATATTTGTAGCCTAACTATTGGGCAGTTATATCAATTAACTGCTAGTTTATATCAGAATGTTTGTAATCTTCAACTAAAAACAACAAGGCATCACCAACCATGACACAAAGAAAACGGGCTTTAATTACTGGTATTACTGGTCAAGATGGTTCTTATTTAACTGAACTTTTACTAGAACAAGGTTATGAAGTCCACGGGATTATTCGCCGTACTTCCACCTTTAACACAGACAGAATTGATCATATGTATGAAGATCCTCATAACGAGGGCGCAAGGCTGTTTCTTCACTATGGTGATTTGACAGACGGAACAACACTGCGGCGGATTTTAGAAGAAGTTAAACCTACAGAAATTTATAATTTAGGCGCTCAATCCCACGTCCGGGTGAGCTTTGATTCACCTGAATATACAGTAGATGCTGTAGGTATGGGGACATTACGTTTATTGGAAGCAATCCGCGATTATCAACACCGCACTGGGATTGAAGTCCGTTTCTATCAAGCTGGTTCTTCGGAAATGTATGGTTTGGTGCAAGCAGTTCCCCAAAGTGAAACCACACCTTTTTATCCCCGCAGTCCCTACGCTTGTGCTAAGGTGTACGCTCACTGGCAAACCATAAATTACCGCGAATCTTACAATTTATTTGCTTGTAACGGTATTCTTTTTAATCATGAATCTCCCAGAAGGGGCGAAACATTTGTTACCCGCAAAATTACTAGAGCCATAGCCCGCATAGTTGCTGGTAAACAAAAAAATATCTTCATGGGTAATTTGGATTCCAAGAGAGATTGGGGTTATGCCAAAGATTACGTAAAAGCAATGTGGTTGATGTTGCAACAAGAGCAGCCAGATGATTATGTGGTGGCAACTGGTGAAACCCATTCAGTGAAGGAGTTTCTGGAGTTAGCATTTAGTTATGTTAATCTCGATTGGCAGAAATACGTAGAGTTTGATCAACGTTATCTGCGTCCTGCAGAAGTAGATTTATTAATTGGTGATCCGACTAAGGCACAGCAAAAATTAGGCTGGAAACCATCAGTAACATTTAAAGAACTGGTTGCGCTCATGGTAGAAGCTGATTTACAAGCTGTGGGTTGTACTTCCCCTAATGGTAATGGTGCAAAATACCCTCAAGATATTGCTACTACCCGTCAAGAATTAGGATCTCTGCACTTTTAATCAGATCAAGGATAATAATATGACAGCCTTAGATTTAGCAAATAAACGGATTCTTGTCACTGGTGGGGCGGGTTTTCTCGGCCGTCAGGTGATAGATCAATTATGTCAGCATGGCGCTAACAGTGAGAAAATTACTGTAACGCGATCGCACGACTGTGATCTACGAGTATGGGAAAATTGCCAACGGGCAGCAGACCAACAGGATATTATCATTCACTTAGCCGCTCATGTTGGTGGCATTGGTCTAAATCGAGAAAAACCCGGCGAGTTATTTTACGATAACTTGATCATGGGAACTCAGTTAATCCATGCAGCTTATCAACAAGGGATAGAAAAGTTTGTCTGTGTAGGAACTATTTGCGCCTATCCTAAGTTTACCCCTGTACCATTTAAAGAAGATGACATCTGGAATGGTTATCCAGAAGAGACTAACGCCCCCTATGGAGTGGCAAAAAAAGCTCTCTTAGTCCAACTGCAATCTTATCGTCAGCAGTATGGGTTTAATGGTATTTACCTGTTACCAGTGAATTTGTATGGACCTGAAGACAACTTCAACCCTAGCAGTTCTCATGTAATTCCCGCTTTAATTCGCAAAGTGGAAGAAGCCCAAACCAGGGGAGAAAAACAACTTCCTGTGTGGGGTGATGGTTCTCCTACCCGTGAATTTTTGTATTCTACAGACGCAGCACGGGGAATAGTCATGGGAACTCAGTTTTATAATGATGCTGAACCCGTGAATTTAGGAACTGGTTACGAAATCTCTATCAAAGATCTAATTACTTTAATTTGCGAATTGATGGAGTATGAGGGTGAACTTGTGTGGGAAACCGACAAACCCAATGGCCAACCCCGACGTTGTTTGGACACGGAAAGGGCAAAACAGGCTTTTGGCTTCACTGCTGAAGTAGAATTTAGACAAGGTTTGAAAAATACTATTGATTGGTGGCGTAAAAACGCTGCATAGATGATCTCCTCATCTCGTTCCCAGTCTCCGACTGGGAATGCCTTCATAGAGTTTCTGACTCTAGCATACACACAAGGCAGAGCCTTCTTAATTCATTCCCATACAGAGTATGGGAACGAGGGAAATCTAAAATCTAAAATCCAAAATTGTCACAACTAACTAAAAAGGAATTGCGACGGGTTTTACTCCAAAAACGTCAGTCTATGACATTATTAGAATGGCGGGGGAAAAGCGATCGCCTCACCACCAATATCCAAAACTCGGTTATATTTAATCAAGCAAATACAATTCTGGCTTTTTTTAGCTTTCGTCAAGAACCTGATATTAGCTCGCTATATACTAACACTAATAAACGTTGGGGTTTTCCCCGTTGTGTTGATAAATCTCTAGTTTGGCATTCTTGGCAACCTGATGACATCATTAATACTGGTGCTTATGGGATTACAGAACCTCACCACGAAGCACCGATAATTGAGATTGAAGAAGTAGATTTAATTATTGTTCCCTGTGTGGGTTGTGATGTCCAAGGATACCGCTTAGGTTATGGTGGGGGATATTATGACCGTTTGTTAAATTCTCCTGGTTGGCAGACAAAAGCGACTATAGGAGTGGTGTTTGATTTTGCTTATTTATCTCAATTACCGGTTGATAGTTGGGACAAACCTTTAGAAAGGGTAATTACAGAAAACTTGATGACAACCACCAGTTTACAGTAGAAAAAATTGAAGTTAACTAAGATCCAAGAATAAGATTTTCTAAAAAACCTATTTCTAATTCTGATGCAGGTTTACCACCGCCACCTTCTATTAATTTTAAATATTTTCGCAACAGTTGCTGCATATTAGAAGTCCGATATTGGGGACTAATTTGTAATAACGCATTTTCCCAATGAATCTTTGTTGGTAAGTGTCCATATTCAGCTAAATAAATAGCTTCTCTGACTAATTTATCTAATTCTGCACCTGAATAACCGGCGGTTTTCTCTACTCATTAAAAATCAGCTTTATTAGTATCAGTCCGAATATCTGTAACTGGTTTTTGTATTTTTTCTGTGTTATTATTAGGAGAATTTTCAACTTTATTGGTAGAGATATTTGCAGTTTTTATTTCGGAAGTTGGAGTTACTGCTGGACGGAGAGGTTTTTTAGCAATGGATTTTGTATGACGAGAGAAGCCCATGACCAATTTGCGAAAGAATATCTAGAGGAATTATTAAAACCTTTAGGTCAAGTAGATATTGGTAAAGACGTAAAAAGCGAAGTTAGGGAAATAGATATTTGGTTTGTTCCCAATCAATCAAAATCTGTAACTTCCGATTTAGGATTATTAGCAAAAATGGCAGTTACAAGCTGTCTATTTGAACCTTTTCGTAATCCTCCCAATGAAATGACAATTAGAAGTTGTATGTCAAAATTATCCAGCCTTCATGAAGAATTGTTTCGACAAGCAAAAAGAGAAAATCGGCGGCTAATGGAAACCGAGTTCCCTGTTTTATGGATTTTAACACCAACCTGCTCAAAAAATAAACTAGATGGATTTAGAGCTACACTCGAAGATGATTGGGAAACAGGAGTTTATTTTCTAGGAGAATCGCATAAAACCGCAATTGTAGCAATTAACCAATTACCCAAAAATCAGGATACACTATGGTTAAGGGTGTTAGGTAATGGGGAAACCCAAAAACAAGCAGTACAAGAACTGATCACAGTTTCCACAGAAAACCAGTGTAATTATCTACTGGAAATTTTAGCATCTTGGCGTAAAAATATAGAGATTAACACTAATATCAACGATGAAGATAGGGAGTTGATTATGACTTTATCACCAGCATATCTCAAACAACGCGAGGAATGGCGACAAGAGGGACTGCAAACGGGACTGCAAACGGGACTACAAACGGGATTGCAAACGGGAAGACAAGAAGAATTGCGGTTAATAGTAGGAAGTTTACTAACAGCACGTTTTGGTAATTTAGATGAGAAATTATCTGCTGTTGTTACTCCTATTATGGAACTTTCTCTCACAGAAAGAACTGATTTATTACTCAATTTATCTCAGTTGTCTCGTGAGGAATTATTAGCTAAATTCCCCATTAAATAACCCATTTTTGTAGGTTGTTCACATCCTTCAGATCCCCGACTTTTCTAAGAAGTCGGGGTGATTATTTAAAACCACTGTTTCTTATCCAAAAATTATCAGCTATGCCTTTAAGTTGGAACGAAATCAAAAGTCGAGCGATCGCATTTTCTCAAGAATGGGAACATGAAACCTCAGAAGATGCAGAAGCTAAATCATTTTGGGATGGGTTTTTTCATGTTTTTGGTATTTCTCGTCGTCGGGTGGCAACATTTGAACAATCTGTCAAAAAAGCCGATAATAAACAAGGTTTTATTGATTTACTCTGGAAAGGTGTAATTTTAGTAGAACATAAATCTAGGGGGAAAAGTCTAGATAAAGCTATGCAGCAAGCCAAAGATTATTTCCCTGGTTTAAAAGAACATGAATTACCAAAATATATTTTAGTTTCTGATTTTCAAAAGTTTAAACTCTACGATTTAGATACTAATATTACCACAGAATTTGTCCTCAAAGATTTTATTAATCAGGTTCATTTATTCGGTTTTATTGCTGGTTATGAAAAACGCACCTATAAAGATGAAGATCCGGTCAATATCCAAGCCGCTGAATTAATGGGTAAACTACATGATAAACTAGAAGCAGTTGGTTATCGAGGTCATGATTTAGAAGTCTATTTAGTCCGGTTACTCTTCTGTTTATTTGCTGATGATACAGGCATTTTTGATAAAGGTATTTTTTGGGAATATATTGATTTACATACTAAATCAGATGGTAGTGATTTAGCAATGCACATTGCTTCTATTTTTCATACATTAAATACACCACCAGAAAAAAGATTAACAAATTTAGATACTAATTTGGCTCAGTTTCCCTATGTGAATGGTAAGTTATTTGAGGAGGTTTTACAACCCGCTGCTTTTGATAGCAAAATGCGGGAAATGTTTTTAGAAGCTTGTGGTTTTGACTGGGGTAAAATCTCACCGGCTATTTTTGGTTCGATGTTTCAAGCGGTCATGAATCCCACAGAAAGACGAAATTTAGGCGCTCATTATACCTCAGAAAAAAATATTCAAAAGTTGATTAAACCTCTATTTTTAGATGATTTATATTTAGAGTTAGAAAAAGTCAAAAGTAATCGAGGTAAACTCCAAGAATTACATCAAAAAATCGCTAATCTTTATTTTCTTGATCCTGCTTGTGGTTGTGGTAATTTCCTAATTATCACCTATCGGGAATTGCGAAATCTAGAAATTAAAATTTTGCAAGCATTGAATAAAAATGGACAGCAATTTATTAATATTCAAGATATTATTAAGGTTAATGTAGATCAATTTACGGGTATTGAATATGATGAATTTGCGGTGCGTGTTGCGGAGGTGGCAATGTGGTTAATTGATCATCAAATGAATATTCAGGTTAGTCATGAATTTGGTCAATATTTTTTTAGAGTTCCTTTAACTAAATCTGCGAAAATTGTTCATGGTAATTCATTAAGAATTGATTGGGAAACCGTTGTCGACAAGGAAAAGTTAAGTTTCATCTTAGGAAATCCCCCATTTGTTGGGGCAATGATTATGAATGCTCAACAAAGAAATGATATTGATCATGTTTTTCATGGAGAGAAAGGAATAGGTGTTTTAGATTATGTTTGTGCTTGGTATATAAAAGCAGCAAAAATTATCGAAAATAGCCAAATAAAAGTAGGCTTTGTTTCCACAAATTCTATATCACAAGGTGAACAAGTCGCTATACTTTGGAATATATTATTTAATAAATATAAGATTAAAATTCATTTTGCTCATCGTACTTTTAAATGGAGTAATGAAGCTAAAGGAAATGCTGCTGTCCATTGTGTAATTATTGGTTTTGCCAACTTCAATATTACCGAAAAATATATTTCTGATTATGAGGATATTCAGAGTGAACCACTGACAATAAAAGCTAAAAATATCAATCCTTATCTGGTAGATGGAAGTGACACAATTATCACTAATAAAAGTTTTCCCATTGCTAATATTCCCTTAATGCGTTTTGGAAGTATGCCACGAGATGGTGGTAATCTTATTTTTACTGAAACTGAAAAAGAAGAATTTATTAAGATTGAACCTCAAGCTGAAAAATGGATCAGACCCTATACAGGAGCGCAGGAGTTTATTAATGGATATAGTCGCTATTGTCTTTGGCTTGTTGATATTTCTCCAAAAGAACTCAAAGCTTTACCAGAGGTATTAAAACGAGTAAATAAAGTTAAACAATTCCGGTTAGAAAGTAAAGCTGCTTCTACTCGTAAATTTGCAACTACACCTACTCTATTTTGTCAGATAGCACAACCTGATACAGATTATTTACTTGTACCAAGTGCGTCTTCTGAAAGGAGGAAATATATTCCTATAGGTTTTATGCCTTCAGAAATTATTACTAGCAATCTCTGTTTTTTAATTCCTAATGCCACTCTCTATTTATTTGGTATTCTCACTTCAGAAATGCACATTACATGGGTAAAATATGTATGTGGAAGATTAGAAAGTCGTTTTCGCTATTCCAATACCATTGTTTACAATAATTATCCCTTTCCTGAAAACGTCAATGAGAAACAAAAACAGAAAGTAGAAACAGCCGCGCAAGCAGTATTAGACACCAGAGCAAAATATCCTGATAGTAGTTTAGCCGATTTGTATGACCCCTTGACAATGCCACCAGACTTAGTAAAGGCACATCAAATATTAGATAAAGCCGTAGACTTATGTTATCGTCCCCAACCATTTGTAAATGAATTGAATAGGATTGAGTTTTTATTTAATTTATATGAAGCTTTAAATGCTCCCTTACTCAAACCAGAGAAAAAGAAAAGAGCGAAAAAAAGTAATTAATTGTTAATATCAATTAGGTAGGGGTAAAGCAAAAGCTCATTGGTGTCAACTTAGGCTACAGATAGCTTATTTGTTTGGCTTCCACACCCGCCTGGAACTTAAGTTCCAGGCTAATAGCTAAAGTTTACTAAAGTAAACTGAAGATTTAGAAAATTATTAGTCATCTTTAGATGACTTTTGCCATTAGATTGGGAATTCATTCCCAGTCGGACTTAGTAGCAAAGATGCAGAAGGCAAATATAGTCCATACTGCCAATATATTGTTTGGTATTTAAACAAAAGATTAAATAACCCTTAAACCGTGTAATAAGCTACTCTCACATCATGATCAAATCTGATATCTTCTGTAAAAATTATGTAGAAGTTATCAGGTGGAGTCATGAGTAAAATTAACGGATTTGTAGGTCGTCGTAACTTCTTAAAATTCGTAGGTTTAAGTACCTTGAGTATGGGTACTTTGACTGCTTGCAATGAAATCATTACTAACCGTTCAGAAATTACAATTCCTGAAAATAATCCTAATCCTAATCCAGTTAGTGCAGAGGAAGCAAAAAGAAGATTAATAGCAGGAAACAGAAGATTTGTTAATCAAAATCGTCAATATCCTAATCAATCGAAAAAACGTTTACTATCAGTATCTAAAAAACAATATCCTTATGCAGCAATATTAGGATGTGCAGATTCTCGCGTACCACCAGAAATAATTTTTGATCAAGGATTAGGAGATTTATTTGTTGTGCGGATAGCTGGTAATATTGCCAGTAATGAAACCATTGGAAGTTTAGAATATGCTACCGCTAATTTAGGAACACAACTAATAGTTGTTTTAGGTCATAAAGGATGTGGTGCAGTATCAGCAGCAATTGACAATCAACCAGATAATGGTAAAATTAACTCTGTGATTGATGACATTAAGCCAGGTTTATCGGCAACTCCCAGAACAGGAAGTAATATTAATGATGATAACAATCCAGTGATTAATAATATTGAATACCAAGCTAAAAAATTGCAGAATAATTCACAAATTATAGATAAATTAATCCGTGATGACAGATTAAAAATTATCAGTGCTTACTATGATATTAATACTGGTAAAGTTAGATTCTTAACTTGATATTTATCCTTCTTTTTTCTTTATCTGCGTTTGCAAGCTATCATGAATCTTCAACTAAAAACAAATCATCTAGAAATTATCAAAAATCATGCTCAAACAACCTACCCAGATGAATGCTGTGGGCTAATTTTAGGTTATAAAAATAATGAATATAAAATTGTAGTAGAAATCATCCCCACAGAGAACGTCTGGAATACAGAAAAGAGTAACTTTACAGAAGACCAAGAAAATAGTACCAGAAGACGATATGCAATATCGCCTCAAGTCATGTTACAAACGCAAAAAGCAGCGAGAAACCGTAACTTAAATATTATTGGTATCTATCATTCCCATCCTGACTATCCAGCTATTCCTTCAGAATGGGATAGAATATACGCTTGGCCAGAATACTCTTATGTGATATCATCCGTACAAAATGCTCAAGCTGGTGAACTGCAAAGCTGGACTCTTGATGACAACCACCAATTTCAAGCCGAGACAATTAAACTGATAAAATTAGCAAATTTAAGTTAACATTAATACTCCGCGCTGATTCCTACAACTGCTATGCTAAATCCCAATCTGGATGAAATCCAGTTGACGAAAGACGACTACGAACGCTATTCCCGCCACTTAATTTTGCCAGAAGTGGGCATGGAAGGGCAAAAACGCCTAAAAGCCGCCAGTGTACTCTGTATCGGTACAGGTGGACTAGGTTCACCATTACTGTTATATCTTGCAGCAGCAGGTATAGGCAGAATTGGTATTGTTGATTTTGATGTTGTGGATACCTCTAACCTCCAACGTCAAGTTATTCACGGGACATCCTGGGTAGGTAAACCCAAAATCGAATCAGCAAAAAACCGGATTCACGAAATTAACCCCCATTGTCAGGTTGATTTGTATGAAACCCGTCTGAGTGCAGAAAACGCTTTAGATATTATCCGTCCTTACGATATCGTTGTTGATGGCACTGATAATTTCCCGACGCGGTATTTAGTCAACGACGCTTGCGTATTGTTAGATAAACCCAACGTTTACGGTTCTATCTTCCGGTTTGAAGGACAAGCAACCGTCTTTAACTATGAAGGTGGACCCAACTATCGTGACTTATATCCCGAACCACCACCACCAGGAATGGTTCCTTCCTGTGCAGAAGGTGGAGTTCTGGGAATTTTACCGGGAATGATTGGGATTATTCAAGCCACAGAGACAGTGAAAATTATTCTGGGGAATGGTACTACCTTGAGTGGTAGACTAGTGCTTTACAACGCCTTGGATATGAAATTCCGGGAGTTGAAACTGCGTCCTAACCCCATCCGTCCAGTTATTGACAAGCTGATAGATTACGAACAATTCTGTGGGATTCCCCAAGCCCAAGCCGAAGAAGCGAAACAGCAGATGGAAATTCAAGAAATGACTGTGAAGGAATTGAAGGCGTTATTAGATAGTGGTGCAAAGGACTTTGTGCTGCTAGATGTGCGTAATCCTCACGAGTATCAAATTGCTAAAATTCCTGGTTCAGTATTAGTCCCTTTACCAGATATTGAAAATGGTGATGGTGTGGCTAAGGTGAAGGACTTACTCAATGGACACCGTTTAATTGCTCATTGTAAACTGGGTGGACGTTCGGCGAAAGCCTTGGCTATCCTCAAGGAAGCGGGAATTACTGGCACAAATGTGAAAGGGGGAATTAATGCTTGGAGTCAAGAAGTAGACGCTTCTGTTCCTCAGTATTAATAATTTTGGGCGGGATTGTTGATAATGTTTGGGAAAAACCTCTAACTATCCCCAATCTGATCTCAACAACAAGATACCCGATTTATTGGATGATTCGGGTATCTTTTTATAGTTAATACATGGAAATATAATTTGATTTATGTATCTAATTTATACAGAAAAATCTTTAAAAAATACCAAAATTGTCTATTACTTATACTTTTTTTAAAGAGTAAGATGTCTAAAGTTTGCATAAACTTCATGGAAAATTTAGCTATAGCAGTTTCCGGGTAGGTGAGGTTAATTAACAGAATTGAGGGTAAATTTACTTTCAAAAATACTACTTTTGTAGCATCTATTATCACAGCAAATTGCCAAAACAATCATAAATTCCATTATGGATACGCTTTCCACAAATAATTCCAAGATTCTGATTGTAGATGACGATTCTAGTGTCCGTAACCTGATTCAGCGTTTTTTGAGTCGGAAATATCAAATAGAATCAGCAGCAGATGGTAAAACGGCTCTTGTCTTATTTGAGCAATTTAATCCCGCTTTAGTGATTCTCGACTGGAATTTACCAGATGTAAATGGCTATAAACTTTGCCAGGAAATGCAAAGTCGTACCAATGTGTTAGTCATGATGCTTACCAGTCGCAATGATGAAGCTGATAAAATTAAAGTCTTGGCTGCTGGTGCTGATGATTTTTTAACCAAACCATTTAGTCTAGCTGAGGTAGAAGTTAGGGTAGAAGCCCTATTAAGACGTGTTCGCTATATCCAGTCCAGTGTGTCACAACGCCTCACTTTCAATCAGTTAGCTATTAACTCAGAAGCGCGAGAGGTAACACTCAATAATAAAGCTTTAGCTTTAACTGCTTTGGAGTTTAATATCTTACATTTTCTAGCTACCCACCCTGGACAAGCATGGAGTCGTACCCAACTGATCCAAAAGATTTGGGGTTGTGATTATGTGGGAGATGGACGGGTTGTTGATGTGCATATTGGACAACTTAGGAAGAAAATGGAAGTTGATTCTAGTATGCCGGAGTATATTAAAACGGTACGGGGTTATGGTTATAAGTTTGATCCACCAGACAACACCGCAAGTTAAATTTTGAAAAAAGGGTTGTTGGATAACTGAACAATTTGGTCAAATCTACTAATTAGTTCGGTGATGATATTGAGGCTTGATTAGATGATTAAGGTGATTAATTGGTAGATATTGGAGCTAAAGTCAGTCAGGGAATTGTATCTACTTAGGGCTTGGATAAAATCTTTAGTTTTTCTCTTTTACAGGATATTCTCAGAGTATTTCTCATCTTCTCTGGTTTTGTCCAAACTATCAGTTTAAAAATATCTATGCAAATTACTGTGATGACTTTTAATCTCCGCTATGACAAACCAGATCCTGGGGTGCGTCAGTGGAAAAAGCGTGTAGGGGCAATTGCTTCTTTAATTCAACACTACAAACCGGATTTATTGGGTACACAGGAGGGTAAATCTGATCAACTGGCAGATTTACAAGCACTCTTACCGGAATATAACATTATTGGGGGCGATCGCACTGGTACAGGAAGCGGTGAACATTGTGCAATTTTTTATAATCCCCAATCCTTTAAACTTCAAGAAACACAAGATTTTTACCTCAGTGATACTCCAGAAATTCCTGGTAGTATTACTTGGGGAACTCGTTTACCACGGATGGCCACTTGGGCTAATTTTGAAGTTACTAATCCTGGTCTATCTTTAACTATATTAAATACCCATCTAGATCACGAAAATGCCAAATCTAGAGAGTTAAGTGCAGCTTTAATTAGTCAACGGTTGGCGGAATTTCCTCCAGAAAACTACTTACTTCTCACAGGGGATTTTAACGCCAATCCTGATACTCCAGAACGGCAAATTTTTCTATCACCTTTAGCTAATGGCAAAAAATTACAAGATCCTTTAGCTACTCTTCCTCTAGAAAAACAGAAAACTTTTCACGATTTTACAGGGGAAGCTGGGGATGCTATTGATACTATATATTGCGATAGCTGCGCTTTTCAGACAGAACAAGTTATTATTGATCGTGAACAGTGGGAAGGGGTATGGCCTTCTGACCATTTTCCAGTGATTGTGAAATTAACAGTTTTCTAATTTGCATAATTCAAGCTGACTTCACGGTTACGGCTAACTGCAATCCTAAAGCATCAAGTACATTAGTCAAAGAATAAAATTCAATTTCTCCTTTTTCAGCAAGAATTTGGGCAAATTTATCGTAGGATTGCTGTACTGCTACGGAAAAATTATCAATTCCACCCTGAGCCTCAATCACATTTTTGAGTGCTTTATTTAACATAATAGGATCACCTTCTTCTATAACTACCTCAATATAAGCTGCTGCTTCTAGAGGATCTTGTAAGTTTTTAATTAGTTTGGCATGATAACTTGTACTTCTAGGCATTGTTTCGACTAGACTCTATACCTCTGCTTCACCAAATCCACCGCCAAATTAATCGCTGCTTTCATACTTGTCGCATCAGCAATCCCTTTTCCCGCAATATCAAACGCCGTTCCATGATCCGGTGAAGTCCGCACAAACGGTAAACCAATGGTAGTATTGACAGCCCGATCAAAAGCCATCAACTTCACCGGAATTAAACCCTGGTCGTGATAAAGTGCTAAGTAAGCATCAGCAGGATTTTTGATCACAGAATTACCATACCAAGCAATACCCGGTTTTACCCACATTGTATCTGGGGGAATGGGTCCTTCTAGCTGTAAATGCGGGCGTTTTTGGCGTTCTGATTCCAACCAGGGAATTAACCAATCTATTTCCTCTGTTCCCAGTTGTCCCATTTCTCCACTGTGGGGATTTAACCCAGCGATCGCAATTCTGCCATGTTTAATCCCAAAATCATTTTCTAAACACTCCACCAATAAATCTAATTTCTTTGTCAACAACTGCGGTGTTAAAGTCGCAGCTACTTGAGATAAAGGAATATGGGTGGTAGCAAGTAGAGCGCGGAGTGTCCAACCGGTAAAAGGCGATCGCCCCACAAACAACATCCCAAACCGCTCAACACCAGCTTTTTCGGCTAAAAGTTCCGTTTGTCCCGGATAGTTGTAACCAGCGGCTTTCCAAGCAGATTTAGCGATAGGTCCGGTGACAATTCCATCAAACTCACCTGCCAAAGTTTGAGATATGGCATATTCCATATAAGCAAAACTCGCTGCCCCACTAGCTGCATTTCCCACACCTGTGATAATTTCACCAGCAATAGGGACATCAACTATAGACAAATCAACCGGATTAGCCAAAGCTAGAGAATTATCAATATTTTTACTGATATTTTCATAACTTTTAGTTAATAAAGTTCTATTCCCTACCACCATCACATCACAATTTTGAGTAACTTGAGGATCTGCCAAAGCCTTCAAAATCACCTCAGAACCAATACCCGCAGGATCTCCCAGGGTCAGCACCAAACGCGGACGGTTATTTTGATTACTCATGATTTTGTAGGGGCGGGGTTTCTCCGCCTATCTCCACTCATTCCCGATGACATCCCTAAATTGGTTTAGAATTATTGATAGGTCTAATCCAAATAGTTCTGATAGACCTATTGTACCTGAGTTGTTAGAGTTAAAAATGAGATCTTAGCCTTCAAATCAAATTCAGCAGTCTCAGATAAATCAACAATCCACAAAGGAGCATTACAGCAAATGGGCGGCGAAATGTTAAATGCAGCGATGCTATCTTTCGGTCTAATCTTCGTAGGTTGGGCAATTGGCGCTTTGTTACTCAAAATTCAAGGCGCAGAAGAGTAGAGGGGAAGTAGGGGGAGTAGGGGGAGTAGGGGGAGTAGGGGAAGTAGGGGGAGTAGGGGGAGTAGGGGGAGTAGGGGGAGTAGGGGGAGTAGGGGGAGTAGGGGAAGTAGGGGAAGTAGGGGAAGTAGGGGAAGTAGGGGAAGTAGGGGAAGTAGGGGAAGTAGGGGAAGTAGGGGAAGCAGGGGAAGTAGGGGAAGTAGGGGAAGTAGGGGAAGCAGGGGAAGTAGGGGAAGTAGGGGAAGAAAAATTAATTCTTCATCCTGACTCCTGACTCCTGACTCCTAACTCCTAACTCCTGACTCCTAACTCCTAACTCGGTGACTCCTAACTCGGTGACTCCTGACTCCTGACTCCTGACTTGACACTGAGGGAAGTCGAAGTGCTGACTCCTATCTTTTATTAAAAAGATGTAAAGTTTTATTTAGATAACTAAATTCTGTTAAGATTCTTTTCATAAACATTAAGATATATAACCAACCCCATGACATTATTAATAGTTGGTGCAACTGGCACTTTGGGAAGACAAGTAGCTCGTCGCGCAATTGATGAAGGGTATAAAGTCCGCTGTCTGGTTCGGAGTCCTAAAAAAGCTGCTTTTCTCAAAGAATGGGGTGCAGAACTGGTACGGGGAAACTTGTGTAATCCACAAACCCTGACAGAAGCATTAACAGGTGTAACCGCAGTTATTGATGCTGCTACATCTCGTGCCACAGATTCACTAACTATTAAAGAAGTGGATTGGGATGGCAAAGTAGCATTAATTCAAGCCGCTAAAGCTGCTGGTGTAGAAAGATTTATCTTCTTTTCAATTTTAGATGCTGATAAATACCCCAATGTACCGCTGATGGAAATTAAGCGATGTACAGAAGCATATTTAGCAGAGTCAGGTTTAAACTACACAGTTTTACGTTTAGCTGGATTTATGCAAGGGTTAATTGGTCAGTACGGCATACCTATTTTAGAAAAACAACCAGTATGGGTAACAGGAACATCCTCACCTATTGGCTATATGGATACGCAGGATATTGCTAAATTCGCGGTGCGGGCTTTGACTGTGACAGAAACAGAAAAGCAAGCTTTCCCAGTCGTGGGAACTCGTGCTTGGAGTGCTGAGGAAATTATTAATCTTTGTGAACGCTTATCTGATAGAGACGCAAAAGTTACACGAATGCCTATCAGTTTATTACGGGCTGTCCAAAATTTACTGCGCTGCTTTCAATGGGGATGGAATGTTGCTGATAGATTAGCTTTTACAGAAGTTTTAGCTGGTGGTAAAGCTCTAAACTCAGAAAATATGGACGAAGTATATACTGTTTTTGGTTTAGACAAACAAGAAACTACCACCTTAGAAGCATATCTACAAGAATACTTCAGTCGGATTATGAATAAGCTGAAACAGTTAGATTACGAAAAAGCCAAAAGTAAAAAGCTTAAAAGTAAAAAGACTCCCTTTAAACAATCCTCCAAAGCCAATAGTCAATAAATGTCAGCCGAATGGTGACATTAGGCTAAAATGTGTAACTATTAGATACAGAAAAATCATCCCTTAAACTTGGATATTTGAGTGTGCCGAAAGCAGGCATTATCTACAACGATGTTAAGCCGATAGCGAGTAGTGTCGCTATCGAACTAAAAGACAAGCTCACCGCTGCTGGTTGGGATGTATACATCACAGCGAGTATCGGTGGGATATTGGGCTATTCTCAACCAGATAGTCCAGTCTTGCACACCCCCATTGAAGGTCTTACGCCCCCTGGCTTTGACTCAGACATGAAATTTGCAGTGGTGTTAGGGGGGGATGGAACTGTGTTAGCAGCATCGCGCCTAGTCGCCCCCTGTGGTATCCCCATGCTGACGGTAAATACTGGTCACATGGGATTTTTGACTGAAGCTTATCTTAACCAATTGCCCCAAGCCTTAGAACAGTGTATGGCGGGTGCATATCAGGTTGAAGATAGAGCTATGCTCACCGTTAAAGTTATGCGGGGAGATACGGTAAAATGGGAAGCCCTCTGTTTAAATGAAATGGTGCTACATCGAGAACCTTTAACTTGTATGTGCCATTTTGAAATCGCAGTGGGGCGACATTCACCTGTGGATATTGCGGCTGATGGAATTATTGTTTCTACCCCAACGGGTTCTACAGCTTATTCTTTAAGCGCAGGTGGTCCAGTAATTACTCCTGGTGTCCCTGTATTGCAGTTAGTCCCAATTTGTCCCCATTCTCTGGCTTCTAGGGCTTTGGTGTTTCCTGATAGTGAACCAGTTAATATCTATCCTGTTAATATTCCCCGGTTGGTAATGGTGGTGGATGGTAATGGTGGATGTTATGTTTTACCGGAAGATCGGGTATATTTAGAGCGATCGCCCTACAGAGCCCGGTTTATTCGTCTCCAGTCACCGGAATTTTTCCGTGTTCTGCGGGAAAAACTCGGTTGGGGTTTACCACATATTGCTAAACCCAATTCCGTAGAATTGCCTTAGAGGGTGTTTGAAAAGTTTCCGGCGATTATAAATCGCTACTACACAAACAAAGTCCACACTTCGACCCTTCGACAAGCTCAGGGCATCGCAGGCTCAGTGACCACCTGCATGGACTAATAAAAATAGAGGGTTTAGAACCCACGTAGGTGGGTTTCGTCTGTGTAGCCGCGACTTCTAGTCGCCAGATTTATTAATAAGTAATCAATACCTTGTCCATTTTTTGTAGGTCGGGTTAAGCGACAGCGCAACCCGAGGCTCATGTTGGGTTATGGCTGATGCCTCCGGCGAGCGCAGGGATACACCACACTTCGTGAACGTACCTCAACCCAACCTTGTATCTTAGAGGTATTTGTATTCAACAGCAAATTTGAAGGCATTGACATCATCAAAGACTTCCAGTGGACACAGAATGATAAAATCCAGGTTAGCAAAATTGGATTTGGTGCTACCTCCTTGAGTCAGTTCAACTATAACAACCTCAATGGTAATTTGTCCTTCCTGGGGACTACATTTGCCACAATTGAGAACAAGCCATCAGGCTTTGCGGTTTCCTTAGATGTTGTATTAGTCTAGATATCTTCTTCGGAGAAGATGGTAATCATATTCTCAATGGTGGCAATGGCAATGCTATTTTTATAATTGCACTTAGATCCCCCACTTCTTGAAGAAGTCGGGGGTCTTTGATTTAGATGGGTTTCTTCTAAATAGGGTTTGCTGAAAAAGTTATCTGTGAGGGCTAGAAGTTCAGGAGGATTTAGAAGAAGTTAGAAGAAGTTAGAAGTAATATCAAGTCTGGAAAACTGAACAATTTTTGATGCTATGATCATATTTTTCTTGCACCTCATTTACCTTTTATACAGATAAAAATCTTGATGCGTCTGGGTTGTAGGTTGATTCAGCAAACCCTAAATAGGACTTACGCTGCTAAAGAAAAGGGTGACTTGATTTACAGCTAAACATCTTGAACAAACTCCGTTAAGAACCTAAACGCCTTTAGAATATAATTAGCACAATCTTGAGGAGAACTATTATAAAATGATGGCCATGCAGTAGCTTTATCTTCATCATAATAATCGCGGCGATGGGGATGATTTTCTAACCACGCTAACCGCACTGCATGACCGATTAACACATCTAAAACCATATATTCTTCAATTTGCAACTTAGGGTTATTAGCCACGATTGTAGCCAATTCCATCAAAGCTTCTACATTGACTTGGCGATATTCTGGGGCTTCAATTTTATTCAGCAAATGTTCAACTAATAAAGCAAAATTTCTTTCTCCTGCGGTCATTTCTGAAAGCATGACTTCACTTTCTAAGCGATTCCGTCGTTCTAATTTATCACCAATGACTAAACCTTTGCAATGCTGCATTAATAGCCAAACTTGTTTAAAAAAGTCTTTGGGTACACGATTTAATGCACCTTCTCTTTGACGAAATCTGCGCCAACCATCAAGAGGAACTTCTGTTTCTTCACTAATTACAGGTAGCACAACCCAAGCAATATCACTTTCTTTTTGTTTGACGTGCAATGATTCCTGTTGACGTAATAAATTGCTTACGCCACTATATCCAGTTAACACTTGACGTAAACGCATTTTCACTTCAAAAGGTGAAAGCTGCATTAATTTTTCATAAGCTTCATCTTGGGTGAGGATGAATTCTCTGGCTATATCGCTAGTAATTAAAAGAATTAAATAACCAACTCTTAGTGTTAAAAATCCGCGAAATAATTCTGGTTCTGATTTGATTAAGACACCGAGATAAATTAATATTTCTTGCGTTAAAACCCGATCTCGAATATCCTCACGACAGAAGTTATTAATTTTCTCAGTAATCTCACTTCCAGAGATAGGAACAACTATCAAAGAAGCCTGACTATAAGCCCTCCCCACTGCAATTTGCTTACCTTGAACCAAAATACTCGTTATCGCATCTGATAAGCCAATATCGAGCATTTGGCGTAAACCCGCAGCCCGTCGCACCACCGCCCACAGCCCTAAATCTCCGGCTTTGGTATAGACTTCATCGAGTAAATCCGCTACAGTGACAGCATTAGTTGGCCCAGCATATCCTGTATCAAATTCTAAACCCTGTAACCGCGTTAAAGTTTGCAGTAATTCAATTTGCTCATAAATGTTTTCTGATGAGCGTAAATATTCTAATAATAAATCTAAGTTAGTTTCACATTCCATTTGGAATTCTTGGGTATGTCCCAAAGACCAACTTTTTTCTAAATGAGAAGTCAGGTAATAACAACGGATTCCCCGATTTGCAACTGAGGATTGCGATAATTCTGTATCTGATAAAAAATCAATTCTTTGAATTGCGGCTGTCAGCATTAATTGATTCAATTTTCCTAATTTTACCTGGACTCCATGACAAATACCATCCTTGAGTTCCTGCATTAATTCTAATAATGCTTCTGACCCAGTTTCTAGCATTGTCCGAGTAATCATTAAGGTTAAAGTCGGACGACCTAAATCACTCCAGTATTTTTGGATATAAGCCAATTCACCTCTAATTTCATCTACTAAAAAGTGATAATCAAGAGTTAAATAAAATTGCTGTGAATCTAGGAATGATGGTAAAAAGACAACTGTTTGATCTCTAATCCGAAAGAATCTTGATATCGTCAAACTTCTCAGTCGTCGCAAGGGACGGCCTGTTAAACCCAGTTGATCATTTCTGCCAATTTGTGTATAAATTCGGGAAAGTTCTTCAGATTTCCTAATTTGAATTGGTGCAATTTGGCTAGGTGTTTGGGTTTCAATTCCATATACTTCTAATTGTGTTTGTAGGGCTTCATCTTCTGCTATTAAAGCAATTTGAACTAAGGAATTGCGGTTTTTACCGACATTCAAATGTCTACCTAAAGGATCAATATCTCCTAGTGATATTAAACCTTCACTTAACATTTCTCCCAGATAATATAAGCTTTGCGCCCAAACTAAAGGAATATTTTCATTGGGTAATCTTAACTGAGACTGAGGATCTAATTTCTCAGCTTCTATATTTTCTTCAGGAACATAATAAATTTCTGGTAATAGCTGTAACCCATTTTGTTCTACCAACAATAATTGTAGAAGTTGCTGATATTTCTCAACTTGTGCTTGTTCACCGCGAAATAAACCATCAAGAACTAAATAAGTAAAAAACAATGGCCATTCACATTCAATATGTTCAAATTGTTTAAGTTCACCAGGTTCATAGTGGAGGCGTTCGGTGTCTTCTAAAACTGTTTGATGTCCATCTCTTAAAAAGCGCTTACAACCATATTTTCCTGCGAGTTTACTAATAATTTCTTTAAAGGTGCGTTCTCGCAATGCTTCATCTTTCACCGCAAAAGCGGGATAACTAATAATACTTAATAACGCCGCATCAACTTCTTTAGAACCTGATTCTCTGGGTAATAATGATTCTAAAGTAATTCTGGCTCTAGCGATTTCATCTGGTAAAACATGAATTACTGATGCTTGACTACCATGAACACCAAATAAGTTTAATCCATTTATAGATTCTAAAGCTGCTTTAGCCATTCCCAAGGAACTAGCATTTAATTCTGCACTACCATGATTAATTTTATTTCCCCGTTCCCAAATGCCAAAATCTGGTGTGCGGTAAGCTCGACCAATATAATAAACTAGGTTTTGGACAAAGTTAACTTCATCCAATGTAAAAATAATTGATAATCCGCTGGCGGTCATTTGTGCCAACATTAATAAAAAGATAGATGTCGCGTCAAGTTGTAAATGTCCCCATTCATCATCACCGACAACAATATCACCCGTGGCTGTATTGTATTTGGCGTGAAGTCCATCTAATAAAGATTGTGTATGTTTAAATTTTTCAACTTTATGAGATTGTCGCATCATGGCAAACAATAGACCACGCATTAGTTTAACAACACTATGTTCAAGTTCATAAGTGCGACCATGATCATGATCTAATTTGCGATAGGCTAGGGCTAAACCCCAAACTGCTAAAATACTATACACATTATCTCGCACCCAGGCATCTGTATAATCGCCATGAGCAGTAATAGCGGTACTCGCTGGTAATAAACCAGTAATCGGGTTTTGACGCGCTAAAATAATTGTCTTAATTTGCTTGTAGTAAAAATCTAAGCGTGTTAATGGTGTGGTTGATGTGTTCATTATGGTGATGAGAAAATTTAACTTTGTTGCTGTGAGGTTGATAAATAAAAAAGTTGTATAATTCCCTCTTTTGCTGTATATAACAATCATCCAGAGGAGAATTTTTTTGAGTAGGTAGGATAGATTACAATTATAATATGCGACGTGACTCTATTTCCTATTATTTATTTCAAACATATCCAACCATACTGTTTGAGTTATTGCCAAATCCTCCCGCAAATGCGGCTAATTATCGCTTCGATTCGGTAGCGGTAAAAGAACCAAAGTTTGAAATTGACGGGGTGTTTTTACCACCAGAAACCGAAACTCCTGGTGTTGTTTATTTTTGTGAGGTGCAATTTCAAAAAGATGAACGACTGTATGAGCGGTTATTTGGGGAATTATTTCTCTATTTTTACAGAAATAGGGAGCGTTTTCAAGATTGGCAAGCGGTGTTAATTACTCTAAAACAAAACAAAGCCCCAGCAGCAGCGCGATATTTAATCAATCGTTGTCAGCAGGAGTTACCAGAACCAACAGCTAGACGTGGCATAATGGAAATAATTACCACGATTATTTCTTATCGGTTTACTCGTTTAAGTCGTGTGGAGATAGAAGCAATGTTAGGCATAAGTTTTCAGCAAACTCGCTTGTATGAAGAACTCAGAGAAGAAGCTACCGAATTAGGTATGCAGCAGGGTATGCAGCAGGGTATGCAGCAAGGTATGCAGCAAGGTAAACAACAAGGTAAACAGGAGGGAGAAATAAATCTGATCCTACGGTTGTTATCTAAAAGATTTGGGGAAGTTCCTAGTCAGCTAAAAATGCAGATTGAGAAGTTATCTCTGGAACAATTGGAAGCTTTAACTGAGGTGTTTTTAGATTTTGCAAGTTTAGATAATTTGGTTGTTTGGTTGCCACATTTAGAAATTTCCCAGAAGTAAAAGCCAGAGATTACTAGCGGAATCTGTAACAGTTGAATAATTTGTAATTTGTAGGGGTTTAGCAATGCTAAACCCTTACGTTTTGGTGATTGCAAAATTTTTCTTACCCATAGATTCTTAATTTGGATTCCCAATTTAACACCAGCATATTTATTGACAAATTTATCAAATCATGTATAATTAACGATATTTATTCCAAAGTATATTTTTTGCCGACAGGGGACTTATGAAACTTAAACCAATTTCCCAAATACTTTTACAGAAATGGTGCATCTAAATCAAGACCTGTATATTTGAGTGAAAGTAAATCTTTATTCTATGAAGATGGTGATTTGTATATTGACCTGAATGGAATCTTAACAGAAGAATAAAATAGTAGTTCATGAATAATTATTTGAAAATTCTCAATGATTTGTAAATGTCTACTAACTGGAGTTCATTCTGCACTCTTATTATTAACCTGTTTGGGAGGAATAGCTATTTCCCTCCCAGCAGAGTCTCCTGTTTTTTCAACATCATCTGTGAATGATCTAGCAATTAAAAATAATCAAAAAATAGCAAAATCAATTACTGTAAAAATTCTTTCTCAAGAGTTTTTAGGAACAGGAATTATTATCAATAAACAAGTTAATAAACAAAATCAAATTTATACTATTATCACCAATAATCATGTATTAATGGCTGTTGATAAACCAGGTTATCAAATTCAAACACCAGATGGTAAAATTTATCCTGCTAAAATTCCTCAAGCTGTGAAATTTGGTAAGAATGATTTAGGGATATTACAATTCACATCAAATCAAAATTATCAAGTTACGAAAATAGGAAACCCATTAACATTAACGGTGGGAGAACAATTATTTGCTAATGGTTTTAGTAATGAAGATACAATAAATGAAACATCTCCAGAAAAAATGCCAGAAAAGAGAATATTTACTCAAGGGTATCTTACTTTAATCTTAGATAAACCCTTAGAAGGAGGCTATCAAATCGGTTATACTAATGATATTTATAAAGGTATGAGTGGGGGACCATTATTAAATATGCAAGGGGAATTAGTGGGGATTAATGGTGTACATAAAAATCCCCTTTGGGAAGTGACAGAATTATATGCTGATGGTTCAGAACCTTGTCAACCTATACAGGATATTATACCTCGCAATAGTTGGGCTATACCTATTACAACAGTTGAGAAGATAGCACCTCAATTAGTGAAAATTCCAGCTTCTAATTCTGGAAAGAAACCATTAGCAGCAGGGGAACTAAATAATAGTACAATATTGCAAATGCGAGAAAAAGCAGAAAGTGTGAAAAAATGTATTTTACCAAAAAAATATCAGCAGAAAATGAAAAAATGAACTTTCTTAATTGTAGGTTGGCTGACAGACCCGCCTGGAACTCAAGTTCCAGGCTAATAGCTAAAGTTTACTAAAGTAAACTAAATAATTTAAAAAATTTTCTAGTTATTTTAGTCATTTTCAGATGACTTTTGCTATGAGACTGGGAATAAATTCCCAGTTGGGCTATGGATTTTACGTTAAGTTGACAGTTGTATAGAGAAACCAAACCCAACGCACTAAATTTACTAATAACAGGAATTAAAAAATGAGGTTGATTAATGTACTAGCTGCGACGTTAATAGGTGTAACTGTAATACTAGTACAACCACAAAATACAGCAGCTTTAGACGGTGGAGAAATTAATAATATTGCTAAACAAATAACCGTTAAAATTGAGGGTAAAAATAAAGGAACTGGAGTAATTGTTAAAAAAGAAGGTAATACATATACAGTATTAACAAATCATCATGTTGTGCGAGAACAGGGTAAATATATTTTAATTACACCTAATGGAAAAACTTATAATTTTAATTCTAGTAATATTAGACAATTACCTAATTTGGATTTAGCAGTTGTTCAATTTACAAGCAATGATAATTACACTGTTGCTACATTAGGTGATTCCAATGAATTAAAACAGTCTACAGAGATTTATAATTTTGGTTGGGCTGTTAATGATACTATTTGTTTCAAGGGGTGTGATCGTTTTTATAATGGTATAATTAACGGTATAGCTCCTAATCCTGATGAGGGTTATGCGTTAATTATAAGCAATAATACTTTGCCAGGAATGAGTGGCGGTCCTATACTTAATTCACAGGGAACATTAGTTGGAATTAATGGACTTTCTGTTAAAAACGTTCTCAGTGGTGCTGTAGAGTTTAAAGGTATTCCTATTAATAAATATAAGCCATATCAGAATTTAGTTATAGTATCTCAACCAACTCCTACATTTAAGCCACAGCCCCCTAAATCTCAACCAAGAACCAGCCCAACAGCAACACCTCAACCTACTTCTAATAAGAATAATTCACCGACTGATTTTTATTTAGCTAATACTTTCAAAGGTCATTCTTCCTATGTTTATTCTGTAGCCATAAGTGCAGACGGAAGGACTTTAGCTAGTGGTAGTTACGACAAAAATATCAAAATCTGGAATCTAGCCACAGGTAAACTAATTCGCACTTTATCTGGTCATTCTCACGCGGTTTTGTCTGTAGCCATAAGTCCAGACGGGAGGACTTTAGCTAGTGGTGGTGGGGACAAAACTATCAAAATCTGGCGGGTATCTGGGCGTTAATTTGTCTGATAACGTAGCGTGGCGCAAGCCATATCAGGATGTCCAGGATTTAAGGATGTACAGGATAATGAAATAAAAGCAATTTTGGGATAATGTCATTTTCACCCATAATCAACTTACTATTAACATCCTGTAAATCCTTAAATCCTGGACATCCTGATTCAGACAAATTAATTACTCTCTTGAATATGAAAAGAATCAATCATTTTTTCCACTACAGGCCAGAATTTATCATTTTCACCCACAGGTGCTTGATAAGTAATATAATAAGCCTTTTTAAAAGCCATAGTTCCCCGTTCTAATATTTTAAATGTACATCCATTTTCTTGACGAGTCCATCTAATTTGATAAGCATCAGTTTTATCTAAAATAACTTTTTCATCTGCTCTTTCTAAACTATTCAAATCATCTTTCTGGATATTGGTTAAAATTTCTTTTTTACGTTCTTCTAGAAGTAAAGCTTTACCTAAATCATCAACACTAACCAGAATTTCTACAGGACAATTATCTGTTTGTAATTTATCCTTGCGAATGAATTTAATTTTTTCACTGCCTCCTGGCGTTTCTTCTCTAGCTATCCATTGATCTGAATATTTGATAGTAAAATTCTTATCTGGTTCTTGAGGATTGTAAGTTTTAGTTAATTCTTCTTTTGATATGTCAGGTTGTATTTCAGATATTTTAGTTTCTTGAGAGTCAGGTTTTTTCTGAGCAGTTTTTAATGAAGATACACCTTGAAAACCCAGAAATGCAAAAGCCAATGCAGTAGCTATACTAGCAATAATGACAACTTTACCTGATAGCAGACTTCGCTCTATAACTTTATTATTTTCATCTGGTTTAGGAGTAATATCTATTGTATACACCGATGGAATTGTTAATATTGTATTTTTGAAGTTATTTAATCTTTTTTCACCTTCTTGAGGAATCAATTCCAAGAAAAGTTTTCTAAAGAGTTGAATATTGGTTTCTGGATTGCTAATTACTAGATTAGAAATACTACCACTGGAACTATTAGGAATTTTCTCAGTAGAGTTTATCAGTTCTATAGATTTTAATGCTTTTAACGCATCTGCGGCTGTGTTATAGCGAGTTTTTTGATAATCATTATGTACCATTTTATCAATGATACCAATTAGTTTCTGGGTAAATTGTTCGTTTAATTGAGATTCTGATAGTAAATGTCGCCATGTAATTTGACCATTATCTTCAAACTTAATGCTATTATCATCATATCGCCTTGGATCTGGACGAACACCTGTTAAAGCTTGAATACCAATCATACCTACATAAAAGACATCAGTGTTATAAGTAGAGATACCATCTATACGTTCGTGTGGCATATATTCATAAGTACCAATAACTCGACTTAGGGGATGATTTTCGATATCAGTCATCTCTTTAACTGTACCAAAATCAATTAAAACGAGTTTTTGATCACTATTTCTTCTGATTAAATTTGCTGGTGTGACATCACGGTGAACTAAATTTTTCTCCTCCTGGAGAAATTCCAAAATTTCTAAAATGTCATAGAGTATTTGCCAAACTTTACTACTGTCGAGTTTCTTGGTCGGTGGGAGTTCTTTAGTCAGTTGTTCACCCTCTATATATTCTTCGACTAAATAAAAATCTTGTTTGACTATTAATAATAATCTGTAATTAATGACAAAATAATCTTTTAATTCGGGAATTTGGGAATGATCTAGTTTATTGAGATGTTCTGCTTCGCGTCTAAATAATCTTTTTCTTTCTTCAAAATCCTCTCTATTTGAGTTTTGCTTAGGCTTGAGGAGTTTGACAACACATTTCTGGTTTTGATTAGAAATATCTTCGGCTAAATATATCTCACCAAAGCCACCTTCGTTTAATTTGTCGAGGATTTTATAGTCCCCATTTTGACCTTTAAGAATTTCACCTATTAAGTTTTTATTAGTAAAGGTTGATATCATCATATAATTCCCAGTTGAAAATGTAATATCTACTGATTATGGTTATTTATTACTTTACCTGTCAGTATGTATTTAGACAAGCTTTATTATTGACTATATGATTAAATTTACTTATGGGTTGCCATTAGCCTTGCTGGTGGGTATCTGAGCGTTAATTTGTCAGAATCAGGATATCCAGGATTAAAGGATTTACAGGATGTTATTGTTGATGGGAAATAGCAATTTTTCAATAATAGAAAAAAACATCCCCTAAACATTCACAAACAATTCACAAATCACAATCCTGTACATCCTCAAATCCTGGATATCCTGATTCTGACCAAAAAAATACCTAAAAACCCATACACCAAAAGACTTTTAACTCCGTTCCCATTCCCTGCGCTCGCTTTTCTCCTGTTTGTTCTTGAGTGAAGGCGAACTTTATCCTAAAATGGCCAGTAGGCATTTGGTGAAGTGGTTGATTTTAATTGCCTCTTCCTCCTAAAAACGAATCAAAAGCAGTTAAAAGTAAGATAAGTCACCTGTGAGTAGCTCCTAAACAAAAGCTAACAGCTTGATATTGGATGCTCAAAAAGGTAGGTTAGATGTTTTGAGTATCTTAGAGAGTATGATGAAAACTATGAAAGCTGAACATATTGATTTTCCAGTGCTACACTCGGAATTATTCTTACGTCATCGTCTACAGGTAGTAGAGGAATTGTGGGAGTCGGTGCTGCGTCAAGAATGCGGTCAAGAAATGGTGGATCTTTTGCGTCAACTGCGGGATTTATGTTCCCCAGAAGGACAAGCCACAAATGACCTAGCTGCCTCTGCTGTAGAATTGATTGAACAATTGAATATCAATGAAGCAATTCGTGCGGCGCGTGCCTTTGCGTTGTACTTTCAGTTGATTAATATTATTGAGCAGGAATACGAGCAAAAGCAGCAATTAAATCGCTATACTGGGGAAACTGACGAGGACGTTTTCCCCAGTATAATTTATTCCACTAATCAACGAGATGAAGAATTACCTGTTACGAAAGAAATAGGTAGCGACTTAATGACAGCAGAAACTCCCCAAAAAGGAACTTTTGCGGCTTTATTTCCCCTGTTATTTAAGTTGAATGTCCCACCCCAACAAATTCAACGCCTGATTTCCCAACTGGATATCCGCTTAGTTTTCACTGCACACCCGACGGAAATTGTCCGTCATACTATCCGGGATAAACAGCGTCAGGTGGTTCATCTTTTGCAAAAACTAGATGAAGCCCAAAATCGTGCTAGTAGCTATCCTTGGGAAACCTTGGAGGTGAAGGAAAGATTACTGGAAGAAATTCGCCTCTGGTGGCGCACTGACGAATTACATCAGTTTAAACCAACGGTTTTGGATGAAGTAGATTATGCTCTTCACTACTTTCAGGAAGTGTTGTTTGATGGTATTACGCAACTATACAAACGCTTCAAATATTCTTTGGGGGAAACTTTTCCCTGGTTACAACCACCGACGACAAATTTTTGCTCTTTTGGTTCTTGGGTAGGTTCAGACCGAGATGGTAATCCTTCGGTGACACCGGAGGTAACGTGGAAAACCGCTTGTTATCAACGAAAAATGGTCTTAGAGCGGTATATTAAGTCAGTTAAAGAGTTAGTGTCTTTATTGAGTGTATCTATGCACTGGAGTGATGTACTACCAGATTTGCTAGAGTCTTTGGAGTTGGATCAATCACAGTTAAGTGGGGTGTATGATGATTTAGCATTGCGTTTCCGCCAAGAACCTTATCGTCTGAAGTTATCTTACATTCTCAAGCGGTTAGAAAATACCCGCGATCGCAATTTGGCTTTATATAATCGGGAAACGCCAAACAATGAAGATGCACCTATGTACAGAACGGGTGCGGAATTTTTAACAGAATTGTTGTTAATTCAACGCAATTTAACGGAAACAGGTTTAAGTTGTCGAGAATTGGAAAATCTGATTTGTCAAGTGGAAATATTTGACTTTAATCTGACCCAATTAGATATTCGTCAAGAATCATCTCGTCATGCTGATGCTATCAATGAGATTCTCGAATATTTGCAACTTTTACCCCAGTCCTACAACGAATTATCAGAAGCACAAAGAATCGCTTGGTTAACTTCAGAATTGCAAACTCGGCGGCCCTTGATTCCCGCTGAATTACCATTTTCAGAAAAAACCAATGATGTAATTGAAACTTTCCGAATTTTGCGATCGCTACAACAAGAATTTGGCATTAAAATCTGTCAAACTTATATTATTAGTATGTGCCGCGAAGTTAGCGACGTACTAGAAGTTTTACTCTTAGCCAAAGAATCCAGTTTATTTGATCCTGTAGTTGCAGTGGGGACAATTCGCATCGTTCCTCTGTTTGAAACAGTAGAAGATTTACAACGTTCTAGAGGCGTAATGCGGGAACTGTTTGAATTGCCTTTATATCGGGCAATGCTGGCTGGTGGCTACGCCGCAATTAACACTTCGACTTCGCTCAGTGCAAAAGCTTCGACTTCGCTCAGTGCAGAAGCACCCCCATCTATTTCTGCTCTAAATCCTAACTTACAAGAAGTAATGTTGGGCTATTCCGATAGTAATAAAGATTCTGGTTTTTTAAGCAGTAACTGGGAAATTCATAAAGCTCAAAAATCACTTCAGAAAATCGCCGAAAGTTACGGTGTAAATCTGCGGATTTTCCACGGACGAGGCGGTTCTGTGGGACGTGGTGGCGGTCCTGCTCATGAAGCGATTTTAGCCCAACCAGGTCATAGTATTAGTGGCCGGATTAAAATTACCGAACAAGGGGAAGTCTTAGCTTCTAAATATTCCTTGTTAGATTTGGCTTTGTATCACCTAGAAACTATCACCACAGCCGTAATTCAAGCCAGTTTACTAGGAACAGGGTTTGATGACATCGAACCTTGGAATGAGATCATGGAAGAGTTATCTCATGCGTCGCGTCAACACTATCGTAACCTAATTTATGAACAACCTGATTTCATTGACTTCTTCCACCAAGTCACCCCCATTGAAGAAATCAGCCAATTGCAAATTAGTTCTCGTCCAGCCCGTCGTCCATCTGGTAAAAAAGATTTAAGTAGTCTGCGAGCGATTCCTTGGGTATTTAGTTGGACACAAACCCGGTTTTTATTACCTTCTTGGTATGGAATTGGCACAGCCTTACAAGAATTTTTAGACGCAGAACCAGAACAACATTTGAAATTACTTCGCTATTTCTACCTTAAATGGCCATTCTTTAAAATGGTGATTTCTAAAGCCGAAATGACCTTAGCAAAAGTAGACATGGAAATGGCACGTCACTATGTTGATGAATTGTCTAACCCTGAAGACAAACCTCGATTTGAGACAGTTTTTGCCCAAATTTCTAGCGAATTCTTTCTGACCAGAGATTTAGTTTTAAAAATCACCGGACACCAAAAACTATTAGATGGTGATCCAGTATTGCAACGTTCTGTACAATTAAGAAATGGAACAATTGTGCCTTTAGGATTTATCCAAGTTTCCCTATTAAAACGCCTTCGTCAATCAAAAAATGCCCCCACAACCGGAGTAATTCACTCTCGTTACAGCAAAGGAGAATTACTCCGAGGAGCATTATTAACCATCAACGGAATTGCTGCCGGCATGAGAAATACGGGTTGATAAAAAGCAAAAGGCAAAAGGCGTAATTTCTTCCTTTGCGCCTTTGCTCCTTTGCGCCTTTGCGCGAAACAAAAATATGATTAAAAAACGCATTCTTATTTGTACCTTTTTGGCACTTTCTTCCGGTTTTTTTACTGCTTTAATAGCTGGACAAATCACCGTCATGCAACATAGCCAAAAGTGTCAAAACCAGGCTTGGGGATTTAAACAAATGTGTAGTGCTTTAGTGACTCCGGGTGCAAGTTGGCAAGGTAGCACTGCGGGACTGTGGACAGGGACAATTTTAGGGGCATTTGTGGGTGGGTTGATTACTCGTAAATCTAGTGATTGGTAATTGGAGATATGGTTTTTTCTACACTTCTGGTTCTACTCCTAAAGCGCGTAATTGGGCAATTAGGCGATCGCTTTTTTCTTTTTCACTTTCAGCCCGTTGGCGTTCATTTTCGGCTGTTTCATGACCATCAAGTAACAAATTACCATCTAAATCCCACCAACGTAGCCAAGGTAACTCCATATTTTGATATGTCCCTTGCCAAATACCTAATTCTACTCCCATAGGTGTAATCGGATAATGACCTCGTTGATTTGGTGGCAATAAATGATATTGTCCTTCCATGAGATGATATACTTCCACGCTGGCTTTACTAACTTCGTAAATGCCATAAAAAGCAGGTTTGATCACTTGTTCATAAATCCAAAGTTTCCCCTGCCAAGGTGTTTTATCTCTTTCTTCTATGCCATTTCCTGATACAAATTCTAAAGCAATTAATGGGGCAATAAATTCTTGCCAAAGCACATAAGAACGTCGGACTTTACCATCTAATAATGGTGGCACATGAGGAATATAAAACCAATCGGGAGCTTCTGCACCTCGTTCTGGTGGTTCAGTTATCCGCCAATAAATACCGCTATCTTGACCTATAGCATATTGTCCATCAGCATGGAGTTTTTGTAATACTGGAATGATAGATTGAGTTAGTAGAATACTTTGAGGATGTTCCTGAAAATTCTTCACAAATAGTCCGTTAGATTCTGGTAGTTGAGTATGATCTGGAAGGCTGGTTTGTGTATAGGGAGGATCTGCGGTAAAGGTCATGATGTCCTCGTGTTTTATAAGGTTTATTGTAGGATGACAATGAACAAATTATAACAATAATTTAGAGGGTGTTTGAATTTACCTGAATTTACCTGAATTATCAGCGATAAAAGTCCTGAATTTACCTGAATTTTTGAATTACCAAAGTAGGTATCATCCAAGGGTGTGGGAAAAACCACTTCCAGGAAAGAACTTCAGAAACAGATAACATTTTGGGTAATTTATGAGAAAGTTAACTTCCTTTTTGGCTGCTATCCTTAGCTTTGTTGTGTGTCTAGGTGGAGTAAGTCCTGCTTTAGCTCAACAAGCTCCTCAGCCCGCATCTCGTGGGATAACCACCCTTTACGTCACTCCAGAACAACAGGTCGAAGGGGTGAAGGTATATGGGAATATATTGAAATATGATGTAGCTATTCCCAATCCAGACCTAAGTGCTGATCTTCCTGACAATGTAAAAGATTTTCCAGCGGCTTATCAACCAATGCTCGAACAGGGTCGGCAGAACAACGGAATTAATGGCTCATTTACTGAAGGTTGGTTTGATTTCCAAGCTGCAAGTGCTGTAACTCCTGGAACTAACACACTTTTCACTATTGACGCTCCCTTGAACGGCAGAATATACACTGTAGTAGCTGGAAAACCTTCAAGTCAATGCCCTCTGAAGATTGAAGAAACTGCAATTGCTTTTTTTGATAATGTAGGAGCAGCAGAATCAAAGGCTAATGAATTAGATGCAAACGGATACTTGGTCTATGTTTCTCCTTCAGATAATTTGACCATCAAGGCATTTTCACAACTTTTCTATGACCAAGATACTGGCAAGAAAAAAACCAACTCAGCTTGTTTCTTAGTTTCAGGCGCTACTGAAAAAGTTACAACTGATTTCCAACAAATCTTCCCTTTACTTCCACGTCAATTACAACAGCCAGCACGTGAAGCACCATTTCAATACTTTCCTAGAACTGGCAATTTCATCTATCTTGTCAATGCAAGAAAGACTCTCACTCCTGGTTAGTGTGAAGTAAAACAATTTATTATCTAGCAAATTTTAATTAAGGAGGGGTTCAGTCCCCTTCTTATAACCATCTTTGTGACTGCTATGGCTGCAAAATAGCACATTTTAAGTTAAGACGGATTTAATTTCTTACAAAAAATAAACGGTACAAGTTTAACTATGAAATTCCAACCTGTTTCCCATAGCTGGGTAGCTCTACACCCAAAACCTCAAGGAGTAATTCAATTTATCGGTGGAGCTTTATTTGGTACATTTTTTCCAATGTTCTTCTACCGTTCTCTACTTCAGCGTTTATTTAATGATGGTTATACAATTGTAATTTTACCATTCAATTTTACGTTTGACCATTATGCTGAGGCTGGCTTTTTAATCAGAGAACAGTATGAAATTATGCCGGAACTTGTCAGAAGAGCAATATTTGCTGGCTATGAATATGAACCCTATTTGAGTGACCAAAACTTTTCCTGGCTAGGTCATAGTATTGGTTGTAAATATATTGCGCTTTTGGAAGCATTTAGTGCCTTACCTGTTGTTGGTGAACCTAGTGATCCTCAATATCCTCATAATGTTGAAAAATTGAGGAAATTTATTGATTCAACAGTTAGATCAGCGAATACAAAAGGTTCTCAAGAAAATATTAATGGTAAGGTCGAAAGTATATTTACAGACCTCTTAATTCTGATTAATGATTTAGAAATAAAGCGTAAAGAGGCTGAACGATTAATTAAATATTACATTAAGCGAGAAGCCAATTTCGACCAATTGCAAGATAACATTAAAATCACTAGCATCTTTATTAAGAATCAACCCTCTTTACTATTAGCTCCTGTAAATACAGGTCTTGAGAGTGCTATCCCCCAACCTTTAGCAGGTATAGTTATTGGCTTAGGTGTGAATGTCAAACCAACCCCAGATGAAACCTATGCCTTAATTAAAGAAGGTGATTTATTTAATCTCATGGGGTTAACTGCGTTCAAAAAGGATAAACTTGCTGCAACAACTTGTGAATGGTTTGAAGATAAGTTTAAAAAACCACCTGAAGGTTTTAGAGAAGATTTAAAAGGTGGACATTTAAGACCATTGGGTATGCAATTGGGCAATTTTGTGATCAATTTTCCAATTCCCACTATTGGGTCTATGAAAAAACGAAATATAGAGTTTGAATCTCCTGTAAGTCAATTATTCCAACGTTTAGAAGATAAGCAAGCTAATCATCAAAAATAGCAAATAAGAGTTTATTTGCCTAACTCCTCATTACATCCCCAAAATAATTCCGATATAGTTGACAACGCGGCTCGACTTCATTACCCGTAAGCTTTACCAAACCCATATTTTTCAAATGATAAGCTGATATTATTTCCAATCGCACTGGTTGAGGAGAATTAATCACTGTTTGAAATGCTGTGATCAGTTTTGGTTGCTGTTGCAACTTCAACCAGTGTTCGCGTAAATAATGACGATAAATACCTGCATTCGTAGAGGCTTCTGATAACAACTTGTGTAGGGTGATATCTGGATAATTTTTGAGGTGAGAAAATGCCAATTTTAACAAATGAGGATGACCACCTACTAATTGTATTAAGGGGTCTACTAAAAATGAATCTTGTACTAATCCATATTGTTGGGCAAATATCTGAACCTCCTCTTTAGTTAATTCTGGTAATTCTATGATTAATCCTATACTTAAAGGCAATTGATTAGTATTTGCGTGCATATAAATGTCCGTAGAATAGGCGATCGCTAACCGGAGTTTTTTCCAGTGGGAACGGTTTCTAGCTTTCTCATACCAAGAACGCAACAATCCAAAAAATTCTTCATAAAGTTCAGGATAGGAAAAAAGCACATCTACATCATCTATATATAAAACTAAAGGACTATCATTTGCTGCTAATAAATATGTTTCTAAATAAGTTGTACAACTTATTTTAGCACCCATCCCTTCTTCATCCCAATAGTCATCTAAGCGATTGGGTAGGTTGAGTTCTCGACTGAGATTCAGACAAAACCAGCGTAGAAATTTATTCAAGTTTCCAAAGTGAGTTTTCTTATCTGCCATATCTAAACTTAAACTAACTATGCGATAGTCTTCCTTGGATAACTTCAGTAATACCCGCTCCATTAAGGAAGTTTTGCCCATTAATCTAGGTGCTTTTAACCAAATTAAAGAACCAGGTTGCAAGAGATTTTCATAGCAAATAAATTCGAGAAAATAGCGATCTATATATAATTTTGTATTTAGTAAGCTGTGTTTAGCTTGGCTGAGTAAGTAATATTCATCTGTAAATTGCTTGTGCCAAAATTGCTTTTCCCAATATCGTTTTAGGGCTTCTTTAAAATTACTTTTTTTAACTTTCTCTCCTATAGCTTCTGTCAATAATTTCCAAAGTTTGGGTGCAATATCTTGACTAAGATAACTGGTTGTGTAATTGTGTTTGCTCGCTATTTGACTATATTCTTGTCGTTCCCAAGCCCCCTTAATGACAATTATTTCTACATCAGTTAATGATCTATAAAATTTTGTCAAAACAGCTTGGTTAGCAATTTCAGTTGCCTGATATAATTTTAAATCCATGTTAAGTAAGTTGGCGTTAAAAATTGTCTTTATGACAAGGGAATAGGGAATAGGTTTTGATAATTTTTACTTTTTGTTACATATTTTGTTTTTTTGTGCTTTTCTACTTATTTTATTAATTAGCACCCCTTTGAAAAGCTTGGTTGTGGATTAAGTAGGTAAACAAAATAAAAATGAGGGGTATTGCGTTTTGTAAAATGGCTGAAACTCAATCAGAATATTGCATTGAGACAACTTTACATACCGTTACATACCTTTAAATTTTCCTGTTTACCTACTTACTTCAATTTTAATAGTATCATATAGTGCGATCGCCTGATCCTGTAGGGTTCGTTACATTTCATTAACGCACGACTCTTATGATTAAATTCGGTGCGTTACGCTGTCGCTAACGCACCCTACGTTTTTGTCGTGGTTGATAGCCTTTCCCTTGTTTCCTCACCAATCAATCAACTTAATTTGGTATAAACTGGGTTTTGTTACTATAATTTATGTTTCTAAATCTTTAATTGCCTTTTGAACCTTTCATCTGAGATATTATGCTATTAACAGTGGTTAAATAAGTTTAATTTATGTATGCCAGCTAAAGATTTATTTCATAATACAGTTAAAACAGCCCTGACAAAAGATGGATGGACAATTACTGACGAGCATCTATTTATTCAAGTTGAGGATATTGATTTTTACATAGACTTAACAGCAGAGAGAATTTTAGCTGCTGAAAAAACTGGTAAAAAAATAGCAGTAGAGATAAAATCTTTTTTAGGAGCCTCAGACGTAACTGAATTTCACTTAGCACTTGGTCAATGTCTTAACTACCGTTCAGCGCTGAGGTTAACCCAACCTGATCGGATTTTGTATTTAGCCGTTCCGGTAGATGTTTATGATGAGTTTTTTAGTCGGAAGTTTATTCAAAGAATAATTGGCGAATATGACCTAAAATTACTAATTTTTAACCCAGATCAAGAGGAGATTGTGATATGGAGAGACTAAATTACAAAGAAATAGTCCAAACAATTCTGGAAGGTCACGCAAGAAATCGCCCAAATAATCAAACAGAAGTAAAATTGATATTTGATCCGGAGCGCGATCATTATCAAGTTATTAATATTGGTTGGCAAGAACTAACGCGAATATTTGGTTGTATTATTTACGTAGAAATTAAAGATGGCAAAATTTGGATTGAACGCGATGGCACAGAAATCGGAGTAGCTAATGAATTAGTAGAAGCTGGAGTTCCTAAACAAGATATAGTTTTGGGTTTTAAAGCTCCATACAAACGGAAATTTACCGAGTTTGCTGCTAGTTGAAAATGTGATTGAAGTCAAAAAACGTTCCCATTACAAACCAATCACTTTCCCTATCTTCGAGGCTATTCTTACCTACCTCCAATTCCTCCTGATAGCGAAGCGTGGCGTTAGCCATACTCCTACCTCTCACGAAAAGACTTTTTCAGCAAACCCTATTTATGATTACGGGCTTATGTTTTTTACTCATATTACACCATAATTGGGCAAAGGGCAAATATCCCCGCTTTTACCTGTAATACCCGCAATAATATTTAAAACCAATTTTTATTCAGCAGTTTGTTACTGACAATGACCACAAACATTAACAAACCAAACTGAATTGGCCAAGGTGCTAATACTAAACTTACAATAAAAATGACGGCTGTGAACACACCTGCAATATTGGTGATTTCATCATCATTTCTTTGGAAGAGATAGCCAGTCATTACACCTGTAACTAATGTTATTAAGAAAAATAAAGGCATTTTCACTAATCTCCAAACTACGAGCTACTGTTTAATACCAGTAGATTTTAACCTTCTTCAAGAACGTTATTAACATTATACTTAAGTAAGACAAAATGGCAACAAATTTATTCTCAAGTGATGAAATTAGCTATTTTAAAATGATGCCATTATTTGCTAAATTAAGTTAACACTATCTATTCGTGCTGGAATCAATTTAACACTTTCAATTTAAATATCCAATGTTGAACATTTCCCAACTCCTCGCAACTGAACTAAAACTTAAACCCCACCAAGTACAAAATGCGCTAGAACTCTTAGCAGAAGGGGCGACAATTCCCTTTATTGCGCGTTACCGTAAAGAACGCACTGATGAAATGGATGAAGTGCAATTACGGGATTTACAAGATAGGCATAATTACTTAACGGAGTTAGAAGAAAGAAAGAAAGTAATTGTGAATGCGATCGCTCAACAAGATAAACTTACTCCAGAACTACAAGCAAAAATAGCATCCTGTCTCCAAAAAACCGAACTGGAAGATTTATATTTACCCTATCGTCCTAAACGTCGGACACGCGCTACCATTGCCAGAGAAAAAGGGCTAGAAGCACTGGCTACATTTATTAAATCCCTAAATGTTAAAAATGGTATTTCCGCATCTTTAGAGGCAGAATCAGCAAAGTATATTTCGGAAACCTTGGGAGTAAAAAGCGCAGATGAAGCTTTAAAAGGTGCGTCTGATATTTTAGCTGAAGAAGTAGCAGAAAAAGCAGAATTACGCGCTCATGTACGCGATTATCTGTTAGAGAATGGGGTGTTTATTTCTCGGATTAAAGACGAACATCCTCAAGGGACAACTAAATTTGAAATGTACCGAAATTATCAGATTAGAGTCAAAAATATTGCCCCTCATAATCTGTTGGCTTTATGTCGAGGAGAAGATGAAAAAATTCTCAGTTTTGAAGTTGCGTTTGATGAAGATTTTGTGCTGAGTTATTTAGAATCTCAAGAAATAAAAACTCAAGTTCGCAATATTCGAGATTTTTATCAAGTCATGTTAAAAGATAGTTTTAACCGCTTGATGAAAACTTCCTTAATTAGCGAAGTAACAAACGAGAAAAAAACCTTTGCTGACATAGAATCAATCAAAACTTTTGAAACCAATTTACGAGAATTGCTATTATCCGCACCAGCAGGAATGAAACCGACAATGGCTATAGATCCAGGTTTTAGAACCGGGTGTAAAGTCGCTATATTAGATGAAACTGGGCAATTTTTAGAATATCAAGCTGTCTTTCCCCACCAAGCAGCAGAACAACGCCAAAAAGCCGCCCAAACTATTAAAAAATTACTTGAAAAATACCAAGTTCAATTAATCGCTATTGGTAACGGTACAGCGTCACGAGAAACAGAAGAATTTGTGGCCGAAATATTACCAAATATAGCCCATAAACCAGTTAAAGTTATGGTAAATGAATCTGGTGCATCTATATATTCTGCCAGCGACGTAGCTAGAGAAGAATTTCCCGATTTAGATATTACCGTGCGGGGTGCAATTAGTATTGGGAGAAGATTACAAGATCCTTTAGCCGAATTAGTCAAAATAGATCCTAAATCAATTGGTGTCGGACAATATCAACATGACGTTGATCAAAAATTACTGAAAAAGAAATTAGATGAAACCGTCGAAAGTTGCGTTAACTATGTGGGTGTAGACTTAAATACTGCTTCCAAAGAACTGCTGACATTTGTTTCGGGAATTACCCCCACCATAGCTAATAATATTATTGCCTATCGTAACCAAAATGGCGCATTTAAAAATCGTCGTCAACTTTTGAAAGTAGCGAAATTAGGACCTAAAGCCTTTGAACAAGCAGCAGGGTTTTTAAGAATTCGTGGTGGTGAAAACCCCTTAGATAATACCGCAGTTCATCCAGAAAGTTACTCTTTGGTACAATCTATCGCGGCTGATTTAGGAGTATCCTTAAATCAAGTGACACAAGTTGCAGAAAACCTCAAAAAAGCCAACATCAAAAAATACGTTACCGAAACCATTGGAGAACCAACCCTGCGCGACATTCTCAGCGAATTAGAAAAACCAGGCAGAGATCCTCGTGCGGAATTCAAATATGCTACCTTTAAAGAAGGAATCAAAGAAATTAAAGATCTAACCGTCGGAATGCAACTAGAAGGAATCATTACCAACGTTGCTAACTTCGGTGCTTTCGTTGATATTGGAGTTCATCAAGATGGTTTAGTGCATATTTCCCAACTTGCTGATAGATTTGTAGATGATCCGAAAAAAATTGTGAAAGTTGGACAAGTCGTTAAAGTGCAAGTTTTAGAAATCAACGAAAAACTCAAACGCATAAGCTTATCAATGAAAGGAATCAAACAATAATTACCTCTCCCTGACTTGTTATACTCAAAACGGCTAGAAGCTGGACTTTTTTATCATACAAAGAACAAGGTTTAAAGCCTCTCCCCGCACCTCTCCCTATAGGAGAGGGAAAAGGAATAACATTTAATACTGGAGAGGTTTACCAGAGGGGTTTCATATTTGGTTAAACTATGAACCGTTTGCAGTATAGTTAGGTAAATTGTCAGAAGTGGCTAACACCTCCCGTAAGAGGGTGTTTGAAAAGTTATGGTTGATGTATCAAATATTTTTTACCCCTCCCTAACCCTCCCCTTGTAAAGGGCAGGGAACTGGATTTTTATTGTTTCCCCCCTTTCCCCTTGTAAAGGGGGTAGCAATATGATGAAAATTACGGAATACCACTTTTAAAACATCCTCTAAGGGATACAGGATATGCAGGATTAAAGGATGAAAATCAGAGATTTGATCACAAATCACCAAATGTTTACCTGTCCTTTGTATTCTGTTGTTGAATAATCTCGCTAATTTCTGCCAAACTTAAGTTTAAAACTTGTGCGATTTGTTCTCCAGTTAAACCCAATCCTATCAATCCAGGAACTGCGTCTAATTTGGCTTTGCGTTCACCTACTTCTATTCCTTCTTCCTTTCCCTCTTCTTTTGCTTCTTGATAAAATCGGGTTTGTTTTAACTCACTTAATCCAAACATAGCTTCTATTTCCTCCCTATTCATTCTTGGAAACTTGTAAATTAAAATTGTCTCGATGATTTGTAATACTTGTTGCTTGGAAAGTCATTGCATGGGGAACAGAATTTTGTGATTGTAAAGGTAAACTTAGACCTTCTCGCATTTTCTTTCCCATTTGGTTTGCTGCGTCGCGATTGAAGGCTAAAAGTAACATTTCTCCTGGTGCAATACCACAATGTTTCTGTAAAAATATTGCTCGGTTGACTAATGTTGATGTTTTACCACTTCCTGCTCTAGCTATTACTTGTACATGATTTGCAAGAGTACCAATTGCTTCTGCTTGTTGAGGATCAGGAGAGAATTTTAAATCTGGTTTTGTTTTTATCCAATTTTGTATGTACTTCGATTTTTCGGATCGGTACTCTTCCGATGATACGTATTCAGTACAATGAAGTTGATAAAAGTTGTCGGCATTAAGAAAGTTATTTTCAAATTCGTCTTTTATGTTTTGTAGTAGAGATAATTTTTTACCTATCTTGGTTTCTTCCCACCTTACTCCAGGTGTAAGTTTTAGAACTTCATCCCATATTATAGAAGGTACAATCTGATTGAATTTTCGAATAAATTGTTTTTTGCTATATTTAAAAATAAAGCCAGAACCATAATCTACTCTTAGTAAGAATTTAGACGTTCTCAAATATTTTATTTCAATAACTTTTCCTTGTTGGTAAAATGTTACACCTTGTATATCTTTTCTGGAATGTTCATATTCAAGTTTGTTGTCAAAGCGACTAACTTCTCTTCCAACCAGAAGATTCCAGAGGTCATCATGATCACCAATAACCTCTGCAAACTTTTGAACAGTATCAATCTGTGAACTGCTATCCATAAGCGACCCTAAATCAAAATAAGCTCTATTGCTAAAAAATAGCGTTGAATATTACCTGTGACATTTAAAATTAGATTTTTCAGTTAATTAATTTTGTTGTTTCTTGGAAAGATTATATAAAAGTATTATCTCATCAACTATTTCTTCAAGTGTATCCTGATCGGTCGCTGGATCTAACTTGTTTAAAAGTTGTGCAACTTTTTCAAATTATTCTCTTATATCTTCTGGAGTAGATTCTCTGATTCTTGGATTATTTAAATCATCGCCTAAACGCTCTATACTCTTAGACGCAACCATTAATCGTTCATAAAGAGAACCTTCTTCCTTCGTTAAACTATCAAGAGTATTTATTGCTTCTTGCAATGCACCAGACATATACTCACCTATTAAATATACATATCAATCCATGTTACACACTCATTAAGTCTAAGTCAACTTTTTGGCAAAATTTTTCCTGATTGATGGAAGGTGTTTGAAATAAAACAGTTGCACTAGAGAAATACACGATGCAATTTAGTTACAATGGGATAATGTAGAAACACAGTCATCGTCAATCTGACATTTCCACAGAAACAATGATAAAATAGTTTGTGAATAAAGTCTTTGTTTGTGCCTATTCTTAATGCGATTTACAGAGAATATCAATAATTATACTATCAGTTAAAGAATTAATTCAAGAAGCCTTGTCTTTACCCAGTTCTACAAGAGTATTTTTAGTAGAAAAACATTAAGCTGTTGTGTTTTAAATTTGGATAAGGGATGCGAGCAAGATGCTTGCACTACTTAATATTAGATTTTTTGTTATACAATAATTTCTTAGAGAAGTCGGGTATCTTACTGAAAATTTATTATTTAATCTAACCTAAGATAGATCAAGATTATATCTAAGAAAAGATGTGAAATATTAGTCTATCTTTGAAAATAGTAATTAGCACTGATATTGCTGTTACTGAGGTAAAAAATGTTGTCATATTTTTTCATCGCACTCGCTACAGCTTTAAGTTTGCTGATTGTTGATTTAGTTGTTCCTGGTGTAGATATTGCTAATTTCCCCGCAGCTTTAATTGCTGCGGTTGTGATTGGTTTAATTAATAGTGGAATTAAACCAACTATTAATATCTTGTCTTTACCTTTGACATATCTGACATTGGGGGGTTTTTCCCTCATTGTTAACGGAATTTGCTTTTGGTTAGCATCAGTTTTAGTTCCAGGTTTTCAAGTTCAAGGATTAATCGCTTTTATTCTCGGTCCTGTAGTTCTTTCTTTAGCTAATACCTTTCTCAGTAAATACTTCGCAGAAAAAGGTTTTGAATTACAAGATAATCAATAGGTAAACCCAATTTAAAAACTAGGAAATATCCATGAACTTATTACGGATACTTATCGGGTTATTTTTACCCCCCTTGGGAGTTTTTCTCACAGTTGGATTCGGTCCAACTTTGTTAATTAACATTTTGCTGACTTTGCTTGGTTGGCTTCCTGGTAGCATTCATGCAGTTTGGGTAATTGTCAAGCATGAAGAAAATATGAATAGAGAGGAAGGTACTTATTAAGTATGTAACAATAACAAGATCCCCGACTTCTCTAAGAAGTCGGGGATCTAAAGGATAGTTAGTCTTTAAGCACGAATATCTTTATCTTTGAATAAATCAGCCGTTGCTAAAAGTAACTCGCGTAAAGTTTGTTTTAATTGACGTTCTTTCTTTGCTATAACTGCACCTGCGTCTGTCAATTTTTTTTCTAGAGCTGAGTAACTTTCTTTTACTTGTGCTGTGATAGATTCGGCTTTGGGATGGGATTTATCACACCATTGTTTTGCTTCATTTAAATAATCCTGTACCTCTTGATCACTTCCACTATAACGTGCAGATAAATTTGCTCTGACAATTGCTGATTGTGCTTGTAATTGTGCATAGCGTTTCTTTAATAATCCGATTTCTTCACTATCTTTGATAGAATCAATTGCTGAATCAATCGCAATTTTTGTATCTGCTGATTTATCTTGACTCGTTTCGACTATCTTGGTTAAAATTCCTTCAATTTCTGCTTGTAGTTCTTCTTCTTCCCGATCTAATTGAGCTTGTAGCTGCTTAATTTCAGTTTGGGTTTTGACAATATCTGAGTGTTTTTTCAGACTTATAGCTTCCATAGCGCCTTCAATTGAAGCTACAACTCCTTCTCTAAATTCACTACCTTTTTCTTGCAAATTATCAACGACGGTAGAAACAGCATCATTAACTAAATTACGCAATTCATGAGAACCTTCTTGAAATTCAGAACCTACTTGAGAAACAGCAGATTTCACAATTTCCCGAATCCGTTCAGATTTTAATTGTCCTGTTTCTTGAGCTTGGCGTAAATCTAATTGAATTTGTTCTTTAACGTTTTTATTCATGGTCATATTAAATGCAAATCTCATACAACACTTACATTCAGTATGGTGAAATATTTTTACTATTAACACCCTCTAAAGATATAAAATCATATCTATCTCCAGGTAGTTTAAAGTACATTAATCACAATATCCCTGAATTTTTGATTTTTTTAGTTAAATGTTGCCAATTTATGAAATAATCAATATTGATCAATAACTAGATTCTAATTATGTGGCGGGTAAATATCACTTGTGATGGTGAAGCTTGGAAAGTGTACGGTGTTGAATTTAAGAAAATGGTAGTAAATTACCAAGCTGAATTGATTGGTTCTAAAAAAATGCCAGATGGAAAACGCATCATGTCTTATAAAATTGAAGATGTTAGCGAAGCAGAATCTTTTCAAGAAGAATGTACAAAATTTGTCGGCTTCATCTCTGATTTTGAAGCTTTATGAAAAAAGTAATAATATTGATATTATGCACATTTTGTTTGTGGACTATCAATTTTACCTTACCTGCTAATGCTTTAGATACAGGAAATGGTGCGGAAATTTTTAGTTTCCACTGTGCTGGTTGTCATATTCATGGAGAAAATATCATTAGACGCGGTAAAAACTTAAAAAAGAATGCACTTAAAAAATATGGTATGGATTCTTTAGAAGCGATTACAGCCATTGTCACTAATGGTAAGAATAATATGTCAGCTTATAAAAAAAGATTGACGACTGAGGAAATTCAACAAGTTGCAGCTTATGTTTTGGAACAAGCAGAAAAAGACTGGAAATAACAAGATAAAAAATATGATGTTACCTCAAGAAAGCTATTTACAATTTACCCCCGACTTGAAAATTTGCCGAATTTTAAATGGAATGTGGCAAGTTTCGGGAGGACATGGACGCATTAACCCCATAACTGCTATTGAGTCCATGTTTCAATATGTAGATGCTGGTTTTACAACCTGGGATTTAGCAGATCATTATGGACCAGCAGAAGATTTTATTGGTGAATTTCGTCGTCAATTAATTGCGACTCGTGGAGAAGAAGCTGTAAATAATATTCAAGCTTTTACAAAATGGGTTCCTCGTGCGGGGAAGATGACAAAAAAACTGGTCGAGGACAATATTGATATTTCTTTGAGAAGAATGGATGTTAAATCATTAGATTTAATGCAGTTCCATTGGTGGGAATATGGAGACTCTAATTATTTAGATGCTCTCAAATATATGGCAGAATTGCAAGATGAGGGTAAGATCAAACATTTAGCTTTAACTAATTTTGATACGGAACATTTGCAAATTATCACCGAAGCAGGAATCAGGATTGTTTCTAATCAAGTCCAGTTTTCCTTAGTTGACAGAAGACCACAAGTAAATATGGTTAAATTCTGTCAAGATCATAATATCAAAATATTTGCCTATGGTAGTGTTTGCGGTGGTTTATTATCAGAAAAATATTTGAGTAACCCAGAACCAAAAAGCTCAGAAATCAACACCACTAGCTTGAGAAAATACAAACAAATGATTGCTAATTGGGGTGGTTGGAGATTATTTCAAGAGTTACTATATACTCTGAAACAAATCGCTGATAAACATCAAGTTAGTATTGCTAATGTGGCTGTAAATTACATTTTAAATCAGCCAGCAGTCGGGGGTGTAATTGTCGGTGCTAGATTAGGAATTGTGGAACATTTGTCAGATAATGCTAAGGTGTTTGGTTTTAATTTAGATGCTGAGGATATAGGGAAAATAGATGCAGTTTCTCAACAGTCACGGGATTTGTATCAGTTAATTGGTGATTGTGGGGATGAATATAGGAGGTAGTTTTAGGGTGGGTTAATTACAGCTTAACCCACCATTTTTACAATGATTTTTATTGAAGTTTCGCGCAAAGACGCAAAGAAGCAAAGACGCAAAGGAAGAAATAGTTAAGGAAATGTAGGTTGGGTTGAGCGACAGCGAAACCCAACATTACCAAGGATTTCGTTGGGTTTCGTTTCGAGGCCTAACCGAGCAGTATTGGATCGGTATTGTACTATATCATTGGGGTCAATTTTAGCGATCGCCTAACCTAAATTTTTCTGAATTTTCATGAATTTTATCTGATAATAAAACTAGCCTCTTTAAGCAAAATCTATGGAAACCCTCACCTTAAACATACCTCCCGCAGTAAATTTAACAGATGAGCAGTTTTATCAACTTTGCATTGCTAACGAACCTTGGCAATTAGAACTTACCCAAACCGGAGAATTAATTATTATGCCCCCCACAGGTGGAGAAAGCGGAATTAGGAACTCAGATATAACTACAGATTTAAGTATTTGGAATCGTCAAACTAAATTAGGTAAAGTATTTGATTCTTCTACAGAGTTTAAATTACCTAGTGGTGCTTATCGCTGTCCTGATGCAGCTTGGGTAAAACTAGCACGTTGGGAGGCTTTAAGTAAAGAAGAAAAAAGACGGTTTCCCCCCCTTTGTCCTGATTTTGTGATTGAATTGCGCTCGGAAACTGATAGTTTAGAAAAATTACGCACTAAAATGCGAGAATATCAAAATAATGGGGCGCTTTTAGGTTGGTTAATTGATCCGCAAACACCCTCAGTAGAAATTTATTGTTACGGAAAAGATGTAGAAGTTTTAAACTTTGATTTTGACAACCCACCAAAACTTTCTGGTGAAGATATTTTACCTGGCTTTATACTCGATTTACAGATAATTTTAAATCCATAGACTTGTTCTTATCTCTGTGTTCTCTGTGTCTGAAGTGGTTCGTTATAAAAAATATGATTTCTCAAACAAGTATTCCCACTGGCTACCTTCGCAAAGTTCATCATATCGCCTTTAACGTCCAAAATATGGCAGCCTCTCGCCATTTTTACGGTCAGATTTTAGGCTTACACGAACTCACAGGAGAAGAAATACCCGCCACATTAATAGAACTTGTCAATGCTGGTAAAGTCGCTAATTTCATCACTCCCGACGGCACAATTATCGACTTATTTGGAGAACCAGAATTATTACCACCAAATCCAGATCCCAGTAAGTCCTTTACCAGAGCATATCATTTAGCCTTTGATATTGATCCAGAATTATTTGATCAAGCATTAGCAGTAATTACAGAAAATAATTTAGTTATTGCTTATGGACCCGTTACCCGTCCTACTGGTAGAGGAGTGTACTTTTATGACCCCGATGGGTTTATGATAGAAATTCGTTGTGATCCTGATTAAATCCAAAAATGGAAAAAATTTTAAAAGTCATTGCAGACGTAATTGCTAATCCACCAATTCCCCACGAACCCCAGAAACAATCTTTAAAAAATTGGGCAATGTATTGCTTACGGGATAGGGGTTTTATAGTTGTTTTTGCCCAAAATGCTGATTTTGCTGTGCAGTTTAAAAATGGCGACAAGTTCTATTTTAAAGTTACCAATCAAGCTGATAATTTAGCCAATGATATCAATTGGATAGTTTGGGATAATGTGAATAAAACCACCAATTTGATTCCTCAAGCCTAGAGTTTTCGTTAATAACCGCAGGAATGAATTAATCTGCGGTTTTTTACATAGGATATCACTACAAATACAAAGATTAAATTATCAAAGGTTTTAATTGACGTTCGCACCATTTACCCTCAACTAACTCTGTAACTAAAGGTGTGATCATAAACTTAGCCGGAAAACCCTCCAACACATCCACCCGCACACAAGAATAAGGTTTTTTACTCTCAAAACCGCTACCACTCCGTCCCACATACAACAGCGAATCTGCAACCTTGCGAATGGAAAGATCATTATTGCTGGTAAAGGTTTCCATTAATTCTCCTCCTTCTTGGCGTTGACGACGAGGACCGCGACCACTACCACCAGAAATAATATAATTAGTATGAGAGTCTGCGTGTCCTGTATTAACTGTCCGTAAATGTTCTAAACAATGGGCGTGTCCGCTAAATACTATATCTACTACCGGGTGTTCCTGCGTGAGATTACCTAAATTTTTCGCCACCTCATCGAAAACCTCCCGTAAACGATGACGGACAGCTAAAGTCTGTCCTTGATTCCATTTACTTCCTTCTGTAACATAAGGTGGATGGTGTAAAAATATTACCCGTCCCCTGACTGCGGAATTATGCCAAGATGCAATTAATCTATCTCTTAACCACGCCAATTGTTCAAAATCAACATTAGTATTGGTGTGAGATGCCAATTGCTTTTCAATATCAATTTTCACTTCATTTATTTGGTCTAATTTAGCACCAAGTTCCGCCAATAATTCCGCTTGATCAGGTTTTTCGGGATTCAGCTTGTCAAACTCCGTCAACATCCGTAATTCTTCTTGATCAATTTCCTGACGACGGGTTTCTAGTTCCCGACGAAAATTATCCCCAGCTTGGTTATGAGGTAAAGGATCTGGAGTATTGAAAGTATTAGAATCTAAGGCAAAAAAGTCAATCCCACCGTAACAAAAATTATAATAGCGATTAGGTAAACGCGTAAAACTTCCCGGTTGATAACGCAAACACCGACCCATACCAGTTTTAGCGGTGTAATGCTGTTTTAAATGCTGTTCTAACTCCGCTGGAGAAACTTCCGCCAAATAATCTAAAAATGCTCTAGCATAAGCATCACCTTGATTTGATCCATGCCAACCAATTTCAATATTTTTATAACGAAACATTCGCCGCAAAGGCAAAGTTGGACCAGTCAGCAACCGATACAATAAAGGCACATCATAGTAATCATGATTACCCAATACTGGTAAAATTGGCAACTGAAATACCATTTGATCATAAGTGATATCTTGGGGTTGATTACCGCCCACCAAAAATTCCCGATAAGGTTCAATAAAATTGGCTGGGTAATATTCACGAGAACCCACCATATAAATCACATCACCAGTGTGCAGCACAAACCGGCAATCATCACCATGATTTAACATCATTTTGGCAACTTCTCGTTGGGGATGGTGTCCAGAATGGGATTTAGTCCCAGTATCACCCATCACCATAAACGAAAACTCTGGACTGTCTGAGTTGCCATCATCTATCACTATACAGGTTTGGTCAATGCCCTGCTGTAGAATACTCGAATGCTGCCACCGCACCCGTTGTTTCATCTTTTGAATTTTGACCGCAATTGGTGGTTCAGAAATCAATCTCATAGGAAATATTAATCAGTATTTTGTCAGAAATGGCTATAGCTTGCGTGACGACGTAGGAGTCATACGCCACGCTACGCTATCAAGATGTCCAGGATTTAAGGTTAAATTAGTTAGGACTTATTTACGGTACAAGAATAACGAACCACAGAGGCACAGAGGTCACGGAGAAATGAGGGTTTGAGAGATATTTTGCGTGAGTCCTGTTAGTCCGCGTAGGCGGACTTTGTTTGTGTAGCTGCGATTTTTAATCGCCTAATATTGGTAAACTAGCGAAAACCTGTTCCACCAATATCTGAGTTTTATTTTCTAAATATTGCCAATCCACATCGCCATATTCATCAATTAAGCTAGTATCAATATCAACCGCTGTATTCTCTGGACTATAATTCAGAAAACATACTTGATAACACAAATCCCATAAATCTATATTGACTTGTTCCCCGTGACGTTGTAAAAGCAAGTTATATCCCGGATGGGGCATAGGCAAACTAGCCAGAGTTTTTCTAATTTCTTCTACTTGTATTGGTGTTGCGGTTTCCATTTCTTGCACCAACTGAGTTACCAAGGCTTTAGTTTCATCAGTAGTGTTAGCAGGCCAAGTCAACACATCCTGGTAAGTCCCTTTCCAGTCAGATATATCCAACTGCTTGCGAAGATTATCAATCACGCGAATAAAAGCAGGTTGCATCAAGATTTCAGCTTGTTGCCATGAGGTAGAATTAGTTATCTTAGGTGGCATAGCTAGTAAATATGGATACTGATAGTAAAATTAACAATTTGGTTCGATGAAAAAACTATACTTTTAATTTAAATCTTTTCTCAAGATACCTGATTTCAGAAAGAGAAATTTGGAGATATTTACTACTAGCGGGAAAATTTAAGCTGTAAAGCTGGGGAGGGAAATTATGATAGGCAAATTACTAGATCATCGCTACCAAGTCATTCGCGTCTTGGCGACAGGGGGATTTGGTCAAACCTATATTGCCCAAGATACCAGACGGCCAGGCAACCCCATCTGCGTGGTTAAACACCTGAAACCAGCTAATTCTGACCCTAACATCTTTGTTACTGCTAAACGCCTGTTTAATAGCGAAGCAGAAACTTTAGAGAAACTGAGCAACAATGACCAAATACCCAGGCTTTTAGCTTATTTTGACGAAAATCAAGAATTCTTTTTAGTCCAAGAATTTATTGACGGCCACACTCTGAGTGAAGAACTCATTCCCGGACAGCCTTGGAGTGAAGTCCAAGTTATGCAAATGCTGTTGGAAATTTTGAGTATTTTAGAGTTTGTTCACCAAGAAGGTGTGATTCACCGCGATATTAAGCCAGATAATATTATTCGCCGTGAGGCTGATTATAAATTAGTTTTAGTAGACTTTGGCGCAGTTAAACAACTACGCTCCCCTTTGGTTGTGGTGGGCGGACAACAAACGGCTACGGTAGCTATTGGCACGCCTGGCTATATGCCTACAGAACAGGGACAAGGTAAGCCTAGACCTAATAGCGATATTTACGCTTTGGGGATTATTGCTATTCAAGCATTAACGGGAGTCCCAGTTAGTCAATTACAAGAAGATCCAGATACAGGGGAAATTAACTGGCAGCATTTAATTCCTGTTAATCCTGAGTTAGTCGCAATTTTAACGAAGATGGTGCGTTATCATTTCAAAGAACGCTATCAAACAGCAACGGAAGCCTTACAAGCTTGTCGAGACTTGGTGAATATCACCCCAGAATTATCCCAACCGTCCCTATCTCCTCAAATTATTTATCAATCTCCACCACCCCTAGCTTCCAGATTTATACAGAAAACAATGGCGGTTTCTCCCGCTAATCGTGTTCCTTCTCAACCTGCCCCTCAACAACAATATATTCCTCAAGAATCTAATAAACCTGATCCTTTACCTTTATTAATTGGCATATTATTAGTAGGTGGTGTAGCGGCTTTATTTACAAATATATATCCCAATTTACAGAATTTAACTGGTAATTGGACAGGAGAAAAGACCAAATTAATAAATAATTGTCTGGCTGTAGTTGCGGCTAATTCTAATATTCGTTCTGAACCTAGTGCGATTAATTCTGATAATATTTTGAAGACCTTGGGTGCAGCTAGTAAATTTGAGGTGACTGGTAAGCGCACAAATCGCGGCTGGGTAGAAATTAAACTTTCATCTGGACGCTTGGCTTGGGCGCATTCTGATATTATTTCTAATAATGAAACATGGATTTCTTGCCGACGTGACAAAGGTTTAGCTATTCAAATTGTAGATGATAGTTCTTTAATTGCATCCCTTCCTGTTCCTCAAGTTTCACAAAAACCTGCTGTGGAAACTTCTGCACCCAAACCAACTCCGACCGCTACTGAAGATAAATCTAAAACGGTGGCAAAAGCTAGAGAAAAATTTGAATCAGGAGATTTACAAGGAGCAATTTCTTTGCTAAAATCAACTTCAGGAAATGCTATTTCTGGAATTAAAGACACAGTTGATACTGTTAATCAATGGCAGAATGATTGGGCAAAAGCTGAGGCTTTAGCGAAGGATATTAATAAGGCTATTGATAATGGTAAATGGGATGAAGTTTTAGCTTATCGAGATCATCCTGAAAAGCTACCGAATATTAAATATTGGCGTGATAAGTTAGAACCAATGTTTAAACAAGCTGCTGAAAATGCCGCTAAACAAGTATTACCCCAGGAAAAACCAACTCCCACAGCAACACCAAAAAGTGGGGTTTAAATATGCCGTTTTCCATAGTGGTCTTTATTATTATGTAGGTTGGGTTGAGGAACGAAACCCAACATTTTATTTTCATTTTTGTATTGGGGTTTGTTGGGTTATGGCTTCGCCACGCTCCGCGAACACTTTCTTCTACCCAACCTACAAATACAAGCTACAATTTTATGGCATGATGTCATCTAATTTAAGTTTTAAATCTGGAAATAGAGGAGAAATTATCCTATCTCCTAAACGATATTTTTCTTGTTGATAGACTCCATTAATTAATTGACAAATTGTTAATGTCGGTTGTTTAGGATTACCAATAAATTGGATTCCACCTAATGCCCGAAAGTCTACAATCCAATATTCTGGTATTTCTAAAAAAGCATATTCTTCTATTTTTCTGGCATAATCATCTTGCCAATTTGTACTGACAACTTCAGCAACTAATTTAATGGTATTACCATTACAAATTATTGGTTCTTTTTGCCAAAGTGGTTCTTGATTAAGTTTTGCTTTATCTAAGACAATTACATCTGGACGGAGTGCTGTAGCTGACCCAGCGAAGGGTTTAATTAAGCAATTTTTGGGAATCAACCAGTTTAATTTATTATGAATAATCTCTGTATAAATTCTCCCGGCAATATTTCCAGCAACTTCTTCATGGGGTCCTGTTGGTTCCATATCTCTGAGTTCTCCGTCAATTAGTTCATAGCGGGTATTGTCCCCATATTCAATTAAAAATTGCTCAAAGGTGAGTGGTTTTACTGGGGTATAGGTCATAATTTTAGATTGTCTTGTGATGTTGGGTTTATTCTAACTAACTTTTGACTCTTCTTCTTGTGATTCATCTCTAATATTAAAGTAGTGAAAAAGATTTGCAACAGTTAAATCTGATGCTAGTTGTAAATTAGATGTAACTAATGTTCTATATCCAGAATTTGCTGCTTGTTGACTCACATAATTTTCATATTCCCGGCGTAATTCAGGCGCAAACATAAATAATAATTGATCACGTAATGAATAAAAGTGAGATTTTTCGGCTATATTTTCATAGCTGATTTGTTCTGGTGGTATTTCTGGATTAGTTATAGTTTGGGGAGTTTCTGAATTATGAAAATCAGCACTATTTAAAAGTTTTAATTCTGCTGGAGGTAGAGATTTTACCCAATCTACATGATTTTGCCATGATTCGATGATTACTAAATCATGATTATGAATGCGGGTAAGTTCAGGAAAGAGAAAATCTAGTTCGTCGTGAGATTCACATTGATTAATCTCAAATTTGCCAGCAATTTTACTCAAATTCTATGTTACACTGTATAAATTCCCATGTAAAGCGGGTAGGCTACAAAAAAGCATCTAACTGAAAAATTACTACAGTGAGGCAAACTAATGAGCAAGAGAAAGTTGAAAAGATTATTAGCTGTAAGTGCAGTTTCTTTCTCTTGCTTATGGTTGTCTGTAGTACCGACGAATAAAGCATTGGCGCAAACCAGCAGAGAAGCAGAAATATCTACCTATATCCAACAGTTAAGGTTCAATGATGGAAATATTCGTTACTATGCTGCTGGTGAACTTAAAAAAATAGGAGCAGAAGCTATACCTGCACTGATTGTAGCTTTAAAAGACAACAATTCAACCCTTCGTATTGGTGCTGCTTATGCTTTAGGGAATATAGGAGCAGAAGCAAAAACGGCTGTTCCTGCTTTAATTGAAGCTTTAAAGGATAATGATAGCACGGTTCGCTCCGGTGCTGCTAAAGCTTTAGGGAATATAGGAGTGGAAGCGAAAACTGCTATCCCTGCTTTAATCACAGCTTTGAGAGACAATGATGCCTGGGTTCGCAGAGGTGCTGCTAAAGCATTGGGAAGCATAGGACCAGAAGCAAAAACTGCTGTTCCTACTTTGATAGGAGCTTTGAAGGATAATTATAGCACGGTTCGCTCCGGCGCTGCTGAAGCTTTGGGAAGGATGGGAGTAGAAGCGAAAACGGCTGTTCCTGCATTAATAGGAGCTTTGAAAGATAATGATAAAGACGTTCGCTCAACTGCTGCTGCTGCCTTGCTGGCGATAGGAGGGGAAGCCAAAGTTGTTGTTCCTACATTAATAGAAGCTTTGAAAGATAACGATGTCTGGATTCGCTTTCAAGCTGCTGATGCCTTGGGGAAGATAGGAGCAGAAGCGAAAACGGCTGTTCCTACATTAATAGAAGCTTTGAAAGACAACAATGCAGGATTTCGCATCAAAGTTCTTGATGCTCTAAGGAACATAAAAGGGGAAATTCAAGTTAATGTTGTTCCTGCTTTGATAGAAGCTTTGAAGAACAATGATAAATACGTTCGTATCTACGCTCTTGCTGCTCTGGGTGATATCAAAGGGGACGTTAAACCTATTGTTCCTGTCTTAATTAAAGCTTTGAAGGATAATGATAAAGACGTTCGTCGTGTTGCTGCTGATGTTCTGGGTACAATAAAAAAGGAAGCCAAAGTTGTTGTTCCTGCCTTAATTGAAGCATTGAAAGATAATGATAAAGACGTTCGCTCAACTGCTGCTGCGGCATTAGGGAAAATGAGAGGAGAAGGCAAAGCTGCCTTCCCCGCCTTAATAGAAGCGTTGAAAGATAATGATCCATCTGTTAGCTCCAACACTATTTATGCCCTAGTGAGTATCAAAAAGGAAGTTAATGCTGTTCCTGCCTTAATTGAAGCTTTGAATAACAAGAATAAAGAGGTTCGTCGTAATGCTGTTCATGTCCTGACGATTATTGGAATTGAAGGAGAATCCAAAGTCATTGTTCCCGCCTTGATAGAAGCGTTGAAAGATAATGATAAAGACGTTCGCTCAACTGCTGCTGCTGCATTAGGGCAAATGAGAGGGAAAGCGAAAGCGGCTGTTCCTAGCTTGATAGAAGCATTGCAGGACAACGATGCAGAAGTTCGCAAATGGGCTGCTATTGCCCTATCGGCAATAGGAGAGAAAGCAAAAGCGGCTGTTCCTATCTTAATAGAAGCATTAAAGGACAAATATGAAAATATTCGCTCCGACGCTGCTGGTGCTTTGGGAAGTATAGGAGAGGAAGCAAAAGCGGCCGTTCCTGCATTAATAGGAGCTTTGAAAGATAACCATGCCTGGGTTCGCTCCGACGCTGCTGAAGCCTTGGGAAAGATAGGAGCAGAAGCGAAAACGGCTGTTCCTGCATTAATAGGAGCTTTGAAAGATAATGATAGCAAGGTTCGCTTCAATGCTGCCGCTGCCCTGGTGAATATGGGAGGGGAAATAAAAGGGCTTATTCCTCCTTTGATAGAACCATTCAAGGATCAGGATAAATACACTGAATACGCTCGTAAAGAGGCTGCTGCTGCTCTGAAGGTAATAGGTGAAAACTATGAAAACAAATCTGCCACCATGCCTATTGCAGATTTAGATCAAGTCATATCAGATTTAGAAAAAGCTCTCCCAGCTTTAAAAGGTACTCAGGATAAAAAATTAAAATTAGATTCTCAAATAGCCTCTATAAATCGCTCTCTTAATAATCTGAAAAAAACCAGAGAATCACGCTTACTAGATAAAATATTAGCATGGCTGGCAAAAAATCCTTTAGCAACAGGAGGATTAATTTGCATTATCTTCTTCCCATTTCTCTGGGTTAAATTATCGCAAGTTCGGCGAAAACCAACTGCTTAATTATCAATTATAGGAGTTACGCATTGACAGGAAACTTTAAATATGTATAGTCCTAAAACCCATATTTCTCGTAGGGGTTTAGCATTGCTAAACCCCTACAATATCGTTCTTTTTAGGATCAATACCAATTTCCGTACTCCATAGGTTCTAATTTGTTGTTTCCAACCAATATTTAATACTTGATAATGATGACGTTGCGTATCAAAAAGCAATTGAATTTCTGTACCATTTGCAATATCATTGGTAGAATGATTGCTTAAAATATCTTGAATAATTTGCGAGTAATTTATTCTTTCCATAAAACATCTCCTGGGTTAAAGAATCAAAAATTAAAACCTATTGATCTCTTTTCCCTAGATAGTTTCTTGATGTTTCTTAATATTGGCTAGTATTTCATCCATTGTTACATTATCCAACCATTGATGACGTTCTTCTGTATAGTCTCCACTACCATTATCAAATTGACGAATAAATCTGATAGCGTCAACATATCCTAAAGCATCTACAAGAGCTTTAAATCCTTTTCTATATAGTTCAATTGGGGTCATTTTCTCCTCCTTGTACAATATTATTAGTAGCTTCTGCCAACCAGATCATTGGATTAGCAACTATTATATTTATATTATCCTTATAGCTTAATGATTTTGACAATAGACGACTATCAGTGGTCAAGAAAATATCAGCGTTATTTTCAGCACAAGCCAGATGAAAAGCATCAAAATTTTTAATATTAAAGGTTGTTAATTCTATCGCTCGTCGAGTAATTTCTTCTGTGACTAAAATCTTATCATGAGCTATTGTTAAGACTTTTTGTACTTGTTCTCTTCTGCTTATATCTGGAGTTCTGGCGATTTCTAATTCTAAAGCTGTGCTACTGACTAATTGCCATTTTCCAGATAGACAATGATTGATAATTTCTAAAATTGCTTCAGTTTCTAGCCTAATTCGCCATTGAGTTTGGTCGTCAAAAGGACGATTAAGACAACAAACATCTAAATATATTCTATATTGTTTATTCATATTTTTAGAACATTGTTTTACAAAAATTATCATTAATTATTAGTATCTATAACTAGCTTCATGAAATTAGCTCAAAAATTTCCTCATCTGTGTAAACTGTTTCATTCTTTTGCATCAAGTCAGAACGCAATGCGCGGAATTTGTGGGTAAAGATGTAGTCCTCAATAGCTTTACCGACTAAACTATCAGCAGATATACCTTCAGTTTGGGTAATTTCTAAAAGTGCTGCTTTAAGTTCTGGAGTAATGGCAATGGTTAGGGTATCTTGCATATTTTATCAGCGAGCTACATAGTTGATTATACAATAGATTGAGCTACCATATCTATTTTGCACAAATAAAATCAAACATTTACTTCTTTAACCAACATGAAAACATCCACCGACAGACAACGCACCCTAGAAATGGCTTGTATTTCTCAACTCGCTTACGTCGCCTATAAACAAGGAAATGATATAGTTAGCGATATCCTGAAAACAGGTTCTCCATCATTTTTCCCACCATATCAAACCATAGAATTTATCTCAGCACCACGTCCTTTAAGTGATACGGATGAATTAGTTTGTTGTGGTTTACTCCTATCCACAGAAAATGATATTGTCATTGCTATTAGAGGTACAGAAAGATTAGATGATTACTTCTTTAACTTACTAGCATTCCCCAATTCAGAAGCAATTCACTCCGGTTTTAATCTTTATGTTAAAAGTTTTTGGCAACAATTACAAGACTTTATCCAAAGACAAGAAAACGCCAATAAAAATATTTTCGTAACCGGACATAGTTTAGGCGGTGCTGCGGCTACATTAATTACTAAACGAATTAGTGAAACTGAATTAAAACCTATTGCACCTTATACATTAGAAACCTATACATTTGGCGCACCACCAGTTAGTACAATCGAATTAATTTTGGATACTCCCATCTATAGATTTAGAAATATCGGTGATTTCATTCCTGATTTACCGAAAATCATCACTGTTTTATTAAATAAAATCCCAGGAATCAAACAAGTAATTATTAATTGGAAACCAGAACTATTAAAAACACTGGCTGATTATTCTCATATAGGTAATGAATATTGTCTTAATAAAAAGTATGAAATCATTGAACAAACCGAAACTAACTTACCTAATCTTCAATTGATATTGCAAATTTCCAGTTTACTAGCTACACAATTAAAATCACCGTCTCAAGCAGATATTAATAAATTTCGCTTGTTAATAAATACCTTGATTCAAACCTCATTGGAAGAACATCGTGCCATTAAATATGTAGAAAGAATTAGTTTTGGTAAACTTCCACCTTATATTTCTAGTTTGCATGATGATGAAGATTAAAATAGAGATGATGAAAGATGAGAAAATCCATAACAGAAATTTCACCTGTACAATAGATGTTAATATGAAAGTAAGAATAGTGATTCAGCGACTAGAAGCTGATGGTTGGTATTTAGCAAGAACTAGAGGAAGTCATCGTCAGTTTCAACATCCTCATAAACTTGGTACAGTTACAGTTTCCGGTAAACCTAATATTGACGTACCCATTGGTACACTAAAAAGTATTTGGAGACAAGCTCAATTGGAGGACGAATAATGCGTTATACAGTAGTAATTGAAAAAGGAAATACCAGTTATGGTGCTTATGTTCCCGACTTACCCGGTTGTATAGCCGTGGCTGAAACATTAGCAGAAGTTCAACAAATGATTGTAGAATCCATAGAATTTCATATAGAAGGTTTAATAGAGTTAGGTTTACCAATTCCTCAACCTACAAGTATCGCTCAGGAAGTTGAAGTTTTAATTTAAGTAGTAATATAGATATGAATAAATACGGAAATTGGCAACCTGTCCCTAAGAATGGTGGTAAAAAATGGAAACAATGAAATTGCTGGCGCATATCGGTACAGATGGTATATTGCAAATTCAAACCCATACAGATTTTAAAGATAAATCTGTAGAAGTATTGGTAGTTGTCCAACCATTAGATAATACAGAAACTACCACAATTAAACATAGAAAAGCAATTGAATTTCTGTACCATTAGCTATATCATTGGTAGCTTCTGCTAACCAGATCATTGGATTAGCAACTATTATATTTATAACAGATAGCTTATCTGATTTGCTTCTTAACCCGCCTGTAACTGAAGTTACAGGCTAATAGCTAAAGGTTACTAAAGTAAACTCAAAAAGTTAAAAATTTTTTGGTTATTTAGTCATCTTTAGATGACTTTTGCTATGAGACTGGGAATTCATTCCCAGTTGGAATATCGGTTTTACGTTAAATTGACAGTAATGGGTATCTATAACTATAACTAGTGGTCTATCAAATTTCTATTTATGGATGAGGTTTACAGTTAATAGCCTCTCTATTTTCCCTCAATCTCACAATTTTTAGCTTGACAGACCACTAGCTTCATGAAATTATCTCAAGCAGATGTTAATAAATTTCGGTTGTTAATAAATACTTTAATTCAAACCTCATTAGAGGAACATCGCGCCATTAAATATGTAGAAAGAATTAATTTTGGTAAACTTCCAGCTTATATTTCTAATTTGCATGATGCAGAAAAAGATAATGTATGAATTGATGCAGTTAATTAGCAAATTACTTTACCTTCCACTCTCTACACAGAAAAAACAATTTCCAGTAAACTAATTTATGCAGTATTAACAAACCAAAAGTGGAAGCACAACCAAGAGAAGTACAAAACTATATCACACCAGATGGAAAAAACCTATTTGCAGAATGGCTTGATGATCTCAAAGATATGCAAGCTATAGTTAAAATAGAAAAAAGACTCGAACGAGTTAGGTTAGGTAATTTAGGAAACTACCGCACAGTTGGAGAAGGAGTCTGTGAACTAAAAATTGACTATGGACCAGGCTACCGGATCTATTTTGGACAAATTGGGTCAAAAATAGTAATAATTCTTTGTGGTGGAGATAAAAGTACCCAAGAACAAGATATATTAACAGCTAAACAATACTGGAGAGATTATGACAACAGAAGTAAAAATACCACTAACTAGCAGTTACCATGATTATCTCATTTCCTCTCTTCAAAATGAAGAACACGCTACAGCTTATCTAGCAGTTTTTTTAGAATTAGATGAAGAAGGACGTGAACCAGAATTACTTAGGGCTGGTTTAAAAGATATTATTGAGGCGAGAATATTGGCTAATAATCTCTCAGAAATAGCCAAAGAACGTTATGAAAAACTTGATCAATTATTATCAGAAAATGCCGGAAATGAAATTTACACCTTAATTGAATTTTTAGATGCTTTGGGTTATCGTATTGCTTTAGTACCTAAAGAATAAATCTGTTATAAAATAGTAAAAAACCATAATTAACATTATGAACACCTCACAACTGCGTCAAGAAATAAACTACAACTTAGAAAAGCTATCTCCAGATAATTTAAAAATAGTTGCCGAATTTTTAGCTTATCTAGCAGATAAAGAAAGCGAATTAGCTACCCAAGAACTACTTGATATTCCTGGTTTTATCGCATCTTTTGAAAGAGGTAAACAAGATATAGCTCAAGGTCGAAGATTTTAATGCAGTTTGTTTTACCCTCAGAAATACCAAAAAGTGGAGTTTAATACTTAACCCCACTAATTGCATTCTGATTTTTGGTTTTTTGCCGTCTCAATGTCCCAACTATTCAGCCCAACAACTTATTGCATTTCGTCGTATTCTGCCGTTTCTACCCTTCTAGATTCCATCCGCGAGGAAGGTAAAAACTCAGCCCGACGGACAGGATTTAAAGATGGTGCTTGTCCATTGTAGGGATGAATCACCTGGACGGTCCGAGTACCCCGCTGTTTTGGTGCAAACAAAGAAAGAACACCAGCCACCACAACACCCCCACCAATGGTCAATGTCGCACCACCCACAGCCCAAAGCATGGGTGAAGACCACCAATTATTTTGTTCAGGTTGTTGTAATGATGTCGCCATTTTTTGTTGATTAGCTTGTTGTGCTAATTGCCACTCCCGTTGAGTAAAGCTTTGAGCTTGTACCTGGAATTGTTGGTTTTGTAACTTGAGTTGTTCATTGTCAGCTTTCAACTTCTCTAGCTGCATATTCATTTTCAGCTTTTCCATTTCTAGACGCTGATCAGAATTAGGAGCAGTTGGGGGTTGAGTAGTTGTGGGTTGATTAAAATAGGCAGGTTGCCCGTAATTGGGAGGATACTGCATTACCTGGGGAGCCATAACTGTCCCTGGCATTTGGGGGCTAACACCAAAATTCGATGGGATTGGGGTATTTGTTCCTTTCAGCAAGACTAAAGCCGCTAACCCAGCCACCGCGACTCCGCCAATAAATGCCATACTTTCGCTCATTGCTGTTACCCCTCAAATACTACAGAACAGTAACTCAGTTGTGACTGACACACTCTCACACGCATAATTTTTTGCCTACTTTGATAGTATATTTAAGTTAAGGGTCAAGATAAACCAGTGTATTAGTTAGTTTTTTTGTCTATCCTAAGATATGCTGTTATTATTTAAGACGATCATAGTCAAATTGTCCACTAAAAAATAACAAAAAAATACACTGTTTGGCAATTTCTCCCTTGGGTTTAAGAGGGATTTTTGATAGCTATCTTGAGACTTTGGCAAAATTGAGCGATCGCATCTAATCCCTGCTCTGGTGTACCTTCTGCCAGTCGTTTCACAATGGCACTACCCACAATTGCTGCATCTGCGCCCCATGCTTTCACTTGTCGCGCCTGTTCAGGATCAGAAATCCCAAACCCGACACCGATGGGTTTATCTGTAACATTGCGAATTTGTTGGAGTAAATCACCAACTCGCGTTTGCATTTGGGTTCGTATTCCCGTGACACCAGTAACACTGACCAAATAAATAAATCCCTGGGAAGCGCGAGCGATCGCTTCTATTCTTTCAGGAGAACTCGTAGGAGCTACCAATAAGGTTAAATCTATTCCCATCTCCGCCGCTGGTTTAATGAGTCCTGCTGACTCTTCCAAAGGCAAATCAGGCACAACTAAACCTGCTACCCCAGCATCTTTAATTTGCCCCAAGAACTTATCAACACCTCGATATAAAATCGGATTGTAATAGGTAAATAAAATAATTGGCGATCGCAAACTCGGACTAATCCCCTTGAGCATCTCTAACACCTGCTCTAAAGTGGTCCCCCGTGCCAAAGCGCGAGTAGCCGCAGCCTGAATCACCGGACCATCAGCCAAAGGATCAGAATAGGGGACACCCAACTCAATAATATCAGCCCCAGAATTATCGAGAACCTGCAAAGCCTTAGCAGTAGTTTCTAAATCTGGATCACCAGCCGTAATAAAGGGAATCAACGCGCACTCTTGATTCCGTCTCAAATTTTCAAAGCAACGAGAAATAGCAGTCATTTCACCTAGTCAGTAGTTAGTGGTCAGTGGTCATTTGTCAACAAACCACTGAACAATAATAACCCTAAACCTGAGATTCTTTTTCCTCTTCAATCTTCGCTTGCAGTTTAGCTAATTCTTCCGGAGAAAGTTCATCCAGACGCTTTTGCAAAAAAGCCGTTTCATAAGCTTCCCGTTGTTGATGGTAGGTCATTTTATTCCCCATCGCGCGGAAAAGATAGGTGCATAACCAGCCAATTAAGCCAGCAATCAAGAAAACTTGACTCCAGATACCAGCATTCTGACTATCTAAACCTACTACTTGCAAACCCACATAAGCCAAGCCACCGGCGACAAAAACGCCGAAGCCAATACCAATCGCGTCAATACGTCGCATGAGAATTATGACCTACCAATCTTAATTTAAGCAATTTTTCGCGGACGGGGGTTCAAATTCACAAACGGGGAGAGAACTAGCAACCCCTGGAAAGAAAAAGAACACTAAAAAGTACATAAACACCCGTTCCACAGAACCACAGGTATACCATCTTAAACTCAAGTAGAAAAAGACAGCAATGGGGATTACCAGCAAATAAGCGCCAGCCAAACTCAGATACAGTAGTGCTACAACCATATTCCTTACCGCAATTTGAACTATATTTGGTGCATTCACTTCCCATGATATGCCCAATGGCTGGTTTGAGGAAATCGGTAATTCTGTTATTTTCCATCCCCCAAAAATAAATTGCCCAAAAATCGAAACTTGTGATATAGTGTTTTCCAGTCATCAAGCGTGAGCTAAATGGCTAACTTAAAATTTTGTTTCAGTGCTAAATGTCAAATATTAGCGTTAGCAAATAAAATTTTAAAATCTACTTGCCAAAAAAAAGCAATTAGTGGTATAACAGACAAGCGGGTGAATACTGCCTCAAAAACAGTAAATAACCTTACGGGAGCGTGGCGGAATGGTAGACGCTACGGACTTAAAATCCGTTGACCTTAAACGGTCGTGGGGGTTCGAGCCCCCCCGCTCCCATCTAAAAATTAATCGAAAATGCACCAAGTCTTTTGATTTGGTGCGTTTTTGTATTTAAAGATTTTAGGAACTTCTAATTAGAGACTTCCAATTAAAAAAATATCCCAAAATCTCTTGTGGTGCGGGCATCTTGCCCGCTAACAACACAAGGACGGGCAAGATGCCCATCCCACAAAATTGGATCATCTTTTTTGTGGAATTCTCTTAGAAGAACATCCTATCGCAAAACTTTAACTTTTGACCAAACGCCATTTTCATCTTCATCAAATCGCTTATGAACTTCATCCCAAGCCATTTGTTCAGATGTAAGCTTGTCCATATTATCATTCAGTGCAGTATTATAGCGTTCAATGAATATATTCTGAGCTTCTGGTGAAAGATGGGTGCGAACTTCAGGAGATAAATCATCTGAATTTTTGCATTTTCCAGGACAAGGATGAGGTAGTGTTTTGCCAATGATATTAATTTCTTCACCACCTGAACTTTCCAATAGTAATTGAAATTCGCCACTCCGATTGATCGGGACTTCGATCATTAATAAAAATTCACCAGCTTCTAAGCGGGTTTGATAAACCGTAGCTTTGTCTTCTGACATCCCCAAGGCAGTAAGAACTGATACCAAACCTGCCCCAGCACTACCAGCGAGCGCTCCACTTGCGGCCCCTAATAATATCGCTCCAATCGGACCTGCTGCCACAATTGGACCAACAAAGGGAATAAATAATACACCGACCCCAGTTAATAAACTAAGGAAAGAACCAAATAAAGAACCAAAAATCGCCCCAGTTCTTAATCCTCCCAAAATTACATCCCGCTTAGTAATAAAGCCAGCAATTCTGGTTTCTGATTGAAAATTTCTGCCCAAAACGGATATATAATCGCTGGAAACGCCTCTATCTAGTAACCGATGAATTACATCATCAATTTGTTTCTGTTCTTTAAATATAGATGAGATGGTACGCTCTGCTTGATATGTTTCTGACATTTGTCCACTCATTTTACTGTGATGATTGACTGTGCCTATAAATACTAATTGAATTAAATATTTTCTTAATCAATCTTTAGAGAGAATTGGCTGTAATATTCAATAGATAAATCTCATCCCAATAAAAAAATCCTAGAAGTTGCGAAACCCCGCTTTTGATGACTTTTGTAAATGCAGTTTCTAACTGCCGATTTAGTCAAATCCTTACCCAACTAAGTTTTTTATTAATTTTGGAAGATTTCAATTTCCCAACCTGGAGAATATATCACAGAACTTTATGCCCAAAAATTATAATTCCTTTCCCACAAATAACCACAATAAAAGACTAAAAGTAATTGCTATTGCCGCAATAGCATTGTCTTTTACAGCTTGTACTAACATCCCAAATCCACGCCAATTAAAAACCAATAGCGAACCCTTAAAAGTTGCCATTCCGACTAATCAAATTAATCCCAAATCACAACTACTAACTAAAGTTGAAAACCTAGATTTTACTGTCCCAGCTAAATATCAAGCAAAAACTATCTATAAAGTTGAACCCAGCAATAAAGAGAAAGTAATTGCTTTAACTATTGATGATGGTCCCTGGCCAAAAACCACCGCAGAAATGTTAGATATCCTCAAACGAAATCATGTAAAAGCTACATTCTTTTGGGTAGGAAGTGCCTTACAAGAAAATCCCGAAATTGCTAAACGAGTTGTAGCTGAAGGCCATGCTATTGGTAATCATACTTGGCATCATTGGTATCGAAAGATGGATGAAGCCACAGCTAAAAGTGAAATTGAAAAAACAAATGACCTTATTTATAAAACAACAGGTGTCAAAACATCATTTTTCCGTCCCCCTGGAGGCTATTTAAACAACGGATTAGCTGCTTATGCTAAAAGTCAGAAAAACTCCGTTGTTATGTGGTCAGTGACTTCAGCAGACACCGATCCGCGGGCAAAATATCAAGTATTTGTGAAAAATGTGATCAGAGATGCTAAACCCGGTTCTATTGTGTTAATGCACGATGGTGGCGGAAATCGGGAAAGAACAGTCAAAGCCTTGCCGGCAATCGTCAGCGGACTCAAACAGCAAGGCTACCGATTTGTTACAGTTCCTGAACTTTTAGAAATGCAGCCATGATCATCCTTACTCAGTGACGACAGAAGCACAAATTTGAGACTCTTGCCAAAGTTTATACAAAAAAAACTCCGTGCTATAGCTCATAGTGGTGACAAATACACCGACAGCATCATGATTACCATCAGATAACCAAGAACCATCGAGGGTAACTTCTAAGTATTCAGGATCACAGTTAGATAAGCCCATAATTTCACTATCATGGCGATTTACTTCGGCTTTTAGTCTTTCTACTCCTGGCAAATCAAGAGGTAGCATAAAGGAAGCTGTGGTGGGTTCAATCCGCAAAGTTTGACTGACACGCAGTGCCAAAATCACTCTTTGGGCTACCCATTCCTCAAGAGATTGAGTGAGACACTCTAAATAAAAACAGTTTTCGGTGTAAGTTAATTTCAGCATTCCTTTTGCTCTCCTGTTATTCCAGGTTTGCTTGCATATCATTCCAAAACTTCTCAGCAAATATCACCGTTGGGTGAATAGGTGCTTTCGGTAATTTCCGCAAAGGCATTCCAGCTTCAGTGGGTGTTTTATTGCCTTTGCGAGAGTTACATTTTTCGCAGGCTATGACTACGTTATCCCAAGTATGTCGGCCACCTTTAGATCGGGGGATAACATGATCTAGGGTGAGATGTTTGTTAGTACCGCAATATTGACAACTGCTATGATCTCGTCGTAAAACCTCCCGACGATTGACTGGCGGAATTTTCCACATTCGTTCCGTAGCAGCAATTGTTAAGCGGATGTGCTTGGGTACAGACAGCACAAATCGAGATGAGTGAATTAACCAACCGTCTTCTGTCGAAAATTCTAATGGTTCGGCTTTATTGCTGACTAGCAACACTATCGCCCGCTTGATATTTATCCGACACAGTGGTAAGTAATTCTGGGAAAACACGACTACAGATTGCTCTAATACTTGGATTGCGCTTGTCACAGCCTAACTCCTTATAAAAAAACCCCCGCTTCTGTCTTAGACGCTGCGGGGGTTAACAATTGACCTGATGGTTTTGTCTTATTTTGGTACAGCATTTCTTTACCTGTACCTCCCGCGTTTGATCTCTATTTGTGGTTTTGTATTCAGCAAATTCATGCTGGGATATTTAAAATCATAATTGCCTTTTGTTCTTTGCCCTTGATGTTGGCTATCCTTGCCCATAAATAAATTCTCCACGTCCGCAGCAGCAAATTCCCAACTGCCGAGGCGTTTGGTTGCTTGTGAAGAGGTAGAGATGGGATAAATGGATTTCACAGAAAATTTCACCTATTGAACATTCCTTTAAACATACTACACTTGTATTACTATCCTGTCTATACCTATAAGGAGAAAAAATCATGCAGACCATTACACGCACCCCAACAACTGATATGGAAGTTACTAGTATTCGTCTAGAACGGAAACTCAAGGAGAAACTTAAAGATATCGCTGGTAATCAGGGATATCAGTCTCTAATTCGAGATATTCTCTGGAATTATATCCAGCAAAAATCAGGTGAGTGGAAACCGCGTTTTTCTAAATCTGATATTCGTGCTAGTATTGCTGCTGTAGCCCAACAAGATGAGCGTTGTGTCCTCACAGGTAAATTAATTGCATCACAACAGTCAATGTTATTGGGACTGACGAGGAATGGTGATATGGTTCCTCTGAGTCTTGAGAGTTTGGTTGATTAGTCGGTAATTTTAGTTAATTTTACCCAGACGCTACCTTAGTAACTGGGTAAAATACTAATTTTTAGATTTATTTAAGACAATTTCCTGGATTAATTCAGGTTTCCCGTGTTAATTCGGATGCAAAGCCTGAGATTTCCGGGTTAATTATAGAGGAATTACGGAAGACGTTAGACCTGAATCCTTACTTAGCTACTTTTTGCCCATTTTTTCTATTTTCTCTATCACTGCTAATTTCATTAACGATTTAACTAATAAATATAGACAAAAAGCACATACACAAAAAATTGCGATCGCCCAATTATGATACTTAGAGATGATTAAGATTAACCCCGTCAATAGACTAAATCCTGTTAAACAAGCATAAATTAAGGTTTTGATGGCTAGATAAATTTGTCCTAAGATGCGATCGCTTTCAACATTTTTAACTCTTAATTGTAACTCTCCTCTTTCAATTCTTTCCTCTAATTTCTTAACTAAAACTTCGGTTTTATTCGGTTTTGTCAGTTGATATTGAATAAAATCCCTAGCTTGATGGCTTAATTGAGCGATTGTACTTCCTTTACTTTTTGTGACTGCCAGACTTTTGATAAATGCCTGGGATAATACTGTAGGATTATATTGAGGCTCTAAAGTCCTGGCAATACCATCTAATGTAGTTATAGCTTTTAAAATAAATGTCATTTGAGCAGGTAAGCGAAATGGTTGCTGTTCAAACATTTCATAAAGTTCAATTTTTACCTCACCCAATGCTTTAACATCTAAAGGTTTATCGGTGAATTTATCTAATAAAAATGTGACTAATCTTTTTACTGGAGTCATATCTGGGACAGGTTCAAGTAATCCCATACTCATTAAAGTATTTACCACTTCATTGCTATCCTTTTTTAAAATAGCAAAAAAGGTTTTAATCATTTGATCTTTATCCAAAATTCCGATTTCTGCCATCATGCCAAAATCATAGAAGATAATACTACCATCTGGATTGACTGCCATATTCCCTGGATGGGGATCAACTTGGAAAAAACCATCTTGTAATAGTTGCTTTAAATAACAACAAATCCCCGTTTCATTTACCTGATGAATATTAATTCCGCAGGCTTCCAAAGCCGCTTTATCATTAATTTTAATTCCCGGTTTATATTCTAAAGTTAATATCTTCGTTGTTGTATATTGCCAATAGACTTTAGGGACAATAACTCGCGGATATCCATGAAAATTATCTCTGAATTTATCAGAATTTTTACCCTCTTGAATATAATCAATTTCTTGAAACAGCAAATCAAAAAATTCATTATAAATTGATTGTAAATTATACTTTCTTACCCCAGCCAAATATTTATTGCAAAACTTAATTAACTGTAATAATATTTTAAAATCTAAATTAAATAAAGCCTCTAAACCCGGACGTTGAACTTTAACAACCACCTCTTCGTTAGAGTATAATGTAGCCTTATGAACTTGACCTAAACTAGCAGCAGCCAAAGGATTAAAATCAAATTCTTTATAGATAAATTGTAGAGGTTTACCTAATTCTAATTCAATCATCTTAATTGCCTCTTGACTACTAAAAGCCGGAACTTGATCCTGTAAAGTTCCCAAAGCTTCTATATATTCTAGAGGCAATAAATCGGCACGAGTTGACAAAGTTTGACCAATTTTAATAAAAGTAGCACCTAAATCAATTAAAGTATTCACAAACCAAGTAGCGCGGTTTTTCTTATGTTCTAAAGAATCTTGAGGAAAAATACTATCCCACCACAGAAATAACATAAATTTAGCCGCAGCCCTGAAAATGTCTATTTTTCGGGCTAAGGTAGAATATTTAGTTTTTTGCCAACGAAACTTTTTAGACTTTGCCATCATAAATATAAACAAAATTTGATGTTTCCATGATTAATTGTTTATAATATAGCGGTAATTGTTGGCTATTTCTTTCCTAGCTCCTGAATAATTACACTGCATAGTATAAATTATTAAACACCGTCTCAATGAAGACTTGTAAACTAATCGTGTAGCAATTAGCCTGTGGTATATACAAGCAATTAATACAATAGTCCATACTAAACACGGTTGGGAAATGGACTTTTGCCAGATTACAAAAAACCTGGATTTCTAAGGGTTTAGCACTGCTAAACCCCTACCTAATAACAAAATTAAATCTTGTAAATATTCCGACACAGGAATCATAAAAACATCAAAGGGATAGAAAAAGAAAAATTCTTTCTCTATCCCTTTTATAATACCCCCAAGGGAATTCGAATCCCTGTTACCTCCGTGAAAGGGAGGTGTCCTAGGCCTCTAGACGATGGGGGCTTGTTTCTCTTCACTTTTAACAATATAGCGAGTTTTTTTGAGAATGTCAAGAGGTTTTGGAAAGATTTTTTTAGAGGAGGTGAAAAAGCCACAAAGTAAGGAGCAGGGGGAATATTTCTGGACTATTAACCCTGTCCTTTTGCCAAGAAAAATAAATTCTTGAGAAATTTCTAGTAGTCTGTCAAATTTATTTTGACGGGTTTTTGGTAGTGCGGGCATCTTGCCCGCGTCGCTTATATCTCAAGGCTTTAGCCCCTGAGCTTTACGCTTACCGGATATTTCTGTAAAGTTAATATTTATGATTCTTTAGAGAGGATTTTGAAATCAATGGCTCAAAATCTACAATATGGAAGCACCTTTTGAAATCACCCTCCAGATGGTGATCACTGTTTTTGCAGGCATTAGCGCCCAGGTAATGGCTGCATATTTCAAATTACCTAGCATCGTGTTACTACTCCTCTTAGGCATCCTTTTAGGTAAAGACGGGCTGGGAATATTACAACCGCATTTACTAGGCACAGGATTGGAAGTGATTGTTTCCCTAGCAACAGCAATCATTTTGTTTGAAGGTGGACTCAAATTAGATCGGCAGGAGTTGGGCAAAGTTTCCCTCAGTCTCCAGTTACTCGTCACCCTGGGAACCCTGATCACCCTACTAGGGGGAAGTCTTGCCGCCCACTGGCTAGGCGAATTTCCGTGGAATATAGCAGTTCTTTATGCGTCCATTGTTGTTGTCACCGGACCGACCGTAATTGGTCCATTAATTCAACAAATTAACGTAGATAGACAAGTAGCAACGCTATTAGAAGGAGAAGGAGTTTTAATAGATCCAGTGGGAGCTATCCTGGCTTACGTTGTCCTGGATACGATTTTAAACGGTGATACAGACCCCATTAATGCCATTATTGGTCTAATTTTACGTTTCGCTGTGGGTGCGGGCATTGGTGGCGTTGGTGGATATTTAATGAGTTGGATGTTTAAACGCGCCAATTTCATTTCCTTTGAACTGAAAAATCTGGTTGTACTGGCAGTTTTATGGGTGTTGTTTGCCCTAGCGCAAATGATTCGCTCCGAATCGGGAATTATGACCACAGTAGTAGCAGGTGCGGTGTTTGCTAACTCTTCAGTTCCCGAAGAGCGTTTATTGCGAAGCTTTAAAAATCAACTGACAATTCTCAGCGTTTCTGTATTATTCATCCTCCTAGCGGCTGATTTATCTATTGCCAGTGTCTTCGCTTTAGGTTGGGGGAGTTTATTCACCGTTTTGGTGTTAATGTTTGTTGTTCGCCCCATTAACATTATTTTGTGTACTTGGAATAGTGATCTAAATTGGCGACAGAAACTATTTTTAAGTTGGGTTGCACCCAGAGGCATAGTTTCCGCCTCTGTAGCGTCTTTATTTGCGATTTTACTGACGCAGAGGGGCGTTAATGGTGGTGATTCGATTAAAGCTTTAGTCTTTTTGACAATTATCATGACGGTTTTTTGCCAAGGTTTAACCGCTGGCTGGTTGGTTAAATGGTTACGAATTACCTCTAAAGATGCAACTGGGGCGGTAATTGTGGGTTGTAATCCCTTGGGTCTATTAATTGCCCGCTTTTTTCAAGAACGGGGAGAAAGTGTAGTGATGATTGATACTGACCCGGAACGGTTAGCCCAAGCTGAAGCCCAAAATCTCCGAGTGATTGCTAGTAGTGCTTTAGATGGGGAAATACTGGAAGAAGCTGGTATTGGTTCGATGGGGACTTTTTTAGCCATTACCAGTAATGGTGAAGTGAATTTTGTTTTAGCTCAACGGGCTGCTGAGGAATTTAATCCTCCCCGTGTTTTAGCTATATTCCCCCGACATCCTCAAGGATCTCCTTCGGAGAATAGTAAAGTTGATCAAGCTTTTGTTTCTGATTTACCAGTAAAAACTTGGAATGAATATTTGATGAATGGACAGGTGAAATTGGGAACAACTACATTAAATGCGGCAGAATTTGACTCTCAACAAGAACATATACAAGAAAAAATTCGAGATGGGATTTTAGTACCACTGTTGTTAGAAAGACAAGAACGTTTACAGGTAATGTCGGCTACTCAAGAATGGGAAATAGGCGATCGCATTATCTATCTATTATATGATTCCCGTCCTAATCTTTTAAAACTTCTTTCTGGTGCTAGTCAGTCTACACCGCTAACTATGGAAACATTAGCAGAAGTTGAAGAAGTAAAAGTTAAATAACTTTAGATTTTAGATTTTGGATTTATCCCCATAATCTTCTTCCTGCTTTCCCCTGCAATCTTTCATGGGTATCTTTTAGCAAAGTGGGAATATCTAAATTTTCTGGACATTTGGGCAAACAATCACCACATTCTGTACAACGGTTAGCTTTCATCCCTGGAAACCAATGACCAGCATTTTCAAACATTCCATAACGGTATTCTCCATAATCTTTCATATCATAAGCTAGGGCTAAATTTCGTAATCTTAAAACTTCGGGAATATGAATATTTTCGGGACAAGGTAAACAAGCATAACATTGACTACATTTATCAGTTAGTAAAACATGATTTTGCTGATGTTCTAATTTTTCAAAAATAGCAATTTCGGCTTTTGTTAATTCGTTATTATGATCAAAAAGTTCTGGAGATATTACTAACTCTTCCGGTTTTGCTGGTCCTATACTCAAAGTATTAATGCGGTTATCACTTAGCAGAAAACGATAATTTAAATCTAATGGTGTGAATGGATAACAGATTTCTTTTAATGTTTGGGGTGGAGTATATAATTTTCCGCCTTTATCAGCAGGAGAAATAATAAAAACGCCCATATCTTTCTCTGTCGCTAACTGAATCGCGGGGGCATTATGTTGGAAAAAATAGTAATAATGGAGATTAACAAATTCAAATAAATCTGTATTTATAGCTGCTAAAATTATATCTAATGATCCGTGAGTAGAAAAACCAATATGTCGCACTCTTCCATCATTTAGAGCTTCCTCTACTGCTTGCATACAACCGTTTTTAGATTGTACCCATTCTAAATGTTGCCAAGTATTTAATCCATGAATTCCTAAACAATCCAGATAATCTAAATTCAAGCGATTTAAAGATTCATCAATATACCGACGCATAGTGTCAGCATCTGGTGTTGGGAGAATTTTAGTAGTAATATAAATTTGATTACGGGGTACTGATAAACCAGCTTTTATAGCTTTACCCAAATATGCTTCACTATCACCATAACCTCTAGCTGTTTCTAAATGATTAATTCCTAAAGATAAAGCTTTTTCAATGGTCTGTTGGACATTTTCACTATCAGTTAAATAGCGCATTGTTCCCAAGGAAAAAACAGAAAGATGTAAATTAGTTTTACCAAAACGACGATATTGCATAGCAGGTAACTAGGACTTATCTAATTGATTGAAGATATATCAATAAAAAGTAGTGTAGGGTGGGCAATGCCCGCAAAAACCAGCATACTGTCAGAAGTTGGATATTTTGTTGTTCATAATTTTTTTGTCTGAATATTGAGTTAGAAGGGATTATTATCCATAAAACTTTTTATTTTTGCATTAAGTCTTTTTTCAGCTTCACGCTTCATGATCACTGCTTCATTTTTAGCATTTTGAATTAGTTTATCATTTTCTTCTTTAATAGGTTTCTCATTGTCCATCAGAAGTTTTGCATAAAAAAGTCCAAACAAAAAAATCAGAAATGCAAAAAATGGAACCTGAAAAACAGTAATTATTAATATTAAGCCAATAGCAAGACAACCGCACCCCCATTTTGCATCATTATTTTCTTTTCTCTTTTTTCCTTGTTCTGTTGCATCAGCAATAAGTTGATCAGCTTTTCCTTCTATCTCTGGTATTGATTTTAAATAACTACTCAGTTCAGAAATGAATTTATTCAGGTATACACGGTCACGGTATAGGGCTAAATTTAGTTTTGCACCTGTGCAATCTTTAATAATTTGCAGAAGCCTAAATAAATCTTCAGCTTTCCAAGATGTTCCACAATCTAGACAAGCATTGACATTTCTATCTTCACCTGTAACAGCCCCAACTGCCGCACCTACAACACCAAATAAAGCATATCCGACTATGGCATTTCCCCAATTTACATCAGTTTCCTGTTTAAGTTGGATGTGACCAGAACCACAATTAGGACAATTAGCCATAACAGAACCCCTTTGATACTGCTTACTTACAGTAGTATTACATTTGTCTAATCATAATGCAATTGTTAAATTAACTTTTTGACACACCTGGAGATAAACGCTAAAAAATTAAACCCAAAAACAAAACCCCCTCTAAAAGAATAGAAGGGGCATTGTTGTTAAATAATAAACCTGGCATCGAGCTATTTTCACGGAGGGCTACCCCTCAACTATCGTCGCCGCAGCAGCGTTTCACCTCTGAGTTCGGGAAGGGATCAGTGTGGTTCCACCGCGCCATAGACACCAGGAAACAATTAAAAATTAAAAATTCAGAATTAAAAATTAATTACCGATTTTTAACTTAGGGTATTCACAACCCTGAAGACTGCAAAAAGAACGAGAATCAGCAGTGATAATTAACCACCAAAAACCTTCATTTTTAATTTTTAATTATCAATTTTTAATTGAATTAGAGGTCAAGCCCTCGGTCTATTAGTACTCCTCAGCTTCATACATTACTGCACTTCCACTTAGAGCCTATTAACGGGTGTTCTGCCCGTGACCTTACCTACAAATTGTAGTGAGAGTACTCATCTTGAGGTGGGCTTCCCACTTAGATGCTTTCAGCGGTTATCCTCTCCGCACTTGGCTACCCAGCGTTTACTGTTGGTACAATAACTGGTACACCAGCGGTGCGTTCCTCCCGGTCCTCTCGTACTAAGGAGGACTCCTCTCAATACTCTTGCGCCTGCACCGGATATGGACCGAACTGTCTCACGACGTTCTGAACCCAGCTCACGTACCGCTTTAATGGGCGAACAGCCCAACCCTTGGGACGTACTTCCGCCCCAGGTTGCGATGAGCCGACATCGAGGTGCCAAACCTCCCCGTCGATGTGGACTCTTGGGGGAGATCAGCCTGTTATCCCTAGAGTAACTTTTATCCGTTGAGCGACGGCCATTCCACTCTGCGCCGTCGGATCACTAAAGCCTACTTTCGTACCTGCTCGACTTGTCAGTCTTGCAGTCAAGCTCCCTTTTGCTTTTACACTCGTCGCACGGTTTCCAAGCGTGCTGAGGGAACCTTTGCGCGCCTCCGTTACTTTTTAGGAGGCGACCGCCCCAGTCAAACTGCCCACCTGAAACTGTTCCCCAACCGGCTTACGGTCGTGGGTTAGAATTCTAGCTTCGCCAGAGTGGTATCTCACCGTTAGCTCCCTATTCCCCAAAAGGAATAGTTCACCGCTTCCCACCTATCCTGCGCAAGCGAAGCCCGAACACAATTCCAGGCTACAGTAAAGCTTCATAGGGTCTTTCTGTCCAGGTGCAGGCAGTCCGTATCTTCACAGACATTCCTATTTCGCCGAGTCTCTCTCTGAGACACCATCCAGATCGTTACGCCTTTCGTGCGGGTCGGAACTTACCCGACAAGGAATTTCGCTACCTTAGGACCGTTATAGTTACGGCCGCCGTTCACCGGGGCTTCAGTCGCCAGCTTTACTTTCGCTGACCAGCTTCCTTAACCTTCCGGCACTGGGCAGGCGTCAGCCCCCATACGTCCTCTTACGAGTTGGCGGAGACCTGTGTTTTTGGTAAACAGTCGCCTGGATCTCTTCACTGCGACCCACGTCTGAGGTGGGCACCCCTTCTCCCGAAGTTACGGGGCCATTTTGCCGAGTTCCTTAGAGAGAGTTATCTCGCGCCCCTTGGTATTCTCAACCTCCCTACCTGTGTCGGTTTCGGGTACGGGTGTTCTATCTTCATCACATAGCGAGCTTTTCTTGGCACTATCCTTCACCACTCGGAGTTCGTAAACTCCTCCCAAACCAATCAGGGTATGGCTATCTTTGATGCGTCCCTCTCTATGCTCCCACAGAACAGTAAGTGACTATTGACACTTTGTCCATCGACTACGCCCTTCGGCCTCGCCTTAGGTCCCGACTAACCCAGAGTGGACGAACCTGGCTCTGGAACCCTTAGGGTTTCGGGGTGTATGATTCTCACATACATTTGCGCTACTCAAGCCGACATTCTCACTTCCGTTTCGTCCACAGCTGCTCGCCGCTACTGCTTCAACCTACGACGGAACGCTCCCCTACCGATTAATAATTTAATATCAATCCCACAGCTTCGGTACATCGCTTAGCCCCGTTCATTTTCGGCGCAAGATCGCTTGACTAGTGAGCTATTACGCACTCTTTCAAGGGTGGCTGCTTCTAGGCAAACCTCCTAGTTGTCTAGGCAATCTCACCTCCTTTATCACTTAGCGATGATTTGGGGACCTTAGCTGGTGGTCTGGGCTGTTTCCCTCTTGACAATGAAGCTTATCCCCCACTGTCTCACTGGCAATGTCTTCTTCTGGGTATTCTGAGTTTGTCTCGATTTGGTACCGGTCTCCCAGCCCGCACCGAAACAGTGCTTTACCCCCCAAATTTAACCATTACCGCTGCGCCTCAACACATTTCGGGGAGAACCAGCTAGCTCCTGGTTCGATTGGTATTTCACCCCTAACCACACCTCATCCGCTGATTTTTCAACATCAGTCGGTTCGGACCTCCACTTGGTGTTACCCAAGCTTCATCCTGGACATGGTTAGATCACCAGGGTTCGGGTCTATAAACACTGATTTATCGCCCTGTTCAGACTCGGTTTCCCTTTGGCTCCAGCATTCTCGCTTTAACCTACCAGTGCCTATAAGTCGCCGGCTCATTCTTCAACAGGCACGCGGTCATCCGTTAAATCGGACTCCCACTGCTTGTAAGCTTATGGTTTCATGTTCTATTTCACTCCCCTTCCGGGGTTCTTTTCACCTTTCCCTCGCGGTACTTGTTCACTATCGGTCACACAGTAGTATTTAGCCTTACGAGGTGGTCCTCGCTGATTCACATGGAATTCCTCGTGCTCCATGCTACTCGGGATTCAGCTACTATCCTTTGACTTTCAACTACGGGACTTTCACCCCCTCTGGTACAGTATTTAGCTGTTTCGTTTAGTCTCTAGATTCGATCTCGCTGTCCCACGACCCCAGAAGATAAATCCTCTGGTTTAGGCTCTTCCCCTTTCGCTCACCACTACTGAGGGAATCTCTAGTTTGATTTCTCTTCCTCCAGCTACTAAGATGTTTCAGTTCGCTGGGTTGGCTCTTTCCTGTCTATATATTCAACAGGTAGTACATAGGGTTGCCCCATTCGGACATTTCCGGCTCAAAGTTTGCTTCCAACTCCCCGGAACATTTCGTCGGTAACCACGTCCTTCATCGCCTCTGTGTGCCTAGGTATCCACCATTAGCCCTTATTAACTTGACCACATTTCTTTTTGTCTGCTTTGATGAAACATTCTCATGTTTCACGTCTGCGCTGCTAATTCTCGTTCTCTTATGCAGTTTTCAAGGTTCTGGCTGGAATTTAACCCAGCAGTCTAACTATTATTGTTAGGTGCTGACTTTGATTTGTGTTTTTAAACTAAGGCAAATAATACTTTGAAAGATTTATCCCAATCTCGACCGACCTAGGTTAGACCAATTTAGGCTCTATTAGCAATTTTCATTGCTGTCGAAATTCTAAATGGATTAGGTCTCCCTAAAAGGAGGTGATCCAGCCACACCTTCCGGTACGGCTACCTTGTTACGACTTCACCCCAGTCATCAGTCCTACCTTAGGCATCCCCCTCCAAAAGGTTGGGGTAACGACTTCGGGCGTGACCAACTTCCATGGTGTGACGGGCGGTGTGTACAAGGCCCGGGAACGAATTCACTGCAGTATGCTGACCTGCAATTACTAGCGATTCCTCCTTCACGAAGGCGAGTTGCAGCCTTCGATCTGAACTGAGCTCCGGTTTATGAGATTCGCATCACATCGCTGTGTAGCTGCCCTTTGTCCGGAGCATTGTAGTACGTGTGTAGCCCAAGACGTAAGGGGCATGCTGACTTGACGTCATCCCCACCTTCCTCCGGTTTGTCACCGGCAGTCTCTCTAGAGTGCCCAACTTAATGCTGGCAACTAAAAACGAGGGTTGCGCTCGTTGCGGGACTTAACCCAACATCTCACGACACGAGCTGACGACAGCCATGCACCACCTGTGTTCACGCTCCCTAAGGCACTCCCAATTTTCGCCGGGATTCGTGACATGTCAAGCCTTGGTAAGGTTCTTCGCGTTGCATCGAATTAAACCACATACTCCACCGCTTGTGCGGGCCCCCGTCAATTCCTTTGAGTTTCACAGTTGCCTGCGTACTCCCCAGGCGGGATACTTAACGCGTTAGCTACGGTACAGCTCGGGTCGATACGAGCTACACCTAGTATCCATCGTTTACGGCTAGGACTACTGGGGTATCTAATCCCATTCGCTCCCCTAGCTTTCGTCCCTCAGTGTCAGTTTTGGCCTAGCAGAGCGCCTTCGCCACCGGTGTTCTTCCTGATATCTACGCATTTCACCGCTACACCAGGAATTCCCTCTGCCCCGACCATACTCTAGCTTTGTAGTTTCCACTGCTTTGATTTGGTTGAGCCAAACTCTTTAACAGCAGACATACAATGCCACCTGCGGACCCTTTACGCCCAATCATTCCGGATAACGCTTGCATCCTCCGTATTACCGCGGCTGCTGGCACGGAGTTAGCCGATGCTTATTCCTCAGGTACCGTCATTTTTTTCTTCCCTGAGAAAAGAGGTTTACAACCCAAGAGCCTTCCTCCCTCACGCGGTATTGCTCCGTCAGGCTTTCGCCCATTGCGGAAAATTCCCCACTGCTGCCTCCCGTAGGAGTCTGGGCCGTGTCTCAGTCCCAGTGTGGCTGATCATCCTCTCAGACCAGCTACTGATCGTCGCCTTGGTAGGCTCTTACCCCACCAACTAGCTAATCAGACGCAAGCTCTTCTTCAGGCAGCAAGCCTTTCACCTCTCGGCACATTCGGTATTAGCCACCGTTTCCAGTGGTTGTCCCCAACCTGAAGGTAGATTCTTACGCGTTACTCACCCGTCCGCCACTAAATCCCTAAAGATTCCGTTCGACTTGCATGTGTTAAGCATACCGCCAGCGTTCATCCTGAGCCAGGATCAAACTCTCCATTTTGTTTCTTTCGAGTTTGTCGGCTCCGAAATTAGTTAAAATCTCGAATCCTCTTTCAATTATCTTGACGACGAGGATTGGTTTAATCTATTCTTTCAAAGTATTATTTTTTCTCGGTTCAGTTGCCGTGAGTTGTTTTCTTTCTCCGGCACTCAACTAATATAGCAATCCTTTCTTTTCCTGTCAAGGGGGTTGGGAAAATATTTTTTTTAGGCAATACCTTAGCCAATTTACGAGGGTGAAACAATGATAGTAGTCTGTCAATCCAAAAATGACGGGTAAAGGCAAGCAGGGGGAGAAGAGGGGCAGGGGGAGTAGGGGAGGGAAAAACAGAAGTTTTTTCCGATCATTTATTGCGTATTTACAGGTATATCTAATACTACCCTAAATCTATTAAGTAGGTTGGCGTTAAAAATTATTGTCGTTATGGCAAGGAAACAGGAAAGAGGCACTCATGCAAGAGTGAAGAAGTTTTGGGCGATTTTACTTTTCTTGACACATTTTGGTTTTTCTCAGCCTACTTACTTAAAAATTGCCGGTTTGAGTGAAAATGATCTATGATGATGGCGGGCAAGACTTGTACTGAGCTTGTCGATAGCGCAGCGTGGCGTTAGCCATAGTATGCCCACCCCACAAGAGTTGAATTTTAACGTTCTATTGCCTCATTAATCCATTGTTGCAATGTATTGATGACTTCCTCAATGACAATTTCTTGAGATTCACGATTTGCGCGTTTTACGACTTCAACTTTACCATTTGTAATCGCTCTTCCCGTCACTATTCTAAAGGGAATCCCGATTAAGTCTGCATCTTTGAATTTAACTCCTGCACGTTCATCTCTGTCATCTAATAACGTTTCTACCCCTGCTTTGTTCAGTTCTGTGTAAAGTTTTTCGGCGACGGCGATCTGTTGGGCATCTTTAATGTTAGGAATTGTGATAATGGCGTGATATGGTGCGATCGCTACTGGCCAAATTATGCCATCTTTATCATAGGATTGTTCAACGGCTGATTGTGCTAACCGAGACACACCCACACCATAACAACCCATAACTAAAGGCTTTTCTTCTCCTTGTTCGTTGGTATAGGTTGCACCCATGGCTTGGGAGTATTTTATCCCTAGTTGGAAGATGTGACCGGCTTCGATGCCTCTAGCTGTTTGTAGGGTTTGGCTTGAGTCGTGAAGTGAGCGATCACCTAATTTTGCCTTACGAATATCTACGGTTAGAGCAGGTAATTTAAATTGCTCATTCCAATTTGCGCCAACTACGTGAAAACCGCTTTCATTTGCACCAGTAACAAAATTCTTTAACTCCACCGCAGTTTGATCTACCAACCGCACAAATTGAGAATTTACCTGTTTACTTCCCGCAATATAATCATCAGCAATGTCTGGTGCGATATAACCTAAAGGTAAAGATTTAGCTTGCCACGTTTCTTGGGCTTCGGCATTGGGTACAGTTAAAGTCAGAATGGTTTTAGCACCAAATTGAGGAGCTAATTTAGTTAATTCATTTTGTAATTTAACTTCATTGATTTCCTGATCTCCGCGAATATTTATCAACACCAAAACAGTTAAACCGTTATCATAGACAAGTTGATATAAAACGTTTTTGACAATTTGGGTAGGAGAACACTTGAGGAAATTACAAAGTTTTTCAATTGTATCAATTCCCGGAGTTTCCCGTTTTTCGTAAGTTGTAAAAGGTGAAGTTTCCGCTTCCGCTGCTAAAGAAACTGCTTTTTCTACGTTAGCCGCATATTTACCATCTTCAGTATAGAGAACCTCATCTTCTCCCGCATCTGCTAAGACCATAAATTCTGTCGAACCAGAACCACCAATAGCCCCAGAATCAGCTTCCACAGCCCGAAAAGCTAAACCAGAACGCCGCAACATATTACTATAAGCAGTATACATTTCCCGGTAAGTTTTCTGCAAACTTTCCTCATCAGCATGAAAAGAATAACCATCCTTCATAATAAATTCTCGTCCGCGCATTAAACCAAACCGGGGACGAATTTCATCACGAAATTTAGTTTGGATTTGATATAAATGTACAGGTAATTGACGATATGAACGAATCATATCACGGGCAACAGTAGTAATTACCTCCTCATGAGTTGGTCCTAATCCTAATTGTTGTTCTCTTCTATCAACCAAAGAAAACATAATTCCTTCAGCCTTAGTATAAGTATCCCATCTTCCCGACTCTTGCCATAATTCCGCAGGTTGTAACTGCGGTAATAAACATTCTTGTGCGCCAGTAGCATTCATTTCTTCGCGCACAATTTGAGAAACCTTTTGCAAAACTCGCCACATTAGGGGAAGATAAGCATAAACCCCACTACCAATGCGACGGATATATCCGGCACGGAGTAATAATTTATGACTAGGGATTTCCGCATCAGCAGGATCATCCCGTAGTGTAACAAATAACATTTGTGATAATCGCATTCTTTTTACCTTTACTTGCTAATTTTTCAAATCAGTTACATCTAAAATATTTTCATCTAGTCAAAAAAGTTTTGTAGTCAGGACTTACAACCTAAACCACAAAATGAATTCATCTATTTCTTTGCGTCTTTGCTCCTTTGCGTCTTTGCGCGAAACAATACTCTTTCCATCTAACTTGAGGAGATAACTACCTTGTCTGAAGCAATGTATCAAGCACAACCACCCTTAGAATTTATTCCGCCAGCTTTTAACCCCTTGTTGTTAAATTTGGTACATCTAGTGCTACCTAACTGGATTCGGTGGAAAACACCGATTAGCAACATTGAAGCAGACAACGTTGAAACTTTGGCGGATTGCTATCAACGGTTTCAGGATGGTAAAATCCGGTTTATGTTGGCGTTTCGTCATCCTCAAACAGTAGACCCTCTTTGTTTAACTTATTTATTGTCCCAAATCTTGCCTAAAGTAGCACGAGTTGGGGGTACACGGCTACAATATCCACTTCATGCCCATTTTATCTATGATCGGGGAATTCCTCTTTGGGCTGGTTCTCACGTGGGTTGGGTAATTTCTCACTTGGGGGGAACTCCGATTCAACGCGGTAAAGCCGATTGGACTGGGTTGCGTTCCGCACGGGATTTGTATGCTAATGGTCAGTTTCCGATGGCTGCTGCGCCAGAAGGTGCTACAAATGGTTTATCGGAGATTATTAGTCCTTTAGAACCGGGTATCGCACAGATGGGTTTTTGGTGTGCGGAAGATTTACAAAAAGCGGGAAGAGATGAGGAAGTTTTAATTGTACCAATTGGCATTAAATATAGTTATGTTAATCAGCCTTGGGATAATATAGCAAATTTGTTAACTGAATTAGAAGCGGCTAGTGGTTTATTGGTAAATCAAGAGAAAACTGAGGCTTCTTTTGCTGCGCTTTATCCCCGATTATTAGGGTTAGCTGAACATTTATTATCGGTAATGGAGCAATTTTATACTAAATTTTATCATCAAACATTGCCAGATGAAAAGATTACTAATGAGGAAATTACAGATAGAAATGAGGCTTTAGCTTATCGGTTACAAGCTGTAATGAATATCGCTTTATTTATTGCTGAACAATATTTTGATTTACCATCTAGAGGAAATTGGAATGATAGATGTAGACGGGTAGAACAAGCAGGTTGGAATTATATATTTAGGGAAGATTTTAAGGATATTAAATTATTATCATCTATTGATAAAAGTTTGGGAGATAGAATTGCTGAGGAAGCATATTTTCGGATGTGGCACATGAGGTTAGTTGAGAGTTTTGTAGCTGTTTCTGGGATTTATATCCGCGAAAAACCAACGGTGGAAAGATTTGCAGAAATGACTTTACTTTTATGGGATATGGTGAATAAAATTAAGGGGAATATTCCTTTAAATCGTCCACAATTGGGTAAGCAGCAGGTGAAGATAACTGTGGGTACACCAATTTCTGTTTCTGAACGTTATCCGGTTTATAAAGGTAGTCGGGTTGCTGCTAGACAATCTGTGGCTGAGTTGACGAGTGATTTGCAGCAGGTTTTGGAGGGTTTGGTGGAGAAGGGATGATTTTTTGGTAATTTGGCTAGTTGTTTACATAATTTTAATCTTGTCAGAATCAGGATATCCAGGATTTGAGGATTTTCAGGATGTAATTTTTTGCTTATTTATTAGTTGTTGATAATTAGGATAGAGAAATTATACTTCATGAAGCATCATCACCCGCCTGGGAATTTATTCCCAGTCTTATAGCGAAAGTCCGTTAAAATGGACTAAAAGAATTTTGCAATAAACATCCTGTAAATCCTTTAATCCTGGATATCCTGATTCTTACAGTTTAGGGTTTATAATTGATATACAGTGTAATATTGCCTATAACCTAGTAAATGACATAAATAATTATGAATATACAACTTGTTGACTCCCTTGTAGAAATTGTTTCCAAATTAACTCCCGACGAAAAACAACTTTTCCAAGAAAGGCTGATTTATCAGGATTTCAACAAACAAACTAAAAAGCCTTTAACCTCTGAAGAAAGATTAAAACTTTGGCAAGAGTGGATAGAAAAAGCTCCTCAAAGTTCTGTTAATCTTCCTGATGAAGCACTACGTCGAGAAAACATTTATGATGATAGAGGAAGATGAGTAATTACTTATTAGATACCAATATTCTGTTACGTTCAAGAGATATAACATCTCCAGATTTTCATTTAGTTGATAAAACAATTAAATATTTAATATCTAATAATCATCAATGTTTTATTACCTCTCAGGTAATCATTGAATTTTGGGTTGTTGCTACTCGTCCTGTTAATGTTAATGGATTAGGATGGACTGGAAAACAAACAACTCAAGCAGTACAAATGCTAATAAATCAATTTGATTTACTAGAAGAGATACCAGATGTATTTTCTATTTGGTTGAACTTGGTGACAACATATAATATTTCTGGTAAACGCACTCACGATATACACATATTAGCCGTGATGCTTGCTCATAATATCAGCCATATTTTAACTTTAAACCCCAAAGATTTTATAGCTGTTCCAGAAATTACGATTATTCATCCTCAAAGTATTAATAGCTAAGAATATTGTGAATAAAATTATCCTGTAAATCCTTTAATCCTGGGTATCCTGATTCTGTGCCTTCAATAATAGTAGAGGCAGAGCCTCTGTTATAGCATTCCCAGTCAGAGACTGGGAACGAGATAATGCGATGTACTTTTGGCAACGATTTTATCAGATATATTGACAAGTTAACTCAAATGATTCTCTAGCAAGGACGCTATGGCTTCTGGATGAGCTTTTTTGTATTGTTTTTTACCTAACATTAAAACACAATTGGGGGCGCTGCTACAGCGTTTTTGACAATCGGTATGTTCAATAGTTACTTTATCAGATAAACCGCGATCGCCCAAAGTTTTTTCTAAGTCTGATAATAACCCCTTTCCACCCCGTTTCAGACAACCAGATTTTTGACATACCATAATCTTGGCTTTAGGTTGAGGAAGAGGAAGCGGATTTTTGATCAGACAAAAACCCACTGCTTGAATTTGATAAGCTTCGAGTTTTAATTTCCTGTTACGGGGGTTTAATTTACTAATAGCATCTATATGAATTTGCTCACCAGGGACTAAAGATAAACCTATAGAACAACGTAAATTTTTAGGAATTTTAATTTTGATATTTCCCCCAGGAATTGCTAACTGTAAATGTTTACATTTCTCGGTTTTTTTACCTGCAAAACCTAAAAACTGTCCTTCAATATTCAATTCCGATAAAGCCAAATATTTTTCACCCATTTGCGATAACCCAATTTTTTCAAGAGAAAATTTAATAACTTAGGAGTCAGGAGTCAGGAGTCAGTAGTCAGAAGCAAGAAGAAAGAAGGAAGAGGGAAAAGAGATTTTACCTTTTACCTTCTTGGTATTGATGGGAATTTTAAGAAAGACGTTTAGCTTCCACTGTTACTGGTAAACGACTTTTATCGGGAAATTCACTAAATTCTAATTCCCAACCATTAGTTAAAGTGAGAATTTTACCTGCTGCACCATCTGTTTCTTTAACTACTTCTTCTTCTAAGTCTTTTTTAGGGACGTAGACAACTAAAGTACCAGCATCATTCATTCGGAGCATTACTTTCATGTGTTTCCTCAGCAGATTCTAGTTCTCTTTTTCGACAACCGATGATGTACCCTGTTTCCAAAAAATGTACAGCATAGATATAATAAGCTTGCAAAAATGTACCAATGCTGGAGACATAACCAACATCACCAATTTTGGCTAAAACTTCCCCAATTTCTCTACCTGGAAAAGTTCCATCGTTTTTGATTAGTTTCTTAACTCGAACTTTTTGACCAATTTCAAAAATGGGTTGCGAGTCCAGTTCTATTTCATCACGTTGCATGGGAATACCTTTTTTCGCTGACTAAATTTAATAATTCTTCTGTAGTGAGACTGCGTTTTCTGAGGATTGATTGCTGACGGACTACATCTAAAACAGCTTGGGTTTCTTGAGAATCGAGAAAGATGCCATGCTGTTCTAATAGATTAGATAATGAATGCCGACCAGAATGTTTACCTATGACTAAACGCCGTTCCCAACCTACATCTTCAGGAGCATAAGGTTCATAAGTAACTGGGTTTTGTAATACACCATGAGCATGAATACCAGACTCATGAGCAAAGGTATTTTCACCCACAATTGCTTTCCAAGGTTGAACATTAGCGCCGGAAGCTTTAGCGACTAATTGAGATAGTTTTAACAAGTGTTGAGTCTGAATTCCCAAATCAACACCGTAAATACATTTTAGAGCCATAATTACTTCTTCCAAAGCTGCATTTCCGGCTCTTTCTCCTAGTCCATTAACGGTAGTATTTACAGATACAGCACCAGCTTTGATTCCGGCTAAAGCGTTAGCAGTTGCTAGTCCAAAATCATTATGAGTGTGAATCTCAACAGGAATTGATAGAGTTGATACTAAATGCTTAACTTTAAGGTGAGTTCGGAAGGGATCAAGTACCCCAACTGTATCACAAAACCGAAACCGAGATGCTCCCCATTCTTGTGATAACATGGCAACATCTTGGAGAAAGTTTTCGTCGGCTCTAGAAGAATCTTCGCCACCAACTGATACCCAAAGACCTTGATCTAATGCGAAGCTAATACAGTCTTTTAGTTTTTGTAAACTTACTCGCCATTGCCCATGAAATTTAGCGGCAATTTGCACTCCAGACACAGGAATAGCAATATGTACTCGTTCGAGTCCACAGGCTATAGAAGCTTTAATATCTGAGATAACAGCCCGATTCCAACCTAATAATTTAGCTTGTAAATCTAAGTTACGAATGGCAACAATGGCGCGAATTTCTTCTTCTCCCATTGCCGGAATTCCTACTTCTAATTCATGGACACCAATGGCATCGAGAAATTGTGCGATCGCTACTTTTTCTTCTAAGTTAAAAGCAACACCTGCTGCCTGTTCCCCATCACGTAATGTCGTATCATTAATCATGATTTGATACATTTTCAAGGTCCCTCTAGCGGAGTTTTTTGTAATATCCTTGTTCGCTACAATTTTTCATGGTGGTAGATGGGCAATAAATTCTTAATTGAGCGAATAAATCATGATTCATGATTTACGATCCTTAATTATTAATCAAATATTGCTGTTGCATCTGTATGACAAGAAACAAAAAATAAGTATAATTTATCCAATGTTTTTCGTGGTATTATTTGTGAATTTTGTTAGTAGCCAATAACCCATACAAATATTAGTAAATCCTGTAAAAAATAACATACTTATGCCAGCAATTAAGCTAGTAATCATAATTTTCACCTCATAGTTTCACTATTACACTGCGGCGGAAATAAGATAACCATTAAAAACCATTAAAAAGCTTGTATGATCCGCTTTTTTAATTATTAATTTTTAATTTTTAATTCCGCCTTGCGGTACTGGTAATTTTTCATCTACCTTAATTCATGGTGTTCTGCCAGCCAATCAAAAATCCTGTCTAGTTGTTGTAAATCCACTAAACCATATTGCCAAAGCAGCATCGGTAAGGGTCCATGATTGAACTCAGGATGTCGCGTTGCTACCGCAATATCAGCCTGGGAAAGTGCTAGTTCTTTTTGAAGAAATTGCAGTAACTTTCTATCAATACTATTAATCACCATAATTGGACATTGACAATTGAAATCAACATAAGGTACAAGTTATTCCCATCAGCAATTACTAATTTTTTTTAGTTTTAGCAAACTGGGTGAACCTTAGCTTATGTGAATTATCTTGAATATGCAAGATAGTTTGTGAGTGAATAATGACTTGAGATAAATCAGACTTGCATCAAGAATTAATCTTTGATATGCTTTTGATTAGACATTCTCAAAATCATCAATGGTAATTGGTAATACCAATCAAAAAAACATGATTGTTTCCAGCAATCTTTACTCAACACCGTTACACAAACAATTCTCTAACCACTTCACCAATTGATGACGAGAAGCAAAAAATTGCATTAATGTACTGCGAACAAGAATCGCTTCTTGGAGGTTATTAACTTGCACGCGCAAAGACCCATCCGGGGGACAGGAACAGGAAATCATCAACTCTTGCAAACGGTGATAAATACACCATCTATCACCTAAAGGAATCTGCAAAACTTGTTCACCGACAGTTAAAAACTTACAATTGTGTGACATTAGTAATTCAAGATTTATGAAATTGACGTTATTGATCATCTTGGTGATGATTGGTGAGAGTTTGGACTTGTTGTTCTAATTGCTCAATCCGCAAGAGTAAAGAACGAATCATACCTGCTTCTATATCGGGTAATTTGCCATGTTCTAAGGGAGAAATGCGATTATGAGACTTAGGAGCAATAATCCGTCCAGGAATGCCGACTACAGTGGCATCTGGAGGCACATCACCCAAGACAATTGACCCTGCACCGATGCGGACGCGATCGCTAATTTGAATATTTCCTAATACTTTCGCACCCGCACCAACTATCACATTATTACCCAAAGTTGGATGACGTTTACCGCTTTCTTTGCCAGTTCCTCCCAATGTTACACCCTGATAAATGAGTGTATAGTCTCCGACAATAGCAGTTTCACCAATCACAACACCCATGCCATGATCAATAAATACACCCTTACCAATTTTTGCCCCTGGGTGAATTTCAATACCTGTGAAAAACCGTCCCCAATGAGAAATCAACCGGGGAATAAAACTCACCTTGTGGATATGTAACCAATGTGCAAGACGATGTAAACAAAGAGCATGAAATCCCGGATAACAAAATATAACCTCTAACCAATTACGTGCTGCTGGATCACGCTCAAAAATAATCCGAAAATCACTGATTAATGGTGCTAAAAAAAGTCGAGAACTTCCATCTTTTCGGAGCTTTTTATTTACAGTCTCGGTTTTACTGATCCTGTTTAATGACTGGTGCATTTGTACTGTTAGGTGAAAATAGCTGGGACTGTTTTCATGCTTATATCAGATGACTCCCCAGCAGCAAAAATTAGCAATGCAGATTAGATTTATTAAATTTATTACCCTTGTACTCAATAGGTTTAAACCCCTATGTAACACAAATTTACATTTTTTATTGGGGTAGGGGTACTAGCTTTTGATTACAAGGGTACTTGTATTTTCGGCTTAGGGATGCAGCTTTTTTGTACTCAAAATAAATCTCTTAACCTGTCAGCCTTTACAGCTATTTAGGCAAGATATTTTTCCATATCTTCAATTGTACTCATTTGCTGATAACCGTTGTCTTGATGACAGTAAATATAGATTTTATGTATTGCTGACTACTACTATTATTCTATAGTTCTGGTAGTTGAAGAGTGGATTTCTTCATTTTGTTTTAGGATTTGTTTGCTGGATACAGCGGTTTCCGCTCTTATGAGGTACAAAGTTGAATCATGAAACTCTTGTAGTGCGGGCATCTTGCCCGCTAGATATGTACCTCATAACACCGGGAAGTGCTGTATGGGGATACAAAAATTAAAACAGCGAAAGTTTGAATATAACCTTGAACCCATAGTCCGAAACCCATATTTTGTTAGCACTTTGACAAAATGGCGAAGGTATGTTTTTCTGGTATCAATATTGGTGGTGATAATCAAAAAACAACCAAAGCCCCTGTCGGTAAAGCACTTCGCGCAGGATTGGTCGAAATCACCAATTATCTAAGCTGTGTAATGGTTGATAAAGGTAGCTGTGTAGCTGAGTTTGAAAAGAAAGAACAGCGTCGTCGTGAGAATACTCAAAAAGTTTTAGAATTGGAATAAATGGCGTAACTATTCATTTTTTTCTAGGGAAAAAGGATTAAGAAGGAATATAAATTTGATGCAGCGTAACCCACTGTTAATTAATAATTGTAGGTTACGCTGTCTCTAGCTAAGAACCAAAGAAATATTTCATCTTAATCTTAATATCAGTATTAGTTTTAGATACAGTAACAGCCGAATCATTAAACTTAGGAGGTCCGGTTAAAACCTCTGGATTTTGAGAAAATCCAAAACCTTCTGTGGGCATACCAAAAGAATTAGTATCAAGATTACCATTGCCATTGGCATCATGAATTAATGCAACAGCATAATTACCTGGTTTTAAATCCTTAAAAATCAGTTTTTGAGGCATTTCTGTAATTTTAGTACACTCGGATTGCCAAGCCTTTTTACTATCACCAGGAAATCCTTTACTTTGATCAAAAAGAGTAGCACAAATTTGTCCAGATTTGTTTTTCAATCCTTCTACTTCAATCGTCAGACTACTAGTCAAATCTGCTTTAGCACTAGCTAAAAAGAGAAAATTTCCCAAAATAGGGAGTAGTAATATTAATCCCCGGCTTGACGCTTGACCTAACGCGATATTTAACTGTTGCTTCATTAATTTACCCTCTATTAAATAGAACTATTATCTTACCCAGGAATGTTGTCAATTGGGATTTTTATCAGCGACTAACAGCCACAAAAATCTCTATTATAGCGAGTTTACCTGCTAATAGAGGGACAAAATCATTTTCCAAAACCATCCTCTCCAACTAACCAACAAGCGGTAGAATTAACAACCAACCCCAATTGCACCCCTTGATATGTATTGCGACTACCTGGTACAAATCCTCACCGCCCGCGTCTATGATGTAGCCCAAGAAACACCACTAGAATATGCCCCGAACCTCTCCGCGAGGCTGAATAATCAACTCCTCCTGAAACGGGAAGATATGCAATCAGTCTTCTCCTTCAAACTGCGGGGCGCATATAACAAAATGGTCAATCTCACCCCAGACTTACTTGAACAGGGTGTCATAGCGGCTTCTGCGGGAAATCATGCCCAAGGTGTAGCCTTAGCTGCCAGTCGCTTGGGAACAAAAGCCATCATCGTTATGCCCGTGATTACGCCCCAGGTAAAAATAAATGCAGTCAAAGCGCGGGGAGGAGAAGTTGTCTTATATGGCAATAACTATGATGATGCTTACGCCTACGCCCGACAACTGGAAGCAGAAAAAGGGTTAACCTTTATACATCCCTTTGATGATCCGGAAGTGATTGCTGGCCAGGGAACAATCGGTATGGAAATCCTGCGCCAATATCAGCAACCCATTCATGCCATATTTGTGGCTATTGGTGGTGGTGGCTTGATTTCTGGTATTGCAGCTTATGTTAAACGGTTGCGTCCCGATATTAAAATTATTGGTGTTGAACCTGTAGACGCTAACGCAATGTATCAATCATTGCAAGCTGGCGAAAGAGTGCGATTGTCTCAGGTGGGTTTATTTGCTGACGGTGTAGCGGTGCGGGAAGTAGGAGAAGAAACCTTCCGCCTCTGTCAGCAATATGTAGACGAAATTATTTTAGTGGATACAGATGCCACCTGTGCGGCAATTAAAGACGTGTTTGAGGATACTCGTTCTATTTTAGAACCTGCGGGGGCATTAGCGATCGCTGGCGCAAAACTCTACGCAGAACGTGAACAAATTCAAAATAAAACCCTCGTTGCCGTTGCTTGTGGTGCTAACATGAATTTTGATCGTTTACGTTTTGTGGCAGAACGGGCAGAATTTGGAGAACGTCGAGAAGCCATCTTTGCAGTGAGAATTCCCGAAGCAAGAGGTAGTTTAAGAAAGTTTTGTGAATGTATTGGTAAGCGCAATCTCACAGAATTTAACTATCGCATTGCTGACCAAAAAGAAGCGCATATTTTTGTAGGTGTGCAAATAGAAAATCGTGCCGACGCTGCTAAAATGGTCGAAAATTTTGAATCTCACGGTTTAAAAACCATAGATTTAACAGATGATGAATTAACAAAACTGCATTTGCGTCACATGGTAGGAGGACATTCTCCCCTTGCAGAAAACGAACTACTTTATCGCTTTGAATTTCCCGAACGTCCAGGGGCTTTAATGCAATTTGTAACTTCTATGTCTCCTGATTGGAATATTAGCTTATTTCATTATCGCAATAATGGCGCAGACTATGGAAGAATTGTGGTAGGAATGCAAGTTCCCCCCCATGAAACAACAGAATGGCAATCATTCTTAGATAATCTTGGTTATCATTATTGCAATGAAAGCGATAATCCGGCATATAAGTTATTTTTAGGATGATTTCAGCTATTTTTAAGTAAATAAACCACATCTTATTTTTGTTTCGCGCAAAGGCGCAAAGGAGCAAAGGCGCAAAGGAAGAAATTAATTAATTTAAGCTGTGGTTTAAGTATGTGAAAATTGCTGTAATTTTGGTTTTATTGGGATTATGGCAATTTACATAATTAACGGTGTGATAGTTCCAAAAAACTAATCGTTTGCGGACTAGAACTAGATGAACTCTCCCAATAATCTACTTGATTAACTTTGACTTTCAGTAATGCAAGATTTGGTTCATTTATTCCTTTTGGAAACCAAGTTTGTAATTTGTGTTGCCATTTTCCTTGCAGTTGATTACGATCTCTTGTTAATTGGGCTGTTCCTAATATGGAAACATATCGTTGTTGATTAGGTGCGGAAAAACTAATATTCACCTGTTGATGATGTTCGATTTCTACTACTTTATGGGAATTGACTAATGTAAAAAACCAGAGTGTAGCATCATTGTCAATTTCATTACAAATTGACATAGGACGACTATGTAAAGTGGCATCATCATCAACTGTGGTTAACATCCCACATTCAAAACCTGCAAGCAGGTTACGCAATTCTTGAACTTGTGGTTTTGTGTCTACAGATTGTGTCATTATATCTATAATTTTAGTGTTATGGACATGAGTTACATTTTTAGTGTTAAAGGTTTTCGATTTATATACATGAGTCTAAAGAAGTAATTATCAAAATCTGCTATTACCAATTTATAACTAAATAAATATACCTTAAAGAAGATGTCAATTAGATAAAATTATAATTAAAATACTTTGGGCTGGGCATATTGCCCGCCCATTTTATTTTTAACTCAAATTAATTACCCAATCCCGTAAATGTGAGTTCACTTGTTCAGGAATTTCATCATGGGGACAATGACCAGCTGTGAGAAAATATTCTGTTAATTGGGGATAATATTCATGGAATTTTTGGGAACGTTCTCGCGCTTTCATCCAAGGATCTGCTTCTCCCCATAATAACAATAATGGACAAGTTAATTGTTTAAGTAAAATGTCAACTTTTGCCCCTTGAGGACTACTAAAAACAGAAACAAATACATCTAACGCCCCTTGATCAAAAGCTGGACGCTGAATTTCTGCTACTAATTGATCTGTAATTGCACTTTGATCAAGATAAACTTTTGCTAAGGTTCGGCGAATTACCCACTTTTGGCGCGTATATTGAAATAATAAAGACTGGGCTAAACGTTGTTTAAAAAACCATTTAACAGTTTTACCTAAAACTTTTTGTAGAGGATTGATAGCAGGTTGAATTTGATTTTCTGGTGGGGAAAATGGACCAGCACTATTAAGTAATACCACACCAGCAGCACTGTCAGGACGTTGGGAAGCAACGCATAAACAAGCGTAACCACCTAAAGAATTACCTGCTAAAATTGTCTTTTGACCGATGACTTCACTGATAAAATCATGGAGTTGGTCGCGCCACAAGTCACCGCTATACTGTAAATTAGGTTTGGCGGAACGCCCAAATCCTAACAGGTCAATGGCAAATACTTGGAAATCTGCACTTAATTCTGTGATATTCTTGCGCCAATGGTCTGTGGAAGCACCAAAACCATGTACTAATAGCAAGGGTGGACGCTGAAGGTGTGGTTCTCCTGCTTGTACATAGTACACATTGTGTCCGCGCCATTGCCAGTATTGACCAGGAATCGGATTTGTGGAGGAAGCGATACTTGTTTGCATATTACAAAGAAATATTAAGTTACTGTGAATAATTGTAAATCAAATTATTAACCAACGGACAACGGACAACGGACAACTGACTACTAACAACTGACAACTAATAAAAATGATTACTGGAAAAACGCAACTTTTGGGAGTTATTGGACATCCTGTGTCACATTCCCTTTCACCATTGATGCACAATGCGGCTTTGGCTAAACTGGGATTAGATTATGTGTATTTGCCTTTTCCCGTTGCACCGGAAAATTTAGAGAGAGCGATCGCAGGTTTTGCTAGTATTGGTGTTGTAGGATTTAGCATCACAATTCCCCATAAACAAGCAATATTGCCGTTATTATCCGAAATTTCCCCGATTGCTCAAGCTATCGGTGCAGTGAATACCGTCACTCGTCAAGGTGATAACTGGGTGGGGACAAACACAGATGTGGCAGGATTTATTGCCCCTTTACAAACAACATATCATCAAGATTGGAGTCAGAAAAAAGCGGTAATTTTAGGGAATGGTGGGGCAGCGAGGGCTGTGGTAGCGGGTTGTATTCAACTGGGTTTGGCAGAAATTCACGTGGTAGGGCGGAATTTACAAAAATTACAAGCATTTACTCAAAGTTGGCAAAATTCACCCTTTGCAGATAAATTTCAGGTGCATGAATGGCAAGAATTACCGAACCTACTCCACCAAGCTAACCTACTGGTAAATACAACCCCGATGGGAATGTATCCCCATGTTGATGAATCGCCATTGAGTAGTCAAGAAATGGGTTATTTGCCTGGTGATGCCATTGTCTATGATTTAATTTATATCCCTAAACCCACCAAATTTTTGCACCTAGCCGAAAAACAAGGAGCAATTATGATTGATGGTTTAGAAATGCTTGTCCAACAAGGTGCAGCAGCCTTAAAAATCTGGTTACAACAGGAAACAGTCCCCGTCAACGAAATGCGTCAAGCATTGCAAAATCACCTGGGGATATGAGGAGTCAGTTGTCAGTAGGGGCGAAGCATTTGGAAGATAAATTATCGATCATTGCCAAAAATAGTTCTCCAAATGCTTCGTCCGTACAGTTGTCAGTTGTCAGGAAGAAAATTTCTCCCCTGCTCCCCAGTCCCCTACTGTGGTTACCGCATATCCCTTTCCTGTCCTTGGGCATTATAGATAAATACAGGAAGTTGAGCATTTTGACCAATGACAGCAAGAGCATATTTCAAGCTTTGGAAATGACTTTGTATTTCTCGATTATTAGCTTGTAATAATCGGTCATATTTAGGAGTTAAGCGGACACTAATTTTCTGATTCTTGATAGTAAAAGTACAAATCTTAATGGTATTGGTACAAGTCCTATTGAGTTCAGCGCGAGTTTGAGTTAAATCACCATAGAGTTGGAATTGTTCTTGTGCCTGTTTTAGAGATGCTGTATAGGGTTCAATCAGGGCTGTAGCTTGATTGAAATAGAAACTATCTTGACTCACTTGTTTAGCAGCTTCTAAAGCCTGTTCCCAGGATTTGACTGCTCCTTGCCATTGATTTTGATTACTATAGGCTTGAGCTTGATTAGCGGCTTTTATAGCTTGTTGATAGGATGTGGCTGCTAATTGTTCTTTTTTGGCGCGATCGCGGGCTACAATAATTTTTGGTTGGTATTCTGCTAATAGCTTGCGGGCATTCTCAGTTTCCAAACTATCTATAGGGATAATCTTTAAGGTATTAATTGCTGTCTGGAAATCAGATTCTACCTTTTGCCATTCGGGTGCAGATTTAGCAGTGGCTTGGCGTTTAGTAGCGTTTTCTCCTAAAGTTTTGGCATTGGCAATTCTTTGTACCCATGTTTCCTCTTTAAGCAACTGATCATTAACAGTTTTTAAAGTATTTTGATAATTTGATAAATTAGCTGTTACCAATCCATAGAGTTCATGACTTGGGTTAATTATCTCTAATGAGGTAATTGCCTCTCTCCACAACTTTTGTCTATTGCGTAACTCATCTAAACTCTGAGGAGGAGTTTGAGTTTTTTTCTGGGCTGAAGATCCTATTTGTAAGGCTTTTAGCACCTGGTTGATTTTTGTTGACTGTTCAGAAAAACTATTAACCAATACCTGAGAGTCTTGATAACGGGGAGACCACTCAGGAATTTCTTGCAAATCTGCAACTACTTTATCTAGTTTTTGTTGCATTGTTAATAAGTCTTTTTGTGATTTTGTCCGTTTGATCTGCTGCTGATACTCACTTTTAAATTGCTGTGCTGTTTGTAATTCCTTACATTCAGAAATTACACAACCACGATGGAGAACGAAAGCACCACTACTGGCAAGGAGGGCGATAACTACAGCCGTACCAATCATTATTTGTACGGGGGGAAGTGATAGTGATAATTGTCTGTTTCTGGGTTTGTCTGCGATATTCGCAAAAGGAGCAAACTTTTCTTCAATGTCTTCAATTTTCTCAACTTCGTTTTCATCCAGAGATAAATGTGAATCTAGTAGTAAATAATCTGAGAAAGATTCTTCGGAACTGGGAAGAAATGAATCAATAATGGGTTCGTCTTCGGTGTCTGTAATTGGAGATGATGGTGTTTGAAGATCAGCAGAAATAAAGAGACTGTCTCTCTCATTTTCTATGTTCACTGTTTCTCTTTCTCTGTCTACTGTAGGACTTGGAAATTCATCCTCAGTTTCTTGTTCTGAATCTATACTGGGAATTTGAAAATCTAGGAAATATTGAGCATAGGGACGCCTTTCTCCAGCAATTCTCAAGAAAAATTGTACCCGTTGAGTTTGGTAGTTGAATTGCCATTGCAGTGCTTGTTCTAACACCTCAAAAACTTGCTGTGTGTCAACTAACACATCGGCAGGATGTTGAGTTAAAATCATCAATTCATCATTTCTGATGGCGCATTTGACCTGGAAATCCTGACTATCAAGCAGTTGAGCCACTAATTTTTCCTGCAAGATATCGCTTAAAACTTGTAGATATTGTTGTTGAACTGTTGCTTCCATAAAGCGTTACTGCCACTCTTTCTATATAGTTTTGATTATCAAGGGGACTGGGAATTTAGGAGTAGAGACTAGTAGTTCGTCAAATTTATTTTGACGGGTTTTTGGTAGTGCGGGCATACTATGGCTAACGCCACGCTGCGCTATCGACAAGCTCAGTACAAGTCTTGCCCGCGTGAGCGAGACTACAGTCCATCATTTTTATCTTGACAGACCACTAGTTTTACATCCAATAGAATCAGTTTCTAGCAGAAGGTTAAATTTGTCACGAAGAATACAGTCAAGGGTGATAATTTAGACTTCTATTTTTTTATACAGCTAGATTATAAATTAGACAATCCAATGACAAAATAAATTTTCAGTGAAGCAAAACCAAATTCTATAATTTTCGGTATTGGGCAAAATATCAGATAGCATCTAAGAAAGTGCGTTAGACTTGTCAATACAAGGTGTGTCTCAATGGATTTATTGGAGTATCAAGTTAAAGAATGGTTTGGTAAAATCGGGATTCCGGTCTTACCATCTCAAAGAATAGACCATCCCACAGATTTAAAACGGTTAAAAATTCGTTATCCGATTGTTCTAAAATCTCAGGTACAAGCAGGGGAAAGGGAAAAAGCTGGTGGAGTTAGGATTGTAGAAACTACGATTGATGCGATCGCTGCTGCACAGAATATATTTAATTTACCAATTTGGGGACAATTGCCGGAGGTTTTACTGGCAGAATCGAAGTATGATGCCCAGGAGGAATTTTATCTAGCTGTAGTTTTAGATACTGCGCTGTGTCGTCCCGTTTTATTGGGTTGCACAGAAGCCAATATTGACTGGGAGACAGCAGGGGAAAAAATTCAGCACGTGGTGGTAGAACAGGAATTTTCGCCATTTTATGCCAGACGACTGGCTTTGAAAATGGGTTTGCAGGGTGAGTTGATGCAAACTGTGAGCGATATTGTCGAGAAGTTGTACCAGTTATTTGTGCAAAAGGATTTGGATTTGGTGGAGATTCATCCTCTGGGTGTGAACTCTGCTGGTCAAGTGATGGCGCTCAATGGCAAGGTTAGGGTGAATAAACAAGCTATTAATCGTCATCCTGAAATAGCTGAAATGGCTACGAAACTGGTTGGTCTTCTTCATGGTAATAAAAAAGGGAGCGGCTTGTTGAGTAGCTGGGATGGGATAGAAATGCCAGGTAAGATTTGTATATTAGGTAATGGGAAAGGTTCTGTGTTAACAACTTTGGATGAGGTTGTTAATGCTCATGGTAAACCTGGTAAATGTGTCAATTTGCGCCATTCTTTTATGAGTGATACTAAACTGAAAACTTTTGGCGATCGCCTGATTAGCAGTTTAACAAGTTTGGCCAGTGATGTGAATGGTCAAGTTATTTTAGTCAACTTTTTGGGGACTATTCCTCAAGTTGACCAACTCCCCGAAATTATTACCAAATTCCTCCATTTGGACAGAATTGAAATTACATCTCAAATGTCATCTTCCAATGGAAATAAAAATCAGCAACCATTAAATTTACCCTATTTAGTCCTCCGTTTGGCAGGTTCTGAATTTAATCATGTTAGAGAAAATTTAGTTCCACTACAAACCTCTAATCAATCGCTGATAGTTGTAGAAAATTTAGATGAAGCAGTTAAGGAAGCAGTTCGTTTAGCTAAGTTATCTGTGCAGAAAAAAGGGAATAGGTAAAAAGCAAGATTTTTACCAATTACAACGAACAACTGTACGGGCGAAGCATTTGGAGAACTATTTTTGGCAATGACCGATAATTTATCTTCCAAATGCTTCGCCCCTACTAACAACTAACAACTGACAACTGACAACTGATAAACTATGAATTTAACAACAGAAAGTAAAGTTTTAATTCAGGGATTTTGTGAATTTATCTCAGCAACTCATATTGCTCAAATGCAGGCTTATGGCACAAATTTAGTAGCTGGTGTTAATCCTGGGTATGGTGGAAAACAAATATATAATCTACCAGTGTTTGATTTGGTAGAGGAGGTTGTGGCCAAATTTGGACAGATTGACACCACAATCATTTGTGTTCAACCTTATCAGGTTTTGGATGCAGCATTAGAAGCGATCGCCTCTAACATCCCCCAAATCATCATTACCACCGCTGGTGTCCCAGCTTTGGATATGGTACAACTCCTTCGCAAAACAGAAGCTGGTGAGACTTTAATTATTGGCCCCAATAGTCCAGGAATTATCGTTCCTGGGAAAATTCTCCTGGGGACTCACGAACGCGAATTTTATATCCCTGGTTCTGTGGGAATTGTTAGCCGTAGCAGTACACTTACCTATGAAGTCGCTTGGGAATTAACAAAGGCGGGTTTGGGGCAATCAATTGGTGTTAGTATTGGTAGTGATGCGATTGTTGGTTCTTCATTCCTGCAATGGTTGCAAATTCTTGATGAAGATGAGACCACAGAAGCAATTGTTTTAATCGGACAACCTGGTGGAGAAAGCGAAGAAGCAGCAGCACAATATATTACAGAAGCAATTGATAAACCTGTAATTGCCTATATTGCTGGTAGACACGCACCAACGACACAAAGTTGGCAAGAAACAGGGACTTTAGCCAGTGTAATTGGACGTTCTGCGAATTTTGGTACAGCAGAAAGTAAATTGGCTGCTTTTAAATCTGCAAAAATTCCTGTCGCTGATAGTCCCTCTCAAATCCCTAAATTGCTGAAAAATATTCTCATTCCCCAAAGTGTAACCACTAAATAACAGCTAAACACAAAATTAGTATGTATTTATACGATTTTAAAAATTTTTAGTCGTTATACTCATTTCTAGGTTCTACCTGGGAATTGATGAAGTGGCCAGTCCACTTCATTTTTATTGTCAAAATCTAGATTTTTCAGTCATTAACTAATTCATCTCGCCATTTTTCACGTTTTTCTCTCTCTTCACGCACTTCTTCTTCCCGTTCCCGTGACCGCACTAATAGCCAACTTTCCCATGTCAGGGGTTTTTGTCGTTCTAAATGGTTAATAAATTGCATAATTGATAAATCTGCTTTGAGGGGAGTTTTTAAATCAAACTGCATGGTTTCTAAAATTTTATCATTAGTTTTGAGTAAGCGATCGCTAATTTTTTCCCCTATCTTTAATATCAATTTATTAATTAACTTTCCTAAAATACCTTGACGTTTTTTGCACATAAATAGGGTTTGACCTGCTGTTTTTCCCCCTGGTAATAACCGAGTTGTAAATATTATATGTAGCTGGGTAGAGTCATTAGTAAAGGAAACTATACTTGTTGTCCCATACCAATAGCAAACACTGTAATTAAAAGAATTATTAAAAAACCGCCGGTAGAGATTTAGCCAAAATGACTTTCCATTAATATTTGTAATCGTGCTAAAAATAATCGCATTTTGATTGAGTTCTTGTTTCTCCAAAACCATTTTTAATGGTAATTTATTAACTAAATTAATTTGTTGAGTATCAATACCCTGAAGAAGTAACACATTGGGATGACAATCAATACTAAATTGCGAACCGAGAGAAAAATCAAAATCTTGGTTTTCCCAATCTAAAACAAAAGGTAAAGGTTGCTGGGGAGTTTCCCCTGTCCAAACCCAAATCATTCCATATTGTTCTGCTGCTGGCCAAGTTTTAGCTTTAAGAGATACAGGTTCATCTACATTAGGAATACCAACACAAATACCTTCTGCATCAAATTTCCACCGATGTAAAACACAGCGTAATTCATTACCTTCAATTTTACCTTCAGCTAAACTCGTACCCATGTGAGGACAGTAAGCATCTAAAATAACTGCACGTCTATCTTTACCACGATATACGACTAAATCCTTCCCAAAAATTGTCACAGCTTTAATTTCACCTATCTGCAAAGATTGAGAAGGTAATACCCAATACCAACCTTCAACAAAACTCATTGATTGGTTGAAAATTTTAGGTTTACGAACCGAGTTAAGATTATCTATATTTGTGTTCATTTTTAGGGTTTTCACTTGCAGTGAAGCGGTTGATCTATTCCTATCATGAACAACTTGAAAAAACAGTTATTTTCAGTACCGTCAGCAGAAATGAATTAAAAATTAAAAATTAAAAGTTAAAAATTGAATTACCAATTACCAATTACCAATTACCTAACTCCTGGTTGAAAATTACGCAATCTTAAAGCATTACTAACTACAGAAACGGAAGAAAATGCCATTGCTGCACCGGCAATAATTGGGTTCAGTAACAAACCCAAGAAAGGATAGAGAATACCCGCAGCAATGGGAATACCAATGATATTGTAAATAAAGGCAAAAAATAGATTTTGACGGATATTATTAATGGTAGCGCGACTGAGTTGAATAGCTGTCACAATGGCTTGTAGATCTCCAGAAATTAAAGTAATATCACTAGCAGCGATCGCCACATCTGTTCCTGTCCCGATGGCAATTCCCACATCTGCTTGTGCTAATGCCGGCGCATCATTAATTCCATCTCCTACCATAGCCACAATTTGAAATTTATTCCCTACTTTTCTTTGCTGTAATGATTTAATTATCGCGGCTTTTTGGTCTGGACGCACTTGGGCAAAAACTTGATTGATACCAACTTGATCAGCAATTGTTTGGGCAGTTTTTTGATTATCACCTGTTAACATTACCACTTCTAACCCTAATTTTTGCAGGGCTTTAACTGCTGTTAATGATGAAGGTTTAAGGGCATCAGCAATAGCCATAATTGCTTCTAAATTACCATTTACTGCTAACCAAATTACTGTTTTTCCTTCACCTTCCCAATGGCTTTGATGGGGTTTTAAAATATCTGTATCAATTCCTAATTCTGTAAACCAGCGTTGTGTGCCAACTTGTACTAATTTATCATATACAATTCCTTGAACACCACTACCAACAATAGCTAAAAAATTCTTGACATCAGCTAAACTCACAGCTTGACTTATCGTATATTTCACCACTGCTTCCCCTAAAGGATGTTCAGAATTTTGTTCTACACTAGCAGCTAATTTTAATAACTGAAGTTCATTCCCATTTGCTGTACCTTTAATAGTCACAAAATCTGTAACTGTGGGTTTACCTTGAGTTAAAGTTCCAGTTTTATCGAGAACAATCGTATTTATTTTATGTGCTAATTCTAAACTTTCAGCACTTTTAATTAAAATCCCATTTTCTGCACCTTTACCAGTTCCTACCATCACAGAAGTAGGAGTAGCTAAACCCAAAGCGCAGGGACAAGCAATAATTAAAACTCCCACCATTGTCATCATTGCTAAAGTGAAATTACCTGTAATACTAAACCAGATGATAAAAGTAAAAATTGCGATCGCAATTACAGCCGGCACAAACCACCCAGTTACTTGATCTGCTAACCTTTGAATTGGTGCTTTTGAACCTTGTGCTTCTTGGACTAACTTGACAATTTGCGCTAAAAAAGTATCCTTACCCACCCGCGTGGCTTTAAACTTAAAACTACCAGTTTTATTAATTGTTGATCCAATCACCTCATCTCCTGGTTGTTTTTTCACAGGTACACTTTCACCTGTTACCATTGCTTCATCTACCGTAGAATTACCATCAATTACTTCACCATCTACAGGAATTTTTTCACCAGGACGGACTAAAATTAAATCATTAACTATTACTTGATTAATAGGAATATCCATTTCCAAATCATCTCTTATTACCCTGGCTATTTTCGCCTGCATTCCCATTAATTTATGAATAGCTTCTGAAGTTTGTCCTTTAGCCCGATGTTCAAAAAATCGCCCTAACAAAATTAAAGTAACAACCATTGCTGCAACTTCATAATAAACATGAATTTCTAAGCCTTGGGAAATAAACATCCCTGGAAAAAGCGTCACAAATAAAGAATAGAAATAAGCCGTACCTGTCCCCAAAGCAATCAAAGTATCCATCGTTGCAGTGCGGTGTTTCAAAGACTTCCAAGCATGGCGGAAAAAAGACCCACCACACCAAAACTCAACAGGTGTTGTTAATACCAATTGGAACCAAGGATTATGAAAAAATTTAGGAACAAAAGGCAAATGTAATCCCGTCATCATTGGTAAAGAACCAAAAAACAGAATAATACTAATTACAATCCCGGTTGTTAACTTGAGAATGAGTTCCCGTTCTGCTGCTAATTTACTCGCTGCTTCTGCTGTATCCTCACCTTCTGTTTCTAACTGAAAAGATGAATAACCAGCATCTACAATTGCAGCTTGAATTTTCGCTAAATTTGTTTGTTTAGGTTCATAATTAATAGTTATCTGTTCTGCACCAAAATTAACATGACAATCAATAACTCCAGCAACGGCTAAAATTGCCTGTTCAATATTATTAGCGCAAGAAGCACAACTCATCCCTTTAAGTTTAAGCCTAAGATTATTCATATCACCTCTTATAATTAACTAATTACCCAGATCACCGACTTCTTGAAGAAGTCGGTGATCTATACGATCTATACTTCACCTATTGGTGTAATATATCATTTTAATCAGTTTCTTGACTTTCACCTATCTTACATTGCGGATTCTGGATATAGAAATGTATGTTACAAGTTATTTATTCTGACGAATTTTTAGATCACAAAACGGGAATCTACCACCCAGAAAAACCTGAACGGTTGACAGCAATAGTCAATGCTTTAAAAGCTGCAAATTTTGCCGAGAAAATTACCTGGAAACTACCTACACCCGTAATATCAAAACCATCTTTAATGTCTTGGATAGAAAGTGTTCACCCTATAAACTATATTAAAAAGGTTAAAGATATCTCCTCCTCCGGTGGTGGTTATTTAGACGGAGATACTCCCATTTCTCCCCGCAGTTATGATGTAGCATTATTGGCAGTTAGTGCTTGGTTAGATGGAGTAGATACAGTTCTTGATACAGCAAACAAAGCTTTTGTATTAGCACGTCCACCTGGGCATCATGCGGTAAGTGATACAGGAATGGGATTTTGTTTATTTTCTAATGCTGCAATTGCAGCTTTATATGCTTTGCAACAGCCTAGAATTCAGCGCGTTGCTATCCTAGATTGGGACGTACATCACGGAAATGGGACGGAAGCAATAGTAGAAACTCACTCAGAAATTGCTTATGTTTCTCTTCACCAGTATCCAGCTTATCCCGGTACAGGGAAAACTTCTCAACAAGGTTCACATAATAATGTCTTAAATTTACCTGTTCCCCCTGGTAGCGATATTACCGTCTATCAACCATTGTGGGAAAGAAAAATCTTACCCTTTTTAACTAATTTTTCGCCAGATTTACTGATTATTAGTGCTGGTTATGATGCTAATACTAATGATCCTTTAGCGAGTGTAAATTTGCAACCAGAAGATTTTGGTTTATTTACAGAATACTGTTTAGGTATAACCAAAAAAATTATGTTTGGTTTAGAAGGTGGTTATGATTTACCAAGTCTGGCTGAATCTGTAATTGCTACTATTAAACCTTGTATATGTTAGTATTTTTTAGTTAGTAAAATTCAGAATTTTGTTTTTTACTAATTTTATATTCCACTAGATTTAAGACTTTACCACTCTCGTTAATCAGATCATACTCTCTACCAATTTTACCTCCCATTTTTTCCGCAACCCTACGGCTGGCGGTATTTGCTTTATCCAAATCATATCTAAGATATTCATAATCTAAGTTTTCTTCAGCCCATAATTTCAGGGCTGCAATTGTTTCTGTGGCGTAACCTTGTTTATATGCTGATTTTTTCAGCCAAATTCCATATCGGGGGTATTTACTATTAATTTTATGTATCCCACTACATCCTAAAAACTCTTGAGAATCTTTCTTTAAAATCACAATTACTAACTCTTCTCCTTTTTCCATTTTTAGTAAAGATTGATGAATGAAAATTTCAGTATCCTGAATTTTTTTCGATGGTTTTGAAGATAAATAAGTCGTAACTTCCTGAGTAAATTCTCTAAAAATATCTGCCTTATATTCCATTGATATAGGCTGTAATAACAGACGGTGTGTAGATATCTTGAATTGGAGGAGTTCCATAGTTAGCACCAAAAGCTAAGTAATTATTAGAACAATCAAAATTACAACAATACTGCTATCAAAGTAGATCCAATTTTTACTTTCAGTGTTTTTTAGTATTGTACTTAACCGAATATAGTTAAAAGTTATCAAATTTTTAGTAATAAAATTTTGTCATCATGTCATGAAAGAGCTAAAGTTTTGTTAAGATCCGATTACAAGGAATTCAGTCACCTGGCTGTGAAGAAAAATTAGATAGTACCAGTAGCTGTATAAAGTTCAGAAGGTGAACAAATGACCACCTATATTTTTTTTGACCAAGCTCTTCAGATGCTTGTCAGTGCCTTTCTTGCGTCAGCTATCATGCTAATCGCCGTTTCAAGTATAGGTTTAGCCGTGATTGAAACCATTGAAAAAACAGGAGACAGTTAAAACTACGCTTCAAAGTAGGGACAGGGCTGAAAAAGTCAATAAGTAGTTTATTCTGTTGACGTTTCTGCCTTTTGTCCAATTTTTGGTTCTGTACCCGCAATTAATCGCTCAATATTGGTGCGGTGACGGATAATTACATATAAGCCGCCAGCAAAACCAAGAAGAATATAGGCTAAAGGTTGATGAAAAATTACCATTAAAATAGAAACCGCTACAGCCCCAGCAATAGAACTTAAAGACACAATTCTCGAAATGGCAATTACTACTGCAAAAACCCCTAATGTTGATAATCCTACTTGCCAACTAATAGCTAACAAAATTCCCACACCACTAGCCACAGATTTACCACCAGTAAAGCCGAGAAAGATTGATTTACTATGTCCTAAAAGGGCAGCTAAACCAGCTAAAGTGACTAAATAAGGTTGCCAAATTTCGATATTGACAATTGGTGGAATTAAGTTTTGAGTAGTAGCAATACTAAATAAAGCGTAACCTAAATTTATTGCTAATCCTCCTTTCAAAGCATCAATTAATAATACAAATGCCCCGGGAAGTTTTCCCAAAGTTCTCAGAACATTAGTTGCACCAGTTGAACCAGAACCAACTTCCCGAATATCAATTCCTTTTAATAGCTTACCTGCCAGATATCCAGTCGGAAAAGAACCAAAAAGGTAAGCTAAGAAAATCACCACTCCACACAAACTTAACCAAAGAAACATAAATTTGTCAGTTGTTAGTTGTCAGTTGTCAGTAGGGGCGAAGCATTTGGAAGATAAATTATCGGTCATTGCCAAAAATAGTTCTCCAGATGCTTCGCCCGTACAGTTGTCAGTTGTCAGTAGGGGCGAAGCATTTGGAAGATAAATTATCGGTCATTGCCAAAAATAGTTCTCCAAATGCTTCGCCCGTACAGTTGTCAGTTGTCAGTAGGGGCGAAGCATTTGGAAGATAAATTATCGGTCATTGCCAAAAATAGTTCTCCAAATGCTTCGCCCGTACAGTTGTCAGTTGTCAGTAGGGGCGAAGCATTTGGAAGATAAATTATCGGTCATTGCCAAAAATAGTTCTCCAAATGCTTCGCCCGTACAGTTGTTAGTTGTTTTGCCAATCACCAATCACCAATCACCAATGACTAATTAAAAATCATCGTCAAAATTCCGATCTTTCATAGTTTTCGGGTCAGGGGCAAAAGCTAACCAGAGAGGGAATTGCAGTAAAGCTAAACTAATTTGTTCCTCAGAATCATCAATGATAATAAAAGGCATTTGATTGGCTGTAACTAATCTCTCGGCTTTTTGGGCTAAAGCTGTCGGTGCTTCAAATAATACCACACCTCTGTCGGGGCCAAAATCAGGACGACCAATACCTAAACAATCTTGTAAACCGCGTCGCCATTCGCCTAAACGTTCTGGAGTATTTGCTAAAATCAGAGTTCGCACCCTGTCCCCATATAGTTGATGTAATATCGAAACTGCCGACGAAGCAATTAAAATATTCTGTAAGCGGCTACCCATTGTCCGCAAAGCACCCCGTCCACCTAAGGTAAATAACCAATTTGATAGTTTTTCGGCGTGAATTGGTTCAAAAGTCCGGCGTAACTGCCAGGGTGGTCCATAATAATCTGGCTGGTTACGATATTGGTCAAGCAAGCGGCGGATTTTTTTAGTAGTATCCTGAAACTGCTGTTGGCCAAGTTGTGGGGCTTCTAATTGTTCTTTAACAGGTTTTGCTTCTCCCTGTGGTGGTTTTTCCCGTTCTCGGACAGGTTGTACCAGTTGCATTTGTTCCGCCGCTGATGCCAAATCCTGTAAACTGCCTGTGAGATAGTCCTTAAAACCCTGTACCCGAATTGCTATATCTTGAGAAGTCCCCGCAAAAGTAGTCCGCATTTCATTGCGAATGCGTTCTTGACGACGTTCGAGTTGTTCTACAGAAATTTGTAAAGTTTGTTTGCGTTGTTCTAACTGCGATAATGACTCTTGGACAACTTGCGAAAGTGCGATTTGGGTTACACTTACTTGCTTCTGAAGGGTTTCATAAGTAATTTCCAATTGAGTAATTTCTGCTTTTAAGTCTGCTGACCTATGCTGCAACTGGATTACTTTTTGCGCTGGTTGTGTATATAGTGAATCTGCCGATTCTAATGCTGTTGTTTCTGTGGTTAATGACGTTACCAATTCACCAGATGCTTCAGCTTCTAATTCTAAATCAGCAGATGGTTTTTCTAGTATTTCATCTGTAGGAGGTTGCACTTCTATTTTTTCTAACCACTTATTTATGGTTTCTGGAGTTTGAGATTCTTCTGGGTTCATAAACAACAATATAAATTTTCAGACTTACTGAATTCAGCTATGAAATTCTCTTACTTTAATTTATGGCTGACACCGCACTATCAAAACTCTTCCCTTTGCGCCTTTGCTCCTTTGCGACTCTGCGCGAAACAACAAAATCTAATCAATGCGTGGACAACGTTCTTCTAAACAAGATTTTAAGGTTTTGGGGTCAAATAAAATTGGCAAAAAGTGAATACTGTTCACTTCTTTAAAATAGAACAAAATGGGAACTCGATTCCAGAATATTCGCCAATTTTGCCATTCTTGGTAAGGAAAACGCTTAATTAACTTTTCTCCTCTATAAAGATCAAAATCGGTAGCGGTAAATTGAAAGCGTAGTGTTACAGCTTGCAACATCAAAAACAAACCCAATAACGTCAATATTCCTCCCAACCAAGGTTGTACTAATAGTACGGGAATAGCGCCCAAGACTAAGACAACAGGAATATTGTAACTTGGCTTTAGTTCTACTGTTGATATGGTGTTAGGTGTCAATGAACTGGTCAAAATCTTTTCTCCTACTTTACATAATTCGTAATTCTTAACGACTCTATCTTGCCTCTAAATCATTTTACTAATCCACTACCCGGCCCCTGAAACATGACCCAAGACAGAAAGAAGTTGCTAATGAATATAACTAATAAGGCAGTGACAACAGCAGTTGTTGTTGATTGTCCCACACCTTTAGCACCTCCAGTAGTGGTTAAGCCCCAACTACAACCGATAATGGCAATTAACACACCAAAGCAAGCGGCTTTAATCATAGCACTGCCAATATCCCAGATATCGAGAAAGTCACGCGCTGAGTCTAGAAATACTGTATCTGAAAGGTTGTAAATATGAGTGGCTATAAGCATTCCCCCAGACATTCCTGTAATTAAGGATAACAAAGTTAAAATCGGCAGCATGATGAAGCAAGCCAGAAGCCGGGGAATGACTAGATAATCAATAGGATCTGTTTTTAACATTAACAGAGCATCTATTTGCTCTGTAACTTTCATTGTGCCGATTTCTGCCGCAAAAGCCGAACCTACCCTTCCAGCTAAAACTACTGCTGTTAATACGGGGGTAAGTTCTCTCGTCAATGCTACTGCTAACACGCCACCAACGAGGTTTCCTGCCCCAAAATTGATGAACTCCCTTGCTACCTGAATTGTAAATACTGCACCCACGAATATGGCTGTTAATAGGGCAATAAAGAAGGAATCGGGTCCAACTATTGCCAATTGTTCTAGGGTGTTCCGACGGTGAATTTTACCTTGGATTAGGTGAAATAAGACTTGTCCACCTAAAAATATCGCGGCCAGCAATCGCTGACTCCATGTTTCTAAACTGGATTTAGCCATTGGTCACTGGTAGTGGGGAATGGAATTAACATTACTAATATGCAAATTATTAACTTAGTTTACGACTAGTCTCATAAAATTGAGCGAGTTTTTACAGTGTTTTTACTTCTAGTAAACTGCACACTGAGATACAAACCCTGATTATTTCATGGTTTTACAGATTTGAAACATCGCAAACACTAAATGCACCTGGAGTAACTATTACCAGTACAACTTAATGAAAACTTAAGATTCTTGACGAAATGAATGTTTGGGAGCGATCGCCAGTATTGTAGAGAGTGGCAGATAAATTTTCGGCTATCTCTCAAGTTACCCACTATCCCGGTCTCACAATGACTATTTTTAGTAACTTTTTTCGCTCTCTCATCCTCACCACCATTTTTAGTTTTCTTGTCCCTGTCTTCTTCATTGGGGGTTTGTTGGTGGTTTTATGCCTTTTTGGCTATGTCCCTGGGCTACAAGGGATAATTTCCGATGTCTCTATCCAAATTCTGCATTTTCTCGCCACTTTCGGCAGTGGTAGTTCCTTCAACGGTCTCTTGACAATTGGTCTGACTTGTGGCTTTGTCGGGGCGTTATTTGATATCTATGTTTATTACCGCTATCAAATTCTCCGCACTGACTCTTAAAAGTTAATAACGCATTAAACCAGTGTTGATTATTTACACAATCAAAAACAAGTAATCTTAACCAGTCGTGAATTTTAGCTAATTTTTCTAAAAGCTATTGGCCTTGGGCTGGAAAATTCTGTTTTTTAATGTCCTTATTTTCCCAAATGCTTGTGCAGTGCAGTGGTACGACACAATATTTTTAGATGTCTATATTTAGTAAAAGCAAATATTTTTCAATACTTGTCTTTTGCTCCTTAAACATACCAAATAAAACTACACATCAAATCTAAAAATTTCCTAAAGCTTTTCAATAATGATCTAGCTGCTAACTTTTATTCATAGCCAGGAGAGGACAAAACAATTCAAAATAAAAAATTGTTACTCCCTGTCCCCTTCCCAAGCCCTAATTCCCAATCGGATTAAAGGTAAAGCCCGTTAGCTTCACCCTAGGCGTTCTATATTAAAGATATTCACAAAGATTAAAAAGTTATTTGATTGCCCATGATTTGGCCATTTAAGCCCAACTTTCGGAAACAAATTGCGCGGATTGAAGTTAGCGGTGCTATCGCTGGTGCAACCCGTAAGCACGTCCTAGAAGCCTTGAAAACAGTAGAAGAAAGTAAATTTCCCGCTTTATTACTACGCATTGATAGTCCTGGGGGTACAGTGGGAGACTCCCAAGAAATCTACAGCGCCCTCAAGAGATTAGCTAAAAAAACCAAAATTGTCGCCAGTTTTGGCAATATTTCCGCCTCTGGTGGCGTTTATATTGGTATGGGGGCAGAACATATCATGGCGAATCCAGGCACGATTACAGGCAGTATTGGGGTGATTTTGCGAGGAAATAACCTAGAAGTGCTGCTGGAAAAAATTGGCGTTTCTTTTAAGGTCATTAAGTCAGGACCCTACAAAGATATATTAGCTTTTGATCGGCAACTAACAGAACCAGAAGAAACTATTCTGCAAGACTTGATTGATTGTAGCTATCAACAATTTGTGGAAACGGTAGCAGAAGCTCGTTCACTGACTGTAGAAAAGGTAAAAAGCTTTGCTGACGGCAGGATTTTTACCGGACAGCAAGCCTTAGCATTGGGCGTTGTCGACCGCTTAGGAACAGAAGAAGATGCACGACGGTGGACAGCAGAATTAGTAGGACTTGATCCGGAGAAAACTCTTTGCTATACGCTAGAAGAACGGAAACCATTTTTGAGTCGTGTTTTACCGGGAAGTCGTCAAGCTAAATCGGTTATTGGTGCGGGAATCAATTGGCTAGAATTTGAAGTTTCTACCAGTGGTTTACCTATGTGGTTATATCGTCCATAGTAAAGTTGTCATTGGTCATTAGTCATTAGTCATTAGAAGTAGGAAACAACTGACAACTGACAACTGTACGGGCGAAGCATTTGGAGAACTATTTTTGGCAATGACCGATAATTTATCTTCCAAATGCTTCGCCCCTACTGACAACTAACAACTGACAACTAACAACTGACAACTGACAAAAGGAGGATTTTAGAAGTGGAATGGCAAATGCGAGCAATTCGGGGTGCAACAACCGTTGCAGAAAACAGCGTCGAAGCAATTCGAGATTCAGTGACAGAATTATTAGATGAATTGGAGCAAAGAAATCAACTCCAACCGGACGATATGATTAGTGTGACTTTTTCAGTAACAAAAGATTTAGATGCTATTTTCCCAGCAGCGATCGCTCGCAGTCGTCCTTTGTGGGATAGTGTAGCTATGTTGGATGTTCAACAAATGCACGTTGAGGGCAGTTTACCGCGCTGCATTCGCTTTTTAATTCACGCTAATTTACCAACATCTACCCCCATTCACCATATTTATTTACGTCAAGCAGCTAAACTGCGTCCAGATTGGAGTTTACCCCAAACGTTACAAACTTCACAGCACGTATTGGAGACGAAAGTTTAAAATTAGCAGGTCAATAACATAATTAAAGTTAGCGCATTCATGAGCTATTACAGTGGTGACGCGGCTGCTCAACCTGCTGCTATTGGTGGGAGTATTTTCACTCATCGGGGTACTGGTGTATGTGTGAAATTAGACGCTTTTTTGAATATTCTCACCAAAGGTGAAGAGCCGCTTGTCATTGTCACCAGTGAAGGTTATTTTACGAAAATATATAAGTATGTGACGGCGTATAAGGGTTTTGTATTTTTCACAGAATCCTTAGATAAATTGGAATTTAGTAGCAATATTGAAGTGATATACGCGCAGAGTTTAGGGACGGATATTTGAAGTGACAATTGACAAGGTAAAATATTGAAAATAACTATTTAACTGGAAAAATTTGGTTGTCTTTCAATATCTGACTAGATTGGCATATATAAGACTAATTTTGAAAAAAGATGCCAAAAAAAATTAGAGAGCTTAAGCAAATGCTTGTCCAGGCTGGTTTTACAGAACTACCAGGAAAAGGAAGTCATACTAACTGGATACATCCCCTATATTATGGAAAGGTAACGATTTCAGGCAAAGATGGAGCAGATGCTAAACGCTACCAAGAAAAGGAAGTAAAACAGGCAATTGAGTCAATAGTGGATAAGAAAGAAGATGAATAAACTCAAGTACCAAATGATAATTCAGTGGTCTGAGGAAGATAATTGCTTCTTAGTAGGATTCCCTGATTTTCCAGGACAAAAATGGCGCACTCATGGGGATACTTACGAGTTAGCCGTAACCAATGGAATTGAAGCCTTAGACTCTCTTATTATTGCTTACGAAGCTGCGGGTGATGCACTTCCAAAACCGACAGTTTGTAATGCGGCATAGGCAAGCATTGAAGTAAAATAACCCAACAATGCTGGTTGGGTTTTCTGACCTGGTTTTTGGGTTGATTAAATCATATTATTACGTATAATTACTGTATGTTACTAAGCCAATAGTTAATACATTATACTCACTGTTGTTGTCTTAAATACAAAATCGGGCGATCCTTGGTTACAGAATCCTTAGATAAATTGGATTTTGGTAGCAATATTGAGGTGATTTACGCGCAGAGTTTAGGGACGGATATTTGATAAAATAAATCAGATGGCGGATAAATATTAATCCCTTGCTGGTTATCAAATATATTCGACATTGTGTTAAAAAGATAATTAAAGCTTCTGCTGCTTTATCTAGCAGGAGTTTCAGCATATATGTCACTTTACTTAGGGCAAAGAAATCGTAACGGGTTAACCGATAGACAAATAGAATATTGTATTGAGGCTTGGCAAGTCTTATGTGGTGATGAGGATAGAATCCTAATTACAGATGAAGCCAATATAAATAGTTCTCGAACGCGTTTTGTAGAAGATAGAAATGTTGTTGATTTAGGAGCAGATGCTTATCCTGGAAATAACTCTAGTGCAAATTCTCGAATGTCTGTCCTTGCCTGTTTAGCTCACGAATTATCACATATGCAACGTTTTGATAGGGAATATAGGCGACCTTTGGATATGCCTGATATACTTATTGATGAAGCTGAAACAAGTTTGAATGCTTCTTTTCATATTGCGCTCGGTTCAAAAGATAGAGAAGACTTAATAGAAGATGCAAGAGATAGACTAATCGAATGGTTAGATAATCAATCCCAGTCAAGAGAATAACTATGATTACAAGAGTAGAGCCAAGTGGTGTAATCCTAAAAGATATCTGTGAGATTCAAACAGAAAAGTGTGTTGCCAAAGATTCACCAGCAGCTATTACGGCTGTATGGTATTCTCCAGGACGTAAACAGGTTAATGTATGTCGCTCCTGTCTCGATGAAATGGTACGCAGGGGAGAATGGGAGGTTAAAGGTGCTAGGTTAAGTCCTCGCCCTGATATAACTATTTTTGATGCAGAAGGAAAAATTCAGCTAATAGCAGAAGTTAAGAAGATATCTCTATCCGCAACATCTGCCCAACTTCGGCGTGCAACTGAAATCAGACGTAATTTACTAGCACACTCAGCCATACGAAATACTCCCTTCTTTCTCATTGCTTTTCCTGATAATTTCTATTTATGGAAAGAAGAAACACCTGATAGAGATCACGAATCAGCAGACTATCAATTTAATGCCAAGAATACTATTAAAAACTATGCAGAGAAAAGACAAATTTCTCTAGAAGAAATGTCTCCACAAGAGTTTGAGTTATTAGTTTATGATTGGTTAAGAGATTTAGTTAATTCTCAAAGCTCCAAAGATAGTTTAGAATGGGCAACTACATCAGGACTTTATGATGCTATCAAAGATGGTTCAGTTGCAATGAATGTTACATTACCAGAAACATCACATTCTGTGTTGATTTAGTGTGTAAGAATAATAGCTTATACCCAATAAAAGTTTAATAATTCAGGTAAGGTGATAAGATCCCCGACTTCTGTGATCAATTTATTATTTATGGACAGAATAAATAAAAGAAGTCGGGGATCTGGGTATCAACAAGTATCACAGATGAATACTTACAACTTCAGATGTAGAAAAACACATCAATGGTGATGAAAATGAATACCTATGAAAACATCATAGACAAACTCAAAAAAGTCCTTCTTCTGCAATAACCCAGAAGTTTGCGGACTACCCTTTTCATCCAATAATGGCTTCATCAAATAATAAGCTGGCTGATAATTATACCAAGGAATCGAAGGCCAGAGATGATGAATTAAATGGTAATTCTGTCCCAAAATCAGAATATTGAGAACCTTACCAGGATAGACGCGGGCATTTTTCCAGCGATTTCGCTCCACAAAGGGACGGTGGGGTAAATAATCAAAAAAGAACCCCAAAGTTATTCCAATCACAAAAGCGGGAATAAACCAAAAGTTAAGAATATAGCCCAAAAAATGATATTGGACAGAAATATAAACAATAGTAATGACAATTAAGCGACTAATAAACCATTCTAGTAGTTCATAATTCCGCCATAACCGTCTTTGGAAGAAAAATACCTCATGGTACAAAAATCTCACCGCAATTAACCACAGGGGACCACCTGTAGAAACATAATGATCTGGGTCATCTTTAGGGTGATTTACATTACCATGATGCTGTAAATGTACTCGTGTAAATACTGGAAAAGCAAAAACTAGGATTAAGGCACTACAATGCCCTAAAATAGCGTTAACAATGCGATTGCGATGGGCAGACTGGTGACAAGCATCATGAATCACCGTTCCTGAACAATGTAACGCCAGAGTATTTATACTAAAACATAACCAATCTGGCCATTCCCAACACCAATACCCAAAGTTGGATAAAACCAACATGATCACCACTACTAAAAACAGTAGTAACGTCGGGTTAAAATCACCAGGAGGTGATAAAAGTTCTTTTGGGGGGATTGTCAGTGGCTTTTGTGCCTCCGACGTGAGCATTACTAACTCCTTTAATAATCAATCTTTACGGATCATACTATTAATCTTAGTTAAGAGTAAAGTTATGTAAAGCAAGATTTATTCACAGTCTGGCTGCAGAATCAATAAATCAGGCTATGATTCTTTGCTAAACCAGCGCTGTAGACAAAAAACTCTCCCAGAAGCAGGTTGCCGATCAGATTAGTGTACGATATCAAATCTATACCATAATTACCTCTCTAACCGCTTATAACATTGATATAGCAGTTACTCAAAAAGAGAGTCCGTTTAATTCATACCAATTTGTAAAATGATGGCGATTAATGGAAAAATGGGTGTTGCTGATTTGAGGTATGAACGTGATTTTTAATGATGTGAAAACTCTTGTAGAGACGTTCCATGGAACGTCTCTACACCTCAATTCATACTTGGTTTCAGCAAGTCCGAAAAATGATTTGCTGATACAGTCAGTATTTCATCATCCAAAATCTCAAATTTCAAATGGTATGAGACAACATGACGATTAATTCCCAGGTAGATCCCAAAAATCTTGAACCCAGCCCATGACGAAATTAAGAGATTCTCAGCGCCGAACTAAAATTGTTGCTACTATTGGACCTGCTACCAGCAGCCCAGAAATGCTAAAAGCGATTATTGAAGCGGGCGCAACAACCCTGCGGCTAAACTTCTCCCATGGAACTCATGCTGATCATCAGCGCAGTATTCGGTTAATTCGGCAAACCGCTTTTGAACTGAATAGACCAGTAGCAATTCTGCAAGACTTACAGGGGCCAAAAATTCGCTTGGGGCGGTTTGAAACTGGCTCTATAATTCTAGCAAAAGGCGATCGCTTCACGTTAACAAATCGCCTCATCGAAGGAACACAGCAAATAAGCTGCGTTACCTACGATTACTTAGCAGATGAAGTTCCCGTTGGTTCAAATATCCTCCTCGATGATGGCAAAGTCGAAATGGTAGTAGAGGAAATTAACCGCGAAAAAGGTGATTTACATTGTCGGGTTACAGTTCCCGGTAAACTTTCCAACAACAAAGGTGTTAACTTTCCGGGAGTTTACTTATCCATTAAAGCCATGACCGACAAAGACCGCGAGGATCTGATGTTTGGTCTAGACCAAGGTGTTGACTGGGTAGCCCTTTCCTTTGTTCGCAATCCCCAGGATATTATCGAAATTAAAGAACTAATTTCCAGCACTGGCAAAAATGTGCCTGTGGTTGCCAAAATCGAAAAGCACGAAGCCATTGAACAAATGGAAGCAGTTCTATCTTTGTGTGATGGGGTGATGGTGGCTAGAGGTGATTTAGGGGTAGAATTACCCGCCGAAGATGTACCCGTACTGCAAAAGCGGCTCATTGCGACAGCCAACCGTTTGGGTATTCCCATCATTACCGCCACCCAAATGCTCGATAGCATGGTCAGCAACCCCCGTCCCACCCGTGCGGAAGTATCTGATGTCGCCAACGCGATTTTAGACGGTACAGACGCGGTCATGCTTTCCAATGAAACCGCTGTTGGTAGTTTTCCAGTGGAAGCTGTAGCTACTATGGCCAGAATTGCTGAACGGATTGAACAAGAAGAAACCCTGAACACCAACTCCCGTCTGTCACGAGATAACAGGCGTTCTATTCCCAATGCGATTAGCCAAGCCGTTGGTCAAATTGCGGAAAATTTGGGCGCGGCGGCAATTATGACTTTGACACAAACCGGGGCTACAGCCCGCAACGTTTCTAAGTTCCGTCCCAAAACCCCAATTTTAGCCATTACACCTCATGTCAATGTGGCAAGACAGTTACAGATGGTATGGGGAGTTAGACCGCTGTTGGTGCTAGAATTACCTTCTACGGGTCAGACATTCCAAGCGGCTATTAATGTTGCCCAGGAAAAAAACCTCTTAACTGAAGGTGATTTAGTCGTCATGACTGCTGGTACACTTCAAGGCGTTTCTGGGTCAACGGACTTGATTAAAGTAGAAATAGTCACTGCCGTACTCGGTCAGGGAATTGGTCTAGGACAAGGTTCTGTAAGTGGCCGCGCTAGGGTAGTTCATAATGCTATGGATGCCAGTAATTTCAACCCTGGTGATATTTTGGTGGCATCCCGCACTGGTGTTGATTACGTAGAAGCAATTCGCAAAGCCGGGGGGATTATTACTGAGGAAGAAAGTCTCACAAGTCACGCCGCTGTTATTGGTTTACGTCTTGGTGTGCCTGTGATTGTGGGTGTCAAGGAAGCGACACAGGTAATTAAGGATGGGGCGATTTTGACTTTGGATATGCAGCGAGGTTTAATTTACTCTGGTGCTGTGGGAACTTAAATTCAATCGCTAATCTAATAATCTCATAGCATTAGCACTGCCCCGACTATGAAACAGATAAGTGGAAGCAGTGCTTTTTATTGACACTCTGCGGTCTAAAGACACGCAGATTCTTTAAGACTTGCTTAAAAAGGATAGTCAATTATCCTCCTAGACGCTCAAGGCAACTACCAGTACGACAGGTATTGCAATTGCGCTTACTTTTGATTTTTTTTTGCTGCTTTTGTGAGTCCATCAATTTTTAATGTTAAACGCTCCATGATTTACCATTGCTTGTTTACCCAGGCTACGGCTATGCCGAGACGAGATAAATCAGGGGTTTCTCCTTAATAAAACACTTCTTTGCGCTGATGGTTATTCCTACTTGCTAATTAATTCTATCATGTCACCGCGAATAAATTCGCCGTTGGCACTTCCTCCACTGTCTAAGAGGATGTTTGAAAAGTGGTATTCCGTAATTTTCATCACATTGCTACCCCCCTTTCCCCTTGTAAAGGGGGGAAACAATAAAAATCCAGTTCCCTCCCCTTTACAAGGGGAGGGTTAGGGTGGGGTAAAAAATATTTGATACATCAACCATAACTTTTCAAACACCCTCTAAAGCCAAGTGGCTTCCGTGCCTTTCGTTCTATTTGGTGATACTTTTGTGATAGGGTCCTATTGAATTGACTTTCTTAATTCTTTGAGAACTTTACCAATACCAACGAAATCGGTATCCTTATAAAGTTTCCTGAGATTTTCTGCCTCGCTGGTGAGAATAATGCCATTGTAGGCAACAATGGCATCGTTCAGCTTGTTGATATCTACATTTATTGCCGCACCAGATTGAGCAATAACAAGAATAGGTTTCAAAGCTTTAGTGCTGGCTACTAGCTGTCCTGATGTTGCTTGGGCTAGGGGCTGATTTGGTAAGGAACCTTGAGTAGAACCAAACAAACCTGTGAGAGATGTGACTAGTGCTGTTACTAGTTGTGGGGAAATACCCGCAGCAGTGAAGCTGTTTGTCAGAGCTACCGCAACTTGTTGTGACCCAGCACCGCCTGTCAGCAGTGAAGCAACGTTAGCAGCACTACCACCGCCTGTTGTACCACCACCTGTTGTACCACCACCTGTTGTACCACCACCTGTTGTACCACCACCTGTTGTACCACCATCTGTTGTACCGCCTGTTGTACCACCTGTTGTACCGCCTGTTGTACCGCCTGTTGTACCACCTGTTGTACTAAGAGCCTGAGTAATAGCAGCAGCCACCTGATTCACAGTAACCTGGACTTGCGGTGAAAGAGTGATCACAATAGAGTTTCCCGTTGCACCGTTTGTTACAGTGATACCAGGTGAAGTTGGTTCTACAGTTGCTGCTGAAACGGTAATTGTAAGTGATGCCGTAGTTGTGTCACCAGTTGTGCCACCAGTTGTGCCACCAGTTGTACTAACCGCCGACAGACTACCTGTTGTGGAAACACCAGTTGTAATGGCGGGTGAAACACCAGATATGATGGGAATGGTGATAGAAATTCCTGTTGCTGTTGTTGCTGTTACTGCTGGTGTTGTTGTTCCTCCTATCGTTGTTGTTGTTGTTGTTGTTGTTGTTGTCGTTGGCGTGGAAAAACCACTAGTTTGTGAAGCACCAGTAGCAGCACCACTGTCAACTCCAGCCGTACCTTTACTAACTTGGGCTTGGTTTGGTAATTGCCAAATAACGGATAGTACAGGACTAAGACTGAGGGCAAAAAGGAGATTTCTGATTTTCAACATGATAATGATTCTTTAAATATTGAAGTGTTTATTTAGGCAAGAAATTGAAACCATAACCTACACTCAAGGAGAATACTGTGCCGCCTGCGGTGTTCTCAGTGAGATCCGAAGCTTGGGCTGTAATTGTTAAGGGTAAAGTCGGCACAGGAACAAAGGAAGCCCCAACGTTGAAACCAATTCCACTCCAACCTAGACCTACACCTACTTGGGGATGAACTTGCACACCTGCTCCAGCAAATACACCCGTACTGGCATTACCTTGCCTGAAATCGCCACCCCCAGCCCCTAGTGAGAAGGAGATAGGCATTTTATTAACAGGATCATTAGGCTTTAAAAGGGAGTAAGTTGTTACCACGCCATAAACGCTGGAAGGTCTAATAGGTTCAATACTAGCTTCAGTCTTATACTGAGCAAAGGTTTTCCAGCCAGCAGCTACACCGACTTGATTGGTTCCTTTGGCATAGACAATGCGGTGAGCTTTGAGGTCAAAAGTTCCATTACTACCAAATCTTTTGATACTACCGTTGTTGAAGGATAATTCCAAACCAACTGTTTTTTGGGAATTTCCTAAGCCAAAACCGAGACTGGTACTTCCGTCTATATCATTTAGACTGTTACCTCTCGTACCAGCGGTTGCCCCTGATGCTCCTATAAAAGCGTCACCCATGTTAGCTCCGAAGGCACTGGGAGCAGCAAAACTGAGTCCTGGTGGGTAAGTTGGCTTAGGTAATACTATCTTGGCTTTGATTAGGGGTTCAACTAATAACTCTTGGCGGATTTTATTGAGATCATTGGTATCACTGTCGGCATTTTGGGCAATTAGTTGTTTTTGCCCAGGAGTAGATTCAACCTTTGGTTTTAAGTCTGCGGCTGTGAATACTTGTTTGGTATCGGCTAAAGAAGTGGTTGTTGTCGTTTGATCTGTAATTAATTCATTATTGAGATTTGCTGCTACCATGTCATCTGCCGCAGATGCGGAATTAACTGAGATAGTTGTTCCCAGCAGTAAGCTTGGTAAGGTTAGCCATAAACTCAAGTAGACAAAATGTCTTAAATAATTGACTAGTCTAATAGAATGCTTTTTTATCTTCAAAATATTACTCCTCACAAGATGTTATGCAGTGGCAAAAATCTATAAACAGATATAGCTAGGTACAAAAAAATGTTTAACTCTGACTGAATTAACATTCAGGCAAAATAACTAACTATTTTGTGTATAGACCGACAAAGACTTGGGCAGACACTTGTGATTATACAGGGAATATAACTTTAAAGGCAAGCATTAGATACTGTCCGTTTGCTGATTTTGAGATCCAAAGGGGAATTAAAGCCTTGATGCAAAAGGAACTCAGTGATTTTCAAGTAATTCTGTAATGATTCTTAAAATTTATGATCATTCCAGAAGGCTTTCAGAGGCGATTATTTAAGGAACAGGGATAGCATAAATCATAAAATGGTGAAAATCCTACAAGCAATAGAAAATAACATTTATGGATCGTTGTTTACGGAAATACCCTCAATAATCTTTACAATTTAACTTGTGCTAAATGACTGCGGGGGTTATAGGTACGGATAGCTCGAATTTTTTCATAGTATTCCCGCTCTTGGGGTGTGAGGTCTTTTGGGGGAGCGATCGCTACTTTCACAAATTGATCACCACGTCCGCCTTTAGCTACAGGCCAACCCTTACCACGTAAGCGCAGAGATTGACCAGAACGAACTCCCGCAGGTAATTTGACACTAACATGACCATCGGGTGTGGGTACATCTATCGCTGCACCTAATGTGGCTTCATCAGGGGTAATTAAGACTTCGCAAACCAGATTGTCCCCTTCAAGTTGGAAAAAAGTATGGGGTTGTAATTCTACCTTTAAGTATAAATCTCCCCGTTGTTGACTCATGGGGTTAATTTGGCCTTTTCCTTTCACCCGTAGACGAGTCCCAGTTTTAGCGCCACCAGGAATACGCACATCAATAGTTTCGTTGCCTAAACTAAACCGTTTTTGAACACCGGAAAATGCTTCGGCAAAAGTTAAAATAATTACAGCTTCTGTATCTTGTGTACCACCAGCACCGCCATCTTGAAGACCAAAATCGTTAAAACCGCCACCTGGTCTACCTGGAGAAGTTCGATAAGAGTAACTTTGTCGTCCGCTGCCAGGACCTGCACCACCAAATAATTCAGTTAAGAAGTCATTAAAACTGCCGTATTGACCAAAATCAACTCCCCCCATATCCCCAGGACCACCACCGGGAAAACCTTGACCAGCTTGTTTCCAATATTGACCAAATTGGTCGTATTTTTTGCGTTTATCTGGGTCTGATAATACTTCGTAAGCCTCATTAACTTCTTTAAATTTGGCTTCAGCCTGTTTGTTATTGGGGTTAACATCAGGATGAAATTTACGGGCTAGTTTGCGAAAAGCTTGTTTAATTTCTTCTGAAGTGGCAGTTTTACTAATTCCCAACATTGCATAATAGTCTTTAAAGTCGGTTGCAGCCATCTACTAGCCTCCTGTAGAAGTTTAGGTTATGTTTTTTTTCTAAGATATGAAATTTACTATTAATCAACCTTTGTGGGGGCTGAGTTTTTTCTGTGGACTGTTTCCTTTTATTTGGTCTAGTACAGCACGGCGCAAATAAACCAACCATTCTTAATCGCCAAAAAGCTTGCTGAATATTACTTTTGACTTCCGCCTTGCGGTACTAGTGCCAGGCAAAAGATTCTGATGTTAAACTAACAAACAATTGCCAAAATTAAGTGTGGTTCTTGCTGAATGTACTGGCGCAATTCCCGTACTCTTGCCATGATGAACAGAAAATAAGTTCATCTATTCCTTCTTCTTTACTGGGGGGAGCATCCCGGAGTTGACGGGACATTCGGAGAATTATCTCTTCAGGAACTTGGCGAATCCGGCTTTGATTCCTTGCTAAACATAGCCAAACTGGAGTTCTCACCCAAACCCCCATAATATAACTAAAGCCACAATTACGGGCTAGGGTAATCACTTCCCGGCGATTTTTCCTTTGGGCGTTGGTAGCATCGAAAATCACCCCTTTATCTGCGGTTATGGCTGTTTGCAATTGTTGTTCCAGTTCCCGCCAAATTAGCAGCCAAGGTCCTTGAATTGCTTCTGAACCAAAAAGCTGCCCCCGGATAGCATCTGTGGAAATTAGCTGCATCTGGGGGCATTCTGTGAATAATTGTTTTGCTAGGGTTGATTTACCGCTACCAGGAAGACCAATTAGCAAAATTAATTTAGTCATAGGGAATAGGGAATAGGGAATAGGGAACAGGGAACAGGGGACAAGAAAGATAAATCATCCAATTACCAATTACCAATTACCAATTACCAATCACTACTAACTAAATGATTGTACCATCAGGAATTACAGCATTTTTGAGAACAACAACAATGCCGCTACGGATGTAGAAGCCTTGCTTTTCTCGTTCTGCTTCTTGGATGTTGTCTTTATTGATAATTTTCACATTGTGACCAATGCGGGCATTTTTATCAATGATGGCACGGCGAATAATGGTGTCTGTACCAATACCGACGGGAATATCATTTTCCTCTAAACTGCATTGTCTTTCAACAGATGGTTGATAATAGTCAGCGCCCATGATTAGGGTTTCTTCAATTACAGATCCTGATTCTATGCGCGATCGCACTCCCAAAACTGAATGTTGAATGCGACAATCTTTCAAAATACAACCGTCACCAATCATAGATTCTGTGATTTGGCAATTCAGCAGTTTAGAAGGTGGTAAATAACGAGCGCGAGTATAGATTGGTGCTGCTTCATCGTAGAAGCTAAAGGGAGGAAGGGGTTGCTTCGTCAGGGCTAAATTAGCCTCATAAAAAGATTCAATTGTCCCAATATCTTCCCAGTAGTCATCAAATAAGAAGGCTTGAACGTTGTGATCTTTAGCAGCTTCGGGAATAATCTCTTTACCAAAATCAGTTTGTTCTAAAGATTGTTTCAACAACTTAATCAAAACATCTTTTTTAAAGACATAAATCCCCATGGAGGCGATATATGGCTGTAATGCGGCTTGTTCTTTTGTCAATCCCAATATGGTGGTATCAACACGCATTTGTGCTAAAGCTTCACCTTTGGGTTTTTCGCTAAAATCAATTACCCTACCCGATTCATTAATTTTCATCAAGCCAAAATCGGAGGCGCGACGATCATCCATGGGAATGACGGAAAGTGTAATATCAGCATTTGTATCTCTATGCCGCTGGATAAACTGCCGGTAATCCATGCGGTAAAGGTGATCACCGGAAAGAATCAGAAATTCTTCTACATCCCACTCTTGTAACATCCAGATGTACTGACGCACAGCATCAGCCGTCCCTTGGAACCAGTTGGGGTTTTCTGGGGTTTGTTGTGCTGCTAACACTTCTACAAACCCATCACTAAACCCACTGAAGTTGTAAGCACGGGCGATGTGACGATTCAGAGAGGCTGAGTTAAATTGAGTCAGGACGTAGATTTTGAATATTTCGGAATTGATGCAGTTGCTAACAGGGATATCTATGAGACGATATTTCCCGGCCACTGGTACTGCTGGTTTGGCGCGGAGTTTAGTTAACGGATAAAGCCGAGTCCCCGCACCCCCACCCAGAATAATTGCTAAAACTTTTTTCACAAAATTTCTCCCAACTGCCTTTCACTCTCATCTCCAGTTTAGGACTGTATGTAACAACTGATAAAGGGGGATCAAAGAATCTTAGGGATGAATTTTTGAGATGGTAGTAAATTAGCCAAAATAGAACTTATGTACTATAGTGGTGGGTGGCAGGAGAGTCTAAATTTATAGTTGAAGCAGTATTGCCAATATGAACATTTTGTGCTACTTTTAAGTAGCAATTTACTATTAAAGTTATCATGTTTCAACAACTATCACTATTTGAAGATAGAAATACTCATATTGCTAACTGTTTTTATAGAAGCATTGAGGAGTCTGGTTTTAACTATCAAGAAATTGATATAGGTGATATCACATTTAAAGCAGGACAAACAGAGTCAGTACATAGATGGTATCGGCTGACCCCTAGCTATTCGCCAAATTTAGTTCGCTTTTTTATTGATATATTTAAAATTAGTAAAGATGATTTTGTCGTTGATCCATTTAGTGGTAGAGGCACAACAGTTATTGAATGTCAGAAGCATGGAATTAAGGCTATGGGAATTGAGATTAATCCTCTACTTCAGCAAGTGGGAAATAAGTCGTTACTATGGAATATTGATAATACGCATTTAATTAATATTTATCTTGAAGAAATATTTGATACGATTAAAAAATATCAGACATTTTCACTAGAAGATGTTATTGAGATATTCAATACCAGAGTTCCAATTATTCATAATGTCTTTCGTTGGTGGAAAATTCATGTGTTAAAGAATTTGATTATTTGCCGTGAGATAATGAATCAGGAAAAATATAATCCTATTTCTGAATATATCTGGTTATCTTTGAATAAAGCGTGTTTAGATTGTGCAAATATTCATAGAAATCATCCAACTATTACATTTGATGATAATCATCAGAGGGAGATAGATGTTTATTTGGAAATTAGTACAAATCTCCAGAACATAAAGGAAGATTTGATCAAGCTCAATCAAAAGCAAATATTATTTTCAAATTTTAACTCCATTATAGTCGGTAATTCCACAAACAACTTACAAAATACGATTATTAATCGTTCTATAGATTTTGTAATTACTTCACCTCCCTATCCAAATCGTTATAGTTATATTCATCAAACCAGACCTCAATTGCATTTCTTAGAACTATTAGAAGATATTAGTGAAGCTACGGAAATAGATTTACAAGCAATAGGTGGAACATGGGGTAGAGCGACTTCAATTTTACAGAAGGATTTAATTATAGTTCCTGATGAGATTAAGCCATATCTTTCTTACTATGATGAGCTTAAAAATCAAAATATCTTGATGTGTAATTATGCCACCAAATACTTTATTGATTTGTGGAAACATATAAAATGTTTAAAACAGAGCGTATCCAGAAATTTTCAAGGTGTTTACGTTGTGGGTAATTCTAGGCTCTCAAATGTAGAGATATTTACAGAGGTGATTTTGGGGCAGCTTTTTCAACACGAGGGTTTTGAAGTTGAGAAAATAATTTCCTTTAGGAAAAGGGGTGGTAAAAAACGTTTGTATGAAACAGCAGTATGTATTAAAAATTAGAGAAAATATGAGAAAATATTATCTATCTCTTTTTTCAACAACTCTGAATTTCTCTGAAGGAAATTATAAAGGTCGAAACCAGTAATAGTATGAACTAAATCAAAACTGTTTCTTCCTTCATAGAGTTCCCAACTCTTTGATAATCTAAGTACAGGGCTTTTTAAAGATGTATTGCAGAAAATTAACATTACAGGCAGAATTTCGTAAGACTTCAAAGCTAAGGACGTATCATAATCAGCCTGAATTCTTTTAGAATCACCAATTTGATAGCATGAACGGACTTCAAATCCTATTCCTTCATATTTAATCCAATCTGAGGGAATATTTTGATTGAACTTATCTTTTCTGATTAATCCATCAGTGGATCGAACCTGGTCACGTTTACCAATTTTAACATTGACACTAAAGTGTAGTTCATTCTCATTTAATCCAAAACTCTCTTTTAATAAATAGGCAAATAAATTCTCATACATATCACCAAGTTTGCGATGTAAGGAGGTTACAAGATTTCCTCCCACTCTGGCAATAATGTATCTTTCGTCGTCCAAACCTAAAGAGCCAAAAGCAGGATCATTAGCTATTAATTGCTGAAATTCCTCTTTGTTATTGACACCAGAATAGCTTTTATAAGGTTTAAATTTTGAAACTTTTCTAATATTTCCTATAGCTATATTCAGTAACTCATCTTCATTTATCATTTTGTGTTTTCTCCATTTTCTATTGGATTATCAAACAAATCTTTAGCTGTAACTTGAAGAGCATCAGCTAAACGAAAAATATTCATTAAACTAATATTTCGTTCACCTCGCTCTACAGCACCAATATATGTACGATGTAAGTCAGATTTTTCAGCCAATTCATCTTGGGAAAGTTTTAAACTTTTTCTGAAATAGCGAACTCTGATCCCAAAAGCGTCCATTCTAGCATCCATATTTAAAAAATGTGTGCTTCAATAGAGTAAACATTTTACCTCATCAAAACCAAATTATTATATAATTTTATCTGACCTTGACTCTGTTTATAAAAAATTATGGCTTTCAATTTAGACCTGATTTAGCTCATTTCCTTTACCCAGAAATAGCGATCGCAAAAAACTGTATTTGGGGCTTGACAATTGATTTAAAATTTGTTATCATGAAGTTGATAAGGAAGAACTATCTTGAAATAAAACCAATTATTCGTGAGGTTTGATCGTGGTTATTACTCAAACCAGTCCCCCCAATATTACTCAGGATATAACAACAACTCACTTCACTCCAGATGAGTATCGAGTGATGGAGGAAACCGCAGCCGAAAGACATGAATATTGTAACGGAGAAATTATTGCAATGGCTGGAGGTTCAGAAGTTCATAGCCGTCTTACCGTCAATATTACTACTTTACTTAATGTAGCTCTCAGAGACACTAATTTTCAAACTTATAATGGGGACTTAAGAATCTGGATTTCTGAGTTTAATCATGGTACTTATGCTGATGTTCTTGTAATTAATGGTGAACCGGAGTTTAACGGTGAGCGCACTGACGAAATTCTCAATCCTCTGGTAATTGTGGAAGTTTTATCACCCTCTACTGAAGGTTATGATAGAGGTGATAAATTTAGAAAATATCGCTCACTTCCTAGCTTTTGCGAATATCTGCTAGTTAGCCAAACTGAACCCTATATTGAGCATTATCACAAACTTGATGATAGTAGCGATAGCGTTCGCGGAGCGTCCCGGAGGGAACTAGCGCTGCTGCAAGCAGTTCGCTGGCAATGGCAAGTTTACGATCATCTTGATCAGTCTATATTAGTACATAGTTTAAACGTAGAAGTCCCCCTTGCTGAAGTTTATCGCCGCATTAATTTCTAAAAGCTGACTCACGATTTATACTAAACACGGTTGGGAAATGGACTTTTACGAAATCATGAAAAACCTAGATTTGTAGGGGTTTAGCACTGCTCATTGGTGTCAACTTAAGTTAGAAATGGCTTATCTATTGGCTTTCACACCCACCAGGGAATAAATTCCCTGTCTAATAGCTCAAGTCCGTTAAAACGGACTAATAAATTTTCCTAGTATTCAGTCATCTTTAGATGACTTCCGCTATTAGACTGGGAATTTATTCCCAGGCGGGTTATGGGTTTTACGTTAAGTTGACACCAATGAGCAGTGCTAAACCCCTACCCACAGAATCAAATAATTAAGCCGTGTTGAGTATATAGCGGTAATCTTTAAAGCTGGTTCGTTACAGTTAATTAAGCGATCGCCTAATTCTAATGCTTGAGCAATGTTACCCAAGCGAATGGCGTTGGCTAGTTGTAAACTATTAGCAGCACTTTCACAAGACTAATTCTTTCACCATATCCCCATTGACTGTTTTACCCAAAGCTTATGTTTTGAGCTTTTCTAGTTCGGTGAATATCAGTCGTGTATGATTGCCTGTGTAATCAATCAATACTTTGTAAGCATCGGTGGTGAGTGTTACACTTACTTCGTCAGCTAAAGTACGAGCTTGCTGTATTAATGCTTGGGTTTGCCATTGGGGAATGAGAGGAAATTCCTGTACCTGTGCGTACTCCAGTAGTAATTTGACTGATTTATTTCTCGCGTCAGGTTTGTGAGTGTTGGTGATCAGGAGGGTATTTGTTGAGGGAATTTTGGGGAGAATGGACTCTAACTGCAACAAAATTTCTTTTGAACAAACTCCCAGTAATGTGCTGTTGGTGTACTAATCTTCCTCCACTCCCAACTGGTGGTGTCATGATATCGGATAATGCTTGAGGAATGGTTTCTTTAGATTCTGGGGGGTATTCTGTATAGTTGAAGTTTGCCCATTGTTGATCTAGAGTGTGGGTTTTTAGTTGTTTGATGGTGCGAGTTAGAAAGAATTCGTTTTCACCACGGTAAATGTTGTTCCTTTTACACTATTTTTTGCTATAACATATTGACTTTTGCACATTTTTGTGAGAATTATATAATAGTAAACAAATTAGCAAAATAAATACAAATGAAAACATACAAAATTATTACTTTGGGTGCATCAGGATCAGGAAAAACTGTATTTCTAGCAAGTATGTTTAGGGCACTAGGAATTCAAGCAGATCATGGTTTCTACCTTCATGTTAAAAATCCCAGACAGCAAAGATTACTCAATGCTATTTATACAGAAATAATTGCTGGAGATATTTGGCCTAAAGGAACGAGATACAGTGAGATATCTGAGTGGACGTATATCTGTCGTGTTAAAAATCCTGACGATCTTAAATACTATGATGCTTGTGAGTTTGTCTATTTTGATTATGCTGGAGGACGACTAACTGATATGAATGAAGAGGACACAGAGTTGCAAGATATTATTAAAAAATCTGATGCTCTTTTGGGTCTGATTGATGGAAAAAAAATCCAGGCTTTAATGACTAATGACAACCAATCAGATATTGATTCGTTTCTTAATAAAGATTTACCCAACATTATTCAATGGATGTCAGATTGTCAAGTACCAATTCATTTTGTGATTAGTAAATGGGACTTACTTGAAAAAACGTTTTCTTTAAAACAGATACGCGATCGCCTTATCGAAATTCCTGAATTTCAAATGTTAGTCCACAAACGCAATCTAGCAAATTCTCCAGTTCGACTTATTCCAGTTAGTTCTGTTGGGTCAAATTTTGCAAATCTTGAATCTGATGGAAGTATGAAAAAAATACCTGGTGCAATTCCTAAGCCTTTTCAAGTTGAAGTACCTATTTCTTGTGTTTTTCCAGATGGAATGAAAGCGCAACTTGGTGAATTATTACAGAAAAGAGAACAACTGGAAAATCAAAAACAAAAAATAGTCCAACAAAATCCATTATTACAATTCATGCAAACTGCTGGTAGTTTTGTTGTTGATGTTCTTTTAGAACAAATGTTAGATCAATATTTACCTGGTGAGCTTAAAATTGCTAAACCATTACTAAATAAATTAGATGATTTATTATTTTCTCAAGCACGAATAAAAAACAAAGAAAATCTTGATAAATTACGCGCTGAGAGAGATAGTTCTCTTAAAATAGTAACAGATGACGCAACAGCTTTAACTCATGCAATTGATAGCTTTTTATATATTCAAGATAAACTTGAATTAGACTTTCCTGAATCTGAACTTATTCTTCAATAATCGAATCGAAAACTAATTTTCATGAATAACTATAAAATTATTACTTTAGGAACATCTGGTGCTGGTAAAACTGTATTTTTGGGAAGTCTTTTTAACCAGTTATCAATCCAAGGTGAAGAGGGCTTTTTTCTAAAAGTAGCCGACATTAAAAAGGAACAAAAGCTCAGAAAGATTTACACAGAAATAAGTGCTGGAGATATTTGGCCTGATGGAACGAGAGATGTTACTGATTGGACTTTTACTTGTTGTGTCAAGAATTCCAATTTAGATAAATATCCAGTTTGTCAGTTTACCTATATTGACTATAAAGGAGGACTCCTTACAGATATAGGTGAAGAAGACGACAGCATTATTTTGAATATTCAAGAAGAAGTTAGCAAAGCTGATGCAGTTTTGGCAATTATAGATGGTTTCAAAGTCTATCAGTTTATGGAGGAGCAGAGTCAAAATAATGAGGATAGATCACTATGGTCAAATAGGGATAGATCGCTATGGTTACATACGGATTTGCCTAGCATAATGCAACTAGTAGACAATTGTGGCAAGAACACTCCAGTTCACTTTATTATTAGTAAATGGGATTTGCTGGAAAATCACTACAATTTATCAGAAGTGCGAAATTGCCTGTTAGCTAAAGTTCAAGAGTTTAAGGATGTGGTTGATAGTAGACAAAAAGCAGGCTGCCCAATACGCATAATTCCTGTCAGTTCTGTTGGTAGTAAATTCGCAACTCTCCAACCGGATGGTTCAATGAAAAAGAATCCTGGAGTTATTCCTAAACCATTCCAGGTAGAAATTCCTCTGGTTTGTGTTCTAATTGATAGAGTAAAAGCTTATATTAACTCTTTAGAACCAGACAAAGAATACATTCAAGAATCAGATCAATTTAAAGATAATTTTGTTTTTTTAACCAGGCTAATTCAGTCTTTTTTAAATAAAGAAGCTGAACTGCTACTTCGAGATAAAGAAGAACGACTGAAGGAAGTCAAAAATGACCGAACAGCACTCAATTACTTAGTTGGTGTTTTTTTAGAGCATCTTGAGAAATTTGAGAAAGATTTTGCTGACGCTAATCTAGGTGGAGAAATTCTTTTTCCTTCTCCAAATCCATCTGTAACATCTCCCCAGACTACTCGATCAAAGGCATCTCTAACTCGGACTCTGATTGGACATCAAAAGGTGGTGCTTTCTGTTGGTTTTACGTCCGATAGTCAAATTATTTTTAGTTCCAGTCACGATAAAAGCATTCGATTTTGGCAAGTTGCATCAGGAAAATTAAAAGGAACTGTTAATGAAACATCAGGGCTTGTACTGGCAAGTCTTAGTAAAGATGGACAACTATTATTTACCACCAGTGAAGATAAAAGCATTAAGGTCTGGAATGCTAATACAGGAAAACGCTTACATAATCCGTTGAAGGGTCATTTTGATAGAATTAATGCCTTAATAGTTAGTCCCGATGGACGAACGCTCATCAGTGGTAGTCAGGATAAAACTGTGAAGGTTTGGAAATTGGAAACTGATGGGGGTCAGATAATTCACACATTAATGGGACATAACGGTTTTGTTTATACACTCGCTGTTTCTCCTGATTGGCGTATTGTAGCCAGTGGTAGCAGCGACAAGACAGTATTTTTGTGGGATATTGAGAATGGTAAATTACTTCATTCCTTAGATAAGCATCCTGGCTTTGTTCGCTCTCTGGTTTTTAGCCCCGATGGACAAACACTAATTAGCGGAGGTTATGGTAACAATTTGTATATATGGGACTGGAAAGTCCGCAAGTTGCTGTATAGTTTGGAAGGCCACGATGGATCGATTATGTCGCTCGCTATTAGCTCAGATAGTCAGATTATTGCTAGTGGAGGTGAGGATCGCACAATCAAACTTTGGGATTTATCAACCGGAACTCTATTGGATACTTTGACTGGGCATAATGGTATAGTTAAAACTCTAGCTTTTAGTCCAGATAATCAAACATTGGCTAGTGGTTCTGAAGACAACATGATCAAAATTTGGCAAATTGTATAAATTATTAGTTCAACTAAACTTATGAAGGCCAACGTCCCTAATTATTTAACTCAAGCGATTTTGTTAACTATATTCTGTTGTCTACCATTTGGTATTGTAGCTATTGTTTACGCTGCTCAAGTTAATACAAAATTACAAGCAGGAGATTATGAAGGCGCAATTACAGCATCAGATAATGCTAAAAAATGGTGCTGGATTTCTTTTGTAGCTGGAATTTTGTTCTTAATATTGTATGTTGTTTTGATGATAGCAAGTCAATCATAATTACAACGACTATTATTCTTTATTCACAAGAGTTTTATGCTATCGAGAAATCTTGCCTCCCAGCCCTTATCTCCTCTAGACAAAAGACGATTGAAAGTAGCTATTTTATCAGGAATCATTCTGATTTTAGCCGTTATTCTATACTACTTTAATCCTTCGATACCGGGGCGACTTTATCCACCTAGCCCCTTTCGCACTTTAACTGGTTTTTATTGTCCGGGCTGTGGAACACTGCGGGGAATTCATCAGTTACTTCATGGTCATCTTTGGACGGCTTTTGATCTAAATCCTCTGATGGTATTGTCATTACCTTATCTTTTCTACTCCTATGTTTGCTACAGTTTTCCTGCATTTACAGGGCGTAAACTTACCCAAATTTTCATCAAGCCTACTTGGATTTGGTGGACACTAAAAATCATTTTGGTCTATTGGATTTTGCGGAACATTCCCTTCCCACCGTTTTCTTGGCTTGCTCCATGATGAGCCATCTTTGGGTTTCGGCATTTTCAGCAATGCAATTTTTGTGAAATCTTTTTACTTAACGAGGTTTTTACATATCTTATTACTAACAAAATATTTGAAATATTTTTGTTAGTAATAAGATATTGCAAATATTAACTACATCTGTATTTTCAAATTAGGGAATTGTTTTTTGTTTCCACTTTAAATAAACAAGGTTAGACTGGATTATAGGAAAAATGTAGTGATTCTGAAAGCTGAAAGTATTTCAGCATAAGTATCAGGATTTTGATTTTTTTATTTCTACCTATTTGGAGTATAGCAGTATGATTGTTGAAGCTTGGCATTTTTTAGTAAGCCGAAATCGCCATCTAGATTACAGAACAGTGGTAGCTCCTGATTTTATCTGTCAATCTAAGATTTCTAATTTATTGGCTAGAGTAGCTGAGGGAGATTTAACAGAATCAAAAAGAGGATTGATTAGACAAATTACTGGCTCAAAAGCTGGAGACTTTACTATAGTTTTTCGAGTTATTAAGGCAACGGAAAAATGTCTAAACCCTGAAAAAGAAAATGATATATTGAAGGATCAATTTGGTAGAGAAATATATTTAATTGAGGGTGTTGTTATTAAGGGAATTCGGAACAAAAAAGATTGTTTTGTTGCTGATCAAGATATTGAAGAAGCTCATAATTTGTTAATGGAAGCTTACAGGCAATTTTGGGAGTATAGCGAACCAAATTCAGCCATTTCTTCGCATAAATTTTCCTTAAGTATGAACAATACTAGTAGTTATTTACAACTAGAAGAATTAGAACCCTTCCATTTTAGCTCTAAACAGCAAACTCCTCCTACTACTAAACCAAAAGTTAATTTAGTTGCTTTTTTAGTTCCTATTATTGTAATACTGATTATTGCTATCTGGCTCACCACCATAGGATATCCATTTGGAAAAAGTATTGCAGATGGATGTACTACTATCCAAGAGGTCAATATACTATTTAAGAGTGAAGATAAAATTAATTCTATTATCGATGATAAGCGAAAACAGTGGCAACAAGAATATCCCAAAGCTCAAATATTTCTTAACGGTTCATTGAAAGTGCAGAACTTGAAGAAATGGAAATTTCTAAACGAAAGAGAACAACTAGTAAACAAAAAAACTCAATATACTCTTCTTCTAAATAAAGATAATAGCTTGCAAATGCAATATCATCCTCTTGACTTAGCGATCACTCAACTTCGTAACCAAAAAGTCGTTGATGAAACTACTATCCAAGCAAAAATTATTAATCAAAAGGAATGTATACCCCGTCCATCTTGAAAACTGGATATTTTTCCAACTCTATATTGATACCAGTAGGTAAAGCATTTTGCAGCCTCTCAAATATCAGCAGAGGTTCAGAGTGGGAGAAGAACATACCATCAGTATCACTTTCAACCTGGATACCTCCCGCTTTTTCAATCACATCAATCATGAATCGCAGAATCCGTCTACCATAAGCTGTAACCAGTGCAGCAGCTTCCATATCGTTAAAACCAACACCAGAAGTCCCATAAAAGCCAAACAACGAGTTGATTAACACTTTGAGAGCAGCTTCAGCTTGTTTAGCAGCTTTCTTTACTAGGAATCAGCCCTACTGTATTTCATATATTACTCCCATTCCCGTAACTGCTTATGCACTACGGCTAAATACCACATATAATCATCAATTTTATATTCATCAGCCGCTTTAACTATATATTCCTGCGCTAACTCTAAATTATTCTCAGCTTCATAATATAAACCCAAATAAAGATGACTGTAAAACTTACCTTTTAATCCTGCCAATTTTCCCACATTCAAAACATCATCTATTGTACAATTACCTGCAAATAAATCATAGATAGATTTCATGATTTTTCGCGGATCATTTTTCACGGGTAATAAAGAATTACGAGCTGCTGTAACACCGGATAATCTAGCTATGCAAAGATATCTCCAGACAGTTTCTTCCACATCTTGAGCATTAACAGTTAAATCAATTTCAAACTGTTTTGCACCTTGAGCAAATCGTTCTGCATAATAATAACTTAACCCGCGTTGCCAAAGATAAGGAGTAATTTGAATATCTAACTTTTCTGCATGATCAAAATCTTGAATTGACTCGGTAATTTTTCCTAATTTAAAATAAACCATACCTCGTCGAACATAAGCATTAACATTATTTGGTTGAACGTTAATGGTATTGTTACACTCTTGAAGTTGATTTTCTAAGGAATTGGTAAAAAACATTTTGGTAATGAAATTTGCTACTTTTAATCTAGTTCTCTGCGTCCTTCTAATGCTCTGGCTAAAGTTAATTCATCAGCATATTCTAAATCACCACCGACGGGTAAACCAAAGGCAATACGAGTTACTTTAGTAAATGGTTTTAGTAATTGACCGATATACAATGTTGTGGTTTCCCCTTCGATACTGGGACTAATGGCTAAAATCACCTCTTGGGGTTTTTGTTCACTTACTCGTCTGACTAAAGCTTGAATGGTTAACTGTTCTGGTCCAATACCATCCATAGGGGAAATTACACCACATAAAACATGATATTTACCTTTAAATTCACGGGTTTTTTCTAAGGCAATCACATCACGGGAATCTGCAACTACGCAAATAGTTGTATTATCTCGTTGAGGGTGACGACAAATTTCACAGACTGGATCTGATGAAAGGTGAAAACAAACTTTACATAAACCTACCTGTTTTTTCGCGTCAACAAGTGCTTGGGCTAAGGCCTCTACCTCTGCTTCTGGTCTTTTTAAGATGTGCAAAGCTAATCGTTGGGCGCTTTTGGGTCCAACTCCGGGTAGCCGTTGCAATTGTTCGATTAATCTGGCTAGGGGACGTGCGTAAACCGTAATTCTACCTCCGGGGTTTTTTCTATTTTACAGTTAAATTATGTTTCGCGCAAAGGCGCAAAGGAGCAAAGACGCAAAGTTGGAGGAATTTTAACCAGTAAATATTATAATCATGATTTATGCGAAGAGATTCACTTTTTTATAAACTCTTTCAACAATATCCATCTTTGTTGTTTGAACTGTTGACAGATCCGCCGATTAATGCTCAGGCTTATCGCTTTGATTCTGTGGCTGTTAAAGAACCAACTTTTGCAATTGATGGTGTGTTTTTACCGCCAGAAAGTGATGGACAAGGAGTAGTATATTTTTGTGAAGTGCAATTTCAAAGAGATGAGGAATTGTATGAAAGAATATGCGCGGAAACTTCACTATATTTTTATCGTAATCGCAAAAGGTTTTGTGATTGGCAAGTAGTGATTATTTATCCATCTCGAAATACAGAACAAAATGACATTTATCCTCATCGGGGATTTCTCAACAGTCCTCAAGTACATCGGGTATATTTAGATGAATTGGGAGATATTCAAGAATTACCATTAGGTTTAGGTGTCATGTTACTAACTACTCTGGGAGAAAGTCAAGCCCCAGCAGTAGCTAGATATTTATTAACCAGAACCCATGAGGAGATTGTCACACCATCAAGTCAAGCTATGATGGAGATGATCACGACAATCATGGTCTACAAGTTTGAAAATCTGAGTCGTCGGGAGGTAGAATCAATGTTAGGAATTACACTCAAAGAAACTAGAGTTTATCAAGAAATTAAAGAAGAAGGCAGAGAGGAAGGACTGGAACAAGGCAGAGAAGAAGGACTAGAGGAAGGACTAGAACAAGGCATAGAACAAGGCATAGAACAAGCTACAATTAATTTGGTGATTCGACAATTAACAAAGCGGTTTGGTAAAATATCTCAGAGAAAGATAAAATCTATTTCTGGTTTACCATTATCTGTGTTGGAAGAATTGAGTGAAGCTCTTTTAGATTTTCAGAGTTTGAATGATTTGCAATCTTGGTTGTTAATCCATACTCCGGCAAAAACTGACTAACTATGTATTCTCGGTTCTGGGTGTAAGGTTGATAATAATTGACTTTCCACCTCTGCTAATTCGTCTAATCTGTCCATGACGATTTTTCGGTCAAAATAGGTATCAGCTAAAACCCAATACATCCCAAAATGTCGGGCTTCTGATGCCATTAAACTGCGGTAAAATGCGGCTAATTCTGGTTCTGGACAGTTAGCAGCTAGGAGTCCTAAGCGTTCATGACTACGGGCTTCTATTAAGCCGGTGACGAGTAAGGAGTCTAAAAATCTCTGGGGTTCTTGTCCCCGAACTTGGGATTTTAACCCTGCACCGTAGGGGGGTGCGGATAGGGCTGCTAGTTTGATGTTACGGCGTTCTAGCCATTGATTGACGAGTTCAAAGTGTTCTAGTTCTTCACGAGCGATCGCTGTTAACTCTCTCACCATTTTAGCATGAGATGGATAGCGAAACATCATATTTAATGCTACTCCTGCGGCTTTGCGTTCACAGTGGGAGTGATCTAGTAAGATAATATCAAGGTTAGCGATCGCTTGCTCTACCCAAGCATCACTGGTAGGTTGTTTGAGGGCGTTGATTGTGGGTAAAGGTGAACTTAACACAGCGAAAAACTCCAAATTGAACAATTTAGCTCATTAATTTTAATCTTAAATCAGCTTCTGCATCTTTGGATAAGTTTCTTAATGTTTTACTTTTGAATTCCGTTCTCTGATCCTATCAATTGTGTTTATTAACAGACACGAACGGTAATTTTAATAAACTGATAAAATTAAGATCTCTGGTTTCTTCCGATATACCTAATTGAATAGTTTCTGGTTGGGGCGGATAATAACGAGATTGAAAAATTAGATCCCATATAGTTAATAAACTTGTATAATTACTATTTAAATATTTTGTTAATTGACAATGATGAGCGCGATGATAATTAGGTGTAACAATAAAATAACTCAGGAATTTATCTATTTTAAAAGGTAAGGCAAAATTACTGTGATGAAAAACTAATGATACCGCAAATAAAGATTCATATAATATCCAAGCGTTTGGTGTAATTCCCAACAGATAAATTAACCCAATTTTGGGAATATTGGCAACAATAACTTCTCCTGTATGAAAGCGGTAAGCTGTGGATATATTCATCCATCTATCTGTATGATGGACTTTGTGAAAACGCCAAGCAAAACCCCAAGTGTGGATTAATCTATGCCACGTATACATATACAAATCAAGCAATAAAAAAGAGAGAATAAAATGTAACCAGGGTAAATTAATATCATAAAATAATCCCCGCCATAAAGTTGGTTTCCAGAGAGAATTTAAGATTAAAATAACAGTTAAATTAACCACAAAAAAATTTATTAACCCCAAAATTAAATTGTGAATAACTCTTTTAATGGGATTTTGACGATATTGAAAGAAAGGAACTAAGGTTTCCAGAATTCCAAATATAACGATACTGCTGACAATAGCCAGAGATTTATATTCCATTTTGTTTGATGTCCTGATAATCCTGGCATAGCTGGGGCAATTTTTTCTCTTTCTTCATGAATTTTACCATGAATATTTTCTTCAAGAACAAGATCCCCGACTTCTTAGAGAAGTCGGGGATCTGAAACTCTCAAATTTAAGAAAACTTGGTTAAAAATCCCAATAATTGCTTAGTTCTTGGTGTTAGTAGAGTTTTACGATAAGCGTCTGCGGCTTTTTTAATGGCTTCCGCTTGAGTGGGATAAGGATGAATTACACTACTCAGTTTACTTAAACCAATATTATTAACAATAGCTGTAGTAATTTCCGAAATCATCTCCCCTGCATGATTAGCAACTATGGTTGCACCGAGGATTTGATCTGATCCTTTTTTGTGATGAATCTTTAAAAAACCAGATTCTTCATGATCTGCGATCGCTCGGTCTATACTTTTAAAAGGAATCTTAATAGTTTCTATTTCTATACCTAATTTTTTCGCTTCATTTGCATACATCCCCACATGAGCAATTTCCGGGCTGGTATATGTCACCCAAGGCATCACTAAACTACTGAGTTTAGATCGTCCCCAACCAAAAGGCGAAAACAGGGTATTTTTAATCACAATTCGCGCTGCCGCATCTGCCGCATGAGTAAATTTCCAATTCATGCAGATATCACCAGCGGCGTAAATTTTGGGATTTGTGGTTTGTAAATAATCATTCACTTTTACACCCCAGGTTTGATCATATTCTACACCCACTGCCTCTAAATTCAAATTTTCCACATTGGGAGCCCGTCCCGCACCAACTAATATTTCATCAACTGTCACCGAATCTCGTTCACTATTCACAGAAAAATATAGGCGTTTTCCTTCCGTAACTGTAACAACTTCTTCTAATTGACAATTTAATACTAAACGAATACCTTCATCAATTAAAACTTTTTGCAAAATCTCCGCTGCTTCTGAATCTTCCTGATTTAAAATATGTGAACCTCGATGAAATAATGTCACTTCACAACCCAAACGCTGAAATGTTTGTGCTAATTCACAGCCAACAGGTCCACCACCAATTATGGCTAATTTTTCGGGTTTCTGAGTTAGGGAAAAAACAGTTTCATTAGTTAAATAACCTGCTGCTTCAATTCCCCGAATTTTCGGTTTAACAGCCCTAGCACCAGTAGCAATGACAGCTTTTTTAAATTTTAATGTTTGCTGATCAACTTCTATAGTATTCTTGTTTATAAATTTACCATCACCTAAAAAAACATCAATTCCTAAACTTTTAAATCTTTCCACAGAATCATGATGACTAATACTCGCCCGAATGCGTCTCATTCTCTCCATAACTGTGGCAAAATCCACATCAAATTTCTGAGAAATATTAATCCCTAAATCTTTGGTTTTTCTGATTTCTTCAACTACACGAGAAGAACGAATTAAACATTTAGAAGGAATACAACCAAAATTTAAACAATCTCCTCCCATGAGATTTTTTTCAATTAATGCCACTTTTAAACCCAAATCTAATCCCGCAGCCCCCGCAGCGACAACCAAACCCGCAGTTCCCCCACCAATTACTACTAAATCATAACAATCAGCCCTTTGGGGATTTACCCAATTATCTGGATGAACATTTTTGAGGAGTTTTTGATTATACTCATCCATGGGACGAATTGTGACTCTTGGAGATTCTGAAGTTGACATTAGTATTACCTCTGAATGGTTAAGTATAAACTATGTTTTTGATTATATGATCTGTTATTTATAAATACATTATCATCAGAAATTTATCGGTTTTATATTTAACAAAATTACTAAAATTATTGAAAAATAAAAAACAAAGAATTTTTATAAGTTCTCATCTTCTAAAGCTTTCTTAGCTATCTTCGTGACATAAACTGTGACAGCAATTGTTGCTATCAACCCCATGATTTGAATTACCCAGTGGAGAATGATGTTTCCAGGTTGATTTTTACTGCCAATTAAGGCTATATCTCCTACTAAAGATCCAAAATAAACATACATAATTGTTCCAGGAATCATCCCCACTGAACCAATTAAATAGTCTTGAAAAGAAACACTAGTAATTCCGAAAGCATAGTTTAATAAATTGAAGGGAAAGAGGGGAGAAAGTCGAACTAATAGGACAATTTTTAATCCTTCTTTACTAACTGCTTTATCAATGATGGCAAATTTTTTGTAACTAGATATTTTTTCTTTTACCCAACCTTGCGCTAAATAACGTCCTCCTAAAAATGCTGCTATAGCACCTAATGTAGCCCCAATAAAGACATATATAGAACCCCAAATTACACCAAAAATTACCCCAGCACCCAATGTCAGCAGTGCAGCCGGTAAAAAAGCTAGAGTAGCTATAATATAGATACCAATAAATACTATTCCTCCTATAGCACCAAGGCTATTAATCCACTGTAAAGCATTCTGTAAAAATTCTTGAAGATTGGGAGAAGATACTTTAACAGATTCTTGAATTACAGAAAAATCTATTGCTGATAAAAGGGTAATAATCATAAAAATTCTCTATAATTTTGGGGAAGAGTACCAATTACGAATTTGGGTTGGAGAAATACCGAGTAAATAAGCAATGACAATCATTTGATTCAAAATAGTCGTTTGGATAATTCCTTTTTTTAACCATCTGCGAGGTGAGGTAATTACGGGTGTTGGTAATAGGTGAATTTTGCCCAGAGGTTTTAATTTTCTCATCATTGCAAAGTCTTCCATAATTGATATTGGCGGGAAATTACCAACTTGCTGAAATACATCTTTGGTGAGAAAAATAGCTTGATCACCATAGGGCATTTGCCAAAGATGCGATCGCCATTTTACACCAAATTCTACCAAACGCAACCCCCAATTAGGGGCATTTATCCGTAAAGCAAACGCACCAGCCACAATTCCCGGTTTTGCTAAGGTTGTGCGAATCATCTGCTCGAAATTAGTCGGTAAACGGGTATCAGCATGGAGAAATAGGAGAATTTCCCCACTAGCAGCCATAGCACCTGTATTCATTTGATTAGCACGTCCGGGAGGAGAAATAATTACCTTAACATTCAATGATTTAGCGATTAATAATGTTTCATCTTTTGAACCACCATCAACTACAATTATTTCTACATTACTACTAGATTGACTGCTAATAATTGCTTCTTTAATATTATCCGCTTCATTGAGAGTGGGAATAATAATAGAAATTTGAGCATTCATGTTGACAAAAAGATTTAAATTAACTATTCTGTGATTTTGTGCAAAACTCCACTGCGAATCATCATCTGCGGCCAAATTAACAGAAAAAATCCCATCCAAATCAATAATGGAATAGCAACTAAAATTGTTAACCAAATAATTTTGAAGATTAACCAACTACCGCTGATTAATGTTAAACTGGTTAGGATAATTGACCAAGGTTGACACCACCAAGGTTTAGATTGCCAAGGACTAATGGTTTGTTGTTCAGACATTTTTTGATTTAATCAGTAAACCTATACCTTACCTCATATCTTGCACTTAATCAAGAAACAGGGAAAATGCAAATGTCAATAACTCAGCCCTAAAGGGACTGAGCTTGTAAGAAATCAAGACTTACGTGTTTGACTAGCTCATTGAGACGCAATTTGGTACGAACTTCCGAATACTTCTCTAGTTCGGATTATCTTCAAGCTATCTTGTAATGGCGTTGGTTAAAGCCAAGACATCTTGATTGCGTTGAGCGAAGGGACATTAAACTTTACTCGAAGGATTATCTCTTTATGCGAGTACCCGTAATTTCAGTAGACAATACGCCATTAATGCCAACTAAACCTAGTCGAGCAAGACGATGGATCAAATGCGGTAAAGCAATCGGCAAATTCGATAAACTTGGCATTTTCTATGTCCAGTTATTAGCCGAATCAAGTAATACTGAAACGCAAGAAATAGTTCTTGGTTTAGACCCTGGTAAACTCTTTTCAGGTATAGCGGTTCAGTCCAAAAAGTTCACCTTGCAAATGTTGCATTTAGTTTTGCCTTTCAAAACGGTCAAAGACCGAATGGATCAACGATCAATGATGCGGCGTAATAGGCGAGGAAGGCGAATTAATAGAAAGCTATCTTTCAACAAACGCAATCATCGTCAAGCAAGATTTGATAATCGTCGTGGCTCAAAGTTGCCTCCAAGTATTAGAGCAAACAAAGACTTGGAATATCGAGTAATTAGTTTACTCCTCCAACTTTACCCAATAAAAACAGTTGTTATTGAAGAGGTTGAAGCACGAGGTAACAAAGGCTTTAGTCCCGTCATGGTTGGACAGAGATACCAAATTAGCCGACTATCAAAACTTACAAATGTCGTTTTAAAGAAGGGCTGGGAAACCTCAAACCTTCGTAAGTACCTGGGATTGCATAAAGAAAAATCCGATAAATCTTTGCAAATACCAGAAACACACGCAGTTGATGCGGTTGCCTTAGCAAGTTCTGAATTTGTTAAATACCAGACGTGGGAAGGTGCTAAAAATCATGGCGCATCTTGGATAGGAGGGGTTGATATCACAGAGTCTCAATTCACCATTGTGCGTCGTCCTCCAATTAGTCGTAGACAACTCCATTTAATGACTTTTAGTGAAGGTGGTAATCGTCGGAAATATGGAGGCACTACAACTCGTCATGGCTTTAGAAAAGGTGACTTTGTGGAAGCCACTCAAGGAAGTAAAACTTTCTTTGGTTGGGTTAGCGGAGATACTGAAAAAGCAGTCTCTGTTAGTGACGCTAATTGGAAAAGATTAGGACAATGCACTGTTAAAAAAGTTAAGTTGATTCTAAGATCAACAAGTCTAATTATTACGGCGGTTAAAACCGCCCGTGTCGCTTCCCTCTCAGCACTAAAGTGACTGAGTTTCCCGCTTACCGCGAGGTCTTATGAAAATTGCTTCTGATCCTTACAGACGTTATTAGCAACTGTCAAATATTTAAACAAGGGGAGAATCTCAACAGTTCTGAATTTCTCAACTATATTCATCATCAACATAAGATTCATATATTTCAGGCGTTTCAGTGGAAGTAACAGAATCAGATAATTGAAAACTATCATCTGTCATGCGGATGATTTCTCCAGAAAAGAACTTTGCTAGACTTTCCGCAGCTTTAACCACACCATCATGATCCCAACTTGATGGCGATGGTTGCACTGGTGCTGCATTGGTAACAACAGGCTCAACTCGGACTGGTACGGGTGGTGGTGCGGATACTGTAGCTACTGGCTGTGGTACGGCTGAGGGTGGCTGTGGTGTGGGTTGCGGGGCTGGAGGTTGGTAATTAGATGTAGGTTGGGGTGGTTGTTGATAGGATGTAGGTTGGGGTGGTTGTTGAACGGGAGTAGAATTTTGTGGAGGTGGATTTCGCTTAGTTGATGTGGCGTTGGCAGTGGTAGCTTTTTCTAAGGTAACTTGAATTTCCTGCTGGAAGGTTTGTCTAAAGGCCGTAGTGATGATCGGTAGATAAGATTTCACTTTGTCATACCAAACCGCTTTTACACCTACACGAGCAACTACACCATTAAATTCCATTAAATGGCACATTTGACCCAATAATGCTTGTGTGGGTAGCTGCTGAATATGTCCACGGACTTGTTGCCAAAGTTGAGTTAAATTGTATTGTGAACCTTCTCCTACTGGCTGTATTGGTTCTGGTTGATGGTTAGTAGGTGGTGGTGCATATACAGGTTCTGACGTGGGTACTGGTGCAAAATTCACAGATGAGTTGTGATTTGTGGGCGGATATGCTGGTGGTGCAGCAGCGGGAGGATAAGCTGGAGTGACAGCAGTTGTATTAACTTGCTGAGAAATATTTGCAGTTTGGATTTGAATATTGGCGCTGGGTAATAATCCTAATAATGTTACTTCTAACCATAAACGAGGTTGAGTGGTGTTTTTTAGTTGTAATTCTGCTGTTCTCAGGTGTTGTTGTCCTCGTAAGATGGTACTAATATCAAATTTTTGGGCAAAGTCAACTAATGATGTCCAAGTTGATTCAGTACAAGCAACTAAATCTTGACGATTGGGAGCGGTTTTAGCTATGAGGAAATCTCGATAAAAAGCGGCGAGATTTTGGAGAATGATCAGGGGTTCTCGACCTCGATCTAGGATTTTCCGGGTAGAGTCTAGGACTATTTCGGCTTGATCTTGAGCGATCGCTTCTAATAGTCCAAATAGGTCTTTTTCGCTGACTGAACCTACCAAATCCCAAACCTTATCCGGTGTCACTTCCCCAGCAATTAAAGCTAATTGATCAAGTAAACTTTCTGCATCTCTTAATCCTCCTTGGGCAATTTGTCCCACCAGAGTCAGAGAATCATGAGAAATATGAATACTTTCCTTAGCGGCAATATACGTTAAATGTTTTACCATTGCCTCTAACTGAATCCGTCGAAAATCAAACCTTTGACAACGAGAAATAATTGTTGGTAATACCCTTTGTGCGTCTGTTGTAGCGAGGACAAAAACAACGTGCTTAGGTGGTTCTTCTAGGGTTTTAAGTAACGCGTTGAACGCTGCGGTACTTAGCATATGACAGTTATGTACTAGTAATCCATTAGCGACAAAGTTATGATTATCCTCAACTTCAAGATCATAAACTCGCTCAACTCCAGCGAGGTGAACAGATTCGACCTTCTCCAAATTTGTAATCCATTGCGGGTATGGAATATTGCTTGAAGTCTGCCACCCATTTTCTACTAGTGGTTGCTCCCATCCAGATGTAGTAGTACTGCTTACTGGTGCTACTTCTGGTGTAAAACTTTGCGGCTGCTGGGTATCCCATTGCTGTAAGCCAGTTAGCAATGAGGTGATTTTCTGCGGAAGAGAATCCTTCTGTATGTAGTTGAATTTGTGGGCTTCCTTGTGGACTGAGACTGAGTGAACCATCATCGCAAAACCACCAAGCAATCCCTTCTGGGGTGATTCTATTAAGCCAGTCCATAGAGACGGTTTTTTGTGACCGACTTGGCTTAACGATGTTAAAAACATCTTTGAGTTGGGGATGACAAGCTGTGTTACAGGTGACAGAAATATTTCCGTAGCCTTGATTAACTGTAACCCGTAGTTTGGGACGCAATTCTGAAAGTCGGGAAGCTTTGTATTCCAACCAATCTTTTTGACTGTCTGCGTGTGTCCAGCATAATCTAGGAAATCTGCTGCATTTATTGGGGTAAGTGATTGAGCAATCTCCCAATAATGTTCCGTAGATGAGTCCCAGTTGATCTGGTTGGATAAACCCGGCTTTGGCAAGAAATTTTTCCGTTCTAAGTTCCCAATTTCCGTGTCCTTTTTTGTATGGATGTTTTGTCCAGTGAGACTGGATACTTTTGATGCCTTTGCCTTTTTTTCGTAAAAAGTCTGGGATATCCAGCTTTTCTCCACATCTGCAAGCACACAGAGGTCGGAGTAATTCCGCTTGTTGAAGAATAGATTCCCAATCGTATAATTTTTGTCCGTATGTATTACCTTTGAACTGGTGTCCACTAACAAATCTTCGGGTACGTCCGTCAACACCAAACTTGTAAATGAGCGTGTCGCATCCACATTCACAGGGGATAGTATCTTCATTCCTGCTTTTACGTCTTTGGCTGCTATCCATCCCTGGTCAGTCCTGATTAAATGATTAATTGTACACTTAATTTCTCTGTGAGTTGTTTTGATCACTAAGGTCTGCTTTTCCCCTTGATCTAACCAACGGACAACTTTTTTAAACTCCCATTTTTCAGAGGAGTCATTGTAACTAAGAACTCTCTGACCTTGAATATTCGGGTTATCAAGGCGGACAATTCCGGCATCTGTGAGAATCAATGAGTCTCCAGTCAGGCATTCATCAATCACATAAACTTTATAACGACACTGCATCGGGGCAAACTGCGCCCTTTCAATCAGTTCACGGATATTATCAACACCCGTATTACTAGCAGCGTCAATTTCAATCACATCAGTAGAATAGCCTTTAGTAATACCCTGACAGATTTCACAAACACCGCAGGGTTGGGGGGTTGGCTGGTTGCCTTGGAGACAATTGAGAGATTTAGCGAGAATTCTCGCACTGGAAGTTTTTCCTGTACCTCTAGGGCCAGTGAACAAATAGGCAGGGGCGATTTTCGCTGAGAGAATGGCATTAGTTAGGGTAGTAGCGATCGCCTCTTGACCCACCAGTTCAGCGAAACTCTTTGGCCGATACTTATGGTGCAGGGGTTCGTAAGACATGGAGACAGGTTTAAATCCGTATATCCCAGGTAAATTTTAGGGTTTTACCATTCTAACAACTCATGGTAATTTTGCCTCAGACATAGCCGCTAGTACCGCAGGGCGGAAGTCAAAAGTCAAAAGTCAAAAGTCAAAACTAATATACAGTCAAAATAAATTTGACGAACTACTAGTCACTCACACCGCTAAAATTTTATTAAGCAACATCAATGGTGCATCAAATGTTTAAGCGGCTAATTCAATGGCTCAAAAAATTTTTTCGGCACTTGTTTGGTGGTAAACAAAATTTTACCCCCAGTCGGGAACAAGTCCCCAAAGCAGTAGTTCCACCCCTCACTGACACAGATTTAGAATTTCTCTTTACAGAACTACTAGAAGGAGTTCATCAGGTCAAGGGAGAAACTTGGGCGCAAAAATGGTTACATAATCTTGAACACCGTGTTAGCACCCAACAGTGGCTAGAATGGTTAAATCGTTTTGGTGACAGATTATTAGCATCTTCTAAACCCCATAATGAATTAGCAGCCAGATTAGTTCAACTTGGTGAGTTAGGGGTTGGGGAAATCAGCAATCTGTCCTACGATATAGGCATGAAAGTCTTAACAGGCAATCCAGGAGAACCAGTTTGGGAATACGAAGGTCCCGATGCAGTAGAAAATAATCTTTTAATACCTGCCAACACGGAAGAAAATTTACCAGAAGGGGAATATAAAACTGTCAGCCTAGATGAATTGTTGATGATGTTGCAGCAGGATGAAACCCTATGCGAGCAAATCTCCCAACAACTAGGAGTGGAAACAAATAATCCAGAAGAAATTATTCAGGTATTAGTTAGTCAGTATAATGAAGCGAACGAGTCTTCTGAATCACAAGGATAAATCCCAGTGACCGAAAAGACGGGACACAAGCCCGGTCCTTCCAGGACGGCTTTATGTTAAAATTTGGTCATAGTCGCCATAGGGCATTGGGAGACTTTAAACGGACATGGAGGGACGATAAGACCACTTGTGGCGGGTTCTGGCGAAGTGTCAAGTGTTTCCCCGCACCTTCAGGTCGGTGAGTATGTCAATAAGTTTGATTTGTGCGGTGTAGCTATCAATATTTTTACGTGGGTCTATTTGGTTTTCTAGTCCATTCCGTAACTAATAATTTTTTTTGACACAAGGATAGCTACAATCTAGGAGAAAGAAAATCCCATAAATTGGCAGATGTTCAGGTGGCTCTTGCAGTGGCTTAACAAATTTTTACAGTCCCCCTTGACTATCCTGGGAATCACCGATTCCCAGGATAGTCAAGGCAATCTGGTGGCAGATCAACCACCAGAACTCACGAATGCGGATCTAGAGTTGTTATTTAATGAACTACTAGAAGGTGTGCATCAAGCGCGGGGACAACAGTGGGCGTTGAAGTATTTGCAGCGGATGGAACCAAGAATTACAGTTGATCGGTGGATAGATTGGCTGTTGATATTTGGGGACAAATTATTAGCTTCTCCCGCACCGAATCTTCCTTTAGCCAAGCGCATGGTGAAACTGGGTGAGTTAGGTATTGGTGAGGTTAGCAACCTGGCCTATGATATTGGGATGCAGCTATTGCGGCGCAACCTCAATCAGGAGTATGAGCGCAAGCAAGAGTCACAGGAGTTGGAAAGTTCCATCCCCACAGCAGAGGAGTTAGATACTCCTGGTCAGGAATTGCTCCGCCAATTTGAGGAACAAATCTGGCAAGATCAGAATGTGGAAAGTGTGACTAATCCATCAGTATCCCAAATGGTTGAGGATCTCTTCACTGGTCAGTCTGTAGGGTTAAGTAATGGGTCTTTAGCTGAGAATGCAGTTAAGACAGAAAATGACTATCACAGTTATGAGTATAGAATTCAGGAATTTTCCCAGAATGCTGCGGAAATAATTGCCGATCCAGAATCTCCCAGGGAGAAAAGCTGGAACGAGTCTTTGACGAATATAGAACCGCAGTTAGCATCCACTTTAGATGAGTTGGTGGTGCGGTTGGAGCAAAGTAGCAATCTTGTCCAGCATTTAGCGTCGGAATTGGCAATTCGTGATCGGCAACTTGTCCAGCAATCAACATCACAAATAGTTGTTACTAATCCGGCGGAAAGTTTATTTTATGAGGGTTTACGGCAGGCTAAAGCTGGAGATTTGTTAAATGCTTTGGCTTTATATGAACGGGCAAGTCAAATCCAACCTCATGTTTATGAGTATTGGTTTAATCAGGGTTTAGTATTATTTTACTTGCAACGGTTTTCCGAAGCGATCGCTGCTTATGACCAAACACTGGCTCTCAAACCGGATTTTTATCAGGTTTGGTATAGCCGAGGCAGTATTCTGGGCGAGTTGGGAGACTTTGATGCGGCCATTGCTTCCTTTGATCAAGCGATCGCTATTAAACCAGATTACCAAGCAGCTTGGTCTAGCAGAGGTTTAGCATTACTCAAGTTAGGTTTAATTGGGGAAGCTATTGATAGTTATGATCAAGCGGTGAATTTAGAACCCCAAGATTCTGAAGCTTGGTACTACCGGGGGATAGCTTTGGCTGTGGTTGAGCAATATGCAGAAGCGATTGCTAGTTATGATCAAGCTCTCAATCTCCAACCCAACTATCATGAAGTGTGGATTGATCGGGGTGTGGTGCTATTTAATTTAAAACAATGGTTAGAAGCAATTGAATCATGGGATCAAGCCCTGGCCATTCAGCCAGAATTTTATCTAGCTTGGTATAACCGGGGTGTGTCCTTTGAACACTTAGGTCGTCGGGAAGATGCAATCTCATCCTATCAACAAGCGATCGCCATCAAACCCGATTTCCACCCAGCCTGGTATAACCAAGCCGTAGCCCTATTTTACCTAGACCGTTCTGCCCAAGCTATATCCGGCTATGACAGGGCTTTAGAAATTAAACTAGACTACTGGGAAGCTTGGCTAGGAAGGGGTGCGGCGGCTGGTCATCTCACCCCCCACCAATCATCACTAATTGTAGTTAGTAACATTTCTGCATCCAATCCTGCCCTTAACTTAGGCGGCTATGAAGGTAAATTAGCAAGTTATCAGACAGGTTTGAAACATCTTCGCCCGGATACTCACCCAGAAGGTTGGGGAAGATTACGTATAGCTATTGGTAATACTTACTACGAGCAAGCAAAAAAAACCACCACACCTCGTGATTATTGGCATCATGCCATGTCCGAATATCAACTGGCACTATCTACGCTGACACCAGAAGATTTTCCAGAATTGCATTTGGATATTTTGCAATCTCTGATGAAAGTGCTTGTCTGTTTGGGGGAAACAGTAGCGGCACAGGAATTACAAAAATGGGGAATTGAATTATTACAACAATTACTCACTCAGCCGAATCGGACTGATGAAAATAAAAAACAACTGGTACTAAAATTTGCAGGTTTGGGACAACTAGCAGTTGATTTAGCTGTAAATACAGGAGATTTAGTAGAAGCTTGGGAAATTGCTGAACAGGGGAGAAATAACTGTTTACAGTTGTTAATGCCTGATTTGAATTATCAACTTGAGTCAGGAGATTATCGCTCTATTCAACAATTACTGAATCCCACCACAGCCATAATTTATTGGCATCTTAGCCCAGCCGCTTTGCACACATTCATTATCAAAGATCAAGCCCCAGCTCCGATTTTACTGTTTACACCCATTCAGGAGACAGAAGGAATTCCCGAAGCAATAAAACGCTTAATTGAATTTGAACATTGGTTAGCAGATTGGCAAGAATCATCAACACTATCAAAACTATTGCAGTTGCAAAATATCTTGAATATTTCCACAATTACTCAAGAATTGGCAGGGATAGATACAATAATTTTAGTTCCCCATCGGGACTTGTATAAATTACCTTTGCACAGTTTATTTAATCTGTCTTTTGCTTCAGTATCTTCTGTAAATGTGGCAAATTACAATATTACCTATTTGCCTAGTTTAGCTATGGGAATTTATTTACAATCTCAATCATCCTCCAATGGGCATCAACATCATGGTCTTCCGGCTTATCCCTTACTCAAATCTGATAAATTAGCATCAGAAATTATCAGCGAAACCTTGGCTATTCCTCAGGATTTTCTCAGTTATTAATGTTTAACCTTTAGAGGTTGTTTGAAAACTTTTTCGTGTGGGATCTGATCCCCCTAAATCCCCCTTTCCAAGGGGGACTTTGAGGAATTTAGCCCCCCTTTGTAAGGGGGGTTGGGGGGATCTCGATTAATTCTGATACTTTTCAAACATCCTCTTAGCCATTGCACGGCACTTTCCACATCTGCAACTTGTTCTCCTGGGGGTACAGGTGGACGATTTACCATCACCACCTTTATCCCTAGTTTCCTAGCGGCGATAATTTTGGGATATGTGGCACTACCACCGCTATTTTTGCTGACAATGGTATCTATATTGTATTTGAGGAGAATTTCTTGTTCGTTTTCTAAACTAAAGGGACCGCGATCGCATAAAATTAATCCAGGTGGAACGACAACATCAGCATTTGGTGGATCAATCATCCGCATTAAAAACCAAATTTCCTGTAAATGTGCAAAAGTCGCAATTTCTTGTCTACCAATTGTTAAAAATACTCGGTTAGCTTGATTTGCTAAAACAGCAGCAGCAGCCAAATTATTTTCTACTTCTAACCAATAATCATCCTTGAGTTTTTCCCAAGCTGGACGAATTACCATTAATCGAGGAATACCTACTTCCTGAGTCGCTGCGGCTGCATTCTCAGAAATTTGATTAGCAAAAGGATGAGTAGCATCAATTAATATATCAATTTGCATTTCTCGCAGATAAGTCACCAATCCGGCTACACCACCAAAACCGCCTATTCGCACATTACCAACAGGAGCAGCAGGTTCACGGGTACGACCGGCTAGAGAGGAGATAGCCTCAATACCAGGAATATTTGCTACCTTAGCAGCTAATTCTACCGCATCACCAATTCCACCGATAATTAAAACCCGCAACATATCAATTTAAGACAAATGGGATTGAAGCCAGCAGTTTAAGTTTAACTAATACTAACCAGTTTCTCTGTGTTCATTGACTAGTACTGCAGGGCGGAATTAAAAATTAACAATTAAAAATTAAAAAGCAGATTGTATAAGCTTTTTAGGGACTTTTAATGGTTATCTTACTTACGCTGTACTGTACTAGATTCTAAAGTTTTAACTTGATTTTGGAGTTTTTCTAAAGTTTGTAAATGGGATTGGTGCAATGAATTACTTAGCCAAATCAAACTCCCACTAAATAAAGTTACTGTAATAACTAAAATACCTGTTAACAATTTCACCTGTAAATGCAGACGTTTTATCTGATCAATTTGATTTTCCTCTGGAATCTGAGAAATACTAACTAAACTGAGATTTTCATTTTCTGTCATCACCTCCAATCTCTTTTCTTCTACTCTTATAAATGTAACTTTACCTTGCAGCCATCCAGTAATCAAATCAGGGCAATTTTTCTTAAACCATTGCCAAGCCAGTATTTTAAATGCAGGTTTAGATATTTTAGTCATAAATTTTAGAGTTTTATTGAGAGTTCCAAACTTAAATTTTTGATTTACTAAATTAGTTGAACCAACATCATAGAGACAATCCATGATGGATTTAATTGTAATTTCTTCCTGATAAATCAAAGTTTTTACTAATAACCTAAGTTCATTAATTAGTTGTTTCTCTTTCTCTTTCTCTTGAGACTGTTGTGTTAAATGATTTGATATTTTTATTGATTTAGACATATTTCAATAATAAATTTTGAAGTTTTCCACGTTTTCCTCATACCAAGTCACGTTAATTCAGGAAATGAGATAGGACTGACAAAACGACCTACTTATCTACCCTGATTTCCTGTTCCTCATTCCCTCCCTTAAAAGCTAGTACCGCAAGGCGAAAGTCAAAAGTCAAGCCTAAGACGGTATAGGCTTTTGGGCGATTTAGAATGGACGTTTGGCGTAGCTCAGTTGAGACGTTGGTTGATTTACGCCCTTGTGTACTAGTTAATATCCTGGCAAATCTAAGGCAATTAATAACGCTTGCTCCAAATGTGCCATGACAACTTCAGAAAGTATTCCTCTTAAACGCAAAAAGCGGGTTTTAGATAACACCCGCACCTGATCTGCCATGGCGATTGAGTCTTTCTTGAGTCCGCCATCTGGTGATAAAATTAAAACTTGAGTAGGGTAAACTCGCTTTCCGTCTTGATAGGTGGTACAGGGTACTGCTAAAACGACTGGGCTGGATAGATTAATTACATCGCGACTAACAATAATCACTGGGCGAGTTCCTCCCTGCTCCGAGCCTTCAGTCATTTCTAGACGCGCATCATAAACCTCACCCCTTCTCATCTTGGCGATTCCCCTAACTGCAACGCCTCCCACTGCGCGGTAGCAAATTCTACCTCTAGTTTTAAGACCTCTGCTTGATAATCTGGATCATTAGCCATTTCTGCCAATGCGGCATCAATTTCGGATCGCTTTTGTAAGGCTAGTTCCCTTCGTAAAGCCTGAGCGACAAAATCATTCCGACTTTTAGCTTTCCCTTCCATAACTGCCTTATCTGTAGCTTCTAGCAGTTCCCTGGGAATGGTTAATGTCGTGCGAACGGTTTCTGTTTTCATAGAGCGTTCATTATTTGATGACTGAAGTGATGTCTTATATCATATCGTTTTACGCATCAATTTAGTAAATTTAAGTTGGTCATTAGTCAATTGTCAGTAGGGGCGAAGCATTGGGAAGATAAATTATCGGTCATTGCCAAAAATAATTCTCCAAATGCTTCGCCCGTACAATTGTCAGTAGGGGCGAAGCATTGGGAAGATAAATTATCGGTCATTGCCAAAAATAATTCTCCAAATGCTTCGCCCGTACAGTTGTTAGTTGTAAAACTCTTGGTTATTTTTTGATTTACTTTTCAATTTAGCACCTAAAATACCCCAAATTGTGGCAATCTGAGAAGTATAACCGCTGGCAATCTGATATTTTAGCTACAGAAAATCTACCTATTTAGATTATGCAAACTCTGCCGACTTTGGAAATTACCAACACTACATCTAGTCAACCAACCTTTGATACCACCATCAAACGCCGCAAAACCCGCGCTGTACAAGTGGGAGATGTCACCGTTGGGGGAGGATATCCAGTGGTGGTACAGTCAATGATTAATGAAGATACTCTGGATATTGATGGTTCTGTCGCTGGCATTCGTCGTCTCCATGAAATAGGCTGCGAAATTGTCCGCGTCACTGTTCCTAGTATTGGACACGCTAAAGCACTGGCGGAAATTAAACAAAAATTAATTCAAACTTACCGTGATGTGCCAATTGTAGCCGACGTACATCACAATGGCATGAAAATCGCCTTGGAAGTTGCCAAACATATCGAAAAAGTGCGAATTAATCCAGGTTTGTATATATTTGAGAAAGCAAATACCAGCCGCACCGAATATACAAAAACTGAATTTGACGAAATTGGCGAAAAAATCCGCGAAACCTTGGCACCGCTGGTAATTTCCTTGCGTGATCAAGGTAAAGCTATGCGAATTGGCGTAAATCATGGTTCTTTGGCGGAAAGAATGCTATTTACCTATGGTGACACCCCGGAAGGGATGGTGGAATCTGCCTTAGAATTTATTCGCATTTGTGAATCTTTGGATTTTCATAATGTCGTAATTTCCATGAAAGCCTCACGAGTTCCTGTCATGGTGGCTGCATATCGGCTTATGGCTAAACGCATGGATGATTTAGGCATGGATTATCCTCTTCACCTGGGCGTAACAGAAGCAGGTGACGGGGAATATGGCAGAATTAAATCTACTGCGGGTATTGCCACATTATTGGCTGACGGTATTGGTGACACAATCCGCGTCTCTTTGACAGAAGCACCAGAAAAGGAAATTCCGGTTTGTTACAGCATTCTGCAAGCTTTGGGTTTGCGGAAAACAATGGTTGAATATGTGGCTTGTCCTTCTTGCGGACGGACTTTATTTAACCTAGAGGAAGTGCTGCACGTAGTCCGGGAAGCTACTAAACATTTAACAGGTCTGGATATTGCTGTGATGGGTTGTATTGTGAATGGACCTGGCGAAATGGCCGATGCTGACTATGGATATGTTGGTAAAAACCCTGGTTATATTTCTTTATATCGTGGTCGGGATGAAATTAAAAAAGTTCCAGAAGCCCAAGGTGTAGAGGAATTGATTAATCTGATTAAAGCCGACGGACGTTGGGTAGATCCTTAATTAATAAAATTTTTACTTCTATCTCTCCGGTGAATTACTTAATTTTTTATCTGACCGCGAATAACCCAAAGATAGAAAATTAGTAATTTTGCAGGAGGCAGAAGGTTTATCGCAGATGAAGATCTAACTTCAACGGAACGCCAGCAATCTTCAGATCAGGGATTCTAAAATTTTTTCAAAAAACCCCTTGCTATTTTCTTTAGTCTTGTGATATATTAACAAGAGTGACTTAATAAATTTTAGATGGACAATTTTGGAATCATCCCCACTCCAAAAGTCTAAAATCTCAAGTTCACACTTACGGGACGTAGCGCAGCTTGGTAGCGCGCCACTTTGGGGTAGTGGAGGTCTAGGGTTCAAATCCCTACGTTCCGATTTATGGAAACTTTAATCATGGCACATTCTTCTCATTCAATGTAAATGTTTGAGTTGTTTGTGTGGAATACTGCTTTTGATGGTTGTATGTCTCTCCAAATCTGGGGATATTTTAAGTGCAGGCTATTTCATGCAAGCTATTACAAATTTAAACTGATTGCTATATATGTCTGATTACAACTGGAAATTTGTAAGACTAATTTTGTCTTGGCAAGGTGTATTTACTATAATTATTGCTAGTTGCTTATTAATTCTCAACTTAGTTACCGCACCAGCTATTGCTCAAAAGGGACAGGATTGTCGGGTATCATCAAAAGCAACTCAAGAAAAAGAAAAATTACGTTTATTAGCTTTTAAAGGCAATAAAGAGGCAGAAAGTCGCTATCAGAAATTACTCAAACAGCATACACAAGAATTAAAAACCTGTCGTAGTCAGACTTGGCCACAAACTCAAGCTATTTGGTTGCGCTTGTATCCCTGCGATATCCAGCCGGGAGTAGTTGATCAAATTATGGACCGCATTGTCAACCAAGGCTATAACCAAGTTTATTTAGAAGTATTTTATGATGGCCGGGTACTATTACCAGCCGCAGCTAACCCAACTGTTTGGCCTGCTGTGGTTCGCATTCTTGGTGCAGAAAAATTTGATTTATTGGCATTAGCAATTAAAAAAGGGCAACAACGCGGGTTGAAAGTTTATGCTTGGATGTTTACGAATAACTTTGGTTATACTTATGCTCAACGGGCAGATAGACAAAATGCGATCGCTCGTAATGGCAAAAATCAAACCAGCTTATCCGTAGTAGAAGATAGTTATCAAGTCTTCATTGATCCTTACAACACTCAGGCTAAAAACGATTACTACCGCATGATACAACAGGTTATACGCCGTCGTCCAGATGGTATTCTCTTCGATTATGTTCGCTATCCTCGTCAGATTGGTAATGATTCTATTGCTACCAAAGTTCATGATTTATGGCTATTTACCCCTGCTACCCAAGAAATCTTATTTCGTCGCGCCAAAAATTCCAAAGGATTAGAATTAATTCGCCGTTTTCTCACCAGAGGATATGTGAGTGCTGGTGATATAACAGAAATTGATAAACGCTATCCTCAAGAAGATGAACCATTATGGGAAGGGCGTATTCCTCGAAAAAAACAGAAATCTTTGCCTTCCCCAGCGGAAAAACAGCGGGTTTTGCAATTGGATTTATGGTTATTCACTGTTGCTCATGCTATGCAAGGTATCTTAGATTTTGTGGCTTTAGCAAGTTACCCAGCCAAACAAAAAGGTATTCCCGCTGGAGTGGTATTTTTTCCCGAAGGTAATCAAGCTTTAGGACAAGGGTATGATTCCCGTTTGCAACCTTGGGATAGGTTTTCTAGTAACTTACAATGGCATCCCATGTCCTATGCAAATTGCGGTAATGTTGATTGTATTGTGGCACAAGTTCGACAGGTTTTGAAGATGGCACAACCAGGGACAAAAGTGATTCCGGCTTTAGCTGGTAAGTGGGGAGAATCAATTAGTAATCGTCCATCTTTAGAAGTGCAAATGCAAGCCCTTCATCAATTATTTCCTCAAATTAAGGGTGTTAGTCATTTTGCTTATTCTTGGCAATATCCTCAAGATGATAATGAACGCAAATCTTGTAATGTTCGCTAAATCGTTATAATTCAGTAGGGGAGGGGAAACCCTGCCCTTTTAAGTTTAATTTAAATTTTTAATTCTCCAGTTTTGTTGTATTTTTGCAATATTCCCATGACAACCGCTGGTATTTCTAAATGGGGAAGAATTCCTGTATCGGGTATTTCGTGAAAACCTATAATTGCACCAGGATTTAAATTTGCTAACCGTCGTCCTAATTGCATATTTGTAAATTGGGCTTTTTCTCCCCACAACATGACAGTTGGAACTTGAAGTTGCTGAATATATAAACTCAAATCAAAATAAAGATTTCCGCGTAAGAAGGACAAAGCCGCAAACTTGGCTTGATATTGTTGTGCAGAACTTAAATAAGCTGATACCATTTCTTGGGTCACTCTTTCTGGTTTAGCAAACAGAAAACTTTGTAAAAAGTTCCTAACTGCAATTTCATTTTCTGCACCTAAAGCATAAATTAAATTATCTACCAACGGTGTATTAATTAAAGAAAGTGGTAATCTCCTTCCTGCACCTTCTCCAAAATCGTTAAAACCGGAAGGACAAACTAAAAACAAAGCTTTAAATAAGTCTGGATAAGTAACAGCAAGACGAATAGTTAAAGCCGCTGTTAAAGAAGATGCTACTACAGTTACAGGTTGATTACAGGTTTGAGTAATAAACTCAAGAATCGTCGTTAAATAATCTTGAATTTGATAATCTCGCACGGGGTGAGCAGATTTTCCCCACCCAATTAAATCCGGGGCTAAAATTCGATATGTTGACGCATAAGCCGGGTAAATTTTCGACCATTCATAAGCAGATGCACCACCACCAAAATTATGTAAGAATAATAATGGTGGTAAATCTTGATCTTTGCTATTTTCCCAAGGGGCGCTAATTTGGGTATAGTAAACCATTGCCCCCAAAGAGGTATGAATGAATTTACTACCAAACCCAGGAGGTTGAAATTGCAGCATAATTATGAAAGTGAATCTTTGGTAATTTGTACAAGTTGATTGATATTATCACTATTAATATTATAGGCAGCCCCAAACCCAATGACAAACCGTCCGGTATTCGGTGTAAGTTGCAAAATCCGAAAATCGGGTAAACTGCGTAATGTCGTAATCAATTCTCCAAACCGAAGTTCAAATTTATCAACAACTTCCTGCCATTTCTCTGTTTCCCTGGCTATCAAACTTGCGGTACAATCAAAATTTAACCGCCGACGGGCAAAAATTTGTTGAGTTTTAACTTCGTCGTCAATAAATAAAACACTCACAAAAGGATGATTTTGAATATTTTGGGTGTGAGTAGCTAGTCCACTTACATAAATATAGATATTTTTATCATCGTCCATAATAAAAGGAGCATAACTAGCATTAGGAGTTCCTTGTTTATTTACTGTACTAATGATAATGCTAGTAAATTCTGTGGGAAATTTCTCATATTCAGCTTGGGCTTTTTCAGATTGATTCATCGCAATTATCCTAATTTATAAAAATTATAATACCATTTTTAAGAACAATAAAAATTCCTCCTTAACCTCTTCTCTCTGTGTCCTCTGTGCCTCTGTGGTTAGATAAATTACCTTTAAACCGCAGACGAGATATTTCTGAAGTTACATCAAAAAGGCTGTATAGCAATACTATTTGAGTTTAAAGAATATTCTTTTTAACCAACCACAGAGGCACAGAGAGCGCAGAGAAAGAGGAAAATGAATTATATCCAGGAGTTGATATTTTATCTACTATATACTCGAAAGTTGATACAATAAGACTAAAATAACATGATTAAATCGTAACTATGAGTAACAATGATCGTTCTCAATGGGATTTATGCAGGTTTATCAAAACCCTAACTTACTTTGAAGTATTTCCGGTTCTTAACTGGATAGAGAAACTCTTTCAAGGTAGTCCAAAAGATCATCAAGATATATCAAAAGCAGGAGGAAATATGGCTGTAATTCTGGTAGCTGGGGCGACGGGTGGTGTGGGTAAACGAGTTGTCAAAAAATTGATAGCACAAGGCTATAATGTCCGTTGTTTAGTTCGAGATATTGCAAAAGCGCGGACAATTCTGGGTGATGATATTGATTTGGTAGTTGGGGATATTACGAAATCAGAGACTTTGACAAGTCTAGTTATGGCTAATATTCAAGCTGTAATTTGTTGTACGTCGGTGCGTGTTCAACCTGTGGAGGGAGATACACCAGATAGGGCAAAATATAATCAAGGGGTGAAATTCTATCTACCGGAAATTGTGGGAGATACACCAGAAAATGTTGAATATCAAGGTGTGAAAAATTTAGTAACAGCCGCTGCAAAGTATCTAGTTTCTGTGGGTGAAAAACCGATATTTGATTTTACTAAACCATCAGATGAAATCAAAAATATCTGGGGTGCTTTAGATGATGTGGTTATGGGTGGTGTCAGTTCCAGTAGTTTTCAAATTAGGGAAAATACAGCAGTATTCACAGGTAATGTTTCAACTGCTAATTCTGGGGGTTTTGCTTCAGTAAGGACTAAGAATTTTTCACCATTAGTTGATTTATCTGGTTATCAAGGTGTGAAATTGCGGGTTAAAGGTGACGGTCAACGTTATAAAATATTTATCCGCACAGAATCAACTTGGGACGGTGTTGGTTATAGTTATTCTTTTGATACTGTTGCTAATAATTGGCTAGATATTCAGATTCCTTTTACAGATTTAGTTCCGGTATTTCGTGCCAAAATTGTTAAAGATTGTCCACCAATGGACGTTAGTAAAGTTTGTTCTTTGCAATTAATGTTGAGTAAGTTTGAATATGATGGTGCTTTAAATCCTGCTTTTAATCCGGGGATTTTTGCGCTGGAAGTTGCCTCAATTCAAGCCTATGGTGGGGAAACTTTACCTCAATTTGTATTAATCAGTTCTGCTGGGGTAACTCGTCCAGGAAGACCAGGAATTAATTTAGATGAAGAACCTCCAGCGGTAAGGTTAAATGACCAATTGGGAGGAATTTTAACTTGGAAATTGCGAGGAGAAGAAAGTGTCAAAGCTAGTGGAATTCCTTATACAATTATTCGACCTTGTGCTTTGACGGAAACAGCAGGAGGGAAGGAATTAATCTTTGAACAAGGTGATAATATTAGAGGGAAAATTAGCCGTGATGATGTTGCGGAAATTTGTGTACAAGCAATTAAAGAACCAAAAGCCAGTAATCTCACTTTTGAGGTTAAGGAAAGTGAAGTAATTGCTAATGATTTAGATTGGAAACGGTTATTTTCTTCTTTGCAAGTTGATAAATAGAACTTTAAATAATTAGTGAATTTGTTGGGTTTCCTTTGTCAACCCAACCTACAATTAGAGTTAATCAACTGGAGGAACTTAATGTCAAGTAAAGATAAATATGTTACGTATGAGGGTGGTTGTCATTGTGGTACGGTGCGGTTTCGGGTAGTAGTTAATAATCACAAAGTTGATGATTGTAATTGTTCAATTTGTGCTAAAAAAGGATTTTTGCATTTGATTGTTCCCCAAGAAAAGTTTACTTTGCTACAAGGGGAAGATGTCTTAAAAACTTATAAATTTAATACGGAAGTAGCACAACATAAGTTTTGCAGTATTTGTGGGATTCATTCCTTTTATATTCCCCGTAGTCACCCTGATTGTATTGATGTTAATGTGCGGTGTTTAGACGGAAATATAATTGGCAATTTTGAAATTGTGCCTTTTGATGGTGTAAATTGGGAAGAAAATATTGATAAGTTACAAAGAGGTTAAATGATAACTATGATGGAAACTCAAGCACAGCAAACAGAACAAGGAAATTATTCTTCACCACAAGATAGTTTATCTTTTTCCGGTGAAGACAATCGCAGTTTACCAAAATTACCTGCTGCTAAAGAATCTGAATCCCAATGGCAGCAAATTAGTAGACAAATTCTTGAATTCTTAAATCAACTGCCAGAGTATTTAGGCAGTATTTTTAACAACAATAAACAGGGTTTAATCACCCTAGTTTTAATTTTATCAGCTTTGGTCACAGTTAAGGTAGCGATCGCCGTACTAGATGCTGTGAATGGTGTACCTTTGCTACAACCGATTTTCGAGTTGATTGGCATATTTTACTTTATCTGGTTTGCTTTCCGTTATCTCCTCAAATTTGAGTCTCGGCAAGAATTATCCCAGAAATTTAACTCTTTTAAACAACAATCTTTAGGTTAAAGATTTTTTATCAAGCTAATAAAATGTAGGTTAGTTCTAGACTAGCTTACATTTTTTTATTTTGTCATGGAGGATGTCAAATATATCTATAGATAGAGAATTTTAATCAAAGTATTTTTATTAATTATATCCTAAGATAGTGTATTTATCTGCTAGAAAATTCTAAGCTAGTCCTGGTAATCCTAGAAAAGTACAAGGGGTTAATTGTATGAATGAGAAGATTACCGCAGATACTTATGATAGAGGCATAATTCCCGCTGAAACAGCAGCCCGAATGAAAAGAGAAGGAGTAAATTATAAACACTTGCCGACGGAAGAGGATCTTGCCAGTGCTGCCACTGATGACCAAACTGATATTTACAGTATTCGGACAACGGACGGTTATACTGTGGATAAAGAGGGGCTATTGAATAATTATCCAGTTGAACCGGAAATGTATTATGAAGTTCCTGGTGATGCACGGGAAATAGCAGAACAAGAAAAAGCTGAACGAATACAGGAATTGCGAGAAGTAAATGCAGATAAAACAGGTTTATTAACAGAGGATTTTGATAAAAGAGGTAAAGGACCAGGAATGATCTAATTTACCATTTCTTTGATTTTATCTCGAAAGGCTATTGCCGCATCTAAAGGGTCATCTGCTACTACATATTGCGCCAAAATTGACAAATCTAAGTTTGGCAATAATTCACTTTTTGCCACCAATTCATAACTTTCACCGCGCAGATGATAAACGGCAAATTGATTGTTTTGAAAAAACCAAACTTCTGCCACGCCTAATCTTTTGTAAACTTCTAATTTATCAATTCCCCCACTGGTGACTACAACTTCAATGGCAAGATCAGGAACTTCTTTTTCTATGCCTAGACAGTAGGATTCATCTGGTTCTACTCCTCCTCTTTTCGCTTGTTTACGGAAGGTGGTAGAACCAAGGGGAAAATAGCGAATGCGTTTTTCTTGAAAGTAAATTTCCAGCAAAGATCCAATAATTGTTTTGCGAATTTCATGACGGCGACTTGGTGACATTAATTCTATGACTCCATCTAAATATGTAACTCTATATTGTAAACTGTCACCCAAATCATTGAGTAAAGCTTCATAATTTTTCCAATTAACACCACTGATAGTTTGCCGTTCTTCTGGATCTTCGGCTTGTAATAGTTCAGATAATTCTGAAAGTAAAAGCATATAATTTCCTTAAAACCGAATTATTGCTAACTTGATTATATTCTAATTTCCAGATCCCCGACTTCTCTGAGAAGTCAAGGATATATTTCAAAAATTGTAAATAAATGTAAAGCTACTAGCAAATAAAATCTTCACAGAATTAGGTTAATCTAATCCGGTACGTCACTCCCTGCGGTAGTCTAGATAAATGTTAATTTATCGCCTGGTTTGACAAATAGTTTTATGACTTCAGTTTCCAGTCCTGCACGCGTTATTCGTATTGGTTCACGTAAAAGCCAACTAGCTTTAGTTCAAACATACTGGGTACAAGCGGAACTCCAGAAAAGCTTTCCCCACATTACTTTTGAAGTCCATACCATGTCTACCCAAGGGGACAAAATCCTGGATGTAGCATTGGCTAAAATTGGCGATAAAGGACTATTTACCAAGGAACTGGAATTGGGCATGATCAATAAAGAGATTGATTTTGCTGTGCATTCTCTCAAGGATCTTCCCACCAATCTACCAGAAGGGTTGACACTGGCAGCGATTACAGAACGGGAAAACCCCGCAGACGCGGTGGTATTGCATGAAAAGCATAAAGGTCTGCAAATCGAGACTTTACCCGCAAATGCGGTAATTGGGACTTCTTCCCTGCGACGTTTGGCACAGTTACGCCATAAGTTCCCTGATTTTACCTTCAAAGATGTGCGGGGAAACTTGATCACACGCATGGCAAAACTGGATGCTGGTGAGTATGATGCTTTAATTTTAGCAGTAGCTGGTTTAGAAAGATTGGAAATGAGCGATCGCATCCATCAAGTTCTGACTCCTGAAATCTCCCTCCATGCCGTTGGACAAGGCGCTTTAGGAATAGAATGCCGGGCAGATGATACGGAGGTAATTAGCTTACTGAAAGCGATTGAACACCCGCAAACACGCGATCGCTGTTTAGCAGAAAGATCATTTTTACGAGTTTTAGAAGGTGGTTGTCAAGTTCCCATTGGTGTAAATACGGTAATTAATGGTGACGAATTAACTCTAAAAGGTCTGGTTGCCAGCGTTGATGGTCAACAAATAGTTAAAGATACCGTCACCGGTACGGCTGCTGATGCTGAAAAATTAGGCGCACAACTAGCCAGTATTCTCAGGGAACAAGGCGCTACAGAAATCTTAGAAAAAATCTTCACCGAGATTCAACGAGGATCATAGGGTAATAGGTGACAGGTGACAGGTTACAGGTAACAGCCAAGAGAAGAGAGTTTAATTACCCAATCACCAATTACCAATTACCAATTACCAATCACCAATTACCAATTACCAATTACCAATTACCAATTACCAATTACCAATTACCATGAGAATTTTATTTGTAGCAGCGGAAGCTGCTCCCATTGCCAAAGTTGGCGGTATGGGGGATGTTGTCGGTGCATTACCCAAGGTCTTGAGAGCAATGGGTCATGATGTGCGGATTTTCATGCCTTACTATGGCTTTGTACCCGACAAAATGCCAGTTCCCAAAGAACCCATTTGGAAGGGAGCAGCCATGTTCCAGGAGTTTGCAGTTTACGAAAGTGTACTGCCTGGAACTGATGTTCCTTTGTATTTATTTCAACATCCATCTTTTTCACCTCGGCGGGTTTATGGTGGGGAAGATGAAGATTGGAGATTTACTTTATTTTCCAATGGGGCGGCGGAATTTTGCTGGAATTACTGGAAACCGGAAATTGTCCATTGTCATGATTGGCACACAGGAATGTTACCTGTGTGGTTGAATCAATCTCCAGATATTACCAGTGTATTCACCATTCACAACCTCGCTTATCAGGGTCCTTGGCGGTGGTATTTAGAGAAAATTACTTGGTGTCCCTGGTATATGCAAGGACACAATACAATGGCAGCCGCAGTCCAGTTTGCCAATAAGGTAAATACAGTTTCTCCTACCTATGCGGAGCAAATCAAAACACCTGCCTATGGTGAACAAATAGAAGGGTTATTATCTTTTATTGGCGGCAAATTATCAGGAATAATCAACGGCATAGATACGGAAATTTATGATCCTGCCAATGATAAATACATTAACCAAACCTTTACCATAGATACCCTTGATCAACGCAAAGCTAATAAAATAGCTCTGCAAGAAGAAGTAGGTTTAGAAGTTAATTCTAATGCCTTTCTCATCGGCATGGTGACAAGGTTGGTAGAACAAAAAGGGATGGATTTAGTATTACAAATCCTTGACCGTTTCCTGGCTTATACAGATGCTCAGTTTGTCTTGTTGGGAACAGGCGATCGCTATTATGAAACCCAAATGTGGCAACTCGCATCCCGCTATCCAGGACGCATGGCCACTTACCTGCTGTATAATGATGCCCTTTCCCGCCGTATTTACGCGGGTACAGATGCCTTCTTAATGCCTAGCCGCTTTGAACCCTGCGGAATCAGCCAAATGATGGCTTTGCGTTATGGTTCTGTGCCTATTGTTCGTCGGACAGGGGGATTGGTTGATACTGTCAGCCACTTTGATCCAGTCAATGAAGCAGGTACAGGTTATTGCTTTGACCGCTATGAACCTCTGGACTTATTTACCTGTATGATTCGCGCTTGGGAAGGTTTCCGTTTCAAACCTCAATGGCAAGAATTACAAAAACGGGGGATGAGTGAAAACTTCAGTTGGTATGAATCCGCTAAAGAGTACGATAAACTTTATCGTTCTATCTATGGTTTACCAGATCCAGAACCGGAAGTAATAGCAGAACCAACAGTGGAAGCAAAACCAATACCAGCACTAGAACCAATACAAAAATCAGTTTAAGGTGTTTTAGGAAGTTGGAATTTTAGACAATATTGATGGGGTATTTATCTGGAATACCCCTTTTTAATACACGATAGTATAGAATTAAAAAAAGATGGATTGGTTAGAGTTCATTGCCACAAAAGGTATTAATCTACCCAGAACTTACAAAGACTTTTTGAAGATAATGGGGCATGGGGCAGGTAAGTTTTTACGTGGTTCAGATTGCTTTTATCAGCATTTGCCACAAATTCAAGAATGGGCTAAACAGCTTTTAGTAGAAAATGATTTTCCTCAAACTTTACCGGAGGATGCTTTTGTATTTTTCATGCACCAGGGATATCAGTTCAGCTTTTTCAAACTTTCAGAAGGTGATAACCCACCAACTTATTCATATTGTGAAGGACAAGAAGAGCCTTATTTTGTTAAAAGTCATGATCAGTTTAGTGACTTTCTATTTGTGGAAATCAATCTTTATTTAAAGTCTTTGATGCTGATAGCGAATTAGATATAGCAATTCCCATGCAAGTGAGGTACAAGAAGTCAGAATTAAACGCAGATAAACGCAGATAGACACAGATAATTTTGTACCTCATTAGACTAGAAAACGCTATATTTCTCACACTGAATTGAAAATCATGCCCATTTTTAATAAACGATAGTATAGAATTAGCAAAATAACCTTTAATGGAGATTTAACTTGTCGGCATCTTCGGTATTATCGGTTTTGTAAAACTATTTCTACAGCACTTCCCGGTGTTATGAGGTACATATCTAGCGGGCAAGACTTGTACTGAGCAAGCGATGCCCTGAGCCTGTCGAAGGGTCGAAGTATGCCCGCACTACAAGAGTTTCATGATTCAACTTTGTACCTCATAAGAGCGGAAACCGCTGTATTTAATTACCTAAACTTATGAAATTACTCCAAAAATGTTTGTTCGGTTTAATGCTGATTCCTTCGGGAATATTATTGAATTCCAGGACAATTAATGCCTCACAGGTAGCAAATCAGTGGTATTTTGGTTTATGGGATTGTAATATTGATGGTCGTAATGCCAAAATGCAGTGGCTTGTAGTTGATGACCCTCAAACTAGTTGTAATGGTGATGTTTGTAGCACAACATCAGGTGTTAAGGTTGTAGGACGGTTCAGTGATAATGGTAGTGCATGGGTTCCGCTCGCAAAACGTTCTGCAAATTCCACATCTCTCTCAATTCGTCATCCCGTCAGGCGGAATGTGGGTTATAAACTATTTTTTTTATTTCGATAATCTTTGACAGTCAGAAGTTGCCAACTAGAGTTTTGTGAAAGTTCCAGAACCCATTGATGATAATCAAATAGACTTTCTCTATGTCCAACACTAATAAATGTTGTTTTCGTCTCTTGTAACTGTTGATATAAATTCTCTTCATTCTTCAAATCCAAAGCGCTGGTCGCTTCGTCTAAGATAGTAAAGCTAGGATGAGTCACTAATAGGCGTGCAAAAGCCAGGCGTTGTTGTTCTCCTAGTGATAATATGTTTTCCCAAGGCAGCTCAGTATCAAAACTATCAATTCGACTGAGCAAGTTTTGCAGGTTCACTTTTTGCAATAGTTCTTTGAGTTCTGCATCGGTCATCTGACGATTTCTATTAGGATAAAGCAACTGTTCGCGCAAAGTTCCTAAAATAATGTAAGGACGTTGGGGTAAAAACAACAGGTCTTTTAGAGAAGGTCGCACTAAACGGCCAGTTCCTGCATTCCACAAACCGGCGATCGCGCGCAATAGTGAACTTTTACCGCGACCACTAGGGCCGACAATCAATAAACCTTCTCCCGGTTGAACAGACAATGATAAGTCTTCAACGATTACCTGCTCATAGTTAGGCGTTTGTAAGGTAACATCCTCAAAAGCCAGACGATTTTCTTCTATGGTTTTAATAGTGCTGACATTCTCAGGTTGTTTGGTAACAACTTCTAAAGCATCCGAGAAATAAGCTAAACGCTCAACATAACTGGAAAATCTTCCAGAAGTTCCAAATTCATCAATTAATGTTGCCAGACCATTAGCAAACATACTGCAAGCTATAACTGCTTGGTTAACTTGTCCAAAATCAATTTCACCTCGAATATAGGCAGGTGCAAATATTAAAAACGGAAACAATTGGATTACAGATCGATATCCTCTATTAAAAATGTCTTTATTTTTTTCCCAATTAATTTTACTTTCAGAATTTTTCAAGAGAGTATTAAATCTGCGCTCAATTATATTTAATTCTTGGCTTTCTCCTTGGAAAAAAGCTATAGATTCAGCATGATTCCGAACATGAGTTAGGCTGTAGTTGTAGCTTGCTTTAGATTCAAGTTCCTCTTGCGTAATCTTATCTAATTCTTGACTCATATAAGCAGCAATCAGATTACCTATAATAGTATAAGTAAGTAGAATTGCTACTACTAGTTTGGAAATTGACCAAAGAATTATTAAAAAAGTTGTCATTTCCAGGACTTTTTCCAACAAAGTAGCAGAAAAATTTAGAGCAGTCCTGGCAATAGGTTCGATTTCTTGAGATAGACGTTGGTCTGGGTTATCGATATCGGAGCTAAAATTGATTTTATAATAGGCACGATTGCTAAAATATTTTTCTAAAATCTGCTTGTTGAGCCATTGATACCAATCAAGGGCAATTTTTTTTCTGACAAATTTAGAAAATCCTGTTAAGAGGGTGATTAAGAGCAGCCCAAAGGCGTAAAGTGCTAACGTCTTAACAAATTTAGAAATATCTTTATCTTGAACAATAACATCGACTAAATAGCGATCAACAAAGCTATTAAAGGCAGTTATGCCCACAAGCCCAATTATTAATAAAATGAGGAGAACAAGCATTCCCCATGCCTGAATCACATCTGAAAATGCTCTTACACCTGGCTCTGTTGGAAACCAGTAAGGGGCGGCGATCGCTTTTACAGCCACCCAAAACTGAGTAAAATTAGCAAGGAAAGCAGTATTTTTTGAAGCTTGATTATAAATAACTTGATTTTGCATATTATACATCTTGCAAAAATAATATTTTACTATTATAAATTATTATGAAACTTTGTTTTATATTTCATAAGGTATAGCTATCAAATAAGAAAAATACATTATTAATATTGATATTTATGGCTCTTGCGTTTGTTTTATGGTGGTTGAGGATTGATTATCACAAAACCCTTACGGGGTTACGGGACAAGGGTTATAAACTATAATGCCCATATTTTGAATGAAATGCCGACACAATAAGGTTTTCAAGGATTCTGAACTAGGTTCTCCATAAAAAGTACCGAAGAACCTAAAAAATTATGAATTCCAAACTTTAGGATTGATGATGTAAGGTGGCTTCTCGCCCTGAAGCACTTGCAATATTTGGTTAGCTGCGGAAAGTGCAGCAGCCATACCAGCTTCAGGTGTAACTCCAGCTAGATGAGGTGAGAAAATTACATTGTCAAACTCATATAAAGGATTATTAATAGCTGGAGGTTCTGGCTCAAACACATCGATTGCAGCTCCTGCTATTAATTTTTCGCGTATAGCTGTAACTAAATCTGGTTGGCGAACTACTTTTCCACGAGATGTATTGATTAGAAAAGCAGAAGGCTTCATTTTCTTAAAAGCTTCTAGATCGAACATTTCACAAGTCTCATCAGTTAGCTCAGGATGCAAAGATACAAAGTCAGATTCAGTAAGTAGGTAGTCTAAATCTTGTACTAAAGTTGCTCTGACGGTGTCTGCTTTACCGCTTGGAACATAAGGATCGTATGCTAAAACTCGCATCTGCAATGCTGTACTACAAATTTTCGCAACAGCACTACCAATCCTTCCCAAACCAACAATACCAAGAGTTTTTCCTTCTAATTGAATGGGTTGTACCTGATTACGAATTAAGTAGTTTCCTGCTTTGACACATTGATTGAGAAAAGTTAGTTTTTTAGCAAGTGCTAAAATCATGGAAAGTGTGTGTTCTGTCACAGCCGTTGTTGACAAGCCAGGATTATTAACTACCACAATTCCCCGTTTTGTTGCAGCAGCAATATCAATTGCATCAGTTCCAAATCCAGAAGTACTAATAACTTTTAAATTTTTTGCCAATCCAATTGCTTGGGCATCTAATTTAGTAGGATAACGGACAAATACGCCAGATACATCTTGAATAGCTTCATGGATTTGATGCTGCTTTGGTTCTTTGATAATCTCGACATTAGTGTATTCTGCGAGCAGTTTTTCACCTATCTCATCATACATTTTACCAATTAAAAGAACTTTATGATTTTTAGTCTTGCTTGGGAAATTTTTGGGGGGGTAAATAATTGTCATGTTAATTAACCTTAATTTGTTTGATACAAAGATGCTTTAGACTCAAGATTTTATGAATGAAATTGCTGAGATAATTTCATTGTTTTTGTCAGCAAAAGAGAATTAGATGAGGATGAATCTAATAACTGAAAAAAGGTTTCAGCTATAGTAGTTAAAGGGTCAATTGCTTGAATAGAATCAATTCTATTAAGCTTGAGATGTTTGGCGAGAATATGAAATTCTGTACAACCAGAAATAAAGGAACGAGTATTGTATTTATCTAACAGTTTTTGAACATCTTCAAGAATTATTAGGGGGTTTTGTCCTCGTTTTAATACTTTAAAAATCATCTCATGAATCAAGTGATAATCTTTTTCATCTGGAGAAATAATCATATTTGCAGCAGTACAACCTTGCTCAAACAATTTTTTCTTGTAAGTACCTGAACCTGCAAGTAAAAGTGCAGGTTCATCATGTGCTTGTAGTTGTTGATCAGCAATTTTAATTAAAGAGATTACTTTATTAGTCTGATGCTCTGGTAGATGAGCCAAAGCATAATGAGCAGTACAACAACCAATCACTATGCGGTCTACTAATTGATTCAGTTTTTCTAAATGTATTTGCACAAAATCAATGAATTCTCTTTCATTTCCGCTATGCACTGAAGTCGTGCGATCTGGTGCAGCAGGAAGTGAGAAAACGATAACGTTGGGTGCTTCTTGTTCGTTGTCTATATACTGGTTGTATTCATAAATAGTTTTGAGAAATTCAATAGTAACTACAGGCCCCATTCCGCCTAAAATTCCCAGCACGGGTAGTTTTTTATTCATAGTTTTTCTCCAAATTTGCAATTCTTTATTTGTATAAATTACTAAAAATTAAAATTTGTGGCGAAAAGACTGTTATCTTCTTGACAGGCTTTATCTGTGTGATCGCACAGATGTAATAATGGTGTGTCAGGAGATTTGACTACTTCTTCTAGAAGAGTTTCTAACAACTTTATCATCAATGAAATACGTTCGTTAGCGAATATATCTGTGTTGTAGATTAACTTCAAATATAATTCCGCTTCGTCCACAAAAATGAACTCTAGATCAAATTTAGCAGTAACAAGTTCCTGCTCAAGGGTATTAACAGCAATTCCATCTATTGCTAGGTCTACATTTTGATTATTTTGCAGAACAACTACAACATCAAATAAAGGGTTACGGCTAGGATCGCGTTTAAAATTTAAATCTGATACTAGTTTATCAAAAGGATATTCTTGGTTATCATATGCCTCTATTGTGGTTGTTTTCACTTTTGCCAGTAAAGTAGCAAAGCTATCGTCTACTGTTATTTGATCGCGCAAGACTAAAGTATTAACATAAAAACCTATTTGTTCTTCTAAATCGGGATGATTTCTTCCAGCAATGGGAGAGCCTACTGTAATTTCATTCTGCTCGGTATAGCGAAACAGAAAACCTTTGACTAATGTTAGTAAGCCCATAAATAAACTAGCTTCTTGAGTCTTAGTTAATAACTCAAAATCCTTGATGAATTCTTGATTTGGCTTCCAGATAACCACAGAACCAGAAAAACTTTGTACGGCTGGTCGAGTATAATCTAAAGGTAAATCAAGCGGTGCTGGAGCAGGAATCAGTTTAGGTAACCAGTAATCCCTTTGTGCTTGCAATTTTGGTGTTTGGAGTTGCTGATTTTGCCATGAAGTATAGTCTTTATAATGAATTCTTAGAGGTGGGGGTAATTCTACATTCTCTTTTCCATAGGCATGATAATGTGCAAGAAAATCTTTAATTAAAACGCCTGCTGACCAACCATCTGAAATGATATGGTGCATATTGAATAGGACTATATTACTCTGTTGACTCAGCTTTAGTACATTAATCTTGAGTAGAAGACCGGATTCTAAATCAAAAGTAGTTTTGGCATTGTTACGAATAGCTTCAGCAATTTTTGCTGCTTGGTTTTCATCATCTACTAAGTCTATTTGATTGACTGCAAAATCTACCTGTTCGTTTACTATTTGACGAGGTTCGTTATTGATTAAAGTAAACGTAGTGCGTAAAATTTCATGGCGTTCTATCAATTTTTTAAAAGCATTTTCAAAGGCAGCGATATTTAAATCACCATTGAATTGATAAGCACTTGGCATTCCGTAAGCATAATGGTTATGATCGAGGAATTCTAAAGCCCAGAGACGGCGTTGTCCATGAGACATGGGATAAGATTCTTGTTGAGTTATTGCTGGTATGGGTTCTTGATAGTTAGATTGAGCTTTAGATATTAAAGCTGCTAATCCAAGAATTGTGGGAACTTTGAAGAAATCAGCTAATTTAACTAATACATTTAATTCTTTATGGACGTGAGTGACTACTCTAGAAAGGAGCAGAGAGTGTCCGCCGATTTCAAAAAAGTTATCAAAAATTCCAATGGGATGTTTAGTGAGAATTTTTTCCCAAATATGGACTAGCTTTGATTCTAAAGTATTACGCGGTGCAGTATAAGAGACTTGTGTTAATTGATCTGTTGGCTTGAGAGCGATGAGCGATCGCAAGTCAAATTTGCCATGTTTAGTTAAGGGAAATTGCTTTAAGAAGATAAAGGAACTAGGAATCATGTAAACTGGCAAATATTTAGCTAAAAATTCTCTGATTTCAGAAAATTTTATATCTTTATCAGTTTGACAATAAGCAGATAATTGAATTTGGTTATTTACCTCTATAGGTAAGACAATTGCTTTCTCAATCTCGGCATAGCGGCTAATTTGGTATTCAATTTCTCCTGGATCTACACGATAGCCATTGACCTTAACTTGATTATCTTTTCGCCCTATAAATTCAATCACACCTGGAGCAATTTGTTTACCTAAATCTCCCGTTCTAAAGAGAATTTTTTCTGAATTTAAAAAGTTGGGTTGAAATTTTTCTCTGGTAATTTCAGGAAGATTACGATAACCAACTGCTAATGCTGCACCTTCTACGCAAATTTCACCGATTACGTGCAGAGGTACGGGGTGATTGAATTCATCTAAGACAAATAATCGATTGTTATGGAAAACCTGACCAAGAGGTACGTCTGTATTTAAGTTGTCGTCTATTGTATATTGAGATACTCCTACACAAGTTTCTGTAGAACCGTAGACATTGCTGACAATTTCAGCAGGGAAGCGTTTTCGTAAAGCGATCGCAGTTTCTCGGTCTAATTTTTCTCCCCCGCAAGAGATATATTTTAAAGTGGGGATAGTTTCTTCGGGTGCGAGTACAGCTAAAATTTCTCGGTAAATAGATGGTGTTGTGTGCAGTACATTGATTTTGTTTTCTTGTAAAAATGAAACTAAATGCCCTATATGCTGTACTTCGTACATATATAAAGCAGCACCTATGGTTAAAGGTAGGAAAATATTACGAAAAGATGGGTCATGGGTGACAGGTGCAGTGAAGATATAACGCCATTCAGGATGTTTATTTAAGTTAAATGTCAGTCGTAAACTCCGAATTACATTCAAAATAGAAATGTGACGACCCATGACTCCTTTAGGGTTTCCGGTAGAGCCAGAAGTGTATAAAATATAAGCAATTTGGTTAGTGTCTGGTTGGAAATTAGGCTCATTTATGTCAAAATCCGTCAAAATATTGTCGATTTTATCTAAGCAGATTGCTTCGATTTCTTGGGGTAATTGGGAGATAAAATTACTCTCGGTAAGACAGAGATGACAGCCACTATCTTTTAAAATAAAATCGATGCGACTGCTAGGATATTGGGGGTCTATCGGCACATATATCGCCCCGGTTTTAAAAGTAGCCAGAATGGCGATAATTAAGTTTTGATTGCGTCCGATTGCGAGTGCGATCGCCTTCCCCGCACCAAGGTTATATTTCTCACGTAAGTAATTGGTTAAACGATTTACCTTCTCATTCAATTCTCGATAGGTAAGAGTCTTTTCCTCAACTATTAATGCAGGTGCATCGGGTGTAGATTTAACTTGAGCAATAAAGTCATCAATGATTGTAGAATTTTGGGGTAATTCTATTGTTGAACCTGTTAATTTTGCCAATAATTCTTCCTGTTGCACTTGTGTTAATAAATGCAACTCAGACAGTAAAATATTGGCATCTTTAATTACACCCTGCATCAAAATTTCAAAACTTTCTAGAAACTGTTTGATAGTTTCCGGCTTAAACAGTTCTGTATTGTAGTTGCAGTAGATAATCAGTGCGTCATTGACTTCGATGAAATTAAAGCCCAAATCGAAAGGAGTGTAACCAATTGGCTCTGGTGGTAGCGATACGTTCAGTCCTTCAAATTCAGGTAAAGTTAATTTAGGGTCGAGATTGAAAGAGACTGAAATCAGGGGAGAACGCGAAAAATCTCGTTGTAATTGTAAGGCTGCTAATAATTCTTCTAAGGCGTGAGTTTGGTGTTTAAAAGCGGCTATGAGTGTTTCTTTGGTGTGACGAAGATGTGTAACAAAAGAAGCAGTGACATCTGTCTGGATACGAATCGGTAAAAATTGCGAACAAAAGCCAACTAATTTTTCGCTTCCTTCGACTTGTCGTCCAGAAATGGGAATACCAATTACTAAATCATCATGACCGGAAATGCGCCGCAAAAAAGCTGTGTAAGCAGCAAACATTGTCATAAATAATGTTGCTTGATTTTTGCGTCCTACAGTCTGTAAATTTTGCCATAGTTGAGGAGCAATAATTTTACTTTCTCTACCGCCTGTGTAAGTTTTGACAGCAGGACGAGGAAAGTCTGTAGGAAGTTCAAATATGGGGATTTCTCCCTCATAAGTTTTTAACCAAAAATCACGATGTTCTTGCATTTGTGGACTTTGCGCTTCTTGCTGTCGCAAAGCTAAATATTTGCGAAACTGCATTGGTGGCGATAAAGATTCTGTAGCAACACCAATTTTTGCTGAATAAAGTTTGCCGAGTTCATTCAAAATTAGCCCTAGTGACCAACCATCTGCAACAATATGATGAGTTTTTAAAGTTAGCAGATAATGTTCAGGTGCTAAACGCATCAGCACAGCCGCAAATAAAGGAGCAACACCCAAGTCAAAAGGCTTTTGCGATAACTCAGTTCTCAATACTAAAGCAGTTGCTTCTGGGTTATCTTCATCCATCAAATTGATTAACGGTAAGTCAATTGTGACACTACTGATTACTTCCTGTAGTTCGCCTTGTTCTAATATTTTGGTTCGCAACGCTTCGTGGCGATTGACTACTTCATTAATCGCTTGTTGTAAAGATGAAATATCTAAAGCACCACGCAATTCTAAGGAAGTAGTCACATTATATGATGCTGAAGCGGTTGTATCTAATTCTGCCAATAGCCAAAGCTGACGTTGCGCTTCACTGGTAGGAAATTGCTGATTTAAATTATTCCTAGCATCTTCATCTTCAGTGCGATCGCTTGCTTCTCTTTTCTTTGTTTGTGGTGGTTTAGCATTTGCGAAAAAACCTGCTTGTCGCAGTTCTATAATCGCTTCTTTGACAGCAGCTACTACTTTATTTATATCCTCATTGGTATGGCGAGTTGAGAGAAAACAAACTCGTTTTTCCCATGTATACACACCTTTGAGATTTAATAAGTAGTAAAAAAGTGGTAATTCGATAGGTTTGAGGAAAATACTATAAGCACCAGAAGATTCAAAGCGAAACAAAGAGCCAAAATGAACAATGCGGATAGGAATTCCTGTTTCTTGAAAGAACTGATTAACCTCAATAGCTAATCGATTAGTTAATTGATTGACTGTTTCTTGAAGCGTTGCGCCTTGTTCACGTAAATGTAAAAGCACTGCCCGACAAGCAGCCAAAGCTAAGGGATGACGACAGAAAGTACCACCATAAGCAGTTAATTCTGTTTGCGGATGGGAATCATCTCCATAACTCCAGAAACCGCCATCAACTGTGTCTAAGAAATCTGCTTTACCGCAGATCATACTGATAGGCAAACCACCACCGATCGCCTTACCATAAACTACTATATCTGCCTCAATCTCAAACCATTCCTGCGCTCCTCCTGGAGTAATGCGAAATCCAGTAATAATCTCATCAAAAATTAGGGCAATTTCTTTTTGTTGAGTCAATTTACGTAATTTTTGGATAAATTCTTTAGGCTGTAAATCTGGTTTACGGCTCTGCACAGGTTCTACTAAAACTGCTGCTAAATTATCAGCTTGCTCTGCAATTATTTCTAGACTTTCTTCCGCTCCATAGGTAAGAACTATAACATCTTCAACCATTCCTGATGGTGTACCAAGACTCAATGGTTCAGCTGTTCCTGCTTCCTCGCCAGCGCGGGCTAAAATGCCATCAAAAGTACCGTGATAAGAACCAGCAAAAATCACAATTTTTTGGCGTTTTGTCCGAGAACGAGCAATACGAACTGCTGCCATAATCGCTTCTGTACCAGTATTACTAAAAGCGACTCGTTCTACACCTGTTATTTCACAAATTAAAGCAGCTGTTTCTGCTGCAATATTAGACTGCATTCCTAAACCAATTCCGTGTTGCATTTGTTGCTGAATTTCTGTCAACACAAAATCAGGACTATGCCCAAAAAAGTTAACTCCAAACCCCATTGCTAAGTCGATGTAATCATTGCCATCGATATCACGAAAATATGCACCTTGGGCTGATTCTGAAACGATGGGATACTGAAATTCTTTTAAAGCCATACGGAAGTCAATAGTAGGTTTCACATCAACCATTGTCTTCCGGCTGTTTTGCGAATATGCCTTGGATTTTGCTGTTCTTTGATTATAAACAATCTCTAATTTTTGGATGAAAGCTTGCTGTTGTTCGGTTAAAGATTTACTCTCTGTCAGTTTTAAAGCTAGTGGATTCAAATTTGGAGAACTAATTTTTTGGGTAGGAGGTGTGGTTTCTGTTTTGCTTATTTTAGGAGTAGGCGCAGTTTCTGTTTGAATCAACAAAACTTCTGGTGTATTGCTTGGTGCAACAGGTGCAGATTGCAGTATTTCTAATTGCTTGATAATAGTTTTTTCATGAATATCTTTGAGTTCTTTCAAAGATTGCAATTGAGCCATCATCAAAGCTTCTTTGCCAGAGGTTGGTATTGATACAGCTACTGTTTTTGATTGGTGATCAATAGCACTCTCAGGAGAAGTGGAAGCAATAATTAACTCTTGTCCATTGTAGATGCTGATATTATTTTGTTGAGAATAAATATCTGCATTGACAAATCCACAACGTTTTAAAGCAGCACACCAACTTTCTCCACTTAGCAATGGAGTATCTAAACGTAACTCTTTATCTTGAAAACGCCACCATCCAGGTGTGAGTCCAAAAGTTAAATCAAGCCATGAATTATTTTCTACTGTTTCTAGTAATACCAAGTAACCACCAGGTATTAGTAGTTCTCGAATATTATTGAGTGTTTCTGTAATATTTCGGGTACTATGAAGCACGTTAGCAGCAACAACTATGTGATAGGAATGCGCTGTTAACCCTTGAGAAACTGGTGATTTTTCAATATCTAATTGATTGAAGTTAAACTTATGCCTATTTTTAAATTTTTGCCGTGCTTTATTGAGGAGAACAGGAGAAAGTTCAGTGAAAAAATAAGTTGTATGATTGAGATTTAAATTATTAACAATTGCTTCAGATGTCGCACCTGTACCACCTCCCACTTCAATAATTTGGTAAGGGCGATCGCTACTAGAAAAATTATTTAAAATAGAGTTAATTGCTTGGGATACTCGTTGATTCATCAAACGAGATACAGGAGAATTGCCATATATACTTTCTGCATGGACAACTGAACCTGCTGGGAAAATTAACTCTAAAGGATCTATATTTCCTTTGAGAACTTCTGCTAAATTTTCTCCACAACGTTGTAGCATATCCAATTCAGGTTTTGCTGCTGGACAAATTGTTTGCAGATTCTCTATAGCTTCTGGTAAAGAAAAAGGCGTAGGTAGGCTTTTTACTATCCATACATTACCTTGATTTTGAATAATTCCAGTTTGCTCTAAAGTTTTTAAATAACGATTAACTAAAATATGATATTTTGAGGCTATGGGTAAGGTTTGTAATAAATCCTCTGTTGTCCAGGTGTCTGCTATACTTAGTCTTTTACCTAATACTTCTAAAGCTTTCAAGATATAAGCAACAGCAATTGGTTGTAATTGGGAAATCACCCACAGATAATTATTTAATTCTGACTCGGAATTAGATACTTGAACTGAGGTTTTAGTTAAAATATCATTTATTGCTGTTTCATCAGATGTATTTGATGGTTTTTGTTTAATATAATCAGATAGATAAATAGATATTTCGTCAATTGTTTGTAAATCAGTAAATAATTGATCTATCTTGACTTTTACGCCAAATTTTTCTTCAATTTTGCGAACAAAGTCGGTCAAAATAATCGAATCTGCTCCCAGATTTAATAATGTCTCATCATCTCTAATGTCATTTTCATCTTCTTTAAGTAGCAAAGCCAAGATAGACTTTAATTTATTACCGATTTCTTGCTGATTTTTTTTGATATTTGCAACTTTTGCTAAATTCATATTAGTCTCCATTAGCTCTCTTTCTAAAGGCACTTCTTTGGTCAAACTTGATTGTGATAAAACAGTAGATTTAAATTGAAAACGTTTTCTTTGAAAAGGATAATTTGGTAATTGGATATTTCTATAGCCATAATCTTTATTGAATTTTTCGGCGTTAAAATTAACTCCATTAATGTAGAGTTGGGCAAGTGCTGATAGCATCGTCTGCCAGTTATCCAAGCCTCTATTGAGAGAACTAAGCCATATAGCGTCATCGTTATAACGACGGCCTTGTTCTGCTAGTATTGGTCTTGGACCCACTTCTAAAAATAGGTTATATCCTTTGTTTAACGCCGTAATTAGACTCTGGAAATACTGCACTGCTTGACGGCTTTGTTGTCTCCAGTAACTTGCATCAGGCGCAGTTGTTAAAGGTTGTCCATCAATTCCTGAAACTAGTAGAATTTGAGGAGGATGATACGAAACCTCACGAGCAGCAATTTCAAAATCATCTAAGATTGACTCCATTAATGGAGAATGAAAAGCCCCATTTACAGATAGTAATTGAACGGCTATTTTTTGGCTTTTGCAGTTGGCGACAATCTCATCAATACTATTACTTTCCCCAGAAATCACAATTTGTTGAGGATGATTAATAGCCGCGATGGAAACTGTATTACCATAGTTTTGAATGAGAGCAGATACCGTAGCTTCATCTGCAAAAACTGAAGCCATTTTTCCTAGAGGTGCAGTTTGCATTAATTGCCCACGTTTAACAATTAATGCTAGACCTGCTTCTAAACTAAATACTCCTGCAATACAAGCTGCAACATATTCACCAACGCTATGGCCAATTAGTAAACTAGGTTTGATTCCCCAAGATTGCCACAACATGGCAAGTGAATATTCTAGAGCAAATATAGCTGGTTGAGCGTATGCAGTTTGATTGAGTAAATCTGTGCGATCGCCAAATAATATTTGTTGTAGTGGAAACTCTAAATAATTTCCTAAAATGTCTGCACATTGATCAATATATTGGCGAAATGTCGGTTGGGTTTGGTAAAGTTGATTACCCATACCCGCATAACAAGCTCCTTGACCAGTGAAAAGAAAGACTATTTTAGGGTATTTTTCTCCTGTAAAACGTCGATAAAAAATCCCATGATCAATATTTTTTTCCTCAGCAAAAGCTGCTAATCTTTGTTGCAACTCTGTCAATGTATCTGCAACGATCGCTAAACGTTCAGGTAAAGACGACCTACCAATTGCCGCACTATGACAAATATCTCCCATCTCTGGATGAGACTCTAAGCGGGTGTGAAAACGTAGTGCTAGTTCTTTTAAACCCGTTTCGCTATGAGCAGAAATCGTCAACAGATGGCTGGGACGTTGCAGTTTAATTTCTGGTATGTTGGCAGCAGGTGCTTGTTCAATAATTATGTGAGCATTGGTTCCAGAAAAACCGAAGGAACTGACTCCAGCGATACGGACTTGGCCATTGTTCGACCAGGGTATGGCTTGACTAGGAATTTTGATCGGGTATCCTTGCCAATTAATCAGGGGATTGGGTTCTTGGAAGTGGAGATGAGACGGAATCTCACCATGCTGGAGGGCGAGAATTGTCTTGATTGTGCCTGCTATCCCTGCGGCAGCTTCGAGATGTCCGATATTAGTCTTAACTGAACCGACGTAAAGAGGTTGCGATCGCTCTCCATACACAGCAGCGATCGCGTTCATCTCAATGGGGTCGCCTAAAGAAGTACCCGTACCATGTGCTTCTATATAACCGACTTCCTGGGGTTTGACTCTAGCATCAGCTAAGGCTTGACGAAGTAAATCTTGTTGGGCGGGGCCACTGGGAACTGTTAAACCGGCGGCTGCACCGTTATGATTGACCGCAGACCCCCGTAGTAATGCGAGAATGCGATCGCCATTTTTTTCAGCGACAGACAGGCGTTTGAGAACTAAAACCCCGCATCCTTCGCCCCGCACATATCCATTTGCAGCCGCATCAAAAGTCTTGCAGCGACCATCGGGAGACATCATCCCCGACTGACAAAGGTTAATCGTAATTGCCGGATCTAAGATGAGATTGACACCACCTACTAAGGCTATTTTGCACTCATGATTTCTCAAGCTGCGAATAGCTTGGTGAAGTGCAACCAATGAAGAAGCACAGGCTGCATCAATAGACATACAAGGTCCGCGGAGGTTGAGAAAATAAGATAACCTACCTGCTGCTGCACTTAGGGAGTTTCCTGTACCAAAAAAAGAATCGATTTCATCATACTTGCTTTTGTAGACTGTCATCGCGTGGTCAACACTAGTGATACCGACAAACACACCCACGCGATCGCCTGCTAAATTAGTTGGTGGTAAATTGGCGTTTTCTAACGCTTCCCACGCCACCTCAAGTAATAACCTGTGTTGAGGATCCATTGAAGTTGCTTCGCGGGAAGATATGGAGAAGAAACGGGCATCAAATTCTGTAATATCCTGTTGTAAAAATCCCCCATAACGAGTGTTCATTTTGCCAGGAGTAGGCTCTGGAGCATAAAATTTTGAGATATCCCAACGGCTTTGAGGAACTTCTACAATTGCATCAAGTCCAGCTTGACAAAAGTTCCAATAAGCTTCAGGAGAACTGATTCCTCCAGGGAAACGACAACCCATTCCCACAACAGCAATCGGCTCACTTTGTCTAGTTTCTAATTCAGTAATGCGAGCCTGCATCGCCTCCATTTTTGTGAGGGTTGTAGCTATTAATTTTTTATAATCTGTATTTTGAGCCATGCTTTTGTCCGCGATTTTTTGATTGTCTGGTAATATCTAATCCGGTTTTTCCCCTGAAAATAAAAGATAATCATCAAAAGCCATAAACCAACCTCTATCTCTCGACCAAGCCTCAAGACCTGGATTATCTTGCTGGAGATTGATCACTAAATCGTGTTTACTAATGCCTTTACTGGACTCAGCAAAGTAACGCACAGCAGCAGGCCAAACATATTCACTAATTGATACAGCTTGGATATTTACAAATCCATGTTTTTTGAGTTTTTCAACATAAATATTGCGGTCATATTGGTTAACAAAAGGAATACACATTTTCTTGCTATTGACGCGCAGCCAAAAGTCAATATTTCGTCCTACTCTTGGCAGACAATCAGCTAATGCTAACTTTCCACCGGGGCGCAAAACTCGAAATGCTTCCGCAAAAAAATCTTCACGAGTATTGAAATGAAAAGCACATTCTAAAGCTGTAACTTTATCAAAAGTATTGTCCTCACAAGGAATGTTAGTTGCCGAACCCACCTGAAGATTTATACGTTCAGATAATCCCGCCTTAGCTACTCGTTCTTGAGCAATTTCTACTTGTATTTCTGTCGTATTTATCCCAGTAATTGCATCTACATTGTTTTCACGCACCCAGAGTATATCTTGTTCAGCAAAACCGAAGCCGACATCTAAAACTTTGTCTCCAGGGCTAAGTTTGGCAATTTCTCCCAATTTCCGGGCTAAAGCAGCACAGGCTCCGTTATAAGTCGTTTCCTCTTGCCAATAGCCAAAGTTGAGCCATTGGGGAACATTGGGATCGTGAAGATCACACTCTCGTTTAGCTATCCTAGTATAAAGTTCAGATACCTCAAATTTATCTCGTAAAAACCAAAGTTCTTGAAGTGGATTCTGGATAAATTCTTTGATGATTATCCAGCGATTGCGCCATTCATAGTTGAAGGGGATTTTACCAATATTTTCCAACACTTTACTCTCCTATTTATCAATTAAAAATTTTTGACGCACTGAAATTTAGCTTTAATATTTAATCACCATATTCTTCAAGCTCCGCTAACTTTTGATTAAGTAGTATAGCCAACTCATCTTCATTGAGACTTTCATAAGGATTGACAATCTCACTAGATTCATTTGATTTTATCTCAAAATCAACAGAATCTGCTAACACTTCTTTCTGCAAATAAATGTTGAGACTCGCAATATTAGGATAATCAAAGATTATAGATGTAGGTAAAGTACAAGCTAAATTACTTTGCAGCCGATTTTTAAATTCTAGTACCATTAACGAGTTTAAACCCAACTCTAAAAATGAGGTGTGGTGAGGAATCACACTACTAGCAGATAATCCGGTAACTTCGCGTAAAATTTGCTCAATTCCTTGCGATAAATTTTCTGCTCGCTCATCTATAGATACAGACTTTAATCGTTCTAATAATTTTGCCTCTTTGCTATCTGCTTTAGTTGTAATTACTTCGGCAAAGAATGGTTGATTAATGTTAAAAGCTTGATTAAAAGTAGACCAATCAATATCAAGAATAATTCCTTGATCAACGTCGCTGAGAATTAAGTCACTGAGATATTTGATAGCGGTATCAGAAGGCATACTGTGAATACCCCAATTAGCAAAACGTTGTTTTTCAATTTTATTCCCTGTATCCCATGCGCCCCACTTGATACTAATACCTGGTAATCCTAAACTTTGTCGTTGCTGTATTAAAGCATCCATAAAAGCATTAGCAGCAGCGTAACTACTTTGTCCCGGTGAACCTAGAATTACAGCAGCAGAAGAAAAGGCTATGAAAAAGTCTAAAGATAGATTGCGGGTGTAGCGGTCTAATAATAAAGTGCCTTCCACTTTGGGACGCATAACATTTTGATATTTTTCCCAATTTTGATTAGTTAAAAGCCCATCATCAAGGACAGCTGCCGCGTGAATGACTCCGCGTAAGGGGGGTAAATCCGCGCCAAAACGGGAGAATAGCTGTTCCGTATCTGCGGCTGAGGTAATATCAGCATTGACAATTGTAATCTGTGTACCATTTTTAGTTAATGAGGCGATCGCTTCTGGTTGAGATTTGACATGGCGACTACACAAAACCAAATGGCTAGATCCCATTTGTGATAACCACTGAGCCATGAGCAAGCCAAGTTTACCCAAACCACCTGTAATTAAATAAGCTCCCTCTTTGCTAACTAATTGCTGTTTTTGGGCTGCGGGAATTGTTGCAGATACTAACCTTGCTCCATAACGGTTTCCTCGGCGTAAAGCTAGGCGTGACTCACTGCCTGATGTATGAAATTCGTTGAACAAAAATTCAGCTTCATGAGATTCTACAATTGCTGGTAAATCTAAACATACACAACGAATTTGGGGATATTCATGATTAATTACTGCTCCTAATCCCCAAAGCGGAGATTGTTCCGGTTGCAAATAAGTTTCAGATAAAACTCGATTCGCACCACGAGTTACTAACCATAAATCAGGTAATTTTTTCATATTACTAGTAATAGTTTGAATTAAATACAATACAGCATTACAACTCTTGTAAACTGTATCTGCACTTGCTTCATTAGGTACAGTTTCCCAAGCAAAAATCACACCCGTAGGAAATTCACCCGATGGATATGCTTCTTGATATAAACGTTGAAAATCAGATTTCCGAGATGGATTGATGACAAAACTTTCTAGAGAATGACGTTTATAATCATCACTAAGTTCTACAGTAATAACTCTTTCTCCAGCTTTTTGCAATAAATTAATCGACTGATACAAAGCTGTGCTAGGACGTACAAACACTAACCATGAATGTTGAGAGTTTCCTGTAATAGTTGAAACTGAATCAAGCTTTTGCCATTGCACCTGGTAAAAACAATTATTTTCAGTTTCTTGCCATAAACGTTGTAAAACTGCTGGATTAATCCGCCGTGCTGTTAAGTCTGTAAACCGAGCGCAAAGCTGTTCTTGCTCATCATAAACCTCTACATCTACACAGATTTCACCATCAATCTGAGATTTAATCTCAATGTGCGTCCAAGCTTGAGTACCAGGATTGCCAAATAATTCTAGAGAAGAGAAACCATAAGGTAAATGCAATTCCTGACCGTGAATTTCTGGGAAAGCCGCGCCAATACTTTGTAAACAAGCATCTAAAAGCACAGGATGCAAACAATATCGCCGATCTACCAAACTGCGATCGATACTAATTTTAGCCTGAGAACTACTGCTAAAATACCTGAGTTCTTGAATAGCCTGAAAACGCTGACCATAGCTAATTCCCATCTGCTCATAAAACTCATAAAATCTGGCTAGATCTACAGATTCCCTTCTTTCATCCTTTGCGTCTCTGCGTCTGTGTGTGAGCTTTTCATGTCTTTCATTAACGTTAATCTCACCCGTAACATGAAGTACCCAACTATCTTTTGCTGAATCACTACTAAATATCTCAAAACTATAGCCAGACGACTTCTTAGACTTAAAAATCAGTTGCAATTTAGTTTGAGATTGAGATAAAACTAACCCCTGATGAATAGCAACATTTTGAATAATCGCCAAATCATCAGTAAATATTTGCCGACTAGCTACTAAAATCGTTTCAATGAAACCCGTAGCCGGAAACAAGATTTTTCCAAATACCTTGTGTCCTTCCAGATAATCTGGATACTCAGAACTTATCTCTCCTTCAACAATAATTTCTCCTGTAGCTAGCTTTTTAACCTCATGAATAAAAGGATGCAGTTTAGTCTTAATATCACTTACAAAAAATTGTGGATTTGATAACCAATAACGTTCTCGTTGAAACGGATAAGTAGGTAAAAGAACCCGCTGGACTTGCTTAAATACCTCTGTCCATTCTATAGAATAACCATTAACAAAAAGTGTTGCTAAACTTCTGTACATCTGGGCTTGTTCATCTTGTCCAGGTACAATGCTGGGTAGCCATAATATTTCTTTGCTTTGAGAATTTAGCCGCGCCATACCTAATAACACAGGCTTTGGTCCTAACTCCAAAAAATGGCGATAACCACTGTCAATTAACAATTTAAATCCTTGACCAAAATGTACAGTATTGCGAAGATGGCGCAGCCAATAATCGGCAGTAGCAATTTCTTTGCCAATTGGTTTACCTGTGACATTACTAATAATATTCAGGCTTGGTTCATGGAAAGAAACTTGCTGTAACATCTTAGCAAAATCATCAAGGATTGGCTCCATTAAAGGAGAATGAAAAGCATGAGATACTGCCAAACGTCTAGTTTTATAACCTTGCTCCATAAATGATTTCTCTAGTTGTTCAACAATTTCACTCAAGCCAGAAATAACATTAATTGCACCATTATCTGCGGCAATATTTACTTGATTTCCATAGGGAGTCAGATGATCGGCTACTGTTTGATAATCAGCATAAATTGCTGCCATTGCTCCATTATGCGGTAGTTCTCCCATCAAGCGACCGCGTTGAACAACTAACTGCAAAGCATCTTCTAAAGAAAAGACTCCTGCTAAACAAGCGGCGACATATTCACCAATACTGTGTCCTAAAAGGGCAGCAGGTTGTATTCCCCAAGATTGCCATAATTTCGCAAGTGCGTATTCCAGTGAAAACAGGGCTGGTTGTGTGATTTGAGTCTGTTCTAGCTGTTCACTATTTTGCAATTGAAAAATTAAACCTAAGAGCGACTTTCCTAAAATAGGTTGCAGAATGTTGTCACAAAGTTCCAGAGTATTTTTAAAGACGGGTTCTTGGTTGTAAAGAGTTTGTCCCATCCCTGAATATTGAGAACCTTGTCCTGAAAATAGGAAAACTACTTTTGTTTGAGTTTCTGATGTAATTGGAGTAATTAAATTATCAGAATCTTCACCTTTTTGGAAATCAGCAAGTGCTTTTTCGGCTGTAGTATTTGAGTCAGCCAAGACACACAATCGATGCCGGAAAATAGCCCTTCCTGTACTGGCAGTAAAACAAGTATCTGCGAAATTCACAGATTCATTTAAAGCGTATTGATAATTTTTTGCTAATTCTTTGAGAGATTTTTGAGAACGAGCCGAAAGCGGCAGGAGGTAAAATTTCTGCTCAGATGGCTGTGGAGAATTAGATGCAATTTCTCCAACAATAATATGAGCATTAGTACCACTAAATCCAAAAGAACTTACTCCAGCAATGCGTTCTCGTTGGCTAGGATGCCAGTTTTTTCCATGTACTGGAACTTCAAAAATCTGAGAACTCCAATCAAAACGGGGGTTGGGTTGTTGAAAGTGAAGATGGGGAGGAATTTTGTGATGTTGTAGGGCTAAAACAGTTTTAATTAACCCAGCAATTCCGGCTGCTCCTTCTAAATGTCCTAAATTAGTTTTGACAGAACCAATAATTAAAGGTCGATTTTGGAGACGTTTGCCAAATACCGCAGCCATACTTTCTAATTCAATCGGATCGCCTAAAGCTGTCCCAGTACCATGAGCTTCAATAAAATCTATTTGCTCTGGGTTGAGTTTCGCCGCCTTTAATGCTTGATGTAATAATTTTTCTTGAGCATCACCATTAGGTACAGTCAAACCACTACTTGATCCATCGTGATTTACGGCTGTACTATGAACTTTAGCTAAAATGTGATCGCCACTTTTAACGGCTTGACTCAACCGCTTGAGAACAATCATCCCGCAGCCTTCGCCCCGTACCATACCATTAGCACTCGCATCAAAAGTCTTGCAACGTCCATCAGGTGCAAGCATATGGGCGCGACTTTCAATTAAGGAAATTACCGGAGTTAAAATTATATTCACACCACCTGCTAAGGCAATGTCACACTCACCATTACGCAAAGCATTGCAAGCTAGATGTACTGCTACTAAAGAAGAAGAACAAGCAGTATCAACTGTCATTGATGGTCCCTGTAAGCCCAGTACATACGAAATACGACCGGCAGCTACACTCAGAGAAGTGCCAGAACCAGTATAGGCGTTAATTGCTTCTGGTGCGTAACTCAACTGGGCATAGTCTTGAGTCATCGCCCCCACAAAAACCCCTGTTTGAGTGTTGCGTAACTTTTGGGGGTTTTGCCCAGCAGATTCTAAGGCTTGCCAAGTTGTTTCTAATAGTAGGCGTTGCTGAGGATCGATGGCGACTGCTTCGCGGGGGACAATGCCAAAGAATTCGGCATCAAATTGATCTATTTGCTCTAGAAATGCTCCGTAAGGAGAATAGATTTTTCCTGGTGTATCTGGATCGGGATGATACCATGCTTGCATATCCCAGCGATCGCTGGGAATTTCTCTGACTGCATCTTTCCCCTGTTCTAAAAGTTGCCAGAATGATTCCAAATCATTCGCACCGCCAGGAAATCGACAAGCCATCCCTACAATCACAATTGGATCTTCTTCCTGTTGCGGTTTTTCGGGGGTATATTTTTCAATTTGGATTTGGGGAACTTCTTGTATTAGTTGTTGTACAGGAGTTTGCACCTCAGAGGTAACTAAAATTTCCCGCAGGAGATAATCTGCTAAAGTTTCCACATTGGGAAACCGAAAAGCGATTGTTGTGGGTAGAGAGCAATTAAAATCTGTTTGCAGAAGATTGCGAAGTTCTGTGGAAGTGAGAGAATCCATCCCCATGTCAAAAAAGCCTTGTTGGGGAGATACTTCATGAGTTGATAGTCCTAATACAGTGCAAACTCGCAAACTAATTTGGCGGATAAGTAAATCACGACGCTGTTTTACAGGTATGATTTGCCACTGTTCTAAAAGATTGGATGCAGTTTGAGATTTAGGTTTGATTTGGGGTAAGAAGTTTTGATAAAAGCTTTGATTAATGTATGGAAAACGTTGCCAATCAATAGCAATTACACCAGCACGTACAATTTGATTAAACAGAATTTTTTCTAGAGTATTGAGTGCTAAATCTGGTGCGATCGCATCATAACCTTTGGCTGCTAATCTTTCTAAGACATTGCGATCGACTGCTGCACCGATTTCGCTCCACGGCCCCCAGTTGATGACTGTAGCTGGTAAATTGTGTGCATGACGATAATAGGTAAAGGCATCTTCAAAGGCATTCGCAGCCGCAGCATTAGCTTGTCCCGCCGAACCAATGAGCGACACAGCAGAGGTATAACAAACAAAGAAATCTAAGGTATCGTTCAGGGTTAGTTGATGCAGTAGCCAAGTTCCTTTCACCTTGGGGGCGAGAACATAGTTGAAACGTTCTGGTGTCAGTCGCAGTAATGTTGTATCGTCTAAAGTGCCAGCGATGTGGAAAATTCCTCGCAACGGATATTGCGATCGGCATTCTTCTAGTAGGGCGTGCAGTTTCTCGGCATCTGTGACATCAACATCTTTAATTTGGATGTCTTCGTTAATGGATTGCAGACTTGCTAGAATTTCAGGATTGAGAGCTTTTGCACCACTGCGACTGCACAATACTAAATGGCACGCGCCATGTTCTATCATCCATCGGGCAGTGGCTAAACCTAATCCGCCTGTACCACCAGAAATTAGATAAAAGCCATCTTGACGGAAATTGATGTTTCCATCTGCTAATTTGCGCTCTACCAAACGCGGACAGAAGCGTTGTTCGCCCCGCAAAGCGACGCGGTTTTCTTGGGTGTTGTTGTGGATTTCTCTAAATAATTTTTCTCCTAAATCTTGTGCATGAGGATCTAAATCAATCGCTCTAAAATTTAGTTCGGGATGCTCTAGAACTAAGCTTAAAGCCATTCCTAATAAGGAAGATTGGGCTGGAGAAGTTAAGGTTGTGATTTCTTTTGCTGGTACAGACCCTTGAGTAACAAGAATGAGCGCGGGGGGGTTTTCTTGTTGTAATAATGCCTGAAGTAGAAATAGAAAACGTCTACAATGAATTTCTACAGCTTGATAAATTTCGCCTTCTATTTCTTGTAATGACCAGAGGTAGATGATTTCACGGGTTTCTGGTGTTATCAGGTTTTGTAATAGTGATAGGTAATCGTCGGGGTTATCGGGGTTAATGTCTTGAGGGGAGATGAGGGAACAAGTAATTCCTCGCTGTTGGAATGGGGTGATTAAACTGCGAGCAATTCCGTTAGTGTCAGCAAAGATTATTTCGCGCCAAGACACAGAGGTGCATAGAGAAGGAAGGCTGCTTTTGGCGATGATTACGCTTTGTTGTAATAGGTTCCGTGTCTTTGGATTGGTTGGTTCGATGATGTTAATTTCTGTAAATTGATGCTTGGCGAGTAGGTTTTGCCAATGTTCTGTATCTACTAATGGATAACCATTGCGGTGCGGATCTTGACTGCATAACCACCATCCTTCTGTTAACCCAAAGGTTAAATCTACCCAAGGACGCGCTCCGGTACTTTCTAATAGTATGAGTATGGCATTAGGAGCTAGTAAAGAACGGACATTATTAAGGGTTTCATTAATATCTGCTGTGGCATGAAGGACGTTAGCAGCAATAATAATATCAAAATAACTAGGTAGAAATCCTTGAGAAATGGGGGCTTTTTCTATATCTAAAGTTTGATATTTAATGAAGGGATAATTACTGAAATTTTCTTTGGCTCTGGTTAAAAAGCTAGAAGAAATATCGGTAAATGTGTATTCAATTTGTTCTGGAGGTAAATGTGGTAAAATTGCTGCGGTACTTGAGCCTGTTCCCCCTCCAATTTCGAGGATGCGTAACTGTCGATTTGTTGGTAAATTTGCTACTACAGTTTTAATTGTGGCTGCGACTAGTTCATTCATCAACTTAGCACCAGCCGCATCAGAATATACAGATGCGATCGCATTCAAATCGCCTTGGGGAAATAGTAATTCTAATGGCTCAATTTGGCGGCGCATTACCGCAGCTAAAGCCGAACCACAACGTTCTATCAAATTAATTTCTGCAAGGTAATCAGGAAATTCCCTACGTAGTTGTTGAATTGGTAATTGAGATGAAGATATAACAGGTTCTTTTGCTAATAACCATCCATCTTTTTGCTGAGTAATTATTCCTTCTTCAGCTAGAATTGCTAAACACCGCGACAATAAAGGACGATAAAAATCAACAACTCCACCTTGAGTAGCAATCTGTTCTTCTGGATAAATTTGACCTAATTGGGGTTGCCAGTTAAGCTCTTTTAAACCTTCCCATATATAACTTACGCTTAAAGTTTCCATTTCTTCAAGCAAGCGTTCATATTGGTACAATTTTTCAGCTAATTGCTGTTCTAATTGCTGGGGTTGAACTAGAGTTTTAATGGCATCAGGGTTTAGTAAATAATCTCTACCATCAGGTAACAATGATGCTAAAGTAATCCACTCCTCCATGTAAGATTGTGGTTGGATTTGATGGCGGATAATTTCTTGACTTTGAACTGATTTAAGTTCAAATCCTGTAATTGCTACTAGTAACTCACCTTGTTCTGAATAAATATCAATATTAGAGATAATATAGTTATTAGAATTTTTAGTTAGTCGAGCTGCACTGATGACACTAGCACCTGGGGACTTGAAGAATTGAAATTTAGCAATGCGGACTGGGACATAAGTTACAGATGATTCTTGCTGAAATAAAATTGCAGCGATCGCCTGAAAACAAGCATCCAACATTACTGGATGAAACTTATATTTTTCGGCTTCTAGACACTGAATTTGTGTTAACTTGATTTTAGCAAATGCACTATTTTTGCCACGTTGAAGCTTATTAATGATCTGGAAGCTACTGCCGTAATTAACTCCTGATTTTTGATATCTTTCATAAAATGAATTAATTTCCATCTGCTCTGGACAGTTAGCAGCTATTTGTTCTAGATTTTGGCGATTTGCATCTAGTATATTTAAACTATCAATTCCCCCGGTAACAAGTACATCCCAATTATTATTACTTTGCTGATATATTTGAAAACAATTTTGTTCAATAATTAACTGTAATGTATCCTCTTGTTCTTGCAGCAATAGTGCTTTTTGAAATTCGATATTTTCTAAAATTACAGCTTGGCTTTGTGCCGCTGCTAACGCCATTTCAATAAAAGCTGCACCAGGAAATATCGGTTTATCAAAAACTTGATGTTCTGTTAAAAATTCTGGGTTGTTCTGACTAATACTAGCTCGATATTGAATAGAAGAGAGGGGAGAGGGGAAGCGATCGCCTAATAAAGGGTGTCCAGAGCGATTTGATTTAATAGCATCTACCCAGTAGCGTTTGCGAATAAAAGGAGAACTGGGCAAACTAATTTTTTGTCCTGAGCAAGAGCGATGGAATTCTTGCCAATTAATATTTACTCCTCTTACATATAGTTCAGCTATGACTGTTTGGATTTGCTGATAATTACTGCAATCTTTTGCTAAACTACATAAGCAAAGGATTTCTTTTGCTGGTAATTTACTATGAACGATATTATTTATGGGCTGATTTCCAATCTCTAGAAATATTTGATAGCCCATCTGATGTAAGGTAAAAATCCCTTTTTCAATATTGTCTAGGTGATGTAGCTGTTGCAACCAGTAAGCAGCAGTTTTAATATAATTATTAGCAACCTCACCATTATTAGAAATTAAAGTGAGTTGTGGATTACGATAAGAAACTTCTTCAGCTACTTTTTGAAAAGCTAAAAATTCTTTTTCTCCACTTTGCTCGCTAAATAAATGAACGCGAGTTGCCACTAATTTAACTGCATCTCCAATCGAAAAAATTCCAGCTTGTTGAGCAGCAATATATTCGCCTAAACCATTTCCTAAAATTGCAGAAGGGCGGATTCCCCAAGATTTCCAGAGTTCACAAAGAGCATATTGCAGCGCAAATAATGTTGGGTGAACATATAAAGGATCGTTTATATCTTGATTGTTATCAAGTAAGTCTTCTATAGAGAAATTTAAATAGTTTTGAAATAGGCGATCGCATTGCATCAAAGCATCACGAAATACAGGCTCATTTACAAAAAGCTCTTTCCCCATCGCCGGAAATATAGTTCTTGCATCATTGCAAACAAAAGCGATTTTAGTATTTACTCGTACCTCACCGTAAATGATATTAGCTTCTCGGTCATTACCATTAACAAAAGCTCGAAGTTGTTCTTTAAAACTAGCAGTATTGGAAACTAATAAAGTTAATCGCTGTTTATGATGAAAACGACCTGTATTTACAGAAAAGGCGATATCAGTTAAGTTAACTTCCGGTTTTTGGTCAATATAATTAACAAAGTTAGCAGCCAACAGACGCAATCGTTCTTCATCTTTAGCAGACAGAGTTACCAGTACAGGAAATGTTGTTTTAGTTGAGGATTGTACTTGCGGAGGTTCACTCAATATTGCATGAGCATTTGTTCCCGATGCTCCAAAAGAACTGACTCCAGCCGCTTTTATCTTGCCATTGCCTTGAGTCCAGGGGCGAGTCTGTGTCACCACGTGCAGAGGTATGCTATCCCAATTAATGTGAGGATTTGGTTTTTGGAAATTGAGATGTGCCGGAATTTCGCCATGATAGATAGATAATATAGTCTTGATCAAGCCAGAAATCCCCGCCGCCGCCGCTAGATGACCAAGATTTGTTTTGACAGAACCGATTAACAAAGGTTGGGATGGAGAGCGATTGACACATAAAGCATCAGCGATCGCTTTAATTTCAATCGGATCTCCTAAAGATGTACCCGTACCGTGAGCCTCGACATAATCAATAGCATTGGCACTTAGACGAGCATCAGCTAAAGCATCACGAATTAAATCTGTCTGCATAGGTCCATTAGGAACAGTAAAACCGCCACTGGCACCATCGTTATTGACAGATGTTCCTCGAATTAACGCCCAAATGCGATCACTATCTGCTAAGGCTTCACTCAACCTTTTTAAAACAACAACTCCGCAACCTTCACCAATCCCAAATCCGTCAGCACTTTCGTCAAAGGTTTTGCACCTACCGTCAGCAGCTAACATCTGATTTCTGCACAAGGCGATCGGCACTTCCGGGGTGAGAATTAGGTTTACTCCCCCCACCAAAGCTTGCCGACATTCCTGGGAGCGCAAAGAACGGCAAGCTAAATGCACTGCTACCAGTGAAGAAGAACAAGCCGTATCGATAGCCAAACTAGGGCCATTGAGATTCAAAAGATAAGAAATGCGTCCAGCAGCAGCATTTATATGGTTGCCAGAGATATGATAAGCCCCTATTGTGCTATAATCTCCTCCCGGTGCAATCAGACGAGCATAATCATTGTTTGTGATGCCAATAAAAACACCGGTTTTGCCGATTCTGGCAGTAGGCGCAGCCATACCAGCATCTTCTAACGCCTCATAGCCAACTTCTAAAAGTAACCGTTGCTGAGGATCGATATGCAAAGCTTCTCTCGGTGCAATCCCAAAAAAGTGCGCGTCAAACATCGACACGTCATTGAGAAAACCGCCTTGAGATACATAGATTTTGCCGGGTTTACTACGATCTGAGTCATAAAAATCAGACACATTCCAGCGATCGCTAGGTACATCTGTGAGCGTATTACCACCAGCTTTGAGAAAAGACCAAAAAGCTTCAGGAGTGGAAATATTTTTACCAAAACGACAACCCAAACCCACAACCGCAATCGGTTCGCTTTGTTGAGCTTCAACAGCTTTTAATCTCTCCTTCGCTTCATTTAGCGCCTTAAACACCCTAGCTTGGACAGACTTATCGTTACTTATCTCCAACTCCATCTTTTCTCCTTCCCCTCTTCCTCTGCGTCTACCTAAGTTTGCTTAACGAGGGTTCCCCTAGCACCGCAACTTCTCTCTGCGTGAGCTAAAAAATCAAGAATTACCTAAAAAAGCCTCTAAATCTGCAAGCTCTTGTAAAAATAAATCCTGATCAACCTCCTCCTGAATAGGAACAACATTTACAGAAGCATTAACCTGCCAACTAAACACCTGTTCCACTAAATAATCAACTAATCTTCTAATGTTAGGAAAATCAAATATCAAAGAAGCAGGTAAAGCCACTTCCAATCCTTTCTCTAAACGATTTTTTAATTCAATCGAAAGCAAAGAATCAATCCCCATTTCTAAAAATCCTTGTTCGGTATCTGGTATCTGTTTATTTCCTAAAATTGTCCCTACTTGTTTGCCAATATATTCAAACAAATGTTGCCGACGTTCTCCTGGTGGAATTTCTTCTAGAAAACGACGTGTAGAGATTGACTGTTGAATTCCTTTAACTGAATTTTGGTATTCTCCTAATTTTTCAAAAATTGGTTTATTGCCTTTAGATTGATAAATATTTTTGAATCGCACCCAATCTACATCAGCTAGTAAGATTTGTGTTTTTCCAGATTCCATAACAGCGGTCATTGCTGCAAAAGCTTTATCTAAAGCAATTTCTTTCATACCAATTTGTTTGAGCCAATCTTCATAATCTTGAGAAACTATGCCATTTCCAGCTAATAATGCCCAATTCAAACTAGTAGCTGGTAATTTTTGAAGATGACGTAAATGAGCTAAAGCATCCATAAAATGACTAGCAGTATCGTATAAACCTTGCTCTTTAGCTCCCCAAATTGCACCTGCGGTAGAGAACAAAACAAAGTAGTCTAATTGAGTTGCTAAAGATAACTGATGCAAATTCCAAGAACCGCGAACTTTTGCCTGAAAAACTTCTGCAATATCATCTAATGTACATTCGCTTAATTTAGCTTTGCGTCCTGACACTCCGGCAAGATGGAAAATACCCCGGAGCGGATCAGATATTTTTTGAATTTTGGTAAAGATGCGTGACATTTGCTCAAAATCTCCCACATCTGCTTGACAAACTTCTACAGTTGCTCCCTTTTGTTCTAAAGTCTTGATATTTTGAATTATTTCCCCAAATTCTGCTTGTGAATCCCACTCTGCTCGTAGTGGAAATTGACGACGTGTAGTCAAAATGAGGTGTTTTGCGCCCAAATCAACCAGATGGCGAGCAAGTTGTAATCCTAGATGACCAATACCTCCTGTAATCAAATAAGTAGCTTGAGCTTGGATAGTGACTGGTTTTGTAGGTAGAGATTCCAGTGGGGAAAGACGCGCAACGTAAGCTTGACCTTTGCGGAACATCAGATGATCTTCGGTGACAGAGTTAGTCAATCCTGAGAGTAAAGCAACAAGATTTTGAGCAATATCGGCGTGGGGACAGAGGTCTATCATTCCCCCCCATAGTTCTGGTTCTTCTAGCCCCATCACGCGCCCCAACGCCCAAAGCGGAGACTGAGTAACAAAAGATGGCTGCTCTAATCGAAAGGGTTGACCACCTTGGGTAACGAGGAATAATTTGGGAGGATGAGGTATTTTTTTAATCGCCTGGAGAAGATTTAAAAGATGGTGACAGCGATTGAATAAAGTAGACTCATACTGATCGCCCTCACCACCATTCACAAGATAAATAATTCCACGCCAACAGAGAGATGAAGCCAGCCGTGTTTCTAGCTCAGAGCTATTTTCTAAATTGGCGATCGCACAAGATCCACAATCTTTGCTTAGTTGCTGTTGAATTGCTAGAGCTAGATTATCTGTTTCACTATCGGTAAAAATTAGCCAATTACCCGAAATATCGCTGCTTTTTTCGGCATTTTGGGCAACAATAATACTTTGCTGAAATAAAGGACTGCCAATTTTTTCGTCAGGAGAAATAAATTCAGCTTGAGCAAAACCAGATTCTCGGAGAATAGATTGCCAAGTAGATGCTGCAATAATGGGATGATCTGAGCGTAAATCGCGATCGCTAAAACGCCACCAACCTTGAGTCACGCCAAATATTAAATCAATCCACCGGGACTGATGAGTAAGTTCTAGGAGTAACAAGTGTCCTCCAGGACGCAGTAAACCTCGAATATGGGGTAAGGTTTCTCCTTGTAAATCCCGCGTAGAATGCAATACATTTGCTGCAATAATTAGATCGTAAGAACCGGGTAAAAAACCTTGAATTTCGGGGTCTTTTTCTATGTCCAAAACTTTGTATTCTATGAAAGAATGAGCAAAAGTATCTTTGGCAGTCTCTAGAAAGAATGGCGAGATATCAGTAAATGTGTAGTTAATTTGACGAGAAGCACAAGCTTGGAGAATTTGATGGGTAGTAGCTCCAGTTCCCGCACCAATTTCTAGAATTCGGATTGGTTCTAATGGAGAATAGTTTGATAATAAAAGCTCTACTGTTTTAGAGATACTAAGGTTGAGAACTTTTGCCCAAGATGTGTTTTTATAAAACTCTGCTACTCCAATTTGCCCGTCTTGAGCAAATAAGATGGATAAAGGAGAAATCTTCCCGGTAATTATGGCTGCAAGATTGACCGCAACTCGCTTAAACAGCGTTAATTCTATGGAAGCATTTGGATACTGAACAATCAAATCATCTACTGTTAAATCAGAGTGAGATTGTTGCGGTTCACTGATGATTTTCCAGCCCAAACCCTGCTTTTCTAGAAAGCCTGTTTGTGCCAATATTTTTAAGCAGTGCTGCCATAGTAATCTATACTCCTCTTTAATGCCAGCCTGACGTAAACTATTTTCTGGAGAGAGGATAGTATTTATTTGCCATAATCCCAAATCTTTTAACGTTTTCACAATAAAGTTGGCACTAAGTTCTTCCATTTGGGAAAAAGCTAGAGAAACTCCTGTAAATTGTGTAGATTTGATTTGTTCTGACAAATAAGAGCCTAAATCAGTTTGAATTATTTCTAAATTCTCTAATTTCTTAGCTGATAAAAGATGAGGTAGCCACTCTAACTGATAAAGTAAGTTATCAAAATTAGAATTACCTGTGTCTTGATGATGTAGCTGAATTAATTGTTGAACAATTGCCGATAAAGTTTGTTTTTCAGCTTCAGAATAATTCCCAGTTTCTATTAGAGTCTGGATCAAATTGTTTGTATCTTTTTGAGACAACATCTTGACAACAGCAGATTCCTTGGCAGTTTGGAATTGAGTTTTTAAGGGAATCCAATGTTGACGTTGCTGAAAAGGATAAGTTGGTAAAGCACATCTTTTAGGTTGGTAATCTTTTTCAAGTCCAAACCAATCTATATTTGCACCACGTACATAAAGTTTACCTAGACTTTCTAGTAGAACTTCCCAATCAGAAAATCCTGAGCGTAAACTCGGTAATATTAGAGGGTTAGATAAAGATATCGATGACTGAATAATGCCTAAAAGAACAGGTTGTGGTCCAATTTCGATAAAACTATCACATCCAAGAGATTCTAGAGACACAACTCCTTGATAAAATTGCACAGGATGCAGCAAATGTTGAATCCAATAATCAGGAGTAACAATACTGTCATCTGCAATTTCTCCTGTCAGGTTAGAGATAATAGGAATTTGGGGTTTAGCAAAATCAATTTCTTGCAGGGTATTTTTAAATTCTCCACATACGGGTGCTATTAATGGTGAATGAAAAGCATGAGAAACCTTTAATTGGCGAACTTTTACTCCAGCGTTAATAAAGTGTTCGCTAAGTTGTTGAATGATTGTTTGTTCGCCGGAAATTACTGTATGTTGTTTTGCATTGATTGCTGCGATCGCAACTTTTATCCCCTGATTTTTACACAATTGCCGCACAGATGTTTCATCCAGAAAAACGGCAGCCATCGCTCCTTGCTCTGCGGGTAATCCACCAATTAAATTTGCTCTTTGTACGACCAGTTTTAAACCACTTTCAATATCAAAAACTCCTGCAAAACAAGCAGCCGCATACTCGCCCAAGCTATGCCCTAAAACAGCAGTAGGCTCAATGCCCCAAAAACGCCATAATTGAGCTAGTGCTACTTCGACAACAAATAAAGCTGGTTGGGTATAAGATGTATGATTTAAAGCTACATCAGAATTAGCAAAGATGACTTGCAGTAAAGATCTACCTGTTAGTTCTTGATATATTGTTTCACATTGGTCTAAAGTTCGCCGGAAAGTTGGTTGGGTTTGATAGAGTTGGTTAGCCATTCCCAGATACTGAGAACCCTGTCCTGTGAACAAAAAGGCAATTTTGGGAGGCTGCTTTTCATCAACTTGAGCGTGAATTACTGACTCTATATTTTGTTGTCCAAACTGATGTAATTTAGTAACAAAATCATCAATTTGGCAACCAGTCACCGCTAAACGATTCTGGAAATGAACTCGGCTAGTATTGGCTGTGAATACTATATCGGAGATATCGCTGGCGGGATGATTTTGAAGAAATTCTGCATAGCTTTTTGCTAAATCTACCAAAGCCTGTTCTGTTCTGGCAGAAAGTGTGAGTAAATGGTGGGGACGCTTGATGTCATTGGACTGGGGAATAATGGCGGGCGCTTCTTCCAGCACCACATGAGCATTCACGCCACCAATTCCTAAAGAGTTAACCCCAGCGCGTCGAGGCAACTCCTTGCCATCTTCTTGCTTTGCAGTCCAGGGTATGGCTGCGGTATTGACATAAAAAGGAGTCTGGGAAAAATCAATCTGGGGGTTGGGAGTATTGAAGTGTAAAGTCGGGGGAATAATTTGATGTTTGAGAGCCAAAGCAGCTTTGATTAGACCAACAATACCAGAAGCAATTTGCATATGCCCGATATTGGTCTTCACCGATCCCAAAGCACACTCTCCCTGATTTGCAGTGCTATATGCTCTAGCCAAAGCATCGATTTCGATAGGATCTCCCAGTTTTGTACCTGTGCCATGAGCTTCTACAAAGCCAATGGTATCAGCTTCGACTCCGGCAAAGGCTAGTGCTTCGGCTGCTACTAAAGTTTGACCTTCTCCTCCAGGAGCTGTAAATCCTAGCTTTCTACCGCCATCGTTATTGATGGCAGATCCCTTAATCACAGCGTAGATATGATCGTTATCTGCTAGAGCGTCTTTTAATCTCTTGAGCAAAACAACTCCAACCCCACTGCCAAAAATAGTACCATTCGCTTGGGCATCAAAGGCGCGACAATGCCCATCAGGAGATACAATCAAACCTTCTTGATACAAATAACCAATCTTTTGGGGAGAGTTGATAGAAGCAGCTCCAGCCAAAGCCATGTCACTTTCACCGTTCAACAGACTTTGACAGGCTAGATGCACAACTACTAGTCCAGTGGAACAGGCTGTTTGGACATTCACACTAGGTCCACGCAGGTTCAATTTATAGGAAATCCGTGTAGTCAAATAGTCTTTATCGTTAGCCACCATCGTTTGAAACCCTCCCATCGAATCTAATGTGAAGGGTTGTAACTCGTCGTTGGCATCTAATTGACCGCGATACGGATAGCAATTATTAATAAAATAGGTGTTCATGCTTGCCCCAGCAAACATCCCGATCGCTCCCTCATAGGAGTTAGGATTATAGCCAGCGTTTTCTAAACACTCCCAGCTACATTGCAGCAGTAAACGTTGCTGGGGATCGAGTAATTCTGCTTCTCGGTCTGTGTATCCAAAAAACTCATTATCAAAGGATTCTACCTTGTCGAGAATCGGTCTAGCTTTGACATAGTTAGGCTGCTGGAAAAGTTCAGGAGCAACCCCCGACTCTAGTAGTTCTTCTTCAGAAAAGAAGGATATTGTTTCGACTCCGTTTTTGAGATTTTCCCAAAAACTATCTATGTTGTTAGCTCCAGGAAATCGACCTGCCATACCAATAATAGCAATATCATGAGTGTCCTGATGGCGACGCGAACGATTTTCGGCGCGTTTTCGACTTTTTTCTGCTATAACATTTGTGGTATTAGATTCTTCAGTTAAGAAATGGGCTAATGTGGCAACTGTAGAATTTTTAAATATTTCAGTTAGAGGTATCTGGCGACCAAAAAGTTTTTCTAATTGGTTTTGGACACGAATTAGGTGTAGAGAATTCCCTCCTAATTCAAAGAAGTTATCCTGTATACCTACTGAATCAAGTTGTAAAATCTCACACCAAACTGCTGCTATTTGGCGTTCATTTTCAGACTGTGGTAAGCTGGCGTTTTTTTGGCGATCGCTCGCTAAATATTCATTGATTGCTTGGATGCGATCACTAAATAATCCCTGTTCAAAATCTTTTTTTAATTTAGCTTTTTGAACCTTACCAATAGATGTTTTGGGAATTAACTCAGCCGCCAAAGGAATCACATAAGCAGGTGCAATTCCTACTTTCTGCGTTAAATGGCTGCGAATTTGTCTGACTACTTTTACTGCATTATCAAGATTATTTGATTCCGGATTAAAAGTAATAACTAATAAATCTGTTTCTCTGTTTTGGTCGAAAACTGCAAAGGCAGCCGTATAGGAAATAGCTACACCATCTAATTCTTCTATCGCTGTTTCAATTTCATGGGCGAAGTAGTTAATACCGTTAATAATAATTTCTTGTTTCTCTCTACCAGTAATAACTAATTCACCATTGTGTAGATAACCTAAATCTCCAGTAGTAAACCAACCTCCATCTTGAAAAACTTCTTGGTTAAGATCGGGATTATTATAATATCCTTCAGTTACAGAAGGTCCTTTAATCTGAAGTCGTCCAACTTCGTTTTCTGGCAAAATATTATTCTCTTGGTCAATAATTCTAATAGTAGCTCCAGGAATAGGGCGACCTAGAGAGACAAAACTATTTTCTTCTATCAATTCATCTTTGCTTAAACCTGCTGACCAAGTAATTCCAGAACAAGATTCAGTCATCCCGAATGCTGGTTTAATTACTCTATCCCGCAATTTATGTTTTTCTAGAATTTCTAAAAACAAGCGAATAGTTTTGACCGAAACTTGCTCTCCGGCATTAACTAAAAATTTGATTGAGGAGAGGTCATAACAAGATTGGTTAAGTTCTTCAGTATGCTGATTAATTAAGGAGAATGCAAAGTTGGGAGACCAAGAGATAGTAGCTTGATACTTTTGAATTAGTCCTAACCATTTGAGTGGTTGACGTAAAATTAATTCAATTGGCACATGGATTTGATGACAAGCCAAATCCACAGCCATAATTCCTAAAAATACTATTGCCCCTACATGGTCTAAGGGCATCCAATTTAGGGTAACTTCTTGTCGTGTAAAATTATTCATCCGCACTGTACCGACGGACATAGATAAAAGGTTGCGATGATGCAACATCACTCCCTTGGGTAGTCCTGTACTACCAGAAGTAAATAGTAGTAATGCTGGATCTAATGGTGTAAGATGAGGTAATTCATGAGCCGACAGTTGGTTTGATAGAGATTGATTACTTCGTAATTTATCTATCGATACTACCCGCAATTCCTTTAAATGAGATTGAGTAGTTAATTTTTCTATTTTGCTAATTAATTCACAATCCGTTAATATAATAGGCTTCTCTAAAATCTGCCAGACATTTTCAAGTTTTTTAACTGCGGCATTTTGTATATCATAATTGGGAGCGATGCTCAAAGGTGCAGGTATAATCCCACCTAAAAAACAAGCCCAAAGTGCAGGAATAAAATCTTGATTTCTCCCAATTTGTAATATGGCTTTATCTCCTAATTTAAGTCCGCGTCGATAAAGCCCATCTAAAATAATCAGAGCATCATTATATAAATCTTTATAAGTCTGAAAATATTGACTTTCGTCACTTCTAATATATGTAATACCTTGACTTTCGTACTTAGCAGCATCACTCAATACTTCTGGAAGAGTCCGCCAGATATCTTCTAATTGGTCACCAAAGAGCATTGCATTATCCTGTTGACGCAGCAGTGTCTCCTGTTCCTCTACACTTTCTTGGAAGTCTATCTGTGTTACCCCTGTCATTACATGCCTTTATTGCTAGCTTTTATATTTTTACTATTTGTCGCATTCTTTTTTCGATTCGGTGTCATATTACAAAAATTGATTAACAGCAAACAACCGTACAATTCAAAAAAACAATGTATTCATTTTGATGTTTATAGTCTTCTTATATCTTGCACCGGGAAATTTGATTGTCAATTTCATGACTAAATGCAATCCGGGGCATTCGTTTAAGGTTGAGTAAAAAAAAACACAAAAGTAATTGTAGAAATATTGTTTGAAATGCAATTTGTGCCGCGATGCCCCAATGCGCCAAAATGTAAGCAAAAAGTCAAAAGAAGTAGGGGAGCAGAGGGGAGAGACTGGGACAAAGCTTGTATCCCGTCCCAAGCCAAGCGCCCTGGAAGGGCGGGGCTTCTTACCCATGCTCCGCAACGCTTGTCGCAGAGAGGAAGGGCTTGCTCTCCCTGCTAGAAAGCCCCCTTCCCCTCTGCCTTTTCGGTGAGGGTACAAACCAACGATAAACTCCTAGTGGTCTGTCAAGCAAAAAATTGTGAGTTTGAGGGAAAATAGAGATGTAAGTAGTATTACTTGCTAAACCAATCATTTAATATAGATAAACTTTGTAAATTCTATTCTTAAGTTCTGTATAGATATTTATAGTATAGTAAAGGTAAAATCTAGTGATCGCTGCTGGAACTGCCATGAATCAAAAAGAAAACTAAGTTTGATGGGGAGATGCTCGTGTGAGCGATCCCTACTTAAAAAAAATTTACAATGCAGTTAATTGCAAGCAAATCTATCTATACAAGCATTTTGGCTGTCACTTAAATTCCAGGGTGAAAAATAAATGAAATTTTTTCTTAATTACCTATTGTATCCAAAACGCTTATGCTGTAAATTTAACATTTAAGGCTCTATACCAATTCTCTATGAAACTAGCACTTAATAAGTTCCTCTTTTTTCTTAGCCTTAAAATTTTTGAACCCGCGTAGGCGTGTTGTATCTGTGTAGCCAAGCCAGTGCGGTGGTGAGCCATCACTGCGGGAGAATTTACCGCCATAAAGCATCTGGCGCGCAAATTTAGTCACCAAGGCTTAAACAATATCACACTAATTACTATCTTGAATTAGTCAGAACTTGAATTAGTCAAAAAATATGTGACTAATAGTGGAATTTTAATGTAAAAAAATATCATCTAAATTTTTGGAGAAGTTTATGGACGTGATAGAAACACATCTTGTTTCAATAGATTATCAAATTCGACAACTGCGAGAAATCCAGCCAGTCACAACTTTATTTAATATTGGAATTCAAAATAAAATAGAAAAACAAGACAAAATAATTGATATTATATCTATAGAGCTACGCGATAAAATATATAATTTAACTACTAATTCTCCTGTTAATAACCTAGCTTTATATCTATCAGTTATTAAATTTTTAATATTTAAATATACTGCTCAAGAACAATTTATTGTAGCAACGGGAGCTTTGAACCTAGACAAGTCTAATAGCTTAATATTCTCCAGATTTGACAAACAAAAGCTTATTTCATTTAAGGATTTACTTAAAATAACTCGCAGTAATCTCCAAGAAGGATACCGTTACCAAAATTATGATGTAGACAGTCTTGTAGAAACGTTTATTGCCAGAGGCGGAAATCCAGCAGCGGTTTTTGATATTGCCCTAATCCACAAGGGATTATGCAGTCACAGTTCTTTGTTAAACAACTTTCAATTAGTCTTTGAAATTGATGCTCAAGATACTTCTGTTTCTGTAACTTTCCCAAAAGATGCTTTTAGTGCAGATTTTGTTCAGAGAATGCTGGCACATTTTCGGCAAATTATAGAAACTGTTACAGTTAATCCTGATTGTAAATTGTCAGAAATTGATATATTAACAACAGAAGAACGTAATCAATTAATTAGAAAATGGAATAATACAGAGATCCAATATTCCCAAAAATGCATCCATCAACTATTTGAAGAGCAAGTAGAGCGTAGCCCCGATGCAATAGCAGTAGTATTTGACAATCAGCAATTAACCTATCGCCATTTAAATGAGCGGGCTAATCAGTTAGCGCACTATTTGCAAAAATTAGGTGTAAAACCAGAATTACTAGTAGGTATTTGCATAGAGCGTTCCCTAGAAATGATAGTGGGACTGTTGGGAATTTTAAAAGCTGGAGGAGCGTATGTACCATTAGACCCTAGCTATCCCAAAGAACGCTTGAGTTATATGCTTGAAGATACGGGGGTGAAAGTTTTGCTCACCCAGCGTTCGCTTACTGAACTCTTACCAGAGAATCAAGCGATTGTAGTGTCTTTGGATGGAGATTGGCAAGTTATAGCTCAAGAGAATCAGAACAATCTCAACAGTGGCGTGAAAGGAGAGAACTTAGCTTATGTAATTTATACCTCTGGCTCTACAGGTAAGCCAAAGGGAGCAATGAATACCCATAAAGGCATTAGTAATCGCTTAGTGTGGATGCAGAATACTTATCAGTTAACATCCAGCGATCGCATTCTCCAAAAAACTCCCTTCAGTTTCGATGTTTCAGTATGGGAATTCTTTTGGCCGTTATTGGCAGGTGCAACTTTGGTAGTGGTGAAACCTCAAGGGCATAAAGATAATACTTACTTAATCAAGCTGATACAACAGCAACAAATTACGACAATCCATTTTGTGCCTTCGATGCTGCGAGTGTTTCTGCAAGAACCAAGCTTAGAAAATTGCAGTTGCTTAAAGCGAGTGATTTGTAGTGGAGAAGCACTACCTTATGAACTGACACAACGTTTTTTTGAGCGGTTAAACTGCGAACTACACAATCTCTATGGACCAACAGAAGCAGCAATTGATGTCACATTTTGGCATTGTTTACCACAGATTCAACAGCAGATAGTTCCCATTGGTCGTCCCATTGCCAACACCCAAATTTACATCCTCGATCAATATTTGCAACCAGTTCCAGTTGGTATAGCAGGAGAATTACATATCGGTGGTGTGGGTTTAGCCCGTGGCTACCTTAACCGTCCTGAATTAACTTCTCACAAATTCATTTCTCATTCCTTCGGTGATGGCAAATTATATAAAACAGGTGATTTAGCTCGCTATTTACCCGATGGCAATATTGAATTTCTCGGTCGTATCGACCACCAAGTTAAGATTCGCGGCTTCCGCATTGAACTAGGAGAAATCGAGACTGTACTCAGCCACCACCCAGCAGTAGAACAGTCTATAGTTATAGTTCACGAGGAAGAAACTGGACATAAAAGCCTCATTGCTTACATCGTCGGAAATTCTCAACCCAGCGATGCTGTTGAGCATAACCAAGAAGTAAATTTATTTGACGAACAAATATTGCAATGGCAAATGCTCTACAACCAGACTTACAGCCAAGCTAACCTAGAGCCAGACCCGATGTTTAATATAGTCGGCTGGAACAGTAGCTACACAGGTCAGCCAATTCCAGCAGTACAAATGCGTGATTGGCTAAACGACAAAGTTGAGACAATTCTTGCCCAGCAACCAAATCGAGTCCTTGAAATTGGTTGTGGAACAGGACTAATTTTATTCCAAATTGCTCCGTACTGCCGCCATTATTGGGGAACAGACATCTCATCAAGGGGACTAGACTACATTCAGCAGCACTTGAGCAAACCAGAGTCACAACTGCACCATGTGAATCTATCGCAGCGTCCAGCAGATAATTTTGAGGGTTTAGAGGCACAAGGATTTGACACCATCATCCTTAACTCAGTTGTGCAGTACTTCCCCCATATTGATTATTTGTTGCGTGTCTTAGAAGGAGCAGTGAATACAGTCGCCCCTGGAGGCTGTATTTTCCTGGGAGATGTGCGGAATCTGCAATTACTAGAAGCTTTCCACACCTCTGTAGAACTGCATAAAGCTTCGCCCGATTTATCTGTAGCCCAATGGCAACAGCAGGTGCAGAGGCGAATTGCCCAAGAAAATGAACTGCTGATTGACCCAGCCTTCTTTGCGGCTATTCAACAGCGTTTTCCCCAAATTACTCATGTGCAGATCCATCTACAACGAGGTCAGCACCATAACGAACTGACTCAATTTCGTTATAACGTCCTACTGTATGTGGGAACTACGGTGGATGTCCCCCATGATATTCAGTGGTTGGACTGGCAGAACCAAAAACTTACATTGGCTATGGTACAACATCTGCTAGCAGAGGCGAAACCTGAGATACTGGGCATTACACGGTTACTAAATCCACGATTAATTAAACCTTTAAAAACCTTAGAATTACTGAAAAATCCTCACAAATTCCAGACAGTGAGCCAATTGCGTCAGGACATAGATGCGATTTCTCCAGAGGCAGGAGTAGAACTTGATGACTTATATGCTTTAGCTGAGGCTTTGTCTTATTCTTTAGTTGTTAGTTGGTCAGACTCTAGTGTCTTAGGCTATTACGATGTCATCTTTGTGCAACACCAAAGTCAGGCAAAAGTCCCTCTGAGAGTCTTCACTCCTACAAACGGTCAAGCCAAACCCTTGCATGACTGGCAATTTTATGCGAACCAGCCCTTACAGCCAAGGTTGAACCGTCAACTCATACCCCAACTGCGTAGTTATTTAGAATCACGTCTACCAGAGTACATGATGCCAAATGCTTTCGTCATGTTGGATGCTATACCACTGACAGCCAATGGCAAAATCGACCGTCGTGCCTTACCATCTCTAGAACAAATCCGTCTCGAGTTGGCAAACACCTATGTTGCGCCATGTACTCCCATTGAAGAAATATTAGCTGTAATTTGGGCTGAAGTTCTGGGGATCGAACAGGTGGGTATCCATGACAACTTTTTTGAACTAGGAGGAGACTCAATTCGGGGTATCCAAGTGATCGCCAAAGCTAAACAAATTGGCTTCGATTTTTCTCTACCACAGCTATTACAATATCAGACAATCCAAGAATTGGCTGGTTTAGTTAGCCGCGAACTGGGTTTTTTACCCACACCAAAAACAGAAGCCTTCAGCCTCATCTCTGACGAACAGCGCCTAAATTTGCCAGAGGATGTAGAAGATGCCTATCCGCTTGCAGCACTACAGGCAGGGATGATCTTCCACAGTGAGTATAGTAATGATGTCTCGATCTACCACGATGTCTTTACTTATTACATTCGAGCCACTCTTGACCCCCAGGCTTTACACAGTGCCATTCAACAGGTAGTAAATCGTCATCCGGTGCTACGTACCAGCTTTGTTCTGACTGACTACAAGCAGCCACTACAACTGGTTCATCAACAAGTAGATGTTCCTTTAAAGGTAGACGATCTCAGCCATTTATCGACTACTGAACAAGAAGTATCGCTTGATGCCTGGATTGAACAAGAGAAAAAACGACATTTTGATTGGGGTGTTCCGCCTTTACTACGCTTTTATGTTCATCGCCGCACCTCTGAGACATTTAATTTAACTTTGAGCTTCCACCACTCTATTCTTGACGGCTGGAGTGAGGCCTCGTTGCTCACTGAATTATTGCAACAATATTTATATCTTCTAGGTAAAGACGTTCTTCCTCTGTCAGCACCACCCACAATTACCTTTCGAGATTTTGTCGCATTAGAGCAAACAACTCTTCATACTCAAGAATGCCAAAAATATTGGCAAAAGCAACTCAGCGACATCATTATTACCAAACTGCCACGGTGGTCAAAGTCGAACGCTGCCACTAAAAATTGCGATTTGCCAGTTTCTATATCTTCTAGAGTTTCTCAGGGTTTAAAACAGTTAAGTAAAGCCACGGGAATACCTCTTAAAAGTGTTTTATTAGCGGCTCATTTAAGGGTATTGAGCTTATTAACTAACCAGACAGATATTATCACAGGTTTAGTATCTAATGGCAGACTAGAAGATACTGATGGAGAAAAAGTATTAGGGTTATTTCTTAATACTTTGCCATTGCGTTTAAAACTCCTTGGTGGCAGTTGGATAGACCTAGTAAGGCAGACCTTTGATGCTGAACGGGAATGCTTACCTTGGCGAAGATATCCCCTGGCTGAATTGCAACGGACTTTTGGTGGACAGCCCTTGTTTGAGACTGCGTTTAACTTTGTTCATTTCCACGTTTACCAAAGTATTATCGGTGTTAAAGATTTAGAAGTATTAGATGGTAAATTTTTTAATCAAACTAACTTTGCTTTACTAGCTAACTTTAGTCTCCATCCAATTTCTTACAAAGTAGAGTTTACCCTGAAATACGATCCCAGCCAATTCTGTAAAGAACAGATGAAAATGATTGGCGGATACTATCAAGAAGCTCTAACAGCAATGGCCAATCAATGGTCAGAACTATATGAAAAGCATTGTTTACTCTCAGATAAAGAACAGTATCAACTGTTAGTAGAATGGAATAATACCAAAGCTAACTATCCGCAAGACAAATGTATTCATCAGCTATTTGAAGAACAAGTAGAACGTAGTCCCAATGCAGTAGCGGTAGTATTTGAAAATCAACAATTAACCTATCAAGAGTTAAATGAGCAAGCTAATCAACTAGCCCATTATTTACAAACAAAAGGCGTAAAACCAGAAGTACTAGTAGGCATTTGTCTAGAGCGTTCCCCTCAAATGGTCGTAGGACTATTAGGCATTCTCAAGGCAGGTGGGGCATATGTACCATTAGATCCAACCTACCCAACACAGCGTCTAGAGATGATTTTGGCTGATTCCCAGGTATCGGTGTTACTCACACAACAGAAATTAGTGGCAAGATTACCTGAAAACAAAGCTGACATGGTGATATTAAATACAGATGGCGGGGACATTTCCTTAAAGAATAAGAAAAATCCTATCAGTCAGGTTAATTCTCGCAACTCGGCTTACGCAATTTATACTTCCGGCTCAACAGGCAAACCCAAAGGCGTAGTCATTGAGCATCACAGCACTATAACTCTCTTGTGTTGGGCAAAACAAGTCTTTACTACTGACGAACTAGCGGGTGTTTTGGCTTCAACTTCGATTTGTTTTGATTTGTCAGTCTTCGAGCTATTTGTACCCTTGGCTTGGGGAGGTAAGGTCATTCTGGCACAGAATGCCTTAGATTTACCTAGCTTACAAGCTCAAGAGGTGACATTAATTAATACAGTACCAACCGCGATCGCTCAACTGCTACAAATCAAGGGTATACCTAATTGTGTGCAAACAATTAACCTCGCAGGTGAACCATTATCAAATCAACTGGCACAGCAACTTTACCAGCAGGAAAATATTCAGCGAGTTTACAATCTCTACGGACCGTCCGAAGATACAACCTACTCAACATTTAGTTTGGTGCAAAAAGGGGCAATTAAGCAACCTAGTATTGGGCGACCAATTTCTAATACCCAAATCTACATTTTCAACCCCGATCTCCAACCTGTACCCATTGGTATTGTTGGGGAATTATACATTGGTGGGGAAGGTTTAGCCAGAGGCTACCTTAACCAACCCGAATTAACTTCCCAGAAATTCATTGCCAACCCCTTTGATAATTCCCAAAAATTGTATAAGACTGGGGATTTAGCTCGCTATTTACCGGATGGCAATATAGAATTTCTTGGTCGCATCGATAACCAAGTTAAACTTCGCGGCTTCCGCATTGAATTAGGAGAAGTTGAATCTGTCCTAGAAACTTATCCGCAAATTCAACAAGCAGTAGTCATGCTGCGGGAAGACACTCCTGGTAACAAACGACTGGTAGCTTATTTAGTCACACAGAACCAGTCTATAAGCATGAGTGATTTGCGCCGTTTCTTACAGCAGAAATTGCCAGATTACATAATTCCTTCCAGTTTCGTCATCTTGTCAACTTTGCCATTAACCCCCAATGGTAAGGTAGACCGCAAGATGTTACCTGCACCAGAAGCAGAACTGACACGAGAACAAGAGTTTGTTCCGCCACAGACACCTGTTGAGCAGATTTTAGCCACGATTTGGCAAGATGTCTTGGGAATTAAGCAAGTAAGTCGCTACGATAAATTCTTTGAAGTCGGTGGTGACTCCATCCTCAGTATTCAAGTAGTCGGTCGCGCTCGTCAAGCAGGAATCAAAATCACCCCACGACAAATATTCCAATATTCAACCCTTGCCGAACTAGCTGCTGTAGCTGATACTTGCACATTGATGTTGGTTCAACAGGGTTTAGTGACAGGATTTGTACCTCTAACTCCGATTCAACATTGGTTCTTTGAGCAAAATCGATCTGAACCGCACCATTTCAATCAATCAGTACTGCTGCAAATTCCCTCTGATCTCAAACCAGAGTTACTGTCCCAAGCTATTGGCAAATTATTAGAGCATCATGATGCTTTACGTTTGCGGTTTAGCTTTGAGGAAGGTGAATGGCAGCAAATCAACTATGGCATTTCTGATGAAGTACCTTTCCAAGTCATCGACTTATCCCAAACTCCTCAATCACAACTACCACAAATCTTAGAGCAAATAGCGACTATCCAACAGGCTAGCCTAAATCTCTCAGATGGGCCATTAATGAGAGTGGTATTGTTTCAATTAGGGAATAACCAAGATAGTCGATTACTGATCGTTATCCATCATCTAGCGGTCGATGGGGTCTCCTGGCGGATTTTACTAGAAGATTTGTTCACAGTTTACCAGCAGTTAAAACAACAAGAAACTATTCAACTGCCACCTAAGACCTTAGCTTTTAAAGAATGGGCTATGCTTTTGCAGGAATATGGGCAAGCTGAGGCAGTGCGATCGCAATTACATTACTGGTTAAAACAGCCTTGGTCTGAGGTAAATTCCCTACCAGTAGATGATCCCACAGGAAAACAAAACAACTCAGTAGCTAGTGCTGCTAATGTATTTGTTACTCTCAGTCAAGAACAAACTTGCGCCCTCTTGCAACAAGTTCCCTCTGCCTATAATACCCAAATTAACGAAGTGCTACTGACAGCTTTAGTGCAAACTTTGGCAAAATGGACAGGAAATTCCACAGTACTCATTGACCTAGAAGGGCATGGTCGAGAAGATATATTTGCAGATGTGGATGTATCTAGGACAGTAGGCTGGTTCACAAGCATATTTCCAGTAATATTGCAACTGCAAAATCAAAATCATTTGGGAGAGGCTCTCAAATCAATTAAAGAACAGTTGCGAGCTATTCCTCAACAAGGCATTAGCTATGGAATTTTACGTTATTTGAGTCAAAATCAAGAAATTAGTTTTCAAATAGCCGCACTACCATTCAGGGAAGTTAGTTTTAACTACTTGGGTCAATTCGACCAGGGACAATTACGAGGAATTGATTGGAAATTAGCTAGTGAATCTAAAGGAGCTAATCAAAGTCTGGAGGGGCATCGTACTCATCTATTAGAAATTACTGCCAGAGTAGTAGAAGGGCAGTTGCAAATTAACTGGAGCTACAGTCGCCACCTCCATCGACATTCTACAGTAGAATCACTCGTTCAGAAGTATCTCCAAGCTTTGCTCAAACTAATTGACCATTGTCTGTCTCCTGAAGTTGGGGGATACACTCCCTCTGATTTTCCAGTGGCGAACTTAAATCAACAGGAACTAGACGAAATTCTCGCGGAAATTGACTAAAGAGGATAGAAACGACAATGTTAGTTGAAAAATCTCAGAAAAACAAAAACGTAGAGTCAATTTATCCTCTCTCCCCCATGCAACAGGGGATGCTCTTTCATAGCATTTATGCTCCAGACTCAGGAGTTTATTGCAATCAAACGCTAATCACTATCTGTACAGACATTAACGTTATTGCTTTTAAACGAGCTTGGGAACAAGTCGTAGAACGCTACTCGGTGTTGCGGACTCTTTTTCTCTGGGAGAAGCGTCAACAACCTCTACAAGTAGTGCGAAAGCAGGTGGATTTACCTTGGAACTATCAAGATTGGCGAAACCTTTCCTCCATAGAGCAACAACAGCGTCTAGATTCTTTACTGCAAACAGAATATCAAGAAGGATTTCAACTCAATCAAGCACCTTTGATGCGCTGTACATTAATTCGGCTATCTGATCAAAGCTATAAATTTCTTTGGAATTGGCATCATATCCTGTTAGATGGTTGGTGCTTACCCATAATTTATAAAGAAGTTTTAACCTTCTATACTGCTTACTCTCAAGGTCAAAACTGCTATCTTCCTTCTCCTCGTCCTTATCAAGACTACATTATTTGGTTACAGCAGCAAGACTTATCTGTTGCGGAAATGTTTTGGCGGCGCACCCTTAAGGGCTTCACTGCTCCTACCCCACTAGTGGTAGACCGACCCCAGCTTAGTAACTCTGGAGTACAACCAACTTATCAAGAACAGGAATTGCATTTATCCCGCGCTACCACTAAAGGATTGCAATCTTTGGGTTTGCAATATGGTCTGACTTTATCAACTTTGATCCAAGCAGCCTGGGCTATTCTCCTCAGTCGCTACAGTGGAAGTGGAGAGTCTGAAGTTTTATTTGGTGTCACAGTTTCCGGTCGTCCTGCCAGTTTGCCGATGGTAGAAAACATGGTGGGGTTGTTTATTAATACCTTACCACTGCGAGTATCCACCCCCAAATCAGAATTAATTATACCTTGGCTACAACAATTGCAACAAAAGCAAGCAGAACTTCAGGAGTACACTTATAGTACTCTGGCAGAAGTACAAAACATGAGTGATGTACCACCAGGAGTTCCGTTATTTGAAAGCTTGGTAGTGTTTGAGAACTATCCTATGGATAGCTTGTCAGAGGAGCCAAATCAATTATTGCCAGTCAGCAAGGTGGAGAATTTTGAACAGACAAACTATCCTTTGACCGTAGCAGCAATACCCAAACAAGAGTTGCTCATAAAATTTAGTTACGATACTAGTCGTTTTACAGGCGACACAATTGTGCGGATGGCTGGTCATTTGCAGACCTTATTAACAGCGATTGTTGCTAATCCCCAGCAGCAGATAGCTGAACTACCGTTATTGACACAAGCAGAACGACATCAGTTATTGGTAGAGTGGAACGATACTCAGACTGACTATCCTTTAGATAAATGTATCCATCAACTATTTGAAGAACAAGTAGAACGCAACCCCAATGCAGTTGCAGTGATTTTTGAAGGTCAACAATTAACCTATCAACAATTAAATCAAAAAGCCAATCAATTAGCTCACTATTTGCGAACAAAAGGTGTAGAACCAGAAGTATTGGTGGGAATTTTTGTTGAGCGTTCAATAGAGATGCTAATCGGACTACTGGGAATTTTAAAGGCAGGGGGAGCTTATGTGCCTTTAGACCCTAGTTATCCGAGCGATCGCTTAATTTATATGCTAACTGATGCGGCAGTGTCAATTTTACTAACTCAGCAGTCTCTAGTAGACTCTTTAGAAGCAAATTCAGCCGAGGTGGTGTGTTTAGACCGTGATTGGCACATCATTGCTAATTATAGTCAACACAATCCCGTCAAATTGGTGAAAGCGGAAAATTTGGCTTATGTGATTTATACCTCTGGTTCTACAGGTAAGCCAAAGGGAGTGATGAATATCCATAAAGGTATTTGCAATAATTTATTGCGAACAATTGATACTTATCCGCTTATCGCAGGTGATTGCATCCTGCATATAGGTGTTTTAAGTTTTGATGTTTCAGTCTGGGAAATCTTCTGGTCTTTAACATCTGGCACTACTTTAGTAGTGGCTAAACCCGAAGGTCACAAAGATATAGCTTACCTGATTAATTTAATTGCTCAACAACAAGTTACTCAAGTATTTTTTGTTCCCTCAATGTTGCGAATTTTTCTGCAACAACCAAACTTAGAAAGTTGTCGTTGTTTAAAGCGAGTCTTTAGTGGTGCAGAAACACTATCTTATGAACTAACTCAACGATTCTTTGAGCGATTGGACTGTGAATTACATAATCTTTATGGCCCAACAGAAGCAGCAGTTGATGCTACTTGCTGGCAGTGTCAGCCACAATCTAATTACCAGGTAATTCCCATTGGTCGCCCGATAGCTAATACTCAAACTTACATCCTCGATCAATATTTACAACCAGTTCCCATTGGCATTGCTGGAGAATTACATATTGGGGGTGTACAATTAGCTAGAGGCTACCTCAACCAGCCAGAATTAACTAATGAAAGATTCATTTCTAATCCTTTTGGTGAAGGTAAATTATATAAAACTGGAGATAAGGCACGTTATCTAAGTGATGGAAATATAGAATATCTTGGTCGCATCGATCATCAAGTTAAACTACGAGGTTTACGTATTGAGTTAGGAGAAATAGAATTCCTTTTAGACACTCATCCCCAAGTAGAACAAACAGTTGTAGTTCTGCAAGCAGATACTTCTGAAAACCAACGCTTAGTAGCTTATGTAGTTAGAAAAAACTCATCATTGACTCCTAGCGAACTGCGTCGCTTCCTACAGCAGAAATTGCCAGCTTACATGATACCTTCAGCTTTTGTGGTCTTGTCAGAATTACCATTAAATCCTAATGGCAAGATAGACCGTCGAAAATTGCCTCAACCAGATGAAACATCGATAGTAGAATTACCATATTTACCTCCCCGCAATTCCTCAGAAAGGATTTTAGTAAGCATTTGGCAGCAAGTTCTGCAAGTATCAAAGGTGGGAGTGAATGATAACTTCTTTGATTTAGGAGGACACAGCCTTAAAGCAATTGCTCTAGTCAATCAGATTCAAGAAAAATTGGGTCTTTCTTTTCAAATCAAACAAGTATTTTTGCATCCGACAATAGCAGAACAAGCAGAGTTATTAACTGCTAGTACACCTATTAATGTTCAGGTAATTCCCCATTTATCTAAGCAAGAAAATTATGAAACATCTCATGCACAAAAACGTTTCTTTGTGTTGCAACAGATGGATCTAAACAATGTGGCTTATCATATTGTGTCTACACTCAAAATAAAAGGAAATTTTGACCCTGATGCCTTTGAAAAAGCAATGCAAGTTTTGATTGCTCGCCATGAAACATTGCGGACATCGTTTGTATTAATCAACGGTGAACCGAGGCAAAAGGTACTTGCACATAGTCCTTTTCATGTGGGATTTCAAGATTGGAGCAATCAACCTCATGCTGAAAGCCACATCCTAGAAATTATTAAACAATCCCAAGAACCTTTCGATTTAGAAAATAGCCCACTTTTACGAGCTAATATTTATAAGCTCCCAGAGCAACAATATATTCTGTGCATGGAAATCCATCATATTATTTGTGATGGCTGGTCGATGGATTTATTAGCTAAAGAATGCTTAAAATATTACAATTACTTTGTTAAAGGCTTACAGCCAAATCCAGATAAATTGTCTATACAATACAAAGATTATGCAGCATGGCAAGCTAATATTTTACGCAGTGATGAGTATAGAAAAAACTTAGATTACTGGCGGCAAAAACTTGATAATGGGCAAATACCCCGCATTCACTTACCTACAGATTTTCAACGACCTTCTATTAAGACTTTCAATGGTTCACATTTAAGCTGGACATTCAAACCAGAAATAGTCTGTGGGTTGCGAGGGATTTGTCAACAAAGAGAAAGCACTTTGTTTATGGCACTATTAACAGCAGTAAAAGTATTACTGTATCGCTACAGTGGTCAACACGATATTTCCATTGGTACAGAAATTGCCACTCGCAACCATCCTCAACTGCAATCTTTAATCGGTTTATTTCTGAATACACTAGTTCTGCGTGACCAAATAGAGCCAGAACAAGGTTATAAAAATTTGCTTGCACAAGTTCGTCAAACTGTTACCGAAGCATTTGAACACGCTGATTACCCGTTTGATATTTTGGTAGAAGAACTAGCAATTTCTAAAGAGATTAACCGTACACCATTGTTTGATGTGTTATTACTTCTACAAAATTTTGGTCAACCTATAGCTATAGAAGAATTACAAATCAAATCCCTAAATTCACTAACTCCTACCAGTAAATTTGACCTGTCTTTTGTATTTATTGAGCAAAACGAGCAACTCAGGTTAGATTTAATTTACAATACAGATTTATTCCAAGCGGAGAGGATGCAAAAATGTCTGAGCCATTTCGATAAGTTGCTTACCGAAATGCTAAACAATCCTAGCCAACCAATCTGTAAAATTTCTCTTTTATCTCCAACAGAAACCGCTTTTTTTGAAAGTTTTATTCAACCAATTCCTCGCTTAGAAAGACGCACAGTAATCCATGATTTTATCGAGCAAGTAAGAGCTTTACCAGACAAAACATCTATTATTTATTCTCAGGGAGAATTAAGCTATCTGGAATTAGATACACTTACTAACTCTTGGGCTAACATCTTTAAATATTTAGGCATTCAAAAGGATAATATTTGTGGCGTAATTCTTGAAGGAGATTATCGTCAAGTATTAGCAATGTTAGCGGTATTTAAGGCTGGGGGAATTTATTTACCTCTGCGTTTGGATGAACCAGAAGAACGCTCTTTACGCATGATGAGCAAAACATCCCCCACGATGATAGTAGTCGATTCCGAGAATTTAGATATTATCAAACCTCGATTAGCATTATTACCAAAACCACCTCAAATATTGGTGATAAATGCCCATGAAATTCAGCAATACTATCAATGGGATGGCACAAATTATCAATGCTTGCTTGTAGAAGCAAATCATGATAAAAAAGTTCTAATTATGCCTGACGCAGATGATTCTAACTATATTATGTTTACCTCTGGATCAACAGGTGAACCCAAAGCTATACTTGGTAGTCACGGCAGTTTGCGTCACTTCATCAATTGGGAAAAATTAGAATTTGGAATTAATTCTAATTGGCGCTGTCTCCAAATCGCACAAATTAATTTTGATGCTTATCTTAGGGAAACTCTTGTAACTTTATGTTCTGGAGGAACTCTTTATATTCCTGATAGCACAGACCGCGAAGATTTAGAAAAGTTATTACTGCGGTTAGGAGAATGGCAGATTAACTTACTGCACACTGTTCCTTCGGTGATGCGCCTATTTTTAAAGATTGGTCGCAATTTAACCAATGCTGATCAATTACTCAAGAATTTACGAGTTTTGGTATTGGGAGGAGAACCTTTATTTGTCAAAGAACTGCGTGAATGGCATCAAGTTTTTGGTTCTCAGACAGAATTTGTCAATATTTATGGTGCAAGTGAAACCACCTTTGTCAAACATTTTCATCGGATTCCTGACCCGAATAAAATTACTTATGCCAGAGTTCCTGGAGGTAAAACATTGCCAGAGGCGGCGTTTGCAGTGATTGATGGGACTCGTCCTTGTGCTGTAGGAGAAGTGGGAGAAATTTTCGTCAAGTCACCTTATTTAACAAAAGGCTATTACCAAGACCAAAGATTAACCAATTCTGTTTTTATACCCAATCCTTTGAATCATGGGGCTGATATAGTTTATTGCACAGGAGACTTGGGACGACTGCTACCGGATTTAACGGTGGAAGTGATAGGACGCAGTGATAAGCAAGTGAAGTTGAATGGAGTACGGATTGAGTTGGGAGAAATTGAAGATGCACTAGCTGCTATTGATGGTGTAGAAAAAGCACTGGTAATTGCTGAGGAAAAAGAAGAATTAGTGACAGTTATTGCATATTATCAGGCAAAGAATGCTATAAATCATCAACATATTAGCAGCCAATTAAAACAAGTTTTACCGATTTATATGCAGCCAAATCATTTGATGCAGTTGGCAGATTTTCCGTTATTACCAAATGGCAAAATCAATCGTCTAGGACTACCAAAAGCAGAAGCAAATATTGCTCAAACAAGTCATCAAATTACTAGCTTTAATCCACAAGAAGCTTTATTAGCCTCCATTTGGACTGAATTATTGGAGGTAGAGGTGAGTGATACTAATCAGTCATTTTTTGAGCTAGGAGGAAATAGTTTAAAGGCCATGCGCTTAGTGTCGCACATACGTAACCAATTCGGAGTTGCATTGCGATTGCGAGAAATTTTTACTCAAAACACTTTAAAAGCACAAGCTGATTTGATTCAATTACGACAAGAAAAATGATAAATTCACTACCGAATCAACAATATTATGAAGTATCCCACGCTCAAAGGCGGATGTGGATTCTGCACCATATAAGTGAATATTCTAGTGCTTACAATATTAGGTTGGCAATGAGAATTAATGGCAGCTTAGATATTGCCGCATTCACAGCAGCTTTTCAACAAATTGTAAACCGCCATGAAATTTTGCGTACTACTTTTACAAATATCGCAGGTAGCATTCAGCAAATTGTACATGAAGAAGTGCCTAAAGAACAGTTAGTAGTATTTAGAGATTTAAGAGAACAAAAGGATGCTGAAACAATAGCTGATAGCTTGATTCAAGAATCAGCAAACTCGCGTTTTGATTTAGAGAAATTACATTTGATGCGAGTTTTGTTAGTGCAGATAAAGCCAGAGGAATTTTTGTTTGGTTTGACTATACACCATATTATTGGGGATGCGCGATCGCTCGACATCATTTTTCAAGAGTTCGTCACTTTATACTCTGCTTGCACGCAACAAAAAACTGCCGCTTTACCTGCACTACCATTGCAATATAAGGATTATACAGCATGGCAAAATCAGTGGTTAGAAAGTGAGGAGGCAAAAGAACAATGTAATTATTGGTGCGATCGCTTTGCTGGAGAACCACCCATCCTCAACTTACCTACCGACTTTCCTAGACCACAATTTAAATCTTCTCAAGCTGGTATATATACTTATAATTTTAGTCAGAGTCTAAGCGAAAAATTACGCTCTTTTGCTGCTGGGAATCATACAACTTTATTTATTACCCTCTTAACTTTATTTAAAATATTACTCCATCGCTACACCGGACAGCATGATTTAGTCATTGGTATACCTATTTCTGGACGTAATCATCCAGACCTAGAAAATCAAATTGGCTTTTATGTTAACACTCTAGCTTTAAGAACTTTACTCCCAAAAGTGGGAACTTTTCAACAAGCATTAGCAGAAGTGACAAATACTTGTCTTGATGCTTATGAGTATAATGAATATCCTTTTGATAAATTAGTATCTGCCCTTGATTTAGAACATGATTTAACACGAAATCCTTTATTTGATGTGATGTTTTCACTGCTTAGTAAAGACAGTAAAGCAGTGATAAAAATTCCTGGGATTGAACATCAAGCTTACCCACTAAAACCTCGAACTGCTCAATTCGATTTGAGTTGGAGTTTATTTGAAGATACCAACGATTTAAGATTGGTTATAGAATACGAACCGGATCTATTTCGAGAAGAGACGATCGCTAGAATGAGCGGTCACTTTTTACAAATTATTCAGGCAGTAGTCGAGAATCCTAATTGCCAATTGTCACAAATCAATTTACTAACTTCTGAAGAACTTTATCAGTTACTAATAGAATGGAATAACACAGAAGTCGCATATCCTCAAGATAAATGTATCCATGACCTATTTGAAGAACAAGTAGAACGCAACCCCAATGCAGTTGCAGTGATTTTTGAAGGTCAACAATTAACCTATCAACAATTAAATCAAAAAGCCAATCAATTAGCTCACTATTTGCGAACAAAAGGTGTAGAACCAGAAGTATTGGTGGGAATTTTTGTTGAGCGTTCAATAGAGATGCTAATCGGACTACTGGGAATTTTAAAGGCAGGGGGAGCTTATGTGCCTTTAGACCCTAGTTATCCGAATGATCGCTTAATTTATATGCTAACTGATGCGGCAGTGTCAATTTTACTAACCCAGCAGTCTCTAGTATACTCTTTACAAGCAAATTCAGCCGAGGTGGTGTGTTTAGACCGTGATTGGCACATCATTGCTAATTATAGTCAACACAATCCCGTCAAATTGGTGAAAGCGGAAAATTTGGCTTATGTGATTTATACCTCTGGTTCTACAGGTAAGCCAAAGGGAGTGATGATTACTCATCAGGGTATTTGCAATAACTTATTGCGAACAATTGATACTTATCCGCTTATCGCAGGTGATTGCATCCTGCATATAGGTGTTTTAAGTTTTGATGTTTCAGTCTGGGAGATATTTTGGTCTTTAACATCTGGCACTACTCTAGTAGTGGCTAAACCTGAAGGTCATAAAGATATCGCTTACTTGATTAATTTGATTGCTCAACAACAAGTCACTCAAGCATGTTTTGTTCCCTCAATGTTGCGAATTTTTCTGCAACAACCAAACTTAGAAAGTTGTCGTTATTTAAAGCGAGTCTTTAGTGGTGCAGAAACACTATCTTATGAACTAACTCAACGATTCTTTGAGCGATTGGACTGTGAATTACATAATCTTTACGGGCCAACGGAAACAGCAGTTGATGCCACTTGCTGGCAATGTCAGCCAGATTCTAACTGTCGAATAATTCCCATTGGTCGCCCGATAGCTAATACTCAAACTTACATCCTCGATCAATATTTGCAACCAGTTCCCATTGGCATTGCTGGAGAATTACATATTGGAGGTGTCTCTTTAGCTAGAGGCTACCTCAATCAACCAGAATTAACTAATGAAAAATTCATTTCTAATCCCTTTGGTGAAGGAAAATTATATAAAACTGGAGATTTAGCTCGTTACCTAAGTGATGGAAATATAGAATATCTTGGTCGCATCGATCATCAAGTCAAACTACGAGGTTTACGTATTGAGTTAGGAGAAATTGAATTTCTTTTAGATACTCATCCCCAAGTAGAACAAACAGTTGTCATTCTGCAAGCAAATACTTCTGAAAACCAACGCTTAGTAGCTTATGTAGTTAGAAAAAACTCATCATTGACTCCTAGCGAACTGCGTCGCTTCCTACAGCAGAAATTGCCAGCTTACATGATACCTTCAGCTTTTGTAGTCTTGTCAGAATTACCATTAAATCCTAATGGCAAGATAGACCGTCGAAAATTGCCTCAACCAGATGAAACATCGATAGTAGAATTACCATATTTACCTCCCCGCAATTCCTCAGAAAGGATTTTAGTAAGCATTTGGCAGCAAGTTCTGCAAGTATCAAAGGTGGGAGTGAATGATAACTTCTTTGATTTAGGTGGTCACTCATTACAAGCCATGAATTTGATGGCATTAATTTATCAAGAACTAGAAATTGAAATTCCTTTATCGATGATTTATGAAAAACCAACAGTAGCAGAATTGAGTAAATATATCATCTACGCTAAAGAGATGAATATCCAACCTAAAGAACGTCCTTATATAGTTTTTAATCAAGCACGAGAAAAAGCAGTTTTTATATTTCCGCCAGCTCTTGGTTTTGCCGCAGCTTACGCAAATTTAGCTGATTATTTAACAGATTATGCTATATATACTTTCAGATATATAGCCGATGAAGCAACTTTAGAAAAATATGCAGAATTGATAGACGACATAGCACCAAATCAAGACTTAAAATTGATGGGACATTCAGCAGGTGGTTTTTTGGCAATGTTGATGGCTCAAAAGTTAGAAAGTCGCGATCGCGTGGTTTCTGATGTGATTTTAATAGATACTTATCGAGGCGGTCGTGAAGCTCAACAAGCTGAAATGTCAGAAATTATAGAAGGCGTTGATACTTTCTTGTTAAATCCCAAACGTCAGGAATTGAGGCGTTACTTTATGGAGAATCAAAAATTACGCGATCTCACCTACAATCAAGTCTGGGAATACTTTAATTTTCTCTGGTATTCCGATTTAAAAAATGTGCAAATTAATGGCAATATTCATCTCATCCGTGCTGAAGGCAACTACGATTATGAAGATGATTGGATACAAGCTACAAGGGGACAACGAATCAATTATTATGCCCATGGTGTCCACCGAGAGATAATCGATCCCCCCTATCTCAATCAAAACGCCACTATTATTAATGCGATTCTTAGTCAGAATTGAGAATCTGAAAATTTAGAATAAGCTGTTACGCAGCTAAACTGAATAAACAGCATTACCTTTATTTTTAACTTTGCGCTCCCATTTACAGCACTTCCCCTTGTTATGAGGTACAGTAACAACAATTAGGTGATTTCTGAAAAAGAAATTACCAGCTAAAGAGGTTGAATAAAGATTTCCCATTTGGGTAAAAGTGGATTTCGCTGCAATCTAGATTCGTATCGGCTCAATAAATAGGGGTAACAGAGAAAAATAAGTGCAACGAGGTACACACAGTGTCATAGAATAGGAAACATGACGCAAAAAATTATTGAGAGTGACAAATCAATATCAGATTTACTGCAAACCATCGAGCCAAAAGGGATTGCAGACGAATCAATGCGTCATACAGTAGAGGTATTACTGAATCTAATCTGACGGGATGACGAAATAGTCTAAAAAGCTTATCGTATACAGATTATACAGATTTATGGTAAAAAAGATAGAAGCACTTTTCTCAATAAGGACTATCTATTGATAATGTTACCTGAATTCTACAAAACACACCTAAAAAATCAATTGAATCTGGCAGAGTATATCTTGCTCAAAATTATGATTATTCTGCTGCAATCACTGAAAAAAGTAAGTTTAGAAGCTTTGGCTACTGCTCTACCAATTCCGATTAAATTTGAAAGTAGGAAAAGAAAAATACAGAGATTTCTATCTTTACCAAACCTAACAATTGAGAAAATCTGGTTTCCGATTGTAAAAACATTTTTAGAAACATATTTGAAGGATGAAGAATTAATTTATGTAGTGATGGATAGGACGGCTTGGGGACGCATAAATTTATTCATGATTAGTATAGTTTGGGATCAAAGGGCATTTCCTGTATATTTTGAGTTATTGCCAAAGTTAGGCAGCAGTAACTTTGAGGAGCAATCACGAATATTGAAGAAAATTTTACCCATTTTTAATAACTATAAAATCTGCGGATTAGGTGATAGAGAATTTTGTTCTATAAAACTAGCAAATTGGTTAAAAGACCAGGGCTTATGCTTTTGTACAAGACTTAAAAAGAGTGAATTTGTAGAAATCAAAAAAGAAATTTGGGTGGATTTAAATAATCTAGGTTTATCACCAGGAGTTGCTTTCTTTTTAGCCGGAGTTAAAGTTACAAAAAAACATGGTTTTACAAGTTTTAATGTTGCCTGTAAATGGAAACGCAAGATATTAGGAGTAGCCCCAAAGGAAGGGTGGTTTATTTTAACTAATTTAGATAGTTTGGAATTAGCAATTTCCGCCTATAAGAAGCGATTTTGTATAGAAGAAATGTTCCGTGATTTTAGAAGTGGCGGTTATAATTTGGAAGACACAAAAGTTACAAATAATCGGTTAATATCTATAATTTTATTAATATCAATTGCTTATACGAGTGCCACAATACAAGGGCAAGAAATTAAACGCAAAGGTATCCAGAAATATATTGGTCGAGTGAAAGAATATGGACGTACAGAAAGAAGACATAGTAGTTTTTATATTGGATTATATGCCCAATCTTGGGTTAATTTCATAGATAATTGTAGGGAATTAGTTAGGTCACCATTGAGATTATCTCCTAATAAGTGGAAGTATTATCAACAGGGTGAGAGAGCTATGAGGCTTATTCTGTCTGCATCTTAACCATTTTCGTCATCCCGTCAGCACTATTCCCTATTGAATATATTTATGCAAATCAATTTTGAAACCTTTACTGTCAACAAACGATTTCCCCTCACCATTAGTCGCGGGACAACAGCACAAACAACAAATATCTGGTTACAAATTACCGCAGAAGGAATTACAGGTTGGGGAGAAGCATCACCTTTTGGTGTAGGCAACCACAGGCAATCTACCGAGAGAATCCAAGAAACTTTACAGCAAATCATACCTATTATTAAATCCTTTAGCCCTTGGCAACGACAGGAAATTGAGGCACTATTAGAACAAATGCAAATTCCGTCCGCAGTCAAAGCGGCAGTGGATATGGCATTACATGATTGGCTGGGAAAGCGTGTGAATTTGCCATTGTGGCAACTGTGGGGACTGGATAAAAATGTTATAGTGCCAACATCGGTAACAATTGGTATTAATTCTCCAGCAGGTGCAAGGGCAAGGACGCGAGATTGGTTACAATTTATGGATGTGCAGTTATTCAAGGTAAAATTAGGTTCAACCGAGGGAATAGAAGCAGATCAAAAAATGTTGTTGGCGGTACGGGAAGAAGCCGCCGGAAAAGATGTATTTGTTGATGCTAATGGAGGCTGGATTTTAACGGATGCTATTAATATGTGTAATTGGTTAGCTGATTTGGGAATTAAGTATGTTGAACAACCTTTAGTAAGAGGTGAAGAAGCAAATTTAGCCCAGTTAAAAAAACATTCTTCATTACCAATTTTTGTAGATGAAAGTTGCTTTACCAGTGCGGATATTCCCCAGTTAGCTAATTATGTAGATGGCATTAATATCAAATTAATGAAATCTGGGGGAATCACCGAAGCTATGCGAATGGTTCATACAGCCAAAGCCCACAATTTACAAGTCATGTTTGGCTGTTATTCTGATAGTTGTCTTGCTAATACCGCCGCTTTACAACTTGCACCACTGGCTGATTATTTGGATTTAGATAGTCACTTAAATCTAATTGATGATCCTTTTACTGGTGCTGTGGTAGAAAATGGGCGAGTTTTACCGAATAATTTACCTGGTTTGGGAGTGAAACATTGTGCGTCTGTCGCTTAATCAAAAAATAGCAATTCTTCTTCATGAGGGAATTACTGGAGTTCAGGGAAAAACAGGGTTATCAATTTTACGCTACAGCGAGTCCCCCATTGTAGCGGTGATTGACAGAGAAACTGTAGGTAAATCTTTAGTCGAGTTAACAGGTATTCAGCGAGATGTGCCAATTGTGGCATCTGTGACGGCAGCATTACAGTATAAACCGGAAGTTTTGGTAATTGGGATTGCGCCTAAAGGTGGTGCTGTTCCTGATGATTATTGGCTGGATATCAAAGATGCCCTGAAAGCGGGAATGTCTTTGGTAAATGGATTACATACACCAATGGCAAATATACCGGAATTAAATGCTCTCCTGAACCCAGGACAATTAATTTGGGATGTTCGCAAAGAGCCGGCTAATTTAGAGGTAGCATCAGGAATGGCGCAAACTTTACCCTGTAGACGGGTATTGACCGTGGGAACAGATATGGCCATTGGCAAAATGTCCACCAGTCTGGAATTACACCGGGTGGCTAAGTTACGGGGTATCCGTTCTAAGTTTTTGGCCACTGGTCAAACTGGGTTAATGTTAGAAGGGGAAGGGGTGGCTTTAGACGCGGTGCGGGTAGATTTTGCGGCTGGTGCGGTGGAACAGTTGGTAATGCGTTTTGGTCAACATTACGACATTTTGCAAATTGAGGGGCAGGGTTCTCTTTTACACCCTGGTTCAACGGCAACTTTACCGCTAATTCGGGGTTCTCAGCCTACACATTTAATATTGGTGCATCAAGCGGGACAAACTCACAACCGTAATAATCCTCATATACCGATTCCAGCTTTACCGGAAGTAATTCGGATGTATGAAATTGTTGCTAGTGGTGCGGGGGCTTTTCGTCCTGTTCCTGTGGTGGGAATTGCTTTGAATACTCGGAATTTGGGGGAAGTAGAGGCAAAAAATGCGATCGCTCAAACTATAGCAGAAACTAAGTTACCTTGTACAGATCCTGTTCGGTTTGGGGCTGGGTTGCTATTGGATGCTGTTATGCAGAGTTAATTTTTTTGCACGCAGAGGCGCAGAGGCACGGAGAGTAGGAGTTTTATTGCTGGTGGAGCTAATTTAAAATTCGTCAATTTAAACGAGATAAACTTTGCCTCTACATCCTCAATTCTGTTGTATCTGAACCAAGGCTATGTGATGAACGGAATAAATGATTATGTTCAGGATGATACAAGCGCGAGCGCCCACTTACTGGTAATAGTGCAGGACTAATCACATAAAGTGTCGTTCGGCGTAATTTCTCTTCATGAGTACAATTTGCCATTTGTGCTAAATTCACAACCCGGATTTTTTCATCTGGCCAGCCTAAGCGATAGCAAATTGCTACTGGAGTATCTGGATCATAATGTTCTAACAATTTCCCTTGGGCTTCAGTGATATGAGTCACACTGAGATATAAACATAAACTGGCACGATGTGCTGCTAAAGCTGCTAACTCTTCCGTATCTGGAACATGGGTACGGCCACTAATGCGAGTCAGGATGATAGTCTGCACTAAACCAGGCACAGTTAACTCTATCTTGAGTTTAGCTGCGGCAGCTTGAAAAGCACTGATACCAGGAATGACTTCAAAAGGAATATTAGCATCGGCTAATAGCTGCATTTGTTCATGAATAGCACTATACAGACTAGGATCACCAGAGTGTAATCTTACCACAGATTTATGCGATCGCACGGCATCAATCATCAGTGGTACAATTTCTTCCAAAGTCCGATTTGCTGTTTTGATAATTTCCGCATCTGGACGACAAACATCTAGAATTTGTTCGGGAATTAAAGAATCTGCAAATAAAATCACATCAGCCGCAGCTAACAACTTTTGCGCCCTAACCGTTAATAAATCAGGATCTCCCGGTCCAGCACCAACAATATAAACCCCAGGCTCTAAGGTATTTGGATACTTGAAAAAACTCAAATTATTAGTAGATTCACTCATTAATTTCCCCCTGCAAAACCCTGCAAAAAAACTTTTACCATTTCCCTAGTACCCTTCCGGATTCAGCCACTTTGCCTAGTAGAAATAGATGGTAGATGCACCCTGGTTAAGCCCTAGAGATTAATTACTCTGGGGCATTTTTTTCTCCATTCCCCCCAGCAACAACATCAGGTAAGGAACGCTTGAATATATATAGCCAAGCTAAACCAAATAATCCTAAAGTCATTCCCCCTAAACTTACCATTTGTGCCATCCGTAAAGGTCCTAGCATTAAGCTATCTGTGCGTAAACCTTCAATCCAAACCCGTCCCAAGCTATAAGCAACCCAGTAAACTAAAAATAACGTCCCTACTTTCAACCGGGGTTTTTTAGCTAAAGCTCGAAAAAACAAAGTTATTAACAATGCAAACACCATTAAATTCCACAACGATTCATAAAGAAAAGTGGGATGGAAATATTCAAAATTCACTAAATCCAAAGGACGACGATCTGAGGGAATATATAACTTCCAAGGTAAACTAGTTGGTCTGCCAAAAGCTTCCGAGTTGAAAAAATTTCCCCACCGACCAATTGCTTGCCCTAATATTAATGAAGGAGCAACCAAATCAGTCAATTGCCAAAAAGATACCTTATTCAGTCTAGCAAAAATTAACGCCGCGATCGCCCCGCCAATAATTGCCCCATGAATCGCAATACCCCCTTGCCAAATTGCAATTATCCGTTCTGGATGTTGAGAATATTCTGGCCATTGAAACAAAACATAATATAACCTAGCGGCGGGAATAGCTGCAATCACCAACCAAATTGATAAATCACTGATTAAATCGGGATTAACATGACGACGCTTGGCTAGGTATTGAGAAAGACTAACACCAATTAACACAGCAGAAGCAATCAACAACCCATACCAACGAATAACAATTGGTCCCAATTTAACCACAATCGGACCAGGGGAAGTAAATAAAAACCCCAACGGCAAAACAGAAAAATCCACTATCATACAAAATTACCTATAGGAGTATGAAATCTATGGAGATAAAACACAATAATATAGTACGCCTTCCTGACTTCCTGACTTCCTTCTTCCTCCTTCCTCCTTCCTCCTTCCTTCTTCCTTCTGACTCCTGACTCCTGACTCCTGACTCCTGACTCCTGACTCCTGACTCCTGACTCCTACCTCCTGTGTTAGATTTAATAAAGTTCTGTGGAAAATCCGTCAATATAATCACTTAAAATAACCTTGTGATTGCTATTTATCCTGGTAGTTTTGATCCCATCACCTTGGGACATTTAGACCTTATTCAGCGCAGTAGTCGCCTATTTGAACGAGTCATTGTTGCCGTCCTCCGCAATCCCCATAAAATGCCATTGTTTACAGTAGAGCAAAGATTAGAGCAAATTCGTCTAGCTACAAAACATTTACCAAATGTAGGAGTAGACAGCTTTGACGGTTTGACTGTAAAATATGCTCAAATGCAACAAGCGCAAGTTTTGTTACGGGGGTTAAGAGCGGTTTCTGACTTTGAGATTGAGCTACAAATGGCTCACACTAATAAAACATTGTCTACTCAGATCGAGACAGTTTTTCTGGCAACATCAAATGAGTATAGTTTTTTAAGTAGTAGTGTGGTAAAAGAGATTGCCAGGTTTGGTGGCTCTGTTGATCATCTTGTTCCCCCACACATTGCCCTAGATATATACCAATGCTACAACCAAAAATCCCTAGCCTCGAATCCAACTACAACGGCAACAATCCTCCCCCAAGAGAGTATGTGAATGGTATCCCCTCCATTGGTAATCCAGAACCAACAGCAGGGGTAGATATTCAGCAGGAACTCAACCGCTTAGAGGACATAGTTCTCTCTAGTTTGAGGATTCCCCTGACAGGACGAACTTTAATAGATGAAGATAAATTACTAGAACAACTTGATTTCATCCGTCTGTCTTTGCCAACGGTGTTTCAGGAAGCACTCGATATTTTGGCACAAAAGAATGAAATTCTTCTAGAAGCGGAAGAATATGGACAACAGGTTGTAGATGTAGCCCAAGCAAAAAGAGCGCAAATTTTGGCAGAAAGTGATATTGTCAGGCAAGCACAGCGGGAAGCTGACCAACTGCGGCGACAAGTGCAGGACGATTGTGAAACAATGATGCAAGACACTCTTGCAGAAATTGACCGTAAACGTCGCGCTTGTCAGCAAGAATTAGAAGAAATGCGTCAAACTGCAATTTCTCAAGCTGAAGAAATTGAAGATGGTGCTGATAAATACGCCGATAACGTTCTGGCTAATATTGAACAGGATATACAGGAAATGTTAAAAATTATTACTAATGGCCGCAAACAATTAAATTCTGCTAATGTCCCCAAAAATGGAGATCATCCCCAACAACGCCCCCATAATTCCAAAAAAAGATAGTATCACCTCGTTCCCAGTCTCTGACTGGGAATGCTATTACAGAGGCTCTGCCTCTTAATCATAAGAATACCCGGTAAGTGGGAAACTCAGTGGCTTTAGCCCTGAGAAGGAAACGGCACGAGCGGTTTTAACCGCTGTGAATCTTAAAATTGAAACCAGATTTTTGATTGGAACCTGGAAACCAACTCCCTTGCGGGGTAATGTTAGCTTCGACCTGTTATAAGAGCTTGTTAGGCTGGCAACACTGTTTCAGTGACCTTAAAACTGTTTAATTGCCAGCGACAGAGCAGGGAACTAGCTACGCATTCCAGGGTGTCGTGACTCAAATAACGGCTACCATGAGAGTAAACTCAGGGTGGTCTGGTCAGTACGGCTTGCTTGATTACTCTTGCAAGCCCAGTCCCTTTAGGGCTGGGTTACTGACTATTCTCATCTAGAATATACAAATATTATATAGCAGTTCTTGTGATCTTAGGTACAAAGTTTTTTAGTTTTAGGGAACTGGGAATAGGAAATAAGGAATAAGTTAATGATATATAACAGTTCTTATTTAATTACTATTTTGAAGGATAGCATCGAACGCAGATAAACGCAGATAAACGCGGATTTTTTTGTTCTCTCTGTTTATAGATAATTTTTTCTGCAAATTATATTTAATTCAATCAGAAGTTTTAATTTGATCTAGGATAATACTCGCGTATTTATCCCAATTTATGGTACAAATAAAACAATTAGAGTAGTTATTGTTCTGCTGACAATTAAGAAGGGGTAGTTTTTATGGTTGAACCACTCACTGGCTCTGTTATTGTTTCTTTATCTTCCTCGGAAGCAATCAAGGAAGGTGGAAAATTTGCAGTTAAAGGAGTCGCGGATACTTTTGCAAAGTTGGTTAGCACTATTCGACAAAAGCTAACTACAGAAGGAATGGAAGGTTTATTAATTCGGGCTGAAAAAGATCCAAATGAAAAAAATAAACTTCAGTTACAAGATGAATTGCAAGAATACATTAATGCTGATAAAATTTTTGCTAATCAACTTAAATTGCTAGTTGAAGAACTCAAAACACAAGACCCTAAGATTCGTCAGGTAATTCTGAGTGGAATTGAATTAACTGGTGATTTACAAGCTCAGAATATCACTCAAAAAACTTCAGGAAGTAGTGGTTCTGTTGACCAGGAAATGCTCACCAATATCAAAGCTAATAATATTAATGTAGGTAATTTAAATCAAGAAGGTTAAGTTCTAATCATGAATACAAATCATCTTCCTCAAGTTGTTCAAGAGCTTTTCAAAAATGTGCAAGTGGGGGGTGATATCTCTGTGAGAGATATTACTCAAGTTTTTCAAACTGTCAATAATTTAAATGATTGGGATAAACCTCTAGGTTTTCCCCACAATATCCCTAATAGTAATACTAAAAAGTTTGTTGGTCGAGAAAATGAATTAGTTTTAATTCATCAACATTTACAAACTAGCAATCATGCTGTAATTTCTGCTGTTGAAGGTATGGGTGGTATTGGTAAAACTGAATTAGCTACCCAATATTCTCTTCTGCATTTATTCCTAAATTTTTATCCAAGAGGTATTTGTTGGTTGTCGGCTACAAATTAAAATCTCGGTTTACAAATAATTCAATTTTGTCGCACACATTTAGGTTTAAATCCCCTAGATGATTTTGATGTATTACTACAAGTAAAGTGGTGTTGGCAACGTTGGCAAGAAGGTAGGGTTTTATTAGTTATTGATGATGTCCAAAATTATTCGGCGATTCAGCCTTATTTGCCGCCACAATCATCTCAATTTCAGGTTTTGATCACAACAAGACTAAAACTAGATTTATCTGGTTCTTTGTCTTTACAAATCCTTTCTCTACCGGAGGCAATGGCATTATTATCAAAATTAATTGGTGAAGATAGCTTAAATCAAGAAACAGCACTAGCAGAGGAACTTTGTCAACGATTAGGTCGTTTACCACTAGCTTTACAATTGGTTGGTCGTTATGTCAAATATCGTCAGATATCTTGCGCGGAAATGTTGCGAAGATTAGCAGCTAAAGGTATCAATCATCCTGCTTTTGATATTGATGCTCATGACCCTACTTGGACTTTATCTATAACTCGTGGTGTTCAAGCTGCTTTTGAATTAAGTTGGGAAATTATCAGTTATTCTGCTCAAGAGTTAGGTTGTCTACTCAGTTTATTTGCTTTAGCTCCCATTCCTTGGTTATTGATTCAAAGTGCTTCACGGGAGAAAAACATAGAAAGTCTAGAAAATGCCAGAATTGAATTAGAACGATTACATCTTTTACAAACTGAAAATATTGATCATTATCAATTACATCAACTAATTCATGATTTTTTACAAGTCAAGTTAGAAAAACTGTCAACGGTTACACAGGAAAAGATCACCTTGGCAAACTTTTTGTTTTTAGATATTGGTCAACTTTTTAGTAATTTATTCAATCGTCAATCTGTCAGCACTACACTAAAACGTAATTTTTGCCAAGCAATGGTTAATATAGCTCAAGAAATTCCAGAACAACCAATACAGAAAGATATTCAAAGATTCAAATTAGCTATACCCCATTTACAGGAAGTAGCAGATCATTTACTGGATACTGTGAGTGATGAAAATTTAATTTGGCCTTTTGTGGGAGTAGGAAGATTTTATAAAGGACAAGGATTATATAATGATGCAGAACCTTGGCAGAAAAAATGTGTATTATTGCTAAAACGGCGTTTAGGTGATGATCATCCTGATGTTGCTACCAGTCTCAACAATTTGGCATTACTTTACAAATCTCAAGGCAAGTACAAGGAAGCAGAACCTCTCTACCAACAAGCTTTAGCTCTCAGGCAAAAACTGCTGGGTGATGATCATCCTGATGTTGCTACCAGTCTCAACAATTTGGCATCACTTTACGATTCTCAAGGCAAGTACAAGGAAGCAGAACCTCTCTACCAACAAGCTTTAGCTCTCAGGCAAAAACTGCTGGGTGATGATCATCCTGATGTTGCTACCAGTCTCAACAATTTGGCATCACTTTACGAATCTCAAGGCAGGTACAACGAAGCAGAACCTCTCTACCAACAAGCTTTAGCTCTCTGGCAAAAACTGCTGGGTGATGATCATCCTCATGTTGCTACCAGTCTCAACAATTTGGCATTACTTTACGAATCTCAAGGCAGGTACAACGAAGCAGAACCTCTCTACCAACAAGCTTTAGCTCTCAGGCAAAAACTGCTGGGTGATGATCATCCTCATGTTGCTATCAGTCTCAACAATTTGGCATCACTTTACAATTCTCAAGGCAAGTACAACGAAGCAGAACCTCTCTACCAACAAGCTTTAGCTCTCTGGCAAAAACTGCTGGGTGATGATCATCCTCATGTTGCTACCAGTCTCAACAATTTGGCATTACTTTACGAATCTCAAGGCAGGTACAACGAAGCAGAACCTCTCTACCAACAAGCTTTAGCTCTCAGGCAAAAACTGCTGGGTGATGATCATCCTCATGTTGCTATCAGTCTCAACAATTTGGCATCACTTTACAATTCTCAAGGCAAGTACAACGAAGCAGAACCTCTCTACCAACAAGCTTTAGCTCTCAGGCAAAAACTGCTGGGTGATGATCATCCTGATGTTGCTCAAAGTCTCAACAATTTGGCAGGACTTTACTATTCTCAAGGCAAGTACAAGGAAGCAGAACCTCTCTACCAACAAGCTTTAAATATTTTTGAACAACGATTAGGAGTAAATCACCCTCATACTATTATTGTACGTGATAATCTTGAACGTTTACGCAATCTTTAAGTAAATGCTGTTAATCTTAAAGCATTTATTTTCAGACAAATCTATTGGATAAGACAACAATAGCTTTGTTTAGCAATCTGATGTTTAACGTTAAGATTCCCATAAATTTCGTTGCTATGACAATACTTTTGTTAAGCAATCTGCTAATACTGGTTTTTATTTCCTGTTTTCCGTTGCCTTTTGCTTCTTAACCCTTGCCGATTCTTCCTTTCAAAATAGGTTTACAATTAGACTGGCGATAAGCTATACTTTATAACTTCTGTACTTTGTATTTCCTCATGAACTTAGTTTGGGAAAGATTAACTTTATCTTCTTTACCACTGAAAGAATATTTGTCTAGCAGTTACCTCCATAAGTTTTTGGTGGGACTGTTAAAACCTTGGCGACAAAGTAGTATTTTCATCCAGTGGGGAGATATAATTGCTGTAGGCTTACTTAGCCTTGTTTATGGTCTTGCACCTTTTGTTTCTAGCACCTTAATGGGTTTATTGTTAGTAGCTTGTGTGGGATTGTGGTTATTATTGACCTTATCCGATGATTATACATCAGTTAATGCTCCTACTGCCACTCCCATTCATTTACTAGTATTGCTGTATTGGAGTATTGCTGCCATATCAACAGCATTATCACCGGTGAAAAAAGCAGCATTAGGTGATTTACAAACATTAACACTTTATTTATTGCTGTTTGTTCTTTGTGCTAGAGTGTTGAGAGTGGCGCGGTTTCGGTCTTGGTTAATTACCCTCTATTTGCATATTTCCCTAATCGTCAGCGTCTATGGGTTGCGACAATGGTTTTTTGGTGCGAAGGCCTTAGCTACGTGGGTTGACCCAGAATCTTCTTTGGCTAAAACTACGAGAGTTTACAGTTACTTAGGAAATCCTAACCTATTAGCTGGATATCTTTTACCCGCTGTAATTTTGAGCTTAGTTGCTATTGTAGCTTGGCCGGGTTGGATTAGGAAATCATTAGCCTTAACAATGTTTGTGGTTAACGCTACTGTTTTAATTTTGACCTTTAGTCGCGGTGGTTGGATTGCCTTATTAGTGGAATTATTGACAATAGCGGTGTTGCTGTTTTATTGGTGGAGTATAAGTATGCCCCCATTTTGGCGGACTTGGTCTTTACCAATATTCTTAGGAACTGTAGTGGGGTTATTGATAATTGGATTGATATTTGTCGAACCCTTCCGGGTGCGAATCGTGAGTATATTTGCCGACCGCAAAGACAGTAGTAATAATTTCCGTAAAAATGTCTGGGAATCGGTATTTCAAATGATCCGCGATCGCCCTATAATTGGTATAGGACCAGGACATGGTGCTTTTAATAAAGTTTATCCTCTGTACCAACATCCGAAATTTACAGCCTTAAGTGCCTATTCTGTGTTTCTAGAAACGATTGTAGAAACTGGCTTTTTGGGTTTTACTTGTTTTATGTGGTTGATTGTCGTTGCATTAAATACAGGATATTTGCAATTAAGTCGGTTACGAAAAACTAAGAATATGGAAGGCTTGTGGCTAATGGGGGCAATAGCTGCTATAATAGGTTTATTAACTCAGGGTTTATTTGATACAGTTTTCTATCGTCCTGAAGTTAATACTCTCTGGTGGTTAATGATGGCTTTAATTGCCAGTTATTGGCAACCTTTAACCCGCAATAATCATAATCACGCTTAGAAAAGAGTTTCCTAACCCGCCTGGGAATGAATTCCCAGTCTAATAGTTCAAGTCCACTGAAGTGGACTCAAAGCCTTTAATAGTCGTCTTTAGACGACTTTTGCTATGAGACTCCGAATTCATTCGGAGGCGGTTGTGGGAATTTCCCCTGCCCTCTGCCTCCTAGTACCTCTTCATTGCCCTTTGCATATCTCGCTGGTCGTCACGACGTTTGAGACTTTCGCGTTTGTCGTGGAGTTTTTTACCTTTACCCAGGGCAATGACTATTTTTACCCAACCCCGTTTCAGATACATTTTTAAGGGGACTAGGGTTAAACCTTCCTGTTGTACCCTCCCAATAAGTTTACGCAGTTCTTGTTTATGGAGTAATAATTTGCGGGTTCGTCTGGGTTCGTGATTAAAGTATGCACCACTAGAGGCATAAGGAGAAATATGGACGTTGATTAACCATGCTTCACCGTCACGAAGCAACGCATAGCCATCTTGCAAATTGGCTTTACCCGCACGAATTGATTTTACTTCAGTTCCTGTCAACTGAACTCCCGCTTCATAGGTTTCTATGATTTCATATAAAAACCGTGCTTGCCGATTATCACAAATAACTTTGTAACCTTCACTCTGTTTATCACTCATCGAAAATCTTCTTAGTTTTAATAAATACGCCTAAAAATTTATTTAGACTAACTCTTTTATTGATTGTAGTTCACAAAGACAGGTGACAGGTAAACCTGTTTAGTCTCTAAATTACGTAAAGTTTTGTTAACTATTCCTAAAAATTTAATATTTTCTTTAGAAATCATTGATGATGTCATCATGAGTAAGTAATCTTGTCATAGTATTAAAGATCAAATTAGTATTCTTGCTTGTGTCTATTAATATTTGTGATTACAGTAAATTACTCGGTCAAAAAATTATAGGGGTGTATTATCCATGCCCTTGACTATTCTTGTCGCAGATGATGATTTAGGCACCCGTCTATCTATTAGTGATTATCTTGATCTGTCTGGGTATAGTGTCATTACTGTTGATAATGGTATAGATGCTTTGGCTATGGTTGAAAAGCGTCATCCTGATTTGATGGTGACAGATATTATGATGCCACAGATGAATGGTTATGAGTTGGTGCGTCGTGTTCGGCAATTATCGGCGTTTCGATTATTACCTGTGATTTTGTTGACAGAGAGAACGAAAACCCAAGAACGAATTTTGGGCTATCAGTCTGGTTGTGATTTGTATTTGCCTAAGCCTTTTGAATTAGAGGAAATAGCCGCTGCTATACGTAATTTATTAGAGCGATCGCAAATCATCCAATCAGAATGTCGTTTTCTTTATCAGGAAGAAATCAGTTTTGCCACTTATACAAAAGCAAAAAACGGTCATATTTCTATCCCTACTCAAGTGCAACAATCTCAAGTATTGACACCGTTAACTGTTAGAGAACAGGAAGTTTTAGACTTATTAACTCATGGTTTTTCTAATGGGGAAATTGGTAATCATTTACATTTGAGTCCGCGCACGGTGGAGAAATATGTTAGTAGTTTATTGAGAAAAACAGAAACCAGCAACCGCGCAGAATTAGTTAGGTTTGCGATTAAACATGGTTTAGTGGAATAGGATTTTTGCCCAAATTTACATTTTTAGTCTGGTAATATTCAGTGAAATTGAGTATTTTGAGGGTGCGTTAGTAAGTCCATAACGCACGAAAATATAACCAGACTATAAATTCAAATAGACTCTGGTTTCAGGGGACATTATTTAAAGGTAAATGGATTTTCCCAAAGGTAAAGTTCAGTCAAATTAGTCAGATTGGACAAAGGTTTGATATCGCTGATTGGATTTTCCCAAAGGGAAAGATAAGTCAAATTAGTCAGATTAGACAAAGGTTTTATGTCGCTGATTTTATTTTCACTAAGGCCAAGAGAAGTCAAATTAGTCAAGTTAGACAAAGGTTTGATATCGCTGATTTGATTTTTTGAAAGGATAAGAAAAGTCAAATTAGTCAGACTAGACAAAGGTTTGATATCGCTGATTTGATTTAACGAAAGGAAAAGCAAAGTCAAATTAGTCAGATTAGACAAAGGTTTGATATCGCTGATTTTATTTGACAAAAGGTAAAGATAAGTCAAATTGGTCAGATTAGACAAAGGTTTGATATCGCTGATTTTATTTCCCCAAAGGTCAAGATAAGTCAAATTGGTCAGATTAGACAAAGGTTTGATATCGCTGATTTGATTTAACGAAAGGGTAAGAGAAGTCAAATTAGTCAGGTTAGACAAAGGTTTAATATTGCTGATTTGATTTCCCCAAAGGATAAGAAAAGTCAAATTAGTCAGGTTAGACAAAGGTTTAATATCGCTGATTTGATTCCCCCAAAGGTCAAGAGAAGTCAATTTAGTCAGATTAGATAAAGGTGTGGTGTCGCTGATTTGATTTCCCACAAGGTCAAGTTTAGTCAAATTAGTGAAATTAGACAAAGATTTGATATCGCTGATTTTATTTTTTGAAAGACCAAGAGAAGTCAATTTAGTCAGGTTAGACAAAGGTTTGATATCGCTGATTTTATTTCCCACAAGGTTAAGAAAAGTCAAATTAGTCAGGTTAGACAAAGGTTTAATATCGCTGATTTGATTCCCCCAAAGGTCAAGAGAAGTCAATTTAGTCAGATTAGATAAAGGTGTGGTGTCGCTGATTTGATTTCCCACAAGGTCAAGTTTAGTCAATTTAGTCAGGTTAGACAAAGATTTGATATCGCTGATTTTATTTTTTGAAAGACCAAGAGAAGTCAATTTAGTCAGGTTAGACAAAGATTTGATATCGCTGATTTTATTTTTTGAAAGACCAAGAGAAGTCAATTTAGTGAGATTAGACAAAGGTTTGATATCGCTGATTTTATTTTCACTAAGGCCAAGAGAAGTCAAATTAGTCAATATTTGATTAGCTTGACTACAATTTTGTGTTTTGGCAACTTTTAATAATACTTCAACCGTGTGTCTTGTCTCTTGAGGTAAACTTCCTTTTTGTTCACACCATTCTGTAAAAGTCTTGGGTGTGTTTGCAGGTGCAGCAGTAACTTTTGGTGTGTACAATCCTAAAGTCAAGGTAAAAATAGTGGTCGCTACTAAAGCTAGTTTCATGATTTTACAAGTTATACAAAAAAGACACAGTAATTTTACCATCTTCCAACTTGCAAAATAAGTCTGCTTTTAGCTATTTTTCGGACGTTTGAGGGGAATAGAATTAATCGGACCAAGAATTTGATTTAAATCCCGCAATTGTTCAGCCGTACCCATACAAATTAATGTATCTCCCGACATTAAAACAGTATCTCCAGTTGGACCACCAATGAGTTTACCATCAAGGCGACGAATTGCCAGAACTAATGCTCCTGATTGCGATCGCAATTTTGCCTTTTGTAAACTTTGACCGACAAAGGGACACCTATCGGAATCTAGTAAAAATTCTTCCATATATAACTGACGGTCTGTACCAGAAAGCATCCCATCTACAAAGTCTAAAATCTGCGGTCTGAGGGCTGCTGCTGCCATGCGTTTGCCGCCGGTGATATACGGTGAAATTACGGCATCTGCACCACCGCGTTGTAACTTTTGTACCGCTTCTTCCGTACTAGCGCGAGCGATCGCCCGAATGCCTGGATTCAGAGTTTTTGCTGAGAGAACAGTATATAAATTTTCCGCATCTGAAGGTAAAGCCGCGACAATACAAATTGCTTTAGTAACGCCAACTTTTAACAAAGTATCATCTAACGTCGCATCACCTTGAAAAACAATGTAACCAATTTCCTGAGCTTTTTGGACAGATTCAAGTTCCGAATCAATAATCACAAAAGAAACAGCTTCAGCCTGAAATTCCTTAGCAATTTGTCGCCCAGTGCGACTAAATCCACAGATAATATAATGTTCTGATAATGATTCCATTAAACGCCTTTGTTGTCGGAGTCGAATTCCTTCTAGAAAATAACCTTCAATGACTGCGGCTGTAAATCTATTAACAATATAAGTAAGATTCACCACACCCATTAAAATTAAGACAATGGTAAATAAACGCCCTCGACTACCTAATGGGTGAGTTTCTCCATAACCGACAGTTGCTAGAGTAATTACAGTCATGTAAGCTGCATCTTCCCATTTCCAGCCCTCAACCAGGGAATACCATAAAGTCCCAATTAGGGAAATACCAGCTAAAGCAAGCGCCCCAGCCATTAATTCTTTTTGAATCCGTTGATATTTTTGTTCAAGGGTAGAATACACAGGCAATTAAAAATTAAGAATTAAAAATTAAACAACTCCCGACATCAGGGACGACAAATAATAAATTACCCAATTTTGTGGGATGGGCATCCTTGCCCGTCCTTAATGATTTAGCGGACAAGATGCCCGTACCACAAGAAACTTTTTTTAATTGGAAGTCCATAAGGGTTCAGAATAAATAATATTTGCACAATTATGGGTAATTTTTCCTCCTTTTTTCTCTTTCCTCTTTCTTCTTCTTGACTCGGTGACTCCTCCTAAAACCATCAGAAATTTTGAAAGATTTCCCAGAACCTAGTAAAGTATTACGATAAAAGCTTTTCAGGAGTAGCGGTAGTGAGCGTCCAAACTCTAATTGAACAAGCCATGAACCCCTCGGAGTCAGGTATTATGCCATCTACACCTTTTGATGTTGATAGCTTTGATACGGCTGTTATGTCTACGTACAGTCGCTTTCCTTTGGCTTTGGAACGGGGTGCTGGTTGCCGTGTTTGGGATAGTCAGGGCAACGAATATCTGGATTTTGTCGCGGGCATTGCCACTTGTACTCTAGGACACGCCCATCCAGCAATGGTAGAGGCTGTAACTAGACAAATCCAGAAATTGCATCATGTTTCTAATTTGTACTATATTCCTGAACAGGGTGAATTAGCTAAATGGATTGTTAATCATTCCTGTGCAGATAGAGTATTTTTCTGCAATTCTGGCGCTGAAGCCAACGAAGCAGCAATTAAACTAGCGCGGAAATATGCCCACACTGTCCTAGAAATTGCCCACCCAATCATTTTAACTGCCCATGCCAGTTTTCACGGAAGGACTTTAGCCACTGTGACTGCCACTGGACAACCCAAGTATCAAAAGCATTTTGATCCTTTAGTTCCTGGTTTCCACTATGTAAATTACAACGATATTAGAGCAGTTGAAGCCGCTGTTACTGAATTAGATGAAGGTAATTATCGGGTCGGGGCAATTTTAATTGAACCATTGCAAGGGGAAGGTGGCGTTCGTCCTGGGGATATTGCTTACTTTAAGCGGTTACGGGAGATTTGCGACGAAACTGGCATTTTGTTGATTTTTGATGAAGTACAGGTTGGTATGGGACGCAGTGGCAAATTATGGGGTTATGAACATTTGGGAGTAGAACCAGATATTTTCACCAGTGCGAAAGGTTTGGGCGGTGGTATTCCCATCGGTGCGATGATGAGTAAGAAATTCTGCGATATTTTCCAACCAGGAGAACACGCAAGTACATTTGGCGGTAATCCCTTTGTCTGTGGTGTGGCGCTGAGTGTGTGTGAGACTTTGGAAAAAGAGAATATTTTAGAGAATGTCAGAGAACAGGGCGCACATTTACGAGAAGGATTAAGAGCGATCGCTCGTCAATATCCTCAGCATATCTCAGAAGTACGCGGTTGGGGTTTAATTAGCGGCATGGAAATCAAAGCCGATATTCCCTTAACTGCTGGTGAAGTTGTCAAAGCTGCAATGGCAGAAGGTTTATTACTTGTTCCCGCAGGTCCTAAAGTAGTGCGGTTTGTTCCCCCTCTCATTGTCACAGAGGCAGAAATCAAGCAAGCATTAAAAGCTGTAGAAAAGGCATTAGCTAAACTGACAGCATAGGTAATTAAAAATTCGTAATTCGTAATTTCAAGAATTATCAATTACGAATTTTTCATCTTGATAATTTTCAACATATCAATTTGGAATAAATTAATCAAAAAATGCGATAAAATGGAATAATATATTTTTCATTAATACACAACGAAGCTATGCCAGAAACAAAATCTACTCATACAGTCCGCAGAGGCAGAATCTTCCCAGAAATTCAATGGACTCAAGAACAGAAAGCACAATGGCAGACTGAACGGGAAACATTGTCTCAAAACTGTAAAATAATTTTTGAGCAGTTACAAGCAGAACTCATTAAAACTCACTATAACTGGTACATAGCAATTGAGCCAAATAGCCGTGAATATTTTATTCATGAAGATCCCTTATTAGCCGCACAACAAGCACATCAAAAATACCCAAACGTCAAACTGCACGTTTTCCGAATTAATGAAACTGGAGTATGTGGCAAAATATGATTTTAAAATAATACTTACTACAAATAAAAGAAAGACCCTTCAAATATTACCAGTATCATTCATAATCACATCTAAGGTTAATTATCATGAAATGCAATAAAATATTTAGATTAAGTTCCCTGAGAACGTCCATTCACCTAGATGGCTGCAATGTTACCCATTATCAAGAACTGCATAAATTCTCTTCAGAAGCAGAAGCAGAAGCTTTTTTTAATCAAAGTATTCAAGAATTACTCACACACGGTTGGTATGATATCGAATCTGTGACCGTAGACGAAAATAACAAAGATCTCACTCCAGATGAATTGTATGGAATGTTCTTAGAATTAAAAAATCAAGTAGATGAATTTGCCAATGCAATTATCAAACCTTATATAGAAATTACTCCATCTTCAACAACAGAAACTACCCTATGGCAAAGTAAATTTGGTGGTTTACCTTACCTGCCCAAAAATACGACCTATCCTGAAGCCCCAGATGGTACACCCCTCCATCTTTTAGCACAAATCAACTTTGCTGAAACTCCTAAATTAGAAGATTTACCAGAAAAAGGGATTCTTCAGTTTTATATTGAAGCCGGAGGTGAAACAGCCTATGGAATTGAAGAATATCCCCAATTAAAACAAACTACCTTTAGAGTTATTTACTTTCCTGAACCAGATTTAAATATTGATAATCTCCTAGATAACTTTGATTTTTTACCTCCAGGAATAGGTTTGCCATTATTAGACTGTCTGGGTTTGAATTTCGCTATTAAATCAACTCCTATGTGTGCATCAGATTATCGGTTTAGAAACTTAGTTAAAAGCCATTTTCCCATCTTTCAACAAGATAATCTAACCAAAGCAATGGAAAATTCTTTAGAAGAACTTGTAGATGATTTTCTCAATGAATATGAAGAAAAATATGAGGAATCATTAGGAGGACATTGTTTAGGAGGATATCCCGCATTTGTGCAAAATGATGATCGTGCAGATTTGCAGGAAGAGGAAGGTTATGATTTTCTGCTATTGCAAATGAACTCTGATGATGAGCATTCAATTATGTGGGGAGATGAGGGAGTTGGTAACTTTTATATTCAACCTTCTGCACTGAAACGGTTGGATTTTTCTCAGATTTTGTACACCTATAATTGTTGTTGAGAGAAGGTGAATTAGGCTTTTATAAGTTTAAATAAATTTATTCAAACTTAATCATAAACGTACTTTTAGTTCGTTTTAACATTTTGATGCTTTGTATAAGATTCAAGACGTACTTTTAGTTCGTTTTAGTTTTTTATGAGTTTTGAAAGATATAAAGAAGTTAAACAGCTTTTTGGTGATAGAGTCCAAGCCCTTCGCAAAGACAGAGGTATTACACAAGAGCAGTTAGCAGAGGATATTGATAAATCCGTTGAGCATATTAGCTACATAGAACGAGGTGAACGCGCTCCGTCTTTTGAAACAATTTTAGATATTGCTGAAGCCCTGAAAGTGTCAGTACCATACTTAATGAATGTCACACCCCAAACAGATATCAGTACAAACTTTCTCACTGAATTACAAACTCCGGTAGTTCTTCCCTCTCTTGTTGAACCTGTTAAGGAAGCAGTTAACACAACTAAAGAGCGCCGTTCAGATTTAGAACGATTACAGACAGCACTTGGGGCTATTCAGGAATTACAGAGTCTGGCAAATGAGTATGGTATTAATGATGTTTTTCAAGACAATGGAGGGAAAGTTCTTCAAGTTTTAATCTTACTTGGTTTGCGGATATCACCTGGACGTGAAGGCAATGATGCAATTGATGCAGAAAAAAATGAATATGAATTAAAAACAATTAATAAACTTTTAAGTAAAAGTGTCACCACAAATCATCATCTTAACCTTGATATCTTAGCCAAATATCGTGCTGTAAAAGCTTGGTATATTGCTGTTTATGAAGGAATTTTATTAAAAGCTATATACAGAGTTGACCCTACTTCACTTGAAACTAAGTTCAGTTACTGGGAATCTAGAATACGTGGCGGAATGGAATCTATTAATAATCCTAAAATCCCTTTAAGTTTAATAGAAAAAGAAGGTGAGTTGGTTTATCCTAAACAGAATCAACAAACAATTCCAGGAAATTTGCCAATTTAAAGTAACCTTCATAATTTCAAAGCTAATTGCTTTGAAGTAGTTAAACAAACAGATTCTTTTTGAGCAAGAAGACATTCATAAAGAGTCAGAGCCTCCTTCGAGCTTTGAGTTTTATCTAGAAACCGGAAAGCTGAAGATGCTAAATAAGATGGCTCTTGTTCAAAAGCCATCCAACTTCTTTCTAGCTGTTCAGCGGCAAAACCTGTAGTATTTGATCCTGCAAATATATCTAGAACTTTATCTCCAGTATCAGTCAAAAATTTAATGAAAAACATTGGCAACTTTTGAGGAAATCTCGCTGGATGAGGGGGTATGGAAATAGATTTACATAATTGAATATAACTAGAATTACTTTCAGTATTTGCAATCTCTAACAAATTTGATGGTATAGCACCACCATTATCAGTAGCAAAATTCTTACTGATATCATGGCCTGAAGGTCTTTCTTTCGGTGTATAGTATTTTTGAGGATCTGCCTGTAGCTTCTTCATTCGCTCAGAGTAAGGGACTAAAACATTACTAACATTTGCTTTAGGATGATCAGTTTTTGAGAGCCACCAGACGGTATTTACAGAGTCCTTTGCTCGAATTTTTCGCTTATTAACCCACTCAATTGGTGAAGGTAGTTTAGCTGGGTTATACCAAAAAAATTCTTCAGCCAGTCTAAATCCCAATTCATCACAAAGTTTAATTAAAACTCGATAGTTATAGAGAGAGCGAACTGGACGTTTACTTTCATAAGCTCCACCTAAATCAAGTACGAAACTACCAGTTGAATTCAGAACTCGATAAACTTTTTTGGAAAACTCAAGCAACCAATCAACATAATCTTCCTGCTCTACATTGCCATAAGCCTTTTTGCGTTGCAAGGCAAAAGGTGGTGATGTCAGCACTAAATCTATTGAGTCAGATTCCAGTTGATCCAGCAATTGTAGGGAATCACCAAGATAAGCCGCACCGCAGTCTGTAGTATATAGTGGATTGGGAAGAACCATTGTCAGACGCACTAAGAGTTGGTTCTATAACTATAATCCTAAAATATCAAAACGACATATTTTTGGTATCAGTTCTTGTAAAGGCCTACACATAGTGAAAGATTGTGCCATTGACGGCACGGCATTGTATGAACAATGCCAGAAAAGGATATTCGTAACCTTTACCGTTTTATAGACTGGGTTATGATGTTACCAAAGGCATTAGAAGCGGACTTTTGGCAAGATTTTAAACAATTTGAAACAAAATAATATAAATTAACTTTATCATAGCTTAATTATTTCTGGTTGTTTCAACGCAAAAACAACCAAAATTATCTTATTTTGTCTCTGATATTGCATAAGTATTGCGAAAATAAAAACATTAATCTATCATCACTTATTAATGTGTGGTGTGCAAGCAAAGATGATCAAGTTAATCACAAGAATATTACTGGTATCTGTAGTTAATTTAACTTATGCCTTATTTAGTCATGCTATAGCTAATGCCGAAAATGTTGATTCATTAGAGATAGAACAAGTTACATCAGTTTCTCAATTAAGAGATGTAGAACCCACAGATTGGGCATTTCAGGCTTTACAATCTCTAGTTGAACGATATGCTTGCATTGCTGGATATCCCAATGGAACTTTCCGAGGAAATCGAGCTTTAACGCGCTATGAATTCGCTGCTGGGTTAAATGCTTGTTTAGATAGAGTTAATGAATTGATAGCTACAAGTGCAAGTAATGCAGTAACAAAAGAAGATTTCACTAAATTACAAAAACTTACAGAAGAATTCGCAGCCGAATTAGCCACACTCCGGGGAAAAGTAGATACTTTAGAGGCAAAAACCACAGAACTAGAAGCAAATCAATTTTCCACAACTACCAAACTATTTGGACAAGCAATTTTTGGTATTCAAGGACGGAGTGAAAATAGTGCAGATTTGTCACCAAAAGATGGGATTAAAGAAACAATAGATAACGGGACAAAAATTAACGTTATTAGTAATGTTCAACTCACACTACTTACCCAATTTAAAAACCGCAGCTTTTTAGTAACAGGATTACAAGCTGGTAATGGGGGTACAGCTAGTTTCAATGCCCCCCGAATCACCAACGATACCCGATTAGCTTATGAAGGTAATACAGATAATAGCTTAGTTTTAACTGACCTCAATTATCGGTTTTTAGTAGGTGATAAAGTAGCAGTAATAGTTGGTCCAGCAGGGGTTAATCCTATCAACACTTTTCGGGGAGCAAACCGCATAGAAAGTGCAGGTAAAGGTCCCATTTCTACCTTTGCTCAACGTAACCCAATTTTAGCAATTGGTAATGGTACAGGTGGTTTGGGCTTGGATTGGCAAATGAATAAACGAATTAGTTTGCAAGCAGTTTATACAGCAAATAAACCCGCCGATAGTAGCCAAAATGCCGGATTATTTAATGGGGGAAATGCCACCGGAGTGCAATTAAATCTTGCTCCTACTAATAACATTGATTTAGCACTAAATTATATTAATTCCTACTCGACTACAGGATTTTTAGGAACTGGAATTGGTGATGATTTATTGGCTTATACACCTACTTCTACTAGTCCCCTGACAACTGATGCTTTTGGTGCTACTGCATCTTGGCAGGTTAATCCTAAGTTGACAATTGGTGGTTGGGGCGGTTTTACGACTTCTCGCATACCTGGACAATCAGGGAGTGTAAAAACTAATAATTGGATGGCTTTTCTTAACCTTCCCGATTTATTGGGACAAGGAAATTTGGGGGGGATTTATGTCGGACAACCTCCGAAAATTGTTAGTAGTGATTTACCAACAGGTAATAATCTTCCAGGTATTCTTAAAGATTCTCTTGGTAGTGCGGGAGGACAACCAGGAACTACTACTCATGTAGAAGCTTTTTATCGTTATCGAATGTCAAATAATATTAATATTACTCCTGGTGTAATCTTGATATTTGAGCCAAGACATAGCCCGAATAGCGACATGATTACCATTGGTGTTCTCCGAACAACTTTTAGTTTCTAAAGATATATTCTTACCAATTAAAATACAAATTTTTCTATAATAGGAGTTGCAAAAAAAATGTGGACTAAATCTATTAGTAATATTTTAAAAGTGGGAATATTTAGTAGTTATATTTTAGCTGCTAGTTTACCTGTTCAAGGGCAAATCATGATTCAAGGTGGTAATCTATCTGGAAATCTGAATTATAACTATGACAATCCCATAGTACCTGTTTTTAATGGATTAACTGGGTTAGATGTTAACTCATTTAATTTAGAAACTGACATTGGTAGAATATCTAATTTTCAAGGGACTGGACAATTAAAAGAAGTTAGTAATTTAGCAGGTATTCTCCAAAATGGTCAACCGACAATTGGGACTTTATCTGGTTTAATAACTGGGAGATCACAAACTGCTGATGGTAATTCTCTACTTTTTAATAATACGCCTATAACTATCAATGGTGTTGTCTCTTCTCTTCAGAAAATTAATAACTTTACCCAAGCCGGAAATATCGCCATTACTGGTGGCAAGATTGATACTAATTTACTCACAAATCTAACTCAACCTGGAGCATTTAATTTTGGGACAAATTTAACAAACCTTGGTGTATTATCAAATTTAGGGAGAACAGCCACAGAGCAGTTTAACTTACCTCAATTAGGCTTGAATCCCCAAGTTATTCAATCATTAACTAATAATCCCAACTATGGGAGAGTTGGTTCTCCTGGGTTGATAACAACTCCTGGACTACCTTCGAGAATTTACCCCGGTTTAACAGCACCCAGAAAATAAATCAACTATAATTCGATAAACTTACAGTATTTTATTGTACAACAGTATAACTGAGTTTATTAATTACAGAAAATGCCGCAAGATTTAACTTTAATCCATAGCTTACTTCTGTTCAGCACCGCATTTATTGCCGGTGGACTCAATGCTGTAGCGGGTGGTGGCAGTTTTATTACCTTTCCTACCCTGATATTTACAGGTATCGCCCCAATTAACGCTAATGCTACAAATAATACTGCACTGTGGATAGCAGCTATAGCTAGTGCAGGAGCTTATCGTCGAGATTTAAACATCGAAAAACGACAATTATTATTACTAGCTGGTACCAGTTTAGTTGGTGGTGTCATTGGTTCTGTAGCTTTATTATACACATCACCGGATGTATTTAAAAAGATGCTGCCCTATTTGTTACTATCAGCAACATTGATATTTACATTTAGTGAATCTCTAAAAAGCTGGCTGCAACTTCAGAGTAAAAATGATGTTTCTGCACCTCCACCTTTATTTATTCTCCTAGTTTCTCAATTGGCAATCTCTATATATGGTGGGTTTTTCGGTGCGGGTATAGGCATTTTAATGTTAGCAACTTTAACCTTTTTAGGGATGAAAAATATTCACTCTATTAATGCTTTTAAAACTTTATTGGGTAGTTGCATTAATGGTGTGGCAATTATTCCTTTTATGTTCGCTAATTTGATTGCTTGGCATCAAGTTATGATCATGGCGGTTGGTGGTTCTCTGGGTGGTTATTTATGCGCTCATTTTGCCCGCAGACTAGAACCCAGCTTGGTGCGGAAATTCGTGATTGTGGTAGCTTTTGGGATGACTACTTACTTTTTTATTCATGGTTAAGTAGGTAAATACAATTATACTCAAAACGGCTTATCTGTTGCCTTCCACAACCGTCAGGGAATAAATTCCCTGTCTCATAGCTCAAGTCCGTTAAAACGGACTAATATATTTTCCTAGTATCTAGTATAAGGGACTTCCAATTAAAAAAATACCCAAAAATTTCTTGTAGTGCGGGCATACTATGGCTAACGCCACGCTGCGCTATCGACCAGCTCAGTACAAGTCTTGCCCGCTAATCATCAAGGACGGGCAGGATGCCCATCCCACAAAATTGGGTAATTTATTTTTTGATGTTCCCTAAATACTAAATGGACGGGCTAGAAGCCCACCCCACAATAATTGTATGACTGGTGGGATAGGTATGTGGTCTGTGCAAATATTAATTAAATATAAAACTATTGATTTTGTGACTTTGATTACAGTTTTTTCTATTTGGTAACGCTTGAATGGAAAAATAATTTATTTTTCCACAAGAATAAACAAGACTATCTCAAGGATTGCACCATAGGGATCACTGCTAATCTAAGGAAAGTTACATCTAAAGTAAATTTATATATCTCAGGTATGATGATAATAATTATCAGGTTTAAGATAATGACCGAAGATATCAAATTTTTCACATTCACAACAATTAAACAATTTTTGTCACTTTTTCTAAAAAATTATTAAATCCAGGGGTTTTAAAATGCAAGTATCACAAAAGATTCATTGCCCAAATTGCGGTAGTGCTGCTGAACGTCACTATATTTCTGATAGTCAAATTACGCGGACACAATGCCCTAGTTGCGATTACCTAATGATAACTTGCACCCGCACCGGTAAAGTAATTGAGGCTTATGCACCAGGAATTTATGCTAGGAAATAATTGACAATTATAATTACCTTTTTGTTGTTCTTAATTGTCCACAAGCAGCATCAGCTTCTAAACCGCGAGAATAACGGACACTAACCGCAGTATTTTGTTGTTGAAGAACATTAACAAAGGCTTCTATTCTCTCACGGGTTGGTCTTTTATAATCTACTTCTTGAATGGGATTATAGGGAATTAAGTTAACGTGACTTTGAAAACCCCGCAGACGTTTTGATAGTTCTAAAGCGTGTTCGGGTAAGTCGTTGACTCCAGCGAGAAGAACATATTCAAAACTAACTCTGCGTCCAGTTATTTCTACATATTCTCGACATTCTGCCAGTAAGTCTTCTATGGGGTAGGGTTTGGCGCTGGGAATGAGTTGTTCTCGTAATGCTTGGTTGGGTGCGTGGAGACTGACAGCGAGGGTAATTTGTAGTTGGTGTTGGGCGACTTCAAGAATGCGATCGCGGATACCTACAGTAGACAGTGTAATAAATCGCGCACCAATTCCCAGATCTTGATTAATGGATTTAATCGCTAAAAGCACATTTTCCGTATTCAACAATGGTTCACCCATGCCCATGAATACCACATTACTCACCCGTTCTTGAAAATCCTCTTGGACAGTCAGGACTTGATCAACAATTTCCGCACGGGTAAGATTACGCTTGTAACCACCTTTCCCAGTCGCACAAAAATCACAAGCCATAGGACAACCAACTTGAGTAGAAACGCAGACTGTTAAGCGTTTATCGCTGGGAATACCCACTGTTTCCACAATTTCCCCGTCAGTCAATTTGAGGAGATATTTGACGGTATCATCGGGGGCAACAGAACGGTAATGTAGAGAAGAACGACCTATGGGAACATCTGCAACTTGCAAACGCCAATTTTTCGGAAATACAGAAATATCAGCGAGCGATCGCACACTCTTATTATAGATCCAATCATGCAATTGCTTACCCCGATAACTCGGTTGTCCCTGCTGCTGTACCCAAGCAGTTAACTCCGTCACGGAAGCACCAAGGAGAGGGGGAAGAAGTTGAGATTTAGTGGAGTTAGGAGAATCTAGCTGAGATACAAACGGCGTAGCAGACATAAAAAATCACAATTTGATGCTAATTTTCTATTGTACTATATTGTTTTTGTTTCGCGCAAAGGGGCAAAGGAGCAAAGGCGCAAAGGAAGAAATTATTCATCCGTCTTCATCTGCGTTTATCTGCGTTTATCTGCGGTCTATTATTCTATAAATCTTCATGGAGAGACTTCCAAAGTAATAATAGTAACCTCTGGTGGACAAAATAACCGTCCGGGGAAATAAGTTCCTAGACCTCGATTTACATATAATTGATTATTTCCCACTTTATGTAAACCCTGTGACCATTGCCAATGGCGTAATATAGAATGGGTTTTCCGTAAAAATGGTAATTTACGCCGAATTTTTTTGGGGATTTTTTTGACTATTTTTGCATAGTAAATCATTGCGGGTCCCAGTCCAGGAATTACGATTTGTCCACCGTGACTATGACCAGATAATTGTAAATCTACCCGCCATTTTTTGAGGATTTCGGCTGTATCTGGGTGATGAGATAAGACAATCCGAGGTGTAGTAGAATCAAGTTGATTCATAATTGCTTCTGGATTAAATTCTTTGGCATAAAAATCCGCTAATCCCACTAGAGGTAATTTTTCTCCAACTGGGTAAGCAATTTGATTCCAAAGTACATTAATCCCCACATTTGTTAAAGCATTTGTAATTTCTGATTTTGAACTGGGATAACAAATATCATGATTGCCAAGGATAGCATAGACACCATAGCGACTTTCTAGATTTTTTAATCTTAGTGCTAGTTGATGAATTGGTTTAGCAATTGTGTTAACATAGTCGCCAGTTAAAATAACTAAATCTGGTTTTGTGGCATTACTAACTGCAATTGCTTCTGTTAACATTTTTTCTGATAATAGACCATTATCATAGTGAAAATCTGACATTTGTACCAACTTTAATCCTGCTAATGATAGAGGTAAGTTGGGGATTTTTACTGTCAATTTTTCTGTACTCAAAGATCCAGTTAATAATTTGTGCATAATAGAATAAAACTATGTTTATAAATCAAGACAACATTTCTGAAATTTTGTTGGGTTGCTGTCGCTTAACCCAACCTACAATTATCAAAATATAATCGGATTTCTTTTGACATTAACAAAATATTTTGATATTAACTGTAGCAAAAGAGTAATATATTTGAATACTCAGATACCCGACTTATTTAAGAAGTCGGGTATCTATAATCTATCATTTTATTATGATCTACTTATAGCTATTAGGAAACTAATCTATCTTGTAGTTTTGCCACCATTTCCGCACGAGTAGAAACCTCTAATTTACGGAACATCCTTTTTAAAGCTTGCTTGACAGAATTTTGAGTAATCCATAATTTAACGGCAATTTCCCCATTAGTTAAACCTTGAGCCACTAATTTGGCAATTTCTAATTCTCGCGCTGTGAGAGGACAATTACCAGCAGATGCAAAGGTTTTTGGTGTTGCTTGGAGTGTGGCCATTTTCGCTGATAAATGTAAACAAACTGCACTTAAATCAGCTAAATCATTACTATCAAAAGGCTGACTTCCGGGGTCACGAGCAAAGTTTAAAGTCCCCACTAATTGACCATTACAAACTATCGGACCAGTCATTACGTGTTCGTGACGAGTGCAATAGTTTTTCCAGTCTTCTGGGGATAAAATTAATTGTTCATGGGTGGGGGCGTGACGTTCGACAACATAACGCCCAATGGGGTTAGCTTCTAAGCAGACAGCGGGAATTTCAATTTGAGTATCTAATTGGTCACCTAGGAGATCCATACCCCAATGTTGTACTGCAAAATGGTCGCCAATGGTATCCATGAGAGCTAGTTTTAATTCTTGCTCATTTTGGACATTAGCGATCGCTTGAAAAATGGCGTGGAGAGTTTTAGCCATAAGTGTACCCATTTGGGGTCTATGCGAACCTCGATAATTACCTCTATGCTAATACCAGCAACGATAAAAAGCTATTTTAACTTGTAACCAGAGGACAAGCACGATGACAGTTACTCAAATCTCAGCCCAAGAACTTTTTCAGGCTGCTTATCAAAACCGTTATACTTGGGATGAAAATTTCCCTGGCTATACCGCAGATATTACTTATAAGTATGATGACCAAGTGATCAAAGGTCAAGTGGTGATTGATGCCAATATGAAGGCAGAAGTTCTGAATGTGGAAGACGAAGCTGCTAAAAAAGCCATTCACGGACAAGCTTGGGAAATCGCCGTTCACCGTGTCCGTCGCGCTTTTGAACAAACCCACGGCGCAAATACTTTTAGACCCGGTGAAACTGACGCAACCGGCGCAGTCGAAATTTTTGTTGGTGGAAAGTCAGAAGGAGATAAGTACAAAGTGCGTAACAATGAAGTTTGCCACGTTCACCGTTTAATTCACGGTACTTTTGTGACTATTGACACTTTCAGCAGTCACGACACTGGAGAAGGATATCTTTCTCACACATACAATTCTGTTTATCATGACCCCGAAACCGGCGCTCAAAAGGGCGGTAAAAGCGATTTTACTGATGAATATGAGAAGGTAGGAAATTACTACATTCTTAACCGTCGGGAAATCCGCACGGAAATCGCAGAACGCATTTCTATTCAAGATTTCATCTTTTCTAACATTGAGTTGTTAGGTTAAGTAGAACGGCTTGAATAATTTAAAGTTCGTAGTGAGGAATTTATGCCCCATTTGCGGGCTGAAGCCCTCACTAAGAAATCATCTCCAGATTTTTTTCCTTTCTTTGTGAGAAATCCCATGTAAGTCCTGTGTTTAAGCTTATTGTTGGCAGTTTTGCCAAAAATTATCTTTAGCTAAGGTATTGTCATATATTAGATTGTCTATTATTATATTTTTGGTTGTGCTTCTAGCCTGCCGTAGTCAGCAATAATTCTTGGTATTTTCATACGACGAAAAGTGCCAAATCAATGCTATTTTCAAAATTGTCAATGTTTTTACTGAGGGAAGTTCAGCTTTAACAATTTAAAGATGTATTAATCCTTATTAGTACCAACGCCGTAAGAGACTTCCAAGCTAATAGGTAAGTGTCTTGGGAATCAGGACTCCTGTCCTTGGGGGGAATGTCTAACTCTCAGGCCAACAGAACTACTAAGACAAGAGAGGCTATTCCCGATGAATTGGGAAGCCCTGTCCGTAAGACTTACAGGGTAGTTCACTTAACAAATACGGAAAAATGGGGTCTTTAAGTAAGCCATCTTATCGGATTGTCGCCATACCGGGGGAAGGAATTGGTCCAGAAGTTGTAGAAGCTTCCTTGCAAATTCTTCAACACGTCGCTAAAATTGAAGGATTTACCTTGCGGGTAGACTATGGTTGGCTTGGTGCAACTGCCTTCTTGCAAATGGGTAGTTATTTCCCTCAAGCCACTGTCCAACTGTGCGATGGAGCTAATGGGATTGTATTTGGTGCGGTTAGCCAAGGGGGACTCCTAGAACTGCGAAAGCACTATGACTTTTTTTGCAATCTGCGTCCAATTCGGATTATTGATAGTTTAGTGCATAAATCTAGCCTTCGGCCAGAAAAGGTTCAAGGACTCGATATACTAATCATTCGAGAATTAGTTAGTGGGATTTATTTTGGACCGGCTGGACGTTCTTCAGATGAAAAGGGAGCTTATGGCTACCATACCATGCTCTACTACGATGAAGAGATTCGACGAATCGCTCGTATAGCTTTACAAAAAGCCCAAGAGCGAAGAGGATTGCTCACCGTAGCTCACAAAGAAAATGCTTTGCCTCATTTGCCATGGACTCGTATAGTCCAAGAAGAAGCAATCAAGTTTCCAGGTGTTGTTGTTGAACCAATGCTGGTAGACAACTTAGCCATGCAAATGGTTCTTAATCCCCAGAGATTTGATACAGTTTTGGCGGGCAATATGTTTGGAGATATTCTGAGCGATATTGGTGGAGCTTTAGTTGGATCTATTGGCTTATTAGGGTCAGCCAGTCTGAATGCTGATGGATTTGGACTATACGAAGCCATTCACGGTACAGCCCCAGACATTGCTGGCAAAGGAATTGCTAATCCTCTAGGAACTCTTGGAGCTTGTGTTTTAATGCTTCAGCAATGGGGGGAAGTGGGTGCTGCCCAACGAATTATAGCAGCGCAAGAGCAAGTGTTATCTGAAGGATATCGGACAGCCGATTTGTTTCCCCAAGGCTCTGAAATATTTGTCAATACTGAAAAATTAATTGACCTTTTACTAGAAGAACTTTCCAGCTAACAACATTCTCAATTCCGGGGGCTTTATGAGTAGTATCAAACAGATTTTATACTTAGGTGATGATATCAATACTGATGATATTATGCCTGCCAACCGGGCGACAAATGATGACCCTGATAATTTGAAACACTATGCTTTAGAACATCTCATTGGAGTAGGGGAGTTACTAAAATACGATGTGATTGAAGCCGGAGAAAATTTCGGCTGTGGTTCTAGTCGAGAAATTGCCCCCATTGCCATCAAAGCTGCCGGAATAGAACTGATTCGGGCGAAATCGTTCGCAGAAATTTTTTATCGCAATAGCATTAATATTGGACTTCCCCTGGAAATTTTAGGAGAAAAACCAGAGAATCCGGTAGTTAATGTGATCGCCGCAGCCGGTGGATTGATACCTTTTAATCAAAAGCGTCGTCAGGGAAAAATTACCATTCCTGCCAGCGCGACTTCCCCGCGACCCATGACTTTAGTGGAAAAACTTTTAGCCAAATCCTCTGGTAATACCTACGTCACTCCAGGAGAAGTGGTTTTTGCTCAAGTTGATTTAGCCCTATCCCACGATGCTGTGGCCAGCCCTGTCGCTAAAATATTTTATAAACACTATGGAGAAGATGCAAAGCTGTGGGATGCTCAACGGGTAGTTTTAGTCGCAGATCACTTCATCCAAGTCAATGACATCCGTGTTGATCACAAAGCTGAACTCATGTATCAACAGATGGTTCAGTTTGCCAAAGACCAAGAATGTTACTTATTTGATGTAGTTTCCCCAGGGGAAGCCGCAGGTATCTGTCACGTTTTACTTCCAGAAAAAGGATTTGTCCGACCAGGGATGATCATTGCCGGCACAGATTCCCATACCTGCACCTATGGAGCATTAGGAGCTTTTTCCACAGGAGTGGGAACTACGGATATGGCGAATATCTATGCTATGGGGGATATGTGGATTCGTGTTCCATCAACATTAGTATTTGATTTATCGGGAACTCTACCGCACCATATTAGTGCCAAAGATATTATCTTGTTTATCTTAGGTCAAATTGGTTGTGCTGGTGCTACCGGTAAGGTAATGGAGTTTAGAGGATCAATACTCGCACAACTACCTTTTGATGAACGATTGACTTTAGCTAATATGGCTATTGAGTGTGGTGCAGTCTGTGGGTTAATTGTTCCTGATGAAACAACCCGAAATTATGTCAGAAGTCGTTCTACACAAGGGTTTGTAGAAATGATTGCCGATCCTGATGCTGAATACGAAAAAGTATATCAATTTGACCTCAGTAATTTAGAACCACAAGTTGCCCGTCCTCCAAAACCAGATCAGGTCATACCTATTAGCCAGTTAGAGGAGACTCCGATTACCAAAGCTTTTATTGGCTCTTGTACGGGGGGCAAGCTTTATGATTTAGCCCAGGCTGCTGAAGTTTTACAAGGTCGTCAACTGGCAGATGGCGTGAGCTTGTTTGTGGTCCCTGCTTCCGTAGAGATTCGTGAACAAGCTGAAGCCTTGGGTTATCTGGAAATTTTTGCACAAGCAGGCGCACAGATTCTCAAGTCAGGTTGTGGAGCTTGTATTAATTCTGGAATGGGGGTGTTAGATAAAGAAGAAACAGGAGTTTATGCAACCAATCGCAACTTTAAAGGACGTAGTGGCGATCCTACAGGTAAAAACTATTTGGCCTCGCCAAGAACAGTGGCAATATCAGCCATAAAGGGGAAAATTAGCCACCTTCTGGATGAAAAATAAATCTAAAAAAGAGGGAAATAAAAAATATTTAACCCACAATACGAGAATGCTAGGTGATAAAATGGATGAAATTGTGAAAAAATTTGCAGGTCTAGGTCTTCCGGGCGTAATTCTTCTCCTTTTAGCAGTCACATCAGCAGGTAGTAATGCTGGTATTGTTGCTGCCATTACAGCAGTAGGCGGACCATTTGGCATTGTCGGAGGGATAGGTTTACTCGGACTGACAAAAGTTTTAGGAGATGCAATTGCTGCATACGGGATTGAAGCTATTATTAAGTCCGTCTATTCAGAACGAATCAAAACTGAGTCAGTGAGATTGCTTGTCAAAGAAATTGAAGAGCTACCCATTTCAGACGAGTTAAAACTCAAATTGAAAAATCATCTGAGTTCAGAAAGCAAAAACTATTTAGGGTTTGCTGAAAAAGTTGTCTGTGAGGGCTAGGAGTCAGGAGTCAGGAGCGATGCCCTGAGCTTGTCGAAGGGTCAGGAGCGATGCCCTGAGCTTGTCGAAGGGTCAGGAGCGATGCCCTGAGCTTGTCGAAGGGTCAGGAGGAAGAATTAGAAGAAGAGAAGAGAAGAATAGTATTGAATCCAAGTGATAGGTTTTTGCTAATTTCAACCCTTATTCCTTGCACCTGATTCACCTTTTTTACCTTCAAACTCTTGATATATCTCAGTTCTAGCTTTATTCAGCAGCCCCTATTTACCCTCGCTAGGAAAAGTAGGTATTTCAACCTTCAAATAGGAAATTGGACACCTTTTTGAGTAATAATAAAGCTACTATTTTATTTCATATTGCTGAATTACTATGCATGGAAATGTTATTCTAGCTATCAGTTCATCGTCATGTTTTTGACTTTTCTAAATTTCCTGATTTGTAGTGTTTTTTGATTAATCATAAAACTTACGTATGGACAGAAAATACCAAATAGGTTGTATAGTTTTCACAGATGCAAATGATGGTTAATTCTTGTAGTGTGTAAGTCCCAAATTATTGAGAATGGCTATAAATTTAAGGTGAATAGGGAGGGAAATGTTAAAAATTGATTTGAAAGCGAATGACTTTTAGCTAACTTAGTATAAATTCTAGAATCGGTTTCTTGCCATATCAAGACTCCAATTTCATTCCCACTAGAAAAGTTTCAACCAACAATATCAGGACTTTAGGTGATCAAAATGGACGAAATCGCAAAAAAACTTGCTGGTCTGGGTCTTCCAGGCGTAATTCTATTAATTTTAGCAGTCACATCAGCAGGTAGTAATGCTGCTATTGTTGCTGCGCTCACAGCAATAGGCGGACCCTTGGGCATCCTTGGTGGTATAGGGTTACTTGGTCTGACAACAGTTGTAGGAGATAGTGTTGCTGCATACGGGATTGAAGCTATTATTAAGGCCGTTTATTCAGAACGGCTCAAAACCGAGTCAGAAACATTACTTATCAAGGAAATTGAAGAGCTACCCATTTCAGACGAGCTAAAAGCTAAATTGAAAGATCATCTAAGTTCAGTAAGTTCTACTTCCACAGAACCAGCTTCAGAACCCAGAATAGTGGAAATTGTTGATGAAAACGAATAATTTCACTATTAAATTGGGTAACATTTAAGAGCGAATAGTAAGTGCCAAGACAGAATTAATTGCATATTGGTTATTTACCAATCTTTTGCCAATCGAGGATTTCAGTCCAGATTTTTGTGTAATTGATTTTGTCCAATTATTTACCAAGTGCATACCGCTATAGTGAGAATAGAAAAATGGCCTGTGGGTCTGATTTTTTCGGGTCACACTCTCAAAGGCCATTATTTTCTAACAAAAAATGATCCAGGATGCGAATGCAACGCAGTGTGTTGTAAAATATCTTAGTTGAAACTGTTCCCTATGACTTACGTCACGCTACGCTATCACCAACAACTTATTCAACAACCCGTAAACTTATGTTGAAACAATGTATTCATGAGTTATTTAAAGCCCAGGTTGCTCGAACTCCGCAAGCAATAGCTGTCGTGTTTAGGGATAAGCAACTGACATACCAGGAATTAGATTTGCAAACAGACCTCCTGGCTAATTATTTGCAAAAACTAGGGGTAGGAACTGAGGTACTTGTAGGAATTTGTCTAGACCGCTCCCTAGAGATGATAGTGGGTTTATTAGGAATTCTCAAAGCTGGGGGAGCGTATCTGCCGCTAGATCCTAATTATCCAGCAGAAAGATTGAACTACATGATACAAGATGCTCAAATCTCTGTGTTGGTAAGGCAAGAAAAATGGTCCACTTTAATATCTGATTATTCAGGGACAATTATTTGTTTGGATAGTCAACATGATGCAATTTTTGATCATAGTGATAGCGAAGCGCGACCTAGGAATCGCCATCTTGTGAATACAGTTAAACCTGATCATTTGGCTTATGTCATCTACACATCAGGGTCAACGGGAAAACCCAAAGGGGTAATGATTGAACACCATTCATTGGTGAATTTTACCCAGATGGCGATAGCTCAATACAACATATCCACGGGCGATAGAATTCTCCAATTTAGCTCGATCAGTTTTGATGTTGCCGCTGAAGAAATCTATCCTGGTTTAAGTTGTGGTGCAACTTTAGTTCTACGAACTGAGGAAATGATAAGTTCCGTCTCCTCATTTGTACAGCAATCTCAAGATTGGCAAATAACTGTCTGGGATTTACCGACAGCTTACTGGCACTTAATAGTAAATGAATTAGCTATGAATCCCATAGCATTACCTGAATCACTACGCTTAGTAATTATTGGCGGAGAACGGGTATTACCAGAACGAGTGAAAATGTGGCTCAAGAATGTCGGAAATTTCCCTCAGTTAATTAATAGCTACGGTCCCACTGAAACTACCGTTGCTGCTTCAATTTGCTGTTTATCCAGTTTGAGTGCCACCCAACTAGAAAGAACAGAAATACCTATTGGTAAACCAATGGGGGATAATATCGAAATTTATATCTTAGATCAAAACCTGGAATCAGTTCCGACTGAAACCATAGGAGAAATATACATTGGTGGTGCTGGACTTGCAAAGGGCTATTTGCACCGCCCAGAACTGACCGCAGAAAAGTTTATTAAAAATCCCCTTGACAATTCAAAATTATATAAAACTGGTGATTTAGGACGGTATTTACCAGATGGCAACATAGAATTTTTAGGACGAATTGACAATCAAATAAAATTTAACGGCTTCCGCATTGAACTAGAAGAAATTGAATCCCTCCTCAATCAACATCCCCAAGTTTTTCAAAGCATAGTTATTCTGCGGGAAGATGTTCCTGGAAACAAACGTTTGGTAGCTTATATTGTCCCATCATCAAAAGAGGAAATTAACTGTACAACGCTGCCCAGCTTCCTGAAAAACCAGCTACCCAGCTACATGATCCCAAGTGTCTTTGTTTCCCTAGACGCTTTACCTCTGACTCCCAATGGGAAAATTGATCGTCAAGCACTTCCCATACCTGATATTCAAGAAACCTTTGTAGCACCGCGCAACTCACAGGAAGAAACTCTTGCCCAAATCTGGGGTAAGGTTTTTGGTGTAGAACAGATTGGTATTGATGATAATTTTTTCCAATTAGGCGGTCATTCGCTAATCGCCACACAAATTGTGTCTCGAATTCGGGATGTTTTCCAAATTGAATTATCCTTTGGACAACTTTTTGCAAACCCGACGATTAACGATTTAATTAAGGTAATTATCCAGCAGCAGCAACTACAACAACCATTACCCCTAGCCAAAATTACGCCGATTTCCAGAGAGGGTTATTTACCTGTTTCTTTTGCCCAAGAACGAGTGTATTTTATTGAGCAATTAGCGCCCTCCATGACTGCTTACCAATTTCAAGAGAGTTTGCGAATCAAGGGCAATTTAAACATAGATATTCTAGAAGAAAGTCTCAGCGAAATTTTGCGTCGTCATGAAATTTTCCGCACGACATTTCCGGCAGTAGAGGGCAAGTTGGTACAATTAATTCATCCACCTCAACCTGTAAAATTACCAGTAATTGATCTGTCAAATTTTCCCAAATCAGCACAGGAATCGGAAGTACAAAAATTAACAGAGATTGCAGTTCACGAGCCTTTTGATATTAGTCAATTACCATTAATTCGTTGGACATTATTAAAATTAAGCGACCAAGAATATGTGTTAGTTCATGTTGAACATCACATGGTTCATGATGGTTGGTCATTCAATTTATTTTTGCGAGAATTATTAACATTATATCAAGCCTATTCAGAAGGAAAACCCTCACCCCTAACTGAACCCTCACTCCAGTTTGCCGATTTTGCCCATTGGCAACGACAGTGGGTGTTAACAGAACCAGCACAAGCCCAACTAAAATATTGGCAACAAAAATTAGCTGGTAGTCCTCCTGTATTAGAGTTACCAGGCGATCGCCCGCGACCAGTCGAGCAAACTTACCAAGGCGGCATGGTACGCATGGAACTGCCCCTAGATGTTTGTGAAGCCCTGAGAAAAATGGGTCGTCAAGAAGGGGTGACTTTATTTATGAGTATGTTTACGGTTTTTGTGACCATGCTCTACCGCTACACCGGACAAGAAGACCTTTGCGTGGGATCTGGGGTAGCTAATCGCCGTTGGCGAGAGACAGAAGGGTTAATTGGCATGATTGTTAATAACATCGTCCTCCGCACAGATTTATCTGGCAACCCCACCTTTCGAGAACTTCTGGCTCAAGTGCGTAATGTCACCTTGGAAGGTTACGCTAACGAAGATCTACCCTTTGATAAAGTTGTAGAAATTCTCAAACCAGAAAGAAATCTCAGCTACAATCCTCTATTTCAAGTGATGTTCAGCTTCCATGATGCTCTTTTACCTGATTTGAATCTACCTGGATTGAGCATTAAACAGCATGAGACACTCAACAATAAATCAGCCAAATTCGATCTTGATGTTGTTGTGATGCCTCGTTCTGAACAACGGGTAGGGCGCAATTCTCAAGAAGAAGCCAAAGGAATAGAAACAGAGGGCATAACTCTTGTTTGGGAATATAATAGTGACCTGTTTGATGTCACCACCATTGAACGGATGACGGGTGAATATCAAACGTTAGTAGCAGAGATTGTGGCTAACCCTGATCAACGAATTTCCCAATATCCCCTCCTCACAAAAGAGCAGCAGCATCAATTATTAATTAACTGGAACGAGACTAAAACAGCTTATCCTCAAGGGAAATGTATTCATCAGTTAGTGGAAGAACAGGTAGACAAAAATCCTGATGCAGTAGCACTGATATTTGATCATCAAAAACTTACCTATGGAGAATTAAATACACAAGCTAATCAACTGGCGCACTACCTGAAAAACTTAGGAGTAAAACCCGATACATTAGTTGGCATCTGCATTGAACGTTCCTTTGAGATGATCGTGGGACTTTTGGCAATCCTCAAAGCAGGGGGCGCTTATGTATCCTTAGATCCTGCCTATCCCGCCGAACGATTGAGCGATATAATCAATGATGCTCAACTACCAATTCTGGTAACAATGCAACAATGGGCAACCATCGCCGCCGATCATCACATAGAAATAGTTTGTTTAGATACCGAAAGAACTGTAATTGCTACCCAAAGTCAAGAAAACCCTGACCAGGCAGTAGCAGCCACCAACTTAGCTTATGTCATCTATACATCAGGTTCCACAGGCAAACCCAAAGGAGTGCTGATTGAACACCATTCCTTAGTTAATTTTACTCAAACTGCGATCGCCGCATATCAAATCATCCCCACCGATAGGGTTCTCCAATTTGCCTCCATTAGTTTTGATACCGCCGCCGAAGAAATCTATCCCTGTTTAGGCAGTGGTGCTACCTTAGTGCTGCGGACAGAAGAAATGTTACAGTCTGTGTCTGCATTTGTGCAGCAGTCCCAAAATTGGGGACTAACAGTATGGGATTTACCAACAGCCTACTGGCATTTGCTAGTAAATGAATTAGCCAATGGCAATTTATCCTTACCAGAAACATTACGACTAGTAATAATTGGTGGAGAAAGAGCGCTACCTGAAAAAGTAGCAACATGGCATAAATGGGTAGGTAATTATCCAAAATTAGTTAATAGCTATGGTCCAACGGAAACCACTGTAATTGCCACTTTGAGTCAATTATCAGACAATACTCTCCATCGTCAGGAAATCCCCATTGGTAAACCTATTAGCAATGTACAAGTATATGTCTTAGATAAATACTTGCAACCCGTTCCCATCGGAGTACCAGGAGAACTCCATATTGGTGGTGCAGGTGTGGCACGGGGTTATTTGCACCTGCCAGAATTGACCGCAGAAAAATTTATTAAAAATCCTTTTGTCAACACAGAGGAAAGTAGATTATACAAAACCGGGGATTTAGTTCGTTATCAACCTGATGGCAACCTAGAATACCTGGGACGGATAGATTCTCAAGTAAAAATTCGTGGTTTTAGGATTGAACTTGGTGAGATTGAAACAATATTAAATCAACATTCCCAGGTGAATCAAGCCGTCGTCATTGCCCGTGAAGACATTCCTGGCAATAAGCGTCTTGTCGCCTACATCATTGGTAATCAAGCACAAGTCCAATTGGAGCAAATCCGCCAATTTCTCCAACAGAAGTTGCCTCCATACATGATTCCTGCTACCTTTGTGCCATTAGATCAACTACCAATGACTCCTAACGGCAAGGTAGACCATCGTGCTTTACCAATCCCAGATACTACTGACACCAATTTAGCGGCAGGATTTGTTGCGCCTCAGACTCCCATAGAAGAAAAGTTAGTCGCAATTTGGGCTGAAGTTTTAAGACAACCGAATATCAGCATTCACGACAATTTCTTTGAATTGGGTGGTGATTCAATCATCAGTATTCAGATGATTTCTAGAGCGAATCAAGCCGGATTACAACTGACTCCCAAACAACTGTTTCAGTATCAAACTATTGCCGAGTTAGCCAATGTTGTCGGCACAAATCGGCAAATTAAAGCCAATCAGGGATTAGTTACAGGTTCAATACCGCTAATGCCTATTCAACATTGGTTTTTCGAGCAAAATTTCCCCGATGCTCATTACTTTAATCAATCAGCCTTGTTAGAGATTCCATCAATAACACAGCCAGACTTATTAAAACAAGCAGTGCAAAAATTATTATCGCATCACGATATTTTGCGTTCATGCTTTGTTCTTGAAAGCCACCCCCCGCAACATATTAATGCTACAACCCAAGAAACAGTGCCGTTTATGCTTATAGATTTGTCGGCATTGTCTTTAGAGGAACAACAAACTGTAATTAAAACCAAAGAGTCCGAACTTCAAGCCAGCTTGAATTTATCATCAGGGGAAATTGTCCGAGTTGCGCTGTTTAACCGAGGAATTAATCGGCCAAGTCAATTACTAATTATTATTCATCACCTAGTAGTAGATGGCATTTCATGGCGGATTTTACTGGAAGATTTAGCAACGGCTTATCAGCAACTTAGTAGTGGCGAAACTATCAAATTACCAGCCAAAACAACTTCCTTTCAAGAGTGGGCAAATCAGTTACAAGCATATAGCCAATCAGAAAACCTGTCCACAGAAATTGATTATTGGTTATCCCAGTTTGCGGGGAATATTACTTCATTGCCCATAGATTATCCTGACCAAAAAACAGAAAATACACTAGCTGCTACTAATTCTCTGACTCTCTGTTTAAATGAGGAGGAAACCCGCGCCTTATTGCAGGATGTTCCCGCTGCCTATAATACACAAATTAATGATATTTTGTTGACTGCATTAGCACAAAGCTTTCATGAATGGACAGGAGCAAATTCATTAATTGTTGATTTAGAGGGACATGGACGAGAAGACTTATTTGAAGATATAGATTTATCCCGGACTGTCGGTTGGTTTACTACTTTATTTCCTGTACAATTCAACCTTGGGTTGGGGAATCAGTTAGCAGAAACTTTGAAATTAGTTAAAGAACAACTGCGTCGCCTACCTAAACATGGTATTGGCTATGGTATCTTGCGATATTTACATCCAAGTTCCATAATTCAAAATAAATTCCAAACTTTACCTCAAGCAGAAATCAGTTTTAATTATTTAGGTCAATTTGATCAAGTTCTGTCTGCTTCTGCCATGTTGGGAGCAGTTAAAGAATGGAAATCAGAACAAAGTCAGCGGGGGTATTGCAGCCATCTCTTGGCAATAAGTGGATTGATTCACTCAGGAAAGTTAGAAATGGAGTTTGCTTATAGCGAGAAAATTCACAAGGGAGCGAGTATTGAAAAGTTCGGGCTGGGATTCATGGAAGTATTAAGAACCCTGATTCTTCACTGCAAATCAAAGGAGTCATCCACCTATACCCCTTCTGATTTTGCTGCTGCTAAAATCAATCAACAACAGCTCGATAAATTCTTAGAAAAAATTAATAGAAAAACCCCCAAGAGTTAGATGAATTAATAGTTTACCTAAAACCTACAATCCTGCTGTGAGATGCTTGATTTCCAAGATTAATTATTGACAACCATTTAATTAAATTTATGCAAGAAATAGTGATTGATTCTAATGATGACGTTGATGATTATTCTGCCTTAACTGAGCAGGAGCGACATAAAATATTGGTAGAATGGAATGATACCAGGGCAGATTATCCTCGACATTTGTGTGTACATGAATTATTTGCAGCACAAGTGGCAAAAACTCCAGACAATATTGCTGTCATTTTTGAGGGGCAGAAACTTACTTATCAAGAGTTGAATCACCGAGCTAACCAAGTGGCTCATTATTTGCAATCTTTGGGTGTTGAGCCAGAAGTGCTGGTAGGGATTTGTGTGGAGCGTTCCCTAGAAATGATCATCGGAATGTTGGGCATTCTCAAAGCGGGTGCAGCTTATCTGCCACTAGATCCCACATACCCCAAAGAGCGTTTATCGTTCATGCTTTCAGATTCACAAGTACAAGTGCTGTTAACACAACAAAAGTTTGTAGAAAGCTTTGCTGACAGTGGTGCAAAAACAGTTTGTTTAGATCAAGATTGGGAATTAATTACTCGCCAAAATCAAGAAAATCCTACTAGCGATGTCACGGCAGAAAATCTAGCCTATGTGATTTATACATCTGGTTCTACAGGCACACCAAAGGGTGTAATGATTCAGCATCGAGGGGTATGTAATCTTGCTCAAGCACAAGTAAAACTGTTTGGCGTAAACCAAAATAGCCGTGTTCTCCAGTTTGCTTCTTTCAGTTTTGATGCTTCAGTTTCGGAAATTGTGATGGCCTTGTGTTCTGGAGCTAGTCTTTATCTGGGAAATCAAGATTCTTTGCGTCCAGGTATAGACTTAATCCGATTTTTGCGTCAACAATCAATCACTCACGCCACACTACCACCCACAGCACTAGCAGCTTTGCCCAAAGAGGAATTGCCAAACTTGCAAACTCTCATCGTTGCTGGAGAAGCTTGTAATCCAAAATTGATCGCTCAATGGTCAAAAGAGCGGCGTTTCTTTAATGCTTATGGACCAACGGAATCAACTGTTTGTGCCACAGTTGCAGAATGTACTTTTGGGGAAACTCAACCAACCATTGGCCGGGCGATCGCTAATATACAAATTTATATTCTTGATCACAATCTTCAACCAGTTCCTATTGGCGTTCCGGGTGAATTATATATTGGTGGTGATGGGTTAGCTAGAGGCTACCTGAACCGTCCAGAATTAACTAAGGAAAAATTTATTTCCAATCCATTTAAGAAGACAGAAGGGAGTAGATTATATAAAACTGGTGATTTAGCTCGTTATTTACCAGATGGCAACATTGAGTTTCTGGGGCGAGTGGATAATCAAGTCAAGATTCGCGGCTTCCGCATAGAATTGGATGAAATCGAGAAGTTGTTAATTCAACACCCAGATGTTAAGCAAGCGGCGGTAATTGCTCGTGAAGACATTCCTGGAGATAAACGGCTGCTTGCTTATGTGGTTCTGAATCAAAAGCCGGAAGCAATTGTTACTACCCTCAAAAACTTACTTCAAGAAAATCTACCTCAATACATGATTCCAGGGGTATTTGTCGTTTTAGATTCTTTACCCCTCACCCCCAATGGCAAAGTAGATCGTCAGAATCTTCCAGTTTGCGATCGCACACGCCCCGATTTAGAAGAAAGCTTTGTTGCACCTCGTAACCCAATTGAAGAAAAATTAGCGGCTATTTGGGCTGATTTACTAGGTTATGAGCAAATAGGAGTTAATGACAACTTTTTTAATCTCGGTGGACATTCCCTGATAGTGGCTCAAATCCTTTCCCGTGTACGCGACAGTTTTCAAGTTGAGTTATCGTTTGCAAACATCTTTGCTAATCCTACCGTAGCGGGTTTAGCTAGTGTCATTCAACAGCATGAACTCCTAGAACAAAAACTACAAAGTCCTGCTATACAAAGGATTTCACGGGCTGGAATGTTACCTGTTTCCTTTGCTCAAGAGCGCGTGTACTTCATCCAGGAAGTAGCACCCGAAAATACAGCATACCAAGCTCAAGCAACTCTCAGATTTCAGGGACACCTCGATGTCATAGTCCTCAAAAAATGTCTCAGTGAGATTGTGCAAAGACATGAAATCTTCCGCACAACTTTTCCAGCAGTCAATGGACGGTTATTTCAGGTCATCCACTCATCCTTACCAATTGAATTAAACGTCGTAGACATCGAGAAATTTACGGGGTCAGAGCAAGAAGCAGAAATTCAACGTCTATTTGATGCAGAGGTAAAGAAGCCCTTTTACTTGGATAAATTGCCTTTAGTCAGATGGTTATTGTTAAAGTTGAATGACCAAGACCATCTTTTAGTCCACATTGAACATCACATGGTTCATGATGGCTGGTCTTTCAATAACGTCTTTTTGAAAGAGTTTTTAGCACTTTATCAAGCCTTCTGTGAGGGTCATCCCTCCCCACTGCCAGAATTACCAATCCAGTTTGTAGACTTTGCGAGTTGGCAGAGAGAATGGGTGCAAAGCCAGGAAGCCCAAGCCCAATTAGCCTACTGGCAGCAGCAGTTATCCGGCAGTCCGCCCCTCTTGGAATTACCATATGACCGCCCACGACCAGCAGAACAAACTTACAACGGCGCTCAAGTCAGGTTAGAGTTGCCCATTACTTTGTGCGAATCCTTGAGAGTTCTGAGCCGTCAAGAGGGAATTACCTTATTTATGACGACCTTGGCGGCATTTTTAGTAATTGTCCGCCGATACACTGGACAGGACGATCTTTGTGTGGGTACGGCTGTTGCCAATCGGCGGATGCGCGAGACAGAACAATTAATTGGCATGATCGTCAATAACCTGGTTTTACGCACCGATTTATCTGGTAATCCCACGTTTCGGGAGTTGCTGGGTCGAGTCCGCAAAGTGAGTCTGGAAGCCTTTGCTAACGAAGATTTACCCTTTGATAAGGTCGTGGAGGTGATCAAGCCAATACGGAACTTAAGTTATAATCCTCTGTTTCAAGTGATGTTTAGCTTCCATGATTCTCCCCGTCCAGACTTAACTTTACCAGGCTTGAACATCACAACGAATGTAGCCCTCAGCAACAAATCAACAAAGTTTGATCTTGATGTTGTGTTGATTCCGCATTCCCAGCTAAATGGCAAAGATAAGGGAATTACTCTTATTTGGGAATACAACGCTGACTTATTCGACGCTGCCACAATCCAGCAGATGGTAGATCAGTATCAAGTTTTACTAAAAGGGATTGTTGATAACCCAGAGCAGCGAGTTTCTGAATTACCGATCCTAAACCAGCCTCAGCAGGAATTATTGATGGAATGGAATCAGACTCATAGAGAATATACGCAGAAAAATTGTATCCATAAGTTGTTTGAGTCTCAGGTAGAGTTAACACCCGATGCTGTAGCTGTAGAACAGGATGGTCAAAAATTAACTTATCGTCAATTGAGCGATCGCGCCAACCAATTAGCCCACTATCTGCAAAGTTTGGGAGTTAAACCAGAAACCCTAGTGGGAATCTGCATTGAACGCTCCTTAGATATGATTATCGGCTTACTTGGGGTGATTAAAGCAGGTGGCGCTTATGTTCCTATTGACCCATCCTACCCCCAAGAGCGAATAGCTGAAATTCTCGCAGATACGCAACTAGGAATTTTGCTAACCCAAGATAAATTCCCAAATCAACGGCTAGATTACACAGGAAAAACAATTTGTTTAGATACAGATTGGTCAATCATTTCTCAACACAGCACAGCTAACCCGCACAGTGATGTCAAACTTCATCACCTATCCTATATTATTTATACTTCTGGTTCTACGGGTAAACCCAAGGGGGTAATGATTGAACATCGGTCATTAATGAATTTTGTAATCACTGCCATTGATAAATATGGAATCAATACCAGCGATAGGATTTTACAGTTTGCGTCTGTTTGCTTTGATACTTCCATTGAGGAAATCTTTCCCTGTCTGTCCGTTGGTGCAACCTTAGTGTTACGCACGGAAGAAATGCTCCACTCCAGTGATGAATTTTGGCGGTATTGCCAAAAATGGCAATTGACTGTTTTGGATCTGCCCACAGCATACTGGCATCAGTTAGTAGCAGAACTTAACCCTGAAGATGCCCCCATTCCTGAAGGTTTGAGAACTGTAATTATTGGTGGTGAAGAAGTCCAACTAGAAAAGGTGCAACATTGGCATAATTGTGTAGCTGATCTTTCCCCAGCCCCCCAATTGTTTAATAGTTACGGACCAACAGAAGCAACGGTTGTCACCACCTTAGAACTTTTAACCCCAGTTGCACCTGTTAGCATTGGCCGACCCATTAGTAATGCTCAGGTTTATATTTTAGATCAATATCTGCAACCTGTACCCATAGGAGTTCCTGGAGAAATGCACATTGGGGGAGCAGGACTAGCTAGAGGCTATTGGCAACGTCCAGAATTAACCCATGCCAAATTTATCCCCAATCCCTTTGAGGAGCTAGGGAATAGTAAACTGTACAAAACTGGGGATTTAGCAAGATTCCGCGCCAATGGCAGTCTAGAATATCTGGGACGAGTTGACAATCAAGTGAAGATTCGCGGTTTCCGGATTGAGTTGGGAGAAATCGAAACGGTATTGAGACAACACCCACAAGTGTTACAATCCGTGGCTATCGCCCATGAAGACGTTCCCGGACAAAAGCGACTCGTTGCTTATATTGTTCCCCAGCATCAGCAACCAACAATTGATGAATTGCGCCATTTCCTCAAGGAAAAACTCCCAAATTACATGATTCCAGCGGCGTTTATGCTGCTGAAAACTCTCCCCATAACTGCCAACGGCAAAGTAGATTATCGCGCTCTCCCAACCCCCGATTTTTCTCATCATGTCGAAGATAAATTTATTGCTCCTCGTACAGTTATAGAAGAGAAATTAGTGGCGATTTGGTCGGAAGTTCTCAGAATAGGAAAAGTTGGCATCCACGATAACTTTTTTGAACTGGGTGGAGACTCGATTCTCAGCATTCAGTTAATTTCCAAAGCTAATCAGGTGGGTGTCCAAATTGCTGCTAAACAGCTATTTAAGTATCAAACCATTGCCGAATTAGCGGCTGTAGTGGGTATCACTCGCCAAATCAATGCTGAACAAGGTTTAGTAACTGGTGCTGTAAGGTTGACACCTATTCAAAATTGGTTTTTCGAGCAGAAATTACCCAGACCTAATTATTTTAACCAGTCAACACTGTTAGAAGTGCCATCAGATTTGCAACCTGAGTTATTGCAGTCAGTATTACAACAACTGTTAGGACATCACGATGCTTTACGGCTGCGGTTTGTGCAGGAAGGAGAAAACTGGCAACAAATTAACACCGCGACACGGGAATCTGTGCCATTGAGTATCTTTGATTTGTCCCACCTATCACCACAAGAACAGCAAACAGCAATAAAAGCGACTGATGCTGAACTTCAGGCTAGTCTGGATTTATCTACGGGGGTAATAGCACAAGTCGCTTTATTTCAATTAGGCAATGATAAACCGAGTTATTTACTCTTCATTATCCATCATTTAGCTGTTGATGCTGTCTCATGGCGGATTTTGCTAGAAGACTTGGCGACTGCTTACCAACAAATTAGCCGCAATGAAGTTATCAAATTACCACCTAAGACAACTTCCTGGCAATATTGGAGCGATCGCCTCACAGAGTATGCCCAAATCAAGGCTATCAAAGAGTTGGATTACTGGCTAAATCAATCTAGCATTCCAGTCACAGCTTTACCAGTAGACTATCCTTCAGATCAAGAAAATAACACTGTAGCCTCAACCGCGTCTGTGTCACTGGCTTTAAATGAAGAACAAACCCGCGCCCTCTTACAAGATGTACCCTCTGCCTACAATACTCAAATCAATGATGTCCTGTTGACTGCCCTAGTGCAAAGTTTTGCCCAATGGACAGGAGAAAGTTCTTTACTAATTGATTTGGAAGGACATGGCAGGGAAGACTTATTTGAGGATGTAGATTTATCGCGCACTGTCGGTTGGTTTACGACATTATTCCCCGTGAGGTTACAACTACAAGAAATTGACCATCCAGGAAACGCTTTAAAGTTTGTTAAAGAACAACTGCGGCAGATTCCCAACCGAGGAATTGGTTATGGTGTATTGCGATATTTGCAGGAAAACAGCACAATCCGCGAAAAATTACAGTCACTACCATCAGCACAAATCAGTTTTAACTACCTTGGTCAATTCGATCAAGTGCTGAAAGCCTCTGAATCCTTGGGTTTGGCTAAAGAATTCACAGCCAAACAAAGCTTACTCAATCAGCGTAGTCATTTATTAGGCATCAGTGGTTTTATTCGTGGAGGAAAACTGGAAATGACTTGGACTTATAGTGAGAAAATTCACAAGCAAGACACCATTGAAAAGTTAGCTGTAGGATTTATAGAAGCATTAAAAAACCTAATAAATCACTGTCAATTAACGGAGTCTCAAAGCTATACTCCTGCGGATTTTTCAGCAGCCAAACTCAATCAACAACAGCTAGATAAATTCCTATTCAAAATTAACAAAAACAAACCCAAGTAGCTATCATCAACTAATTCCCAATTCCCAATTCCCAATTCCCAATTCAGAGGTAATTTCATGCAAAATATCCAAGACCTTTATGAACTTTCGCCCATGCAACAAGGGATGTTGTTTCATACCCTTTATGCACCCGAATCAGAAGTTTATTTTGAGCAGTTGCTTTGTATCCTCTCTGGGGAATTGAACTTTCCCGCGTTCCAAAAAGCTTGGGAACAAGTTGTGGCGAGACACTCAGTATTACGCAGTTCTTTTTATTGGGAGGAGATAGAAAAGCCCTTGCAAATGGTAAGTAAGCAAGTGGATATCCCATGGATGAAAATAGACTGGCGAAATTTCACAGCTGATGAACAACAAAATAACTTAGAGGATTTTTTGTTGAGCGATCGCCAAAAAGGATTTGATCTGAGTATTGCTCCCTTAATGCGCTTCACCCTCATCCAATTAACAGAGCAGACCTATCAACTTATTTGGAGTCATCATCATATTCTATTTGATGGCTGGTCAATGCAGATTATCCTCAAAGAAGTTTTAGCTTTCTATGAAGCACAACAGCGAGGCGAACATTTATACCTCCAACCTGTTCGTCCCTATCGAGAATATATTGATTGGTTACAACAACAGGATATTGATCAAGCCAAGAGATTTTGGCAAACAACTCTCCAGGGTTTTGAAACTCCTACCTTGTTGGGAGGAAATAGGGGAGAGGGAACATATCATGAGCAGCATTTCCAATTATCGCCAACTGTTACTGAAAAATTACAAGGTATGGCCAGACAGCACCATTTAACCTTGAATAATTTGGTACAGGGAGCTTATGGGTTATTAATTTCCCGCTACAGTGGGGAAAGTGATGTCATCTTTGGTGCAACTGTATCCGGTCGTCCACCGACCCTGGAGCAAGTAGACTCAATGGTAGGACTATTAATTAACACTCTCCCCATCCGAGTCAAAGTTACCAACAAGACAGAATTATTACCCTGGCTCAAGCAATTACAAACCCAAGCATTAGAACAAGAACAGTATGCTTATTGTTCTCTCGCAGAAATTCAAAATCAGAGTGATATTCTCCCCGGATTGCCACTATTTGCAAGTCTTTTAGTCTTTGAAAATTATCCATTAGATTCTTCCCCACAAGAGACCAGAAAAACTTTAGAAATTAGTCATATTAGTTGTTTTGAACGCACAAATTATCCGCTAACGATAGTTATTAATCCTGGTTTGCAATTAGCTGGCAGAATTGTTTATGATACTAGCTGCTTCGACGACAAGAAAATTGCTCGCATGATTGGACATTTCCTGACATTGCTAACAGGAATGGCAGCTAATTTACAACAAAATATTTCTGACTTATCTCTAATGAGTGCAGCCGAAGCAGAAGAATTAATGCTGCTAGAAAATCAACAAGCAACAAATACTATTAATTACAAATGTGTTCATGTTTTATTTGAAGAACAGGTAGAAAAAAGCCCTGATGCAATAGCAATTATATATGAACAACAACATTTAACTTATCGAGAATTAAATAACCGCGCCAATCAATTAGCCCATTATTTGCAATCACTGGGAGTTAAACCCGAAGTCCGAGTGGGAATTTGTGTTGAACGTTCCCTAGAAATGGTCATCGGTATTCTGGCCATTCTCAAAGCTGGTGGGGCTTATTTTACCCTAGATCCAGCTTATCCTCCCGAAAGATTAGAGTTCATGGTGGCAGATGTACAAACACCGATCTTACTAACACAAACTCATTTACAAAATGGACTACCACTGAATAATCAAACTGTGGTGAATCTTGACACAGATTGGGAAATTATTGCCCAATACAAACAAGACAATTTAAACAGTGAAGTTAATCCAGAAAATTTAGCTTATATCATTTATACCTCCGGCTCGACAGGAACACCAAAAGGTACAGAAGTTCCTCATCGTAGCTTCATGGGTTTTATGTTTGAAGTTGATTATGTTCACCTTGATGCAGAAAAAATTTGGCTACAACATTCATCAATTTCTTGGGATGCACTCACGCTAGAACTTTGGCCATCATTACTTTACGGTGGACGTTGTGTGCTTTATCCAGAGAAAATTCCCACACCAGCAGGCTTAACCCGCATTATCCAAGAACAAGGAATTAATATCCTTTGGCTAACTTCCGCTTTCTTCAATCTGATGATTGATACAATGCCACAAGGGTTATCGGGAGTTAAACAACTACTCATTGGGGGAGAATCTATTTCTGTAGATCATGTTCGTCGCGCTTTAGAAATCTTGCCAGAAACGCAAATAATTAACGGTTATGGACCTTCAGAATGTACAGTATTTACCTGTTGTTATGCCATTCCTAAACAAATTACTGAAAATATCCATTCTATTCCTATTGGTAAACCCATTGGCGATCGCACAGTTTACATATTAGATGAAAATTTACATCGAGTGCCAATTGGTATCCCTGGTGAACTTTATGTGGGTGGTGCGAGTGTTGCGAGGGGTTACTTAAATCAGCCCGTATTAACCAGTGAAAAGTTTATTCCTAATCCCTTTATTCAAGGAGATACCCTTTACAAAACCGGAGATTTAGTCCGCCGTCTACCTAATGGAAATCTGGAATTTATCGGTCGAATTGATACCCAAGTAAAAATTCGCGGTTTTCGGATTGAATTGGCAGAAATTGAGGCAGTTTTGATGCAAAATCCTGACATCAAACAAGTTCTAGTTATTGCACGGGAAGATGAGTCAGGGAAGAAATTCCTAGTAGCCTATTTGGTTACGAAGGATAATTCACCTACTTCTAGCAGCCTCCGAACTTTCCTCAAGGAAAAGCTACCAGATTACATGATACCTACTGCTTTCGTAGTTCTGGCAGCATTTCCCCTCACTCCTAATGGTAAAGTCAACCGCCTTGGTTTGCCTATTCCCGAAGGTTTCCAAAGAAATGTAGAGGTTGATTTTGTGCTGCCTCGCACGGCTACAGAACAAGAATTAGCAACAATTTGGACTGAAGTTTTGAAATTAAAACAGGTGGGAATTTATGATAACTTTTTTGAGTTAGGAGGACATTCTTTACTCGCTACTCAAGTGATTTCTCGATTAAGAGAAGCCTTTTCTCTAGATTTTCCTTTACGTTATTTATTTGAGAATCCCACAATTGCTGAACTTGCCCAAAAGGTTATGGAACAACAAATTGAACAAGCAGAAAATGATGCCCTCGCTCAGATTTTAGGCGAAGTTGATGGGTTATCAGATGAAGAGGTAACACAAGCATTAATGTTTTGATAATTTATTTGATAATTTAATTTAGCAATTTGATGATACTAAATATCAAATCACCAGGAGCGAAAATATGTCGAATAGATTCAATACTATTCTTCTCTTCTTCTAATTCTTCCTCCTGACTTCTGACTCCTGACTCCTGACTCCTGACTCCTAGCCCTCACAGACAACTTTTTCAGCAAACCCTACTTACTTATATGAGCGATTTACTAAAACGGCTGGAAAATCTTTCACCAGAAAAGCGAGAATTAGTCTTACAAAAACTAAAAAAACAACAACAATCTCCACAGCTTACACCAGTATCAAGGGATCAATTTTTGCCTCTTTCTTTTGCTCAACAAAGACTGTGGTTTATTGACCAACTAGAAGGCGAAAACTGCGTCTATAATGTCCCATTTTTCTGGCAAATTAGCGGATTGCTGAATATCAATGCTTTAGAACAAGCTATAACAGCAATTGTCCACCGTCATGAAGTATTACGTACTAATTTTTGTGTGATCAATGAGTCACCTATACAGGTGATTCATCCTCATCCGCAAATGAAAATGCAAGTGCTGGACTGGCGACAATTAACAGCAGAAGATCAGTTAAGCAAAGCCCAGCATTTAGCTACAACAGAATTACAACAGTCCTTTGATTTATCAAATGCGCCTTTGCTGCGGGTAAAGTTGTTGCAACTAGCTGACCAATCCCATTTATTGTTGCTTGTCATTCATCACATTGTTTGTGATGGTTGGTCAATGGGAATCTTCCGTCAGGAATTGTTCACCCTTTATACTGCTTTTTGTAAACAAGAATCGTCTCCCCTGCCAGAATTATCGCTGCAATATGCGGATTTTGCCCACTGGCAAAGACAATGGCTACAGGGCGATGTTTTGCAAAATCAACTCAATTACTGGCAAAAACAATTAGCCGCAGTTCCGCCGCTGTTAGAATTGCCGACAGACCGACCCCGCCCGTCCACGCAAACCTATCAGGGAAGTAGTCAGTTTTTGCAACTTGATCAGGATGTAACTCAGCAGTTGAAGCATTTAAGTCAACAGTCAGGAACAACTCTGTTTATGACTTTATTGACAGTATTTACGCTCTTACTTTCACGCTACACTGGACAAGAAGATATTGTAGTTGGTTCAGCGATCGCTAATCGTAACCGCCAGGAAACAGAGTCACTAATTGGCTTTTTTGTCAATACTCTAGCATTGCGAACTAATCTACAAGGGAATCCAACTTTTAAAGAATTACTGGAACGAGTCAAACAAGTAACTCTGGATGCTTATGATCATCAGGATTTGCCCTTTGAAAAACTGGTTGATGAACTGGGATTAGAGCGATCGCTTTCTCATCATCCCCTATTTCAAGTTGTTTTTGGTTTTCAAAATGAAACTCAAGAAATATTGTCAACCAATGGATTAACCCTGACCCCATTTACATGGGAAAATACAACGACTTTGTTGGATTTGTCGTTAATTTTCCGAGAAACACCGCAAGGTTTAACAGGAGAATGGGAATATACGACTGATTTATTTGAATCTGAAACAATCCAACGAATGGTGGGACATTTTGAAGTTCTACTGAAGCAAATTATTGATCATCCAAATAAACCAATTAATACTCTATCCTTGCTGACAGAAACAGAAATTCAGCAACTACAAAATTGGAACCAAACTCAAACATCATACCCCCGCGATCAGACTTTAGTGGACTTATTTGAACAACAAGTTATTAAAAATCCTGATCATATTGCTGTAGTTTTTGAATCTCAGCAGCTAACTTATCAACAATTGAATAAAAAAGCCAATCAATTAGCTAATTATTTACTAAAAAATCACCAAATTCAACCAGATAAATTAATTGGTATTGCTGTTGAACGTTCTTTAGAAATGATTATTGGTGTACTTGGTATCCTCAAGTCTGGTGGTGCTTATGTACCAATTGATCCCAATTATCCCCAAGAACGGATTCAGTTTATGTTAGCAGACTCCGAGATATCGGTATTACTAACACAAAGTTTTTTATTAGAGCAATTACCTTTAGATAATTTAGAAAATTCTGTTCAAGTTATTTGTTTAGATCCAGAAAATTTTGCTCAAGAAACAACAGATAATCCTCATTCTCAAAGCCAGCCTGATAATTTAGCCTATGTTATTTATACTTCCGGTTCAACAGGACAACCCAAGGGGGTAATGATTGAACATCGGGCAATTGTCAATCTAGCTTTAGCCTGGACTACAACTTTTCAAGTTCAAAATTACAGCCACTTACTGCAATTTGGGTCTTTTAGTTTTGATTTATCTATTGGTGAAATTGCGACTGCTTTATCAGCAGGTGCTTGTTTATATTTAGGCAATAAAGATACTTTGTTACCTGGTCAAAGCTTAGTTAACTTTTTAACTGAACACAAAATTACTCACGGCTTTTTATCACCTTCAGCTTTATCTGTCTTACCAAAGGCGAGTTTCCCTGATTTACAATGTTTAACTGTTGGAGGAGAGGCTTGTCCGGCTGAATTAGTAAGTCAATGGGGAAGAGAACAACATTTATATAATTGCTACGGTCCAACAGAATCTACTGTGACCGCAGCTATTTATCTTTGTCAACCCAATGGCGAAAAACCAGCAATTGGTAAACCAATACCTAATGCTAATATCTATATTTTAGATGCAAACAATCAACTATTACCTCCAGGAATACCAGGAGAATTATGTATTTCTGGGGTTGGTTTAGCTAGAGGTTATCTCAATCGTCCTGAAATTACAGCCGAAAAATTTATGGAAATTGATTTATTCGGTAAAACTGAGCGCATTTATAAAACTGGTGATTTAGCAAAATGGAATGCTAAGGGGAATTTAGAATATTTGGGTCGGATTGATGAGCAAGTAAAATTACGGGGTTTTAGAATTGAACTCGGAGAAATTGAATCACTGTTATTACAACATCCATTAGTTCAAGAAGCTGTTGTCATTTTGTATGAAATTGATAATAATCCTAGATTAGTAGCTTATATTATGGCAACAGAAAAATCCGCCAATGTAGCTGAAAAAGTGAGGGAATACCTCAAAAATCGCCTCCCAAATTATATGATTCCTAGCCAGATTATGGTTTTGGATCAATTTCCTCTGACTGCTAATGGTAAACTAGATCGCCGCGCATTACCAGCACCACACACTGCTACTTCCTCTGATTTGGAAATACCAGTTACTCCCACAGAAGAACTACTCGCTAGTTTATGGCAAGGTTTATTAAAAGTTAAATCTGTTGGTCGTTCTGATAACTTCTTTGAATTAGGTGGACATTCCCTGTTAGCAACTCAATTAGTTACCCGAATTCGTGATATTTTCGGGGTAGAAGTACCTGTTCGTAAGATATTTGAGCAAAACATTTTATCTGAGTTAGCGAGGGAAATTGATCAAGCATCTGCGAGTGTTGCTTTACCTCCCATTTCACCCCAGCCAGAAAATGAACCAAAAACTCCGTCTTTTGCCCAATCAAGACTTTGGTTTATCGCTCAACTGGAAGCGAAAGGAACTTCTTCTACCTATAATATGCCAGTGGCCTTTCAACTAGATGGCAACCTAAATTTAGAAGCTATGCGGCAAAGTTTAACTTATCTGCTAGAACGGCATAGCAGTCTACGCTCTTATTTCCCTACTTTGGAGGGAGAACCCCAAGTAGTAGTTAAAAATGTCGAAGATATAGAAGTATTAGAAATTGCCGACTTACAAGCACTCCCTCCCCAAACTCAAGGGGAAACTGTGCAACATTTATCTGATCTTCACGCTCAAAAATCCTTTGACTTAAATACTGGTCCAGTGTTCAAAGCGAAACTGCTGCAACTGAGTGAGCAGAAAAATGTCCTGCTAATTAATATGCACCACATTATTAGTGATGGCTGGTCCATGGGAGTATTTAAGCGAGAATGGGAACAAGCTTATACTGCTTATGCTGCGGGATCTGTGCCGAACTTGTCACCATTAGCGATTCAATATAGTGATTTTGCAGCTTGGCAGCGCAGTTGGTTACAAGGGGAAACCTTATTAACTCAAGAAAATTATTGGCAACAACAGCTAGGGGATGCGCCTCGCTTGCTGGAATTACCCACTGATTATCTCCGTCCAGCGCAACAAAGTTACCAAGGTGAGCGGGAAGAATTTTCTTTGAGCAAAGAACTGACTCAGAAACTTAAAGCTATTAGTCAACAACAAGGGGTGAGTTTATTTATGACCCTGTTGACTGCTTTTAATATCTTACTATCCCGTTACAGCCGCCAAGAGGATTTATGTGTTGGTTCTGCGATCGCTAATCGCACCCATAGCTATACAGAAGGGTTAATTGGCTTTTTTGTCAATACCTTAGTATTGCGAAGCAAAATCAAGTCAGAGCAAAGCTTTAGTGAGTTACTGCAACAAACTCGCCAAACTTGCTTAGATGCTTATGCTCATCAAGACATTCCTTTTGAGTATTTAGTTGAAAAGTTACAACCAGAACGCAGTCTCAGCCACAATCCCTTGTTCCAAGTGATGATGGTGTTGCAAAATGCGGTTGGCGCAGGGGCGAAGGTTCATTTACCAGGGCTGGAGATTCAATACTTAGAACAAAGTTTCCCATTTGCCAAGTTTGATATCCTGCTAGATTTGAGCGAAAGAGACGAGCAACTACACTGTATGTGGGAATATGCCACAGATTTATTTGCGGCATCAACCATTAGGCGCATGGCGGCACATTTTGAAGTTTTGCTCACAGCAATAGTTCAAAATTCCCAACAACCGATTTATCAGCTACCCATCATCACCCCCGCAGAAATCCAACAACTGCAAGTTTGGAATCAAACTGAGACAGATTACCCTCAAAATCATACTTTGGTGAGTTTGTTTGAAAATCAGGCTGCAAAAACGCCCGATCAAATTGCAGTAGTGTCGGTAGATCAAAGCTTGAGTTATCAAGAACTCAATCAAAAAGCGAATCGCCTAGCAAATTATTTATTGCAACTCAAAAGTCAGCAACAATTATCTGATCCCCCATTGATGGCGATTTGCATGGAGCGATCGCTGGAAATGCTGATCGGCATATTTGCGATCCTCAAAGCAGGTGGTACATACCTACCAATTGATCCGAGTTATCCCCAAGAACGCATTCATTTAATGCTCGAAGATAGTCATGCTGCGGTATTACTGACAACGAAATCTCTGCCACAGCAACTTCCCTTAGAAAAACTCAAAAGTACCTGCCAATTAGTATTTTTAGATCAACCCACCTGGAGCGATAGCCCAACAGAGAATCCTCAAAAATTCATTCGTTTTGATGACTTAGCTTATGTAATTTATACTTCTGGTTCTACAGGCAAACCTAAGGGCGTTGCTATTGCCCATGCTAGTGCGGTAGCATTTGTAAACTGGGCGCATTCAGTCTTTAGTACAGAACAGCTTGCAGGTGTTTTAGCATCAACTTCAATCTGTTTTGATCTCTCCATTTTTGAAATTTTTGTCCCCCTGACTCAAGGGGGGAGTGTAATTTTGGTGGAAAATGCGCTCTACATTGAGCAAGCACATCAGAGTTCGATCCCGATAACTTTGATTAATACTGTACCGAGTGCGGCGGCTGAACTCCTGAATATGAATGTAATTCCGTCCAGTGTACAGGTTATTAATTTAGCGGGTGAACCCTTAAGAAATAACTTGGTACAAGCTTTATATCAAAATACATCTGTACAAGAAGTTTATAACCTCTATGGACCTTCTGAGGACACAACTTATTCAACATTTACGAAAGTTGCCAAAAATGCCCAGCACGAACCTACCATTGGCAAAGCGATCGCCAACACTCGCATCTATATTTTAGATCATGCTAATCAACCCCTGCCCCCCGGTGTTCCTGGGGAACTGTGCATTGGGGGTGCAGGTTTAGCACAGGGCTATTTGCATCGTCCCGATTTAACTGCCGAAAAATTTATCACATTAGAATTATTTGGTAAAACTGAGCGAATTTATAAAACTGGTGATTTAGCCCGATGGCTACCTGACGGTAATTTGCAATATTTAGGGCGGATCGATCATCAAGTCAAATTGCGGGGTTTCCGGATTGAATTAGGTGAAATTGAAGCATCTTTACTCAAACACCCCAAAATTCAGGAAGCGGTTGTTTTGGTGCGGGAAGACAGCGAATGCTATCAACGTCTAGTTACTTATGTTGTCCCCACAACAGAAAGCGACTATACCAGCCAAAGTGAACAGGTAGAATTGTGGGAACAAGTTTTTAATGATAGCTACACTCAACAAACAACACCAACCGATGATCCAACTTTGAATCTTGCAGGTTGGAAGGATAGCTACACAGGAGAGCCAATTTTGCGATCAGCCATGCAAGAATGGCGTGATACAACAGTTGACCAAATTTTAGAACTTGCACCCAAACGAGTTTGGGAAATTGGTTGCGGAACAGGGATGTTATTATTTAAAGTTGCATCCCATTGTCAACATTATTTAGGTACAGATTTTGCATCGAGCGGATTGCAGTATATTGAACAACATCTCAAACAGCAATCTCTCCAAAACAAAGTTACTTTAAAACAAAGTGCTGCTAACCAGTTTGATGGCATTGAATCCAATGTTTATGACTTGGTAATCATTAATTCTGTAATTCAGTATTTCCCTTCTTTAGATTACTTGTTGTTAGTAATTGCAGGGGCAATCAAAACTGTGAGCCATCAGGGAAAAATATTGATTGGGGACGTGCGAAATCTCCATTTATTATCAGCTTTCCACACCACCACAGAATTTTATCGCGCCCCTGATGACTTATCAATTCAGGACTTGCGCCAAAAAATTCAAAACAGGATTCGCACGGAAGAAGAATTGCTGATTGACCCTGATTTCTTTATCGCTCTCAAGCAAAGATTTTCTCGGATTAGTCACGTCCAAATTGAATTAAAACGGGGTTACAGTCATACGGAAATGAGTCGTTTTCGTTATGATGTTATTTTACATTTAGATCAAGTAGATATTCCCCTAACTCAACCTCAATGCTTAGATTGGCAAGAACAACAGTTAAATCTGGCAACAATTGAGAGAATTTTAACAACCGAGCAACCAGATTTACTAGGGATTAAGAGTATTCCTAATGCACGTCTAACTTCAGAAATGGCGTTGTTAGCACAAATTCCTCAATTAGATGGTACTGTCACAGATTTAAAAGCGGCAATTGCCCAAGTCAAATCAGGGATAGAACCGGAAGCATTCCGAAATTTAGCGCGAGATTTGCCCTATAAGGCTTTTATCCAATATAGCTCCACAGGATTTTCTGATTACGATGTTGTTTTTCAACGGCATATCTTTGAAGAAGACAAAATCCCAAGATTTGCGACAAAAGGCAATTGGCGGCTGAAACCTTGGCAAAATTACGCTAATCAACCGTTGCAATATCGTACCAATCAAATTGATCCAGCTTTATTAGCAGAATGGCGGGACTTTTTAGAGAAAACCCTGCCTGATTATATGATTCCCAGTCATTTTGTTGTTTTGGACAAACTGCCACTGACACATAATGGCAAAGTAGACCGAAAAGCTTTACCTGCACCAGATCCAAAAGTTGCAGTCACAGATATTGAGTTGCCTGTAACGGAGACCGAAAAATTGCTGGCTCAACTTTGGGCGAAGTTATTGAAATATGAGGTCATAGGCCGACAAGATAACTTCTTCAACTTGGGAGGACATTCTTTATTAGCTACCCAACTTTGCTACCGCATTCGTGACACTTTCAAAGTAGAATTGCCACTGCGTCAAGTATTTGAGTCTCCTACTATCATTGACTTGGCAAATTATATAGATAGCTGCATTTGGGTTAATTCGACAACCACAGATATACAACCTTTAAACTCAGACGAAGAGGAAATTGAACTATGACCATAACACAAAATCAGCAAATAGTTTCTTTAATGCTGCGTTTGCAGAACATGGGCTGCCGAATTTGGGCTGAAGATGATAAGTTACGGATTCGTACTAGCAAAAACGCCCTCACTGCTGAACTCAAGCAGGAAATTCAAGACCAGAAGGCAGATATTCTCGCTTTCTTGAAAGCTGCTAAAACACAAGCTGTTTCTACAGCGGAAATTCCGGCTTTAAGTGCTGACTCTCCCAAGCTTCTGTCCTTTGCTCAACAACGTCTCTGGCTATTAGCACAACTCCAAGGGTCATCAGCTACTTACAATATGCCGATCGCTTTACAACTGAACGGCAACCTGAATATTGATGCCCTACATTCTAGTTTGGCTGATCTGCTGAATCGGCACGAGAGTCTGAGGATGTATTTTCCCACAGTTGCCGGACAACCACAAGTTGCCATCCGCAGTTTAGACGAAATCGCAGTTTTAACAGTACAAGATTGCCGGGAATTAGGGACTGGGAACAAGGGAGAGCTTGATTTAGATACCCAATGCCCAAATATCCAAGATTTAATTGACGCTCATGCACAACAACACTTGGACTTAAATACTGGCCCTTTATTTAAAGCTAAACTGCTGCAATTGGAGGAGCAAAAATCTGTCTTGGCCATCAATATGCACCACATTATCAGTGATGGCTGGTCAATGGGAGTATTTTTGCGGGAGTTATGGCAGGCTTATACTGCTTATTCTCAAGGTAAGACCCCGAATTTTGCTCCTTTACCGATTCAATACAGTGACTATGCAACTTGGCAACGCCACTGGTTACAAGGAGAAGTATTAGAAAAGCAGATTAATTACTGGAAACATCAACTAGGTGATGCTTCCCCATTACTGGAATTACCTACAGATTATCCCCGTCCAGCACAGCAAAGTTACAGAGGCGATCGCTATATCTATGCTCTTACACCGGAATTAACTGCTGCTGTTAATGCTTTTAGCCAACAGCAAGGCGTAAGTTTATATATGACCTTGTTGGCTACTTTGAGCATTTTACTATCTCGTTACAGTCGGCAAGAAGACTTATGTATTGGTTCTCCCATTGCTAACCGCACCCATAGCCAGACTGAAGGGTTAATTGGCTTTTTTGTGAATACTTTGGTTATGCGTCAGCAAATCAAACTAGAGCTAAGTTTTATTGAGTTTTTACAACAAACTCGCCAAACTTGTTTAGATGCTTATGTTCATCAAGACGTTCCCTTTGATGTGCTGGTAGAAAAGTTACGACCAGAACGCAGTATGAGCTATAACCCTTTATTCCAGGTCATGTTTACTCTGGAAAATAATGCTAGTCCAGATTTGGATTTATCAGGGTTAGATACTGAATTGCTGGGAGTCAAGGGTGCGATCGCTAAGTTTGATTTAACGCTGTTAGTAACCGAATCTGACAACCAGTTGAATTGCTCTTGGGAATATGCTACAGACTTGTTTGAACGGGGTACTATCCAACGCATGGCGGAACAGTTTACAGTGCTGCTGAAGGGAATTATTGATCATCCACACCAATCAATCAATACTTTACCTTTGATGACAGCAACGGAACTGCTACAAATACAACGCTGGAATCAAACTCAAACTGATTATCCTCAAGATAAAACTTTTGTTGATTTATTTGCAGAACAAGTTGCCAAAAATCCTCATAATATTGCTGTAGTTTTTGAATCGGAAATCCTCAATTATCAACAACTAAACCAAAAAGCCAACCAACTAGCGCATTATTTACTGAAAAATCACCAAATTCAACCAGATACCTTAATTGGTATTAGTGTTGAACGCTCACTAGAAATGATTATTGGGTTACTGGGTATCCTCAAAGCCGGTGGTGCTTATGTACCGATTGACCCTAATTATCCCCCAGAACGGATTCAATTCATGTTAGAAGATTCTGGGATATCTATATTGTTAACCCAAAGTTTGATCTTAAATAAATTACCATTAAATGAACTGGTAAACTCCCCGCAAGTAATTTGTTTAGATGCAGAAAATTTGGCTGAAGAATCAACAGCAAATCCCAGTCCTCAAAGTACGCCTGATAATTTAGCTTATGTCATTTATACCTCTGGTTCAACGGGAAAACCCAAAGGGGTAATGATTGAACATCAAGGACTGGTAAATTTAATTTTGGCAGTTGATGAAATTTTGCAAATTCAACCCCAAAGTCGTGTACTACAGTTTGCTAATTTCAGTTTTGATGCTTCCATTTGGGAAATTGCTCCTACTCTTTCTGCAGGTGCTTGTTTGTATCTAACAAAAAAAGAAACCTTGTTACCTAGTCAAGAACTGATTGACTTTTTAACTGAACACAAAATTACTCATCTTACTATCCCACCTTCAGTTTTATCTTTGTTACCTCAAGCCACCTTACCTGATTTGCAAATTTTAATTACTGCTGGTGAAGTTTGCTCCAAAGAATTAGTTAACCGTTGGGCAAAAGGAAGAAGTTTTTTTAATGGTTATGGACCAACAGAATCTACAGTTTGTACCAGTATAGCTGTTTGTCAACCCGATGGGAAAAAACCACTAATTGGTCAACCGTTATCTAATCTCCGCACTTACATTTTAGATAGACATCATCAACCATTACCCCCTACTATTCCTGGTGAATTGTGCATTGCGGGTGTGGGTTTAGCTAGAGGTTATCTGAATCGTCCTGAAACTACTGCCGAAAAATTTATTGAAGTGGAATTATTCAGTCAAGTTGAGCGAATTTATAAAACTGGGGATTTAGCAAGATGGAGAGATGATGGCAATTTAGAATATCTAGGACGCATGGATGAGCAGGTAAAATTACGGGGTTTTAGGATTGAATTAGGGGAAATTGAATCACTTTTATTACAATATCCATTAGTTAAAGAAGCTGTTGTAACTGTAAATAAAACTGAGAATAACCAAAGTTTAATTGCTTATGTAACGGGAATTGATGATGATTTTTGCAGTGATTTGAAAAATTACCTCAAATCGAGTTTACCTGATTACATGATTCCTGCTCAAATTGTCGTATTGGACAAGTTACCTTTAACTCCCAATGGCAAAATTGACCGGAAAGCTTTACCTGTTCCTAATATTAGCGTTCAAGCTGCATACACACCCCCGCGCCACAAAGTCGAAGCACAATTAGCGCAAATTTGGTCTGCTCTTCTTGAACGTCAAAAAATTGGCATTCATGATAACTTTTTCGATTTGGGCGGCCATTCTTTATTGGCAGTCAAATTACTCAATCTTGTGCAACAAGAGTTGGGACAACAACTGGCCTTGAAAAGTTTATTTCAGAATCCTACTATTGCTCAACTGGCACAACACATAGGTAATAGGGAGATTCAAGAGTCAAATCCTGATTTAGTAACGATTCAGCCTCTAGGAGATGCCACCCCCCTATTTTGCGTATCTGGCTCCAACGGACACGGTTTCTATTTTCGAGATTTGGCAATCAATTTAGGCACTGAACATCCTGTCTATGGACTCGATGCACCAGGAAGAGACGGACTGAGCATACTTCCTCACTCAGTAGCTGACCACGCAAGTCAACTGATTGCCCAATTACGTCAACAACAACCCCAAGGACCTTATATATTGCTGGGGTACTCTTCCGGTTGTAGTGTCGCTTTTGAAATAGCTTCCCAACTGGAGCAGCAAGGTGAAAAGGTGAGTTTACTAGCTATCTTGGATTCGGGATTGGTTTCTAATCCGGAACATTTCAAAAATAGAGCAGATATTGATTGGATTTGGCAAATAATCCAACGAATCGAAGCTTTAAAAGGAGTTTCTTTCGGTTTAGAATACGCTGATTTAGCGGCTCAACGCGATGACCAAGCCCGTTGGGATTTGGCGGCAGATTATTTATACCGTCATAATGTCCTACCGGAACACGCCAGCCTTGATTTACTTAAAACTAATATGCAAATTATGAGAGTACAGACGCTCAATTACGTAGATTATCAGCCTGCTCATCCCATTTCTGCCCCGATTGTTTTATTCCGCGCTGAAGACGTGCCGGAAATACTGGTGCGAGAACTCCAAACGCTTACTGATTACGACTTACCGGACTGGGGATGGCAGGCATACACTCAAAATCACGTCAAGGTGATATCTGTACCTGGAACCCACGGTCAAATGCTTCATGAACCCAATGTAAACATATTGACTTCAAACTTACGGTTAATGATGACTTAATTCTAATTTTCTTGATTTTCAATTTTAAATTGGTATAAAACAATGCAAACTCTTCCGATTAAAATTTCCGACGAAACCCTCCGGGATGGAGAACAGCAAGTAGGCATTTTTTTCTCTTATCCCACCAAACACAAACTGGCTCATCTGATTGCCCAAACAGGAGTTGATGAACTTTGCATCATGCCCTATGTTTATGAACAGGAGGCTAAACTGGTTAAAACATTAGTATCAGAGGGATTGGATGGTGTTGTCACTGCTTCTACGATGATGGGAAAAGAGTATATTGATCATGCGAAGAACTGCGGAGTTAAGCGCATTATTTTGTTTCATGCTGTTTCTGATCGTCTACTGTTTCTGCGAGATCCCCAAATTCGCCTCATGAGCGAATTCCAAGGAAAAACAATTGATGATGATATCCCATCTGCAATCATCAATAGAATTCGTCAGAATGCTATTAATGTCATTGTAGAAAATTTGCACTATGCCACAAAAGTGGCCGGACTCAGAGTCAATTTTGCTGCGGAGGATGCTTCTAGAGCGGATTTTGACTTTTTGGTGGAATGTATTCGCTCATGCAGTCCTTATATTGAAAACTTTTTACTGTGTGATACAGTAGGGGTGCTAAATCCAGAAAAGAGTTATATCTGGATTCATGATTTGCTGCAATCCACTACTGGGGTAGGACTGGGGGTACACTACCACAATGATATAGGATTGGCACTGGAAAATACTCTCCAGTCTCTGATGGCGGGAGCGACTTTAGTATCGGGGACGTTTTGCGGGATTGGAGAACGAGCCGGAAATGTTGCCATTGAGCAGGTGTTAAATGGGTTGCGAGTCCGGTTTGGCATTGAAGTCCAGGGGATCAACTATGATGCGATCGCCGCAGTGACTAATTATATTGAGCAACTGGGGATTCGTCCCGCATCTCCTTACTCTCAAACTGCACAACGCCACGAATCAGGTATTCATGTTAATTCTTTGTTTCGTGATCCCAAGAGCTATGCAGTATTTCCACATAACAAAATAGATGTTGTCTTTGGCAAATGGAGTGGAGTCAGTAATTTCCAATATCTATTTGAAAAACAACTGCAAAATCCTCAATCTAGAAAGCAGTATGAAAAAATGCGTTCCGTCATCAAATCTCTGGCAATGGAAAAAGAATGTTACTTTACAGCTAACGAAGTCTTAGAACTATGGAAAGATGGTATCTTTGAATAATCAATCGTAAAAATTTACGACTCAGAATTCGGAATATTTAAAGACTCAGAAGAGTATTAAGTAGGTGAACGGAAAAAAACCGTAGACGCGAAGCGGCTTCTCGAAGAGTAATATGTAACGAAAAGTAAAATCGCCCAAACCCTCTTCACTCTTGCCTCTGGTTACTGAGCGAAGTCGAAGTATTGCCTCTTGCCTAGTGCCATAACGACGATTTTCAATGCTAACCTACTTAGCTCAATACTGGATTGCTAGTCTGGCTTTTTGCTCCTGAGTATTAATATGGAATTCTATCGGACTCCTATTTAATTTTTGATAGCTTGCTGTAGCCATACAAGACTTAGTAGGTATCAAGTCCGTCTTTTCTGTTCCCTGTTCCCTACCTCAAAACACTAAAATAATTTTTTTAAGATGCAAGCTAAACCTTTTATTGATAAATCCGCCACAAATAATTCTGCTCCAGTTGCTAACCGATTTTGGGAAAATGTCAAAGCGGTTATTGGTCCTTACTGGTATCCCACAGAAGCCAACGGTAGAGCATTCTCAGATGTAGTGCGGACATGGGGAATGCTGATTCTTCTCATATTATTAATTGTCGCACTTGTAAGCGTAACTGCTTTTAATAGCTTTGTTAGCCGTTATTTGCTTGATGTGATTACTGAAGAAAAAGATTTAAAGAAATTTATTGATATATTATTGGTTTACGCTGCTGCTCTGGTTTTGGTGACACTTTTAGTAGGATTTTCTAGATTTGTTAGGAAACAAATTTCTCTTGATTGGTATGAATGGTTAAATCATCAAATTTTATCAAAATATTTAAGTAATCGTGCCTACTATAAAATCAACTTTCAATCTGATGTTAGTAATCCAGATCAACAAATATCCCAAGAAATCGAACCTTTGACTAGAAATGCTCTCAGCTTTTCAGCGACTTGTTTAGAAAAAGTCCTGGAAATGACAACTTTTTTAATTATTCTCTGGAGCCTTTCTAAATTTGTAGCAATTGCCCTGCTTGTTTATACTATAGCGGGCAATTTAATTGCTCTTTATTTAGCTGAACAATTAAATAAGATCCAAGAAGAGGGACTCGAATTTACGGCAGACCACACTTATAGTCTGACTCATGTTCGTAATCATGCTGAATCAATAGCTTTCTTTCAAGGAGAAGAACAAGAATTAAATATGATTCAGCGCAGATTTAATAAGATTATTCAAAATACCAAACGCAAGATTAATTGGGAAAGAAGTCAGGATATTTTTAACAGAGCATATCAGGCTATTATCCAAATATTTCCATTTATAGTATTCGGACCTTTACAGATTAAAGGGGAAATTGATTTTGGGGAAATTGCTCAAGCTAGTTTAGCTTGTAATCTGTTTGCCAATGCTATAGCCGAATTAATCAGAGAATTTGCAACTTCAGGAAGATTTTCTATTTATGTTGAACGTTTAGTTGAATTGTCAAATGCGTTAGAAGCAGTCAACAAATTACCAGAAAATGTCAGTACGATTAAGACAATAGAAGAAAACCGTTTAGCTTTTGAGAATGTTACTTTACAAACACCCAACTATGAACAGGTAATCGTCGAAAATTTGTCTTTGAGTGTTCAACCTGGAGAGGGGTTATTAATTGTTGGGCCTAGTGGTCGAGGTAAAAGTTCTCTGTTGAGAGCGATCGCTGGTTTGTGGAATGCGGGAACTGGTCGTTTGGTAAGACCCCCCCTAGAAGAAGTTTTATTCCTACCCCAACGTCCTTATATAATTCTAGGTACTTTGCGCGAACAGTTACTTTATCCGCATACAAATCGCAAAATGAGCGATGCAGAACTTAAAGAGATTTTACAACAAGTTAATTTACAAAACTTAGTTAGTCGTATAGATGGCTTTGATACAGAAGTTCCTTGGGAAAATATACTCTCATTAGGAGAACAACAACGTCTTGCCTTCGCACGCTTATTAGTTACTCGTCCTAGTTTCACTATCTTAGATGAAGCCACAAGTGCTTTAGATTTAAATAATGAAGGAAATTTATATGAACAATTACAATCAACGAAAACAACTTTTATCAGTGTGGGACATCGAGAAAGTTTGTTTAATTATCATGACTGGGTTTTGGAACTTTCACAAGATTCTAGTTGGCAACTTGTAACTGTGGAGGATTATCGGCAGCAGAAGGTAAAAGAAACAGTCACTAATGCTCCCAAAAATCCTCAAGTCACAATAGATATTTTACCTAACAATGAATCTTCAACTCCACCAGAAATAGCCATAAATTCTCCCGGAAATCCTCAAATCACGACAGATATTTTACCTAACAATGAATCTTCGACTCCACCAGAAATAGCCATAAATTCTCCCGAAAATCCTCAAATCACGACAGATATTTTACCTAACAATGAATCTTCAACTCCACCAGAAATAGCCATAAATTCCCCCGAAAATCCTCAAATCACAATAGATATTTTACCTAACAATGAATCTTCAACTCCACCAGAAATAGCCATAAATTCTCCCGAAAATCCTCAAATCACGACAGATATAGATAAAATTGTCGGGCTTTCTCATCAGGAAATGCACAAATTAACAACCTATTCATCACTTGGTACTGTTAGAAGTAAAGCCAGCAAAGGTAAATCTATTACTACTCAGGATGGCTCTACCTACCGCTATAATAAAGACTCAAAGGTGTTAAAATGGGTAAAAGATTAACAAATATTCATACTTTTGATAATCAAGCTTATGCGAACTAGACAGCAGAAACAACTAATTACTTACAAAAGTATTTCAATTTACAACCAAAACTATCAAGTACCCGTAATGAAAAATAACGGGGTAAAAATAGTTCAAAAAAAAATCCAAGAACGTCAAACCTTATTTAAAGAGGGTGTGCGATATCATCATCATCTTGGTGGACTAATTAAGCGAAAATCAGAAATTAGCCAGGGAGAAATTCTTGAGGAAATCCAATTATTTATTAATGACTATACACATATTATTGATTTTTTAGAAAATTACAAGAATAGTTATCATGATTTTTTATTAATCCTTACGGAAGATTTGAAAAAATTATTCAAACAAAAATATTTAGAAATAAAAAAAATAGAAGATGAAAGAAGTAATTTAGAACTTAAAAATCATCATAATCCGGCAATACTAGATGAACTAAGATGGGAGAAAAAAGAAAATTTTAAAGCAGTGTTACTCTTGAGTAATGCTTACTTTTTAATGTTGGAAAAAATCAGTTTAATCAGCGTAGGAATTACAAGAATTGCCGAAGATACACAAAATCAAAAAGAAATAGTCAAAAAAATAGTTAAAGACTTAGAAGTCTATCAAGAAATTTACGAATATCAAAGAAAAGCCCAGAAAATTCGTCAAGAAATAGCCAACATTGCCCATACTGCCATCAATCTCGAAACCTCTTTACAAGCATACTTTAGACCCTTTCAATCATTAATAGAAGAAGTCGTCAAAATAGATGAATATTTTTACGCAATTGTCGGAGATATTAAAAATTTAGGAGATAACGTTTTAAAGTATCAGTCAAATTTAGATCACATTGAAGTCAAGGAGGGTATTTCTGATACTTTTCTTGATTTTATGGTAACAAGTTATGAAAGAAAAGCTAGATTAAAAGATGCTTTTATTCAATCTCAATTATTAGATTGGCAAATCCATAATTTTGATTTGAACGAAAATAGTGTCTTTTTGGATCAAGGTATTGATTTAATATCAAACTATATATCTGAGCAATTCACCGACCAAGAAAACTTGCTCAATATAGCAGACATAAATTTTACTACTGTCGTTCCGCTATCTGCTGATAAAGAAACAAGATTGATGGGATTGGTGAATAATAATGTTACTTTGACAAAAGAATTTTTCAGCAATCAAGATATTGATTATACTCAATTACGGGATCTTCTAGCGCAGCATAGGTGGCAAGAAGCTGATATTGAAACCGCTAAATTAATGCTAACAGTCATGAAAAAGAATTATTGGAATGAAGTTTATCAGCAAGATATTGATAATTTTCCTTGTCAAGATATTCATAATATCGATCAACTGTGGGAACAATATAGTTATGGTTATTTTGGCTTTAGTATTCAACAAACTATTTGGAGCGAAATGGGTGGTCAAGTAGACTATGAAACAGAAAAGAAACTTGGCGATCGCCTTGGTTGGCGAAAAGAGGGAAACTGGTTAGAATATGAAGCACTAACTTTCAAATTGTCCCCGATGACACCGATGGGACACTTACCAGTCAAATGGTTACACTATGATCAACACAGTGCTGAATTAACCTCACAATCATCTACAGAAAACCTTTCCATGGCAGCTTGGCGGGTAAAATCTTGGTTAGTTCGGCAAATGCACTTATTCTTTTCTCGTGTAAAAAGCTGTCAGGACCTATGTGCGAATAACAAATTTGTTAATCGCAGAAAAAATTAGAACTAGATTTAATTTGAGGACAGTTAGGGTGCGGAAGGTGGGCTTAATCTATCTAGGTTTTCGGTTTATTCAGCAAGCCCTAATTATCGCATCTTGTCAAGTCTTGACATGAAGAATAATGGAAAAAGTAAAAATCTCCATCACAAATCAACATCCTGTAAATCCTAATTCTGACAATCCAAACAATTACTATATATGCGCGGACAGATTTCTACTCCTAACATAAGTGTAAACCAAAATTTTCGTCTTGTCAAGTCTTGAAGTAAATTAAATTGTCCATACCTGGGAGAGAAAAGAATTTAGAAAGGGCAAATATCGGATAGGATTCTGGGATATCCTTAGATAGAAAGGATATTGGCGAAATTAAAGTAGAATGAAGCTGGCAGCAAGAGTAAGTCAGGTAACACCCTCCATCACCTTAGCCATTGCAGCGAAAGCTAAGGCCATGAAAGCCGAGGGGATAGATGTTTGTAGTTTTAGCGCAGGTGAACCGGATTTTGACACGCCAGCGCATATCAAAGCCGCAGCCGCAAAGGCTTTGGATGAAGGTAAAACCAAGTATGGCCCCGCCGCTGGAGAACCAAAATTACGGGAAGCGATCGCCCACAAGCTAAAAAATGATAATGGTCTTAATTATAAGGCAGAGAATGTCCTTGTCACCAATGGCGGTAAGCATTCCCTGTATAATTTGATTGTGGCACTGATTGACCCAGGTGATGAGGTAATTATTCCCTCACCCTACTGGTTAAGTTATCCCGAAATGGTAACTTTAGTTGGTGGTAAGTCGGTGATTGTGGAAACAGATGCTTCCACTGGCTACAAAATCACACCAGAACAGCTAAAAAAAGCTATTACCCCAAAAACCAAGTTATTTGTTCTTAACTCCCCTTCTAACCCCACAGGGATGGTATACACGCCAGGGGAAATTAAAGCCTTGGCGCAGGTAATAGTTGATGCAGATATCTATGTTGTATCTGACGAGATTTACGAGAAGATTCTCTATGATGGTGCAGAACATATCAGCATTGGTTCTTTAGGTGAGGAAATTTTTTCTCGCACCTTAATTAGTAACGGTTTCGCTAAAGGTTACTCAATGACCGGTTGGCGCTTGGGTTATTTAGCTGGACCTGTGGAAATTATCAAAGCCGCTAGTACCATTCAGGGACATAGTACATCAAATGTGTGTACTTTTGCTCAATATGGAGCGATCGCCGCGTTAGAAAGTTCCCAAGACTGTGTAGAGGAAATGCGTCAAGCTTTCGCTAAACGTCGTCAGGTAATGTTTGAAAGACTCAAAGCTATTCCGGGTTTGAGTACCGCTAAACCAGACGGTGCATTTTACCTCTTCCCTGATATCAGCAAAACCGGCTTGAAATCCCTGGAATTTTGTGATGCTTTATTAGCAGAACATCAAGTTGCACTTATTCCCGGTGTCGCTTTCGGCGCTGATAAAAATATTCGTCTTTCCTACGCTACGGATATGACGACAATTGAAAAGGGAATGGATAGACTAGAGAAATTCGTGCGTTCTCAGATTTAGAAATTACAACAAACCCATTTCCTTTAAACCCTGATGAAGTCTTTGTGCTTCTTCAGGGTTGTTTAATTCATGGAGAGAAATGGCATATTCAAAAGCTTCTAAACTACCTTGAACATCGCCAATTTTCAACAGTACAACCCCTAAATTTTGATAAGCTTCTGCATAATCAGGATTCAAATTAATGGCGTTATTATAGGCATCAATAGCTTCAGCAAATAATCCCATGGCTTTACATACCATCCCTAAATTATAATAACCAGTTACAAAATTAGGATCAATTTTTATGGCTGTTTCATAAGCAATTTTTGCTTCTGAAAAATTCCCCATATTTTTAAATAAATTTCCTAAATTATTATATCCTCCTAATTTTAAAAGCGGATAAATAGGCAATTTTACCGCAGCTTGATAATGAGAAATGGCTGAGGGCAAATTTTTTAAATTTGTATAAGCAATTCCTAAATGGTAATGCAATTCATACAAAATATCATAATTTATATCTTCATCAAAAGCAACTTCAACTTTTTGTGACTGCGAATATTTGAATTTACTTAATGGTTTTTTATCTTCATTAACCTGATTACCAATAATTTGATTTAATCCATGATTCAATAACTCCATACCTTCATTAATCTTCCCCATTTGCATATACAAAGCCCCCAACTTACTACAAACATAAGCATCATCAGGATGATTTGCCAAAAACTCTGCCATTGCGGCTGCGGCTTTAGCAGATTTATTCTGCTCATTAATCACAGCTTTTTGATAACCAGTATGGAGAATTGCTACCCCTGGTAAATAACCGATTTCCCAATTTGCTTCTTTGGCTAAAATTGCCATAACACTATCATCAATTAAAGCATGATAAGGGCGATCAAAATAGATATCTGGATGATGACGAAATAATCGAGAAACCAGAGAATAAGGTGATTGTGTTGAACCAACTTCTTGACGCACCAGATTAATAACTAAATATTCTTCTTTATTAATAGCCACTTCCAAAAAAGGAATAATTTCTGGTGTTAAAGTTTCATCAGCATCTAAAACTAAAATCCAGTCACCTGTGACATATTTTAAAGCCTCATTTCTTGCATCACTAAAATTATTATTCCATGTAAAATAATGAACTTTAGCCCCAAATTGTGCCGCTATTTGGGGAGTTTTATCAGTTGAACCCGTATCCAGAACTACAATTTCATCAACAAAATTTTTAACACTTCCTAAGCACTTTGGCAAGGTAGTTTCTTCATTTTTAACAATCATGCACAAGCTAATTTTCATCTGGTAACACTATGGTATTTACAACGTTGATTAATAATACAGAATGAATCAGGAGTCAAGACAACTGAGTAAAAAATTTCTTCCCTCTGTGTCCTCTGTGCCTCTGTGGTTCGTATCTCTTAAAAAATATATTTAAACAGGATGGAAATAATCATAAATATCTTGCGCTAATCGTAAACCAATTCCGGGAACTTCTGTTAATTGTGTAGTTGTAGCTTGACGAATATAATCAAGAGAGCGAAAATGCGCTAATAACAACTTTTGCCGATTTTGTCCTAAACCGGGAATTTCATCTAAATGCGATCGCTTGAGTTTATCACTTCTTTGTTGACGATGAAAACTGACAGCAAATCTATGAGCTTCATCTCGCAATCTTCGTAATAACTGGACTCCTGGCTGTTCTGAGTCTGTTTCTAAAGGTTTTGATGAGTGGGGTAAAAAGATTTCTTCTCGTTTTTTGGCTAAACTGACAACCCGCAAATCTGCGAATAGATTCATTTCCTGTAAAATACCCACAACAGCAGATAATTGACCTTTACCACCATCAATCATCATTAAATCAGGCCAGTCAGCATTACCCAATCTTGCTAATTTGGGATCTTCAATATATTTACGAAACCGTCTATTAATAACTTCCGCTAAACTGGCAAAATCATCGGAATGACCAATTTTAATATCAGGATTTTTAATTTTATAATGTCGGTAATGTTGTTTAGCTGGTAAACCATCAATAAAAACTACTTGCGAACCTACCGCATGAGTTCCTTGAATATGAGAAATATCATAACCTTCAATGCGTTTGGGTAAATCTGGTAAGTCGAGAATAGCAGCTAAATCTTGGGTTGCTTGCAGATTACTATCTCCCAATTTTTGCATTCTCTGTAATTCATATTGGGCATTTTTTTCCACCATTTCTATTAATTCTGCTTTACTTTGTCGCAAAGGGTTGGAAATTGTGACTTTTCTGCCCTTGCGTTCTGTCAAAATATCAGATAAGATCTCACTATCTGGTAAATCATGTTGTACTAAAATTTCGCTAGGAATTTCCACACTTTCCGCTGTTTGATAATGTTCCTCTAAAACTCGTTGTAAAATTGCTCCCGGTTCAGCGTGAGATTCAGCAACAAAAGCCAAACGGCCAACTAATTGACCAGCGCGAATTTGGAATAATTGAATATAGGCGTGTTGGTCATCGGCAGCTAAAGCGATCGCATCTCGTGATACAGTATCATCAGGTAAGGAGACTTTTTGGGCGGCATTGAGGGATTTTAAAGCTACAATTTGATCACGAATTTTTGCGGCATTTTCAAAATTTAATTCTTCGGCAGCAGTTTCCATTTGTGCTGTTAAAATATCAATTAGTTCCTGAGTCCTTCCTTGAAAAACCATTGCTACTTTTTGGACAATTTTTGCATATTCAACTGTGGAAACTAATTTTTGACAAACTCCAGGACAACGACCAATATCATAATTTAAACAGGGACGATCTTTAAATAAAGGTTGTGGTCTTTGTCGTAAAGGGAAAATCTTTTTACACAAATGGACAATTTCTCGTAATAAGCCGGAATCTGTATAGGGACCGTAATATTTATCTTTGGCTTTTCCTAATTGACGTTTGCGGGTAATGAAAATGCGCGGATATTCCTCTGACCAAGTAATGCAGAGATAAGGATACTTTTTATCATCTTTGAGTAAAACGTTAAAATAGGGCTGATGCTGCTTAATTAAATTGGCTTCTAGGGCTAATGCTTCAGCTTCTGTATCAGTGACAATAAATTCAATTTCTGTCACTAACTTGACCATTGTGTTAATGCGTTCAGTCTTGTTAGTGGAGTCCCGGAAATAGGAACGGACACGAGAACGCAATTTACGAGATTTACCTATATATATTAAGCGATCGCTGCCATCCCGCAACAAATAGACCCCCGGTTCTGGGGGAATTTCTCCCAGCCGATTTTCTAACCGTTCTGGGTTCTTATACAGTGGTAATATTTGTTCAGATCTAGTCACGGATGTATTTTACATAACTTTATAGTTTACCCATATTGATTTTAAACCATAAATTAAAAATACCCAGATCCCCGACTTCTTTTTTATTTTTGCAATAAATTATGAATTGATCCAGGAATTCGGGGATATTGATTAGTATTATCAAAAGTTAATTTAATGATTGGTTCTTACTTTCGATAGAATCTCTGGTGGCTTTATATGCTTCAATAAAAGTCCGGAATGATTCTTGAGAAATATTTTCTAAGACTAAATCACTAACTACCTGCTCAAGAATTGTATCTAACTTTTGTTGAACTATTGTACTTTGATTTTGTTGTCCATATCGTAATAGTTTTACCACGATTTTTATATATTTAGCTGCATTTTCTCTTTGGATTTTTTCAATTGCTTGTTGAGCGATTTGTTTATCCCTTTCTATGGCTTCTTTAGTATTTTTATAAGCCTCGTTAAATGTCCGAAAAGACTCTTGGGAAATTCTTTCATCAATCAAAGATTTTGCAGCTTCATCAAAGGTTTTGTCAAGTTTTCTTTGTCTATCTCCAATCTGATATTGTCCTGCTTTCATTAAACTAATGGCTGATTTAATATATTCATCAGCTTCATCTTTTTTACTCTTCTCAATCCATAATTTGAGTTGACGAATCCATTGAAATGCTAATAAAAAAATTGTCAATAATAACCCGATATAATCTGCGTATTCCTGAATAAAAGATGGTTTATCTTTGTCATAAAAAGCCGCAGCCCCAGGATGTAAGAAAATATCAACACCACTATTTTCTTTAGGAGGACTAATACTAGAAATCAAAGGTTTAACTTCAGCATTATCTAGAGGAATTTCATTAGCTATTTCTTGACGATTTTCATAAATTGTCTGAATTAATTTTCTGATAATATTGGCATCTACTTGATCATTTGTTAATAGCAATCTTGATATTGCTACCGTAGATAAATTAGTATTAGGAACAGGATAATTGCCTCTATATGCACCTTGAGGAATTATCGCAGATTCAAAAGCAGGTTGCTTGATTTTCATTGCTTCTGCTTGAGGAATTGATATTAATTTTCCCTGATGATTATTAACAAGATTAGCAATGGACTTATTACCTATAGCCCGAACTCGAAATACAGCATCAGCTTTATTTTCCCGAAAATCTTTATCTGCAAACCGATCATTATAACCAGGAATAGGCTTACCATTACTATCTAAACCTGTAATCTCAAAGTCTTTTTCACTTAAACCAAAATGCTTTTCCTGTTGATAACATTTCTATATTTTGAGTTGTTCCTCTAGTTTCTTCTACTTGAATTTGGATATTAGTTCTGCGTTCAATTACCTTTTTAATAGCTTCACTGATAATATAACTTTCTCCTGTTTTATCTCCAGCCGCTAGAGTCAGGTGAGGTGGTGTGAGATAATTAACAATATTCCCAACAATGATCACAACCGTACCAAAACTAGCAAACCCAAGTCCTAAAAAAATTAGCCTAGAGAAAGGATCTAGAACTAAAAAAAATTGCAAAAAGTTGGTTTGATGATTGTTTTTAGCTGTTGACATATATGCAAAATAGTGTATTTACCAAGGATTAGATACATACTTTTATACAATAACAGAGATTGATATTCCAGATTTTATAGTATTTTTTTCACTATCCAGTGGTAAAACTGCTGAAAATAATCTTTTTACCACTAATTGCTGACCGCTGATAGCTGCTATATCATAATCGTAGACAAGTAAATACACTCCATAGGAAGATGCAGAGAAATAAAAGTAGATTTACATTACTCCTGGTGTGTCGAATAACTGCTTTTTATGAGGGTTTAGTATGAAGCTAAACCTTTTTTTATTGAGGTATTGCGGCAGGAATAGGAGTCAGAAGAAAGAATGATATAGAAATTAAAAAAGTGCTTGATTTTTTAATTGATACACATACCATAGATAGATGATTTTCAGGATTAATTCCGGTAAATTAACCAATTATGGTAAACACTTGGTATATATGGGCTTGGCGATTTACCAAGCCTTTTTTATGAAATTTAATGGTTTAGCCCTAATTCATCATTAATTCCATTAAACCATCAGCCATGTCAAAATTAGCTGTCACATTTTGAACATCATCTAATCCTTCTAGTGTATCAATTAATTTAAGAAGAGATTTAGCCTGATCTACATCTGTAACTTCTACCTGATTACCAGGAAGCCAACGTAATTCTATATCTGTGACTTTAAAACCTTTTGTTTGTAATGTTTGGCTAAGTTTCTCTAAATTCCCTATGGCTGTAAATACTTCAACTGTTTCCTCGGCAATGATTTCATAAGACTGGGCATTTCCTTCTAAGGAAGCTTCTAAAAGCTGTTCTTCATCAATTACACCCTCAACTACACAAACTCCTTTTTGGGAAAACATCCAACTTACACAACCTGTTTCTCCCAAGTTTCCGCCATTTTTACTAAAAGAGACGCGCAAATCCGCCGCAGTCCGATTCCGGTTATCTGTGAGGGCTTCAATTAAAATCGCAACACCCCCTGGACCATAACCTTCATAGCGAATTTCTTCGAGGATGTTGTTATCACTGAAAGTACCTGCACCTTTAGCTACTGCCCTATCAATATTATCATTAGGAATGCCCGCAGCTTTGGCTTTATCAATGGCTGTGCGGAGTTGAAAATTACCTGCTGGATCTGGTATACCGTTTCTTGACGCAACAATTATTGCCCGTGATAGTTGGGTAAATATACTTCCCCTTCTGGCATCTACTACGGCTTTCTGACGTTTAATATTTGCCCATTTACTATGTCCTGCCATAATTAAAAAAAATATTTATTCTCTATTCAAACATAAAATATCTAGGAATTATACATTATCTTTGAAAAATTCTCAGTAGTGTATGGTAAACATTGCCCATCCTACCTGTAGTTTTTACTTAGATGTGCTGAAATTGGCTTAACAACCAAGCACAAACTTGACTATGATCCATTTGTCGAGTTTTTCTTAATGCTTCATTTAGTAGAGAAATTTGTAACCCTGGTAATACTTGAGATTCACTAATTCTTTTACTGCCACCATTTTCAATCATAAAAGGGATAACCTGGACATTCTGCACATCGAGTACCCAATATTCGGCTACACCTAAATCTTCATACATCAGGCGTTTTTCCCCTTGATCATCAGCTAGGGAACTACTCGCAACTTCAATTACTAAATCTGGTATGGGATAAATATCTAAATTAACAATGGAAGTTCCATAGGGAATAGCATTTGCTTTTTCAGCAATGTAATAAGAAACATCTGGTTGGACTTCTTGAAATCCTATTTTTCTGTATGTACAATTATCTTTGCTATTAAACTTAATTCCCTTCATAGTCGCAAATAGATTAACAGCAAAAATAATAATACTATGGTCGCTGGCATGATCATTTCCGATTGGTGGCATTTCTATCCTCATTTTTCCATTGTGGTAATAGCCTTTGGCTTTTTGATGGGCATAATTTTCAGTAACTTGAATATATTCATCCCAAGTTGCTGTTATCCAAGTGTTAGTTAGTAATTGGGTTGACACTTCAGTGATTATCATCTTTTGGTACTCCTGAATATTTCACTGTTCTTGCTATTTATAACCTAGAGGCAGACAAAGCTGCACCAATTAATCCAACTTGTTGATTAAGAATTATATGCACGGGTATTTCTTCCAGTAAAGAACCCATTCTCCCTTTTTGGGTAAAATTCGTGAGGAAACTACCATTTTGCATTAAAGGGAGGATTTTGGGAGCGATACCACCAGCAATGTATAATCCGCCATAGGGGAGGAGTTTGAGGGCTAGATTGCCGGCTTCGGCACCGTAGGCTTCTACAAATAATTGCATGGTTTGTTCGGAAAGGCGATCGCTTTTTTCCAGCGCCGCACTCCCAATAAATGCCCCAGGATCAATGGTTTTTTCGGCTTTTCCGGCTTCTTGTTCCCAAGTTCTGACTGCTTGGGCAATTTCTGGTGATTCGGTGGCTATTTTCCTATCTCGTAAAAATTGGTAAATGGAGGTAATTCCTAACCCGGAAACCACTCTTTCTACAGAAACTCGTTGAATATTATGTTTATCTACCAGATATTTCAACAGTTGAAATTCTAACTCATTCCGGGGGGCAAAATCTGCGTGTCCACCCTCGGAAGGAAAGACTTGATATTGATGATCCTGTTTAATCAAAAATCCCTGGCCTAATCCAGTTCCTGCACCGATTACAGCCATTGGTGCTGCTGGTTGATATTTACCAACTTGTAAAGTTAGTAAATCCTGTTTTGTTAACCCAAAAATGCCATAACCAACAGCCGCAAAGTCATTAATTAGGGAAATTGACAAAATACCCAATTCTTGAGTTAACCGATTTGTATCGAGAAACCAGGCTAAATTGGTCAACTTAGCGGTGTTTTCCACTACTGGTCCGGCGATCGCAAAACAAGCCTTTTCTGGTGTGCTAGAATTAGCTGTACTCAAAAACTTTTGCACTATAGGAACTAAATCAGGAAAATCTCCACTGCGGAAACTTTCCTCATACAGAGTTTTTAACTCTAGTGTTTCCGAAAGTTCCACCAAACGCAAAATAGTTTTTGTTCCGCCTATGTCTCCGGCCAGTAGCAATGTCATAAAATTTATCAGTTAGTAAGTTACTTTTGCCCAGTTGTAGCGATATGCACTTGAATGAGATACAGAATCTACAGTAAAAGCCATAAGTTAAAAGTCTCTTAACTCCTGACTCCTGACTCGGTGACTCCTGACTCGGTGACTCCTGCTATAGCGTCAGTGGCGATTTAGAGAAAATCCCCATTAAATATTTACACAAATCGCACCAATTCTTCAATTTTTGTCAAATGGGATGTATCTCCCTTTAGTTCTAGCAACCATTCTGAATCTTGACGGACAACTTTTACCAAAGAACATAGAGAAGCTTTGACTTCATTTTTGGCTATGTCACCCACAAATCCCATTGCTGCACCCAAGACAGACGCGCCATGTGCCACCAATAGGATATCATGGGGGAAGAATTCAGTAGACAGACATCTGGCAGTTTGCGCCGAACGTTCCCGCACTTTTTCATGAGTTTCGGGGTATTTTGCGGCTATACGTGATGTGTAGCTAGTATCAATTCTGGGAAATAATTTGACTAAAGCTGAAGTTGAGAGTTTTTCGGGTTCTTCAGTCATCCATGCGGGATTAAGCCATTCACTCAAACCTATTTCTAGTTTAATCTGTAAATCCAAAACTTCAGCGATCGCATTTGCCGTTTGGATAGTTCGCAAAAATGGAGAAGCAAAAATATGGGTGATTCTTTCCCCTTTGAGTCGTTTTGCTAACTGCTGCGCCTGAATCATACCATCATCGGACAAAGGTGGATCATACCGTCTTTCGGCGGTCAGAAACCAATCGGGATATACGAAATCAAGGCGGTTAGCGTGTCTTGCTATCCAAACTATTTGACTCATGGAGAAATACAAGTGTTAATTTTTGTTATGCGATTATAATACGATAGTTTGCAAACCTTTGACTAATCTTTCTATACCTGCTTTAGCTGTATCTGCTGGTAACGCACCATAAGCAACCCGCAAATAACAGCCATCTTCCATCCCAAAGGTTGTTCCCGGAATTACCGCTATTTTATATTCTTGAATCAGTTTTTTCACTAATTCCAAATCATTCATTTTTGTATGCACTTTTATAAAAAAGTAAAATGCACCATTAGCGGGTGTAATTGTACATAAATTTTCCAGAGATTGCAATGCGTTAATTACTATTTCTCGAACTTTAGCAATTGTCCCAATATGATCTTTTAAATAATCATCTTTTGCTTGTAAAGCCCCCAAAGCTGCATATTGAGAAACCACAGGTGGACAAATTAAAATAGTATCTTGAACTTTTTTCACAGCAATTAATAAATGTTGAGGAATTACCATATAACCAATTCGCCAACTAGCAAAACCATAAGCTTTCGACAAACTAAAAAGAGAAATTGTATATTGATTACTGCCCGTAAATGCCCCCGGAGAAATATGTTTTACATGATCATAAGTAAAATATTCATAAGCTTCATCACTAATATGATAAATTCCCCTTTCTCGACAAATTTCATTAACTTGTTTTAATGCTGTTTCTGAATAAATAACACCCGTCGGATTATTTGGAGAAATCGTCACTACTGCACGGGTTTTATCTGTAATTGCAGCGGCTATGGCTTCAGGAATTAATTGATAATTTGCATCTGTCGCCACTAATACCGGATGACAACCTGCCATTTTAATCGCCATTTCATGATTAAAATAGTAGGGAGTATTTAAAATAATTTCATCACCAGGAGAAGTAATTGCTAAAATAGCATTTATAAACCCCATATTGCTACCTGCTGTCACCACAATAGCATTTTCTTCATTGATATCAATATCATTAAATATTGATAACTTTGCCGTTAAAGCTGTTAATAATTCAGGAATCCCGACAACAGCTTGATAAAGATGATTTTTAGGTTCAGCAAGAAATTTTGGTAATAGTTCCATTGCTGTATCTGGTGGTTGATAGTGAACCACACCTTGTCCTAGAGAAATTGTTCCTGGAGAGTTTTTTATTAATTCTCCCACCACCGGAATAATTGGCAATTGAATCGTTTCCATTCGTGATATTTTATAATTCATAACTCGGGAAAATGTATGTTTAGTATGTACAGTAATAAAGAATTAACCGCAGATAGAAGATGATGGACGCAGATAAACGCAGATAATTTTGTACATGGATAGACTAGGAAATGATGTACAAATTTGAAAAACTTACTTTAAGGGAGGTTGAAGTCATGCTAGGAATTTCACTAGAAAGAAGTCGCGCTTACAGAGAAATTAAACAAGAAGGAATAGAACAAGCTACTTTCAATCTAGTTATTCGACAGTTAACAAAACGGTTTGGAGAATTATCGGCAGAAATACGCGGTTCTATTTCGGCTTTACCTTTACCTGTCATGGAAAATTTGAGTGAGGCATTGTTAGATTTTACCAAATAGCTAAAGTTTACTAAAGTAAACTAAACAAGTTCAAAAACTTTCTAGTTCTTTTAGTCATCTTCAGATGACTTCTGCTATGAGACTGGGAATTCATTCCTAGTCGGGTTATGGGTTTTACGTTAAGTTGACACCATTAAGCAATGCTAAACCCCTACGTAAATCTTAATTACTTCGCTGTACATCTATTGATAGTTTTTAGGAATACCAACTTGTGATAAACCAGCAATTACTTTCAAGTTTTGACAACGAATTAATTCACTAAAATTTAAACCAGAACGCCCTTCTATTGTTCCTACTGCTTCAATAGCTGTTAACAAATGTTGGGCGGCTTCAGTTTCTGAATAACCTCGTCTTTGGGCGATTCTAATAGCGACTGTATCAGCAGTTAATTCTGACTCCTGGGATTTATTCGTGCGCCAAATCCGGATAGCCGCTACAGCACTTAATCCCCCGGCTATTACCACACCTACCACATCCCCCTGGACTGCCTCCAGTATTCCGCCTACAAGCCCTGCTAACACCACACCTTGATAAATATTAGGTTGTAACCATTTCACCCCTATTAACCAGCTTACCCTCTGTAATAGGAGTAAATCTCGTTGGGGTTTTGTCAACCGTCTCCATAAGTCGAAATTAATATATATTGGTCTTGCTTGACTCAATGGCAGGGGAAAAGCCGCATCTATTACCTGTTTTTGTTCTGGTTTACTGACGATTTTAGTCATCATTCGCCCAGAAGCGGGCATGACATCCAACAACCGACGAATTTCAATATTTGGTTCCATAACATCCATTGTTAGTCATAATTATGTATATTCAATGACTACTAAGATTACACTCTATTCCAGTTTATATTTATATGGACGCTTTTGATCCCAATCCGCCAGAATGGACTAATCAAGCCGTACACGCCTATCAATTCCATTGTCCCAAATGCCATGCTGGTAGTCGAGAAGCCGTTAATGTGTGGTTAAATAGAAGGTCTCCTGTCAGTACCCCAGAACGTCGTCGGAAGTGGCAAGAATTTTACCATTGTCATTGCGGTTATGTCTGGTGGGCTTGGAGTAATGATAGACCACCGACGGATTTATCTAAGGAAAATCAAAATAATTAACTGCTTTGAGGCAGAGCCTCTATGGTGGCATTCCCAGTCGGAGACTGGGAACGAGAGATTGTATTTATTCTAAATCTGGTTCAACACCAAGCGATCGAAGTTGGGCAATTAATCTTTCGGTTTTTTGCCTTTCTTGTTCTAACTTTTGTCTTTCTTGTTCTAACTTTTGTCTTTCTTGTTCAGCTTTTTGTCTTTCCTGTTCAGCTTTCTGTCTTTCTTGTTCAGCTTTCTGTCTTTCCTCTTCTGTGCTGGTTAATATCCAATTACCGTCTTTGTCGTACCAACGTAACCAAGGCATTTCGACGGTTTTATAACTTCCTTGCCACACTCCTAAACCTAATTCTATTTCGGGAATCCAAAACCGAAAATCTGATAAGTCTACTTCAGCATAACGAGCGCCAGTTAACTGAAACATTCTAAATTCAGATTTATAACGATCAAAGATGGCGTAATAGGGTACTCTTAAAATTTGTTCGTAAACTTCCCATTTACCAGGAGGTTTTTCGACATCTCTTAATATTGTCCCTAAGTCTTCTTTTTCTGTTCCTGGTGAGAGTAATTCAACAATAATATGAGGATTAACTGCTTCTTGCCAAACTACATAACTTAAACGTAAATCTCTTTTTTCATAAAGAGAGGGAACACCTAAAACTGCAAACCAATCTGGACGTTTATACCATGAAGGATGACGCAAATCATAATAAAGATTCAGATCACTTCCTGTAAATATTTGGTCCCTAGGATAGTCAGGTGGACGGAATGTTTCTGCTAATAATTGTGGTTGGAATAAATGAAATTGATCTGGCAAACCAGGTTGATCTTGATCTTCGCTAGGAAGATCATACATTGTCGGTAATGTTTCTTTAGGGGAAAGTGGCGGATCTGTTTGATACATTCTTAACAATCCTAAAGATAGAATTTCTATTTCTATTATGTAGTAATATGATTCGGTTTAGAAAATGGTAGCGACTGTTTTGAATATTCGGTTTTGTGGGTGAGAAAGTCTTGTTTATTGAAAATTTACAAGAATCAAATCTTCCTAATTATGAATTGACCCATCTGGCATTGTAGCGCCTGTGAGTATCGCTCCTTTGAGGTCGGCTTCTGTGAGCAAAACTTTTGTTATCCAGTCCGGTTCCAAGCGGTAGGCTCCTGTGAGGTAGGCTCCTGTGAGGTAGGCTCCTGTGAGGTCGGCTTCTGTGAGGTTGGCTCCTGTGAGGTCGGCTTTGTAGTGTAACAGCAACAGCTATCAAAAACAAAAATATACTTCCAGTTATCACCCAATTTTTAATACAATCGTTTTCATCATCTGTGAACATAATACAATTTTTACTCCCTGTGTAAAATGGCTTTATTAAGTAAGCAATGCAAGATACAGACATTTTAGCACATCAAAAAGCAAATACACTAGAACAAGAAAAAATTTTATTGTTAAAATAACCTTAAATAACGGCAGAAAAATTAAAATTTATTCTTCCTCGTTCCTAGTCTCTGACTAGGAATGCTATCAAGAGGCTCTGCCTCAATATCTCACAAATCAATCAATTCCACCTCTAATAAACTCGGCAATTCCATATAATTCCGGTAACTAGAATAACGCCAATGAGCCGGATCATCAACATACCCACGTCGCACCGGATTATTATGAATATATTCTAATTTTTGGATAAACATTTCTTCATTAGCAATTGCTTGAGGATGAAAACCTTCTTGCCATAGTTGATAATCTTGTTTTATCTTGTGTTTTAATTTATGAAATTCTAATTGATTAAGTATATATTCAGCATTATTTTTCTGGAGTAAATCAATAATGGAACGAGCCGTAAATGATTTAAAATTCCCTATTTCTTTAGATAAGTTTGCAGCCGCAGCGATGAGATGAAGATGATTTTCCATAATGACATAACCATATAATGTCAAACGCTGCTGACGTTGGAGAAAGTTGAGGGAATCTATGATAATTTGGACAAGTTCAATATTGCCAAATAATGGCATCCAATTTACTAATGTGCAGGTGAGGAAATGCGGTTGAGTTCCTAATACATGATAGCGGCTGCGTCCCATTGTTTCATTTAATTTGGTAGATGTGGTGATTTTATTTTAATATGAGAGGCAGTTTTTTAATAATAATGAGGGAATATGGGAGGCAGAGCCTCTAGAGGGCATTCCCAGTCAGAGACTGGGAACGAGGGAACTACACATTCAACGGCTTTTTGGTGACAATTGGCGTGTGATTATCACTATTTGCAATTGGTACAGGGGCAATAGTTTCCTTACCTGTAATTAATCTCGCGCCACGATTGCGGGTAAAATAACTCCACAACCATTGAATCATCACAACTAACTTATTATCAAATTCAATCAAGAAGTAGATATGAATAAATAACCAAACAAACCACGCAAAGAAACCTCTGAGTTTGATAAATCCTAAATCAACAACTGCGGCGTGTTGCCCAATCATTGCTAAACTACCTCTATCCACATATTTGAATGGACGTAATGTTTCACCTTTCAACCGTTTTTGAATGAGTTTAGCCACATATTCGCCTTCCTGCATGGCGACTGGTGCAACTCCCGGTAAAGGTTTATCATTTTGATGGGCAAAATTTGCTAAGTCACCAACTACGAAAATGTTGGGAAATCCTTTAATACTTAGGTCTGGTTCAACCATAACACGACCAGCGCGATCGCTCTCAACTCCCGTCTTCTCTGTCAAAACTTTCCCCATTGGTGAGGCTTTCACACCCGCAGCCCACAACACGGTTTTTGCTGCAATTTCTTTAACATCATCACCTTGCTTAATCGTCACAATATCATTTTCAATATGTGTAACTAAGGTTTTGGTTTGCACATCCACACCCAAAGCTTTTAAAGATGCTTCCGCTGTGTGAGATAATTCCGGTGCAAAAGGGGGAAGAATCCGATCTAAACCTTCTAACAATAAAACTCTGGTTTCTGCGGTGTCAATGTTGCGGAAATCTTCTGTCAGGGTTTTAGTTGCCAATTCAGCGATCGCTCCCGCCAATTCTACCCCAGTTGGACCACCACCAACAATTACAAAAGTTAACAAAGCTTGGCGTTTTACCGGATCACTTTCGCTTTCAGCCGCTTCAAATGCTGAAAATATCCGCCGACGCATCTCAATGGCATCTTCTACAGTCTTTAAACCCGGTGCAAACTCTTCCCAGTTATCCTTCCCAAAATAGGAATGCTTCGCCCCTGTAGCCACAATTAAAGTATCGTAGGGGACAGATTCCGCGCCTACCATCACATTTTGGGCGGTAGTGTCAATATCATTCACCTCACCCAACAGCACCTTTGTATTTTTGCTCTTGCTGAGAACAGACCGCAAGGGAGAGGAAATATCCGCTGGGGACAAAGAACCTGTAGCGACTTGGTACAGCAGTGGTTGAAAGAGATGAAAATTGCGTTTATCAATCAGCGTGATTTGCACATTGGCTTTAGCCATAGACTTAGCGGCATACAATCCACCGAAGCCACCACCAATAATCACGACTTGATGAACCGGTTTCTTGTCAGATAGATCAACCATAAAAAATATTTCCTTCCATTACAGGGCTGTAACTATTCTTAACAAATTTGTATCAAAATTATCACAATTATTTCTGTTTATCTTGAACTTCTGAAAAAAAAATAAAAGTATCTACAGATCCCCGACTTCTCAAAGAAGTCGGGGATCTGATAGTCCGATTTGCGATACAATCGTAAGTCTGCCAATTTCATGACAGCCTTTATAAACAGGAGATGCTTCTATGGCACGTATGTATTATGATGAAGATGCTAATTTAGACCTTTTAAAAGGTAAAACCGTTGCTATTATTGGTTATGGTTCTCAAGGTCATGCTCACGCGCTGAATCTTAAAGATAGCGGTGTTAATGTCATTGTGGGATTATATCCCGGCAGTAAGTCCACAGCTAAGGCCGAAGCTGCTGGCTTGACTGTAAAAAATGTTGCTGATGCGGCCAAAGCTGCTGATTTCATCATGATTTTATTACCTGATGAAGTCCAAAAAACAATTTACAAAAACGAAATTGAACCCAATTTAGAAGCTGGAAACGTTTTAGCTTTTGCACATGGTTTTAATATCCATTTTGCACAGGTTGTACCTCCTGCTGATGTTGATGTCGTCATGGTTGCACCTAAAGGCCCTGGACATTTAGTGCGTCGTACTTATGAACAAGGACAAGGTGTACCTGCGTTATTTGCAGTTTATCAAGATGCCACTGGTCATGCCCGCGATCGCGCTATGGCTTATGCTAAAGGTGTTGGTGGTACACGTGCCGGTATTTTGGAAACTACTTTCCGGGAAGAAACCGAAACCGATTTGTTTGGGGAACAAGCAGTATTGTGTGGTGGTTTGAGTGCTTTAATCAAAGCCGGTTTTGAAACTTTAGTAGAAGCAGGTTATCAACCAGAACTCGCTTATTTTGAATGTCTGCACGAAGTCAAATTAATTGTGGATTTGGTGGTAGAAGGTGGTTTAGCGACAATGCGTGATAGTATTTCTAATACTGCCGAATATGGTGATTATACTCGCGGTCCTCGCGTTGTTACCGCCCAAACTAAAGCGGAAATGAAGAAGATTCTCAGCGAAATTCAATCTGGACAATTTGCGCGGGAATTTGTCTTAGAAAACCAAGCTGGTAAACCTGGTTTTACTGCTATGCGTCGTCAAGAAGCTGAACATCCTATTGAGGCTGTTGGTAAGGATTTACGTGCCATGTTTAGCTGGTTAAAGAAAGCGTAGTCCAATTTTGGATTTTAGATTTTAGATTTTGGATTTGAGAGACGGAAATTTCGTGTCTCTCAAATTTAATTTTTGCAAAAATTAAAATATTGTATCTATAACAGGCAATGCCCATCTTATAGGCATACAAAATCACATCTTCAATAATCATGTAGAAAGCTAAAAAATCGGTTATTTCATTTGCATAAAATCTCTGAGTAATGAAATGATAGAGTTATAATTGAGTTACCAAATTATTACAGTTGCTGAGAAATATTATTGGTGTGGGCTGTTATTGAAATAGGATGAAATTAGTAACGCAACATGATCAAGGATTTTGGTGCGCTACGCTATCATGATTCTACAGCCAATGGAATAATCTCTGGAGTGTAGAAAATGGAATCTCTAATTTCAACTTTCACCCAAAATTTAGATTTTTCCGAATCGGAAATAACAGCAATACTTTCCACACCGTTAAATGAGGTACTAAATTCACCGGCTCTGAAACAAGAATTAGACAGTTTAGATATTAGCTTACTCAAAAAAACCTTACCTACAGCCGGTGCGGTATTGGCTGAACATTTACCACTTTTTTATGATTGGCTAAAAAACGAGTTAGGAGTTGAGCGTGTTCCCGACAGTCCAGATCATACAACAAAATGGGTGGTTGGTTTTCTCAATAATCAAGAAAGTATCAATCACTTAGTTGAATTACATCGTCCCGTACCCCACGCAGCTTTAGAACAAGCTGTTCCCCGGTTGGTGGGTTTATTTGATGGTGTGGAAGATGTGAAAGTGCGTCAAGAATGGGAAAAAGCAGTTGCCGCACTTTGTTTAGTTTTAGTAGTAGATGCCCGTGAACAGGAAAAACTGGCTAATTAATTGGAATTTATAGTCCGAATCAGGATTATTAAGATTAAATGATTAATAGGATTTAGTATGCAGATATTTGCAAACTTTCTGTTTTTCAGATTATTTCTCTGTCTGAATCAGGATGCTCAGGATTGAAGGATTAACAGGATTCAATATGCAGATATTTGCAAACTTTCTGTTTTTCAGATTATTTCTCTGTCTGAATCAGGATGCTCAGGATTGAAGGATTAACAGGATTCAATATGCAGATATTTGCAAACTTTCTGTTTTTCAGATTATTTCTCTGTCTGAATCAGGATGCTCAGGATTGAAGGATTAACAGGATTCAATATGCAGATATTTGCAAACTTTCTGTTTTTCAGATTATTTCAAGAATAACAATCCTGTAAATCTCTAAATCCTGTAAATCCTGATTCAGACATTTTATAAATCCTGATTTTGACTTAAAGTGCTGGACGATGTTGAATCCAAGGGTTAGCGGCTTCTAATTGCGCTGCTAAACTAATTAAGGTAGACTCAGCCGCAGGTTTACCAATTAACTGTACACTTAGGGGTAAACCATGACTATCGAAACCGACAGGAAGGGCGATCGCAGGTAATCCGGTAGCATTTGCAACAGGACAAGGCGCGACCCAATGGGCAATTTTGGCAAATGTTTCTTCCGCACTCAAATCTGCCCATTCACCGACGCGAATGGGAGAATGGAGATAAACTGGTAATACCAATACATCTACAGTATCAAAAAATGCGATAATTTGCCGGGAGACAATTTGCATTTGGGAAAGTGCTTGCAGATATTCAGCTACAGAACCATTTTTTGCTAATAACCATTGGTTTAAAGGCTGTAAGGCTGGCGAAGGAATTCCTGCTGCTGCTATTCCAGCTTGCCAAACTACTATAAATGGTTCAATTAAACTACTAAAATCTGGGTATTTTTCCTCAACTTGATGTCCAAATTGTGCTAATAACCCGACGGTTTTTAATACTCCTTGTTTACAGTTAGCGTCAGCTTCTCCAAAGGGCAGAATACTGGTACTAAAGGCAATTTTCAGACTATCTAATTTGACTTGAGTTGCAGAGAGAAATGATGGTTGCGGATTTGGTAGCCAATAAGGATCACCTGTGACATAGCCAGAGATCACATCTAACATAGCCGCTGCATCAGCCACTGTGCGGGCAAGGGGACCATCCACCGCAATGCCCCCCAAGCGATCGCCTACAGGGGCTTTAGAGACCCTGCCTCTGGCTGGTTTGATGCCAACAACACCACAGCAAGCCGCCGGACCACGCACTGAACCACCACCATCTGAACCTTGGGCAATTGCACTTAATCCCGCTGCTACTGATGATGCGGCACCACCACTAGAACCACCAGGAGTATAGCCTAAATTCCAAGGGTTTCTCGCTGGGGGAAATCCCGCAGGTTCACTGTAAGGATAAGAACCTAATTCCGAAGTTGCGGTTTTACCAAGAATAATAAAACCAGCTTGTTTAATTCTGGTAACTACACCATCATCATGATTGGCAATATTATTTAACAGTGCCGAATTTCCGTAAGTACAAGTAACACCCGCAACCGCACTTAAGTCTTTAATGGAAATTGGTACACCAAAAAATGGCGGTAATTCTGAAGTCGTTGTCAGTAATTCTGTTTTGTTTTTAGCATCAGCAATGGCTAAATCTGCCGTGACTGTAAAATAACTTCCCAGTTGGGGATTTAAGCGTTCGATTCTTTCTAAATATACTTCCACCAACTCTAGAGGTGACACTTCCCGCAGACGGATTAATTGCGCTAACTCTAAAGCTGGGGTAAAAGCTAAATCATTGTTATTCATAGATATAAATTTGCCAACTTCACTTGTGACTTTAGCAGGATTTTTGAGAATTATCGCTATTGGACTTATTGCAAGAATCGGAAAAGTTGACAGGAAAATACTCTCCTTTTCCCGAATTCTACAAAAGGTCTAATTCGTGTTTTTATACTTTACAACAACTCTGAACTTACAGAGTCATAATTTAATAGGGCGAACGATGGGGATCGAACCCACGAATGGTGGTACCACAAACCACTGCCTTAACCACTTGGCTACGCTCGCCATTCACTCTGTGAGTATAGCATTACCTCCAGAAAATAATCAAGCTTTTTTTAGCAGAAATTAGATAATTTTCTTGGTAGTGTTTAAAAGACTAATAAATATACCAGTTCAGGCTAGAATATGAAACCTTTGACTATTCTTATATGTGTAGGAGCAGCGAGCGTTACCGTCCTGGGAGCAATTATGGCGAAAACTAACCCCAATCAGGGTGAATATGAACAATATGCCGTTCAAAAGCTGACAACATATTTAGAAGCTGATGTCTGTCACAAAACACCAAGTTTCTTGGAAAAATTAATCAAAGTTAATTGTCAAGAATTGCTTCAATCCGCCACACCACACATCAAAGAACTGATTACCACCACAACTAACCGACAAGACTATATAATCTTTAGTATTTACCGCACGGAAATCAAACTTGATTCTTGGATACCAGGATACAAATTTGAAACAGTGGGAGCATTGAATCAATTTTATACTTACAATGCTGAAGAAAAATAAATTAGCATCTTTCTCCTGTGTTTCTCAGTCCCCCAGTCCCCAATCCCCAAATATGCAAATTAATAAAATTACAGCTTATCTTTTAGTGTCTCATGGGAGTCGTGATCCTCGTCCAGATATTGCTATGCAGCAATTAGCGGGAATGTTAAGTGAGATATTACCCCAAGGTGAAAATTTCGTAGGTGTTGCTACCCTAGAGGCTAATATCCAACCTTTACACCTGCAAATTCAAGATTTTGCTCATCGTGTTCAGGCTTTTGGTTGTCAAAGGGTGCAAATTATCCCCCTATTTTTGTTACCGGGATTTCATGTCATGACTGATATTCCCGCAGAAATCGCCCTTGCAGAACAGGCTATAACTGAAGGAATGACAATAGAATTGCGTCCTTATATTGGTAGTTATCCTGGTTTAGAAAAGTTTTTCGCGGGGATGATGACTACGATTAAAGCAGATGTATCTATTATTTTGGCTCATGGTAGCCGACGGGCTGGTTCTCATACCCCTGTGGAAAATATAGCAGCTACGGTGGACGCAGTTACAGCTTATTGGTCTGTCCCTCCCAGTTTAGAAGTCAGAGTACAGGAATTGATAGCCGCTGGTTATGGACGAATTGCGATTTTCCCCTATTTTTTATTTACAGGTGGGATAACTGATGCGATCGCTCTGGCAGTAGAAACGCTAAAATTACAATTTCCATCAGTCAGTTTTCAACTCGCACAACCATTAGGAACAAGTCGAGAATTTGCGAATTTAATCGAGAATTTCATCAAAGAAGAGGACAAAGTTTTTGGGTAAAGTTTATTTAGTTGGTGCTGGACCTGGAGATCCTGGACTCATGACTCTCAAAGGAAAGGGTTTATTAGCCTGTGCAGATGTGGTTATTTATGATGCTTTGGTAAGTCCAGAAGTGCTGGAAATGATCAATCCTGAAGCAGAAAAAATCAATGCGGGTAAACGCATGGGTAGACATTCACTGTTACAGGAAGTCACTACCCAATTACTGATTGAGAAAGCGGAGAATAATGCCATAGTTGTTCGGCTTAAAGGTGGTGATCCTTTTATCTTCGGTCGTGGTGGTGAAGAAATGGCGGAATTAGTAGCCGCCGGGATTTCCGTGGAAGTTGTGCCAGGGATTACATCAGGAATCGCCGCAGCGGCCTATGCTGGTATTCCTTTAACCCATCGTCTTTATAGTTCTTCTGTTACTTTTGTAACTGGGCATGAATCCGCCGGTAAGTATAAACCCCAGGTAAATTGGCAAGCCATAGCGCACGGTTCGGAAACTATCGTAATTTATATGGGTATTCACAATTTACCCTACATTATTGAACAGTTTACTCTAGCTGGGTTGAGTTTAGATACACCTATTGCTTTAATTCGCTGGGGAACTCGGCCAGAACAGGAAGAATTAATTGGTGAATTGGGGACAATTGTAGAACAAGTGGAAGCAAAGGGATTTCTTGCACCGGCAATAGCTGTAATTGGTGCAGTCGTTAAAATGCACGGTATATTATCTGATTCTGTACAGGAAAAGTTTGGTTAGGGTTAGAGGTTGTTTGATAGCGAAGCGTGGCGTTAGCCATAAAGTATCAGATGAAACCCATAATCTCCAAAAACCTAACCCCCCTGCCCCCCTTCCCTACCAGGGAATGGGGTTTTCAAAGCCTCTCCCCGCGTCGGGGAGAGGTTTGGAGAGGGGTCAATTTATACATTCAAAACTTTTCAAACATCCTCTTACACATCCTTTTTATTTGTCCTTTGTGTTGATATTCTGTTGTTGAATAATCTCGCTAATTTCTGCCAAACTTAAATTTAAAACCTGTGCGATTTGTTCTCTAGTTAAACCCAATGCTATCAAACCAGGAACTGCGTCTAACTTGGCTTTGTGTTCACCTTCTTCTATTCCCTCTTCTTTTGCTTCTTGATAAAATCGGGTTTGTTTTAACTCACTTAATCCAAACATGGCTTCTATTTCCTCCCTATTCATTCTTGGAAACTTGTAAATTAAAATTGTCTCGATGATTTGTAATACTTGTTGCTGTTGCAGTTGAGAATCTATTTCTTGTTTAGTTCTGGTGATTAATTCTCTAGCTTGGGTAATGGAATTATCTGGGTTAGCGATGATTAGTTTTATTGTAGCAATACCAATGGGTAAAGATGTTGTTTCTGCTAATTCATCGAGATAAATAACTCTAACTCGTTGACTCGTAAAAAATTCCTGATAATGCTGAATATCTTGTGTATCTATGCTGCGGGTTGGATAGATAACTACAGCACTCCAGTGATTTTTGGGGTTGTTTTGGCGAATGTAAAGAAATATTTCGCTAAAAAGTCTATGGTAGAGATCCTTGTCTGATTGAAATTGTACTTCTAAAAAGTAGATGGGGTTATCTGTATTTTGGTTAGGTAAGAAAACTCCATCTATTCTCAAGGCTGTTTGTTTGACTTCAACTGATGAAAATTGATAAAGTTCGGCTAGTTGGGGAGAGTTACCAATCAGTTCAAAAAATATACTAGGTATTTCTTGAAACAATCGGTAAAATATGCTGTCTGTTTTCATTTTAAAAAGGTTTATTACATTTTATTAATGCAGCCTACAGGATTAGCGATCGCTTCATGTTCGAGATGTAGGTACTAAGTCATAAAAACTCATGAAATAGGTTATCAAAGGGTTCTGTATTTTTCCAGCGATAGGTGTTAAAGTCTCGATAATCAACTGATAAAATTTGTCCATGACCTAATTCTTCTGCCAGAATAACGAGAGAGGCATCGGCTAAATCCATCGGTAAATCTTTATATTTTTCCATTAGTTCTTCAATACGCTGGCAATGATGTTGTTTGAGATCAAATATTTGTAGCTTTCCTGTGGAAATTTTATTAATAAAGATTTTTGGAGCATCTATTCCTACTCTTTTTTCTAATAGATAGCACGTTTCTGTGACGACACACCAGGTTGTAATAAATTTCTGATTAGCTAAATCTTGAAATCGTTTTTTGGCGGATATATGAACTGCATCTTTTTTATTAGCAAGAGCTAACCAAAAGCCTGTATCAACTATGATCATATTTTTGATTAAGTTCACGGTCTAAGTAGTTTTTATGGTTTTTAGAGAGGTCTGTTTCAGCTCCTATGCAACCGATAAAATCTGACCAGTCTTGCAAGGAATTTTCTGAGGATTTCTGTTGATTCTGAAGGTAGCGTTTTTTTAGGACTTCTACGAGTTCGACTATGATTTGTTGTGCATCGGGAGGAAGAGACGCAATATCTTGTTGAATTGTATTTAAGTTCATAATTTGATTTTGGTGTTTCCCTGATTATAGTTTAGCAACAAATGTTTTTACTAAACCACCTGAGTTCGATATAAATAATCATCCTGAAAACTAATTATATCAGGCTTTTCTCAATTAGCAATGATTGTTGACAATAAATAAACAAGAGAAAACAATCCAAAATTGAATATTTTGGACTCATAATTTAATTGCATGAAAATAATTAAATTAATAAAGCTGGTAGAGAAGTTACTTCATGTTTATCTAATTTTAAATAAGGTTTTTTATCTTGCCAAGTATAAGCAATTAAACCAGTGGTCGGTGAGCGAAGCCGAACCGCAATAATATTAACCATAAAATTAGAAATACTGCGATGACGAGAATGAACAACTTGGGAAATATTTTGATAGCCTGCGTGGCGTAGCCATAGTTGGTCGTTGACAGTTTCGATTAAAGCTCTTTTTCTTAACATAAATTTTTCCCACAATTCAACTAATTTATTCTTCATATTCTTCTTAAAAGGAGTAATTAATTTCACATCATTTTCCAATAGTTTCTGAAATAAACTTTTAGAAATATATCCTTTATCTCCAAAAAGTCTTCCCCATAAATTTTGTGCCAAAGTAGGAACTGGTTTCCGGTCATCAACATTTCCGGGAGTAACTTGAAAAGCTAATAATTCGCCTTGTTCATTAATAATTAAATGAAGTTTAAATCCAAAGTACCAATCCACAGAACTCTTGCCCCAGCCCGATAAGCCACGGAAAACTTTATTTCTTTTTGCTCTTTTATTATGACAAATATACCCATGCTGTCAATAAAAGAGATGCCACTACATTGACCTTTTCGACTATTAAGATAACAAATTAAAGGCAGTAAAGCATCAGGCATTAATTCAACAAAGCGATTATAACTCACTAAAGATGGAAAATATCTGTGGTAGTTTGTTAAAATGCTTTTTTGATAATAGTCCTGAAAATTACGATAACTTGATTGGTGAAAATGAACAATAATAGTCATGACTTCACTTAAACATAAGCGACTTTTTCTTTTTCTTTTTTGTGACTGGCTCGAAATTAGTTCTGAGTTCAATTTTGCTTCAAAATCCCAACAGAAATCATCTATTGCACAAAATAATTGTTCTAATTCCATTGTCCATTTTCCTTGCTCAAACAACTACTTTATTCTTAAATCTTTGGTGCAATCTTGAGAATGATTAATAATGTTATTTAATGGTTTTTAAGAAAAATTTACAATTTATATTATTTATTCCCAATCAATTGTCAACAACCGAAAATTATTGACAACCGCTAAAAATTTATTTAATCCTGAAACTCTTTCCAGTCAACACTTGTAAGTTATTCTCTTACGTCGAACTCAGGTAGGTTCAGCATAACAGCTTCGCCATCAGGGGCGCGAACGGATATTGAAAAAACACCAACGATATGGAGCAACGCCCCAAAAAGTTATTAGAGCCGGTGTAAGATGTTATCGCCCTTTCAGTTAATTTATAGTTTTCAGTTCTTTTTTAGATATTATATCGTTAATGTTGGGTTTCGTTCCTCAACCCAACCTACAAGATCAGCGATCACACTCAGGTTTTATTTGGAACTTCAATTAGTCAAAAATCGTAGGTTGGGTTAAGCGATCGCGCAACCCAACATTTTAATTTTAATCTTCACCATTTCTACCATACTCTTGTACGAAAAAAATCTGTCCGACTGCTTTTATATTTTGCTTCATAACCCGCAACAAACGATTCTCTAAGGTTCGACTATCCTCATCCAAAAAATCAATTATTGTCTTGACTTTCCCCGCATAATCACGATCGTGTTTAAAAATAATCATGCCAGCATGATTTGGTGCAGTGCGATGTAGATCGATAAAATCTTGGCGATTTTCCGTAATCAAAATGCGACCTGTCGCTGTGGCATACTGCAAAACAACATCGTCAGGAATCCCTTGATTTGCTTGACCTGCTTCGTAGGAAGTTAATACATCGTGTCCCTCCGATCTGAGTAAGTTTACCATTGCGATCGGAAAATTTTCATGTTTTGTAAAATTGTAATGCCATTAAACTAAATCATCTTGGGCAATTTCTTGATCGATTTGTTCGGGATTTTGTTCGTAGTAATGCCAAGCTGCACTTAAATCTTCCGCAGTCAATCCAGGATAATTTGCCAATAATTCTTCATCCGGCGCACCTTGTTGACGATATGATACCAAAGTCCATAGGGGAATTCGTGTATTTCTAATTCGCGCTTGTCCCCCGCAAACTCCAGGTGTAATCTGAATTGGATGTTGCAACATTTGCACGTAATTCAATGCTTGGTCAACTAATTCCTCTGGTAAAGCTGCAATTACTTCGAGCAGTTGAGTCCTCTTATTCATGACAACAAAATCTCTCTCGCTTATTTCATCCTAACTTGAAAATAAGCGATACCACAAAGTGGTTGCCAAGGGCATCGCCAATACTAAAACCGACTAATATTATTATATCAATGTTGGGTTTCGTTCCTCAACCCAACCTACAAGATCTGCGATCGCACTAATATTAGCGATCGCAGTTAATCCCAGTTAAGGAAGCACAAGACAATGGATTTTGAGCGAGATCGCTTTTCCCAAAGATGTTTAACGGTGAAGTTGTAAGGTGCGTTACATTTCATTAACGCACCCTACAGGATCAAGTGAACTGCTTGCAGCAGCGCTTCGCTATCGCACTTGTGGTATTCCTCTATTGTTAGATAATTCAGTCAATATTCGTTTATTCTTGATTAGAATCCTAAAATATGGACATTTTCCATTTATTGACAAATCTTTTTCATCATTCCCTTTTCTAAATTTAATTATTTCAAACTGATCGGGATTGAATTTATGTAGAAATGTTATAGGTACACCCATAAATCCTTTGTAGTCTAATGGTATGTCTTGTGTTTTATTCACATTAATACCATCATAGTTGTCATAATGGGGATATTCAATTTCGTTTCCAAAATATCTCTTTGTGAGAGTAATACCTTCGTGTCGTTTAAAAGTGTCTAAATTAGTTAACCATAGACAATTGTTTGGAGAAACTATTCTATTTCCAGAGCTATCAATCCTAGTCTCTGTGCCATAGAGTTCATAGTGTTCGGGGACAATAAAACCTGAAATACCTCTACCAAGGTTTATTCCTAACCACGCCTTGTTTTCCTTAATTAACTTAAATATTTCTTTATAGGTGATAGCATTAATATTGCCAATTATTAAGAATTTTTTATCGTATTTAATTAATTGAGCCACATACTCCCTAAATAATGAAAATGGAGGATTAGTAACAACAATATCGGATTGCTTTAATAGTTCGATACTTTCAGCACTACGAAAATCGCCATCACCTTTAAAATGAACGATGTCAGTTGAACTTGGTTTAATTCTTTCTCCCTCTACACCTGTATATTCAAAGAAAAAACCATTTTCAACTTCTTCGGTATTAAACAAATCCCTTTCTTGTTTTCTATAACAAGCTGTTATTAATTTTTTAATACCCAATTCTGCGAAATTTGATGCGAAGTAATTAAAAAAATTGCTAATCCGAGCATCATCGCAATTACAAAAAACTACTTTATTTTTAAAATGACTTTTATAATGTTTTAACTCATTTTCTATATCTGAAAGCTGTGTATAAAACTCGTCATTTTTGTTTTGTTTTGCTTTTTTCAACAAAGAGTGCTGTACTTTTCTTGCCATTATCAACCCGTATTATTCGTTATTGGTAATTTGGTTAAATATTTCACTACCTAATGCCTTAAGAGAGGACTTAGACACTTCAATCATAATATCAAACATTTTTTTTGCATCCCATTTTTCTCCATTTCCTTGTGTATAAATTGAAGCTGCTTGAAGCATAATTGTTTTATCATGATGCTTAACAAATTTATTTTTACACAAATTAGTGTTAATTGGCATTCCATAATTTGCAGAGGTCAATCTATCTAATCTATTTAGCATCCCTGAATCATAATCAAGAGTTACCACCCTTCCATCAGGTCTTTTAATTGAAATAGTTTCAGTTAGAAAATTTGACCCTTCCAGAAATAAGATGTAGGGAAAATGGGATTTAGATAGCATAAAATTAGCAATTTCTGATATGTTTTTATGAGATCTTTCTATTGCATTACCAGCAGCCATCAAGTCTTGATTATTATCTGTACCAACTAGTTTTCCTTTGTGGATATTTTCAATGTCTTTCCCTTGATGTTTAGCTTCCGTTACAAGCACCACCCTCCAATTACCGTTATCGTCTTTTACTTGAATTATTCCACCATCAGGTTTAATACGTGAATTTGGCACAAAAAGTGTTTGTCCTAATTGTGAATCAAGTTTCTGTAACGCTTCGTTTATTTCTTTTTTACTTATGCTTGTTTTGTATTTAAAAGATAATTGAGGAAATTCCTTTTCAAGCTGTTTAATTACAAGGCGTGAAATTTGTCCAACTGCTATATCGTGGGACTTTGCTTCCTTTCCAAATATACCAACTACACCTTGAGACTCTTTATGTTGATTCGTTAATCTTTTTGATTGATTTTTTTTAGACATATTGTTTCTTTACTATTACCTCATTTTTACTTAAAACTTTTGGTACTTTGTTCTCTTTATGTATGACTATGTATTATACAAAAATTTTCTGTATAACACTTTTGAATACAGGTATCTAGTAAACATTACAGGCGATTCTTGTCAAGTTATGCAGAATTTGTCTGCATAATACACCCGTGTAATGAGATTATATAGAATTTTTCCGTATATCCCTTGGTATTATCCAGAATTTTTCTGTATAATGTCCTATGGAACAACGTCCTAAAAAACTGCTAGAGCAGGTACAAGATGTGATCAGGCTCAAGCACTATTGGATTGTTAGACATTCTCCAAAAATTTAAACTTTTCCACCTCCAACTTCAACCTTTCATTCTCCATCCTTAACGCCAATATTTCATTTTTCTGCAACTCAATTAACGACTTTTGACTAATTACCTCACCAAAGGCTTTTTTCCTATTTTCCATCCCAAATCATCTTTGATAAGTCTTTGTATGTTCATCAACAGTATGACCTAAATTATCTGCTGCTGCTTTCATCGCTATTCCCTGAAGATTCTGTTATTTTTATCCTGTAACTTTTATCCCTGCTCTAAATTCCCGCAGTGCTTGAGCATGATTTTCTATATTAATACAACCCATCAATAAATCTACATCTAAACTCGGTAAAAGTTGCGATTTACTAACAGCTTCATACCCCTCATTTCCTAAACTATAAAACAATAATTCATCATTAATCCAAAACCAAACTTCAGGAATTTGTAACCGTTTATATGCTTCCAGTTTATCAATTCCTCCACTACTAATAACCACCTCAATCACTAAATCAGGGCGTTTTCTATTCGCTCCCAATTCATAAGATTCATCACCTTCTTTTTTAACTTTTTCAAATTCATTTTCTAAAGTAACAGAACCAGTAGGAGTAAAATCTAATTCCAAAAACTCTAAATAAATTTCTAGTAAAGCCCCAATACGTTCTTTGATAGTTTCGTGTTTTTTCCCTGGCATTTTCCGAATCTCTAAAACTCCATCTAAAAAGGATAACCTTAACCCTGGGCGCTCAATTAGCTGTTCAACAGCTTTAAATTCTCTCCAGGTTAAGTCGCTAATTAAAATTGGTTCTGCTTCTCGTTCAATGAGTGTAGTTATCATAATTTAAACCCAAATTTAGAGATTGAATTTTGCTCAACGGGAGATAATATAAAAACAGAGTCTCATGAAAAACATCATGCAAGCATACAAACTCAAAGGAAAAATTGATCAATCTGGTAACTTGCTGATTACCGAACCCGTGAATTTACCCCCCTGGAAATGTGGAAATAATAGTCTGGTAAACTACAAATACCCTTTAATATTGAATAGAATTTTCCTGAAGCCATTCTGATATGGTTTCTTGACTTTCTTGACCGTTTGCTAGTCGTTCCATTATTAAAACAACTTCCGGTTCTGGAACATCCAACGAATATCCATTTAATTCCAGAAAGATAGCCATTACTACGAAAGCTACCCGTTTATTACCGTCTATAAAAGCATGATTTTTAGCAAATCCATAACCATAAGCCGCTGCTAAATCAAATATACTGGGTGTAGGTTGACCATAAGCAAGTAAATTCTTTGGTCTATCTAAACTAGCTACAAACAAACTGTTATCTCGCACACCTGCAAGACCACCATGCTGTATTAATTGGTCTTCATGTATAGCTGTAACAATTATTTCATCTAACCAGAAAATTCCATTCATTTCCCTAACTCATGAAGTGCATTTCTGTATTTTGTGCTGACTTTTTTGTAGGCTTCCATTGCTTTTTCAAAATCAGGATTACAAGAAGTTATCATAACACCTGCTGGGGTTTCAGTGACAAATACGCTGTCTCCTTCTTGAACTTTAAGTTTTTCCAGGGCTTCTTTAGGTAATGTTAAGCCCAAGGAATTTCCAACTCTACGAATTTTTAAGGTGTACATAAGTTAATAGCTTCTTTATCAGAGTAATACTATTGTAATAACATATTTTATGAACCACCCCATATTAGTTCCTTGAAGATGTGGTTTTTTACTTTAGTCAGTCACTTAGTGATAGATGAAGATTACACTGGATAAATGTAATCCTCAATATTTCCCGATTGTAAGCTGTTACGCAGCTAAATTTGATAACCTTTTATTGATAGGTATTGTCATCCTGTCAGGGTTTATTAACCTGAATACTGAATTTTCACACAATATGTTGAAAAATTATTTTCAGTAAATCTCCTTGGGAAAAAGGCTTTTCTAAATAACCATTAGCTTTCACAAACTTAGCTTTGGCTTTATCTCTTAATCCCATTCTTTCAGTCATCAAAATCACAGGAGTATTTTTATAATGCGTGTGCTTCCGTAATAAAGAACAGATTTCATAGCCATTTAAATTAGGCATTTCTACACTTAGTAAAATTATATCTGGCTGCGCTCGCAGAATTTCCATTAAAGCTTGGGAAGAATCCATGAATTTCAGCACAGAAAATATTTGCTCATCTAAAAAATTTTCCACAGCATTTAATATGCTATAATCATCGTCCACACCCAAAATACTGTATTTCTTTCTAGCAGTAACTTGAGGGTTAATCGGCTGATTTATATGTGGTTCAGAATCAACTTGCTCAGAATTATTTTTGGGTAATTGCTCCTGAGATGTGCTATGTAAATTTGACTGATAATGATTTTCAAAATTCAAATTTTCCTGAACATCAACCTTTACCCCTGATTGAGATTGTTCCACTAAAGTTCTTAAATTCAAATGACAAAATTTAGGCAGATTATCTAAAAAAGTATGAGGAACAAATTCATAACTGCCATATTCTAAATTCAGTAATGGTTGTAAAACCTCCAGCGCCAATTTTTCAATCAGCAAAGCAGCCTGGACGTGACTAATATATTTTTGATCAACTAACCAACAAATTGCTAAGTAATCTGGATTGGGGATTGATTGATTCTCAATATCTTTTTCAAAAATCATCCGTACCTGTTCGTTGATACCCATAGGAAGAGTAGAAATTTGCTGACTTAATTGCTGTAAATTTCGGTAAAGAGGTTCAAACATTTCCTCAGAGTAACCAGCGTAAATTAACTTACCCTGATCCATATATATTGACCATGCACCCGACTCGCTAAAGACTTGTAAACAACCAGTAAAAGAATTATTAGTAATCTTCTTTAATAAAGTAATTGGTTGTAGCTTTTGGAAAAATCTATATCTACTAATCGGAATTGTATTCATACTCTGAGATTGATCATTAAAATTTTCTCTCATGATCATTTAATTACTGGATTTTACAAAGGTTTTAAATTCTAATTCTTGAATTCTTACTTTTAGGTTACTATAGATTTTTTAGAGAAATAAAAAAGTATGTTAAACATAATATGAAAAAATGAAGTCTAGAGGTTTGACCCGAACACCTCTAATTTTTAAGCTCAATGTTTCTTAAATCACCCAATACCTAATCGTGTCTGCAATTAATAATATCCAAGTTACCGAAAATAGCGATCGCCTAGATCGTTACCTATCCCAAGAGTTATCAGATTTATCCCGTTCTCGCATCCAGCAGTTAATAGAACAGGGTCATGTCCAAATTAATAATCTCATCTGCACATCTAAGAAGATTAACCTGAAAACAGGCGATCTCATTACCCTCGAAATTCCCACCGTTCAACCTTTAGCAATAAGCGCCGAGAATATTCCTCTAGACATCCTCTATGAAGACGACGAGTTAATTATTATCAATAAACCCGCCGGTTTGGTTGTTCACCCCGCACCAGGCCATCCTGACGGAACTTTAGTTAATGCTATCTTGGCACACTGTCCCAATTTACCGGGAATTGGTGGCATTCAGCGTCCGGGAATTGTCCATCGTTTGGACAAGGATACAACGGGAGCGATTGCGATCGCTAAAACAGACCTGGCTTATCAACATCTACAAGCACAACTACAAGCAAAAACCGCCAGAAGAGAATATTTAGGTTTAATTTACGGAGTCCCCAAAACAGAAACCGGAAGCATAGACTTACCCATTGGTCGCAATCCCCAGGACCGCAAAAGAATGGCCATTGTTTCTATAGAAGATGGTGGACGTAATGCTGTCACCCATTGGCGAGTAAAAGAACGCTTTGGAAATTACACATTAATTCACTTTCAACTAGAAACAGGCCGGACCCATCAAATTCGCGTCCACAGTGCCAAAATGGGTCATCCTCTCGTTGGCGACCCCATTTATAGTTCTGGTCATTCCCTCGGCGTAAATTTGCCAGGACAAGCATTACACGCTTGGAAACTCCAGCTACAACATCCCGTTGCTGGAAATTTGGTGGAAGTGACAGCACCCCTTCCCCGCAGCTTTGCAACTTTACTGGAAGTGTTGCGCCGTCGTAGTGGTCTTTATTAAGAATTTCTGCAAAAATAGCCATTTATTCTCAATTTGTGAATATAGCTTTTTTAGTATTTATATCCCCCCTGGGGGGAAAAAGTAGCAGGTTTTCCAAATATTTAAGAATGTAAATTTAACAATTCTTAACAAAACTTAGCTAAAACTTATACAACAAAAAACTGCTGTAATCCATTTATGATAGTGAGTTTCTGGAAAATTAAAACAATCTTTAACTGCTGAATATTGCGATTGTTGTCAAAAAATGTAAAGTTGTGCAACAAAAATATTGACTTTTTATCAGATGTAATCCTTGTATATAAAGGATTTGAGCTAGTTTGTAGGCGATGATCTTATTTATTCATAATTTGTAACAAATAATGGCTCTATGGCATTGTATAAACATAAACTGTAGGGGTTAAACAACAGGAGAAAGTTGAAAAAAGCAGGCAATTCAGCAGGTTTGCCAGTTTCTCAAAAAATTCCCCTTGACTCTCATAATTTCTGGTTTGTAAACTGTAAACTAGTAGATGAGAGGACAGAATGAGAGACGCTTTGATTTGACTCCGTTGCGAACAGATCCAAATTAGTTTTAATTTAGACATCTCTCAACTAAGTAATTTAGGAGATTAGAGTCCATGACATTAGATGTATTTTCCAAAGTTGTTTCCCAAGCTGACGCTAGAGGCGAATTCCTCAGCACCGAACAACTAGATGCTTTAACCGCAGTTGTAGCTTCCGGCAGCAAGCGTTTAGATGTTGTTAACCGCATTACCAGCAACGCTTCCGCTATCGTTACCAACGCGGCTCGTTCTTTGTTTGAAGAACAACCCAACTTGATCGCTCCTGGTGGAAACGCTTACACCAACCGTCGTATGGCTGCTTGTCTCCGCGACATGGAAATCATTTTACGCTATGTAACCTACGCAGCGATCGCTGGTGATGCTAGTGTTCTTGATGACCGTTGCTTAAATGGTTTGCGCGAAACATACCAAGCTTTGGGTACTCCTGGTTCTTCCGTAGCAGTTGGTGTTGGTAAAATGAAAGAAGCAGCGATCGCTATCGTTAACGATCCTAACGGTATCACCAAAGGTGATTGCAGTTCTTTGGTTTCTGAAGTTGCAAGCTACTTCGACCGCGCTGCGGCTGCTGTTGCCTAACAATTCATTACAAATTAGCTCGAATCTTAATTGAGCTTTTCCCAGTAAAACAAGCAAGAAACTATCTAGGAGATTTTCACCAATGAAAACACCAATTACCGAAGCAATCGCATCTGCTGATACCCAAGGACGCTTTTTAAGCAACACCGAATTACAAGCAGTTAATGGTCGTCTAGTTCGTGCTGCTGCCAGCATGGAAGCTGCTCGTGGTTTGACAGCTAACGCTCAAAAATTAATTGACGGCGCTACCAGTGCTGTATACAGCAAATTCCCTTACACCACCTCTACACCAGGCAATCAATTTGCAGCTGATAGCCGTGGTAAAGCTAAATGCGCTCGTGACGTTGGTCACTACCTCCGCATCATCACCTACAGCCTAGTTGCTGGTGGAACAGGTCCTTTGGATGAGTTCTTGATTGCTGGTTTGACTGAAATGCACGCAGCTTTCGACTTATCTCCTAGCTGGTACGTAGAAGCTTTGAAATCTATCAAAGCTAGTCATGGTTTGAGCGGTCAAGCTGCTAACGAAGCTAATACCTACATTGACTACGCAATCAACGCTCTTAGCTAGATAGCGTCATGCCCGGAGAGGGATACAATTGTTAGATGGAGTTACCCCTCAAGGGGTTTGCCAGTTATTCATGGGGAGTCACTGCGTAAGTTGGAAAATATTCCGACGGGGAATTAAGTGACGTTAAGACCGTACATGATCACTCTGGTTCACCTAGCAATTGGATCTAGCTCCGGGCATAGTTTTATCTACAAATAAAATAGGTCAAGAGGCAAGAGGCAAGAGGCAAGAGGCAAGAGGCAAGAGGCAAGAGGCAAGAGGCAATAGTCAACTGACCACTGACCACTGACCAAGCTTTATTCAGCCAAAATTCGGCACAATAAAGGGGAAAAATATGGCAATTACAACAGCAGCTTCCAGACTGGGAACAGAGCCTTTTAGTGACGCACGCAGAGTTGAACTGCGCCCTAACCCCAGCCGCGAAGAAGTCGAAGCGGTAATTCGTGCCGTTTATCGGCAAGTCTTAGGGAATGATTATATATTGGCATCAGATCGTTTGATTGGTGCAGAATCACTTCTCCGCGATGGGAATTTAAGCGTGCGCGAGTTTGTTCGCAGCGTGGCTAAATCAGAACTCTACAAAGCTAAATTCTTCTACAACAGTTTCCAAACTCGGTTAATTGAACTCAACTATAAACATTTGTTGGGTCGCGCACCATACAATGAGTCCGAAGTAACTTATCACTTAGACTTATATATTAACCAAGGTTACGACGCGGAAATTGACTCCTACATTGATTCTCAAGAATATCAAAACAGCTTTGGGGAAAGTGTTGTTCCCTACTATCGCGGTTTTGATTTTCAAGCAGGACAAAGTGCCGCTGGTTTTACGCGGATGTTCCGTTTATATCGTGGTTATGCCAACAGCGATACTGCTCAAGTAGAAGGTTCTAAATCTCGTTTAGCGCGGGAATTAGCTAGTAATAAATCTTCCTCAGTTGTTGGCCCATCTGGTAGTAACGATAATTGGGGTTTCCGTGTATCTGCGGATAACGCTCCTAAGCAAAATCTCGGTAATGCCGTAGGACAATCGAATCGCACTTACCGTGTTGAAGTTACAGGCATTCGCAATCCTGGATACCCCAGTGTGCGCCGTAGCAGCACAGTATTTATTGTCCCTTACGAGCGCCTTCTAGACAAAATGCAGCAAATTCAGAGAGTTGGCGGCAAAATTGTCAGCGTAATTTCTACGTAAGATCCGGTGCTATTCACCGACAAAACTCATCATAGGAGATATAGAAGTAATGTTCGGTCAAACCACACTTGGTGCTAGTAGTGTTTCTTCATCTGCCAGCCGCGTGTTTCGTTACGAAGTTGTCGGCTTAAAGCAAAACCAAGAAACCGACAAAAATAAATTCGACATTCGCCGCAGTGGTAGCGTATTTATTACCGTACCCTACGGACGCATGACTGAAGAAATGCAGCGGATTAGCCGTTTAGGTGGCAGAATCGTCAAAATTGAAGCTTTGACAGTAGCAGAATAAGTATAACTTCCTGGCAATGATAGAAACCAGTGGAGAAGAATATTCTGCCCAGAATGCACCAAATCTGACACCAGAGATAGCTATTGCTAACCTGCAATCATCAGATTTAAGTCTCCGCTATTATGCTGCTTGGTGGTTGGGTAAGTTCCGAGTTCGTCAGCCAGAAGCCATAGACGCGCTCATTGCTGCGCTAGAGGATGAATCTGACAGAACCGAACTGGGTGGTTATCCCTTACGGCGTAATGCTGCCAGGGCGCTTGGTAAATTAGGCAATTTAAAAGCCGTACCAGGTTTGATTAGGTGTTTAGAATGTGCTGATTTTTATGTCCGCGAAGCAGCAGCCCAATCTTTAGCTATGCTTGGAGATAAAACCGCATTACCAGCCCTGATAAAACTGCTAGATGGGGGAGTTGAGGCTGCTGTACAAGTACCTGGTTTTCCCCACCTTACCCAGCCCTATACAGCAGTAATAGAAGCCTTGGGAGCTATGGGTGCAACTGAGGCTACTTCCCTTGTTCAGCCTTTTCTCAAGCATTCAGTTCCTCGATTGCAATGCTCCGCCGCCAGAGCCATGTACCAACTGACACAAGACTCTATTTATGGTGAGTTATTAGTGACAACTTTGGCCACAGGTGATTTGAAAATGCGCCGCGTTGTTTTGGGGGACTTGGGGGCAATTGGGTATTTGGCCGCAGCAGAAGCGATCGCCCAAGCGCAAGTGGAAAATAGCTTTAAACTTATCGCTTTGAAAGGATTATTAGAGTATCAACTGCCAAAACAGTCTGATACTTTTGGTATTTCTGAACAAGCTATCCGAGTCATGAATCTCATGGATTCACTCTTGTAGTCAGTAGTCAGTTGTTAATTGTCAGTTGTAAAACTACTGACCACTGACCACTGACCACTGACCACTGACCACTGACAACGGAAAAATGGATGAACTAATTCGGGCTATTACCGTAGCAGACACACCTTCCCAGATGGTGACAGCAGTTAAAAATCTGGCAGCAGCCAAAGATCCATCGGCAATTCCGACCTTAATTGCTGTCTTTGGTTATAACAATCCAGAAGCAGCCATAGTGGCAGCAGCAGCATTGACGCAGTTGGGAGGAATAGCAGTTCCACAATTGCTAGACCAAATTGATGATTATAACTATGGCGCACGGGCTTATTCGATTCGCACTCTCGCAGCGATCGCAGATCCCCGTGCTTTGGATATTCTCATCTCTACAACACTCACTGATTTTGCCCCCAGTGTTCGCCGTGCCGCTGCTAAGGGACTAGGAAATCTACATTGGCAGAAGCTAGACATTTCCGCCAGTCAAATAGCCATCAACCGCGCCCTAGAGACACTTCTCTTTATCTGTGAAGATACAGACTGGTCAATTCGTTATGCTGCTATTGTTGGATTACAAGCTTTAGCAAAAGTAGCTCTAGTCCAATCGCCTATTCTTGCTAAATTTCAATTAATGCTGACTAACGATCCTGAAAAAGCAGTTCGCGCTCGCGTTCAGTTGGCCTGTAGCCAGTAAACTGATTTATATACCATATAACAAGGTAAAAGTAAAGATGTCAATACCACTACTAGAATACGCGCCCAAATCGCAAAACCAGCGAGTAGAAGGTTATGAAGTCCCCAACGAAGACACCCCAACTATTTATCGCTTAGATCGGGCTACCTCAGATCAAGATATTGATAGCATCATCTGGGCTGCATACCGCCAAATTTTCAGCGAACACCTGATTTTAGCCAGCTATAAGCAAACCGCTTTAGAATCACAACTGCGAAATCGGGCAATTACCCTGCGTGATTTTATCCGGGGTTTAGGTAAATCAGAGGTTTACCGCACCCAAGTAGCAGATACCAACTCCAACTATCGCTTAGTTGACATCACCTTAAAACGGTTCTTAGGCCGGGCTGCTTACAACAAAGCCGAAGAAATCGCTTGGTCAATTGTCATTGCGACCAAAGGTTTACACGGTTTTATAGATGCTTTATTAGAATCAGACGAGTATTTAGATAACTTTGGTGATGATGTTGTCCCCTACCAACGTCGTCGTTTTGGTTCACGCCCCTTTAACCTGGCTAACCCCCGTTATGGTTCTGACTGGCGCGATACCCAAAACATTCGCGAAATGGCTGGCCGTTCCTACTATAGCATCCGCACATCAGGACAACTAACTACAGCAGATATCCGTCGGGCAATTCCTGCCAACTTCTTCATTATGGCTGGGTCTATTATTACCAACGAATGCAACTACCAACGGAGTTTGGCCACTGCCCAATCTTTTGTTAGTAGCAGCGAAATCCCTGATACAAGCAGAGATCATCAAGAACAACCCACAATTAAACCTGTAGCAGTTTCTTTACCTTATCGTTATATTCCTGCTAACGCCAAAAATTAGTTATTGGTGATTGGTGATTGGTGATTGGTAATTGGTAATTGGTAATTGGTAAAAATAACCAACAACCAACAACTGTACGGGCGAAGCATTTGGAGAACTATTTTTGGCAATGACCGATAATTTATCTTCCAAATGCTTCGCCCCTACTAACAACTGACAACTGTACGGGCGAAGCATTTGGAGAACTATTTTTGGCAATGACCGATAATTTATCTTCCAAATGCTTCGCCCCTACTAACAACTAACAACTGTACGGGCGAAGCATTTGGAGAACTATTTTTGGCAATGACCGATAATTTATCTTCCAAATGCTTCGCCCCTACTAACAACTGACAACTGTACGGGCGAAGCATTTGGAGAACTATTTTTGGCAATGACCGATAATTTATCTTCCAAATGCTTCGCCCCTACTAACAACCAACAACTGTACGGGCGAAGCATTTGGAGAACTATTTTTGGCAATGACCGATAATTTATCTTCCAAATGCTTCGCCCCTACTAACAACCAACAACTGTACGGGCGAAGCATTTGGAGAACTATTTTTGGCAATGACCGATAATTTATCTTCCAAATGCTTCGCCCCTACTAACAACCAACAACTGACAAACATGACAATACCTTTACTAGAATACAAACCCAGTTCTCAAAACCAGCGCGTTTCTGGTTATGAAGTTCCCAACGAAGATACACCCACAATTTACCGCATCGAAGACTACGCCTTTGGTGGAGAAGTAGAAGAATTAATTTGGGCTGCTTATCGGCAACTTTTTAGCGAACACGTCATTCTCAAATTTTATCGCCAAGTTCATTTAGAATCCCAAGTAAAAAACAAAGCTATTACCGTCCGCGATTTTATCCGGGGTTTAGCTAAATCTGACGCTTTCCAAAGTTTGGTAATTCAGAGTAATTCTAATTACAGATTAGTAGAAATTGGGCTGAAACGGTTATTAGGTCGCGCACCTTACAACAACAAAGAAGAAATCGCTTGGTCAATTGTGATTGCTACCAAAGGTTGGGGTGGTTTTGTTGACGCTTTGCTCGATTCTGAAGAATATCAAAGCAACTTTGGGGAAAATATCGTTCCCTACCAAAGACGACGTTATAAGGATAGACCCTTTAATTTGGTAACACCACGATACAGCGATTACTGGCGCGACCAACTTGAAGAAGCTCGTTATAAATGGGGTGACATTAAAAACTTTTTGGATATGGCAAATTCCATTAAGATTAAAACAGTGACTTACACACCAGTTAGCACTGCCAATATCCAAATTCCTAACACTACCAAGGAAACGACATCAACAGGTATCCCTGTTTCTATTAGTCCTAGTGCTGGGTTTCCCGGACGCTAGATAGTTTTTTAACTAGCTGGGTAATCTCGGTTACAAAAGTGATAACGTTTGTATTTTTTTAAGGATTTTAATTTTAGTTAGTTTGCTAAGTATTAGAGCATTTTGAAATGCCAAATTTACCAAAAGGCAGGTTCTTTAAAATGGCAATTCCTTTACTTGAATACAAACCTACAACTCAAAACCAAAGAGTTAGCAGCTTTGGTACGGCAGATATTAACGAGGACAATCCTTATATCTACCGCATTGAAAATGCTAACTCTGCCGGCGAAATTGAACAACTAATTTGGGCTGCTTATCGCCAAGTCTTCAACGAACAGGAGATTCTCAAATTTAACCGCCAAATTACCTTAGAAACTCAACTCAAAAATCGGTCAATTACGGTTAAAGACTTCATTCGTGGTTTGGTGAAATCAGAGCGATTTTATCAGCTAGTTGTGACACCAAATAACAACTATCGGTTGGTAGAAATGTTCCTGAAAAGGATCTTAGGTCGTTCTCCCTACAATGAGCAAGAAAAAATTGCCTGGTCAATTCAAATTGCTACTTTAGGTTGGGGAAAATTTGTGGATGTTTTGATTGATAGTAGTGAGTATGAACAAGCCTTTGGCGAGTATACCGTACCCTATCAACGCAAACGGATGACCACAGACCGCCCAATCAGTTTTACTCCCCGCTATGGTGCTGATTATCGTGACCGGGCAGGTATTGTCCAAAAATGGCCGTATCTTCGTCAATGGCGTGGAGGTTTCTACCCAGGCTCTGGGCAAAATGTTGATTTGGGGGCATTGTCTGCTGTATTACTGGTAATAACCGCAGGCATTACTTTCTTGTTGATTCTCAATTGGTTAGGAATTAGTGATATCTACTAGCCTTTTGAGGGGAAAATAAGTAAGTAACCCCGCCTCAGAATGAATTCTGATAGCTTGCGTGGCGTAGCCATGTCTAATAGCAAAAGTCGTCTCAAGACGACTGAAAAAAAAGTTTATAGTCCGTTTTAACGGACTTTAGTTATTAGCCCTAAACTTCAGTTCTGGGCGGGGTATTTCTAGAACGAAATCTTTCTTTGTTTAATTTGATCATAAAAGGAGAAAATTAATATGGCATTGCCATTACTTCAATACAATCCAAGTAGTCAAAATCACCGGGTGGCCAGCTTTGGCGTTGCTGACCAAAATGAAGATACACCTTATATCTATCGGATTGAAGATGTTAGTTCTTACACTGACATGACAAACATCATTTGGGCTGCTTATCGTCAAGTTTTCAGCGAACATGAAATTCTCAAGTTTAACCGTCAAGTTACTTTAGAGTCTCAACTTAAAAACGGTTCTTTGTCAGTTCGTGACTTTATCCGGGGTTTAGCTAAATCTGAAGCTTTCTATCGTTTAGTTGTCTCTGTTAACAACAACTACCGTTTAGTAGACATCACCCTCAAGCGTTTATTGGGTCGTTGTGCTTACAATAAAAAAGAAGAAATTGCTTGGTCAATTGTTATTTGTAACAAGGGCTTTGGCGGCTTTGTTGATGTTTTATTAGACAGCGCAGAATACACCCAAAACTTTGGTGATAATACCGTACCTTACCAACGCAAGCGGTTTGTAGATCGTCCTTTTAACTTGGTAACTCCTCGTTACGGTGCCGACTTCCAAGAAACAGCCGGTACAGTCAAAACCGACTGGCGCTTTACCTTGGAAAACTTCTACACTGCTAAGGCAAAAGCAAAGCGTTTAAAAGAAGGCGATCCTGCTAAATTTGCAGATATGGCTGCTTCTGTATCTGGTAAAGGTAACTATGCTCAAAAGTTATCTTCTTTTGACATTGATTACCTCAATGCTGTTCCTTACCGTGGTAAACGCTAGTAGCGCAAGGCGGAATTAAAAATTAATTATTAAAAATTAAAAAAGCTGGTAATATCTGCTTTTAGTTATTTTTAATAGTTAGTTAATTTCCGCTGTTGTGTACTAAGTCTACCAAAAAAATTTCAATTTATAGGGTGCGTTAGGAAGATAATTCTTGACGCACTCTCAATTTTTTGCCCTGCTTCCCATAGTTTTTGCAAACAGGAATTTTTTTGCCTTTAAAGGTGTATCTTGAGGTAGAATCTCCTATAACTCAATTAACTTGAAGTCCCAAATTTTTAAAACTGCGATCGCTATTTCTGGATCTATACCATCATAAGCCTCCCATTCAGACTGGGGATCTTTAGGATGCCCTTCACCTACGTAACCTGCAATTTTAATGATGGGAATATTCACTAAGTAATCACGTTCCATACCTTTAGGGAGAGCTAATTTAATTCTGCGACCCACAAACTTAGATGCACTAGATTCAGCTACAGATTCCCGAACTAAACAAATATCACCAGCAGTCCCCCAAGTAGTTTGGTAAATGTGGAGAAACGATATATAACTTTCTGGTTTGATGGATCTTTTGAGAACTTGCATTATCTAATCCTTATCCTTGTTTTCGACAATTTTATGTAAACTCTACCTGCTATATTCCAATTTCCTGCTTTTGACAGAATAAAACAAGGGGTTTGCACCCCTTGAGAGAGTTTAAAAAGTGAACCGTATTAGTGATCTACGCAGGTGTAAACTGCAAAGATACACCGTTCATACAGTAACGGAGACCAGTTGGTTTTGGTCCATCATTAAAAACATGGCCTAAGTGTCCACCACAATTACTACAATGGACTTCAGTTCGGGTCATGAAAAATGTTCTATCTGTAGTAGTAGCGATCGCCCCCTCTATGGGTTTAAAAAAGCTTGGCCAGCCAGTACCACTATTAAACTTAGTATCAGCAGTAAACAAAGCTTGTCCACACCCAGCGCAGACATAAGTACCAGGTTCATATTGCTTATCGAGAGAACTGGTATGGGAGGGTTCTGTACCATGTTTCCGCAATACCCGAAACTGTTCTGGTGTGAGGATACTCTTCCATTCTTCCTCTGTTTTTGTCACTGTAAACTCTGGATTAGAAAGTGCCATAGATTCTGAACTCCAATTGATATAACGGGAAAAAAAGGCTGTACCGATTAAAACTGTACTGATTTGCAAAAAATGGCGTTTGTTCATTATTCTATTATTTGCTATTTTTTGCTTCCATGACCAAGAAACTCCCATAAATTTCTAAATCCTCCAGGAGAAATTGATGAAAATCACCTAAAAACGTCTTGCTTAGTGAAAAAGAATATGTAATACTAATTACCACGATGAGTTTCTCCAAACAGGTTTTTATTAATATTTGATAATTAAATGTCCAAATTGTACCTGTTCCATCAAAAATAATCAGTTATTCTTTAGTTGATCTTTACAACTACAAAACTAATGTGCCAACTGCTAGGAATGAATTGCAACGTACCGACAGACATTTGCTTTTCCTTTGAAGGTTTTTCTGCCAGGGGAGGAAAAACAGATGAACATAGCGACGGTTGGGGAATTGCTTTTTTTGAAGGCAAAGGATGTCGAATTTTTCTAGACGCTGAAGCCTCTATCGCGTCACCAATTGCCGATTTTATCCGTCAGTATCCCATTCATTCTACTCATGTAATTGCCCATATCCGCAAAGCTACTCAAGGCAAAATAGCCTTGGAAAACTGTCATCCTTTCCGTCGGGAACTGTGGGGAAGATATTGGGTATTTGCTCATAATGGTAATTTACCAGACTTTAACCCGGAAAATAATGGTATTTTTCAACCTGTGGGGACTACGGACAGCGAAAAAGCATTTTGCCTAATTCTTAATACTTTGCGATCGCATTTTCCTCAAGAACAACCACCGCTAAAGGAACTTTATCAGACATTACATGAAATTACCAAAGAAATAGCAGCCTTTGGATCTTTTAACTACATATTATCAGATGGTGAGCATTTTTTCACCTATTGCTCAACTAAACTTTGCTACATTATTAGACAAGCGCCTTTTGCTGCGGCTCATTTAATTGATGAAGAGATGACTGTAGATTTTAGTGAATTGACTACATCTAAAGATCGCGTGGCTGTGATTGTGACTACACCCCTAACTGATAACGAAGTTTGGACACAAATACAACCGGGAGAATTACTCATATTTCAGGATGGTTTACCCCTAAAATTTGCCTAATTTTTGACAACTATTTTATTAATAAGACAAAGCAAAATTCTGGAGATATTCATTTCTAGAACTTGTTAGTAAATGCTTATTTAATATTGTAAATATCTGCTCCTTTTTGATAGGTTTATTAATAAAATCAGTTGCCCCAAATACCTTAGAGGTTGTTTGAAAAGTATTATATGAAACCCATAATCTCCAAAAACCTAACCCCCCTTCCCCCCTTCCCTACAAGGGAAGGGGGTTTTTAAAGCCTCTCCCCTACCAGGGGAGAGGTTTGGAGAGGGGTCTGTTTACACATTAAAAACTTTTAAAACATCCTCTTAGCCCGAACTCGATCAAAAGCTCCATCACTACTAGTTAATATAATAATTGGCACTTGGGAAAAAACAGAAGTCCGTCGTAATTGTTCTTACAGCAGATTTCGCTCTCATGAGGTACAAACTTGAATTATGAAACTCTTGTAGTGCGGGCATCTTGCCCGCTGGATATGTACCTCATAACACCGGAAAGTGCTGTAAATCACGGTTGCAAAAATCCTGCATCGCTACAAAAACTTTGTCTACACCGTGACCCAAGAATATATTACAATCAATCAAGAATTGCTATACTTAGCGTCTTCCCCGTTGAATTTTATCAAAAATCGCACCATCTGCAAAGAATTTCTTCTGGACACCACTCCAACCGCCAAGATCAGCTACAGTGTAGAGTCGGGCAATATAAGGGAATTTACTTTTTACTTCTTTGGACACAGTTGGGTCAACTGGACGAAAACCAACTTTAGCAAATTCACGTTGTGCTTCTGGAGTGAAAAGGAACTTGACAAAAGCTTCAGAAACCTCACGATTTCCATGCTTATCAACATTTTTATCCACAACTGCAACGGGTGCATCTATAGAGATATTTACTGGAGGAACTATGTAAGAAGTATCTGTTTTGCCTTGCTGTGCAGCTAAAATGACTTCGTTTTCATAGTTTATTAATACATCACCCTGACCTTTTTTGTAAAAAGCATCACTTGATTCTCTGGCATCTTTGGGTAATACAACTACATTTTTAAACACATCTGTTACAAACTTTAACGCCTGGGCATCATTTCCGCCATTCTTAACTACTGAACCCCATAAAGCGAGAAAATTCCATTTAGCTCCACCTGATGTCTTAGGGTTTGCAGTAACAAGTTTTACATCAGGTCTTACTAAATCAGTCCAAGTCTTGATCTTTTTCGGATTACCAGCGCGAGTTTCTAGGGCAACTACTGAACGGGTAACAATTGCATTATTCGGAGCTTCTTTTTCCCAACCTGGTTTAATTAAACCGGCTTGTTCAATTTTTGTAATATCTCCAGCCAATGCTAATGCTACCACATCTGCACCTAAACCGTCAATGACAGCGCGAGTTTGCGAGCCAGAACCACCGTAGCTTTCTTTAATTTCAACATCTTGACCTTTTTCTCTTTTCCATTTCGCCACAAAATTGGGAATAATTTTTGAGTAAGCCGCTTTGGTGACTGCGTAAGTAACTAAGGTAAGTTCAACTTTTTTACCGCTTTGACTAATTAGTTGCGTTTTCTGGGCTGTACCTGCAAATACAGGCAAAATAGTGCTTATACTTAAACCTGTTGCTAAGAATAAAGCAGGAAAAAACGGCTTTGTCATGGGAACAAATTTTGCGGTGTTGGAAGAATTATCTGTCATGGGATGTCCTAAAATTGGCTTAAATCTAATCTACGGTAACTCTGTAAAGATAACGTATTTAACCTCTAGAGAAAGAGCTTACCAGATGTCATAAATAAAATCAATAGTTTTTGCACTTAAAAACAACTATTTTCCTATCGGGTATTGTATGTATTAAATATTGCGAATATGTTTTTTCAGCTTTTAATGCCTATAAAGTTTATATGGCAAATCTTTTAACAAATTAAATTCTATATTTATTTTTAAATCCTTGTTTAGATAAAGTATTAAAAATTGAGAATTAGTTAAGTAATTTCCTGAAAACCTCCATAAAGATAATTAAAAATTGATACTTATCATTGAAAGGCATTGTAATTTTTCTTGAAACTGGTAAAATCACCATATTCCCTATCGTCAATATGCAGTTTTTACTAGTTTTGATAACCAGATACCTGCAATAATGGTATTTTCATTAATTAACCGTAGTCTCACAGAAGGACAAAAGATGAATTTGTGGCAACAATCACTTAAAAGAGTACAACTTGGGTTCAGTCCCAATTCTCTCAAAGGCTTTATATCACTTTTCTTAGTAGGGACAGTATTAAGTGTATCTCTTGCTGCTTGCTCTGGGACAAACACTGGTAATTTACCTAGTGCAACTACTGATACGGGTAAAAAACAGAATGTAGAATTAACCCTTGTATCCTTTGCTGTCACCAAAGCTGCTCACGCCGCTATTATTCCCAAATTTGTGGAAAAATGGCAAAAGGAACATAACCAAACTGTAGTATTTAAACAAAGCTATGGTGGTTCTGGTTCGCAAACTCGTGCGGTGGTTGATGGTTTAGAAGCAGATATTGTTCATCTAGCCCTGGCTTTAGATACGCAAAAAATTGAAAAAGCGGGATTAATTCAACCTGGGTGGGAGAAAGAATTTCCTAATAATGGTATTGTTTCTAAGTCTGTTGCAGCTTTAGTAACTCGTGAAGGCAACCCCAAAGGGATTAAGAATTGGGCTGATTTAGCCAAAGATAATGTTAAACTAATTACCGCAGATCCGAAAACTTCTGGGGTAGCGCGGTGGAATTTTCTCGCCCTTTGGAATTCAGTCATTAAAACTGGTGGAGATGAAATTAAAGCTATTGATTTTGTGACCAAAGTTTATAAAAATGTCCCTGTATTAACCAAAGATGCCCGTGAAGCTACAGACGCATTTTTTAAACAAGGTCAAGGTGATGCTTTGATTAACTATGAAAACGAAATTGTTTTGGCAAAAGACAAGGGTGAAAAAACAAATTACATTCTTCCTGATATAAATATCTCCATTGATAATCCTATTGCTGTTGTGGATAAAAATGTTGATAAACATGGTAATCGTGAAGTAGCAGAAGCTTTTGTTAAATATTTGTTTACCCCCGAAGCACAACGGGAATTTGCTAAAGTAGGATTTCGTCCTGTAGATGAAACAGTAGCTAAGATTAAAGAATTTGCTGACAAATATCCCCAAATAAAAACTTTAGGTACAGTTCAAGAATTAGGTGGTTGGGATGCTGTTCAGAAAAAGTTCTTTAATGATGGGGCAATTTTTGACCAAATTCAAGCTAAAAATAAACGGTAATTGGTAATTGGTGATTGGTAATTGGTAATTGGTGATTGGTGATTGGTAATTGGTGATTGGTGATTGGTGATTGGTGATTGGTAATTGGTAATTGGTAATTGACAACTAACAACTAACAACTGTACGGGCGAAGCATTTGGAGAACTATTTTTGGCAATGACCGATAATTTATCTTCCAAATGCTTCGCCCCTACTAACAACTAACAACTGTACGGGCGAAGCATTTGGAGAACTATTTTTGGCAATGACCGATAATTTATCTTCCAAATGCTTCGCCCCTACTAACAACTAACAACTGTACGGGCGAAGCATTTGGAGAACTATTTTTGGCAATGACCGATAATTTATCTTCCAAATGCTTCGCCCCTACTAACAACTGAAAACTGACAACTAACAAAATTATGACTGAATCTGCGGCTGTAAAAACTAATATTAAACCTCCCATTTGGAAGGTATTTGTAGATAATTTGATTCATCTTCCTTGGACTTGGCGGATTACTTTGGGATATCTAACTGTGATGTTATTTATTCCCATTGTGGCCATGTTTCTCAAAGCTGGTACGGTAGCTCCTGCGAAGTTTTGGGAAATTGCCACCAGCGAGTTAGCATTAGCAACTTATAATGTTACCTTTGTTACTTCATTATTTGCAGCTTTGCTGAATGGTGTGTTTGGAACTTTGATTGCTTGGGTATTAGTGCGTTACGATTTTCCTTTGAAACGGATTATTGATGCCACAGTAGATTTACCCTTTGCTTTGCCAACTTCCGTAGCAGGTTTAACACTGGCAACAGTTTACAGTGAGAATGGTTGGTTGGGTTCATTGTTAGCACCAATGGGGATTAAGGTATCTTTTACTCGCTTGGGGGTAGGAGTGGCAATGATATTTATATCGTTACCCTTTATAGTAAGAACTGTGCAACCTGTTCTGCAAGAAATGGAATCGGAAATTGAAGAAGCTGCTTGGAGTTTAGGTGCTTCTGAATGGCAAACTTTTTGGAAAGTGATTTTACCGCCTTTATTTCCGACAATTTTAACTGGTGTAGCTTTGGGTTTTTCCCGCGCAGTTGGGGAGTATGGTTCAACAGTAATTATTTCTTCTAATACACCCTATAAAGATTTGATTGCACCTGTGTTAATTTTCCAGCGGTTGGAACAATATGACTATGCTGGTGCAACTGTAATTGGTGTGGTTTTATTAGGAATTTCTTTGGTAATGTTATTAGCAATTAATTTCTTACAAGCTTGGGCAAGAAGATATGACAATAGATAAAGTTAAAAGGCCAAAAAAACAGAGTTGGGTACCGGCAGTTTTAATTGGCGTGGCAATTTCCTACCTATTTCTGGTTCAATATATTCCAGCTATTAATGTTTTTTTTGAAGCTTTCAAAAAGGGAACTGGACCATTTTTATCTAACCTGGCAAAACCGGAATTTCTCCACGCAGCTTGGTTAACCCTGTTACTGGCTGCTATTTCTATCCCTGTGAATGCCGTATTTGGATTATGTGCGGCTTGGGCGATCGCTCGACATAAATTCCCTGGACGCGCTATAGTTCTCAGTATCATTGATTTGCCCTTTTCCATCTCCCCAGTCGTCGCTGGGCTAATGATAGTCTTATTGTACGGGAGACAGGGCTGGTTTGGTCCTTGGTTACAAGCCCATGATATTAAAATTGTCTTTGCTTTTCCAGGGATGCTTATGGCTACCGCTTTTGTGAGTATGCCTTTTGTGGCCAGAGAAGTAATTCCTGTCTTAGAAGAATTTGGCAAAGATCAGGAAGAAGCTGCCAGAACATTAGGTGCAAACGATTGGCAAACTTTTTGGCGGGTAACTTTACCGAGTATTCGTTGGGGGTTACTCTACGGTTTAATCTTGACAAATGCCAGAGCCATGGGTGAATTTGGTGCAGTTTCTGTGGTATCTGGTAACATTGCCAATACAACCCAGACTTTACCATTATTTGTGGAAGATGCTTACAAACAATATGAAACAGAAGCTGCTTTTTCTGCTGCTGTATTGTTAGCATTTCTGGCAGTTATCACCTTGATTCTGAAGGAAATCATAGAACGAAAAACTGAAATTAAAGAAGTTGAATAATGGGTAATAGGTAATTTCCAGACAACTATTAAATTACATCTTAGAGGTGGTTATGAGTAGTGAAAATACCCTGATAAACAAGCGAATTCGCGTCAGAATTCCCCAAGATCATCATCAAGAACCTGTAATTTCTCGCCTAGTTTCCGAATATGGCTTGACTGTGAATATCAAAGCCGCAATTCTCGGACAGGATGCTGTAGGTGATGGTTGGTTTGATTTAGATTTACAAGGAACAAATGGACAAATTCAAAATGGGTTAACCTATTTACAAGAATTGAAATTGCAAGTTTGGGTTGACACTCTCAGGGAGCCAAGCCGCTGAGATTCTTAGGAGATTTTCACTCGTAAAGGCTGTGCCAAACAGCCACTAGACACTCCGCTTAAAGCATTGTGCTTACTTTTTTTGAGAATATTGGCTGCACCATTGCAGTCTGCGTTCACTAAAATACCAAATTGAGTACGATACAGACCCCGCTGAATTCGCTTGCCAGAGAATTCGTGCTTTTTGGGATTGTCGGCATTAAAAACAGGAATATTATCATTGTCTAAAAAACTAGCCTTACTAGTATAGGACTCTTCCTGTTCTACATACTTGATTCCGTATCTCTCACAGAGAGCTTTCAGTTTAAATCTAAAACTACTGTGGGGAATCTGTACGAAGTTCTGATGATTACGGGAACCAATATTGATGGATTGCTTCATCTCAATATTGAATCCAACTACCAGCTTATCAATGCGATGCTCAATGCAATGGTTGATAACGTACCTAGCAGCTTTATTTAAATAATCTCGAATTTTGGCATTGCGATTAACAGCTAGTCTAGCTTGACGCTCTGTAGTTCCCTTGATTTTCTGCAAATCTTTAATAGATTGCAGTCTAGCATTTTCCTTATTGAACCATTGGTTGAAGGATTTAAGTGGTTTGCCATCCAAAATAAAGGATGCCCCATTGGTGTCAATGCAAGTCGCTAGATTATCAAGTCCCAAGTCAATGCCAATAGCACTTTCGGCTTTAGTCTCAATCGGTGTTTCTTCAGCTTCAGAGATGAATTCAACCTCAAAAAAACGCCCATTATATTTTGGGAGGATGCGAACTTCTTTAAGAGTCTCTTGGTTTAATCTATTAGGAAATGGTATCCAGATTTCACCAGATTGAGCCTTGAAAGCGGTAGACATAGGAATCCGAAATTTCCCATCTTTAACTTTGACTCTGGGCATGATCAAAGGGAAATATCCCTCCTTGGGCAGATAATGAGGTAGTCTTACTTTACTACTGTAAGATCCAGATTTAACTGAGGTAATCAATCCGTAGAAACTGCGAAAAGTTCTATCAACTACCTTCAGTGTTTGTTGAGCAATATCGGTGTTAAGCATCCGATAGTTCTCATTTCCTTTACAATAGTGATAGTTAGACTCATATTTTAAATGTTTCCGCTCTTGAAAGTAATACTGCCTAACTGTGTAAAGTCCTACATTGTAGAGATTCTTACTCAGTCTACAGAGTTCTTTCAGGGCTGTAAATTCATTAGCTTTGAGTCCCCGTATTTGATTCTTTTGAGTCAGATACATTTTAGTTTCGCTGTAACTGAAGTTATCCTAGCGAAAGATATAGGGGTTGTCAAGATGTCCGAAAGACCACAGCGGTTAAAACCGCTCCTGCCGCGGCTGGTGAGCCACAGGAGATGGAGGAGAATTATCGCTCAGTTGTATCAATATCCCCCCTAACTCCCGTTTTTAAGGGGGATTTAGGGGGATATCAAGATTTTGGATACATGACCAAAGACTTTTCAAGCATCCTCTTAGACAAAACAATCTTAGTTATGTCCGCAATTTCTCAGATTCCTCACCTTTTTAAGCAATGGGAGATATCCATCTGTAAAAATAATCATCAATAAACTCCTTTTTTTTCAGACATAAATATCGGAATTATGTCCTAATTCTTAAATCAAACCACTTGATTTTCTCAAATCAATTAGTAAAAATATAAATAAGTCTAACATCTTGTAGGCTCTCTTGGTGACAACTTAACCTTATCCAATGTCCAGAGTCCGCGTTAGCGGACTTTTTTATTTATCTTGATATTCTCTACATTTTTATCTCAGGTTTTAACTTTTCAATTTTTTGAGTAAAGTATAATTCTTGATATTTAAGTTGTTGAGCTATTTCTAATCCTTTCTGAAATGCTGTTAATGCTTGTGTAGATTCTCGGCGTTCTAAATATAAGTCACCAATTTGGTCATAAGCTGACATTAAACCATAAGAATTGTTAGCTAATGTTTGTGTTTCTATGAGAATTTGGCTAGTTTGTAAAGCCGCATCTATCTGTTTTTGTGAACGATAAAAAGTAATTAATTTCTCTAATGCTTCTCCAGCTTTAGCGTATTGTTCTAATTGCCATGCACCAGTATAAGCTGCTTGATAATTATCAAAAGCCTGTTGTTTTAAATTGGGATCTTTTTGAGCTAGAGATTCATAATTTGCAGCTATCGCTAATTTCAAAGCTGGAATTTGACTCAAATTTTGTTCACGAGTATAAACTTGGACTAATTTATTTAATATATCTATTGCTGCTTGTGGTTGTTTTCCTTGGGAATAGATATAAGCTAACTGTTGTAAATATCCTAATTCATTAGTTTTATCACCCTGATTAATTGCTAAATCTAACAGTTTTTGGTAAGTATTAGCAGCTTGGGGATAATCAAACCAACTTAAATGTAATTCTCCAATATTTTTTAAAGTCTCCATTTCTCCAGATGAATCTTGTTGTTGTTTTACTAAGATCAAAATTTGTTCATAAGCCAATATTCCCAATTTAGGAAACCGGATTTTTTGATAAGCTTTCCCCAGGGATTGCCATAATTGTAAATCGGTACTTTTCTGTTTTCCTATCTCGCTTTGAATTACTTGTAATCGCTGACTAATATATCGCACCTGTTCCCGTTCATTTTGATTCCAAGCGATTTCTCCCACTCTTGATAACGCTTCTACCTCAGACAATGTGCCTAAAAAGCGTCTCAATCTTAGTTCACGATTCCAAATCTCAAAGGCTTTCTTTTTATCTTCTCCTTGTAGTGTCACCTGTGCCTCTTGATTTAATCCATCTAAATCCGTCTTTAATTTTTCCAATTCTGTTAATGTTAATTCCCGTTTATCTGGTAAATTTGGCAATATCGGGTCAGTTATAGTTATTTCTAAGGGACTAGGAGGGAACTTATCCAAATCTTCAATTTTTTTTTCTTTGGCTAATGTGTTAGAAATACACAAATGCCAGACAATGATAGTAGTAATGATGAAAATAAACCGCTGTATCATGGTTAATTTACCTTTTTTACATTAATTAAACGCAGCATTGTAGATCAATAGAGGGCATAATTTAGGTTATAAGCAAATATCAAGTTTTACAAGTATTCTGATGCCAAATTTTCGGCTTTTTTCTTTCTTCCTCTTAAATCCTTATTCTTGAATATGAGTAAAATAATTCCCGCCATAAGTGTCAAAAACTTTAGTTTTTACTACAATAAGCAAAAAATTCTGGAAAATCTGTCAATGGATATTCCCCAAAATAAAATTATTGCCATTATGGGACCTAGTGGTTGCGGGAAATCTACTTTTTTGAAGTCTCTCAACCGCATGAGTGACTTAGAGGGAGAAGTCCAAACCCAAGGAAAAATCGAATTTTTTGGGCAAAATATTTATGAACGGCGGATTAATCTCAATCGTCTCCGTCGTCAAATTAGTACAATTTACTCCAAACCCAATCTTTTTCCCATGAGCAGTTATGATAACGTTGCTTACGGTGTAAAATTAATTGGCTGGCGACCAAAATCAGAATTAGATGAAATTGTCGAGTTAGCTCTTAAATCTGCGGATATTTGGGAAGAAGTCAAAAATAAGCTCTATAAACCAGCTTTGGAACTCTCTTGTGGACAACAACAAAGGTTGTGCATTGCTCGCGCTTTAGCCGTTAAACCTCAAGTTATTCTGATGGATGAGCTTTGTTGTGGACTTGATCCCATTACCACCACAAAAATTGAAGAACTAATTGAGTGTTTGCGTTCTGAACTGACAATTATATTTATCTCTCAAAACATCCAGCAAGTCTCTCGTCTCGCAGATTTTACAGCTTTATTTCAATACAATGAAAATCATGTGGGACAATTACGAGAATTTGCATCAACTAAAAAAGTTTTAGCTCAAGCCACAGATTATCGTATCCGCGATTACGCTGGTAGTTATTCCCGATAATTATAGCCTCTTCTCCCTGCCCCCTGTTCCCTACTTTAAAAATGAACGCAACAGGAAAAAACTAGCAATAGATTTAGCATCTACAGGTTCTCCTGTCAAAATGGCTTTTTCCAATTCTTCAGGAGTTAGTAATACTGTTTCTATGTCTTCATCTTCATCTTGTTCTGGTGGTGTTTCCAGCTTTTCTAAATCTCTAGCAATAAAAGCATAGATAATTTCATCGGAATAACCAGGAGCAAGAAAAAATTCTCCTAACTTATCCCACTGACGAGCATGATAACCAGTTTCTTCTTCAATTTCCCGTTTAACTGTTTCTAAAGGATCTTCATTGGGTTCTACAGTTCCCGCTGGAAATTCTAACAGTCTTCCCTGGACTGCAAACCGATATTGACGCACAAGTACAAGCTTACCTTCTGCGGTTATGGGTATAGCCAAAGCACCGCCGGGATGACGAATACATTCCCATTCCCCTTCAGATTTGTTGGGTAAACGCAAACGATTAACTTCAAAGTTAAATTTGCGTCCTTTATAAAATAAGTGTTGCTTCAGCAACTGTGGTAATTCTCTACCTAATGGCATAGTAAAATTCTACCGTCTGTGAATACAGAGAACGTATACGGGGGTTTTTTGTGGTTATCAGTTCTTTTTGGGTGGCAAAAATGGTAATTTTTTCACCCGCTACAATAAATGTACATCATTCGTGTCTATCTCTAGCAGTAAATCTCGAATTACTCTTTGAGATATAGGATCTATCCAATCTGGAGCAATTTCTACTAAAGGAACTAAAACAAAAGCTCGTTCAGTCATGCGGGGATGGGGAATTTGCAGGTTTGGCTGATGTAAAATTAAGTCATCATATAATAACAAATCTAAATCTAGGGTGCGTGGCCCCCAATGCTCCTGACGCTCACGCCCAAACTTTTGTTCAATTGTTAGTAGTTGTTGTAATAAAGTCTGTGGTGACATTTGCACAAGTAAGATCGCGCAACCATTTAAGTAATCAGGCTGAGTTGGTCCTATGGCTTTAGTTCGATACCAACTCGATTTGGCTTCTATAGTTATGCCGGATGTTTGAGCTAAAGCTTCTAAAGCTCCTGCTAAAATGCCTTGGGAATTGCCAATGTTACTACCGAGAGCGATCGCAGTTCTAGCCGCATTGTTTAGCATTCTATCGGACTCCTAGTTAATTGTTGAACTGAAGGGAGCAGGGAGACACAGGGAGGAAAATTCATGATGATTCTGTGATTTTCGGAGTTCTCTTATGCAAAAATTGCATGATTTAATTGTCATAAATGATATTAATATCAATAATATAGCTTTGTAGAAAACATATATTACCACTGAATTAAGTTAATGATTTATGAGGTATTATATGGGTTATTATATTAACGCAGAAATGTTGCGTTCAAACCAAACAGGAGAAACTGCCATTGCCATTAGGTAATCATCAACAAAATGACGAGTCCACAAATGAAAACTTACTACCGAGAATGCAGGTGAAGGCAAAGCAGTTAATCACCCAGATGACAACTCTATCATCGGGAATCTTGGGCAAAATTGCCAGCAGCGATAAACCCTTTTATCGTCGTTTTTGGTTTTGGGCTGGGTTAGGTGTTGGTAGTGGGATCATTGCTTTCCATTACACAATCTTAGAAATAGATAAAAATTTACCAGATCAGTCTGCACTCAGAGCATTGGTACGAGAGCAAACTCTGACAATTAAAGCTGGTGATGGTAGTGTTCTACAACAGCAGGGAGAAGCTACCAGAGAAGTGCTGAAAATAGAGCAAATACCAGATACTTTAAAAAAAGCTTTTATTGCTTCAGAAGACAGAAGATTTAATCAACACAATGGATTTGATCCCCAAGGAATTGCCAGAGCAGTTATCAATAATTTGCGATCGCAAAATATAGGAGAAGGTGGTAGTACCATCACCCAACAAGTAGCGCGAATTCTCTTCCTTAAACCAGAAAAAACCTTTTGGCGTAAACTCAAAGAAGTCCGGTTATCCCAAAAAATAGAGCGACAATTGACTAAAGATCAGATTCTCGAACGTTATTTAAATCTCGTTTATTTAGGCTCTGGAGCTTACGGTGTCGGAGATGCGGCTTGGGTATACTTTAGTAAATCCGTAGATCAACTGACTTTATCAGAAATGGCCACCCTGGCTGGTTTAGCTCCTGCACCTAACGTCTATGGACCCGATAAAAACCCCAAAATAGCTACAGAACGACGAAATTTGGTGTTACAGCGGATGCTAGAAGATGGCATAATTACACCGGAACAAAAACAAGCAGCTATACAAGAAGCATTAACAGTTAACAGCAGTTTACCCAAACGGTTACAAGTTAATTTTCCCTACTTTACTAGCTATGTTCAGAAAGAACTGCCCAAGTACCTGGGCGCTGATGTCTTAGCTAGTGGTGGTTTAGTAGTAGAAACAACCTTAAACCCCATTTCCCAACAAGCAGCAGAAGCCGCAGTTGCTAAAATATTAAAAAATGAAGGTCAGTGGCAAAACTTTAAACAAGCGGCCATGGTTGCCATAGATCCTCGGAGTGGGGAAATTCAGGCCATGGTAGGTGGTAAAGACTTTAGCAAAAACCAGTTTAATCGTGTAACTCAAGCCCAACGACAACCAGGATCTACTTTTAAGGGTTTCGTCTATGCTACAGCGATCGCTACTGGTAAAAGTCCCTACGATAGTTATTTAGATGAACCTTTATCAATAGATGGTTATGAGCCAAAAAATTCCCATAACAAATTCTCTGGTTGGTTAAATATCAGAGACGCTCTCACCAAGTCTATCAATACAATTGCGGTAAAACTCTTAATAGAAATAGGTTTTGAACCCACCATTAAACTTGCCCATGACATGGGCATTAAGTCAGAACTCAAACCTAACTATTCCTTGGCTCTTGGTTCTAATGAAGTCAACTTATTAGAATTAACCAACGCCTATGGTACATTTACCAACCAAGGAAATTATATAGAAGCTCATGGCATTCGGCGCATTCTCAACCGCGAAGGAGATGTCATTTGGTCAGCCAAATATGAATCTAAGCAAGTTTTAGATCCTGATACTAGCGCCATCATGACTTGGATGTTAAGAAATGTTGTCACCGATGGCACTGGTGCTGCGGCTCAATTAGATGATAGACAAGTTGCCGGCAAAACAGGCACTACCGATGAATCCCGTGATTTATGGTTTATTGGTTATATTCCTCAGTTAGTGGCTGGGGTGTGGTTAGGGAATGATGATAACACCCCTACCTATGGTAATAGTGGTAGTGCAGCTTATGCTTGGCATGAGTTTATGGAAAAAGCCGTAGAGGGAATGCCGGTAGAAAAATTTCCACCCCGACCTAATTTAGAAAATCGCAAAGGTACTATCAAAGCCCAACCTCTCAAACCGAAAAAAATTCTCCATAAATCGGTTGATGATTATAATCAAAAATCAGATGAGGACAATACCGACAATTCTGATTCATCAACCAGACGCAGACGCAGAAGAACCAATAATCAGTCGGAAGATTCGGCAAATTCATCAGAACGTAGACCAAGACGGAAACGACGCTATAGTCAACAAAATAATGATCCACTGGCTTCCTCGAGCAGAAGACGAAGCAATCGCAGGAAAGAATCTAATAGCGACTCTACTCCTAAATCATCTCGTTCACGACGCAGGAGCAGCAAAGAATCAGGTCAGGTAAAGTCATCTTCCCCTGTAGAGAATAATTCTCAAGGATCTTCATCATCACAACCTTCCTGGAGGGAAAGACTCAAGCCCAATTCTTCACCGTAAAGATTTTTCCTAGGGTAGATGTAGGGGATTCGCTGAGTTTATACTTTATGAAGAACTGTAACCTACATTAGCCGAATATAATCATGAGTTATTTATTGCTCCAAGTCCCAGTGCTAGACACTGGAAATCACTTTCCCTTAGCGTTTACTTTGGTGTATGTGGTGGGTTTTATCGCTGCTGTCACCATCGGTTCAATTGCTTGGTACAACTCCAAACGTCCCCCCGGTTGGGAAAATAAAGATCGTCCCAACATTATCCCCAAGGTTGAAAAAGAGTAGGTAATAGGCAATAGGCAATAGGCAAGAAATATTCTCCCCTGCCTCCTGCCTCCCTAATTCTGTAGGTCAACCCAAAAACGGTAAAGCGTTTGAATTTGTTTGAGCAGTGTAGTGTAGGCTACTGGATTAGTTGCACTAGACTTGCTCAACTCTTCCAATTGGGAGAGGAGTACATTGAGGGTGGGGAATTACGCAAAACTGTTAAATCTTACAATCAGTATTGGTATTCACTCGAAATCCTGAGTTTTTCTTAAGCGCACCATGAAAAAACCATCCATATCCTGTTGATGAGGCCAGACTTTTAACCAACCAGGAGCAGTATCATTAAATAAATCAAAAGAGTGAGGTTCAATTTGCCAATGGGGATTTGCGGCTAAAAACTCCGTAATTACCTGTTCATTCTCCGCTGGATGCAGCGTACAAGTTGCGTAAACTAAAACACCACCAGCCTTGACAAAACCTGCATTATGTGATAGGAGTTCTTTTTGGAGTTGGGAAAGTTTTTGCACAGAATCTGGTGTTTGTCGCCAACGCGCATCAGCGTGACGGTGCATAGTCCCCAAACCGGAGCAAGGAGCATCAACTAATACACGGTCAGCAGAATCGTAGAATTGCGGTAAGTTGCGACTATCTCCTGCACAAATTTCGATAGATTGTAAATTTAGACGGTGGGCATTTTCTTTTAATTTGCGTAACCGGGAAGCAGTTTGATCACAAGCCCAAATTTTGCCTTTATCTCCCATTAATTCGGCAATATGGGTAGTTTTTCCCCCTGGTGCCGCACAAACATCAATCACTACATTCCCCGGCAGAGGGTCAAGCAAATGACCAACTAATTGAGCGCTACTATCTTGGACAGTCCACCAACCTTCATTAAAACCAGGTAGATTTTGAATTGCCCCGTTATGACCAATTAATCGTAAAGCTTGGGGTAAATGGGGAATGGGTTTGACTAAAACACCAGCAGATTCAAAAGCTGATTGTACCTCTTCTAAAGAACTGCGAAGAATATTTACCCGTAAATCAATTGTCGGGGTTTGATTCATCCAATTAGCGAGTTTTTCTGTTTCTTCAAAACCCAATTCTTTTAACCAAACTTCAATAATCCAATTAGGGAAACTGTGGAAAATACCTAATCTTTCGACCGGATTTTCCGGTAAATTTAGCGGTTCTGAAGATTTTTCTGCAAGTCGGAGATATTGACGTAATAAACCATTGACAAAACCAGTTAAACCAGGAAAACCATTTTCCTTTGCTAATTCAACAGTAGTATTTACAGCCGCAGAAGCGGGAATTCTTTCTTGATAACGCAGTTGGTAAAAACCCAAATGTAAAATGGTGCGGAGGTCTTTTGGCTGTTGCTGAATTTTCTTAGTAGCAAGTTGCTCAATGATAGCATCAAGGGTGCGTTGTCTTCTCACACTCCCATAAACTAATTCTGTCATTAACCGCCGATTATTGTCGGGTAACTTAAACTTTTGTAGCACTCTATCTAAAGCAACATCAGCATAAGCTCCTTTATGAACTTCTTTGAGAGCAATAAAAGCCACTTGACGGGGATTGGTCATGAAATTAACTTAAATTAAGTAAGTTGCAGGTTAGCTAAAAGGTTACAGGAATACAAGATATTTTTATCACAATTACCAAACAAGATTGGAAGTATAAAAACGATAGTAAAACTTTATATGGAAATTGGTTGTAAGTTGAAGAAAATATACCCAGATAGAGATAGTTTAGCACTTTCTTTAACATACCTCTAATGTCTGATGTTGGATTGAGTGACAGCAAAATCATTTTGATTTTGGTCATATTGCTTACAGATAAAAAATAGTAATCATCTAAAATCATTGAGTTCACTATTAATCAAAAAATTAGAATATTTGATCACCAAATATTAATTACATATTTAATTTATCGAATCTTTATTATTCCTAGATATCATTCCCTACTGTTTTCTCTATTATTTAATGGAAAGTCTTATAGATGTTTTAGTTTTATGCTCAGAATTACTTCATGGAATCTTCATCTTTTTTGACTGTAAATGACCAAGGAATTGCCCTCGCTGAAGTAGTTAAATATCTACAAATATCGGGTAAACTGGGGAATTTTATTGGTGATGTCTTGCGTCAGCACGTAATTGTACAAGAAATTAATACCAGAACAGATATCGAAATTAGTTCGGCATTAATTGAACAGACAATTATTGATTTTCGCTTAAAAAATCAACTAACTGATCCACAAAAATTTCAAGAATGGCTAATAAGTAATAGTACAGATTATACAACTTTTCATACATCTATTACCTTTAGCTTTCAATTAGAGAAACTCAAAGCATTAGTCACAGAATCAAAATTACCAGAATACTTTATTGAAAGGAAGATTTACTTAGATAGAGTCATCCTTTCACGGATTCTAGTTGATAGTCGGGAATTAGCCGAAGAACTACAAACTCAAATTGAAGAAGGAAGTAGTTTTGAACAACTAGCAAAAGAGTATTCATTAGCAGATGAACGAGTATTCAATGGCATGATGGGACCAATTAGTCGGGGAACTATCCCAGATGTATTACGTGCGGCTGTAGACGCAACCACCCCAGGAAAATTGATCAATCCCATAGACATAGAAGGACGTTTTGCCTTATTTAGATTAGAACAAATTCTCCCAGCATCTTTAGAAGATCCTCAATTACAACAATCACTAAAAAATGAGCTATTTGAGAAATGGCTAGGGGATAAAATTCAGGATCTTACAGTCAGAATTCAAGTAGATTAAAACATTTCAATAATCAATTTTAACTAATAAATGTGTTAAACAATTTACCCTGGAATGAACCGCCGCTATCCTGGCTAAATGCTGAAGAAAAAAGCGAATTAAAACAGCAAGCGGAAATTCGTAATTACAAACTTGGCGAAAAAATTTGGTCACAAAAATTAGGTGGTGATGCCTTTGACGAGGGAAGTTATCAGTTCTTCATTGTCACTGGTAAAGTCCGGTTACGAGAAGAAGAAGAAAATAAAACTGTAGCTACTTTACAAACAGGAGATTGGTTTGGTAACTGTCAACAAATATTTGCTGATTGTAAAGCTATCGCTACCAGCAAGGAAGTAGTAGTAGTGTGTTGGAATTCGGCTGTATGGAAAAAGTTTGTCAATTCTCAAATTGATGAATTTTGGACAAATTCACTAGAGGTAGAGGAAACAGAAGCCATTTTACCAGTTGCTAATTCTCCCATTTCTCTACCTCCTTCCCCACCTTCTCCACCGATAATTTCCAATTATCCCTTTGTGGGAAGTGGGAATACAGGTGCAGCTTGTTTAACAATGGTGGCACAACATTTACAAAATCCTGTGCAATTGGAATGGGTACAACGCCAACTGCGGGGACAAAAACCCAAAAATCTGGTAGAAGCTGCGGAAAAAGTAGGGTTAGTGTTGCGGAAATTGCAGGTTAGTTGGAGTGATTTACGCCAATTAACTTTTCCCGCTTTGTTGTTGTGGAATCAAAGTAATCAGGAAGGTAAAAATAACCAATTAAATTGGGTAGTAGCATATCAAATGAAAGGCAATTATTTAATTATTGCTAATCCCCAAAATCCTGATTATAGTTGTGAACAATTACCGCAATCTGTAGTAGAAAATTGTTGGAATGGGACATTATGGCAAGCTGAATTAATTTCCCAACAAGAGAAATTTAATTTAGCTTGGTTTACTCCCGCAGTTTGGAAATATCGGGGTTTGTTAGGTGAGGTTTTAATAGCTTCATTTACCTTGCAATTATTGGGATTAGCGTCACCATTAATTACTCAAGTCATCATTGATAAAGTGATGGTACAGGAGAGTTTAGCCACCTTAGATGTGATGGCGATCGCTCTCTTGCTAGTGGCGACATTTGAATCTATTCTGGGTATGCTGCGGCTATTCATATTTACCCACACAGCCCGGCGTTTAGATTTGAGTTTATCCGCCCAACTTTTTCGCCATTTAATGCGTTTACCTTTAGCTTATTTTGAGTCGCGGAGAGTGGGCGATACAGTCGCTAGAGTCCAGGAATTAGAACAAATTCGCCAATTTCTCACAGGTACAGCCTTAACCGTCATTCTTGACAGTATCTTTGCTGTAGTTTACCTGGGATTGATGTTTTATTACAACATTCCCCTGACATTTGTAGCCTTAGCCGTATTACCATTATTTGCGACTTTAACCATCGTCACGACACCAATTTTGCGAAATTGGCTAAATGAAACCTTTAACCGCAGTGCGGACAGTCAATCATTTTTAGTCGAGACAATCACCGGCATTCATTCAGTTAAAGCCCATGCAGCCGAACCAATAGCAAGAGAACGCTGGGAAGGTTTATTTGCCCGGTTTATTCGTACCAGTTTTAAAGCCTCAACTACATCCAATATTAGTAGTAATATTGGTGACTTTCTGACTAACTTTTCCACCTTAATCATCCTGTGGGTTGGGGCAAAATTAGTAATTGATCATCAACTAACAATTGGTCAATTAATCGCCTTCCAAATGTTATCAGGAAGAGTGACCAGCCCACTATTACGGCTAGTGCAGTTATGGCAAAATCTCCAACAAGTTCTATTATCAGTAGATAGAATTGGTGATATTCTCAACGCTGCCCCAGAAACAGAAGCAGGAACAGGATTAGTATTACCACCCCTCAAAGGTGAAGTCAACTTTGATCAAGTTTTCTTTCGCTATAATGCCAACACCGAACCAGTATTAAAAGGAATTTCTTTTAATGTTGAACCCGGACAATTTGTAGGCATTGTTGGCAGAAGTGGTTCAGGAAAAAGTACCCTTTCCAAAATTATTCAACGACTTTATCAAATTGAATCAGGACGGATTCTAATTGATGGATTTGATATCAAAAGTGCTGACTTAGCATCCTTACGACAACAAATAGGTGTAGTTCTCCAAGAAGACTTTTTATTTAATGGTTCAATCTTAGAAAACATCACATTAGGAAATCCAGATATTACCTCCGAACAAGTTGTCGAAGCAGCCAGATTAGCAGTAGCCCATGACTTCATTAGTCAACTACCTTACGGTTATGAAAACAACGTAGGAGAAAGAGGAACAGCATTATCTGGAGGACAAAGACAACGCATAGCATTAGCCAGATTATTTCTAACGTCTGCACCAATTCTCATATTAGATGAAGCCACCAGCGCCTTAGATAGTGAAACCGAACAACAAGTATTACAAAACCTCAAAAATGTTTCCTCTAACCGCACAGTATTCTTAATTGCCCACCGTTTTGCCCCCCTCAAACGAGCCGATTTAATATTAGTCATGGAAAAAGGAGTAATAGCCGAACGAGGAACACATTTAGAACTCTTAAAACAAAAAGGTTTGTACTGGTCACTTTATCAAAGACAACAAGCGAATATTTAAAGGAAACTCTTGATTATTCTTTGCGTCTTTGCGCCTTTGCGTGAGAAAAAGAATTTAATCTAACACATTCAAACCCAAAGCCACAGCCCCCCACAAAGGTGCATCATCACCCAACAATGCCCGCACAATCTCAAAATTCACCTCTGGGAGTGCGGTTTCCCTAGCTACTTTCCGCACCACAGTCCAGAAATTATCCCCAGCTTTGGTGACACCACCACCCAAAACAAACCGTTGGGGATTCATCAAATTGGCTACATTACCAATACCGACTCCCAACGCCCAAGCACCCCGATATAATACCTCTTGTGCTATTTCATCTCCGTTGGCTGCGGCGGTACTAATGACTTTGCCTGTAAGTAAGTTGAGATCATTACCTGTCAAATACCTAAGTACGTCTCCCCTGACTTTGCCGTTAGCACTGGGTGGTTCTTTCTCCAGCATTTCCCGGGCATTTTGCGCCATGTAGGGACCCGAAGCTAAACGTTCTACACATCCCCGTTTTCCACATAAGCATAAGGGACCTCTAGGATCTACTACCATGTGTCCAATTTCTCCCGCCATGCCTAATGCACCCCGCCAAAGCTTGCCGTCAAGTATCCACCCTCCACCGACACCAGTGCTAATTGTAATATAAAATAGGCTATCATATCCTTGTCCAGCCCCAAAGCGATGTTCACCAACAGCAGCAACGTTAGCATCATTATCTATACTGACAGGTGTATAATAATCTTCTTCGAGTATTTGTTTGAGGGGAACATTTTCCCAGCCAGGAACGTGATGAGATAAGCGGACTAAGCCTGTGGTTGCATCTACTGGACCACCGAAGCTGACACCAATGGCATCCGGTTTCCTTCCTTTTAGCACGGAATCAATGAGCGATCGCATAATTTCTAAATCAGTCAAAGCATCACCATTTGCGGGTGAAAACCGTGATTCATGGTACAACCACTCCTTCGCACCACCCTTTACTGTTGCTGCTGCCAATTTTGTGCCACCAAAATCCAGAGCTAAAATTAATGTCATATAATTAAAAATAGGGAATTGACAAAACAACCATTCACCATTATTACTTAATCACAATTTTGTTGTAGTTCACGATGAAACCATCTTTACTGTCTGCATAAAAATATTTCTGTATTAATTATTCTTGTAACTTATGTATAATCTTATTTATTACATTTGTAAATCCAATGATACTTATGATCGGTTTTTGTTAGATTATGAATATTATTAATTTTTATGAAGGATAAATTAATGTAAAGATATATTTTTGTAGAATTTATTTAAGAAAATAGTTGCTTTAGCAATTGAGTTGGGTTAGAGTCAAAATACGTGATTAGATCAAAAGAAAGTTTGTAGCCTTTATATTTTTTTCACAATCAATTGAGAATATTTCGCAATATGGATAAATTTAGCTATAATTTAAAAGCTAGTGAATGTATGTCATTAAGTATACAGACAAAGGATCGGATTTTCTATTTAGATCATTTAGGGAAAAGTTTAAATCTCAGAATTCAGCGATTAAGACTAAGGATGAAGAATACTAATCGAAAAAGCGATAAATTAGCTCCAGATATTCTCGAAAATCTCCCTGTTAAATGTAAAAAAAATGATATTTTGAATTCTTAACATTTTGGGAAAGAGCATTTATTTAACCGGAAAGACTGGGAAAAATCAGAATTTGATAAAGTGTCTACCTAGATTTTTGTTAACAATTGTTCATAAAATATATATTTGAGTAAGTGTCAATGAATAATTTTTTTTGTGCTGATCATTCACGAGAAATACAAGAAGATGTTATTGGTAGTGCTACCAACCACCAAACCTATATATTAGTAGAATGTCCTACCCCTTGGGTTTCTGAAGCCTTTAATTCTAAATGGGTTCCAGATAATTTACGGATTTTGGTTGCAGATGTCAAACGTGCTAAATTATCAATTCATTTTCTATTAATTGCTAATGATGAAACACACAGGGAAGAACAAACAACTTTATTAATTTATCAGCAAGAAAAGGGATCAAGTAACGGATACCGAAAACAAGAATTTAAATTACCAAATATTGAACAAGTAGCAGGAGTAGTCAGGAAATGGTTAACTGGAGTCAGTGTTGATGATGAAATAGCATCCAATACCACAAGAGATATATTAGTTTGTACCCATGGTAGCCATGATCAATGTTGTGCAAAATATGGCAATCCTTTTTACTTTCATGCTCAAAATACCATCTTTGATTTACAGTTAAATCATCTCAGAATTTGGAGATCAAGTCACTTTGGTGGACATAGATTTGCACCCACAGCCATAGATTTTCCCCAAGGCAGATATTACGGAGTTCTGGATCAAGATACCTTTAAATCAATTCTTACCCAAACTGGAAATATAGAATGTTTAAATAAAGTTTATCGCGGTTGGGGAATTTTACCAAATCCCTTGCAAATTTTGGAAAGAGAACTCATGCTGCGTTTAGGTTGGGATTGGTTTAACTATAAAGTCACAGGGAAAATTCTGGAGAAAAGCCTAGATAATCAGACAATTTTAGGTGAGTTAAGTTTTGAACAACCTTCTGGAACTCTCTATACTTACCAGGCCAAACTTGTAAAAGATGATATAAAAACACAAACCCTCAAAGGTTCTTGTGATGCTTCAAGAGAGGTAGTATATGTGAAATATGCTGTATCTAATCTTTGGCTTGTAGCTAAAAAAGTAGCAACTTATAGCTAATATATATTAAGAGTCAGTCGTCAGTGGTCAGTAGGGGCGAAGCATTTGGAAGATAAATTATCGGTCATTGCCAAAAATAGTTCTCCAAATGCTTCGCCCGTACAGTTGTCAGTTGTCAGTAGGGGCGAAGCATTTGGAAGATAAATTATCGGTCATTGCCAAAAATAGTTCTCCAAATGCTTCGCCCGTACAGTTGTCAGTTGTCAGTAGGGGCGAAGCATTTGGAAGATAAATTATCGGTCATTGCCAAAAATAGTTCTCCAAATGCTTCGCCCGTACAGTTGTCAGTTGTCAAAAAGAAGAAAGAAGAAAGAAGAAGTTTTAATTGTGTCACCGCAACTTCTCAATACCCAGTGCAAGATATAAGATAAATTCTATGGAGTAGAAAAATCAAAAAATGTCTAACAACCGTTCTGGAATCTTTATTGGTGGTTTGATGTTAGGAGCAGCTATTGGCACTTTAGCAGGTTTATTAGTTGCTCCCCGCACAGGACGGGAAACCCGTAAACTTGTCAAAAAATCTGCCAATGCTATCCCCGAATTAGCAGAAGATATCACGACCAGCGTGCAAATTCAGGCAGATCGTCTTTCTAATAGCACCCTGCAAAACTGGGATGAAACTGTAGACAGACTGCGGGATGCGATCGCAGTTGGCATAGACGCTACCCAGCGCGAAAGCCAAAACTTAAACAAAAAAAATACTGTTGATGTCAGCAGCATCACAAACGATACTGATCCTTTGACCGAAAAACTAGAACGTTCATAAGTGGCATAACCGTGATTGATCCTTTGTTTTGGCTGGGACTATCCATCCTCCTAGTTGCTGCCAGTCTAACAGCCGTTTTGGTGGCAGCCATACCCGCTTTGCAGGAAGTAGCCCATGCTGCTCGCAGTGCCGAAAAATTCTTTGATACCCTTTCACGGGAGTTGCCACCCACTCTCAACGCTATCCGCAACACCACCTTAGAAATAACCGAATTAACCGATGATGTTAGTGAAGGTGTTAAAAGTGCCGGTCAAGTTGTCAAACAATTTGATCAAAGTCTAGATACCGCCAAAAAACAAGCAGAAAATCTACAAATTAGCACCCGTAGTGTCTTCGTCGGCTTTAAAGCAGCTTGGACAAGCTTCGCTCGCAAAAAAAAACCAGGAGAAATGCGAAAACGCTGATCATTGAGAACGGGATTAAACACTGCCAAAACTGATCAACAGCGAGTAGTCACCAATTCCTAATTTCTCCATCAGATTTTGCTGAGATATCTAATATTAGAGTAAGGTAAAGAAGTGTAAAGAAGTATCACTTTTACATTAATCTTTGAAAAGCACTTTTTACATTCTCCCCTAGATAATAGTATAAGAACGTTCATGCACCTGTGTTTTTGGCGACGAATTTTAGTATCAATTGCCGTATTTGGCTTTATTGGCTCAATTTGGGCAATTAATTCTCCATCTGCCCTAGCTTATGAAAATCCCGATTTGCTACCCAGCTTTGTCACCCCAGTAGTAGATTTAGCAAAAACTCTCCCTGACCCCCAAGAAGAAAAGCTAGTTAAAGAATTAGAGCAGTTTGAAACTGATACTGGTTGGAAATTGCGCGTTTTAACCCAATACGACCGCACCCCAGGGAGAGCAGTAATCAAATATTGGGGTTTAGATGATAAAAGCATCCTCCTAGTAGCAGATGCTCGTGGTGGTAACATCCTCAGCTTTAGTGTTGGTGATGCCGTTTATGAATTCTTACCCCGCACCTTCTGGATTGAACTACAAACCCGCTTTGGTAACTTATACTTTGTCCGTGAAGAAGGAGAAGATCAAGCCATTCTCCAGGCTCTAAATTCAGTGAAAGGTTGCTTACTCAAAGGCGGTTGTAACGTCGTTCCTGGACTCCCTAGAGAACAATGGATACTCACCCTTGTTACCTCTGCTGTTGGGGGGATTATTTGTGGTTTTGCTGCCCAACCGCGCGGTGACAAAAAGATACTTGGTTGGCAATGGGCGTTAATTTTCTCACCTTTATGGGGGATGTTATTTATTGCCTTCGGTATTGCTCCAGTTATTACCCGGACAAGCGATTGGTTGCCTCTCGTCCGCAATATTTCCGCTTTTGCCATTGGTGCTTTAGTAGCTTATTTATCCCCCGTGTTTAGTCGGACTTCCTCTAACGCTGAATCCTGAAAAGTTATAGGATACTGACTGGTAAATGGCAACTAGAAATAAATTCTGCCCAATTACTAATTGCCAATTACCAATCAACAAAGACTACGCACGGAAACTGATAAGCTAAAAAATAATACATTAAATAACAATGGAATGGCACGTAACTGACGCTCAAAGTTTGGCAATTATTGATACTGAAATTGGTGATCATATTTTTTCACCAGCAGAGTATGAAATCGTCCGCCGCGTAGTTTATGCTACAGCAGATTTAGAGTATAAATCCTTAATCCGGTTTTCAGAACAAGCATTACAAGCTGGAGCAGCCGCCCTAGTAGCACGTACTACCATTGTCGTAGATGCACCAATGGTACAAGCAGCCATAGCCCATGATATTCAAAATACATTTGCTAATCCAGTGTATTGCAGTATGGAAGCACTAACACGACCCCAAAAAGAAAAAACCCTTGCTGCTTGGGGGATTGAAACCCTAGCTAGGCGTTATCCAGAGGGAATATTTGTAGTTGGTCAAGCACAAACAGCATTAACTGCACTGGTTGAATTAATTGCAGCCGAAGAAATTAGACCCGCTTTAGTCATTGCTACCCCCGTAGGTTTTGCCAATTTAGAACCAGTAAAAGCACGATTACAAGAATCTCTAGTTCCTTACATCACTATTGAAGGTCGCAAGGGTAACGCTGTCGTAGCTGCTGCCATTGTTGACGGCTTAGTAGACTTGGCTTGGCAAGCCTATGGACAGGATAGAACTGGAGGGGGTTGAAGAGGTAGGGGAGGTAGGGGAGGTTGGGGAGGTTGGGGAGGTTGGGGAGGTTGGGGAGGTTGGGGAAGTAGGGAGAAGATTTTTACCAATCACCAATCACCAATTACCAATCACCAATCACCAATTACCAATCACCAATGACCAATCACCAATGACCAATCACCAATCACCAATGACCAATCACCAATCACCAATCACCAATCACCAATTACCAATCACCAATTACCAATCACCAATCACCAATCACCAATCACCAATGACCAATCACCAATCACCAATTACCAATCACCAATCACCAATTACCAATCACCAATGACCAATCACCAATGACCAATCACCAATCACCAATGACCAATCACCAATCACCAATCACCAATCACCAATTACCAATCACCAATTACCAATCACCAATCACCAATCACCAATCACCAATGACCAATCACCAATCACCAATCACCTACTTCCCTGTCTTCGGTGAACGGCGGCGGGGTTTTCTTTCCTGGTTTGCACGCAAGCGGACACTAACTTCATTAAAAAAGTCTTTGCGGACATAAGGATAATCGCTTACCCATAGATCACGACTAGGAATATATATATCGCTGAATTCTTCAATTGTGCTTAAATCAGAACTATTTGACATAACCACCATTTCAGCTATTTGACCACGAGAAATGACTTTGTGGGCGTTGCGTAATGGGGCTTCAAACTCCACACTAAATCCTGTGTCGTCGCCTATTTCTAAGTTAATCCGCTTTTCACGGTTTTCGATGATGACTAACTCACCTTTGCCGTTAACGGTTTCCTGTTTGCCCATTAACTTATCTGTAATCCACCAGTCTAGCACTCGTCCCCGGAAAAAGCCACTGTATTTATAACGGCGGCATTTTCCATTGCGGATACTTGCTTGAAATACGGGATACCAAAGCCAAAAGAAAGCACCAAATACTCCAAAAAAGAAAATTAACCCAAATTCCAATCTAAACAAGAATTGTGCAAGCAATAGCACAGCTAAGGTAACTACAGAAATTAGTATCCGCTGCACAAAATTGCTTAACTTTCCCCAATAGTATTTATATTGTGGTCCAGAGGCAACCAGGGGAATGATTTGTTCAAATTTTTGGCGAGTTAGGGGAACGAGCATATTTTTGGCTTTTGGCTTGGAGATGGAAAAATCGCAATTTTCAAGGTAAGGATTCAGAATAGAGAATATGGAAGTCAAGATAATAATGGCTTTTGGAGTCAACTTTGATGAGGTTGAGAAAATTTCACTTCTCTCTATATTTATTATTATTCTGACTCCTGACTCCTGACTCCTGACTCCTTGCTTTTAAAGTATTTTTTCTAATCCATATACTAATGACTTTAGCTGATTAACTTTGCGGATGGCTAATATTACGCCTGGCATATAACAGGCGCGATCGCTGGTATCATGACGTAAGGTGTAAATTTGCCCTGCTGCACCGAAAATCACTTCTTGGTGGGCAATGAGTCCCGGTAAGCGGATACTATGAATTCTAATCCCTTCATCTGCTAAACTGCCTCTAGCTCCGGCTATTTTCTCCGTTTCTTCCACAATAGCAGTGTTAAAGGTTTTACCCATTTCACCTAATAGTTGAGCGGTTTGAATGGCTGTACCGCTAGGAGCATCCGCTTTTTGGTTATGATGGAGTTCGATAATTTCTACATGATCAAAATACTGAGAAGCTCTCACAGCGGCTTCTTGGAGTAGTACCATACCAATGGAAAAGTTAGGAATAATCAAACAACCGGTACTGGCTTTTTCCGCAAAATCAGCTAATTCTTCGAGTTGTGCGGGACTTAAACCTGTAGTTCCTACAACCGGACGAATTCCATAGGCGATCGCACTGCGAATATTATTATAAACTGCATCAGGATGGGTAAAATCAACTAATACCCCCGGTTGCATCTGTCTTTCCCCAGCCACATACCCCAACATTGGCTCTAATTGATTGGTAATTGGTACTTCCAAGGGTTCACTTAAACCCGCTAATTCCCCCGCGTCTTTACCTTGATGTTCGGGAGTTGTGTCAATTGCACCCATTAAAATCAAATCAGACGCTTGGGCTACTGCTTTAATTACTTCACGTCCCATTTTACCAGCAGCACCGTTAACGATAACGGGAATAGAACCTTGATTGCTCATAGATTTAACAATTATTTTTAATTGAACAGAGAAATTGTCTCACAAATGCAAGTTTTATAAAATTGATTTGTTTTCGACTACGCAACCATCAATAGTAATTGATCTTGTCAAAAAAGTTAAGTAACAATATAATTATATTATTATAGATATGATTAAAATTATAGAAGCATTGCATTTCTTATCATAGGAACACTTGTATTATTTTATTTATGTCAACTTATAAATTTCTCCCCTATTAATTAGAACTTTTCCCGTCAATAAATCCTTCACAGTTGCTAATAAAATCCGTCGAGAATCTACCTCAAATAACACCGATATTCTATCCATTCCTGCTTCACCTAGTGGGTTAAGTTTTGCCACACAAACCTGTTGATTTTGATTATCTAGGGAACGGTAACTTTCTTGATGTTGGAGAGTGCTAGAAGTCATTCTTCCCGAAGCATCAAACGCAATTTCTGTTTGTGACATATCACCTAATTCACCAATATCTAAACGAATCTCTTTTTGTCCATTATTTGCAACTTGCAGATTTAACCATTCCTGACGTTGACAAGGATATTTTTCACCTTTGGTAAATAAGCGATGATAAATATAACTTTTGCTATAATTTTCCCATAAACGAATCGCGTAACTATGACGGAGAAAATCATCTATTTCAGTAATCTGCGTTATTGCTAATGCACCATGACACACAGCATCAAAGGGTTTATCTAATTTTACTTTATTTTTACCAAAATAGGAAATAATTAATTGTTGAACTGCGGGAATTAAACAACTCCCTCCTACTAACAAAACCTGTTCAATATCATTCTTAGAAATACCCTTTCGCAAAGCAGAAGCTAAAACTTCATCTAACGTATCTCGTAACTGTTGTAAAAACTGTCTATATTCTAAAATCTCCTCTAATTTTTCACGATTGATTTTTAATTCATAAGACATAAAAGATTCATCATCAAACCAACTTTCAGCTACAGATTGATTTTTTGATAATTGAATTTTTAACCTTTCCGCAATTTCTAATAAATTTTGATAACCAATTTTCCCAACTTGTTCTGGTGTTAGATTTTGAGAACGTAAATAATCATCAACTATCCAAACATCAATATCTTCACCACCTACATAAGCTTCCGACTTAGCTAAAACCTCAGCGCGTAAACTGTTATTTTCATGAGAATTATTCACAGTTTTAACCAAACTCAAATCGAGAGTTCCCCCACCAAAATCTACTACTAAAATTAACTTACCAGGGCGTTTTACAGCATATCCTAAAGCTGCTGCTGTAGATTCATCTATAACTGATACTTGAGAAACATTTAATTTTGTCCCCAAATCTCGAAACCAATCTAAATAACGTTCAAAAGCACCAACAGGAACAGTAAAAATTAAATGACTAGGTTGGATATTTTGCCTTTTTATTTCTGTCCAAATAGTTTGGATAAACAACTCAGAAACAGAAATAGCATTATAATTTATCCCATCAATTTGGATTGCTGGTGGTTGATAATCTCCAGCTAAATCGCGTTTAAACTTTTTAAATAATCTTTCAGGAGGATAACTTTGAGAAAGTCCTAATCTTTGACTTCTCACACCTTCACCTAATATGATATTATTACCTGATTTAATAAACATTAAACTAGGAATAACGGGATATTCTAATCTTTCACCTTGAGGATTGACACCCAAAAACAAACGGGATAAATTAGGAAAACGTAAACTTTTAGGTAATTGAGTATCAGCTTCTAAAATACTAATTACAGTATTACTTGTACCAAAATCAATTGCGATAGTTGTCATAATTTGAGGAGTCAGGAGTCAGAAATACCGCCTGGGAATGAATTCCCAGTCTCATAGCTAAAGTCATCTAAAGATGACTAAATAGCTCGAAAATTTTTAGTAAACTTTAGTTTACTTTAACTATTAGCCCAGAAATTCATTTCTGGGCGGGTAAGGAAGCTAACAGATTTATATTTAATTATTATCAAATCCTGCTGGAAGAGTACGACTAATTTTAGCAGGATAAAGAACTTTATCACCATTTTGATAACCAATAAAACGAATATATACTAATTCCCCTTCTTGAATATCATCACTATCAGCTTGATGTAATTGGGGATTATAATTAACCTGTTTCCAAGTTTCACCAATAGCAGTATAACCCCAATTGGTAATTAAATTATCTAAAGATGTAAATAGGAAAGTTAGGTTTTTAGCAGGTAATTCAGGTTTAGCTAAAGCCATTTTTTTAACTGTGGGATAATTGCTGACTAAAGTTTGTAATTGGGTGAAAGTTTCCTGTTGAAAATCAGTTTGTAATTGTTGAGATTGTTGTTTTAATTCCTCCCTGAGTCGTTGACATTGAATTTCTAAATCTTTGATTTTCTGTTCTGTGTCTGGAGAAGTTACAGGTTGATTATTAATAGATGTATTTTGATTATTTGCTGGGAATAAAAACCGCAGAATGATATAAACAATGATTACGAGAATTACAGCAAAAGCAACTTGATTAATTTGTTCTAGCATATTATTTGTTTATGTAGCTGGTTTGATTCTCGTTCCCAGTCTCCAGACTGGGAATGCAATTCTCGTTTCTCGTTCCCAGTCTCCAGACTGGGAATGCAATCCTAGAGGTTCTACCTCTATTTTATCAGAAGAGGCAGAGCCTCTATACTGCATTCCTTGTCAGAGACAAGGAACGAGTATTTATGGTTTACTGCTGTTGTAAGGATTGATTTTCGGAAGTGGTAATTAACTCATCATCTTGATAATATTCCGGTAACAATTCCTGAGATTCTATTTCTCCCAAGGACTTTTCTAACCCTTTTGTTGTTTCCACACAACTAGAACCGATTGCATTTAAAACCCGTTCCACAATTTTACCATCTTTACCAATGCGATATTCAACTTTTTGATATTCAGCCATAATGATTTTTCCTTTTGTCCTCAGATCCCCGACTTCTTACCTTATTTAATCATTTATTGATAAAATCTTAAAAAGAAGTCGGGGATCTTATTTAAACCCATCTACCAACTAAAACCCGCACCGTACCATCCTCTAAAACTTCCTCTTCTTCCACACTAAAACCCTCAGTTTGTATGGTTTCCATCAAAGTTTTATGGGCGTACTTTTGACTAATATTATTAATAAACTCCTGCTGATTAATTTTCGCACCCCAAAAATCAGCCACTAACTCATAACCTTCTCCATTTTGACGAAAACCCAAATCATAACCATTAGCTTGCTTAATCACATATTCAGCATTAATTGTATCACCCATATAACCCCGAACCTGAGTATTTTGTTCAACTTGATAACCTAACTCTTGCAAAACGTCAAGCAAAACTTCACCCTGTTTAATTTGCACCTTAATAGTTGTAAAATGAGACATAAAAAATCAACTCCTATAAAAAAATCTCTCCAAAACCTCTTCCCTCTGCGTCCTCTGCGCCTCTGCGGTTCGTTTTCTTTTATTATTTAATCCACCTCCAAAGGACCGAAACCTTGCTGCTGAGAATAAACCTTCAACTCCTCAATTAACAGCGTATCAATAGAAGCCGTTCTTGCGCCAGCTTCCGCCGCCCAGCGTTTTAAACTAGTAATTTGTTCCTTAGCAATAGCAGCCAAAGGAACAGTTTCCGACACCGCAGCTAAAATATCTTCAGTGTGAAAATCCCGCCTATTACCATCAATTAAACTACCAAAAGCGCGGTGCATACCATCAATAATTACCTGTTGAATTTCCGCACCGCTAAAATTTTCGGTATTTTTGGCGAGTCTTTGTAAATCAAAATCTCGCAGTCGGGAAGGACGGATTTTTTGCAAGTGGACCTTAAAAATATCATGGCGTTCTTTTTCCGTAGGTAAATTTAAAAAGAATATTTCATCAAATCGCCCTTTTCTTAATAACTCCGCTGGTAATATTTGCACATTATTAGCAGTAGCCACCATAAACACCGGACTGGTTTTTTCTTGCATCCAGGTAATGAGTGTACCAAATACCCGGCGCGATGTGCCAGAGTCACCATCTGTACCACTATTAATATTACCAAATGCCTTATCTATTTCATCCATCCATAATACACAGGGTGATATTGCTTCTGCTAATTGTATCATTTGGCGAATGCGATTTTCACTTTCTCCCACTATTCCCCCAAATAATCTCCCCACGTCTAAACGTAACAATGGTAAACGCCATTCATGGGCGATAGTTTTGGCTGATAATGATTTTCCTGTTCCTTGGATTCCTACTAATAAAACGCCTTTGGGGTTGGGTATGCCATAACGTCGTGCTTCTTCGGTAAAAGCATCTTGACGCATTCGCACCCACTGTTTGAGATTTTCTAAGCCACCGACGTTTTTTAATGATTCATTGGCGGTGTAAAATTCTAAGATTCCGGTTTGGCGAACTGCTTGTTTTTTCTCTTCTAAAACTCTATCAATATCTGTTTCGTTGACTTGTCCTTTTGCTGCTAAAGCTGCGGCTAAAACTCTTCTAATTCTGGCGCGACTTAATCCTTGACAGGCTTTGATTAATTGTTCTTTTCCTAGTCCATTTAAATTCAGTTTTTCGGGGACTATTAATTGCTGAATTAAATAATCTATTTCTTGGATGTTGGGTAAGGGAAAATCAATAACTGTAATTTCTTCTTGTAGTTCTGGGGGAATGGTTAATGTATGACTGGTGAGGATGAGGGTTTGGCGTGTGCGTTTGAGTTGACGGGTGAGGTTTTTGATAGCCCGAATTACGGGAGCATTTTTTTCTGTTTCCGGGTTTTTGAGGATAAAATGTATGTCTCGCAATACAAATATTGTGGTTGTATTTTCTGGGGTTTTGGTAATTCTTGATAATGCACCCATGACTGAACCTTTATCAGTTCCGTTGTCATCCCAACCGGTGACGATATCCCATAATAATAGTTGTCGTGGTGTCTGGGATATTTGGGTGAGTTGTTGGAGGACTTGTTCTATTGGTTCTTCTTCGACTCCGACTATATATAGTAGGGGATAGCGGGCGCGAAGCATGAGGTCTATTTGTTGGAGTAGTTGTTGATGGGGGTTATTCATTATGTATAAATAAGGGAGTTAGTTGTTAGTTTATTGGGGTTTTTATTTCGCGCAAAGTCGCCAAGGAGCAAAGACGCAAAGAAGAAAATTTTTTGTCTGATAGCGTAGCGTGGCGTAAGCCATATCAGGATGCCCAGGATTTGAGGATGTACAGGATGTGATTGTTTGATTATTGGTTAGTTGTTATTAGTATAGAGGAAATTGAATATTTATGAAGTGAGATGGAAGATTATTGTCAGAATCAGGATGTCCAGGATTTAAGGATGTACAGGATGTGATTGTTTGATTATTCGTTAGTTGTTGATGATTAGGATAGAGAAAAGTGAAATATTTATGAAGTGAGATGGAAGAATAAATATATGAATCTCATCTATCAACCATCAAATAACAATCCTGTCAATCCTTTAATCCTGGATATCCTGATTCAGACAAAAAAATTTTTCTCGCTATGCGAGAGGGATAAGAAAAGAAAAGAGCAAGAGGGCAAAAGCGCATAGTGCTATTAAGTCCTCGCCGCACCACTACATACAACCCGAAAACCAATATAGTTGCCGTAGAAGTCGAGATTGCCGTAGCTGCGAGAAGCAGAACGGCAATCCCCAGGAGAGTCGCCCCACGCACCACCGCACAGCAGCCTTACATTGGTATCAGTATCTAGCCATGCGCTTCCATCTGTCGGCGCACCTTTATAGCTACCATGCCAACTGTCTTGACACCACTCCCAGACATTGCCGTGCATATCGTATAAGCCAAAATTATTCGCTACTTCAAAGCTGCCTACTTCTGTTGTTTCGCATCGGTAAATTCCTTTAATCCCACCGCCATAAGTGTAGTTACCACTATAGTTAGCTAAATCCGTTGTAATCATCTCTCCAAAGTGAAATGGTGTGGTAGTTCCTGCTCGACAAGCATATTCCCATTCGGCTTCACTTGGCAATCTGTAGGTTTTTCCTGTCCTTTTACTCAACTTTTGACAGAAAGTCACCGCATTATTCCAATTAGTGCTTTCAACGGGGCGATTACTACCATTGCAATAAGAAGAGTTAGTTCCCATAATAGCTTGATATTGTGCTTGTGTTACTGGATATTTTCCCATGAAGAAACTAGGAACAGTCACTTGATGTTGGGGACTTTCAGCAGTCCATCTTCCTTCCTCATTTTCTGGTGAACCCATCATAAAAGTACCACCAGGAATTACAGCCATTTCTAAAGTTACACCATTACCCAAATCTTCTATAAAATATCTGGCTATACGCTGCTGACGCTGAATGATTCTACCAGATTTATTAACTGTTACTACTTCAATTTGTTCTAATTTTAAACCTTGTTGATAAGGATTTTGTAATAGTTGCTTAATTCTTGGTTCTGTTCTAGAATTTAATATTAAATAAGCCGCATTTTGAATATCCCAAGATTTATCTTTTAAACCTGCAATCACCAAATCTAAACCCTGTTCTCCATAATTCACAGCTTGCTCAAGTGCAGCGATTTTCACCTGTGCATCTGGATTTTGTAACCGTAATTTTACCCCTTCAATACCACCTAAAACGGCAGCACCTTCTAGTGATGGACTATTACCACCAAGCACAGCATCGTATTCTCGCGGTTGTTGTGGATTATTCATGATTCGTTAATCGTTGGTTTCATGTATGCTGTATATAAAATAGCATATTTGGATAATTTTGTTATTTGTTTACATAATTTTAATATTGTCAGAATCAGGATGTCCAGGATTTAAGGATGTACAGGATGTGATTGTTTAATTATTGGTTAGGTGTTGATGATTAGTATGGAGAAAGGTTAATTTTTATGAAATTACCGTAATAATCAATACATCATTCACGTCTAGTAATCATCAAATAACAATCCTGTAAATCCTCTAATCCTGGTTATCCTGATTCTGACAAAAGGTTAATTTTTATGAAATTACTGTAATAATCAATACATCATTTACCTCTATCAATCATCAAATAACAATCCTGTCAATCCTTTAATCCTGGTTATCCTGATTCAGACAAAATATTATAAACTGAGTCATTAACCATCAAATAACAATCCTGTAAATCCTCTAATCTTGGTTATCCTGATTCTGACAAAATAGCCTCAATTTATAAACTATCAATATTCGTCTTGGCAAAATTCAGAATTTCTATAGTTCTTTGAATAATCAGATCCGCATCAGCTTCTGTAATATTAGGATCAGTATTATAATCACCTCGTAAACGAGTTCTTTCTGCATCAATTAAATAACGATGAAATTCACGAGGAACTCGTTCTGTTCGGGCAAATTTTTCTCCAAAAGCAGCAATAACGGCTGAATGTTTAGAATAAGCCAGTCCTTCCCCTTCTAAAAAAGCCGTAGCAATATAAAACATGGCATAATAACCACGAGAAGCAGCAAATTCAGTAAAACCTTTTTGGTTAAGTTCTTCTGCTGCTTGTAAACTCCTCTCAGCTTTTTCTAACAATCTTTGTTGTTCAGGATTCATATTACTAAACCATCTTTTCTAACATTACGAAAAAAACCACTATCATGATTTTCTAATTGTTCAGAATTAGCAAAAGCACAACTAATTAAAACATTATATTCCAAACACAAATCAGCGATTAATTGACTAATTTTTTCACTTTCTTGAGAATAGTTAAAAACATCTTTTAACACAATCAAAATATCAATATCTGAATCTGGTTGTGCTGTTCCTCTAGCTTGTGAACCATATAAAATTAGTTTTTCTAACTGTTCTCCATAAAGTTGTTTTAAGTTTTGCTGTACTTGGGTTAAAACAGTGGAAATAGGTTGATTTAGCATAATTTTTAATCAACAATTACTCTGAGTTAATGGTTACTTTGATGTATCCTATATTCAAAATAGCATATTATTGTCTGAATCAGGACACCCTTCGGGAAGTCAAAAGTCAAAAGTCAAAAGTCAAAATTTTACATTTGTCAGAATCAGGTGGTTATCGAGCGAAGTCGAGATAATGTCCAGGATTTAAGGATGTACAGGATGTGATTGTTTGATTATTGGTTGGTTGTTGATGATTAGTATGGAGAAAGGTTAATTTTTATGAAATTACCGTAATAATCAATACATCATTCACGTCTAGTAATCATCAAATAACAATCCTGTAAATCCTATAATCCTGGTTATCCTGATTCAGACAAAATATTATAAACTGAGTCATTAACCATCGAATAACAATCCTGTAAATCCTATAATCCTGGTTATCCTGATTCAGATAAATGTAAAATTTTGACTTTTGACTTTTGACTTCCCGAAGGGTGTCTTGATTCTGACAAAGAACTTGACGAAATTGAAAATATAGCCTAATATAAAAATATAGGATGCAGCAGACATGATTTAGGAGTTGAAAGATAGTCTAAACATGACATCCCGTTACCTTTATGGTCGAGGAATTCCGGTAAAGACGTTCTGAATACCAAAAATTGATTTTTGGCGAAGACTCCTCAAGGAGTCTTTGTTATTTAAGGACTGGGTAATTTTTTATTATTTAATAAGTTTTTAGCTATCACAAAAAAGCGAACTTTTTTGATTTTACCTATACCATCATATTTGGGGTAGGCGCTTTCCACGTGCAACCTCAGCTTTTTACTTTCCCGAAATACTGTAAAAACAACAAAATAATCAACTTCAATACCATTAGAATCTACAATTTTAACGGTTGCAAAGTTTCCATATCCAGCATGACATACTAATGTTGTTTTTTCACCCAGTGACTTGATAATACTGGGTAAATGCTTTGACAAGTTGTATCTTTCAAAATTGAATGGTCTAGACTCTCTTGGAGCATTATACATCAATAAATTTGATTCTTCGCTGCTCAGTTCATCCGATTCTTTGGTAAAACAATGTGAGCTATATGTGACGATAAATCTGTATGTGAATGGGTTATTTTCATCTGTATCATCAGTATATTCAACCCAGTGAACATCAAGATGTGATAAGTCGTAAACTTGACCATTAAATGTGAAATTTCTCCAGTGTTTAACCTCCGTCTTGACTGTATTAAAATTTTTACCCATGAGTTAATATAAGCTGCTATGATTTATACAATAATCTTGTAATCTTAATAGTATAAAAATCACAATGTCAAATATTTAAAGTTTACAGGATGTGATTGTTTGATTATTGGTTAGTTGTTGATGATTAGTATAGAGAAAAGTAAATAAATATTTATGAGGTGAGATATAATAATCAATACATAAACGACAGCCATTAACCATCAAATAATCATCCTGTTAATCCTATAATCCTGGTTATCCTGATTCTGACAAAATATTAAGTAAATAGTCATCAACCATCAAATAACAATCCTGTTAATCCTATAATCCTGGATATCCTGATTCAGACAAAATATTAAGTAAATAGTCATCAACCATCAAATAATCATCCTGTTAATCCTATAATCCTGGATATCCTGATTCAGACAAAATATTAAGTAAATAGTCATCAACCATCAAATAATCATCCTGTTAATCCTATAATCCTGGTTATCCTGATATGGCTTACGCCACGCTACGCTATCAGACAAAATATTAAGTAAATAGTCATCAACCATCAAATAATCATCCTGTTAATCCTATAATCCTGGTTATCCTGATTCAGACAAAATATTATACTTTCTGAAAACCAGCTTCTCTCATATTAAGATCAGTGTTATAGCGGAGATTAAAAATATATATATTAAAAGTAATGTATTGGCTAAGTATATTTACTAGTTGCGTTAATCTCAATCTATGTTATATGATATGAATTTTATTTGAAATGGAGACAAAAATACAAGCAACGAAAATAAGTGCTAGAGTGAATAAATCATCTCAATTCAGCTTTATATCGTCTGTGATAGTTCAATACATAGATTTAACGAACTTGACTATGAGTGGATTTAAGTTAGGCTAAAAACGTCTCAATTTTATCAAGTACGATTCCGACAGATCGGGGAAACCAAAATGTAAATTTTAGTACCTGTGTTTGCTATAAGTACCTGAAAAATTGAATAGTTTGATACTGCTTAAAGAATCGTTATCCACTAACCTAAACAAGTTAACTAATTAACGAACTCATAAACCGCTAAAAATTGTGAATACTATTCTACAATGCCAGTTTATGAGAAAATCTAAAGAAAATATAAAATAAACTCAACTGACTGTGGTGTCTGGAGGGACAAGTGTTTTTAAGACTAGCAAACGAACATAGACAATTTGTTCAAGATTTGGTAATGAATTTGCAAGCCTTAGCGGTTGTACTAGAACGGCACGGTTATCCTGCTTCTTGCTATACTTGCGGTAATCAGATGAACAGTGCATCCTTTATGGTCAGCTTAGGAGACAACCATCTAATTCGCTTTTTAGTATCCGACTATGGAATTACTTGGACAGAAATGCGTGATGATCGGGAATTAATGAAATTAGAAGGTGCGGAAGCGATTAGCCAGTTAGAAGAACTAGCTACCCTTGTCAAAGAGGCAATACAAACCTCTAAAAATACTGGGTATTCATCTCCCAAAGGCAAACGGATCTTACAGAATACTGTGGGAAGTGGGAAAACCCACCGATAGTAATTACAGATTATAGGGGCAATTTCTTCAGAAAGCCAGGTACATGAATTGCCCCTGTAGTAACGTAATTAAGCTTCACATAGACTTGGTGATCATGGAACTTGCTGTTGATGTGATAAATTTTGGTGTATTAATATTAAATTCTAAAAAATCGTTATCTTTGAGAATTTGATAGAGATTCACATCTTTCTCTAGTAAACAAGCATGACCGCTATTTGGGAGGAGAAATGTCCGATTATTTGGTAATATCTCCGCTAATCTGGCGATTTCACTGACGGAAGGCAATAAAAGATCGCTACCACTCCCAATGAGTAAAATTTCTTGTGTTAGCCGTTGTAAATCGTTTTTATCAACGTGGAAATCTCGCAGCAATGATAAACGCCAGTTTACCGTTGCTGAGGGCAGGGAACGCATAGCTGTAAGCAGTCTATAGCGATCGCTTTGAGAAATCCGTGCTAATGATGCCAGAAACGGTAATAACCCTAATGCACCCAGATTAAATAGGGATGATGGCACAAACTGAGTCATCTGGGATATCCAATTAAACCAGAATTGCTGGTGCAAAGATGAAGCGGGATTAATTAAAATAATCCGTTTAAATAACTGCGGTGATTGAATTGCGACTTGCATTGCTAAACAACCACCAAAAGATTCACCACATAGGTATATTGGGCGTTGACAGCTTGTTTCCAATTCAGCGTGAATTAAGTCCAAAACATTCGTTGCTAAAACGTCCCAAGTCGCAAGATAGTTTTTGGGTATAGCCAAGCAACGAATATCTAAACAAGAGGCTAATTCAGAGATTTGGGTTTGCAATAATTCACCACTCCCATCCATTCCTGGTAAATAGATGAATAACGGGGAATTTGATTGTACTGGTTTTGGAGTTAAAAAACAAGGTTGAGGATCAACTGCTGGCATTTTGCTGATTTTTATTCGTCTACTCTATCTTTAACTTTACCCTTTCCGTTATCCAGATAGGGATTGTGCCGAAATTTTTATCCTTTTTGCTTTGTCTAAAATCAACCTTTCCACATAAAAAATAACCCACTCTGAAACCATGATTACAGAATTTATGGCGATTTGTATTCATCATATATAAGTATGTGAAAGCGTTAAATCCTCCTCACTGGCAATAGTGTCAGATTGGTGCTGTATTCAACTATTAGCAGTCAGCCAAAAGCAGGAATAACAAAGAAAAGGAAATATTTATTTCCTGGAAGTTACAGCTTACACCCAGGAAATTATGGTTAATTTTCTGTATTTTCACCTTTAAAGCTGTTAGCTTAATGCTTAATGCTTAACAGTTTTGTCAACTATTACTGGGAGAATCTGATATGGGAATTATATCCACACAATTATTTATATCGCTAGAGTTTCAGTTAGTGTATTCCCTGTAACTACCAATGCAAGAAACAGGTTTTACCATGATTATTAATTAGTAAATACTTTCGCTGATTTGGCCAGAAATCAGGTGAATTTATAGAAGTAATTAAACAATTCTTCAGTCCATAAACTTGTTATCATCCAGAAGGAGTTTGAAAAAAACAGTAGCAATGTTATATAATTGCGTAGTTTTGTCTAGATAATCTAGATTATTAATAGAGAAAACTGATTAATAATAATTTGCTTTTATTGTCCATGAATCTTGTGAATAAAACAGAAAAGACTTTTGCACTGACCACACCACTATACTATGTCAATGATGTCCCCCATATTGGCAGTGCTTATACAACTATAGCAGCGGATGTAGTAGCCAGATTTAATCGCTTGCAGGGGCATCAGGTGCTACTAATTACAGGTACAGATGAACATGGTCAAAAAATTCAGCGTTCAGCAGAGAGTTTAGGAAAACCACCACAGGATTTTTGTGATGAAATTGTCCCCAGTTTTGTCAGATTGTGGGATTTACTCGATATTCAATATGACCGCTTTAGTCGAACTACAGCACCCCGTCACCAAGCCATAGTTAAAGAATTCTTCCAGCGGGTTTGGGAAAATGGCGATATTTACCAAGGAGAACAAAAGGGTTGGTACTGCGTTTCCTGTGAAGAGTTTAAGGAAGAACGGGATTTACTCGCAGATAAACACTGTCCCATTCATACTAACAAACAAGTAGAGTGGCGAGATGAGCAGAACTATTTCTTCCGCTTGTCTAAATATCAAACTCAGTTGGAGGAATTTTATCAATCTCACCCAGATTTTATCCAACCTGTCAGCAGACGAAATGAAGTTTTCAATTTTGTCACCCAAGGTTTACAGGATTTTTCGATTTCGCGGGTAAATCTTGATTGGGGTTTTCCCGTACCTGTGGATTCTCAACATACATTATATGTATGGTTTGATGCTTTGCTAGGTTATGTTACAGCATTGTTAGAACCAGATGCAGAACCAACCTTAGCTAATGCTTTACAAACATGGTGGCCGATTAATCTGCACTTGATTGGTAAAGATATTTTACGCTTTCATGCTGTTTATTGGCCTGCAATGCTGATGTCAGCGGGATTACCTTTACCAGACAGGGTATTTGGACATGGTTTTTTAACTAAAGATGGTCAAAAAATGGGCAAGACTTTAGGTAATACTCTTGATCCTATCGCTTTAGTGGAAAATTATGGTAGTGATGCCGTTCGTTATTACTTCCTTAAGGAAATCGAATTTGGGAAAGATGGCGATTTTAATGAAATTAGGTTCATTAATGTTTTGAATGCAGATTTAGCAAATGATTTAGGTAATTTGTTAAATCGGACTTTAAACATGGTGAAGAAATACTGCGCTAGTCAAGTACCGTCCATTAGCCATTCAGATATTCCATCGGAAAATCCTTTGAAAGCGATAGGGTTACAGTTGGGAGAAAAGGTGAAACAAGCATACACAGCATTAGCTTTCAATGAAGCCTGTCACTATGTTTTATCTCTGGTACAAGCCAGTAATAAATTTATAGATGATCAAGCCCCTTGGTCATTATATAAACAAGGTAAACAGGAGGAAGTGGAAGCGGTGCTATATGCGGTTCTGGAATCTGTAAGATTAGCAGCTTATCTTCTATCCCCAATTATTCCTAATATCAGCAGTGATATTTATCAGCAATTAGGCTGGGGGATCAATTTTAATGAACAAAAAGAAAGTGCAATTTTAGCTCCTTTTTGTACCCACTCAACCTGGGGAATATTATCCGATCAACAAATATTGGGAACACCAAAACCAGTTTTTAAACGGATAGAAACATCAAAATAAAAGATTAATTTTGGGAACTGCGAATTTCTTAAAAAACCAAAGAATTCGGGGCTATTAATTACATCTTAATAGTAGATCAAGGAAGTAAATAATCAAAACAGTTTTACTGATGATTGAAGATTCCTGATGTATTAGCCCCGGAGACTTATCATTAGCAACTCTAATAAGCAGATAGTTAGAAATTTCTATCATCACAGGGATAACAACACAAGGTATGACAATAATGTTGAACAATTTTGAAAACGACTCAATATTTACGCCAGAACAAGTTTTGGAAAATCGGGGTCGGGTGGCTATCTTTATTGATGGCTCAAACTTATTTTATGCGGCGCTTCAACTGGGAATCGAAATTGATTATACTAAGTTATTGTGCCGGTTAACTGGTGGATCAAGGCTGTTACGCGCTTTTTTCTACACAGGTGTAGATCGGACAAATGAGAAGCAACAGGGCTTTTTGTTATGGATGCGTCGCAATGGTTATCGAGTTATTGCTAAGGATTTGGTGCAATTACCAGATGGCTCTAAAAAAGCTAACTTAGATGTGGAAATAGCTGTTGATATGATGGCTTTGTGCGATTCCTATGATACCGCAGTTTTAGTCAGCGGTGACGGTGATTTGGCTTATGCTGTCAATTCTGTGAGCTATCGTGGTGTGAGGGTAGAGGTGGTGAGTTTGCGTTCTATGACTAGTGATAGTTTAATTAATGTGAGCGATCGCTATATTGATTTAGAAGCTATCAAAGAAGATATCCAAAAAACTCCCCGTCAAAGTTATCCATATCGGCCATTGTCTAGTATGGGCTTTTTAGACGATCATCGAGATAATCACAGACATTTAGAAGTTCCAGAATAATGCAATATGCACAAGGTAGGGAGAATAGAAGAAAAGATGCAAAACATCAAAGGGGATCTAAAAATCATTCTCCCCACTTTTATTCATTTTTTGGGTTGCGATTACCAACTAATTTGTTTTATCTGCCTTTGATCTTGTGTTTAGGTTTATGCTTGTCTGCTTGCGGTAATCCATCACCAACTCAATCAAAAACTGATAATCCATCTCCAAAGGAGGATGACACTAAGTTAACTTTTTTCGGTGTGGCTTTAGAACAGTTTGATGAGGTAGGGAAACCAATTTGGAAAGTTAAAGCCAAAGAAGCAAAATACACTACAGATAAGCAAATTGGTGAGGCAGAAAGTCCTCAAGGAGAACTTTACCAAGATGGAAAAGTTGTCTACCAAATTAAAGCAGATAAGGCTGATATTAAGCAAGATGGTAAGCAACTTTTTCTTAAAGGTAAAATTGTAGCTACCGATCCCCGCAATGGGATTGTTTTCCAAGGTAATGAGTTAGAATGGCGACCTCAAGAAGATTTATTGATTGTTCGCAATCAGTTAAATGGTAGTCATAAACAATTACAAGCTGTAGCTCAAGAAGCAAAGATCAAAACTCGTGAACAACGGGTAGAATTTTCAGGGGGAGTATTCGCAAAATCCACAGATCCACAGCTGCAAATGCGAACTGATCATTTAATGTGGCATATTAAGGAGGAGAAATTATTTAGCGATCGCCCAATCCAAATAGAAAGATATAAGGATAACAAAATCACTGGACGTGGTAACGGTAATGCCGCAGAAATTAATTTAAAAACTCAAATTGCCATTCTCCAACCACAGGCAAAATTAGAGTTATTAGATCCATTGATACAAATTATTAGTAACTCAATTACCTGGAATATTAAGAAAGAAAATATCACCACAAATTCTCCCATTCGGATATTCCAATCTGCTGAAAATGTCACTGTCACTGCTAATCAGGGACAAATGCAAATACCAGAAAATAAGGTATATCTCACTGGTAATGTGAATGCAGTTGGGCAACGTCGTCAGTCTTTAAAATCAAATCAACTTACTTGGTATTTAGATAAAAAATTGTTAGAAGCGCAGGGAAATATCGTTTATCGTCAAATTGAACCAAAATTAACTTTCCAAGGGGAAACAGCCGTCGGTAATTTAGAAACAGAAAATATTGTTGTCAAAGGTGGTAATTCTGGACGCAGAGTGGTAACAGAAATTATCCCCCAGGAAGGAAGGTAGGGGGAGTAGGGGGAGTAGGGGAGTAGGGGGAGTAGGGGGAGTAGGGGGAGTAGGGGAGAAATTATCTTCTTCTTCTCCCTTCTTCCTAACAACTGACAACTGTACGGGCGAAGCATTTGGAGAACTATTTTTGGCAATGACCGATAATTTATCTTCCAAATGCTTCACCCCTACTGACAACTGACAACTGTACGGGCGAAGCATTTGGAGAACTATTTTTGGCAATGACCGATAATTTATCTTCCAAATGCTTCGCCCCTACTGACAACTAGCTTTTATACAAAACTTCATTGCGATTGGCTGCACCAAATTTTGGTAAAGAATTATCTAAATGAGGTGTGAGGGTAGCCGGAATATCAGTAGATACTTCTAATTCTTTTTCTAAATGTTGGAGAAGTTTATCTTGTTCAGTCCGAAAAGCTGATACATTTCCCCCACGATTGATAATTGTAAACCACACCAAACCGCGATCGCGTGTGGGGACAACTCCAGCTAAAGCACTAACATCATTGAGAGTACCGGTTTTCATCACAGTCGCTTTTGGCATATGTCGAGAATGTATTGTCCCTCGGTGGTCTAGTCCAGAGGTGGGAAATAAATCAGCCAAAGTCAACTGATAGGAACTAGCTTCCCGTTGCAATGCCATGAACATAGCACAAACACCTCTGGGAGAGATTCGATTTTCTTTCCCTAAACCAGAACCATTAATCAAGAGAATTTCTGACTTTGGGAATCTAGCAAGTTGGGATGCTGTGGTGCTAACTACATCTGCCCCTCCCACAGAATCGGCTAACATTTCCGCAATATCGTTATTACTGAAAACGTTCATTTCCTTAATGATTTTTTGCAAAGGTAAGGAAAGATGACGTACCAGTAAAGTTTGCCCAACTTTAGGTTGAAGCTCCACTTTAATATTACCAGCAATAATCACTTGGGGTTTAGGTGTTCCTTTGGGCATAATTGAGTATTGGAAAACCACAGAACGCGACCAAGTTTGGTGATTTAGTGCTTGTTTGAGTAATTGACCGGCAAGCAGGGGATGACGTTGGAAATTCATGGCAAAAGCCCCAGTAATTACCAGATTTCCCTTAACTTGCTTAATACCTATTTTATTCAGAGTATTTCCCAGAGCGATCGCTTCCTCCCCCACAAACATCGGATCACCACTACCAGTAATCACCAAATCACCCTGCACCACCCCATTTACTAACGGTCCAGTGCTACTAACTAAAGTCTCAAATTGGTGATTGGGTCCCCAAGCTTTAAAAGCTACCAACGAAGTAGCAACTTTAGTTAAGGAAGCAGCGGATAAAGGTACAGTCCCTTGATGATTAGCCATTAGCATTGGTCCCGACTGCAACCAAATCCCCTGAGAGGACATGAGAGTTTGGTCAATTAATTTTGATGTGATTAAACCCTTGAGATATTCTTGGACTGTAATAGCACCTGCTGGGCTGGGATCAGGGACAAGAATCAAGTTAGAGCTACCTTGCCAAGCCAAGACACTCAAGGCTTCTAAGGGTTGAATTGGCACCTTAGCCATTTCTAGCCATAGAGAAAACAAACCTGATCCTAATAATTCCAGCATATTTAAATTCCTGTATTGGTTAATTGGTAAGAGTTTTCTTTAAGTTCGTAAGCGTAAGCTATATTGTGAGACTATTTTTAACTTTTAATTCCCTCTTTTCTTAGCAACTTATACCAATATACGAGCCTGATTATATTTATCAGTATTGAGTCATAATAAAGTAATAATTCACCGAGTCAACAGAGTTAAGTTTCTCCCAAAATTATTACTTATGCAATACCTTGTCCATTTTTCGTAGGTTGGCTTAAGCGACAGCGCAACCCAACTGATCTGTTTGATTTAATGCTGATTGCTCTGCAACCCTAACGCGAACAACCCAACAAACCAAAAAAATGGCACAGGTATTCCCATAGTGCAAGTTTCATGTATTAGGAATAAAATATTTTGGCTAATTAATAACTTGGTAGAGGTTACTTTCTTTCTGGATGTGCCAATTCCTCTGGAGTGGGAACACCCACCTGATTAATTACCCCAATCATTTGATATAAACGCCCTAAATCTCGTTGATTAAAATTTAAAACTAACCGAGGCAAATTAGATGTTTCATCTTGTTCTTCCTGTGGTAATGCTTGGCTTTTCACAATTTCACCTGTCAGCAAAATATCACGGAACTGAGTATTAAGTAATTCTACTTGAGCATCTGATAAATCTTCTTGCAACCGGATCACCAACTTGTCACCAACATAACGACTAGAATGATAAATTCGGTAAAATCCAGTAATAGCATTACAGGCAACTTCAAGATTATCTGTAATAGTGTACAAACTCGGATCATCTGGACTAACAAGCCCTGTTTTTACCAATTTCTCATCAATATATTGACTCCAAGAACGCCAATAATCACCCCCTGCTTGATCAATTAACACCAAAGGAACTGGACCAAATTTACCTGTTTGGCTCAATGTCATACATTCAAAAGCCTCATCTTGAGTGCCAAAACCACCAGGAAATAAAGCCACAGCATCACTTTCTTTCAGAAGAAATAACTTGCGAGTAAAGAAGTATTTAAAATTAATTAGTTTAGCATCACCTTCAATAATTGGGTTAGCTTGTTGCTCAAAAGGTAACTGAATATTTAAACCAAAGGAATTTTCCCTCCCAGCGCCTTCTTGACCAGCTTGCATAATCCCACCACCACCACCTGTCATAATCATAAATCCTAGTGCAGAAACAGCCCGACTAAATTGCAGAGCCATTTGATATGCTGGTGTATCTGGTGCTAGACGCGCTGAACCAAAAATAGTAATTTTCCGCACATGACGGTAGTTATAAAATAACTGGAAACCACATTCCATATCTGCTAAAGCAGCAGATAATATTTTCCAATCAAGACGTTCAATATCACTATCAGCAAGACGCAGAATTGTGGTGAGTGATTGCTGAATAAATTGCCGATGTTTTAGTGTCGGTAAACGGTCTATTAATTCCGCAATATCTGCTTGAAGAGAATCTAATGAAGAAAAGGACGCTTCAGAGGTCATACTTACTGCCGCAATAATGGCATTATATTTTAACCAAAGTTGCTAATACAGTAAAGGGTAGGTCAACTAACAATAATTAAAAATCCCTAAAGGGCTGATGTAATATGCTTTTTGACGTTTGCCTCACCGTACTAGCAACTTACGTTATTTTACATGATACTTCCTATATTGACCGTAATTATTACAATACAGGCTTCTCAGTAACTAAGCTTTACTTGACTAACAATCACAACGGAAATGTCCGAAAGTGTTACTGAAACCAGGCTTTTTCTATTATTTAAGAAATATAGGCAAAGCAACATTTTCGTCCCTTGACACTCCCCGCGATAAATCGACGGGGATTCTTGGTTCAACGAGACCACTTAAACTAGGTTCCTTGCGTTACCTAGCGAGCGAGGTGGGACTCTCCCCAAGCGTTAACTTTGGGTATGCCCTACCCTAGTTGCATTGCTGCAAGTCCTGTTTAGTTTGAAACAAATAGTTCAAAAATCTGAGTCGTCACGCTCGGTATAAATCTTTTACCTACTGCTAGGAGGAAAACGTGAACAATGCAGTAGAACCGCATAGATTTAATTGTCAAGGTTCAGGTGTCTTTCGACGACAAGGTTTTTTAAGTGGTTGATTACCTTTCCACCATCATTAGTATAGTGTATTGGTACACTAATTAATTGAAAGCCGTCGGAGAACGACGGGGCTTTAAACCCAATTTTTCGGTAAATGAATAACTCAAGGAGAGTTTGTTGTCTATTGGGCTTCAAAGATACTTTTCCAAAGTGGTAGCTAAAGTGGTTTTAGGTACAGCACCGACAACCATATCTACCTTGTCTCCATCTTTGAAAATCATTAATGTAGGAATACTGCGAATACCGTACTGACTAGCAATATTCGGATTTTCATCAGTATTGACTTTCACAACCTTAATTTGTCCTTCGTACTGCTCGGCAATTTCTTCGACAACAGGAGCTACCATACGACATGGACCACACCAAGGGGCCCAAAAATCAACTAATACGGGAACTTCACTTTCGAGGACATCTACCTTAAAACTTGCATCTGTAACGTTTGTCGCTGCTGACATACCTAAAAACCTTTACATGAGATATTTCTGAGCTTGGTGAAAATTCTACCATAGCAAAAACATCCTCTTAGAGATAAAGGATATACATTTGCAAAAAAACTAGAAAACTAATGCAGACCATAAGGAACCGCCCGAACATTAGTCCGGGCGGAGTGTGGTGTGAGGAGTGAACGGAAACATTTGTCTCCGCCACCTCTATTGTAGGCTAGATATGTGATTTTTCCAGTCATTCTCAAAGTTGTTGTTAGTAGGGGCGAAGCATTTGGAAGATAAATTATCGGTCATTGCCAAAAATAGTTCTCCAAATGCTTCGCCCGTACAGTTGTTAGTTGTTAGTAGGGGCGAAGCATTTGGAAGATAAATTATCGGTCATTGCCAAAAATAGTTCTCCAAATGCTTCGCCCGTACAGTTGTTAGTTGTTAGTAGGGGCGAAGCATTTGGAAGATAAATTATCGGTCATTGCCAAAAATAGTTCTCCAAATGCTTCGCCCGTACAGTTGTCAGTTGTTAGTAGGGGCGAAGCATTTGGAAGATAAATTATCGGTCATTGCCAAAAATAGTTCTCCAAATGCTTCGCCCGTACAGTTGTCCGTTGTCCGTTGTGATGACCCACTGACCACTGACCACTCGACCACTGACCACTGACACGAATGAGTTATTTACCCATACCTAACTGTTGGGCTTTTTGGTAAACCTTACCTTCGGTCAGTAGAGAAGGAGCAATGACAACTTCAACTTGCTGCATTTCCTTAATGTTTTTAGCGCCTAAAGTTCCCATACTGGTCTTTAAAGCTCCTAAAAGATTATGAGTACCATCATCCAAGCCGGCTGGACCTGTGAGTATTTGTTCTAGAGTTCCAGTTGTACCTACGCGAATCCGAGTCCCTCGCGGTAATATCGGGCTGGGAGTTGCCATACCCCAGTGATAACCACGCCCAGGGGCTTGGGCGGCTCTGGCAAATGGAGAGCCAATCATCACAGCGTCAGCACCACAGGCGATACATTTACAGATGTCTCCCCCGGTGATTAAACCACCGTCAGCGATGATAGGGATATATTTCCCAGTTTCCCGATAATAATCGTCTCTAGCGGCCGTACAATCAGCGATCGCAGTGGCTTGAGGTACGCCCACGCCCAACACTCCACGAGAAGTACAAGCAGCACCGGGTCCAATACCTACCAATACCGCTGCTGCACCAGCTTTCATCAACTCTAAGGTGACTTGATATGTAACGCAATTTCCTAATGCCACAGGGATGGGCATAGAACGACAAAACTCCGCTAAATCAAGGGGAGTGATAGATTCTGGCGATAGGTGATTAGTAGAAACTACTGTAGCTTGGATAAAAAATAAATCTGCTCCAGCTTTAGCTACAATTTCACCATATTTGCTTGCCCCGGCTGGAGTTGTGCTAACTGCCGCAATACCGCCTTGTTGTTTAATTTCCTGAATACGTTTTTCAATTAATTCCGGCTTTATTGGTTCAGCATACAATTCTTGCATCAGACTGACAAATTCTTCTTTGCCGACGGAGGCAATCCGATCTAAAATCGGTTCGGGGTCAGCATAGCGAGTTTGGATACCCTCTAAATTAATTACTCCCAATGCCCCCAATTGGGACAAGCGAACAGCCGTTTTTACATCAACGACACCATCCATTGCACTGGCAATAATGGGGATTTCTCGCTCAATATTGCCAATTGTCCACTTGGTATCAGTTAAACTCGGATCGAGAGTTCTGTTACCAGGGACTAAAGCAATTTCATCAATTCCATAGGCTCGACGCGCCACTTTTCCCCGCCCAAGTTGAATTTCCACGCTTTAACTTCTCTCAAAACTGTTTAAGCTAGGGTATCAAATTGTGGTGATATTGGGAATTGGGAACAATTGAAAATTTTTGATTTTTCATTCTGTTCTCATGTATTAGGGTTTATTTTTATTAGCATAATTAGCACCTGTATAACCTGTGGCTACCCAAATAACTGCCCTAGCACCATCCCTAAGAGATTTTTCAATCGGTTCTGGTGAATTTGCGGAAGGAACTGATAGGGGTTTAAAATTCATGCCTCGACTACCTAAAACAATTTCACCAACGATGCAAGCACGACGCATATGAAAGTCAGATGTAATTAAATAAACACTTTTGATGCCACGAGATTGTAATTCATCCACTGTAGTAGTAAAATTAGTAACCGTGTCTACAGCTTCATAGTCCAAGTTTAAACGCCGGGGATCAATTCCTGCATTAGCAAATATTTTTTTAGTATGCTGAGGTGGACTGCCCCCAGAAATCCAAATGGGTATATTGGGATATTGGTGGGCTAATTTGGCTGTAAACTTTTCTCTTTCTAGTAAGCGGGTAGAACCGCCTAAAACTAATATTGCTTGTGGTTGTACAAATTGGTTTTGTACTGCCTTGCACCCCCACCAGATGAATAAGGGGAGGAGACAAGCCATAACCCTCACAGATTTCCCTGTCAAAAGTAGCTTATTCAAGGCTCTATAGGTATGTCTATTCGGACTAGAGTTTTCTTTAAAAATCAGCACAATAACGCACAGGGATGATGGTTAGTATAAGTTTTTGCGAACTATATCTAGAAAAAAGTTGGTAACGTTGCAATCATTGAATCTACATTGCTGTAATTTCTGCCATATCCTAAACTATCTGAGAAAATTAATCAAAGGTGTCTCACCACTCATTGACAACATAATTTTTAGATTTACTATAAGACCTAACACGCCTAAGAATTTTAATTAGTGTAACTGCTTGCTATATGTGACAATGATTTATTTGTTTTCACAAGCATAATTTTCAATTCTTAATGAATACAATTAGGAAAGAATACATAAATCTTTATATTTACCTTCGAGGCGATCGCTTTTGCTAGTAATATTAAGGAATATGAATTAAATAAAGTGCAAAAGTAGGGTGTGTTAGCGACAGCGTAACGCACCATTTCAGGTTAAGTCAGAATTGCAGGTTATTAAATTTGCGTTCCTAAGGGACTTCCAGGAAATAAATTATCCCAATAAATAAATGAACAAACGAACCACAGAGGCACAGAGAACACAGAGAGAGAAGAAATAGGGAGGGTTTTTGCGTTAGTTTTGGGACATTTTTTTATTTGGAAGTCTCTAAGTGGCTAGTACCGCAGGGCGGAAGTCAAAAGTCAAAAGTCAAAAGTCAAAACTAATATACAGTAAGCTTTTTGGCGATTGAATATGGTTGCTTTATTTACGCCGTGATGTACTAGTTAGAGACTTCCAAGAAATAAATTATCCTAAGAAACGAACCACAGAGGCACAGAGTACACAGAGAGAGAATTTCTGCATCAGTTTTGGGACATTTTTTTATTTGGAAGTCTCTTAGGTAAATTGTCAGAAATGGCTATAGCTTGCGTGACGACGCAGGAGTTATACGCCACGCTGCGCTATCAGGATGTACAGGATTAAAGGATGAACAGGATCAAAACAGAAATTTTATGAGCCATTGGCGGAAATTATCATGATAGAATTTGTAGGTGGTTGAGTCAAAAATAGTTTCTATTTGCAAGAACTCTAACCAATTTTCTAATAATTCTTCAATATCATATTCATCAGTATTTAGGAAATTGGCAATATCTGTAACTGATATGGGTTGTGTTGTCTGGGATAAAACTTGCAACACTGCTAGGGGAAAATCTTGATGTTGAGAACCCAGCATTTTTTCTAAATGTTGTTGGTAATAGGTTTCTAATGGTGGTGGAAATGATGTTCCTATTTGGGAAGGTTGGGGATAAAAATTATTAGTAATAGCAGCTAAAATTTGACTAACATACATAAAATTATTTTCGCTGCGGTTGGTTAAGTTAGTTATAAATTCTGCTTCATTTATTTGGTGGCTATTTAACCAGGATTTGATTGACCTCTCCCCCAACCCCTCTCCTGCGAGGAGAGGGGAGTTAGACAAGTTTTTTTCCTCTATTTCTGTAATAGGAGAAGGGGAGTTAGAAGCATCTTGTTCCCCCATTCCCTCGTAGGGAAGGGGGGTGAGGGGGGTTAGGTTTCTCCTAATATAATTTTGAATATCCTGTTTATTTTCCTGTGGATAATCTTCTAAATGCAAACTTTGCACCGGTGCTTCAATTAATAAACCGGAATTACTGGATAAAAACGGACGACGGGTAAGGAGAAAATAAATCCCTTGGGGAATGTAGCGGGGAAGATAAAAAATATTTGTTCCTGGTGGTTGTAATTGGGAATTAATGCAATTTAAACTATCAATAGCAATAATTAATTTTTGATTGGGTTGCAAATTGTCGCTGATTTGTTGGAGAAGTAAGGATAAAAACCAACTCCCTTCTGTAGCATTATCGGGTAAATTTGGCAGAGATATTTGATCAAATGTGGCGATAATTTGAGAACATATATATTTGATAAATTCTTCAGCGTGATTTTTCCCCTCTAGTTCTGCATTGTAATAAATTACCTGACGATTTTCTGAGGAATTTTCTTTAATATATTGAGCAATAATTGCACTTTTACCGCTACCGGGTAGACCGATAATAGTGAAATAACCCCGGTTGTAGCGATTGAGAAAATTATGAATCGCAGTAAACACGAAATCACGACCGAGAAAATTCGCGCTTTTTTGGTGAATTATGGCTGTAAATTCTTGGTAATTAACTATGGAATTATTCATAGTTGGTGGTCTGGGTGATAAACTCATCATTTCATGCTCCCTGATTTTCCAACTTTAAAAAATGCACCATTCCCGACCTGTCACCCGCAATAATTTTTAACCCATCTGGCGCAACCGCACAAGAATAAAAGTCACTATCACCAATAAAAGTAGCTATTTCCTCCCCTGTCTCTAAATTCCACACCTTCACAGTATTGTCATTTGAACCAGAAATCACCCGTGTTCCGTCTGCTGTCACTGCTACTGCTTGTACCCAACCACTATGACCTGAGAGAGTGAACTGTTCCTCCCCAGTCTCTAAATTCCACACCTTCACAGTATTGTCATTTGAACCAGAAATCACCCGTGTTCCGTCTGCTGTCACTGCTACTGCTAGTACCCAACCACTATGACCTGAGAGAGTGAACTGTTCCTCCCCAGTCTCTAAATTCCACACCTTCACAGTATTGTCATTTGAACCAGAAATCACCCGTGTTCCGTCTGCTGTCACTGCTACTGCTTGTACCCAACCACTATGACCTGAGAGAGTGAACTGTTCCTCCCCAGTCTCTAAATTCCACACCTTCACAGTATTGTCATTTGAACCAGAAATCACCCGTGTTCCGTCTGCTGTCACTGCTACTGCTCGTACCGAACCACCATGACCTGTGAGGGTGAACTGTTCCTCCCCTGTCTCTAAATTCCACACCTTCACAGTTTTGTCATCAGAACCAGAAATCACCCGTTTTCCGTCTGCTGTCACTGCTAGTACCAAACCACTATGACCTGAGAGAGTGAACTGTTCCTCCCCTGTCTCTAAATTCCACACCTTCACAGTATTGTCATTTGAACCAGAAATCACCCGTGTTCCGTCTGCTGTCACTGCTACTGCTTGTACCCAACCACTATGACCTGAGAGAGTGAACTGTTCCTCCCCTGTCTCTAAATTCCACACCTTCACAGTTTTGTCATCAGAACCAGAAATCACCCGTGTTCCGTCTGCTGTCACTGCTACTGCTAGTACCCAACCACTATGACCTGAGAGAGTGAACTGTTCCTCCCCAGTCTCTAAATTCCACACCTTCACAGTATTGTCATTTGAACCAGAAATCACCCGTGTTCCGTCTGCTGTCACTGCTACTGCTTGTACCCAACCACTATGACCTGAGAGAGTGAACTGTTCCTCCCCAGTCTCTAAATTCCACACCTTCACAGTATTGTCATTTGAACCAGAAATCACCCGTGTTCCGTCTGCTGTCACTGCTACTGCTAGTACCCAACCACTATGACCTGAGAGAGTGAACTGTTCCTCCCCAGTCTCTAAATTCCACACCTTCACAGTATTGTCATTTGAACCAGAAATCACCCGTGTTCCGTCTGCTGTCACTGCTACTGCTTGTACCCAACCACTATGACCTGAGAGAGTGAACTGTTCCTCCCCAGTCTCTAAATTCCACACCTTCACAGTATTGTCATTTGAACCAGAAATCACCCGTGTTCCGTCTGCTGTCACTGCTACTGCTTGTACCCAACCACTATGACCTGAGAGAGTGAACTGTTCCTCCCCAGTCTCTAAATTCCACACCTTCACAGTTTTGTCATCAGAACCAGAAATCACCCGTTTTCCGTCTGCTGTCACTGCTACTGCTCGTACCGAACCACCATGACCTGTGAGGATGCGGAGTAACCTTCCTCCTGCTGGGGTGAGACTGGGGGTGAGGGGACGCAACCAAGGGTGGGGGTGAGTTTGTTGTGCTTGGGTTAATAGGGTTTGAATTTCTGGGGTGTTAATGGTTTGTAACCTTCCCCATAATTGACTCAGTAATTGTTGTTGATCTTGGGTGACAATATGTGCAGACAGTCGCAAAGCACTTTGAATATATTTTAAGGTTTTGCTTTGGTCTGGGTAGGTTGCGGTTTGGGTAGCATCTAATAAATCATAATCTTCAATTAATGCTTGGATACCAAATTCAGGATGATTGATTTTGTTAGATATGAATTGATAATCTGTCAGGATTTGGAAATATTTGGTTAAGTTTTCAGGATTACCAGAGTTAACAAAGTGATAAGGCTTTCTTAAATAAATATGAAGATCCCATTTATCCATGATTATTTTCTATGTTTTCGTAATAGGTAATAATTTTTTGATTTACTTCCTGAAGAAGTTGTTTGCGTTTTTCTGGATTCAGTTCTTTTTTCGGTTTCAAAAAATTTAAAAAGCTGGCATGATAGATGCTATAACAGTCATATCCATCTTCAGGCTGTTTTCTCAAATATTCAATCCATTCATCTAAAATTTTCTGTACATCAAATTCATCTTTTTCTGTGATAGCAGCAATTTTATTACAGGGTATCGGTTTCGCAAATTCAACTAAAATATAGAGGATAATGACTTTCATTTTTTGAGCTTTATCATCCATATTCATCCGTTCCCAATGAGTTTGGTAATAATCCTGTAAACCTTGGGGTAATTGGTTTAAATTCAAATCATTATATTTACCCTCTGCTATAGCTGGTAAAACATAGCGCAGGTACATAAAATTATTTTCGCTCTTGGCTGCTAACTGCTGCACAAAAGCGTCGGGACTGATATTTTTGTTTTCTATCCAAGTTTGTAATCCGGCTTGGTGTTCTGGATCATTGTTTAAACAGAAGCGAATATACTCTTGAATATCATGCTGATTTTCTTTCTCATATTTACTATCAGTTAAATCTAAAGATTCTTTTTTCAATCCTTCAGTATAGAGTCGTTCTTGAGTTGGTTCATAACGTCGTCTAGTCAAGAAGAAATAAACATGATCTGGTAGAGTTTTTGGTAAATATAAAATATTTTCTCCTCCTGGATCTTGCTTGACTTCATCCAGTGCATCAACGACAATGATTAATTTTTCATTGGGACTAAGTTTTGCGGTAGCTTCGGTAAGTAATGTTGATAAATCAGCATTTTCAACATTTGTTAATTCATAGCGGTTAATCAGTTGTTGACGAATGCTTTCCAGAAATAATTCAGGACTATTACGATTTTCTTGTAAGTTGTTGAAATAACAAATTGTTTTATGTTCAAAAACGTATTTTGCAGCGATGGTACTTTTGCCCATTCCCGCATCACCAATAACTGTAAAATAGCCTTTTTTATTGTCGTTGATGAAGTTTTCAAAGGCATCAAATACAAATTTGCGACCGCAGAATAATTTGATTTTTTCGGTGATTAGTGATTGAAATTCTGGTGGATATGTAAATGAATCTGTGTTTTTGTTTTGATTACGAAGTAATTCGTCTAACTTTTGACTGATTTCCTCAATTTTTTGAATACTGTATGATTCTAATGGCTTACCACTTTTTTTTACTAATTCTATAAAAATATCTTTAAATTTCTCTAACTCTTGATTCCAGTCAATATTTAATTCTTGTATTTTCTGTCGTAGAGTATTCCAATCTTGTTCTTCCCACACAACACAAGCATCTATTTCTCCTTTAACAATTTCATAATTTTGTGTGTGAAAACTCTTGTCGAAAGCTTTTTTAATTACATCTTTTAGAAAAAGTTCTGCTAGTATGTCTGAGTCATTCCATTGATCTTCAGTTTTAGATTGGTCATATTTAATAACAGCACAAGCATAAATAATATCAAAATTCTGTTGTGGATGTTCTGTTTGATCAAAGTTAAAATCCTTTAACATCCTGATAATAGCAGGATTGCTTCTAATCTTATTAACAGCAATAGGAGCAGCAGCGCCAAAAATACGAGCAATTGCGGTCACAAAAGGTTGACTAGGGTTAAAGTTCATACTATTTCTTTAATCTATATTCAACTAGACATGATTATACTTTATCATCCTGTAAACATTACCCTTTATTTTTAAACATTTATTAAGTATTTATCAAGATCCTTCATGCAAAATTGGTAAGGGTTTAGCATTGCTAAACCCCTACGACAACACAATATTTTTTATCTCGTATATCTCGTTCCCAGGTCTCTGACTGGGAATGAATAAGATAAGGCTCTGCCTTCAATGAGATAAGATGGAGGCAGAGCCTCATCAACTGCATTCCTAGTCAGAGACTAGGAACGAGATAAAGATTTATTATTTTCAGTTATTATTTGGTATATACCCTATAGAATTATGTGTTCCCCGCACTGTTATGGAAAATCAACTGGGATTTTTGCTGAAGCTGCTATTATTTTCGACTTTGCTATCAGTATTAATTAAATATGCTTGTCCGTTTTTAGGGATTCCAGCAACGGTGACAAATGTGCTGATTATGATTTTATCACCAACTATAATTATGGCCACTGTTCTCCTGTGGCGAATACCAAGACAAAAGCAAAATTAATCAAAAAAATATAGGTAATGTTGCTAAAATCAGCTAATCTAACTGCATTGTCATCAAAAAGCATTTTACCAAGCTGGGAGTCTTGCTTGTGAATCTTGGTCAATGGATAGGCTTAATTGCTTTAGTTATATCTTTATATATATTGTGGCAACTTAGGGACGTTCTGCTACTAATATTTGCTGCTGTTGTTTTAGCGACGACTTTAAATCGTCTCGCGCGACGCTTTCAAAGTTTAGGAATAAAACGAGGATTATCAGTTTTATTAGCTGTAGGGATTTTCTTTGCGGGTGTTGTCTGTTTTTTCTGGTTAATTGTCCCACCTTTTGTCCAGCAATTTCATGAACTTACTTATCGAGTTCCCCAAGGATTTGGGCGTTTTAATAGTTGGATTGATGTCCAAAGAACTCATATTCCTGCACAATTATTACCTTATATACCGGATCTGAATAGTTTAATTGAACAAGCTCAACCACTATTTAATCGCCTATTAGGTAATTCTTTTGCTTTTGTTTCTGGATCTTTAGAAGTTGTTCTCAAAATTTTATTAGTCCTGGTGTTAACAGGAATGTTTTTAGTTAATCCTGATGCTTATCAAAAAGTATTTGTTCGCATATTTCCCTCTTTTTATCGGCGACGGGTGGTGGGAATTGTAGAACAGTGCGAAGTTTCTTTAGAGGGATGGGTGACTGGTGCTTCTATTGGTGTTTTTGTAGTTGGGTTGATGAGTTTGGTGGGTTTATCAATTTTAAGGGTGAAGGCTGCATTGGCTTTGGGTGTGTTAGCCGGATTTATGAATTTAATTCCTAATTTGGGTCCGACTATGAGTGTAGTACCGGCAATGGCGATCGCTCTTTTAGATAATCCCTGGAAAGCTGTTGCTGTTTTTGTTCTCTACTTTTTTATTCAACAGGCTGAGAGCAATTTTATCACACCTGTAGTTATGGCACATCAAGTATCTTTACTACCAGCAGTTACTTTAATTTCTCAGTTATTTTTTGTGACATTTTTTGGATTTTTAGGATTATTTTTAGCACTTCCTTTAACGGTTGTTGTCAGAATTTGGGTGCAAGAAATATTGGTTAAAGACGTGTTAGATAAATGGGGTAATTATGCAGAAGATAATACCGAATTAGTGATAGTGGAGAAGTATTCAGATATCAATGATGAAGTGGAATAGTTTAGGAGGGTACTTTTGTATAAATAAATTCATAAATACAGTTACTTCTGATCAGATTTTCAATTTTTGAATATTTTATACTTATTAAAAGTATAAATAAAATTATAATTGTAGTATTATAAACTTCATTTTTTCTCAGAAATAGCTTAAAAAACACCCTCTAAGGAATGATTTATTTTTTAATTTTAATTTCATCTATATTTGTGCTGTTAATTACGACATCAATTATTTTTCAGATATAAAATGTGTTTCTACGCAATTTGTAGGCACATACAGCGGTTTCCGCTCTTATGAGGTACAAAGTTGAATCATGAAACTCTTGTAGTGCGGGCATCTTGCCCGCTAGATATGTACCTCATAACACCGGGAAGTGCTGTATATTTTTAATGATTGTGTAGCTACCGTTTCAAAAGTAACTCTCAAAAGTATTTTTTACCATTTTAGGTATTGATAATGACTTACAACTCAGAGGAAATGCAGCAGATTCTTGAAGTAGCTTTTAGACGAAAGCAACAGGGAGAATATACAAGAGAACAAATTATAGAAATAGCCTCAGAATTAGGTGTTTCTTCAGAGTCGCTACAAGCTGCGGAACAAGAATGGTTAAAAAATAATATAGAAGTGAAACAAGAGCAAATGTCTAATAGTCAACAACGGAAAGGATTCAAATCACACCTATTTGCTTTTCTGGCAATTAATGGTTTTTTGGTGCTGTTAAATCTGGTGGTAAGTCCTGGATATTTTTGGGCAATTTATCCCATATTAGGATGGGGATTAGGTTTATTATTGCATGGAATCAAGGTTTATATCAGTAATACCTAAAAGAGATCCCCGAATTCTTGAAGAATTCGGGGATCTTATCCCCTTTTAATTTAAGATTTACTACAGCGTCTTTTTGGGCTTGATAATTACTCAACTATATTCACTATTTCAGAATTAGCTAATGTTGGTGCGGTGAAAATTTGCGAATACAAATTTGTAGGTTGTTGACGAGCAACAATTGGTAAGACTTGACGAGCATGAGCCGCAACTTCCACTGTTTTCACATCATAAGCTTGTGTGATCATCTTAGGATAAAAACCAATACCAATGATGGGAATTAACAAGCAAGCGGTGATAAACAATTCACGAGGCTTAATATCAAGAACTACAGCATCTAAATGTAGGTCTTGATGTTGATTACCGTAGAAAACTTGACGCAACATGGAAAGTAAATAAATGGGTGTCAAAATCACGCCAACTGCTGATAGAAAGATGACTACAATTTTGAAGCTGGAACTGTAAACATCGCTAGTAGCAAAACCTAAGAACACCATCAATTCACCGACAAAACCACTCATACCGGGTAAAGCCAGAGAAGCCATTGAACCTATAGTAAAGAGAGCGAAAGTTCTGGGCATTACTTTAGCTATACCGCCCATTTTATCCATTACTAAGGTGTGGGTACGTTCGTAAGTTACACCAGAAAGGAAGAATAAACTAGCAGCAATTAAACCGTGAGAAACCATTTGTAATACAGCACCGCTAATCCCGATTTCTGTATAAGATGCAATGCCAATTAACACAAACCCCATGTGGGCAATTGAAGAGTAGGCCAAACGGCGTTTGAGATTGGTTTGAGCAAAGGCACAACAAGCGCCGTAAACAATATTAACTACACCTAAAATCGCTAAAACTGGCGCAAAGGCAACATGAGCATCAGTTAACATTTCTACGTTGAAGCGAATTAGGGCATAACCACCCATCTTTAACAAGACACCGGCTAAAATCATTGAACCGGGTGCAGATGCTTCACCATGAGCATCAGGCAACCATGTATGTAACGGGAAAATTGGTAGTTTGACACCGTAAGCGATTAAGAAACCTGCATATAGTGCTAGTTCTAAAGCTTTGGGATATTCTTTCATTCCCAATTCGGTCATGTTGAAGGTGAAGTTATCACCATAGAAAGCCATTGCAAAACCAGCTACCAGTATAAATATAGAGGCTGCGGCGGTATAGATAATAAATTTGGTAGCTGCATAACGGCGGTTTGCGCCTCCCCAGATGGCAATTAGCAAGTAAACGGGTACTAACTCTACTTCCCACATCAAGAAGAACATTAACAAGTCCTGGGAGAGGAATACACCTAACTGAGCGCTGTACATAATCAACATCAACGCATAAAATAAACGCGGCTTGGTGGTTACTTTCCAAGCCGCGAATACTGCGAGTGTGTTAATGAAGCCCGTTAGAAGTATCAGGGGCATTGATAAACCATCAATGCCTAGCGACCAGTTCAAGCCAAGTTGGGGTATCCAAGGATAGCTTTCTGTCATTTGCAGGGCTGAACTTTGAAAGTCGTAACTCTGCCACAGGGCAAAAGTCATGAATGCAAAGTCTAATAGTGCCACTCCCAAGCCGTACCAGCGGACGGTTTTACCCTCTTTATCGGGAATGATGGGAATTGCGAGGGCTGCCACTAAAGGCAGGAAGATTATGGCTGATAACCAAGGAATTTCTATGGCATTCATCACTGTTGACAATATGTTTTTGGTTTTGCTTTTGTTTACATTATATTAAGGAATCGTTACGTCTGTAAACGATTTCTTATGAAGATTTCCAATTTGGAGGACAGATAGTCATAAATACTTACTAAATTATGCCGCGAGTCCATTCTAAATGTAAATTTTTGCAACGTCAACAAAAAAACAGCGACTAATATCGCTGTCTTTAGTTATAGTGAACAGCTTGAGGATAAATTAAATTTTTATCAAAGTTATCTCTGTTTCTTAGACAATACGGTTGACAATCATCCACACTTCTCCATCTGATCTTACGAAAGGGACAGAAATGGTCTTAAAGCCTGTAATGAAAGGTTTGTAGTAAACTTGCCAATACATGGGACTAAGTTCATCAGCACAGGTTTTGAGGAGTTTAATTTCCTTTGCTAGTTCCCAAGCTAGTTCATTAACTCGTTCAGCATGAATTTGAGCAATTTTTTTGGCTTCTTCTAGCTGTTCTTGCTGTTGGGATATGCGAATAGACATAGGTAAATATCTATTGAGATGGGCTTTCTTTTGTTGTATTTGCTTTTCTAGGTAATATAAGGCATCGTCTATGCCTTTAAGTTCGGCGGACAATTGAACGTTTTCCCTAGCTTGACGACGGTAAGCTTCCACTATGGCTAGGGGTGAATCATTTTCCGGCGTTACATGATGATTAGTCAGTGCAGCGCGTTCTTGTTGGAGTGCTTGAATTTGAGATTTCAGTGCTGCTATTTCTGACTGGATTTTTTCCATATCCATATATATATGATGATTGGGGGTAAGTGAAAAAGCTGTTACTTCTTCTGGGCGATCGCTTGACAATCAAAATAGTCACGGCAAGAACAGCACTCTGCTTGCAGCAGTGCTACGCGATCGCATTAAGTTGTTGGCTGAATTTGTTTGTTAGCTTTTGATATTTCTTGCTTCTCAATTTCATGTAACTTTTTGCCGGAAGAATCCATTCCTTCAATCCGTTTGCACTACGCCCCATTATTACATTTGCTGCTGCTGATGGGCTACTAAACAACCAATCGGATTTAAAAACAAGTTTGTCATCTACTTGAACAATAATTTCATTCTTGATAAGTTCATTCCTTAGTTTGTCAAGTCCTCTTTCACGATAAGACTCTACCGTTTCAGTCGCAATCTCAGAGTTACGAAAAACAACAAATCCATCTGATGTTCTTTTACCTTTTGCGTTAGCACCACTAGCTGCATTTATGTATAGGTTCTCATCATCATTGTTATTGACTGGCTCTTGCTTTATAAGAGGATCAAAAACTTTAAAGCCCATCGTATTTATGAGAATTTTGATATACTCAATAAACTCTTCCATTTCTGCTTTGTCAGATTCAGAAATAGAACTTTTTGTTGGAGTATTGCTGTTTTGTACATCATATCTAGATGCCATATTCGCCATTTCAAACAATCTGGACTCCAGGTATTTTATATGTGCTTTATTAAGGTTATCATCCTTACTAATAAATACGACTGCTTCATTCCAAAATTCTTTTTTTGATACATGGTCAACAAGTCTAGAATAAGCATTTTCAGCCTCACCAATGTATACTTTAGCCTTATCAGTCAATGTCTCAGGTTTTCCAAACAATAAGTAAACTGTAGTGCTTCTAAGGTCTTCTCTGTCAGAGCAATCTTTTACTTTGCCTCTAGGAATTCTGTAAGCTTTTCCTGTCCAATTAGATAGTTCACAGGCTATTCTTCCATCTGGATCTGAATCCATCAAGAAAAGTTTTATTGTTTTTCCATATTTACTTGTATACATAAGATTTACTCGAAAAAGCTAAACAGTTGAATTAAGCGATAAGCGATTCTTACGAAGTGCTGGCACTATTGCATCTAATAATATCACGGTTTTATCCGCTCTAATGATATTTTATACATTAATTACTTGTCAATTAGTTGTGTGTGACAATCGCTTCACACTCCATAGACATCACACAAACAATGACTTAATCAATTAGGTAAATAATGAATATCAAGAACTTCCTCCAAAGAATAAGGACATTCTGCGGGAAAATTTACAGTAAAACCTGTTTTTTCTTGAACATAACCCAAAGCGTCCTCATAAATAGTTGTAAAAATAGAATTCAAATAATTATATAAATTAGATGTTAATCTATCTTTTAACTGTACTCGAAAACTTCTAATTTCTGAACGCCAATAATTTTTATTTCTGTCATATTCTTGTGTCCAAAACTGCAATAATAAAAGATGTCTAATTACTTGTTCTAGTAGGCTTTTAACTTGATGCTTATCTCTTTTTGCCAATGATTCCAACTCCTCAATTAAATTTTCTAAATCTAACTCATCAAAACGACTTTGTTTTAATAATTTAATAGTTTCTAATAACCATAAATGGTCATCTATTTCATAGATCTGCTGCAAATTAGTAATAACTGTCATAACTTCACCTTTTGTTATTTATAAATTACACATACAATCAATATATATTGTAAGGTGCATCGGACTCGATAATTTAATGTTAATCAACAAAATGAAATGTTTAAAGTAGGGGAACACTTCTGTTCCCTTCCCATGACTTAAGTCACACTACGTTATCACCGATACGTTCTCAACTCAAATAGGATTGCTATAGATGTTTGGTGTTGCTGCATTTGTAATTATCTATTACAAAATAACCGCCCCTTGCCGATCCAGGGTAAGCGATCGCACAACTGAGTTCAGACCCATTGCAGTCCAGGCATTTGCCATTGCTGTTTCTACGGATTTGGCATAACTTATATCTACTAAAGCCAAAAGTGTGGGGCCTGCACCACTAATTACCATGCCATAAGCACCAGCAGCCACAGCAGCCGCATTCACAGTATCATAACCAGGAATTAAAGCTTGGCGATAAGGTTGATGTAATTTATCTTGCAAGGCGGCTATTAACCATTCTTCTCGATTAGTTGCTAAACCGCGCAACAATAAACCCAAATGAGAAATATTGAAAATTGCATCAGCACGACTGACTTCTGTGGGGACAACTTTTCGCGCTTCTGAGGTTGATAACTCAAAATCAGGAATTGCTACGACTGCAACTATATCTCGATGCCAGAGAATATCACAAATTTCCCAACCTTTTTTGCTGGTAGCAGCCAGACGACAACCACCTAATAACGCTGGTACTACATTATCAGGATGTCCTTCCATGGCGATCGCTAATTCCATCATCTGTAACTCAGACAACGGTGAACCAGCCAACTCATTGGCAGCAACTAACCCCCCGACAATAGCAGTCGCAGAACTACCCAAACCTCGCGCTAAAGGTACACCCAAGTTAATTTCTATTTTCACCGCTGGTGGTGTTTTTTCTATATATTGGTATAATTTGACAAACGCCTGATATAAAAGATTACTCTCATCAGTTTGTACCTTTGCGGCTTCCGAACCAGAAACTTGAATAATTAACTCACCTGCATCAACAATAGTAAACTTAAATTCGTTATACAGCTTTAAAGCTGCACCTATACAATCAAACCCTGGACCCAAATTCGCCGTCGTCGCGGGAACTTTAACAGTAATGCTAGAAACTACAGACATTGAAGTTAATTTAAAATTCCAATATGAACTACCCCATTTTACTTCCTTATACCAAATTAAGATATGGAATAAGATATCAAGAATTATTAAACGCAGATGAACGCAAATAAACGCAGATAAATTCGGATGAATTGATGGATTGGATGATTCTGTGCAGCTTCACATAAAAATCACAATAACCTAAAGTCTTTGTCTAATTTTCATAAAAGCCGCACCCGTCACTAAAGCCGCAAATTGTCCCCAATAACTCACACTAGAGAAGGAACTACCACCCGTCATATTTAAACTCCCTATGCCATAAAATGACTGCTGGATAAACCACCAAAATAAATATAAAATAGCTGGAACTTCCACAGGGATATACAAAACCAATAAAGTCAAAACCGAATATATTTTTGCCTGGGGAAACTTGATCAGATATGCACCTAAAATAGATGCAATAGCTCCATTAGCACCGATAATTGGTATTGTTAAATCGGAGGATAAAATAATTTGGACTATACCAGAAAAAAAGCCAGCAGTTAAATAAAGTAGTAAATATTGTTTATGTCCTAAAATACTTTCCACCGTTTTTCCAAATACCCACAGAAACAGCATATTTCCTAAGATTTGGCTAAAACTGCCATGGAGAAACAGGGATACAGGTAAAGAAAGTAGCCGCCAAAATACAATTACCCAAGCCGCAGAATTGTAAAAAAAAGCGTTAGCAATCGAGATATTTATTTGAGATGGAATAATTCCCCAATTATTAATTAGATTTCCTAATTCATTACTCCACTCTAATTTTATTTCCCAGAGAAATATGACTACATTAATGCCAATCAACCAATAATTAATAATAGGCTTTTGCCAACTGCGAATATTATCATCTATAGGAATCATCTTAATTTTAACATTTGAATTACTAATTTTTAACTACTAATTAATATTTTTTTCCATCTCCTCATTTTTGTGTGGCAAGATTATCATAATGTAACACAATATTCAAATAGGCTCAGGAAATGCTAGGAAACACCCTTGTAGGCAGATACCAAATCACCAATTACCTGGGAGGTGGCGGATTTGGTGAAACTTATGTTGCTAATGATACTCAATTGCCAGGCTCACCCCAGTGTGTAGTCAAGAAACTCAAACCTCAATCTACTGATATTACCACTTTAGAAATAGCTCGGAGGTTATTTGACACAGAAGCCCAAGTTTTATATAAATTAGGAAATCATGATCGCATTCCGCAACTTTTAGCCTACTTTGAAGAAAATGCCGAATTTTATCTGGTTCAGGAACTAATTATTGGTAATGATCTCAGTCAAGAATTAAAATCTGGTGTCATCTTTACTCAAAATCAGGTAATGTCTTTATTACAAGAAATTTTAGAAATTTTGGACTTTGTCCATCAACAAAAGGTAATTCATCGTGATGTCAATCCTCGGAATATTCTCAGACGAGAACAAGATAATAAATTAATTTTAATTGATTTTGGTGCAGTCAAACAAATTACGACAAAATTAGTAAATTCTCCAGACATTACCAAATCTACTGTTGCTATTGGTACACCCGGTTATACTCCTGGAGAACAAGCACAAGGAACACCAAAATTTAGCAGTGATATCTATGCTTTGGGAATTATTGCTATTCAAGCTTTAACAGGATTATCACCAGATCAATTAGAGAAAGATGTTGAAACTAATGAAATTATTTGGCAAAATTTCGCCACTGTATCTCCAGAATTTGCCCAATTTTTAAATCAAATGATCTGTTATGATTTTCGCCAACGTTATGCTTCAGCAACAATAGCATTACAAGCTTTGCAAGAATTAAATAAAAATACATCGGGAACAATAATTATTTCCCCTGCTACTTTACCAAATCAAGTAAAAAATCCCCAAAAGACAAAAGGGATATTTTGGAAATTGCTATTAGGAATATTTGGATTGGGTATTAGTAGTTTCGGCGCAATATTTATGCTCAATCGCCTGAATAATAAAAATGCTATAGAATTATATAATCAGGGTAATACTCTCATTCAATTACAACGCTATCAAGAAGCTTTAGCAACTTACGAAAAAGCCATAGATATCAAACCTGATTATCCTCAAGCTTTATATGGACAAGGTAAAGCATTATTTCAATTAAAGAAATATCAAGAATCTTTAATAGCTTATGATCAAGCCATTCAAATTCAACCCAATTATTTAGAAGCTTGGACTAATCGAGGTTTTGTTTTAGTCAGACTCAAACGTTATTCAGAAGCAATTGCCACTGTAGATAAAGCTTTACAACTAAAAAATGATGACCCCCAAATTTGGCAACTTAAAGGTGATATTTTTATAAAAATCAGCCAATATAATGATGCAATTAAAGCTTATGAACAAGCAATTAATTTCCAAGCTGATAATCCTGAATTATGGTACAAAAAAGGATTAGCATTCCAAAATCTTAAACAATATGAAGAAGCAATTACAGCTTATAAAAAAACTGTAGAATTAAAACCTGATCATGAATCAGCTTGGTACAATTTAGGTAATTGCTTGGTTAATTTAAATCGTTATGAATTTGCTTTACAAGCTTATGATCAAGCCGTGCAGTATAATCAAAATAACTCCGCAGCTTGGTTATCAAGAAGTAATATATTAATGACATTACGCAGATACTCAGAAGCAATTGATTCCTTTACCCAAGTAATTAAAACCAATCCTCAACAATATCAAGCTTGGTATAATCGAGGTTGGGCATTACATCAAGTTAAACGCTATGGAGAAGCAATAGAATCTTACAAAAAAGCTATTAGTTTAAAAAGCAATGATTATTTAGTATGGTATAATTTAGGGAATACACAATATAACTTACAAAAATATCAAGAAGCGATCGCCTCCTATAATAAAGCCACCCGTTATAAACCCAATCATTATGAAAGTTGGTACAGTAAAGGCAACGCTTGGTTAAATTTGCAACAATACCAACAAGCGATCGCCTCCTACGACAAAGCCATAGAATATAAACCAGACTACCAACAAGCCATACAAGCTCGCACAAAAGCCCAAAATACTCCAAAATTCCCCATCAACTTCTGATCCCTGATTTCGGATAAAATGATTCCATTCCGAAAACTCCTTCTCTTTGCGCCTCTGCGTGTTAGCGAAGCGGGGCGAAGCCTGAAAAAAATTATCTTAATTAATCAGCAACACCACTTATGGACGTATTAGAACTAAAACGCGAAATCGAAACATTGTCTAGCCGCCTGGGTAAAACCCAGGACTATCTTTGACGTACCCGCACTCAAAGCCAAAATTCACGACTTAGAACAAATATCCGCCCAAACAGAATTTTGGGAAGACCAAACCCAGGCACAAAACACCCTGCAAGAACTCAATGATCTAAAATCCCATTTAGATCAATATTACAAATGGCACGCCAACTTAGACGATACCAGAGTAGTAGTTGAGTTATTAGAACTAGAAACCGACACAGCACTATTGGAAGAAGCGGAATCTACCATTAGCAAACTCAATCATGACCTAGACCAATGGGAACTACAACAACTCCTTTCCGGCACTTACGACGATAAAGGCGCAGTCCTGACAATTAACGCCGGTGCTGGTGGCACAGACGCACAAGACTGGGCATTTATGCTCATGCGGATGTATACCCGGTGGGCAGAAGATCATAGTTATAAAGTCACCCTAGCCGAAGAATCAAAAGGTGAAGAAGCGGGAATCAAATCAGTCACCCTAGAAATCACCGGACGCTATGCCTATGGTTACTTGCGTTCCGAAATGGGGACTCACCGTCTCGTGAGAATTTCCCCCTTCAACGCTAACGGCAAACGGCAAACCAGCTTTGCCGGCATCGAAGTCATGCCGCAAATAGATAACACCGTCAAATTAGACATACCAGAGAAAGATTTAGATATTAGCACCACCCGTTCTGGCGGTAAAGGTGGGCAAAACGTCAACAAAGTAGAAACCGCAGTCCGCATAGTTCACCTCCCCACCGGTCTAGCAGTCCGGTGTACAGAAGAACGTTCCCAACTACAAAACAAAGAAAAAGCGCTCGCCCGTCTCAAAGCCAAACTGTTAATCATTGCCAAAGAACAACGCGCCCAAGAAATTGCCGAAATTCGCGGTGATATGGTCGAAGCTTCCTGGGGTAATCAAATCCGTAACTATGTATTTCATCCTTACCAAATGGTGAAAGACCTGCGGACAAACATCGAAACCACAGCCATTACCGATGTCATGAATGGAGAACTTGATATGTTCATTCAGGCTTATCTCAGACAAGAAAACCAGATAGTTGACGCATAATCAAAAATGAAGGGAGAAATTTTCTCCTTTCTTCCTTTCTTCCTTTGCGTCTTTGCTCCTTTGCGTCTTTGCGCGAAACAAAATTAAGAAGTGTAACTCCCATTCCTCCACAATCGGTTACAGTGATAAAAGAAATGATAATCAATGAATTATGGACAAATCTCCTGCCACAGAACCTCAACCCAGCTATGTCAAACTCGCCATGCGAAACATGGTCAGAAAAGGCGGCACTTCCCTCAAACACTTTGCCTTAACTGCTGTAGGACTATTATCTGTCCTCGTGGGTTTAGCATATCTTACCCGCTAAGAGAGGAAAACTCGTGTCTCTACAGGTAGAGTTATATTTAGAAAATTGCTTTGATGACTCTTCCCCAATTCCTTCCGCAACTTGGGAAAATTGGTTTGAGCAATGGTTAGAAATTCTTGAAGATTATTTACCAACTGCACCTAGTTACGAAGTCAGTTTGCGGTTGACAACCGATACAGAAATTCAAACTCTCAATTGCCAATATCGTCAACAGGATAAACCCACAGATGTCTTAGCCTTTGCATCTCTAGAAGCCGATTTACCACAAAGCGAAGAAATGCTGGTTTCTATGCCTTTGTATTTAGGTGATATAATTGTCTCTATAGACACGGCACAACGTCAGGCAGAACAGCAGGAACATAGCTTATCTACAGAGTTGGCTTGGTTAACGGCGCATGGTTTACTACACTTGTTAGGTTGGGATCATCCTGACGAAGAGAGTTTGATGGAAATGTTAACCGAACAAGTTGTATTACTGAAGAAAATAGGTATTATTATTAACTTAGAGTCGTAAATGTATGGTGACAATTGCGAATTTTGGTAATAACTTTATAGTTGAGATATTTAAAATAGCCTACAATGCCCTCACAGTTGATCTAGGTGGGGGAGGTAGAGGGAGTAGGGGAGGTAGAGGGAGTAGGGGAGGTAGAGGGAGTAGGGGAGGTAGAGGGAGTAGGGGAGGTAGAGGGAGTAGGGGAGGTAGAGGGAGTAGGGGAGGTAGAGGGAGTAGGGAGTGAAGAGTAAAAGAGTAAAGGAGGTGAGAAAGAAGATGATTGGTAACTTAGACGAATCAAACTCAATATCAATGGTTAAATTTCATAGAGATTTGGGAATTTATCAAATTGCTTTTGAAGCAGCAATGAAAATTTTTGAGTTATCAAAAAAATTTCCTGTTGAAGAAAGATATTCTCTAACAGATCAAATTCGTCGTTCTTCTCGTTCTGTTTGTGCGAATATGGCAGAAGCTTGGCGGAAACGTCGTTATGAGGCTGCTTTTGTTGCTAAATTAAATGATTGTGAGGCTGAATCTGCTGAAACTCAAACATGGATAGAATTTACAGTTAAGTGTAATTATTTAGATATTGAAACAGGACGTAAACTTTATGGTAATTATAATCAAGTTTTATCTGGTTTAGTGACTATGATCAATAACCCATCACGCTGGTTAATGAATCATAAAAACCATAAATAAACACCGTAAATATTAATCTTCCCCAACTCCCCCACATCCCCAACTCCCCCACATCCCCCACATCCCCTACATTCTTTTGTCTATGTCCCCAAAAGTTTCGTCATCACCAACCAATAATAGCTTACCAACGCTTGTGTCCAAAGATAGGGAACTTTCCTGGCAAATTGCCTCTAATTTATTTGTTAGTTTTAAGTATGCTTGGGCTGGAATTACTTACGCTTTTCAGACTCAACGGAATTTTCGGATTCATGTAGCCGTCTGCGCTTTAGCGATTGGTTTAAGTGTATTTTTACGGTTAGAGACAGTGAAAGTATCCATAATTGCTGTTACCAGCGGTTTAGTTTTAACCTTAGAGTTAGTCAATACTGCTATTGAGTCAATTGTAGATTTAACGGTAAAACAGTCTTATCATGAGTTGGCAAAAGTTGCTAAAGACTGCGCTGCTGGTGCTGTACTTGTCTCAGCTTTAGTCGCATTATTGATTGCCTCTACACTAATATTGCCTCCTTTAGCAACATTAATTCTGTCTACTTTCTAAATGGTAGATTGTGAATAGTAGAGACGTTTTCAGGGAACATCTTTGATATTTTTAAATGAAATTAGGTAAAAATTGTGATATTAGTCATTGATAATTACGATAGCTTTACGTATAACTTAGTACAATATCTGGGAGAATTAGCAGTAGATTTCCCAGTTGCTAATGACCTGCAAGTGGTGCGAAACGATAAGATTACTATAGATGAGATTAGGACATTAAACCCCGATGCAGTGGTGATTTCACCAGGTCCTGGTCGTCCAGATGATGCGGGAGTTTCCCTGAATGCGATCGCCCAATTAGGAGATAAACTCCCAATTCTAGGCGTGTGCTTAGGACATCAAAGTATTGGTCAGGTTTTCGGAGGTAAAATTGTTTCCGCCCCAGAATTGATGCACGGAAAAACCTCTTTGGTATCGCACACAGGCATAGGAATTTTTCAAGGTTTAGAAAATCCTTTAACCGCTACCAGATATCATAGTTTAGTTATTGAGCGCGAAACTTGCCCAGAAGTATTGGAAATTACGGCTTGGGTAGAAGATGGCACAATTATGGGCGTGAGACACCGGAACTATCCTCACATTCAAGGAGTCCAATTTCATCCGGAGAGTGTCCTAACTGCTTTGGGTAAGGAATTACTGAGAAATTTTCTGCGAACTTTGTAAAGCGAGTATTTTTATGAAACGACGACAATTGATAGGCTACGCTGGGGCGGGTTTAGTGACGGCTGTAGTGACTAATTTGGTTGATCCAGTTCCAGTAAATGCTCAATCTAGTGGTGTATCAATTCAGTGGTTAGGACATACTTGCTTTTTATTAACCAATGGTAATGTCAAAATTCTCATCAATCCCTTTAGTAATTTGGGCTGTACAGCTAAATATCGTCCCCCAAAGGTTGCATCAGATTTGGTATTAATTAGTAGTCAATTGTTAGATGAAGGGGCAATAGACAAAATACCAGGAAATCCTAAATTAGTTTATCAGCCCGGTGTTTATGAGTTTCGCGGCGTTAAGTTTCAGGGAATTACCACAGACCATGATCGTAAAAATGGACAACAATTTGGGAAAAATATAGCTTGGAAATTGAACCAAGGTGGAATTAATCTGCTGCACTTAGGGGGTTCTGCTGCACCAATTACCCTAGAACAAAAAATTCTCATGGGTCGTCCTGATGTGTTATTTATTCCCGTGGGAGGCAGTGATAAAGCTTACAATGCCCAAGAAGCAAAGGACGCTATTGCAGTATTAAATCCTAAGTTAGTCATTCCCACCCATTACCGCACTCAAGCCGCTGATGCTAAAGAGTGTGATATTACCCCAGTAGATGATTTTCTGACTTTGATGCAGGGTGTTAATGTTCGCCGGAGTAATAATGATTCTGTAGCGATTAATTCTAAGAGTTTGCCGGAAAATACGGAAATTCAGGTTTTGACTTATAAGTTTTGATATCAATTCTAACCCGCTACTAAAAAGCGATCGCTATCTTTGATTTCTAGGAAAGCGATCGCTGAATATAAATTCAGAAAGTCTTAGTAAATTGATAATAGACCAATTACCAATTACCAAATCAACCTGTATACCATTCTGGAGTCAGCTTATCTGCATCAGAAACAGGAGTTTCAGTTGCTAAAGTTCCATTCATAGTCCAGATTTTATCTGCGGATGTTTGTTGATCTCTCCAGTAAATATCAGTCTTACCATCACCATTGAAATCACCTAAAGATGCTGTCAAACCAGGAGTATTGCTAGGTAGGAAAGCTTCAGAACTGACCGCTGTACCATCCATCAACCAAGCTGTATTTGCCCCACTAGCCGCATTGTGCCAGAAGATGTCAGTTTTACCATCGCCATTGAAATCGCCAATTCTCGCACTCCAATCTGTACCCAATGTGCTAACAACACCTTCAGTCACAAAAACGCCATTCATTGTCCAAATCTTATTCTCGCCTGTAGCGGTATTGCGCCATAAAACATCAGTTTTGAAGTCGCCGTTAAAATCACCAAGAGTAGAAGTCCAAGAAGCATCTTGAGATTGAAGATCATACTTGGTGGCTTGGCTGCCATCCATAAACCAAGCGGTATTTGCACCTGTGGTAGGATTGCGCCAGAAGATGTCACTCTTACCATTACCATCAAAATCAACAATGGTTGCAGTCAATCCTGGTGCTGTAGTTTCTAAAACAGTTGCACTAACTACTGTTGTTCCATCCATTTGCCAAATAGCATTTTCACCAGTAGTGGCATTATTCCAGAAAATGTCAGTTTTGCGATCGCCATTGAAATCGCCAATACTAGCAGTAAAACCTGGATCAACTCGATCTAAAGCTAGGAAACTAGAGACTTTTGCGCCATCCATTAGCACAATTACATTTTCACCAGTTGCTTTATTGCGTAATAAGAAATCAGTCTTATTATCGCTATTAAAATCAGCAGTTTTATAGTCCCAGGTATTTAAGTCATATTTACCCAAAGAAGCTTGTTCTAAAACTTGTGTTCCGTTCATCAAGCGAACTAAAATTTCACCAGTTTGAGCATTTACCCAAAGTTTATCTGTTTTACCATCACCATTAAAATCAGGAACAAGGGCTGCACTAGTTAAATAAGGATTAGGATTGGGGTTAGCACTGCCTCCAATTGGCAATGTAGGTAATGGATTTGTTGGAACTAATGGATCGGCTAATGCAGAAACAGAAGAACTTCTAACGCTAAAAGATGAAGTATTTAAATCTTCAAGAGGTGATGCTTGCTCGATTTTATTTTGAGCTTGTAAACCGTAATTTCTTGTATCTAAAGATAATTGATCAGGCATGACTTGTTTTTATGAGTTATTAACATCTATTTTTAATTTGATTTATATGAAGATTCTGTAAATAACAAACATTTGTTTAATTATTTTGATTTAATGTCATTATTTATAGACATTTTCATAATGTTCATCAACACTAACTTTTAATTTTTAAAGTCATATCTAAACAATCAAAAAATATTTTATATTCTGTTTATCAATGTCATCATTTAAAAATGAAATCCTGTTTTGTTGACAATCTCATCCCTAAAAGTCCTCATGGATTGTCAAGGAAATTAAAAATTGGTTAAAATAACTAAAATTAACAATTTTCCTGACAACATTTATCAGTAGTCTATAATTGTTAAAGCCAAAAACAACACTATCAATAAATCAACTATGCAAACAGAATATCGGCAACGTCGTGAGCAGTTAATGGCGAAAATAGGCAGCGGTACAGCGATTTTTAGAAGTGCGCCAACCGCAGTAATGCACAACGATGTCGAGTATATTTATCGTCAAGATAGTGATTTCTTTTACTTAACTGGCTTTAACGAAGCCCAAGCAGTCGCAGTATTAGCGCCACATCATCCAGAACATCGGTTTATCTTATTTGTCCAACCCAAAGACCGAGAAAAGGAAGTTTGGAGTGGTTATCGTTGTGGAATAGACGCAGCTAAGGAATTTTATGGTGCAGATGTAGCTTACCCCATTGCGGAGTTAGATGAAAAGTTACCCCAATATTTAGAAAAAGCCAATTGTATCTATTATCATTTAGGACGCGATCGCAATTTCAACGACAAAATTCTCCAACATTATCAAAACTTACTGCGAACCTATCCCAAACGCGGTACAGGACCAACTTCTATCACAGATCCTGGTACTGTCCTCAACAATATGAGGCTATATAAAAGTAAAACAGAATTAGATTTAATGCGTCAAGCTGTAGAAATTGCCGTAGAAGCTCATAATTATGCTTTGCAAACCACCGCACCAGGACGTTATGAATATGAAATCCAAGCCGAAATAGAACATATTTTCCGGTTGCGGGGGGGAATGGGACCAGCTTATCCTTCCATTGTCGCATCAGGTACAAATGCTTGCGTACTGCATTACATCGAAAACAACTGTCAAATGCAAGCCAATGATTTACTTTTGATTGATGCTGGTTGCGCTTATGGTTATTACAACTCTGATATTACCCGAACATTTCCCGTTAGTGGTAAATTCACACCCGAACAAAAAGCATTATATGAAATAGTATTAGCAGCACAAAAACAAGCAATAGCAGAAGTAAAACCGGGTAATTCCTTCCATGCACCTCATAATGCAGCGGTGCGAATCTTAACAGAAGGATTAGTCGAACTGGGTTTACTCAAAGGAGAAATTGATAAATTAATCGCAGAAGAAAAATATAAACTCTTTTATATGCACCGCACCAGTCATTGGTTAGGCTTAGATGTCCATGATGTCGGAATGTATCAAGATGGAGAAAACCCCCAAACCTTACAACCTGGACAAGTGTTAACCATAGAACCAGGACTTTATATTGTACCGGATACCAAACCCGCCGAAGACCAACCGGAAATTGACCCCCGTTGGGTAGGAATTGGGATTCGCATTGAAGATGACGTATTAGTTACTGAAGAAGGAAATGAGGTTTTAACAGCGGGAGTTCCCAAGGAAATCAAGGATTTAGAAAAATAGTGGCAAAGTATTTTGTAGGGTGGGCAATGCCCACCCAATCATGATTGAGAAGGTGCAAGACGTGAACCAATCGACATCTTCATCTACATTCTGAGGAATGTGAATTAAATAAAGTGCAAAAGTAGGGTGTGTTAGCGACAGCGTAACGCACCATTTCAGGTTAAGTCAGAATTGCAGGTTATTAAATTTGCGTTCCTGAGTTAAGGCATCTAAATCTTGACCTTCAAGTATTGTTCCTGTAACATTCGCCCCTTGAAGATTCGCCCCTTGAAGATTCGCCCCTTGAAGATTCGCCCCTAGAAGTTTCGCCCCTTGAAGATTCGCCCCTTGAAGTTTCGCCCCTTGAAGATTCGCCCCTAGAAGTTTCGCCTTATAAAAATCTTGATAAATGAGAATACAGTTCTGCAAATCTAAAAAACTTAAACAATTTAAACAAAGTAGATCATCATAATTAACTCTTTGTCCACGCAAGCGAGAAATCCAATTACCAAAATCTGTAAAATATTCTTTCTCTGAAGAATGCCATTTAATTTGGGAAACTTTCTCTGTCACCCTAGCACAAGCATTCAAAACCGCTAACAATGCTTCCTCCCCATTCCTGGCTTGACAATTTGCTTCTTGAAAAGTGCTAATTGCTAATCTTTCCATTGGCATACCATGTTTTAACATATAGCTAATCAAGTCACACATCGTCTGCTGCCATGCACCAATATCAACATTATAATTATCTTTTTGCCAACGAATTTCATCAACAATAAACTTAAAAATATATTCATCCATTGCCGTCAAACCGCAGATTTTCGCCCAATTTTCTAACGCTTGTTTTTCGTCCCAGCCTAAATCAGAATCTTCTTGATTTTGTTGTAACTGTTGATGTATCAGCTTCAATTGCCGAACAATACCTTTAGCTGCTAAATATTCCCCAAAACTCTTATGTGTAAATTCAAAAGTCTCTTCCCGGTTTTTAACTCCATGTTGCCGAAAATAAAAAGCAGTTAACAACCGAGTAAAACTAGCTTTTTTATCTTGGTTAAAAATATTTAAAATCCTGTCTATAATCTTGTTATCACAATATTTTTCAATTTCAGATAAAGTTGTAACTCTAATATCTCCACCATGCCAAGCCGCAATGGCAATACTTTCTAAAATGCGAACAAAATCTTGTTCTTTCACTCCCTGAATTTGGGGATTGTGATTCTTTCCCCAAACTCGTTGATAAACTTTGCTAATTAAATCTGCATAAATTTCATTGAGATTGCTGTTTTCTGTGAATTTAACAGTATTCTTTTCATAGCTTAAAGCCACAAGATAATTCAGCAAAGGTTGAGCAGTAATTTCTCTTAAATTCCCTCTATCTAACTCATCTGGTAATTTACCATAACCACAACCCTTAGCTTTCCCATAATATTCCCACCAAATCTGCCTTTGGTCTATTTGTAATAACTTATTATCATCAATAAAATTCCTGTTTTCTATTTCTTCTTGATCTACAAAATAAGGTAAAATATGAAGAATCTGCTTAAATTTACGAAATTCACTTTCATTTCTTTGAACTACTATTTCTCGTCCACCAATTAAAGCTAATAAATGAGTTTTACTCTGATTAGATAAATCAACCAATCTTCTCACTTCACTAATAAACTTTTGGGCAACTCTTTCCGCCATTTCCCCCTGCATTGCCAATTCATCCAACCCATCAAAAATAATCAATAATTTATCAACTTCATTTTCTCGTTTCAAAGGATTAGCTGGCAAAGGCATATCGCGCATTGATTCAATAAATTTACCAATTGCCTCAACTACATCAGCCTCTGGATTAAACAAATGCAAAGGAATAAATAAAACTGGTATTTTTCCTGTTTCTGCCAATGTCGCTGCCAACATTTTGGCAAAGGAAGATTTACCGCTACCTGGTCCACCACTAATCACCCGCATAGCATCAGTTTTATCAGCTTTATCTAACCAGGTTTGTAGTTCATCTTGTAAATTAACCACATACCGCTTCACATTCTTCTCTACTGATTGATATCTTCTATTAGAGACACCAAAATCATCATCATCGCTTTCTATTTTCTCCTCATAAAAAGCCCTGAGAGGAACATAAACCTGTTTCAGTCCAAATGCTTCATCAAACATTCTTTCTTCTACTTGTTTTTGCAGCCATGCCGAATAACGCCGCCATGAAAGTTCCTTTTTAGCTTCTTTTTCAACAGCTTTACTAAAAGGATTATCTAATGCTGTTTGCAACTTGGCATACTTATCAGAATGTTGATCAAATTCTGAATATACAGCATACAAAAATTCATTAGGCAAGCGATTACTAATTGTTTCTGCTGGTGCTGGATTTAGATTAAATTCTGCTTGTAGCCACTCAGCAAAAGGGGTTTTAATTTCTGCAACAACGGCAAAATTTTGGGGACATTCAAAAAAATCTTGATAAATAGGAATTTCTTCAGTTTCTAGTTTTTCTAAACACTGATTGAAAAGCTGTTCCAAAATTTCCCGCAGTTTATCCTCTTTTACTTCTTTCCCCTGACTTGCTTCCTGTAGTAAATCTTGATTATCTCCTATGAGATTCACCATTGCCTGTGTTAAAGCCGAAGAGACTAACAACCAAGCAATTTCTCCCGGTTCTTGTGCTACTCCAATAGCCGCACCAATATCAACAAAATTTTCTGGTACATTACCAATGTTACCAGTCAACGCATTTGCCCCAACCTTGATTATTCCCACCCCAAAATCCCGCCAATTCACATTAATCTCTCTTTGTCCCAGCGCAACGGGTTTTTTGAGAATAATTCCAATTCCAGGTCTGTTATTCATAGATATTGGTGTGTTTATCGTAATACTTAAATTTCAGGCATATAAACACCCATATTTTAACCTATAACGTTACGCACTTACACAACATAAATCACAGTGCGTTAGCTAGTAGGTTGGGTTGACGCAAGGAAACCCAACATTTCCTATAATCATAATTGTCAGAATCAGGATATCCAGGATGTAAGGATTTACATGATTTGATTTTTTGCTAAACGCCTATAATGGCTGAAAAAGAAAATCTCTTCCTTCTCTTCTTTGCGTCTTTGCTCCTTTGCGTCTTTGCGCGAAATACATTGTCAGAATCAGGAACCGATTAAAGGATTGACAGGATTTTGTGTGAAGTCTGATTTTTTGGGATGTAAGGACTTTTGGATATTACCTGAATTATGATGTAGGAAAGATATGATAGTCCATCAAATAAAAATCCTAAAAATCATCAAAATCCTAAAAATCACAGTTTAGACAGTGGAGATATCAATTAAAAAACGCCGTGCCGCTGTATTATCGTAATTACCAATATAACCACTCACAAATCGGGATGACAGGATTCGAACCTGCGGCATCCTGCTCCCAAAGCAGGCGCGCTACCAAGCTGCGCTACATCCCGTAAAGTCACAGAAACCAAGTTCCACATAAATCAAATTATGTTTTTTTGGTTTATCTCGACTATCATATCACAAAAAAGAATAAATGCAAACCCAATAATCCAGAAAAATCAGATTTAGGGAAATATACTTAGTTCCCTAATCCCCAAACCCCAGCCACGTTTATCATTGAGGATACCAATACATTCCTTTTATACCTTCAGGATCTGACATAAAGCCCATCGTCTTATAGAAATCTACAACATGAGGGTCAGCAAAAAGAGTAACATTACTAATTTCTTCACTCCTGAGTTTTTTAAGGACATATTTCATTAATGCCTTACCTAGACCTCTACTTTGAAAATCAGGATGAACGACTACATCCCAAATAGTGGCATTAAAAGCATGATCTGAGGTAGCACGGGCAAAACCAATCAAACGCTTTTTATTTCCTCGTACTTGCCACATAGAGGCTACGAGAAAACTATGCTCAATCGCTTTTTTTACTTTTCTCAGGGGGCGACGTGACCAGCCAACTGCATCACAGAGTTCTTCGAGTTCATAAAGGTCAATATCTCTTTCCGTACTGAAAACGATTTGATCCTTACCTACACTAGAATTACCATCAACTTCCGCTGTATGCTCATTAACAGCAGTGTTTTTATTTGCCGCTAAAGATTCAGGAGTGCTAAACCAAGTTTTCCAAAAACCCATGCCAATGCAGTTCGGGTAGTATGACTAAAATTGGTTTCCACTTTTTAAAAGTGTTGATTCACATTTAACATCACTATGATCATTGCTTGCCAATCCACTAGAAATATTCTAGGTGTTTTAGCGGTTTGTAATACTCACAGCTAGTTATCAGGTGTTTCTTCCCAATCACTTTCAACTCTAGCATTTTGTTTTCACACTACTCCATAAAACTCACCCAAAGGCAAAAATTTTCCGAAATTCAAGTATCTTTCCCGCTTGAGTGACAATTTTACCCGCTACTGCTTTTATAAACAGACAATGATGGACTGTAGTGTGAGCGTCTCGCTCACGCGGGCAAGATGCCCGCACTACCAAAAACCTGTATTGAGTCGCACCCACTATTGAGGGGACGATATTTAATTATGGCAACAATAGAAATCTTAGGCGTTCCACATACTTATGAGCTAACGGCTCCCACATCATGCCCCCATACTTTAGTATTTATCCACAGTTGGCTAAATAGTAGCGTATATTGGCAACCTGTGATTTCTCGTCTATCGGTAGATTTACAGTGTTTATCTTACGATTTGCGAGGGTTTGGTGAATCACAGTCCCAGGTGACATCAGATATAGAACTGACTGCTACAGACTCTAGTATGGTTAGTTTGTCTTTGGATTCTATGTACTCTCCATCTGCTTATGCTCGGGATTTGGCTGTGCTTCTCCAACACCTGAATATTTCTAGTGCTTGGCTAATTGGTCATTCTTTGGGTGGCACTATTGCTCTATGGACAGCGACTCAATTACCTGATTGTGTTCAAGGTGTAATTTGTATTAATGCAGGCGGTGGGATTTATCTGAAAGAAGCGTTTGAGCAATTTCGTGCGGCTGGGCAAAAATTCTTACAAGTCCGTCCTCGTTGGCTTTCACAAATGCCTTTGATTGATTTGTTGTTTACTAAAGCTAGTGTATTACATCCTTTAGACCGATATTGGGCGCGTCAACGACTGATTGATTTTATTGTTGCTGATTCAGAAGCTGCTTTGGGAACTCTTTTTGACTCGACTACGGAAGCAGAAATTAACTGTTTACCCCAATTAGTCTCAAAATTAAAGCAGCCAGTCTATTTTTTAGCTGGCGCTGACGATAAGGTGATGGAACCCAAATATATCCGCCATTTAGCAAGTTTTCATTGGCTTTTCCAATCCGTTGGCGATAATGTGATTGAAATTCCTGATTGTGGACATCTAGCTATGTTAGAGCAGCCAGAAGCCGTAGCTGAACATATTCGGTCAATTGTCAGTTGTTAGTTGTTAGTTGTCAGTAGGGGCGAAGCATTTGGAAGATAAATTATCGGTCATTGCCAAAAATAGTTCTGCAAATGCTTCGCCCGTACAGTTGTTAGTTGTAATTGGTAACTGTCTTTCTTCCTTCTTCTTTCTTCCTCCTGAATTCCTGATAGCGAAGCGTGGCGTTAGCCATACTCCTGAATTAATTTTCGTATAACTGCATGACTTGGTTCAGTGAGAGCCGGGAATGGACTCCTAATGTGAGTGGGGAAGTTCTGCCACGTGATAGGTGTTCAACGGCTGCACAGCCAATCATGGCGGCATTGTCGGTGCAAAATTTTAGGGGGGGGAATAGAACCCGCAAGTTATGTTTACTGGCTGCTGCTTGTAAATGCTTTCTCAGCCCACTATTAGCTGCTACGCCACCACCTACAGTAATGGTATCTAATCCATAGTTCCGAGCGCAGGCGATCGCTCTTTTGGTCAGCGATCGCGCTATAGTATCCTGGAAACTAGCCACTACATCGGCAATTGGTACTTCTTTGCCCTCTTTCTCCAACTGCTGTACTAAACGTAATACTGCTGTCTTTAATCCGCTAAAACTACAATCGTAGGGATGATAACCCCCACCTGGTAAAGAAATTTTGCCCTCCGGTAATGCAAAGGCTTGGGGATTGCCAGTTTGTGCCAGTTTGTCAATTATTGGTCCACCGGGATAACCCAGTTTCAACAACCGCGCCACCTTGTCAAAAGCCTCACCCGCCGCATCATCACGGGTTTCTCCCAGGGTTTCGTATATACCATAATCTTTCACATAAATCAAGCTTGTATGACCGCCGGAAACAAGTAAGCTAAGAAAGGGAGGATTTAAACTTGGCTCGCTCAAGTAAGTCGCGTAAATATGACCTTCCAGGTGATGCACTCCCAAAAAAGGCAAATCATGGACAATTGCCAGGGTTTTGGCAGCCGTTAATCCTACCAGCAACGCTCCTACTAGTCCAGGCGCACAGGTGGCAGCTATCCCATCAATCTGACTCCAATCTAGATGACTAGACTCCATTGCTTGCTCTATTTCATAATTCAGGGTTTCTAAATGCTGACGTGAGGCCACCTCTGGTACTACCCCACCATATTGTTGATGAATAGAAATTTGTGAAGCAACAATACTGCTACACACTTCACGATTCTTAATAATTGCAACAGCAGTTTCATCACAACTGGTTTCAATGGCTAGAACGGTTGTCATAGAATGGGTAATTGGTAATTGGTAATTGGTAATTGGTAATTGGTAATTGGCAATATACATTCTCTCATATCTCCCCCTGCCCCCTGCTCCCTGCTTCCTACCCTGCTTCCCTATCTTTTGATTGAGAAGCTTTAACTTTTGTTGACTTAAACTTTACTCAGTTCCCAGCCAAGAGTATGATAACTTCCTAGTTATCTAAAATAAAGACTGTACAAGCCGCTTCGTTTTGTACAAGAAACTTCTCGTTTTGTAATAAAAGGAAACAACTCCATGAGACGATTGTTTGCTTTGCTTTTGGTGATGACTCTTTGGTTCAATTTTGCTCCTGAAGCTAATGCACTAGGCGCAAACCTTGTTCCTTGTAAAGACTCTCCCGCCTTTCAAGAGCTAGCACTAAATGCCCGCAACACCACCACTGACCCCGAATCTGGCAAAAAGCGGTTTGAACGTTATTCTCAGGCGCTCTGTGGCCCTGAAGGTTATCCTCACTTGATTGTAGATGGCAGTCTTGATCATGCTGGTGATTTTTTAATCCCTAGTATTCTCTTCCTCTACATTGCTGGTTGGATTGGTTGGGTAGGCCGTGCTTATCTCCAAGCAATCAAAACAGGATCAGATGCGGAGCAAAAAGAAATCCAAATTGATTTGGGTATTGCTCTACCTATCATCACCTCCGGTTTTGCTTGGCCCGCAGCAGCAATCAAGGAATTGCTCTCCGGCGAATTAACCGCGAAGGATTCAGAAATTACCGTTTCGCCACGTTAATTCATTTGTTTTCAATCACTCATTCTGGAGACTAAATTCATGGCTGAAAAAGGTAACGAAACCAACTACTTGATTACATTCATTTCCACTGCTCCCGTTGCAGCAACTATCTGGTTGACAATCACAGCCGGGATTTTGATTGAATTTAATCGCTTCTTCCCTGACCTCCTTTTCCACCCCCTATAGGTTGAAAATCCGGTGCAGAAAAGCTAAGTAAATTAGCTTTTGCTTGTAGATTGTCTCATTGAGTTATCAAACCTAGTTAGGTGAAAATATCACTTAAATTAGCAATCTTCACTAATGTATGAAACTCGTCATGTTGTCCACTGTTTGCGGGTTTCATACTTTTCTAAATGAGAAAGTGGCAAAATTAATTTTTATGAAAAATGCTATCTTTCTCATTTAAAAGCGAGCAAACAACATAACTCAAGCAGTAAGCTCATCAAAAACCCACCTAGTGATCCAAGGAATCGAAAAGTTATGGCAATAGCAGCACGTGATCCACAAAAAGGCGATCTAGAAACCCCCATCAATTCCGCTCCTTTGGTGAAGTGGTTTATTAGCAACTTACCAGCTTATCGCCCCGGTCTCAATCCTTTTAGACGCGGTTTGGAAGTCGGTATGGCTCATGGTTATTTACTATTTGGACCTTTCCATAGATTAGGCCCTTTACGCAATGCCCCCAATGCTACCTTAGCTGGTTTGTTGGGTAGTATTGGATTGGTTGTAATTTTGACAGCTTGCCTATCCCTATATGCTAACAGCAACCCTGGTAAAGCTCTTGCTAGTATTGCTGTACCCAATCCTCCTGTTGATGCTTTTAACTCTAAGGAAAGCTGGAATAATTTCACCAGTGCTTTCTTGATTGGTGGTATCGGTGGCGCAGTAGTCGCTTTCTTCTTAACCAGTAATTCTGGATTAATCCAAGGTTTATTGGGTTAATTTAATTCTTGATAATGGGTAATAGTTGCTAATTTGGGCTATTACCTATTGTCGAGAGAAGTAAGTAGGTTGGCGTTGAAAATTGTCGTTATGGCAAGGGAACAGGGAACTCTTAACAGGGAACAGGAAGAGAGTTTTGGGCGATTTTACTTTTCTTCACATACCTTTAAATTTTTCAGTTCACCTACTTATATTAGAAAATAGATAATTATAATTTTACAAAAAACTAATTATAAAATACTAAATTATTCAGAGAAATAGGGACAACTTTTGCAGCATCAACAGAAAAATAAATTGTTTATTGTTATCTCATCTGTAGGGGTTTAGCACTGCTAAACCCTTACCTATAAAATCAGCTTAACTCAATTATTAATATGGCCAAGTCCAATCGCGGATTTCTGGCATATCTTCACCGTGTTTCTGAATATATTGCTTATGTTCAATCAACTTATCTTGCAATTTTTGTTTTACATAAGCTGCTTGAGAACCTAATTTTGGTACACGGTCAATCACATCCATAACTAAATGGAATCTATCTAAATCATTCATTACCACCATATCAAAAGGTGTGGTTGTTGTTCCTTCTTCTTTATAACCACGCACATGAATATTCTGATGATTTGTATGCCGATAGGTGAGACGATGAATTAACCAAGGATAACCATGAAAGGCAAAGATGATTGGTTTATCAGTTGTGAAAATAGTATCAAAATCTTTGTTACTTAAACCGTGAGGATGTTCACTTTTTGGCTGTAGAGTCATCAAATCCACAACATTAACAACTCGCACTTTTAAATCTGGGAAATTTTGCCGTAAAATATCCACAGCCGCTAAAGTTTCCAAAGTTGGAACATCTCCAGCACAAGCCATAACTACATCGGTTTCACTGTCTTGATCATTACTAGCCCATTCCCAAATTCCTAAACCTTTAGTACAATGTTTAATTGCCGAATCCATGTCTAAATATTGTAATGCAGGTTGTTTACCAGCAACAATCACATTGACATAATTACGACTTCTTAAACAATGGTCAGTTACTGATAGCAAAGTATTAGCATCAGGTGGTAGATAAACACGAATGATTTCGGATTTTTTGTTAATTACATGATCAATAAAACCAGGATCTTGGTGAGAGAAACCATTATGATCTTGTCGCCAAACATGAGAAGTGAGAAGATAATTTAAAGAGGCAATTGGTCTTCTCCAAGTAATATGCCGAGTTGTTTTCAACCATTTGGCGTGTTGGTTGAACATGGAATCAATGATGTGAATAAAGGCTTCATAACAGGAGAAGAAACCATGACGACCTGTTAACAAATATCCTTCTAACCAGCCTTGACAATTGGTTTCGCTGAGGATTTCCATAACTCGACCGTCCGGTGATAAATGGTCATCTTCCGGGAGAGTTTCCGCATCCCAAGCGCGGTTTGTCACTTCAAATAAAGGATCTAAACGATTTGAGGCAGTTTCGTCGGGACCAAAAACGCGGAAGTTGCGGCTTTCTTCGTTGAGTTTCATAATGTCACGGAGAAACTTACCAGCAACTTTGGTAGCTTCAGCGTTAACTGTTCCTGGTTTAAATACTTCTACAGCATAGTTGCTAAAATCAGGCATTTTCAAGTCACGCAGCAAAATTCCGCCGTTAGCGTGGGGGTTGTCTCCCATGCGACGCTGACCTTTGGGGGCTAGTTCTGCCAGTTCGGGAATCAGTTGACCGTTGGTGTCGAAAAGTTCTTCAGGTTTGTAACTTTTTAGCCAATCTTCCAGCAATTGCAGATGTTCCGGTTTACCAGCTATATCACTAAAAGGGACTTGGTGCGATCGCCAATAACCCTCTGTTTTCTTCCCGTCCACTTCCTTGGGTCCAGTCCAACCTTTGGGAGTGCGTAAAACAATCATTGGCCATTGCGGTCGTGCTTGGAAACCATGTACCCGCGCTTCTCTTTGGATACTTTGAATTTCACGAATGATTGTATCTAATACTGCCGCCATTTTTTGGTGAACTTCCGCCGGTTCAGAACCTTCCACAAAGTAAGGTTTATAGCCATAGCCGATAAATAGGCTTTCCAATTCCCCATGGGGTATCCGTGCTAATACTGTGGGATTGGCAATTTTGTATCCATTCAAATGCAGAATTGGTAAAACTGCACCATCAGTAACAGGGTTGATAAATTTGTTAGAATGCCAGCTAGTTGCTAGGGGTCCAGTTTCCGCTTCTCCGTCACCCACAACCGCCGCAACTATCAAATCAGGGTTATCAAATACTGCACCGTAAGCATGAACTAAAGCATAGCCTAATTCTCCCCCCTCATGGATAGAACCAGGGGTTTCTGGGGCGACGTGACTGGGAATACCACCAGGGAAGGAGAATTGCTTAAATAGTTTTTGCATTCCCTCTTCATCTTGGGAGATGTTGGGGTAATATTCGCTATATGTTCCTTCTAAGTAGGTATTGGCAACAATTCCGGGTCCACCATGTCCAGGACCAGCTATGTAAATTGCATTGAGATCGTATTTTTTAATAACTCGGTTGAAGTGGGCGTAAATCAAGTTTAGCCCTGGGGTAGTTCCCCAATGTCCTAATAGTCGAGGTTTGACGTGTTCTTGTTGGAGTGGTTCTCTCAAAAGAGGATTGTCAAGGAGGTATATTTGTCCAACAGAGAGATAATTGGCTGCACGCCAATAGCCGTTAATTTTTTGTAATTCTGTGTCTGTTAAAGGTTTTGTCTGTGAAATGCTGGTAATAGTCATTTAAAACTCCAGTCCAAAGTATTCGCACCAATCAGTTTTTTGACACTCCCCGGTCTAAAGACACGGGGATTCTTGGTTCAACGAGACCACTTAAACTAGACTCCTTGCGTTATCTAGCTCAGAGGTGGGACTCTCCCCAAGCGTTAACTTTCGGTCTGCCCGACCGTAGTTGCATTGCTGCAAGTCCTGTTTAGCTTGAAACGATTGTTTCAAAATTCTGAGTCGTCTAGCTCCTATAAATCTTTTACCTACTGCTAGGAGGAAACTAGAACAATGCAGTAGAACCGCATAGATTTAATTGTCAAGGTACAGAAAAGCCGTTAGGCAGTTAGGTTTTTAGACAGGTTGATTACCTTTCCTGTTGCAATTAGTATAACACAAGTCACTGGAGGCTAAAGCCTCTGGCTAGCTTTCATCCCTTGCCTAAAGGACAGTTGAATTTTTTCCGCCACGCTCCAAAAACTCAACTTCAAGGGTTTTCAGCCTAATTTCTTATAAGGAGAATGCCGAAAACCCTTGAAGGCGTGTCCGACTCAGCAGGACACACCTGTGCAACAGTTGCGGGATGAAGGCTAATTGCAGGATAAATCTTGCACTGACATTTTGTATATATTGTATAATAGACGATTTACAAAAAGGTAGGGGCGAAGCATTCGCTTATAAAAATTATGCGACCAACCGACAACTCAACAGCGCGAATGCTTCGCCCGTACGGCAACGGATTGAACACGCTAAGAAAATAGCGCGTAACGTATGCAGGTCTAATGTCAATATAACTGTGATGATTTGTTTGGGGGTAGAAACAGCTTGATAATTTCTACCCATAACTAGCCTTATGTTACTGTTTGTCCAAGTCTTCAATAAGTTGATCAACAAAATCCCTCAACCGTTGTTGCCAGTCAGGGACGGTTTTAATTTTTTCTCTGACCCCAGGCAACACCTTAAACTGCAAAGGTGATTTATCGTACGCTACCTGATTTTGTGGTTTAAATTTAATCCGAGGCATTGCCAAATCCTAATATGTCTGATATACTAGATATCATAGCACAACATTGAAGGTCGAGTCAATGCTTTTATCATTCAAAACTGCACTAATTCCAAATAACCGACAGATTACAGCTTTTCGCAAGGCTTCTGGAGTCGCTAGACACGCTTACAACTGGGCAAATGCTCAAATCAAGGATATTTTAGCTGCTCAAAAAGAAGGCGAAAAACTTAAATTACCATCAGCGATTGACTTGCATAAAAAGTTAGTTGCTGAGGTAAAATCTGAGCATATTTGGTATTACGAAGTTAATAAAAATATCCCTCAGAAGGCGTTAGCTGATTTACGCCAGGCTTGGGATAGGTGTTTTGTAAAAAACATCAAAACAACCACGATTCAAGAAAAAAGGACAACACGATTCTTTCTATTTAGAATCAGGAACTAAGGCGAAACCAGCGATTAAAAATGATGGTAAAAGAATTAAATTACCGTCAATTGGCTGGGTACGTTTAGCAGAACCTTTACCGATTACAGTAACTCATAATTGCGTGATTTCTAGACAGGCTGATAAATGGTTTATTTCTGTTAAATACGAAGTTGAAAAACCTCCTATACTTGCAGACAGACCGACCATTGGTGTTGACATTGGTATCAAAGAATTAGCAGTTTGCAGTAATGGTGAAGTATTCGAGAATCCTAAAGCCTACCGCCATAAGAGTAAACGCATGAAACGTTTACAGCGTAGTGTGAGCAGGAAAATTAAAGGCTCTAATAACCGTAAAAAAGCTGTGAGAAAATTGGCTAAATTACACGCCAAAGTTTCTAATATTCGCCAGGATTCTATTCACAAATTAACCTACTATCTAGCTAAAAACCACAGCATAATTAAGATAGAAGATTTGCACGTTAAGGCATTTTTGAAGAACCACAAATTAGCAGGTGCAATTGCAGATTGTGGGATGTATGAATTTAAAAGGCAATTAGAGTACAAAACTGAGAAATTCGGGAGTGAACTAATCCTTGTAGATAGGTTCTTTCCTAGTTCCCAAATATGCTCTAACTGCGGTAATCATCGTCATAAAATGCCATTAAAAAACCGCGTTTATATTTGTCCTGATTGTGGACATACAGAGGATCGTGACCTCAACGCAGCTAAGAATATTGACCGATGGTTTGCGGATATTTTTATCCCTGTAGCGTAGCGGTTCCTTTGAGGAACTACGGTCAGAAACGGTAAGTTCTACCGAGATAGCTTGTGGAGCGGACAAACCTCTTAGAAGTCATTCTAAGACCGTGATGAAGCAGGAAGTAAACACTAAGGTTATCGCTGTCCAGATGTGTCTAGACTTTGGTAATTTTGGGTAAGTTTTATAGAACGGAAGCTCTAATGGCTTCAACTATTGGAATAACAACTTTAAATTAGATTGGATATTTTTGCAATTAAACTTTACAAACAAAAAACATCAGTGAGCTTTAAAAGCCTATACTTAAAACCCTCCTAATGCACGAATATTATCAAGAATGGTAACTTCTCCATAGGCATCGCCCACAGCCCGCATTAAAGGTAAAGCTTGATTGTAAAAGACCAGTGCTTTTTGCTTTTCTCCTAAATCAGAGTAGACACCACCGATATTATTGAGAGTGATAGCTTCTACACGGCGATTCCTACGGAGCGCTTCGCTATCGCCTACGGACCTAAGTATGGGTAAAGCTTGGTTGTAGAAGTCCAGTGCCTTTTGCCTTTCTCCTAAAGCATTGTAGACAAGACCGATATTATTGAGAGTGGTAGCTTCTACACGGCGATCGCCCACAGCCCGACGTATGGGTAAGGCTTGGTTGTAAAAGACCAGTGCCTTTTGCTTTTCTCCTAAAGCAGAGTAGACACCACCGATATTACTGAGAGTGATAGCTTCCCCGCTGCGATTCCTACGGAGCGCTTCGCTATCGCCCACAGCCCTAAGTATGGGTAAAGCTTGGTTGTAATAGTCCAGTGCCTTTTGCTTTTCTCCTAAATCAGAGTAGACAAGACCGATATTATTGAGAGTGATAGCTTCTCCACCGCGATTGCCCACAGCGCGACGTAAGGGTAAAGCTTGGTTGTAAAAGACCAGTGCCTTTTGCTTTTCTCCTAAATCATCGTAGACACCACCGATATTATTGAGAGTGGTAGCTTCCCCACCGCGATTCCTACGGAGCGCTTCGCTATCGCCCAAAGCCCGATACAATAATCTAGCCTCCTGCCATTTTTGAATTGCTTGTCGCAAAGACTCTGCTGATCCTTGTTCATAAAGTGCCTGTCCCTCTTCCAAAAGCCGTTCTGCATTTTCCTTTGTTGCTGCTGGAGATTGAGCAATTTTCGAGGAATCATCTTTTGCCAAAACACGGCTAGAGTCAGTAACTGCACTCACACAACCAAACAACAGAATACTAATAGACAAAGTTATATAGCCGTTACCTACCAGTAACACCAGCCAATTATGTTGTTGTTTTCTATTTTTCATCAGAATTACTACTTGGTAAAATTACAAACTCTGTTTAGAATATCAGCTTTTTTTGATGATATTCTCAGTAAACAATATTTTATATAAGCGACCAGTATAAAAGGTTTTCATCTTTTCAAGAATTGTGAGCGGATTTCTGCACGTACACTCATGAGGATTTTACCGAGATGATTTTCTCCCGTATGATTTGCACCACAGCCCCAGAAACAGTCTGTAGGGGAATTTTCTATAAGCATTTCATCACCTGTGATTAATAATATTTCCCTAATATCAGCATGAGTGATAAATTTTTGTAGTACCCCAATCCGCATAACTTGAGTTTTCACCAATTCCCAATCTGGACGGAAACGACGAGAGGGACAACGCCCTAAAGCAGCAGCCTGTTCAGGACTAACAGCAGCGTGAATTAAAGGTATAATGGGAGCATCGGGACTACCAACAAACTTTTGTGCTTGATAATAATGCTCAACGGTTGGCCAGTCAGTACCGTCAATGTTAATACTGTGGGGAGAAAAGTTAGAAAAACAACCATAGGGCTGGGAAACTTGATAAAAGTAAATAGTCATTTGCAAAATTCTCTTTTATACTAAATTAGCTTTAGCAGTAATAATGTAAATGAATAGTAGATTGAGCCATTCTGTTTTATGACTACAGATGCTTTTGAACAAACAAATTGGGTGTGGGAATTTTCCTTATTCCAACAACAAGTAGGGGAATGGATAGAATACCAATTTTCCCGGTTTCAAAAAACTTTACCAGAATTACCGCCTGGTTGGTCAATCAATCCCTGGTTAGGTGAATTACTAAATATCCTATTTTGGTTAGGATTGGGTTTATTCGTGGTATGGATAGGTTGGCGATTATGGCAAGAATTCAATCCTTATATCTATGCTTGGCTAAATGCAATGAGTAATTCTCCAGGTTTTAGAACCAAAGCTGATTCTAGGGAAACATCAATTGCCTTACTGTTAAACCAAGCTCAGGAATTTCACCAACAGTATAATTACACAGAGGCTTGTCGTTGTGTGTATTTAGCAATGCTACAGCAATTGCATGAACAAGCGATCGCCCACCAACAACCTAGCCGCACAGACGGAGAATATCTGCAATTACTCAAATCCTCTGTCACTCTCATTCAACCATATCAAACATTAATTAACACCCATGAACAATTATGCTTTAGTGAGCATGAAATGTTAGCAGAAAATTATCAACAGTGTTGGCAAGCTTATAGAAAAATCCAGGAATCATTAGTCAGGAGTCAGGAGTAAAAGTTTCTTTTAAGGGACTTCCAAATAAAAATATGTCCCAAAACTAACGCAAAAACTCTCTCTATTTCTTCTCTCTCTGTGTTCTCTGTGCCTCTGTGGTTCTTTTGTTCATTTATTGGGATAATTTTTTTCTTGGAAATTCCTAATTCAGATAAATCATGAAACGCAATCAGCGCGTTGCTTGGTTAGGTGCGATAGTCTTAGCCGTGATTATTTTACTTACCACTATAGCAGCCCCCAATACCCAAATAACTAGTGGTTCTACTTATAACCGCAGCCCTGATGGCTATGGTGCGTGGTATGCTTTTATGCAAGATCAAAATATCAGTATTCAACGTTGGCAAAAACCATTTAGTGATTTACCAACAACAAAGAACCCTATTACCTTATTACAAGTTAATAGCACCCTTCAAGAAATAGAAATATATTCAGAACAAGAAGAATGGATAGCAAAAGGGAATAACCTAGTAATTTTAGGAATTAAAAAACCAGTAACCGCAGCAGCATTTAGTACACAGCAGCAATCAACCTTCGGAAAAGTCAAGATTGATACCCGCCGCCGATATAATATTTCCCAGGAAGAACAAATCACACTAGAAGACAAATTTGGGACAATAATTTGGCAGAAAAAGTTTGGTAAAGGCAAAGTAATTTTAGCAACAACACCATATTTAGCTGCTAATGCCTATCAAAACAATGACAGTAATTTTAAATTATTAGCAGATTTAGTCAGCAAAAATAGTCAAAAAGTATTTGTAGATGAATATATACATGGCTATAAAGATAAAGATATTCAGAAAAAACTAGGAGAAGATAGTATATTAAATTATTTCGCAAAAACTCCCCTATTACCAGCCTTTATCCAGCTAATTGTCCTATTATTGGCATTAACTTGGGCAGAAAATCGCCGCTTTGGTAAATCAGTAACCTTAAAAACATCCTTGATAGATAACAGTCAGGCTTATATTCAAGCTTTAGCGGGAGTTTTACAAAAAGCAGAATCTACTGATTTTGTTGTCGAAATGCTAGGGAAAGAAGAACAAATACAACTTCAGAAAACTTTGGGTTTGAGTCAAATTCCTTTAGACAATCAGGTTTTACTAAAAATCTGGGAAGAACAAATAGGGAATAATACAGAAAAACTTAATGCAGTCTTACAACTACAATCACAAAAACGTCGAATAAGTGAACGAGAACTGATAAGCTGGTTAGAGAAATGGCGTAATTTGCGAAAATAATTAAACGCAGATGAACGCAAATAAACGCAGATAAATACGGATGATTATGATTCTGTGCAGCTTTAGATAAATTTGGTATAGATCTTTTGATGAATATGATATTTCTCGAAATCTTTTTTTTATTCCTTTTTTTGTGAGTGATTGATAAATATGAGTGAAACTAATAATTCGGTTTTAATTAATCTGGGAAAAGCAATTAATCAAATAGTTGTTGGACAACCCGCTTTGATTAAACAGACATTAATTGCCTTATTAGCAGGTGGACATATTATTTTAGAAGGAGTTCCTGGCACAGCAAAAACATTGTTAGTTAAAGTATTGGCACAATTAATCCAATCTGATTTTCGCCGTATTCAACTAACTCCAGATGTTCTCCCGTCAGATATTACAGGGACAAATATCTTTGACTTAAATACCCGCGATTTCACATTAAAAAAAGGTCCCGTTTTTACAGAAATACTTTTAGCCGATGAAATTAACCGCACTCCTCCAAAAACCCAAGCTGCACTTTTGGAAGCAATGGAAGAAATGCAAGTTACCCTCGACGGTGAAAGTTTACCATTACCTGATTTATTTTGGGTAATTGCTACCCAAAACCCTTTAGAATTTGAAGGAACTTATCCCTTACCAGAAGCACAATTAGATCGGTTTTTGTTTAAGTTAATTGTAGATTATCCAGAACAAGCAGCCGAAAAACAAATGTTATTAAATCGTCAGTCTGGATTTACTGCAAAACGTGCAGATATTGCCAACTTAAAACCTATCACCACAGTAATTGATATTTTGCAAGCTAGACAAGCTGTAAAACAAGTTCAAGTATCAGAAACAATAGTTGATTATTTATTAGAAATTGTCAGAAAATCCCGTCAATATCCTGATTTAGCTTTAGGTGCATCTCCTCGCGCTGCGGGTGCTTGGTTGCAAACTTCTCAAGCCGCAGCTTGGTTATCGGGAAGGAATTTTGTAACTCCAGATGATGTAAAATCAGTGGCTTCACCCTTATTGCGTCATCGTTTATTATTGAAACCGGAAGCAATGCTAGATGGTTTACAAATTGATGCAGTAGTTGCAGCAGTAATCAATCAAGTTCCTGTTCCTAGATAACGAAACAAAAATCATGATTCCCTCCAAAAAAGTTTATTTTTTATTAATTGCGGGAATATTTATTTCCCCAATTTTATCTATGATTTTGGGAATTTATCAAACCATAATCATAACTTGTTTATTTGATATTACCGTTTTAATTTTAATGGTAGTTGACGGTTGGGGAATGAAAGCGAAGCGCGTAGAAATTACCCGCGAATTACCTTTACGTTTATCTATTGGTAGAGATAATTCAGTTATTTTAAAAGTTCAAGCTGGGAAAATTGATGCAGTTATTAAAATCCGCGATTATTACCCACAAGAATTTGCTGTTTCTACAACCACAGTTACAGCTAATATAAATGCTAATCAAAATCAAGAATCAACTTACACAGTTTACCCAAATCAAAGGGGAGAATTTTCTTGGGGAAATATGCAAGTGCGACAGTTAGGAATGTGGGGGTTAGTGTGGCATGATTGGCAAATTCCCCACAGTACACAGGTAAAAGTATATCCTGATTTAATAGGATTGCGATCGCTCTCCATTCGTCTCACATTACAATCATCAGGTTCTATCCGTAAAACTCGGCAAATGGGAATAGGCACAGAATTTGCCGAATTACGAAACTACCGCAGCGGTGATGATTTGCGGTTTATTGATTGGAAAGCTACCGCAAGACGTGCTTATGGTAATACAGGACCCCTAGTTAGAGTTTTAGAACCAGAACAAGAACAAACATTATTGATATTACTAGATCGTGGCAGATTGATGACAGCAAAAGTTCAAAGTTTGCAACGATTTGACTGGGGTTTAAATACGACATTATCCCTAGCATTGGCAGGATTGCATAGAGGCGATCGCGTTGGTATTGGTGTATTTGACAACAAACTACATACGTGGATACCTCCAGAACGCGGACAAAATCATCTCAACCAACTCATTGATAAACTCACCCCCATTCAACCAGAATTACTCGAATCTGATTATTTAGGTGCAGTTACCCACGTCGTCAAACAACAAACCCGCAGAGCGCTCGTAGTCATCATTACGGACTTAGTTGATATCACCGCTTCCTCCGAACTTCTCGCAGCCCTTACCAGACTCGCACCCCGCTATTTACCCTTTTGCGTCACCCTGCGAGATCCTCAAGTTGATAATTTAGCACATACATTTACTGAAGATGCCACACAATCTTATATTCGCGCAGTTGCACTAGATTTATTAGCACAAAGACAACTGGCATTTGCCCAATTAAAACAAAAAGGAGTATTAGTTCTTGACGCACCAGCAAATCAAATTTCCGAACAATTAGTTGATAAATATTTACAAATTAAAGCCCGTAACCAACTCTAAATTATTTCTCTCCGTGCCTCTGCGTCTCTGCGTGAGAAAAAATGTAGCTCATATTTTCTTCTTCCGACTACAATACCGCACCAAAACCACAAACAAACCCATCCCTACTAAATATTTAATTGGATTGGGAATAACCGGATTTGGTGAGAAAAAACCCTCAATTAAAGCAGCAACAATCAACATCACCACAATCCCAAAAACCAATTGTACAGCCAAAGAACCATAAAACTTCAAAGCATCCAGACGACGATATTTACCAGGAAATAAAATTGCCCTTGCCAGTAACAAACCTGAACCTCCTGCAAAAAATATCGCAGGTAATTCCAAAGCACCATGGGGAAATACAAAGGCCCAAAATGGATAAGCCAGATTGTTTTGAGCAACTAAAGCACCAATAGCGCCCATTAACAAACCATTGAATACTAATAAATAAGTCGTATATAAACCCGCCGTAATTCCCCCAGCCACAGCCCCAAAAGACACAGAAATATTATTCATCATAATATTACTAGAAGCTAATGGTTCAATCCCCACAATCGAACCCATCCATAATTCATGCTTATCTCGCACCAGGGAAATCAATCTTTCCGGTACTACCAACGACATAAAACTCGGATCTTGCCAAGCATACCACCAAGCAATTAAGCCTCCAAAAACAAACATAGCGGTGGCTGTGGCAATGTATAGGAACGTTTGCTGCACCACTTGAGGAAATCCCCATAGGTAAAATTCCTTAGCCGCTTGCCATTCCTGTCGCCGCGAACCCTGGTAAATTTGTGTATAGGCGCGAGTTGTCAAAGATTGTAAACTTTGAATTAAAGTTTTACCTACTTGCTGGGTACGCGCCCTAGCTAAATCCGCCGCCACGGAACGATATAAACTCGCTAATTCCCTAATTTCCGCAGAACGGAGAGACTTTAACCGTTTTTGTTCCACCTTCTTTAACAAAGCGTCTAAACGCTGCCAATTAGCCTCTCGTCTTCCTATCCAACGTTGAATATTCATAAAATTTCTAAATACTCTAAATACTTAGTACAGATTAGCTTAAAATAACTTCAAAGTAAGCGCCGTATTTTAGGAAAAAATTAACACCATGTCTGGAAATCTTAATTCTCCTAACCCTATTCAACCGTTAAGTGTAGGTAGTGTTGTCAGTGCGGGAATACGATTGTACCGTTCTCATCTTAAAGAATATTTTTTCATAGCTCTTAAAGCTTATGCTTGGTTACTAGTTCCCATTTACGGTTGGGTGAAATTTTATGCCCTTTCAGCCCTGATTTCTCGATTAGCTTTTGGGGAATTAGTTAACCAACCGGAAAGTGTTTCATCAGGTAAACGATTTGTCAATTCCCGCTTGTGGGAATTTTTTGTGAACATGATCCTCATGCTTGCCATTAGTATAGGAATTATGCTTGGATTTGTACTTATTGGCAGTTTATTGATAGGTATACCAACCGCATTACTAGGAGGATTACAGGATGCAAATCCAGCTAATATAGGTATTATCATTTTAATAACTTTGGTAGTCATGATAATCATTTTTACAGGTATTTTGTGGATAGGAACTAGGTTTTATTTAGTAGATGTTCCTCTAGCAATTGAAGATAATGTTAATGGTAGTTCAACCATTAATCGTAGTTGGGAACTAACAAAGGGAAATATTGGCAGAATTCTGGCAATTTCTCTTATTAGTGCTTTAATCACCATTCCCATCCAATTTATTATTCAAATCATCACTAGTATTATTCAGCTAATTTTCACACCTTTACTAAGGGAAGGAAATGTTGGTTTTTCAATGATATTTTCTCTGTTAATAATTGGACTAACTCTTGCTGGTTTGGCCTTAATTGCACCTTTTTGGCAAACAGTTAAAGCAGTTATTTACTATGACCTCAGAAGTCGGCGAGAAGGGTTGGGTTTACAATTACGTGACCACGATATTTAAATATAAAAAATGCACCTTTTTAATCGCATTAAATTCACCACACCCGAAAGTGTGGAAATAGAATTTACCCTGGCTGGAATTGGTAGTCGGGCTTTAGCATTAATGATTGACTATCTAATTTTGGCTTTTACTTTAGTGGTAATTGCGTTGATATGGTCGTTTATTTTTCAACAAATAACTGATGTTGGAGTGAGTATTTTTGGCTCTAATTTCGGCTTGTGGTTGATAGCCATATCTCTATTAAGTCTGTTCTTTATTTACACAGGTTATTTCGTCTTATTTGAAACTCTTTGGCAAGGACAAACACCAGGTAAACGTATTGCTAAAATTCGTGTTGTGCGAGATGATGGTAGACCTGTGGGTTTACAACAAGCAGCATTACGAGCTTTACTCCGTCCTCTTGATGAATCTTTATTTATCGGTGCTTTTTTAATTACTTTCAGTAATCGAGAAAAGCGTCTTGGTGATTTAGCCGCTGGGACAATTGTGATTCAATCAGAAACAGTTGTAAAATCATCAAGTTTAGCTATTTCTGAAGCAGCTAAATCTTTCCATATTCAGTTACGAGAAATAGCCGATTTATCATCTTTATTACCCGATGATTTTGCCATTATTCGAGAATATTTACAGCGACGGAGTGGAATGTCAAAAAAAGCCAGAATAGCACTTTCTTTAAAACTCACCCAACAAGTTCAATCTATTATTAACTTAGAAATTCTCCCAGGGAATATTGCTTCAGATGTATTTTTAGAAGCTGTTTATCTTGCCTATCAACAACCTGAATATTAGAGGCGATTTTCATCCATAATGGGCTATTTACGTGATAATTCATCTGAACCAGGACTTATGGCGAATGCCACATTTTTGAAGTGAATGTGGTAACATATCAAAAAATTGGTGAAACCGAAAAAAGCCACACCAACTTTAATGAAGCTATCCAACTATTCAACGAAATAGAAGCGCCCAAACAAGTTGAGAAAGTGGAAAAAGCAAAAATAGGAAATATCTCTTGATTAAAATTATTTATATGTGTCGAGTTTGTAGGGGTTTAGCACTGCTAAACCCCTACTATGAATTACTTAAAAATCCAAACTCGGCCAGTCTGGTTGACGATAATAGCGGATCATATTATCAAATTTTCGTAATTCCACCTTATTAATGAGAAAATCTGGAGTATCTAACGGCAATGATTGATTAAACTCACAAAACATTGTATTCAGATTTACCCGATCTAACTCTGGGGGAATTTCGCTAAAATACCCCAATGTTACATGAGCCGTAAAATGATAATGCTGCTCAATACCCAAGCCCATTAACGTGCGATTTTGATAAATTATCCGTCGGAACTGAATAATTTCCTCATAAGAACGTTTATCCTTTGGTACTAAACACACACCTACAGCCCTTGGCATCACAATCAACCCCAACATTTGCCAAGATATAGGAGATCCCTTTGTCATCAATTGTTGATATTGTTGAAACATCTCAGCCAACTGAGAATTCAAATCTTCAGCAAATTGGGGATTTTTTGTACAAGCATGATGAAAAGCACTATCCCAAATTAAATCTGCCACCGTCAGATGAAAACTCACAGCAGGAACAGGTACAATCAAATCACCACCAATGGGTAGCTCTAATAATTGCCGTTGATAGGCTTCTATTTGACCGTAGAAAGCAGCGTTTTTCAGGTCTTCTGCTGCTGGTGGGGTAATCAGCGTATAGCCTGGAAAGGGTGTAGCAACTCTTACTCCAGCATGAACCCGAAATTTAGAAGATTCCTGAATATGCTGAATCTGGGTTTTGTAAGCTTCTGGTAGCGTCATGTGTGCTACCCGATTTAAATAGATTTGGTAGTTGTCGTCCAATCTTGATCACCTTGCGCTCTTTTGATAGATTGTAGGGAGATTTACTCAATTTGACCAAATTAATTTTTAATTTTAAATTGCTATGCCAATATATGTTTACTGGGGGGAAGACGATTTTGCCATGGAAAAAGCCGTAGTAACTTTACGAGATCGCATCCTTGATCCCCTCTGGACTAGTTTTAACTATACCTCATTTCCCGCAGATCAACCCGATTCAATAGTCCAAGCTTTAAATCAAGCAATGACACCACCATTCGGGGCTGGTGGGCGTTTCGTGTGGCTCATTAACACCACTCTGGGGCAAAATTGTCCAGAGCCTATCCTAGCCGAATTACAACGCACTCTCAAAGTCATCCCCCCAGATTCCACCTTACTATTAACCAGTCGCAACAAACCAGATGAACGCCTTAAAAGTACAAAACTCCTCAAGCAATTTGCTACAATTTCCGAATTTCCCCTAATTCCCCCTTGGAAAACCGAACTTTTAGTCCAATCAGTTCAACAAGCCGCTCAAACTGTCGGTATAAAAATAAGTCCCCTCGTCGCCGAACTATTAGCCGAATCAGTAGGTAACGATACCCGTCTTCTCTACAATGAACTAGAAAAATTACGTCTTTATACAGAAGGTAGTGGCAAACCTTTAGATGTGAATACAGTATCGGAATTAGTCAGAAATACCACTCAAAACACCTTACAACTAGCAACAGCCATCAGAACTGGAGACACCCCAAAAGCCTTAGGAATCTTAGGTGATCTCAGCAATGCAGCCGAACCGGGTTTACGGATAGTTGCCACACTCATAGGTCAATTTCGCACCTGGTTATTAGTAAAAATGATGATGGACAGTGGTGAACGCAACCCGCAAGCGATCGCTCAAGGTGCGGAAATCTCTAACCCCAAACGCATCTACTTCCTACAGCAAGAAGTCAAATCTCTCCCCCTACAACAACTCATCTCTGCCTTACCACTGCTATTAGAATTAGAAGTCAGCCTCAAGCAAGGTGTATCCGAAACCTCAACCCTACAAACTAAAGTCATCGAACTTTGTCAAATATGTCGCCGCATTTAATAACCCCATCAATATCAATATATTGATTCAATCTTGCTTGACTGGAACTTCTAATTCAGAAAATAATTCAAACTTATGATCGATCACATTTCCTGTTTGTCCTTCTGTGTCACCTGTATTATATATGCTCACAATTTACAGTCTTCATTCAACCAAACGGTTGCAGCGAATTCTCTCTCAACCCTTGATTTTGGCAACTATTGCCACTGCAAGTCTGATATTCGGGACTTTCGGCTTCAATTCCCAAGGAATCGCTCAAACCTTAAACATCAACAATACAGAAGTAACTAACTATGCAAAAGCTGTATTGGGGATGGAACCAGTCCGTCAGCAAGCCTTTGAGGAAATAAAAAAACTCATCGGTAGCAAAGATGTTCCCCAAGTGATCTGTAATGATCCTACAAGTATCAATGCACTACCTGGCAAAGCCAAAGATATTGCCGGAAATTACTGCAACCATTCTCAAAAAATAGTCGAGGATAGTGGTCTTACAGTTGAAAGATTCAATAAAATCACCTTAGAAATCCAAAACAACAATAATTTAAAAAAGCAACTGTATAATACATTACTACATTTGCAAAAGGCTTCACCCTCAAAAACCTCCAAATAAGTAATCTCAAATACTATGATCAGGATGGCAAAAAGCCATGATTATCACTAAAAATCAGGGGAACATAGAGTTTAACCCCTTTATCGCCGATTGATTCCTTCGCTAACCTGCATGAGACCAAAAAGATAATTCCTGTTTTTTTACCAGACTGATAACTTAGAAAATAGGCTGAATCCCTATTTTCACAAAGATTTCAGCTATTATTTCCCCTGCCAAAAAAATATTTTCCCAACCCCCTTGACAAGAAAAGGAAGGATTGCTATATTAGTTAAGTGCCGGGGAGATAAAACAACTCACGGCAACTGAACCGAGAAAAAATAATACTTTGAAAGAATAGATTAAACCAATCCTCGTCGTCAAGATAATTTAAAGAGGATTCGAGATTTTAATTAATTTCGGAGCCGACAAACTCGAAAGAACCAAAATGGAGAGTTTGATCCTGGCTCAGGATGAACGCTGGCGGTATGCTTAACACATGCAAGTCGAACGGAATCTTTAGGGATTTAGTGGCGGACGGGTGAGTAACGCGTAAGAATCTACCTTCAGGTTGGGGACAACCACTGGAAACGGTGGCTAATACCGAATGTGCCGAGAGGTGAAAGGCTTGCTGCCTGAAGAAGAGCTTGCGTCTGATTAGCTAGTTGGTGGGGTAAGAGCCTACCAAGGCGACGATCAGTAGCTGGTCTGAGAGGATGATCAGCCACACTGGGACTGAGACACGGCCCAGACTCCTACGGGAGGCAGCAGTGGGGAATTTTCCGCAATGGGCGAAAGCCTGACGGAGCAATACCGCGTGAGGGAGGAAGGCTCTTGGGTTGTAAACCTCTTTTCTCAGGGAAGAAAAAAATGACGGTACCTGAGGAATAAGCATCGGCTAACTCCGTGCCAGCAGCCGCGGTAATACGGAGGATGCAAGCGTTATCCGGAATGATTGGGCGTAAAGGGTCCGCAGGTGGCATTGTATGTCTGCTGTTAAAGAG